>CAVXZB010000022.1:0-44355 GCA_963765895.1 uncultured Nitrososphaeraceae archaeon | reverse complement strand
TTTATCAATCCTTTTAATTTCTCTAAATAGTTGAAAGCCATTCATCTCTGGCAAGATTATGTCAAGGATCACTAGATCATAAAAGTTAGACCTATATGCGCTCAGTGCTAAATATGCATTATTAAAAGAATGTAATTTAAATCCATATCTCTCTAAGACTGTCTTGATAGTGAAGGTAAGATCACTATCATCATCTACTATCATTATTCTTTTTCCTTTTTCCAACAAACCACTAATCATCTTTGTTTCAACCCCCTGAATTATCCCTTCAAAATCATATTCAACTTGACATGTTAATAATATGACATGTCCTTATAAGAGAGGGAGGGAGGCAAAAGTGCGGTATATTACCGTACACTGGCTTTGCCAATCTGTTCAAATTAATAGGAATTTAAATATAATTCAAGTTCTTATAGATCACCTATTTACGCATAGGCCGAACAGCACGATATGCAAAGCACAGTAAAGCACTTGATGATATAGCCCTCAATATGAATAGAAAAATAAGATTCAATAAAAACGATCTTCATATAAAATGTAACCCTAATACAAATATGGAAGAACAACAAGATGAAAAAGATATCACGAAAGAGACTCTTAAACCAATTACCAAAGTAAAGTCAAAAGTCGACAAGGAGCTGGAAGAGCAAGAAGTCGAATCAACAGGTGGAGGAATGGGGGCTGGTGCAGATAAGTAAAGGACGAATGTAAGATATCATAATATCGATATTTTGACTTTAACGTTTCTTTCTTTTTTAAAAGATCTAACTAATTTATTCGTCATCGTCATCGGGGTACATGCGATTCATTATCCAAGCTATTGATTGATGCAGTGATTATATTATAAATTCGGGGTAACTGCATTCCAATTTGGAATTAGATATACAAGACATTCCGTGATTTTGATTATGATATCACTTGGTTATATTAAGTCGTCCTATTAAAATCTTTCCGTTTTTTAAAATAAAAAACTAATACCAATATAACTGTGCCAAGAATAATATAGAGTAAAGATCTATCAAACTCAATCATATTAATTAAAAAGTAAAACGCTTATTTATTACTGTCAATAATTATATCGTTATTTAAATTGTTTCTGACATAACTTTAATTGTTATAACTGATCTCTAACTGGGTATAATATATTTTTAAATTATGGGAATAAAAAATTGACAGAATGAGGCATTGATAACAGTATTAAAGTATGTATACCATAAATAACTAGTATGACAGATATTGCAAAGAAAGTAAAAAATACCGAGCAAGATGCAGAAGCAAAAATTCAGACTGAGGGAGATCATATTGAAGGAAAACCTAGTTCAGAGACTCTTAACAAAGCCAAGGTAAAGGTAAAAGATGCTTTAACCTAAACTTTAATCTCAAACCATATTTTTCTTCCTTTTATTAATATAAATCTTGAGCATTATATGAGCAGTATATCAAATCTTTTATAATAATAAGTCATATAAATGATAGAGATTATCTCAATTTAGAGGTGGAAAACATGAATAATGAACAAGATCTAATAATACTAACAATCAACAAATTAAAACTGATAATGATGTCGTTAAAGAATTAGAAAGAGAAGGAAAGTTAAAAAAATCAGTAATGAAGGGCGGTGTAGCTGATGAATATGAAAATGAGAAGCCGAGGCAGGGATAATATATTAGCGAAGGCTTTCGTTTTAATTTAGTAAACAAGGGTTATATCTTTATAAGGGCATAATTTTCTAGCATCATGTCCAATAACCTGATAGTGTTATAACATAACTATATAGATTATATGAAGACTTTATAATATCTTTAAGTATTTTAAAGCTAAATATAGAATTATGAACGACAACGCAAGTATTCAATGTTTAAGTATTGCACCTGGTCTTAAGAATTTGTTAGAACGCTGTGGATTATTTACAGTTAAATCCGTTGCAAATCACAGCCAAGAGGAGATTGCTGTCTTCTTAGGAATCGACACTTATGTTGCAGGAATAATTGCTCAAGCTGCAAAAAAATCTCTAAAAGATTCTGAACGCAACATTGCAACTACAGCTGCACTGATGGTTAGTACTATTCATTAATATATTATAATACTTTAATTGGAGCTCCGGTACTGATACTACTGTAGACGATAGTCCTATAGATCACATTATTATTCTTAATATAGAGAATGGTTCATTTTATATTACGAAACTTGTAACAATATCAGGGGTTATATTCGACATGAAATGTGCTTGTGCGGAGGAGACATGCTAAGAAATAAGGAATTGGAAAATACAATAATTTACAAATGTAAAGAATGTGGTCTTAGCAATACAGAACTAAAAGCAAATGATAGTCATAATACTTTCACATAAGTATTGAGCGTACATTCTATAATAGTACATATTCACCATGCTCTACATAGAGATAAAACAAAGAAATAAAAAATTATCTAGCAATTGATTCCTCTTGGCAAATAATTATGCATGAGAAAATCCATAGCTGACTAGAATATTAGTACTTTTAAAGATTGAATAACAGGAATAATGGATATTATTCTGAATTAACAAAGTTAATCGAGAGTTAATTATGATGATTTATAAAATACTATCTATGACATCGACTCTTCTTTCATTTTTCAGCCCTACTACAAGATTATATCTCAAGCGTGCGTACATAGTTACAAGAGAAGGAAAGATTTACGATTAGGTCATCTACTATCGATTCTAGAATATCATTGTCGATGACATTAGAAGCCTCGTTACATTCGGCAATAAGAATTCAAGAAATGGATGGTATGTCTCAGAAGGGTATGCATCTTACATTTAGTATCACGCGGTTAACTAAAGAAGATTATTAAGTTATGAGAAATCCCTTCAAGAAATCAAATAATAAGACACCCGAAGGAGAACCTCTTGAACCTGTAGGAAGAGATTTAGTAACAAGTTCAAAGAAATTAGTAATTATTGCAGCTCTTGTGACATTTATTGTAATTATTTTAGTAATATCTGAATCAGTAGTCATAGTGCAGGCAGGACATAGAGGAGTTGTTCTATATCTAGGCGCAGTTGAGAATAGAGTACTTGGAGAAGGAGTGCATTTCGTAATACCGTTCGCGGAACAGGTCATACCATTAGAAGTACGTACACTCAAATATCAAGCCGAAGCATCAGCAGCTTCAAATGATTTACAACAAGTACAAACCGTGATAGCGTTAAATTACCATCTGAACCCTGCTGATGTAAATAAGGTTTACCAACAATTGGGCCCAGACTATGCAGATAGAGTAATCGCACCTACAATACAAGAATCAGTTAAAGCAAGCGTAGCGAAATACAACGCTGAGGAGTTAATTACAAAAAGAGCCATTGTTAAGGATGTTATAGCAAATACGATAAGAAATTCTTTATCAGCTAAGGACATAGTAGTAGAGACAATATTTATTACCGATTTTAAATTCTCTGATGCATTTTCTAATCAGGTTGAAGATAAAGTAGTAGCTTTTCAAAAGTACTTGACAGAATTGAATAATTTGAGAGGAATTCAAGTAGTAGCTAACCAGACAATTGTACAAGCTCAAGCACAGGCTAAAGCTAACATAGCAAAGGCTAGTGGAGAATCACAAGCAATTAAAATTATTACATCGCAGTTAAGACAAGATCCTCAATATCTTCAGTGGCAAGCAATCAATAGGTGGAATGGACAACTGCCATTTTCTTTAGGTGGACAAGGAGCAGTCCCATTTTTCCAATTGCCACAATCCCAGTCTAGATCTTCGGCATCTGGATTACAACAACAACAACAAAATCAGTCTAAATGAAGTAAAAAATGAATGGATGGACACTAATACTGAATTTATTGCTACTAATTATGCTGAGAATTCTAATTTCTAAAATATATGCCTAATCTACATTTGGATTAAGACCAATTCATTTTCAAAAGATTTGTCTTTCTGAAAACTATTCCTATGTAGTTTCTTAATCTTTTTAGGTAAAGTTTGCCACTGCAGCCCTTCAGTTTAAATCTGTATTTAAAAAATATTATAAATGCTAATGTTAGCATTTATAATATTTCTTTTTGTTGAAAAAGATATTCGTAGGGTCACAAAACAAAAGTGCAAGGAATATGAAAAATGTAAAACTAGTCTAGTTCATACATAAAAAGCACTTTCAACATTAGTCCGTGTATACAGTTATCTATTAACACTACTGACTTTAGAATATTTCCGTGTTAAAGAAAAAAATTTCTCAATGATTGTGGTTAGAACATCTTTATCAGCTTTGACACACTTCGATAACTTCACATGCCTATAGGGCCCTAATTCTTCTATGGTATCCAATTTTCAAACAGATAGCCCAGAATTATTCTTTTAGTCGATCTTTTTCATTCGTCTTTAGTTTTTATATCTTTTTTTATATCTCCTTTATCTATATCTAAAAATTATAATTATCTTTGATGCTATATCTAAATTCTTCCTTCATTAGGTTAGGAGAAACTCATTACATGATACACTATTCTTCTAGAAGAAAGAAATAATTGTTATTACTCATAAGACCTTAATCTCATCTAGAATATAGAGTTGTCTGGAATAATAAAAGTTGGAACTTCTGGTTACTCATATTCATGGAACGAGGGAAAACCTTCACCATTTCAATGGTCTATAAATCTAGGATTTAATTCGGTAGAGATTAATGCTAGCTATTATCGCTTTCCTATGGAATCCTGGATAGATACATGGTTATCCGCTTCCCCCGACTATTTCTCTTTTTCTATTAAGGTCAATCGCTACATTACAGATTATACCCAATTGAAAGGAGAAAAAGCCTTACAATTATGTAGCAAATTTAGTAAAACACTTTATAGAATTTATGATAGGATCGATTTCTGGCTTTTCAAAATGCCCCCGTCATTCAAATACTCGCTAGAAAATCTTGAAACAGTAATAAATTTTTTTAATAAAACCAAATTGGACAACAATGAATCTGTAATAGAATTTAGAGATCAATCATGGCGGAAAGTAATAGATAAAATCGAAAATATAGGAATAGTCTTTTGTTCTGTTGATGCCCCACAACTTCCTCGCACGAGGGTCGTTACTAATGATAGATGTATCTCAGGATACATGGCTATAAGAAATGGTATAATTATATCTACTCACAAGCCGAACTGGATACCTTATTATCGTCAATTAAGAAGCTAAATGCAAAGAAGAAGACAGTTTATCTAAATAACGATCATGGCATGCTCCAGAATGGACTTTATTTATCGAAAAATAGCCGCTAATTCATTTGTCGTTAATACAAAGTGAATGCTACGAGGCCAGTTAATCTACCATTTTTTTATTATACAGAATTGAATATGTACGTAATATTTTATGACTTCCCCGACCGGATCATATTGCCGCGATATGGCGTTTAAGTACTTCGACTAATAGCGAAGGAACGTTGAGAGAATACACCTCTACATATTGGAACCACGTAGAGATATATGCAAGAGGTAAACTAATGACAGATAGCAATAAGGTTGACGATATAGTGAGGAAATAGGTCTAAACACGGATAATGGGAAGTGAAAAGGTATTATACTGAATTTGATGTAGCAGTCAGTCCCGCTCTGACGGATCTTCTAAGGAATTAACGTAGGCGAGAAATTAATTAATTAGTTCAATCACGCAAAGTACTGGGAAAGTTGAACGAGACTAATTTTAACGTTCAGTAGTGCCTTTAAAACTATAGAACTTCGATACTACTCTAAAAGCATCAAATATCTCGTTATATCCTGCAAACTCCTTATCTAGTGTTCTGTCGACAGCTGCTTGCAGTTCTTAATGTGGTATCAAACTGATTGATGCTAACCAGAGCGACTTATTATCAATAACAACAATCTCGGAAGGAGCAAGACCTCCCGTCAACGATGCAAGAGAAAACAGCAGAAGTCCTGTGATAAACAACTTCTTGTGACCGTAAATGTCTCCCACACGCCCACTAAGCATAAGAAAGCCGGCCAAAGTCAAGCCATAGGCAGTAACTATCCATTGTAGTCCATTAATAGATACACCAAATTCTCTTCCAATTGATGGCAACGCGACCTGCACGATCGTAGATGAGAGCTAATACTACTGATAGTTGTGATGAAGAACCAGCCTTAGTAGCAGTAGTAGTAGTTGCCCGTGGCGAGTTTGACTTTTGATCTTGCATAGTGATCTATGCTCCTTATGTTATTTACGGACAAGGTATTTTTTGCAAGGAATTGCAGCAACAAAAGCTTCTAGCACGATCGCGTCTAATATCACTATATTATATAGGAATTCATCTTCATTCTTTCATATCATCGAATGAATGTGGATGAGGCCTCCTAGCCACATCCCTTGTTATCTTGACGACCCTTGATACTGTTCGTCGCTGACCTTTTCCATCCAGTCGACAGTTTTATCGTCGAGCTGTTCCTGAATGGCGATATGGGTCATGGCCGTGGTCGCCGCGGCACCATGCCAATGCTTTTCACCAAGCGGGATATAGATCACGTCGCCCGGACGAATTTCCTCGACTGGGCCATCCCAGCGCTGTACTAGACCAAGACCAGCCGTCACGATCAGGACCTGGCCTAGCGGATGGGTGTGCCATGCTGTACGGGATCCAGGCTCAAACGTGACACTGGCACCGACGGCCCGCCCTGGATGGTTTGCCTGAAACATGGGGTCAATGCGCACTGAGCCAGTGAAATACTCAGTCGACCCTCTAGTGGAAGGCTGTGAACCGCTTCGTTTGATGTCCATTTTCTAGGTCCTTTATTTAACTCTGAACGTTATCTTTATTATTTGTTGCAGTATGGCAGATAATCAAAGCTTCTATCCTGACAAATAATATTAGTAGCGATCCATGTTAGTAGCGTTAATTCATTAGCCCCTACGGATTTATAATTAGAACCTCATAACATTATTGATTTTTAAATAAGTGGATTAGAAATATAATAGTTCTAACTAAAACCGCCGTCAAATAATATACAAGAAGATCAAACTGCCTTAGTTAGTAAAGTATCAGTTATTCAAAAAATCCTATTCTGAGTACGTGTAAGCAATTGGAGAAAGAAAGTGATCATCATTAATTAATTTTGATATATCCATAATTATACTCTCCTCGTTATTCTCGTTTATCTTCGAAGAAGCCCACTCATAATAATTCGAATGTTCTATGCTATGCGTAGTATTAGCGAGATTTTGAATTACGTGAATGATTTCTGTATAGGCATTCGCTTTAGAGGTTGTAGAAGGAAATTTTATTATTTGTGTTACCATATTCAACAGATCTTCACGAATTTCTTTTACCGATCTAAATCTTGCCCATGCCACAAACGAGTTACAATTCAATAATTGTTCTCTTTTTAAGTCCAATTTCGTGCTAACATTAGCTGCAAGAAAAGATATAAGAAGACCTATACGTGCATATTTGAATTCATTTGAATCATGGCAGTCATAAGCATAACATAAATAGTCATTGCTTGGAAGAAAGCAACTGTTGTCTATCTTTTGTTTTATCTCAGAAATAAGCCACTCACTGTGGCCGCTCTGTATAGCATTTAACGCCCACCTTTTGTGTATATTGCCTTTCGGAATATTTTTAAAACTGTTGTAATTATACGCTAAACGGGAAATGCCCATAACTATTGTAGCATATGCTTCAGATTTATCCTCATCAAATCCAAGTTTAGTTATTATTCTCAAGCATTTATTCTTAATTTCGTTACGTAATTCAGCAGAAGAATGATATTGTGCCCACTCGACATGATCGGCAATATAGATACTATCTTGTATAGAATTTTCAAAACTTAAACTGTATATTTTTGCTAGATGTGCCAATAAAACAGAGATATGTGCATATTTTCTGTCATTTCTATCATTTACATCATTAGCGTAAGGCCTATGATTTCTTTCTTCCTCATCGCTAGTAATAATACTGGACATCTGCACTACTTGATATGGATTCCAAGTAGACATAGTAAAGTAAATTTTTGTATAGCGTCCCTTAATACCAGTGGAAAAAGGAGATATTTGATAAGGACCATACTCATCGCCACGATCTTTAGGACGATTGCGACCGTAATCATATAGATTATCAGATCCTGGCTGGTGAATATATTTTCCATATGCATCAACAGGATCAAACATTATCTTTGGAGGAGACCAAGGACCCCATGGTTTATTGGCTAAACGAAAAAGGATTCCACTCGTATTACAGAGCTCACAGTTATAAAGCATGATCCATCTTTCAAGGTATTGATTCCATCTAACGGATATTTCTCCCAAGCATTGAGCTGAAAATAAAGGCTTAGCCATAGATTCATCTGGTCCCCACATCGGTTCAGAAGACTCCGTAGCAAGACCCATGAAGAATTGTAACCTTGATCGGTTAGTAATTTGGTCCAAGGGTATGTATGCTAAGTAAATATCGCTTTTACGATGTTTGCTAGTACCCCATACTAGTAATCCTTCGCCTTTAGTATCTGGAATCCCGTAAATATTATTATTATCTACAATTTGAGCGGAGACATGAATGAACTTATCAGTTGATAGAGTATAAATTGGCTTACCAAAATGAATACCGCCATCCTTAGATCTGGCAAGTACAGTACGGGTTGGTACCTTTTCATCGGGATACAAATCAGTAGTAAAGTACACGTACATATAGCCTCCTTTACTAAAACCTTCTATTGGATGTTCTCCAGTCATCTGGGCGACGCCCTCTAGATGTGGATAGTCCGAATTAAAAATCAAATTAATTCCATTATACGCCCGATCACTAGTCGTATATGCCACACTATCATAATCGGTAATCTCCTCATTATAATCCTCTCCAGGCATAGCCTGTATAGGAAGGCCAGGATAGGTGGGATTTCTATTTGTATCACCAAATAAAAAATAAAGCTTACCCTCATGTAAAAAGGATACACCTAAATCTGTTCCATATATTCCGAATCGTCTTCCAGTCTGGTTTATTGTCTTTTGGCCTAACTCACGATCAATGTCGCCAGTCAACTGGACTACTTTCCGAGTACCAAATATCTTTGCTGGACTAGGGTTTCCTATGCACAAAGGATTGTCTTCTACCAAGAAATTATTCCGAATCTTCTTTTTTCCTTCGTGTATCATCTGATTTTCATTTTACTGCCAATAACATGGTAATTTTAGTTAAGATTAATACCAATAACCTAGAGAATAGAATGCCACTATTTTATTTGTACCTATTAATGATCAAGGAATGATAACCAGACTAAGAATCAAATAGTTCATTCATTCAATAGAGAGGAATTACACATATTAATTAAATTAATATGTAAACTCACATTGTTACTGTCGCGATGTTAGAACTTTTATTAGATAATATTCCATAAATGCAATTGAATGTTTAAGCAAGAGATTATAACTTTAGGTAACACCCATTACCCAGGCTCTGACATAAGATTTCTACTCATAAACTTATTCTCTGCGTGTTATCAGTCCAAATTATTACTATTGTTTTATTACAAGCCAATGAATAGACTTTCTGAGGAATAAGGGACAACTCCAGATTGCATATTCCATTTCATCTGAAAACAATAACCATTCTTATGATTGCTATTGTTATTGTAACAGGCATATCTCTTGACAAGGAAAAAAGATGCTCTCGAACAATTTAACAAATTTGGAGGTGCCAAAGTCATACTTGCAACAGTACCAAGTGAAAAAGCAATGAGCGAAATCCTTGAAGGTCTTGCAGTTAATGGAAAGATTGTCATAATCGGAGCATCTAATGAGCCAAAAGTGCCTCCACTTTGTATCCAAGGACGTCGGTCATTGTTAGGTTGGCCGGCTAGTACTTCAATTGATTCACAAGATACATATTATTTAGTGTTCTCTCTGGTGTCAGGTCAATGAAATCTTTCCACTAGAACGTGCTGCGGAAGCCTATGGGTTAATGATGAGTGGTAAGGCTGGGTTTAGATGTGTACTTACAACAGGTAACTAGAGCTCACACAGGTCACTCATTTCTGAAAAAGGATATTATTTCTAGGTTAGAGCTACGAAAGATTGAATTTGTGACTATCATGAAACAATATCCATCATAATAATTTATTTTGCTAAATCAAAGACAAATTATTGTGACAGTATTTAGAATTTTGATATTCATGTTAACAATATATCGGCCCTACATACTTCTTGAACAATTTTAGTTTCAGTTATTAATTAAGCTAATAACGAAACAACATTATTAGCTTAAAAATGCAAGATATTAATGGAACCAAAAACAAAGTAATTATAATGAGGGACAAATAATGTTATCTTCTGTCATCCCATCAGTAGATGCAAAGTGGGAAGTTAAAGAAGTTCCTACTCCACAGGCTGGCGCCAATCAAGTACTTATAAAAATTCATGCTAGTGGTATATGCTACACCGATGTTCATATTACTAGAGGTAGGCTAGGAGTAAAGTTTCCATATACCATAGGCCATGAGCCTGCTGGAGAAATTGTTGCTTTGGGCGAAGGTGTAACTACACGAAAAGTTGGCGATAGAGTAGGAGTTCCTTGGCTACAATCAACATGCGGCAGATGTGAGTGGTGTCAGCGTGGCAAATTATCATTCTGTCCAAACCAGATAGCAACTGGCATTAGCACTGCAGGAAGTCATGCTGAATATATGGTTGCTTATGCTGACGCTACTCAATTACTACCAAACGGATTGACATATGAGCAAGCTGCACCAATATTCTGTGCGGGCTATACTGTATATAGTGGATTGAGATCTGCTGATCCCAGGCCACATGAACGTGTAGCGATCGTTGGTATAGGAGCGCTAGGCCACCTTGGAATTCAATACTCTAAAGCTGCTGGTTTTGAAACAATTGCTGTCACACACTCAAAAGATAAGGAAGAATTAGCGTACAAACTCGGAGCTGATAGTGTTGTTGCAAATGGAGAAGGATTATTAAAAGAAGGACATGACAGTCTGGCGGCGGTAGTAGTAGTGGAGCAGATGTAATACTTGCTACAAGTAATTCTTACAAGGCAACTGCAGACTCAATTAAAGGTCTTAGACCAGACGGACGCTTTGTTTTAATGGGAGTCTCAACAGAGCCTTTTACAATTTCTCCAGAGATCTTATTCAAACGTGCCCGCATCATAGGTTCTACACAAAATGATAGAGAACACCTCTATGAGGCATTAGACTACGTTGCAAAAGGTAAAGTAAGAGTAATGACTGAAATATTTCCATTAGAAGAAATTAGCAATGCATATGATCAAGTAGCTAATGGGAATGTACGGTTTAAGGCAGTAATAAAGCCTATTAAATAATTAACTTACTTAATATCGTAACAATAGATAGAATTATTTGATACGGTATGCGAAGGAAAGGCGTGCCAATGTTGATAGCATAGCTATTGAAAAGGCGCGCCCGAATTGCACTGGGTTATTACCCAGCTATTTAGGCTGAGTAGGATAACTACTGTTACTAAATTAGTTCAATAAGAAACAAGCTCTCATCTTCTAGAGTTAACATTGATAAGCTAAGCTTATATTGTTCTGTCGTTGCGAAACGACCTTGTAATATGGAATGCAATACGTTGGTTAATAATATCAATCAGTCATCTACAAATAATGATACTACATTTAGCTAGTGTTGTAATCCATAGTAACATAAGGTACATTACTAAATATGAAAAGATTATTAGTTACAAGCTTGTTGACAACAGCAATAATATTGATCTCACTCGCTGTAGGATCTGCACTCACTACTGGCTCTAATATGGCGCTTGCTGCCATCGACCTCGCAAGAATGCAAAAATCGTGCGGATAAGATAAGCAGTAAAGCCGATGCAAGCCAAAGTGGTAATGTGTGTGGAATAGATCTATCTAGGGATTCACCGACACTGACTCTGAGCGGTAAAAAGATTAATGACCAGGTACCAATGGAATTTCCATACCAACCAGCATCCGCATCATCAGGCAAAAACGTATTTGAGCTAGCAGAATTTACATTACTTCAATCAGAAGTAAATAAAGTAAATCAATATTTGGAGGACCACCATTGGACTGTAACTGCTATTCATAATCACCAGTTCTTTGAACATCCTACGCTAATCTATTTGCATGCACAAAAACAAGATAATCGTGACAGCCTTTTGCAAGATATAAGAAACGCGTTAAAAAAGACATCATGTGATTGTGTTTAGTAAAGTGAAGTCCAACAATCCCAACTTTTTCTTGCGATTAGTCATTAATCATATTAATAATAGCATTATTTGACATGAGTGACTTCCTATATTTGTTTAGTGACTTTTGGATTAACATATATAGTTGCTATTTCTTTAATTGTATACGTTCCCTTCTGAGACACGACATATCTTATAGTAGTTGCAGTAATACGGTCTCATTCTACTATTGAGGTATTCTAGCAGATTATAAATCCCTTCTATCGTAGGTACTCTCCCTGGATGCTTGTTCAATGAATGAGAATAGAGTGGCCTATATTCATCATCTTCAATCTGCTATCCAAAGTGATCTATAGATATAACTTTTGTCTTTGTGGTCTACAAATACAAGATTAGAAAGTATATTGATAATATAACATTAAATTATTGCATTAAATATATACATATCGCTAGTCTTTTTATTTATTATCATGAGCGGCTAAATCCTAAACATAATGTTCTGTCGTTATTCTGGCCAGATTACACCCGCAGTTAGCGTTGCGTACAACTCTACAGATTTATGTCAATATTACGCAGCACAGATTGTGAGATAACTAAATACTATGATGGCAATAGATGAAGGATAGATAAAAAATGTCAAAAAATAATAACACTAGGCAACAACAACGATCCACCTTTCGTAGTTATCAATACTTATTCATTGCTGCTGCAGTTGCTACTGCAATAGCTGGAATAGTACATCTGTATATGCCACTTTCACATCCAAGAATGCTTGGGAACCTACCAGTAGCAGTATTCTTTCTAGGTTCAGGAATTGCACAGATATTTTGGATATTGCCTATGATAAAGAGATGGGGAAGAAGATGGTATTACATAGGAATTGCAGGAAATATAGCTTTCATAGTATTATATGTTATAACACGATTTCCTGGTAATCCTGTTAATGGAAGAGGTGGAGATATTGATGCAATAGATATGATATGTGAACTAGCACAAGTGGCCTATATAGCAATAACTGCAGTAATATTAGCTAAGGAAAGAAGTATTAAAATAGTTGATAAAGAACAGTTAAGGTAATCAGAATGGAATTGTAGATGCTCAATCAGTACGAATAGTTATGAATTTACTTTTTCTTTTCTAATCGGTTAGATTACCATGTTCTATATAAAAGAACGTAAGATCCACATAGAGGTCAGTAGGTATTTACAGTGCCCTAGCAAATATATTGTTTGTAATGGTACCAAAGATGCATATGATTACGCAATGCTTGAACAAAGATAAGAACATAACCTAGTGAGAATTCCATGATTTGAAGAGCATTGTTATCACTGCACTGACGTTCCTAATAGAAGCAATTACAAAGATGAATTTGGAAATAATACATCGAATTGAAAAAGAAATCAACTTTTAACCAATTCTTATATCTTTTAGAATGCATGTTAGAAGCACCAGCATTAAGATGATCAATAAAGTAAAGCACCACGAAGCTAGAGTGGATTTTTCATTCAACAGGGAAGTATTCTTCATTATTGCCGGGGTATAATAGGAGCCATGGTTATGGCAATTCCTTTGACCTTCTTTTCTACAGGAAGATCCCATGCATATGACCTTACTTGGATAGTATTTGGACACATTGTTGGAGTTCATTCACCTATATCATCTGCTATTATTGCAGGAATGACTATTCATATAGTAGTAGGAATCTCAATTGGGATAATATCAGGTATATTTCTATACAAAACTAACATTACTGATAGTGTATGCTATACTTAATTAGGTGTAGCTCCAGTAGAAGGGTAGCTTAGAAAATGGACCAGCTCCAACCACAAGAAGCAGAGGCATACAGTAATTTTATCAATTCAATTAACAGCGATATAACTAGAAAGGAGTACAACCTAAAATTCTCGTATTTTATGCAGTATTGTAAAAGACCCACTCACAACGACATGCTACTAATTCCCATTAGCCAATTAGAAAGCACGATAAGAGATTACATAGTACACCTAAGGCGTGACCGTAAGCTAGCACCGGCTACAGTATCCAGCTACATCGCTCCTATCGTGCATTTCTACGAGATGAATAATTTCATACTACACTGGAAGCGGCTAAAGAAATTCAAGGCAGCACACTATAGCGTAGTAGAGGATGAACCCTACTCACTAGAGCAGATAAAACTACTGATTGATGCTGCCTCAATTACGTGATAAATGCATCGTATTGATAATGTGCTCTGCTGGTCTACGCCGCGGTGCGTTACAACACCTAAGAATAAGAGACTTGACAAGAATAGACAAATACCAGCTATACAAAATTTCCGCATACAAGAAAGAGCAGGAGCAATACACAACGTTCTGTACACCAGAATGTACCAAGTACATAGACCAATACCTAAAATGGCGGCAGCGGATGGGCGAACAACTCAAACCCAATTCTCCCCTGTTTAGAATAGAGTTTGATACAGTCACCGAGGTCAATAGACCGAAACCGGTATCGGCGTATGTTATCGCGTTCATGATTCATAGACTACTAGACCGCACTGGAGTAAGAGCACCAACAGCAGATCGCAAGCGAGCGTACCGACTAATGCAAACACATGGCTTTCGTAAATTCTTCAAAACCATTTGCATAAACGCTGGTATGAATCCTCTCTACTCAGAATACGTAATGGGTCATAGATCAGGTCTAACCAAATCTTATTTCAAACCAACTGATCAAGAACTACTAGAAGGAAGCGATAAAGCTCTAGGTTATGCCGCGGTAATCAATGACCTAACTATAAACGAAGAGCATCGCTTAGCCAAGAGGGTAACTGAATTGCAGTTCAAAAATGATCAGATAATGGAACTTGAAAGGCGACACAGGAAGGATTTAGAGGCCGTTCAAAACCAAATGGCCCAGATGATGCAGATGATACGACACAATCCTAAGCTGGCACATGTTAAGCCGGAATCACTGCTAAAGAAAAGTATCAGCTAATTATTATGGATAGATCTAACTCTGGGATAGGGATTTAATGGTAAGGAAGAGAATTACACTACACCTTTTATAGCGCTTTAAAATGACGATCTCAGATGAGGCTAGTGCAGTATAGTAACTAATTCTTAGGCCATGTTGCAAGCATCTATTATGCTAGAGTCTGAGGAAATCGAAGTCAAAATGCAAGGAATATCTAGATTTCTAGATTATACTGTACTAGAGGAGGTATTGAGGCTAAAATGCCCGAAAAGGATAGAGAAATGCAGGCGATGAAGCAAAAAATATGAACAGGATTTACAGACTATTCGTGACGAGACTAATCAACGATTCAGTCAGATTACACCAATGATACAGCACAATCCCAAGTTGACGGAAGTCAAGCCAGACGCATTGATGGAAAAAGAATTTTAACTAATATAGAATAATATCTAATTGGATTTCTGCTTCTTTTTTGTTATTTGAAATGTATTCTCCAAAAAATTTGGATAAACAAGTTCCAAGACGTCATTTGAAGGATAGGGATATTTCTGTATCGTCAATTCATGTTTCTTTTTGAGATCTGTTACCATAGCGTCGATATCGTCCTTGGATTTCTTAAGGGAGTGTCTCCACCATTTTAACCATTCATAAAAATCATCTGTTGTCATACCACGTTTGGCTTTTTTAGTTTCGTAAGCATGATTTCTAATTTTGTCGGTACCTTCTTTACCTATAAAAAATTCAAGCCAGCGTACTTCCTGGGGGTTAGGCCGACTAATGGAACCCCAAATATCTATTATTCCGCCAGAAACGAATTCATAGACTTCAAGACAATCTTGTAAGAACTCATCCGACCGTTCATCTGATACCGCGTATAAGACTTCATTCTTATATACGGCGATCGGTTTGAGGAGATTTTCTTTATGTAATATACGAAATGCTTCCTCTGCTTCCTCTCTTGTAATTCTAAATGACGAAGATGCTAGACGTAAATCTGAATTTAGAACCTCTCTTTCAGTTAATCCCTTAACGCTACAAGAATAATAAAATTCAGGTTGTGTCAGTCGGCGAAGGTTTCCAGTTGAATCTTTTCTATGTGTTATATCATGTTTACTAATCTCTACTATCTCAATATCCCCATTAGGGGATTTCCAAGCAGTTCCTAAATATTGATAGCTTCCATCTCCAGATATATGTATAAAATTGGGAGAATGGGTTTGAATAAGTTGCTCACTAGTTAATTTAAATTGAGTTAGGAAATTATCGAATTCTATTTCTGTGTCAAATCTGTAAATAGTTCGGTGACGAAAGAGTAGCAGCAAAACATATAGTTTCTGGCATTTTATTCGTTCACTATTTACACCACGTCTGACTCTCCCTTTTTTGGATTTAATATCAAATGTTCCAATTCGTAAACTCCGTCTAGCTTTTTCTGTTAGACAGTGGGAAGCTTTTTTGCCTATTCCGATAGATGATTTTTTGATATATCCGTCAGCAACTAACTTTTTCAGATGCCTATTAAATGCGTCAAATGAAATCCCTCTATACCTAGAACACACTTGTTCATATAGACCCTCAGTATGCAGTTGGTCCTTCCCTAAGGATTCTATGATCGATGAATCAACTTTCTCATCCCATCTCAAAAATTATCCGTAGTAGTTTGGATGACAGATTTATTAAACTTACTATATATATTAAATATGAAGTCAAATCTTGTATTAGGGATTTCGCTCCCTAGGCAAATCATAGGACAGATAGGTTCAGAACGTGGGGATGTTCCACGCAGCCGGTATGTATTAAGAATACTTGAAGGGCGGTACACGTTGGAACGAAAAAAGTAAATCAAGGTTCACTTGATTGTAGAGTTGAGACCCTGCAATCAAGTGAAACCTTAAGCCAATAGGAGATGATTCCCCATGGATAATTATGACTACAACTCGGAGATTAATAACCTTATATGTGAAGCAGAGGAATGCTTTGCAAAAGCTACAAACGAGATTAAAGTAAGAGCTGGACCTCAGAAAGTAATTTCGTTATTACTTTGCAATGATTGCATCTCCAAATTTCAAGAGAGTACAAACTGAGGTCTTGTAATTGAAACCATATTCTAACGCAGATAATTTTATAGATCTGGAATTAACAGACGAGATTACCAAAGAACAGATAGTGACGTCCTTTAGGAAGGATAAACGGACTCATTGTCTACTGCTAACACTAAATCATGTTTATAAGGAAAAACAGATTGTATCTCCAGTTTGTAAGGGTCCTAAATGGAACCAGACTGTAAAAACTCTTGTTAAAAAGTTAGAGCAAATTGGAGTAAGCGCTCCACATATCAATCTCATAGAAGATGTATTGAATAATAATTATGAAATTGTGAGTTTAACAAAAGATGGGCAAGAAGATCAGCTTAACAATGAAGATGAGAATACGAAACGCCTCAAGAAAGTCAAGATTAGAAAATATACTGCAAATGGAACGTTACCATTACACGAATTGATAGTATTCAAAGATGGTCAAACTGCATTCCTAATGTTAGAGCAAAATGGACAGCCAAAGTATCAAACTGAAATAGATAGACGTGATAAGGTACTACATCCAGCAGATAATTTTGATTCCCAGAATCCCTTACCCTATATATTTGAATCGCCTGACGAGCTTAATCAATACCTTGAAAGAGCGCGAAATGAAACCTTCGATTCGCTGTATTTAAAAACCAAACTCGTATATGGAAAATATGTAAATACTGAAGATCATCATATCTCCATCTTCTCAGCTGATACTATCTACAGCTATTTCCAGGACAAATTTCCAACACTGCACTATAATATTTTTGTAGGGGATAATGGAAGTGGGAAAAATTCGGCACTGCTTGTATACAAACTGCTAGGGTATCGTGTATTCTATGTAACATCAGCAAGTGCGCCTAATTATTTCACATTCTTAGGGGATACTGAGGAATGTCAAGGGACTATCGCAGAAGATGAGGCAGAGGATATTGGATACGATAGAGAGAAGCAGAAAATCCTAAAGACAGGTTACACATCAGGTGGAAACGTACCTAAAGTAGACTTGACGTATGGCCGAACACAGGAATCGTATCTGACATATTGCACGAAGTGGCTTGCAATGGAGGAGCTACCAGACTACAAGAAAATCAAAGGAATTCTGGATAGGTCATTCGTGTTTGGGTTCATAGTTGGCGATGTCGAATATAATATAAAGGATGTAATAAAATATGCGGGCGATCCAAAGTTCAAACCGCTTCACGACGAAATAATCAATTTGCGCAAATTGCTATTCGCATTCCGAATGATTCATCACAATGATGTAATCGCTGATCTTAATTTGAATGTTAAACATCGAAGTGCTGAGCTTACTAAACCACTACTACGGTTATTTAACAGTCCAAATGATGCTCCTATAGCATTAGAAGAAATTCGGTGCGCACTATCTAAAATCGTATCCGAAAGAAATGAACTTAAGAGAAATTCAATTGAATCGAAGTTACGAGAAGTAATCAATAACTTAATTGGAAAGGAAAATGTAAATAGTGATGGACCGGATGAGAGTAAATCCTACATATTTTATAATGAAGACATATGGACTGAAGCCAAAACCGTGATGAACGGTCGGGACAACGCATTTAAGCCAAATTCATTTTACAGTGTAGAATTCGGGTCTATTTCGCACAAATATATAACATCTATTTATATGTCAAAATTCAAAGCTGAACCATTCAAAGTAGGAAGTGGTAGCGAGACCAAAATGGGGCTTAAATTTTCAAAAGAAGTTCTAGACAGACTAGTAATTCATTATTATGATGTTCCAGACGAGATAGCAATCCTGGATCCGACTAATAAACCGGAACCTGCGACAGACGCGACACTTGCGACACATTTTAAGAACGGAGACGTGCAAAATGGGCCAATAGATGATGGTAATTTAACATCAGAATCTGTCCCACCATCCACTAAAGTTAATCTTCAGACTGAAGTAGAAGCCGCTGCAACTCAAATAGAGTCAATTGCTGAACATTCAAAACATGAATATGATAAAGATCCCAGTACAGATGTGATTTGTAATAGTAGTTCTATAGATAGTAATGATAAATTAGGTACTAGTGTTAATGAAAAACAGGCATGTCAGTCTTCTAAATGTGTCGCATCTGTCGCAAGTGTCGCAGAAATAAATGATAATAGTGAAACCTCAGCGCCATTAGTGAATCCGAACCCAGGTAGTAAGAGAATTGATGAAAAAGATGTATCTCCGTCTTCTAAATGTGTCGCATCTGTCGCAAGTGTCGCAGGATTACATAATAACGATGCTTCAGCATCTCCAAGACAGGCCATAAATGGAGAAGATAAATCCAAAGTAGAACTGCCCCTGATATCTTGCCCCTGGTGTGATTACAGAAATCTTATAGAATTTGACCTAGGTAATCATCTTCTGGCAAACCATAGAGAGAGCTATTGAAATTACCCATCGGTAAAGGCTCAATGGATAATAGAATAGACTATGCTGTGGAGATGGTAAAGAGTAGGATGGCCGTGGAATACGAGGACGATGAGGACAACGATGCAGAGGAAAATAATCAGGATGACGACGAGTAATCACACATTACATCCAGAAGTAATATCTGAAAATGTAGACTTTATTTTATCTCATTTTCAAGAACCTCTTTTTCCGAGAAAGATTATGACCAAAAGGCTTGGATATCAGAAAGAAGTGTACAGTAAGCAAGAGGTATTGAATTATTTCAAATCCTCGGACTATGAAGACTGTCATATTAACGCCTACCATTCATTTACTAATTATCAGGGTATCAATAGAGTCGGGCCTAGTTTCGTGATGATGGATTTAGATCTTAGGGATTTTGATAATTCAAGGGAAAAACTTGACAGAGGATTAAATAAAATCCTTAGGAAAATCAGCATGGCTACACGAGGCCATCCTACTGTATTGTGAACTGGTAATGGTTACCACATATATCAGCCGATGGATGGATTCGTTCTCGAAGAAGAAGATAGATTTGCAAGATTGAGAGAACCTGATGGAAAAGATCTGACATCTAAATTTATGCAATTTGCAGAAGAGTTCCTAGCTAACAAAAAAGGAGATCCTCAACATAATCCTACAGTGAGCACGTGTTTGGTTAGAGTTCCAGGGACTATAAATTCAAAATGCGCGCAGGAAGTTACAATCATGCAAATGTGGGATGGTCAAAGGCCCGCGATAAATTATCTATTGCGCAATTTTAGAAGATGGCTCATATACGAAAAGATTGAACAACGTAAGCAAGCGAATAGCAAAATGGCGTACGTCCAAACGACCATAAATTCGAACAAGATCAAGTGGATCGAAAAACTATTACAGACTCCACTATCTGATTATAGGAAATTCGTGGTATGGTGCATCCTAGCACCCTACCTTATTAATATTAAAAAGTGTTATACTGATGAGGGCTTCTAAAATAATAAAGGATTGGCTTGATAGATGTAGCCAATTAAGGCGATTAGACTTTAATGCGTATCAAGTGATCAAATATAATATTGATTCTGCAAAGAGGAATGGATATCTACCGAGAAGTATGGGGAAATTAAAGACAGAAAATACGTACTTGTACAATCTGCTGGCTAAACTTTAGATAGATAGTGAACCACCGTATTAGTAATTCGAATCAGACTAAATCAGACAAGATATCAGATCCTGTGTAATTACATCGGAAATAGCCTCTTTTATTAAGAGATATGCAGCATATCACATTAAAAGCCTTTTTGAATTTGAGACATGGGATGTATAGCTGATGCCAGGTATGATGGTAGAAATGCCAAGGATGAGGCGCACACGAAAAATGTCCATTATAGATTAGAACTATTCGGATGTTTTCTAGAACAAGACTCTTAAGTCATAACAAGTCTAATTGTGTATTCTGAAATTGGAATCTTAATTCTTGGTTTTTATCGATACAATAAACCAATTGTTTCCGGACTAGACTGGAGTGACATGACAGATCAAATAAATCCGACTACAGATCTAATGGCAAGCAGATAAAAAAATATTTCTGCACCCGCACTACCGTGCGATTCGATTATAATCTTATACGAGCAAACTCTAAATCAATTATTATAGAGAGGATAATCCTAAAGGACGTGTGAGCAATGCTAAATAATAAAGCTAATTTAATTAGATTTGGATATCTAGACTGACGAAAGCTTTGAAGGCATGACTACCAAGCATAAAAATAATTTTAGTGGACAAGGGGGGAAAATTTCTTTCTGTGAGGGGGTGAAAGAAAAATAGCCCCTTATTGGTGTAAAATATTTAGAATTTATTCTAAAGAAAATAGACTTAATATGCTCCCGTCGCATACCCAAATTCTTTGTTATGACAATTCATATTCTCTATAATACGATTCTGGAGCAGTATGTGAACCCTAAGATACAAGCTGAATGCTATAAGGCATAATAAATTGGTCAGAACAAGAAGCATTACTTTATCTTTAGGATTATTTTTGATTACTATGCTTGTATTTTCTTGTTTATCTACTAGTGTCTTTAACCTACAACAAAACCAAGCACTAGCTCAGCAGTATATTCCCACAATAAAATATAGAAATTTAGTAATAGATCTAGGAAAAGGAGTAAAGACTAAGGCTCAGCTGACTTATCCTGCTATAGGAAAGGGACCTTTCCCTGGTGTTCTTCTTATGCAAGGTTCTGGTGCTATTGATAAGAATGAAACATTAGGATTTATTCACAAAAATGGCCCTAAACCACCATTACTACTTTGGGATATAGCTCAATATCTATCAGAAAGAGGCTTTGCTGTACTCAGATATGATAAAAGAGGCATTGGTGGAAATTATACTATTTTGGACTCGAATGTATGGGGAAATAATACAGGCAATGACCAAATTCAAGATGGTAAGAAAGCAGTGAATGTTCTTGTACAACAGCCTGAAGTAGACCCCAAGAGGATAAGTATAGTTGGTCATAGCGAAGGTACACTTTACGCTCCAAGAGTAGCAATGGATAATTCGACGAAGGTAAAGAACATAGTACTTATGTCCACATTGGCTCAGAACCCTTCAGTCTCAGAGTACAATTTAGACGTATCCTTACCCTCAAAGTACGCTACACAAGTATTGGATAAGAATCATACTGGATTGATATCAATACAGCAAATAGCGAAGGATCCTTTGTTAAGTCATTTACTGGTGTCGGGTTCAGTTTTACGTACTAATAATATCAAAGACATATCTAACACTCTACTAAAGGCTTTTGGTACTAGTAGTGGTGGTGCCATAAATATCGATAAACAACTTAAACCCGCATCGATAAAGACATATGAAAACATCACAGCTTTCAATTCACATAAATGCAACAGTATTCAAATCTGTCCTATATTGTGGAGATCGTTATTGAATATGATACCGAATCTAAGCATCATTGGTAATGTCTCTAAATCCACAGGTATCCTAATACTCAATGGAGAAAATGATACTCAGACTCCAGTGGAGCAAGCGTTTCTCTTGCAGCAAAGACTGGCTGATATAAATCATCCTGACCATACATTGATAACATATCCAAATCTAGGACATGCCTTCTATCCTTCATCTCAGTGGACGACTGGAATTGGACCTATACAACAATATGTTTTGGCAGATCTTTATTCATGGCTGGCAGCTCATTCTGGATTTACAAACTATTCTGCAGAAGCCGCGCATGTCACTTCTACACCGTCGTCTAACTCTACTGGTAAATAAACAACCAATAATAATGCGCGCGCATCTTGGTTTGTTTTAGCATTAGGATAGGCGATAAAATATTATTACTACTAAGGGGTAATTTTTCTTTCAGCAATGGTGCTTATTAGAATCTGGACTGAAAGAAATTTATCCCCTTAGTAGTATGCTTTTTAGTTCTAGTAATTCAGGCATATAGATAAAATGAAACTTAATCAGATTAATATTAGTCGTAATGATTATAATAAACACTGGGCCAGCTTCGAAACGAAAATAATGATATACAAAGGGTAGTTTTTCTTTCACCCCCTCACAGAAAGAAATTTTCCCCTTACTAGTCAGGAATTAGAGCAGAACCTGTACTTCATAATATCACATTTACAGGAGCCCATTTTCCCAAGAAATATAATGACCAAAGCTCTTGGTTACCAGAAAGAAGTGTTCAACATAAAGGAAGTCCTTGAATATTTTAGGCATCAAACTATGAAGATTGTAGAATCAATGCTTATCCTTCCTTTACTAAATACGATGGCATTAATAGAACTCCACCAACTTTTCTAATTATAGATATAGATCTAAAGGACTTTGTTTCGAAAGATAAACTTGATAGGGCGTTGAACAGAATCTTAAAGAAAATTAAAACTAGTATACATGGCCATCCTACCGTGCTATGGGCTGTAATGACTATCATATCTACCAATTTATGGCAGGTTTTATCCTGAAAATGAGCTTTAAAATAAAAGCATACGATGATAATATAATAAAGTGCTAAAGTGCTAATTTAAACTATATGTCAGATGGACTTTAAGACAATTCCTTTGGTTTCCATATCTTAGCCAATTTTCCATTTATTTTCTGTTTATTGATGTCAGCCCAATTCTCTATCGGTAAACGTATATGAGCTAGAGCACATGTTGGCATTATGACATCTGATGAATTTGTAATCATTTCAATTGTCTCCTCTATCGTGGGGCTATGCCCTACCATTAATACAGTCTTATATGTAACAGAAAGCCCTTCCAAGATCTTAAGGTAGTCTTTTGGTTCAGCTCCATAAAGAGATTGATTAATAACAATCTCTCCTTTATATTTACATTGCTTAGCTATAAGTTCTGCTGTCTTTTTAGCTCTGGTCGCAGGTGAACTTACAATGAGATCTGGCTTTAAGTCTTCATCTTTAAGCAGCTTTCCCATCAGGGGTGCATCATGTCTGCCACGCTTATTAAGTGGCCTATCATGGTCTGGTAAATCGGGATCTTTCCGGTCAGATTTAGCATGACGGAGAATGAGCAGTCTTTTCATTGCTATTTGACTATTATCTTATTGTATCTGTGCATTTATTGTGTAAGTAAGTTCTCAACTTATTACCAAAAGATCGGATGAAAAGATAGTGATTGAACTTTTAGAAGATGTCATAAAATCAATCAATAAATCTGAACTACTAAGGACTCAAGCAATAATTTCTCTTGGAAATACAAATCTCCGATCATTATTAATAACATCACAGAAGGAACCTACCCAGAAATGCAATACAAGATACCAGAGATTGTCAGATCCGGTTAAGACATGGCTTGATGATAGGTGTGTACTTGGCGTGTAATATGAAACAGATAAACAGAAAGCGCATTCAGATTTTATTAATTATTGCTGGAATAAGAGGTTGAATAGATTGGAAATAAATGCACTAGGTAGAGAGTTATCTAAACATAGTGTGCAGGATAAACGAGTGGGTACTGGAGCCGAGAGATACACCTATGGTCGGGGTTAGCACTTAGGTCTAATCTGAGGGAAGACGGTCAGAATGCCTTGCTATAGGTAGGTGCGCGCATTAAACTCTTCAGATATCCTCTATAATTGCACCCGAGATACCCGGGATCGTTTTGAATTCTATTATAGCTTTAACATCATCTATTGTGTAACATATATGTAATACATCTAAATTCTTCCTTAGGTTAGAAAGTTACCCGGGTATCCCGGGTGTAGGCGATACTAGATCCAATTCAATTTGTTATGGCCTAGCAATTTTGCTCTTATCCAAGTCCAATCGATGGCGATATTGGAGAGAAAACCTGATGGGAACATTAAAGTGCACGCATGCTAATTCTCCCTGCTATGCGATATTTCATTCTATTTCAGAATGTTGTAGTCGCTCGCAATTCCCTGTCTTTATATCAAAACCTGGTTGAAAGTCTGTAATTATCTGTACCAGGACTACAGTCAAAGTGATCTGCAGCTAGAGCCCACAAAGCACTAAATGAACGCGTGGATAAAGATAGGCAGGATATAGCAGTTAAATAATTGAAAGTGTATAATCTAGGTAAGGAGATAGATTATCTTCATTAGAATGTCGTCAACGTCAAAAGCAAGAGAGGTATTAAAACGACTGATAAAGGTTATGGTGATAGCGCTACCAATTCCAACTTAGCAGACGCAAATAAACAGAAGCGTAGAATAATCGATTTTAATTTGGAACTGGGCCGCAGGGCATATAGATACCAGATGCTAGTCACAGGTAAATATCGTAATACATGCGAGAAGGAAAAGGTAATTGCCGAATGGCAAGCATATCGCAACATATTACTAGAGGCGGCCGAACCTGATAGCCGTATTCCCAAGTTGGGATTAGAATTAACACCGGAGCAATATGTTAATCTGTCAATCAAGTACTGTAAGGCGCTATATATTTACACATACCTAATTCGACCTTGGTTAGACAAAAGTCCAGAACAACGCTATAAGGACAAAAAGTTGGAGTGGATGTCACATGACTGTAGTGTCTGGCGAAGGTATGGAAATATTTATGAGTCTCCCTATAAACCGGGTTGTACCGCAAATAAATGCTCAAATGAATGTGTGTATGCGTCAGACATAGGAGAGATAATGGATCAACAGGTTCATGATTGGTATAAAGACGAATATGAGACATTCTCTCCAACTGAAGCCGAAATACTACAAATGTTGGAAGAATAATGTAGGGCTTCCGGTCTACCAAAATCAATCTAGGCATAGTTTCCGTTTCCGTTAAGTTTATTGAGAGTCTACTAATTGCATTTTCTTTTGTTACTCGTACAGCGCAGCGGCCTATGGCTCATATTCGAATTTTAGTATATGAATTGATATTTCTTTACAGTCTCTATGAACTATCTAGTCCTTACAGTATGAAAGAAACATTACCAACAATCGAACTAAGTATAGTCCAAGGACAAAAGATTTCGACAACTAGAAACCCCAAGCACTGGATTGATAAAGAAAGGTTCAATCGATAAGAGATTCACGAAGATTTGGCGATGGAATCCCTACTCGTTTATTTATCACGAAACTATTGCCGCCTTGCTGGTATCGCAAGAGGAGATTTTATCGCAATGCTGCCATTGATGGGCAATAAACGTGATCACAAACCAATGTTGCTAATAAGTAAGTTATCCATACAAGAGCTATCGCCTATCTACTTAAACACATTTGAAGAAAATCTACAACACTATGAAGAGGCACTGGCCTAATGGGAGGGTTTACGAATGATGGCCTCGCATTAGGATATAACATACAATAAAAGAACTCTTTCCTAACAATTATTGTGGGACTTACTTTTTGCAGTACGTTCCGTGAGTAGCATAGGGAGATATGGATCATGATAAAAAAATTCTTTACTTGAGACTAAGTCTGTCATAGTTTCATTCAGTTCGAAGCTTCTCTTAAAAGGATAAATATATTGTTATTATACAATGGTGTATCAGATAAATAGGATCGGCTAGCAAGATAAGGATGGATGTTGCCGCAGTATTCAATAATATCATTGCTCATATTGATTGTATCAATAGATCATGAGGCAAGCCATGAGAATAATAATTAGCGGTATTGCAATAGCCGTTCTTGTAGCTGCTTTAAGCGCGCCCATTTCTGCCTTTGCACTGTCTTGTATATCAGTCTGGATTTAACCATGGGGTATGTGATGGGAAGGATAGCTGTATGCACCTGGACGGATGCCACTGATATATACTTCAGCCAGGTAATGGCTTTATCAATCAGAGAAAGGAATTCGTTAAGGGATATGTGACCGGATGGTGCTTAGTTAACCCAATTACTTCAGCAAGCAAAGCAGATGAGGCAGAATGGGACTGTGCACAGGGTCCAGATTCTGCGGGCTATTTTGACTTCTCTTCCAACACCGTGCCACGATATACATCTATGCCGATCAAACTTTGTCAGATCAATAACTGACCACAATATTTACAACGTCATTGCAAGCCGATCTGGGTGGATTTGTTCGTGTCGAGACTATAATTGTCGTAATATCAAATGTAAGCATGTATATGCAGTCGAATTTTATCGCCGTCTAAGCTCGAGATTTCAGCTTGTTCAATTATGTGGCTATAGCTGTAATTACTATTTTTACTAGGTGTTGTAAACGATGGAGTCACTATATTAGCATTATTCAATACATGTCTATACATCCAAAGTTAGCTAAATTCATAACGTTACTAAGGACTGCTGCAGAGAATGGTGAAGATGTCTTAGATAAAGAAGCAACTAGTCATGACGATCTGCTGTATGCTTTCACATTATCGTTGATGTTTTGGCATTAGTCTCGGATAAGGTCCTTCCTTTCAACTTCGATAAGGATATCTCCCACAGTGTCCTCAACTGCAATCAGTTTAACTTTGCCTAATACTAGGATCGCATCCAGTTCATCCATCTCTATACGGCGTGATGGACTGCCTTCCCTTCTAGATACCTTTAGTAGGTAACCGTGAGGATAATTCATAGTGGGTATTCCTCTATCCTTCAGAAATTCTGTGGCTTACTCAGCATTCATTTTTCAGAGGGGTATCTGGCCGATATCGCTTAAAAACACTATGGACTTGAAAAATGCCATCCTCCGTTTGTCTGTGCAGTTTTGGCAATAACGCGCCAAATAATCCATTCTAGGACCAGGCGAGCACAAATGCGACGTGTGAAAATGATAGCTCAACCAGATTTAATGCGACCTTATGTATTCATGGATATTAGAGCGTCGGATGTTGCACTGTCTAACTTAATAAATTATTCTGAGCGTATACCTGCAGAATTTATCCCAGATATAACCAAGTATTATGATACCTGTAGGAAACACTTTACGTAAACGGATCGTGCTTGGCATGAATCACAATTTTCTGTTTTTGTGGATGGCGCACCTCCAAACGATCATCAAAGTTTTGCAAGTCCTGCTACCGGTTCGTAAACTTAAATTACTTCGCAAAGTGCTTTGAAATTATGGGATATAATTCAGTTCTCAAAAACTCCTTTGAAATATATCATGCAATCTATTGTCTTCGTTCTCTAGGTCTATTTCCACATCATGATAGAGTAAAGTCATGGGATACACATAAGATGGTTGATATAATTAAGCAATCAGACACAAGCGCTTTTGTACTAGATGTTGGATGTAATGGTTCTCCGATTTTGACCCTGCTAAGTAGACTTGGTTTCATAAACCTATATGGATGTGATTTGCTCCTAGAAGAAGGAATACCATCCACAGTCGAAATGTACAAGACATTTGATATTTCAATTCAAGATCTAGAAAAAACCGAATTTCAAAACAATACATTTGATTTCGTTACATCACTATCAGTCATCGAGCACGGTATTAATATTCAAAACTATTTTAAAGAAATGAATAGAATATTAAAAAAAGATGGATTACTTTTGACATCGACAGACTACTGGCCTGAGAAGATACCTAATCTAATAAATACGGATGTAAATCCTAAGAATTCGCCTGATAATATATTCAGCAGAAGAGAAATAGAGGAAGACGTAATTAGCATTGCAGAACAGAACGGTTTCCTTCTTACCGAACCAATAGATTTCACGCATGGGGAAAAAGTTGTTCATTGGAATGCTACGTGCCTTGATTACACTTTCATATTCTTTGCACTAAGGAAGAATTAGTTAGTATGTAAAGGCCTGTTACAATTACCATGCACTAGAAATTGGTAGTCGGTTAAATCTATTGTGTGTGAAGAACAGGCATAAAACGTAGTATTAGACCCAAAGAATTTTGCAAATGCTAGCGAGACTTAAAGATTTTGTCCTACTAAATCGAGATGGAAAAATAATAACAGAATACAGAATACCTTTTAAAGAAGGAATCGATTTACTATTTGCTGTTTACTAGACCAAAAGAAAACCCAATCCAGATGGTCCATATGATGATATAGCAAAATCCTTTGCAATGACATTAGATAGGATGAGTAAAGGTGATAAGGAAGATGGTAACGAACAACGAAGACAAATTACTCTTCATTCCTTTAGGAGATTTGTAAAAACTACTATTTCCGATCGTGGATGTACCGATTATTCGGAGTATTTTATAGGACATTCTGGCTCACATATTGGCGTCTAGATGTGTATATAGTAAATGTGAATCCCTCTATAGCAGATAACGTTCCAACAGACTACGATGAAGTTCAGAATAGAACTACTGGCATCCAGTTCTTAGACAGAGATTCTCGTTACGATGAAATGGTGGCACATCTAGCAACTGGCTATAATGAATTGGAAAACACATTAAATGACTCTATGGGAATAATTCGTAAATTAAAGGCTCTCAAGAGCCACATTGTCAATACAAGTGAAGGTGCAGCATTTCAAAAGGAATTAGAGTGTCTTCTAATGATAACAGAAGGAACAAGTAATAACCTGAACCATATGAGAAAAAAGTATAAAGATCTAATCAAAGGGAAATTTAAACTACATAGCGTAGTGAGAATAGAGCGTTCTAACGACGTTGATCCAAGTACTGGTCGTGAAGTAGATTATTCTAGCAAGCCTACAGACTTTACTTATGATACTATCAAGATGCTAATTGAACAAGGAGAAAAAGATGCATTGAAGATACTCGAAGGATGTTAATAGTATAACAGAGACAAAGGTACTTTTTCTAATATATAGACCCAGCTCACACATCCCTGTACCGCAGAGTTCGACAATACTCGTCATATTCAAAGCTCTCCGGCTCGATCCATATTTCAAAAGATTTGTATCGTTTCGGAACTTGACTGTAACTTCTCTCATAGCCAGTCAAAGAGAGTCTATCCAGGGTACGATGTCAGATATGTCAGATATGTCAGATAGAAGTGGGAGCTGCATAAGATTAAAGACTGTTTGCCATACAAGTATCTATAAGTCAGATACGTCAGATAGTTACCATATACTAGTAGTTTATGTGATTAGAGACTATCTGCTGCTCAAGTGTCAGATACGTCAAATATGTCTTAGTTGCAACACAGTAACAACTCTATTTGATTAAAGATTAGCTGCTCTACCAAACTCACTCTCAAGACTATCAAAAACTTGTACTGGATTTACAGTACAAATGATGATATCTATAGATGGTAGCATAGTAGTCTAAGTGTACTATGTGTATTCAATTCTGTTAATATGGGTGACTCTATACAATCGAATAATATCGCATTCCCGTAAAGTCAAGCATACTCATCTTTGAAATGGTGTTTGTGTTAACGATATGCAGCGCGAGATTACAAATATTATCGAAAAATGCTGCGTCCTAGGTATAGAGACTAACAGTCCCACTATGGTGATAAAATTTATGTACGCTGTATATGATTTCTCTAAACTGAAAAGATGAGGAGAGGTTGATGCATTCACCTGAAATTGTAAAGGAGTATTGCCTATCTTAGCGCACAATATCCTTGTGCTAGCTGACCCCCTATTCCAAGGCCTAATGTATGTCCAAGTAATGCTGCAGCTGTGGGATGATTATTTATCAAGCGGCATGCTGTATCTACTAAACCTGAATGCGACCCACTTCCACTATCTGAAGAATGAGAATTGTCATTACTATTTGAATTACCCGAACACGCATCAAATCCTTCATTATATGCCTGCATAAATGCGTCACTATGAGAACTTGATCGCTTGTCTGGTTGGTTGATGTATCTTTCAGATGGGTCAGAAATTTGCGCATCTGAACATCCATGGTTATACCCAGATGTATGTGCAGCAGCATAGGTCTGTTGTCCTAGAGGACTGAATATGGTAAGCGATGTTAGAATCCCTAACGGAATGCTGTAAGTCACAACATTTTTTCTGTTACTCATATTTTTACTATACGAAGTTCTGTAATAACGATACACTTATTCTTTTAAGATGATATTTTCGAAAAATTCTATATCACGTTTTTCTGTACTGCTAGAAAGACCAAAACTTTCTGGACAATTCTAATACGTGTAACTATAACCTGCCTGTTTCACTTCGTTAAACCTATCGTCTTCAGGTCGATAATATCTTATATCGTTATAATCCACGGCCTTTTCAAAGTCGCTACGTCAGGGCCACAAAGAAAATTACCCTTAATTTATTTGATTTGCTCCGCCAACTTTAAGATAATTCCCTCTGGACCACGAACGTAGCATAATTTATACATGTTTTCATAGGTTTGTATCTCACTAAAGATTTCTGTCCCTTTCTTTTTCAATTTGGCAACAATAGCTTCAATATCTTCAACAGCAAATGTTATATGTCTAATACCCAGGGTATTTGCAAAAGATTTCTGAATACCTTTTCATCTGACGGCGTATAAAACTTGGCTAGCTCTATACGGGTCTGACCGTCTGGCATCCCCAACATTACAATTGCTGCTTTAACATTATTAAGCCCAACTACCTGATCTACCCACTCTCCTTCCACTTCTCCTTCCCTTTGCACTTCAAGTCCAAAATCAAGAAAAAACGCTTTAGCGGGAGAGAGATTATTTACGATTACACCCACATGATCTATTCTACGAATCTTCAACTTGTTACCTAACCACCAGCTGAAATAATACCTTTGTGTACTGTGCTAGTGTTAACCTCCTCCGGTACCACGGACAGGTACTTGAAAGGCTCTATATTAGTAATAGGACACTGGTAACCCATATCGAAAATATACCAGCCCTGCTTCTTAATGGCGTTAAACTTATCGTCTTCTGGTCTAAAATAATGAATATCATTGTAATCAACTGCCTTTTCAAAGTCGTTACAGCTACAATAGTCTGGATTCATAATAAGTCAGGTATGATATGCCGTTCTTAAAAGATAAAATCTTAACCGGAAGCCTGACTATGGTAAGATTCAGGACTGGCTGATTCTATTGATAGGTAAAAACATTATGATTGGTGATGAACTTTGTGTCTGTCAACTCCTTGACTATATCTATAGACAGTATCAGCTAGTCTATGCTAATCACTATACTAAGTCCGGTTGCATTGTCTAACACGATAAAGTATTATCAGCATGGCTGTGTAGAAACCATCTCATACAGTCAAAGCTTTGTAAGAGTATAATACCAATAGTCTATTGAAAGAATCAATGTACGTCAGACTTGCAGGTACTATGTTCCGTGTTTTGAAGCATGCAAGGATTCCTCTATTTTCTAACAGGAAAAGTAATCACATATTTACAATATGGCAGCACATAGTTCTAGTTGCTATACGACAGTATGAAGGTAAGAGTTATAGAATGTTTGTCGAGTGGTTAATTGAAGCCTATTACCTAAGGTCATTTCTACGGTTGTCACGTATTCCTCATTTTACAACATTGCAAAAGTTTACAGATAGAATTAATAATTCATTGCTTGAAAAGATAATTTCGTCATTCATTGTAATTAGTGGTACCAAGCATATCTTTGCAGGAATAGATTCAACAGGATTTAAGATAACTCATGCATCACAATATTATACTGATCGAACAGAATTGAGAAGAAAATATGCGAAATTATCTATTGGAGTAGATGTATTACAACAAATCATATGTACAATTAAGATAAGACGAGCTCCAACAAGGCATGATAATGTAGATTTCAGGCCAATTATAACAAGGACATCAAATATTCTTCCATTATCTGTAGTTACAGCTGATAAGGGTTACGATAGTGAAGATAATCACCTTCTCGTAAGAGAGGACTTACATGCATTCAGTATTATTCCTGCTCGATATGAACATGTACCGATGTGGAGAACACATGGTAAGTACAGAAAGCAGATGAAGCGTGGTTACTCCAAATTGCTGTACAATCAACGAAACAAAGATGAAACCATAATATCAGTTATAAAACGACTATTTGGAGAGAATCTTATGTCTAGATTGACTAGAATGCAGAACAGAGAGTTATCATTTAGATGTATCACCTACAATATGCATAGACTGACTAATCTTGTAATATTGATGATGTTTTCTACATAGTCACTACTTGTATATCGAACTTATATTATTTCAGCCGTATTTAATTGTCAAAATTTTTCATCAGTAAATTATTACATAAGGCAATATTGCAGTTGAATTATTATTGTATATATATATATTATGCATTAAATAATATAGTTTGACATACTTTTCGCCTTTTCTCTTTATTTTTGAATAAAGTTAATTTATTTGCTTTCTTTCTAATTCTTCCTTATAATAGGCTACCTTAGTATATTTTTTCTAGCGTTGCCTTGGTATACTCAGTTCTCATTCCATGAGCTTCTTCCTCTTCCATTGCAAGACTATAGGCCTAGTTGACACTAATAAAATAGAACCAAAATGAACGAAAGAAAATCTTCACTAATTAGGATTTAACATCGACATGCACGATTATATCAATAATTAATTTCGAGTTCTTATTTAGCATTATTTTATCACTGAAACATATTTAGAACTTGGTGACATAATTATATCATATGAGCCATAAAAAAGAAATAGATGAGACGAATCTTAGTACCGACGCAGCTAAAAAACTAGAATTAGATGAACAGCCAAAACCTACTCGAAAAGTTAGTCATCCTGCTACTCCGATATCAAATAAAGATGAACCAAGTATACATGATAAGAGAAAAGGAACAAGAACAATAAAGTAAATTATTACAATTGAACTATAGGAGTAGAGTACAATTCCTTCAGTCGTACTTAATTTTTCTATATTTAATTAGCATTTCAGTATTGCAATTATTGTCAATATGTCATCAGCACAGACATATCACTATGGGTTCCAATTCCATATTTGGCAATAGCTAAAGATACTGCAGGATTTATCAAAGCTCATAATATAGCGTTGAACAACTATGACTTTAATACATTTGTTGGTGGCCATCTTACTAGACTTGAGACACGAAATGATGTAATATTACAGAAGGAGTTTGTTTCTCATTTGGAAAAGGCAGCTGCTAAGCGAACCAGGAAGTCCTGTTCAGCAAGATTGCGAGCCAAATAGGACGTTTCGATAGTCCTTGGCTGATTTTCTCTAAATATATTGATGTAGTCAACGAAAATTGTGTAAATAGTATGAAAAATTGTGTAAATAGTATGTTACCCAAATGGGAAAATATACTTGGAGGAGCGCAGCAGTTCATGTCTACCAATTGCTTTACTATGACTGAATCGGGAAGAGTTGATCCTACGGTACAGGCATTACTTCAGAACAGTACGTTTGTATACAAATAACTGGTTCACCTACTCAATTTTTTCTTTTCCTATGTTTGAAAAAATTAAATTACACTGAATGTTAATGGTGAAGCTATTAGCATAGCTGATAATAAAAATTCCATCTCCCAGCATAGCAGAAGTTGTCAAGGCTTTTTTGCTTGCCATTTTCCTAATGTAATCATATAAGACAGTTAGGCATAGACTATATTATCTATCGATTAGCTATGATATAACTTAGTTACTTAATGTCTTTTCTTATTAACTGCTCTTTAGAGACTTGAAATTATAAAGGAAACAAAATTAATATCAGTCTTACCGATAAGTGCTTTTTTTCCACCGCATCAGTAGTGAGTCTAATAAAGATCAGAATGACATCAACATAGTTGATTACACGCTTGAAAGCCATTATCACGGACATTGAACAATCTACACTAAATTATTTAACTTTGCAGAATAAATCTCTACTCAAAATAACGTCAACGGCCATACTATCAATATTGACTACAGCGCTTTTTTATGTGACAAACGTACGCCAGCAACATTGTTATCATCAATGCACAAGATGTGGAGTATTATATGACTGCGGACATATGGATTGCAGAAAACCGTTCTATTATAGCATCTGTCCTTTATGTTATTAATTTTGTTTCTTATCACTAAAAACTAGACTACATTACTAGCAAAATGTAACGGCATTACTAGAAACGAGATTGATATTATAATACTCACAGATGTTTGCACTGGACTTGTACAACTGTATTGTAGGATAATGTATAGTGCCCTCTTTGAATCATTATATGGTTTGATATCCAAACATCTCTTCAATTCCCCTAGGTTTCTTATCTTTGAACACATCTTTAGGACAATATTGAATTGAAAATCTGGCCATCTGATAGAGTAGTGGTATTAATGCCCGTCCCTTTTCAGTAATATGGTATTCCACTTTTACCGGAATTCCATGATATATCTTTCGTTCTATCAATCCATCTTTTTGCATTTCCTTAAGTCTTGCAGACAGCGTCTTCGCATTAATTTCCTCAATCGAATCAAGAAGTTGATTGAACCTTTTCTGGTTCAGGTAAATCATATTGCGTAATACTAATATTGTAAATTTCTTGCCGATTATTTTGAAGGTATTATTAATCGGACAGTTAGTCATATTCTTTTGTATAGAGGCAATTTCTTTATCTTCCATCAACTTACGGGTCTACACCTAATAACTAGATTGGGTTGCCGACTTAAATAGTTACCCACCTTAATCTAGTAGTAATAGGTGAGTTATAGTCAATATGAACAGAAGATGGAGCGTCCTCGTCCATGTCACGCATCAGGCAGCACATGCTCAATACGTGTAAACACAGAAGGAAGAATGAAAAGCAGAATGACAGAGAGCAGGATAGGAGATGATGCGGCAAACGGCATTTATTGAGGTGAATATCGAATTGATTGCGGAAAAATTGAAAAAGGAAATGAAATCAAGATTCACTCCAGCAACCGATAAGGGCAGCTGATGCTCTTATTAAAAAAATGGAAAAACAATGGATGGCAATGTTTCAACAAACAAGAGCAGAACAAAAATTTCGCGAGAAACTTGCAAAGATCTATAGCGAGGGACAAAATAATAAATATATACAATATACCATCATTGGGTTAGTTTTTGATTACGACTAAGGGAAAATAGATTATTATAATTGGTCTTATAATTCATCGAGACATATTAAATAATAATCACTATTTATGCCCCGATTATAATTATTTTAATACTCAGAGATTTCGCATCACTAGTATATGCAATCTAAACTAACGAATAAATAAAATGATTAACACTGGATCATTGAACAGTATATTGACATCCCGAATAAGAAAATGCATTGCGTGTGTACGAAAAAGTTATGTGGACTCGAAATACTGTACTTATCATCATGATGCATTCTTAAATTTAAAACAAAAACATGAGACATGGGTATATGCATATGGCCAAATTTCTTGGCAAGAATATCTAAATAAACTAATTACGATGAACGAAGTTGGAGTTTGGATAAAAGATGTAATTGTCGTAGAATCAAAAAATTTTTGAATGGACAGAGAATATCTTTCAGAGTTTACTGTAAATTATCCATTTGTAGGTGACTTGATCAGAAAAGTATAGATAGAACATTTGAAGTACCTCTGCCTCAACTGTTTGCAAATGTACTGTTTTGAGCAGTTGCTGCTACGGTAGATCAACTCTCAAAGCCTCAGACATAATAACACAATACCCTGACATGAACTGGTCTGTCCTCCTAGTTTAGACTCTACTTTGGTAACATACTATCGGGGCACTTTTTTGTTCGCTGCATCAAGGAATTCACTATTAGGTAAGTTGGTCATGAATACCCCCTTACTTGGATAGTCATCGAAAGTAAATAGGGGTTGAATTGGGGGTATGAGTAATATGCTATGCCTTCAGGGTTAATGAGGTATTATCCTAGATGCTATCTATACATTATGCATAGTTACTGTTCATTCCATTTTACAGGCCTTCCGATATTTTGGTTTCAGTACCTTATCAATTACCGAATTAATATTGAGGTAAATGACTCAGTCTTTATATGTTGGAAGTTATCAGTGACCGCCGGTGAACTGCCGGCTACGCTTGCAACCCAATGGATGAAACATCACGATCAGAAAGAATACTAAGCCAATGGATCAGAACTTCAATTGAATTTTAAGAGAAGTTTTAAAGAGTTCGGTGAAGAACGGATAGGATGCAGGACAAATGGGATATGCATTCACCAAGAGCATTGTAGTTACCTAAGCCTTCCGTGAGATCGAAGGCACTATAGCAATAAGACTGGCACGTAACGGCTTTGCGGTCGTGGTAACATACGGCAACGCCGCCATCAGGGTATAGAGAGTGTAATGCAGCTGCATAATTCACTTATTTGTATAAACATTATAAATAGTCCCTCCAGTATTGATGTTAACATAACTCCAAATTTCTCGACTCATGGTAAGCTGTTCGAAAAGCGATTTTTGGTTGTCATCTATTACATCATAAACTAGTTGACCTATCACCATATGATTAGGATTGGCAAGAGCAGTCATTTTTACTGCAATACTTGTACTGTAGCCTAAAATGTCGTAAACTGGTTTCTTTATGAGTGGCTGTTCTTTTTTGGAAATATTGTTATTGTTACTAATCTTTTCTACATTAGTTATATTATGGTGAATGTCCCAACCACTCTGTATTATTGCATTTTCACCAGTGTCTATTCCTATCCTTATATTCATTACAGGGCAGTCGTATTGATTCAGAATCGGATTTATCCCTTCGTTGGCTACCTGAAGCATACATCTTGCGCAGTTTAATGCATGGGTACATACTATATTTGGTTGGGATTGATGGTTAGGAACGAGGAAAAAGGAGAGAACAGCGTCTCCTACATATTTTAGAATAAATCCCCCAAATTCTTTAACCATAAGTGACATTTCCTGATTGAAGGCTTGAATCATCATTGTGAGTTTATCTAAAGGGAGGGTCATAGATAGCTTTGTTGATGCCACAAGATCGACATTTAAAATAACAAAATTCATTTTTGATCTAGCAGCTTTGCCTAGAATGTTTTGGGTATCGGCAACAGAAATAATAAATTCTGGTTCTCCTTCTAGAGTTTTCCAGACTCTGGTTTGAGATCTCCTCATTATAGTATTTACATCAACTGTACGAGTAGAAGATGACACCAATTTGTCCATACCCTTAATCAGAATATAATTGCTGCACAATTATAGATTATCGATGATTATAGTTGTGGTAATGCAGCAATCACCAATGCTTGTCTTCAGAGGTAATATGCTAAAATATTAAATGAGACACGTTATTGAACTATTTACTAGAGTTAAACCACGCTGCGTGAGAATTGCTCCATACTGTTTTTTCCACGCCAATTCCATGATAAGATAAAAATAGAGATAGCGATATATTATAGAAATGCCGTCGTTGCAAATTTTACCCATAAAACCTAGTCAATATCCTGAATATTCTGTCCACTATTCGGAGTATTGCTTCAGTCAACGATAAATAGCGCCAATATATAAGGATGAGGATCAGAGATGAACGATATAAATATAAAGGTATATTCTAACTGGATACAGGCACACAACTTTAACCACTACTTTAAAAAAATGTCTAATCATATCAAGAAAGTTCCAGTAGTAACAAGTATCTCCAGCTACATAGGAATTGAATCGTCGCTCCTGTTATCGAAAAATAGATTTCAAACTTACACCTCGATGCGTAACTTGGAAAAATCCATAAACACATTAAAAGTGGCCGATATGGAAAATTTCTTACTAGATCGGCAACAACAACAACAACAACAACACGTCTTTGTTCAAGAGAGTAAATAATCATGACAAGAAAAGGTAACATTGGAGGAATGGAAGATAGCAAGGAAGGAATTATTGTCAGCCATCGTGCGTGGTTCACTCTGGCAATACTTAGCTGCACCCTTCTGACAGTTTTTTTCTCCGAGACCATGCTTCTACCTGCAATCCCGGAGATCATAAAGGAGTTTAAAATTCCGTACGGAACCGCTGCATGGATATTCAGTGCCTACTTGATTGTGGCTGCGGTAATGACTCCTGTCGCAGGCAGACTGTCTGATCTTTACGGGAAAAAGAAAGTATTGCTCATGTTACTTATTATATATATAGCCGGACTCACTGCTGGAGGCTTCGCATATAACATATCATTTTTGCTCGTCACGAGGATAATTCAAGGCTTCGGTTTAGCCGCAGTCCCAGCTGCTTTTAGTCTTCTTCGAGATACATTTCCACCGGCCAAACTTGCCATTGCTGTAGGAGTATTCGGATCGGCATATTCTGCAGGCTCAGTAGTCGGTCTCTTGACAGGAGCTAGCATTATTCAGAATTTTGGATGGCATTCAACTTTCTTGGCTATAGTTCCTTTCTCTGCCTTGGTTACGCTAATGATCGCCATATTTGTAAAAGAAAATAGGAAGCCAGATCATGCAATTACTGTCAAGAGTCCAGAAAGTACCTTGAACAAAAAACAGACGTCGTTTTCTATAGACATTAAAGGTGTACCAGCCCTCTCTGTCACGATATCCTCATTCATAATTGCGCTTACACTCATACAGATAGGTATAAACTCTGAAAATCTGCGCAGATCGCTGGTGCATTCGTAACATCAGCAATTTCGTTAATCGTCTTTGTTATTATAGAGAGAAGGGCCAAACCACCTTTCTTTGACTTGAAGTTACTGAGACACAAGATCCTTCTGCGATCATACATTATACTGATAGCCACCGGGATTACGATGTTCATGATATATCCATCCATAGTCCAGCTGGTTAGGAGCCCAGTCCCGTTAGGATTCGGAGGGAATTCTGAAGAGGCTGCAAACGTTCAGCTACCATTTATGGTAATGTTCCTGGTGTTTGCAAGTATTACTCCATTTATTATAAATAGAGTAGGAAGCATGAAGCCAACGATCATTGGTGGGATAATCAGTCTGATCGGTGCCATTGGATTGCTTACTTTTCATTCAACTGAGTTTGCAGTATCTGCAAATTTGGCTGTAATTGCCAGTGGACTGTCGCTCACAATAACTGCAACATGGAACATGGTCGTATCGTCATCGCCAAAAGAGTTCACTGGCATATCAGTAGGAGTGGGAGCTCTCTTGTTGTTTATAGGTATGGCAATAGGCCCGGCTCTAGCAGGGATATACATGGAAAATCAGAGAACGGCTGAATTCGGTGGGTCATACCCAACACCTGGATCATATAATCTCGTATTCCTTACAGCGGGGTTTTTGTCAGCAGTCTCAGTTGTATTTGCCTTGGCGCTCAGGAAAAGACCAGCGTCTGTACTGAAATACAATAGATGATGAGTAAAATGACATCGCCATCATCACCTTTCATCTAAATGTATTTTGATTACCCAATCCCCAAGGATTTTCTATGACAATTAACCATGTGCCATCAGACTGCTGGCGTAGAACTACCGTGCCCCTACCAGTAAGGTTCACGGGTTTAGCATCAGATTCTGTTCCATTGATTGACCATTCAGTAACAATAAGAGCAAGGTTAGTTGTTTCAAGAACTTTCTTCACTTTGACTTCTAACTTGCATCGCATGTCAATGAAATCTTGTAGAGCTAGACGTATACTTCCTAGACCCTTAATAACTTGTCCTGATCTGGATGCAAGACATGCATCATTTTCATAGAGTGTCATCAAGGAATTCACATTTCCTTTATTGAATTCCTTCACCTGTAAGTTGAGCAATTCTTCAGGCATATTACTTTTCAACATAGACTAGCTTTCTGAGAATAAATTATATTATTTAACTTGTTGGATAAAGCTATTAAAGAAAATACTTACACGGTACATCTCAACCTATACATTGCCTCAATTATTCTACTCTATTCATAATAGACCCATGTCTAGGACACGTTACTTCCTTCTGGCTGTATTGCAGTTCATATTATGACTGTTTCATACATTGAGGCTAATCTTCTTAAATCTGACATATTAAGTGATACTGACAACGAGAAACCGGATGATTGTACACACTTCGTATAGTCCATGCAAGTAAGATTGGGGATGCTATTGGGCCTCGCCGGCATGTTGCGAGCTATGGTACTAAAAGACAAGACCATGGTGGATTGAATGACTTCACCATGCTACTACAAATTTCATAAACTATGCCGTTTAGAATAGTACGGATGACATGACACGATGGCTTCCTACACACGCTAAAGTCCTATACCGACAGTGTTGGCATGCTATTGCCCTTGTCTACCTGTTGCGAGCCGTAGTATTGAAGAGAAGATTAGGGTGGGTCAGTCAATTCCGAGGGTCCATAGCTAGCATAGCCTAAGCTACAATTTGTAGCAAGTAAAGTAACCCTACTCGACTCAGATCACTCGCAGGCAACGCTGACATGCTGCAAACCAGTAATACAAAAGAATAAGATTATGGTAAGTCCACAGACTTCATCATACCTGCAATTCTCCAAAATTGGTCTCTCGACGGCATCGTCAACATGAAGCTGCGATTCGCAGTGAAAAGGATAGTCGTACTTTACATCGGTCTCACCGGTAGTTAATTATCATAATCTTCATAGTGCCAAAGGCACTGCTCCAAAGCTCCCCAAACTTATGCATAATCTATTGATAGTGATACTTCGGATAACTAAGAATGGATATATCTTCACATCATACAGTGATGACAAGATTATAGTTGTTTTCATTTTCACTACTTGTCTTACTAGCATCTACCTTCTTAGAGCTTCTAGTGGAGATAGACGTGATGCCTTCCAAGCAGGGTAGACTCCTGCTCCCAAGCTTAAAGATAGGGAAAGCAACCAGACATTTAAAAGATCATTTGGAAGGAAGATAGGAGCAAAATGAGGTGCACTTCCTCCTCCTCCATCCTTCACACTCCAAATCCGGATCCCAGCATACCAGAAGTTAGTACATATGCACCTGCAACACCTGTTAATAGTCCTAGTGTTGAGCCTAAAAGACCAATTATTAGAGCCTCACTTAGAAATAGAGCAAGAATGAACCTACTTTTTGCACCAATAGCTTTCATAGTTCCAATCTCTTTTATACGTTCATTAACAGATGTGTACAGAGTGGTAATAATGCCTACAGCTCCTACAAGTAATGCAATAAACGCTATACCTGTTTGAAATGAACTATTTCCACCCTGAGTTCCCTGTATTGTTTTAATTATGGCCTTTGGTGTTGTGACTCCAATATTGTTACTTCCATATAGACTAGTGATCTCCTGTTGAACAGCATTAACATAATCACCAGAAAGTGCAATTACTGCCATTTGATCATACTTGCCTCCTTTTTTGAATAATGAATTTCCAGTTGGTAAATTGATTATAATTGACCTATCTATATAGGAATTACCTGAAGGTTGCATTATTGCACTTATCACAAAACTTCGTGACTGGTGTTGTAGCTTTCCTGTACTAGGATCTGCAAATGAATATGTTGCCTTGATATTCTGGCCAACCGTCACAAAATTAGTTTTTCCTGGGGGATTTGCAATAGTATCACCTACAATCATACCTGATGGATTATTTTCCTGTATTAATGAACCAGGTACTAGCGCCAACGAGGGACTAATCAAATGAAGTTTAGTTGGATCCATTGCAAGGACTGGAGTCGTTAATATATTTCCTTGAGCGTTGAGCTCAAATTGACCTTGGTATGAAGGAATGACCTCCTGAACATATGGAAGAGATTTTATTCTATTTACTACCTCTGAATTAAAGATTAAAGTAGATGGTGGTGATGGTCCTCCACGAAAATTAATCTGGCCAGGACTGACAAACAGGACGTTAGGTGCCAAGATACTTAATTGCTTGTTAATTAGACTAGCTACGCCTGCACTCATTCCATTAAGTGCAACCATTAAACCACCACCTGTAACAACCATTAATATTGTCAATATGGATCTGGCTTTTCTTTCTCTTAGTGCATCAAATGCTAGAATGAATATTTGTTTGAGATTACCATAGTGGTGCTTTTCTGGTTTCTTTTGATGTATTGTAGAAAATACGTTTCCTGGTTTTGTTGTCGATACGCTAGTTTCATCACCGTGTGCATTCTCTTTAAGGCTCAACTTTACCATCCATATCCTACGATCATGTTGCTATATCTTCTTTGAAATGTGTCATCTTTTCTGTTGAGGCTATCAAAGTGTTACCATATTCTTATTTAACTGATTTGCTAACTTGTCTCTGTACCTCTGCGATAATCACGATCGACTTCCATAGCGGCTATTAGTATCTTACTTTTACTTCCATTTGATGACTGTAAGAACATTTTAGTATCTTTTGGTAGACAATGACCACCTATTCCATCTCTTGGTTCAAGTATATTCACATTCCATTTTGTATTTAGTGCATCTCGTAGTTCTGCAAAGTTTATGTTATTTGCTTGACAGTAAAGATACAGAATCTTCTGCAAATGCTATTTGTAGATATCTGTGAGCATTTTCAGCAATCTTTGTAATTTCAGCAATTTCTATTTGAGGTACTGCATGCATACGAATACCCAGAGTCTTTTTGTGTGTTTATTGTATCATGTTGTTGTTCATTATGACGATGTTATCATAATAATTATTATTTTCACCGTTATTTTCACCATTTTATCTTTATTATTTATTATTATTATTATTATTATTAGATTGCCTTTCTTTTCTGATTCTATTTCTATTCCGTCTGTTTGATCCTTTATTTCCCCATTTATTGGCACTCTACCATCATAAAACTCCATAGCTACATCTAGACAGCATTGACAGACTCCACCAAGTACTCGTAGTTGATTGACACCGTGTTCTTCTTGTTCTAATGCATACCAGCGATGAAGGTGCATGAGCTACATGCAGTCTATGATTAAGCATTTCAAATACCTTCTTTGATGTACCTTTTGGAATATTGAAACTAGTGCTCCATTCTTTGCTTCTTTTGATATCTTTTCAATTATAGATAATAGACCATCTATTTGTGGAGAAAACATGTCACCTGGTTTGTGTGTAGAAACACACATGATAAAGACATCAAACTGACTAAAATTAACTGCTTTTCAATTGCTGCTTTCCTTCGCCATCTCAACAGCTTTTGGATTTGAATCAAGTCCATAGGTGTCAAATTCTTTTTCTTTTACATACCGTGCTACAGGAAGACCTAATTTACCCAGTCCTATGACCAGGGCCTTATCGAATTGCTTTAAATTGACGCTCCCTTTAACGTTGACCTTATAATCATATATCAAGACTATTCATATTCAATAATACTAGGAAGGGTGATCTGATATTACTTGAGTAAGGCCGCCGTCCATTCCTCGCAGTATGTTAAGTTACATCTAACAGATGTCCGTGCATTGGAAGGTCAAGGATTAAATCTCTTGTACATTAAATAACTTCTCCCAAATCAAATTCTTTTCTCTTTTATTTGCTTACAAACCCTCCACTTTGATTATTCTCAGAGGCTATAACTATACCTCTGCATTTCATTATCTTTT
>CAVXZB010000021.1:0-4257 GCA_963765895.1 uncultured Nitrososphaeraceae archaeon | reverse complement strand
GTAGCAGCAGGTTCAGATACCCACTGGTACAAGAACTTTCATAATCTAATCCTCTAATACGGCATACCTTTTGTTTCTCTTTGGTTTTTTAGTGCTTCTACAAACCACTCAAATTCATCTAGGAATCGTTTGACTCTCTTTTCATATCTTTCATCAACTAATTTTCCAGTTTCATCGAAAACCTCATGTACTCTTGATATTGGAAATGATGAAGGTATAGATGGTGCTCCTATCTCAGCAAATATTAGCCTCATTTGCTGAGCAGAACATTAATTCCGCCAAAACCCCCAGGAGAGTAAGATACTATTGCAGAAGGCTTGAAATAATATTCTTCCAAAAAGTAATCCAGTGTATTTTTCATTGCAGCAGAAGTGCTGTGATTATATTCTGGAGTAACAGGCATATATCCTTCCGCAGATTTGATTTTTTCATGAAGATCAATTAGCTTTTCTGAAGGATTTGTCATTTCTTTATACATCCTATCAAGCAAAGGCAAATTGATCTCGATAGGATCAATAAAAAATACAGTATGATTACGGCCTTTAAGTTTCTCTTCAATCCATCGAGCTACTTTGATACCTTGTCTATGATGTCTGACTGAGCCTACGATTAAAGCAATTTTAGCCATACGAGTCTTTTCTATGCCGCATGTTATTATTATTATTATTATTAGTGGATTTTAAATAGCATATTAAACAGACAAAGCTTAGAAATGTAAAACAGAAGTTTCACCGGGCATTTCTACATAAAGTGGTATTTATCTACTGTCCATCTTCTGCTTTATTTTTGGCATATAGTGAGGAGATGGAAAATGTCTAATATTATGTAAAACAATCATCACTAAGGGAGAGGAAGGTTATTTATGGATAGAGATGATGTATTTGCATACTCACTACTTCTATTGCTTATCCTCTGTTTTACAATAATTGTAGGAGGACAACAATCCCTACTTTTGTCTGTGCAAGTTAAAGGACGAGTAGAACAACCATAATCTATCCTCAGTCCCATAAGGCCTACACTGCAAGAATTTTCTGTTCCATTAGGTTCAGGCCACATGATGTTGCACCGGCAAATGATGGAAAGACGGTTTGGTATACGGCTCAGTTATCTGGCAAGCTGGGACGATTAGATCCAACCACAGGCAAAAGTCATCAAATATCACTGGGTAATGGTTCTGCACCTCATGGTGTCATTGTAGGACCAGACGGCGCACCTTGGATTACTGATGGAGGGTTAAATGCCATAGTAAGTGTTGATCCTAAAACAGAAGAAGTCAAGCTTTTTCCACTACCTGCTGACTCCGGTTACGCTAACCTAAACACTGCCACATTTGATCGTAGTGGAATATTGTGGTTTACAGGCCAGAGTGGAATTTACGGCCGTCTTGATCCCACAACGGCAAAGATAGAGGTCTTTAAAGCGCCTCGTGGAATGGGACCATATGGCATTTCGACAACTCCAAATGGTACGGTATACTTTGCTTCACTAGCTGGAAATTATGTCGCCCACATTGATTTACATACCGGAAAGGCTACAGTACCTTGAACCTCCTACACACAATCAGGGGGCACGACGTGTATGGCCAGACTCTCATGGACATCTTTGGATAACTGAATGGAATGTGGGACAGTTGGCTAGATATGATCCTATATCCAAGGTGTGGAAAGAGAGTCAACTACCAGGAAATAATCCAATGCCCTATGCTGTATATGTGGATCATAAGGACATTGTATGGTTAAGTGATTTTGGTGCGAATGCGCTGCTCAGTTTTGATCCCTTGCAAGATAAGTTCCATGTGTTTGTGTTACAGTCATGGAGCCGACGTACGCCAAATTCTTGGTAGGTCTGGAGAGATATGGGGAGCAGAGTCTGGGACTGATAAACTTGTAGTAATTCGAACATAGTATTAGTCGAATAAACATAAACTGAGCCCTTCACAATCAGATTTCTATTTCACTAGATTAGATCTTAATAATCACATCTGATTCTCGTATTGTTATTTATAACCAAGTATTATTCCCACCAAGATATATTCAACCAAATAGATGTCATTATTCAATATCTTCATACCATTCAGAATAGTTTTTCTTCATAGTTCCTTTTTTTATAAGGAATATAATTTTGACTCAAGACTGTACAGTCGGGTGAGGAGAACTAGAAAATATTTGTATAGCAAGGACACGAAAACGATACAGTGTCACTTTAAAGCATTGACTATGCTATCGGTTTTATCCATCATATTGGGCCAGTCAAGAGATGTGAATTTATAGCCTTTCAACTCCTGACAGAAGAAATTAGTCCTCCTATAAGGACACCAAAATTAAGATGTAGAATTCTGTTGGTAGATGATGAATCCGACATTGCATTTATTTTCGAACAGATTTTGGAAGACGAAGGATTCGAAGTTAATTCACTTAATGACCTCCCAAATGGCTTATCTAATTTCAGGGTTGATACTTACGATATTGCACTTATCGATATCAAGATGCCTCGGATGAATGGATTGATTTGTATAGAAAACTAAAAAATGACGATGACAACGTCAACTACTGCTTTATGACTGCCTATGAAATATATTATGAAAAATTGAAAAGATTATCCTGAATTAAATGTTGGCTTCTTTATCAAGAAACCAATTAGTACTATACAGTTAGTAAAGGAGATCAAATCAAAACTAAATCCATAAGCTTGTGAAAATCACTATTCCTACAAATTTGTGTTTTTAGGGAATATACTAGATTTGAGATCTACTCTCCAAATATCCATCTGATGTCCGCTAACTGCCATGCCTTCTTATAGTTCTATATTCAGGTTCTAGATTATAAAGGATTTGTAGAAGAACATCTTTAATATTATTAGATTAACTGAATAGACAGGCCCCGAAGTACAAACGAAGGTAGAGAAATTGGAAGAATTAAATCAGTCTCTAAGACAGCATGATAAAGTAAAGGATGATGATATAGCGCAACTATCAGATCAACTTGTGTCATCATCCGCTAGGTTCAGGAAATTGAGAGAAAACAAATAACGATATAGGCTGTGTACCAATTAAAAAAACAGGAGGCGACTAGAAATAATGAAAACAAATATACCATGGCAATTTAATGTATCTTTTCTGCGTCATTACCATTCCGATTAATAATACAAAAGCAGGTTACAGGCCTAGGACTGAATTCCGATAAATGAAACTAGAAACCTTTCTTGTATTACGAATTAGTCACACTTTTTCACTACAATCCTTCCAATCATTTATCAATATGATCTACAATTAGCAATGAGCATCTGGACGTTGAACAGAAATTTGATAATTACTGGCACTCATCAGGGTCCATAAAGTAATTGATTGATTGATTGATTGATTGATTGATTGATTGATTGATTGATTGATTGATTGATTGATTGATTGATTGATTGATTGATTGATTGAGCCATCTCTAATAAGACAGCGTCAATATGTACGCATGTGGTGCCAGTACATTGTGAAGGACTCAAATTAGGGTTCAAAAACAACATTAATTTTTAAATAAACTATATTCTTGGGGTGATCAACAACAACTTATGCTATCTCATGATAATATCGGTTCTTTTATTCTAATACTTTCGATTAATTTCTCAAGATAGCCTAGACATCGTTCGAAATACGGAATTGCTTTCATATTGGTTTTTGTATAATTAGCTAATACTTCAAAAGCTTCCTGAGATATTAAGGAATTTCCTAATGAATAATTTCTTAGTTGCCTTATAGCCCAATACCAGTTACCGTATTGATTTGCCTTATCTAAATCATTTAACAGATCAATACTCTTAGTTTCAGCTGATAATGCGCTTTGGATTTTGTCTATTTCAATCCTGTCAGATGGGACCGTCAAGCCAAATTTATCATTTATCTTAAATAGAAGAGAGTCAACCGTTCCAATCATTTGACTAAGAAATGAGTCCGTCTCTATTTCTGCACTTGTTCGGATTTCGCTTGATGTAAGATCGTTATATCTCAATTCAATATCCTGTAAATTCTTTAAATGTTGTTGGCAGGCATAAAGCTTAAAGCCTATTCTGTCAGTCTGGAATCTTGAAAAATCTTCAGTAGACAAATCACTCACAGATCTAACTTGAACTCAGTGATATTTAGTTTTATTACAGGATCATTTTTGGCTGAAAAATGATAGGGTTTTCTAATTTGAGGTTTTTATGGATAAACGCCACACGAAGGTTAGTTATTTGGATTCATTCTAAATATCTCATGGGCAAATACTCACG
>CAVXZB010000020.1:0-19157 GCA_963765895.1 uncultured Nitrososphaeraceae archaeon | reverse complement strand
CTAGTTTATCCTTAGATTGTGTAGGCATTATAAATGATGGTCAAACTAAGACATGTATAGTAACCAATACTAAGTTTGGTAACTAATCACTAGACTTCTAAATAACATATGAAATGCCGGCGATTGTTGTCTAACAACACTGCCCGCTATCTTATACTCATCAACGTAGGGATGGAAAAGCGTAATTCTTCAATATCATAATTCTCCGTTGCGAGAATACTCCGTTTGCAAACACCAGAGCCCCGCATGTATTGTATCGCGACATTATACGTCTAGTCCTGGTTGGCTTGAGTATTGCCATAGAATTACAAAAAAAAAGACAATTCACATACGCTCTCATGGGTTGTAACAGCATTTTACTATATTATACTCATATCTAACTATATATAACGATAAGAGAGTGAACAATTTGGGTTTATTCGCTAAATCTTATAACTACTTAAAGATCGCCGGCAAACAGACTAACAACGAAATAAAACAAATGACCACTGTTAGGTACAGACTAGGTGATAAGAAAGCGAAGTAAGTATGCAGATGCAAATACATCCGTAGAACATGTGTCCCAGTCCAAAGTACCACACGCAAGAATCTGGAGTACCAGCAGCATTGGAATAAAAATAAAAAAGAAATGAAGACGAAATATGAATTAATTACCTAAATCATCGATGCTGCTTACAGTCACGTCCGATATTATACACCTCACTTTCAGCCGGCTAAATAATTATCCATTGGATGCACTTACATAGATTATGGAGTCATTGGACCATTAGACATATTACTTATATTTCATTAAGCTTTTCAAACATAGTATGCCTAACCGATATTTGTCTCAGCTGAGTTCTACAATCTTCCGATCATGATCATAAGTTGGTCTGATAAGTGTGCTACTACATCATCCTTCATTTTCTCACGTTGTGTTAATGGTTGATTTAGATGTTCCAGATCTTCTTCTCTTGATGGCATCTCTTAGAAGGGTTTCGTAAATCGATATAGAAGCAAGTGCTCCACTGGCTCTGCTAGGACTACATAGTGTCTATCGTAGCTATATCTCCTACTGCATAAACGTTAGGAACTGTGGTTTGCTGCATGTTATTCGCTTTGACAAACCCATGCTCATCTACTTCGCATCCAATTTGCCTTGCAATCTGATTTCTAACTTTGTATCCAATATTATAGAATATCACATCTCCGGGATATAGTCTCCCACTTTTACATATAATTCCTGTGAGAAATCCTTTTTTATTTGCAGTAATTTCTATAGGTATATCATTTTGTTATCTTGATCTTTAATTTCTTGGCATCATCTAATTCTTCTTGTTTCATCTTATAATTATCATTTATAAAAAGCGTAATATTCTCAGTCCATCCCAGGAATTCTTTTGCATAATTTATGCTATTATCACCAGACGAAATAATGATGAGCTTTGTCCCTTCGCTTTGGAATCCATCACAATGAGGGCAATGCCATGCTCCATTTCCATCGAACTTTCTAAAATTTTTAATACTTGGCTTTATATCTTCAATTCCTGTTGCTATTACAACATATCTGCACTTAATAGAAGTAATCCTTTTGTCTGTAGTTAATAAAAAAATATCCTTGTATTTCTTAACCTTTTCAACTTTCTCGTTGATTATCTTTATCGATCTATACTGCAATACATCTTTCCGAGTTTTCTTAATAAGCTGTTCGGACAGACGTTTTCATACCCTAAATAACCATGGACTTGTCTGGTCATAGAGTTTCTTGTATTCCCACTATCAAAAACCACCGTAGGTCTGATATATCTGCCAAGCAATAATGCTGAGGATAGCCCTGCGAACCCGCCGCCTATTATTGCTACATCAAACGCTTGTTCCTTACTATTATACTTCTCCTTCTTCTTACCGTCACTTCTTGTGCCATCGATTATATTGTTTTTTTCACTTTCGCGAAATATCTTTAAATTTTGTTCGTCATTTTTTTCCAAAATTCACCTCTCTTTGTTATACGGTATGCGTATACAACATATGATATAAGAGATTGACCAACCTAATCAGCAATTTTTCTGCTTCACTAATTACAAAATTTGGAGTACCATTGCAAAAGTGACTTTTTGTTAAATGTATTAATGAGGCATATGAAATCTGAGCCTTTGAGTACTGGGAAGAGGGTTCTAAATAAATATTCAATTGATGCAAATAGCAACTAGAGAACTAGAGAGATTAATATATTCCAAATAATCTGAGTTGTCTAATCATCACTACTATTAATCCATTTTTATACTATTTTGACTCTGTAACTGATTTATTGCATCGATAATAACATAAGACAGGCAGACGTAGAAAAAAAAAACAGGCAGACGTGGAAAAATACTCTAACTAAAGACAATGTACTATACTACCTACGCCTAGTGAATCTTGCAATAAGGATAGCGCCTGAAGATTTGACCTATTTACCAATTTTTATTACTGTGTATTGGATCTTCCCAGTTTTGCCGGCGAATGACAAGATAGACAAATGATTGCCGAGTACGTGACAGGCAAGGTGAAATCGGGTAAGAAAGAATATACGATCATATCAATAGAACATGTAATTCCAGACGAAAGATACGATGAGGGCTGCAGATTCGTCTAAACCGAAATCTACTAAAAGACTATCTACATGCCGGCGAATAAATAGAAATACTAATCCAAGCCTACGAACTACAATATAGCGTTACTTGAGCGAGAATTGACCATACTATTGACATTGCTTTATTCTATTTCATGTATTGGTATAAATCTGAAATCTCTTAGTGTCTTAATTCTCAGTTGCGAGAATATTCCATTGGCGAACAGTAGAGCTCCACAAGTGTTGCAGCGCAACATTATGCGTTTCGTCTTGGTAGGCTTTAACGTGCCATAGAATTGCAAAAAAGACAATGCACAGTTCGTTCCCAGGAATCGACAATAGACATGTTCCCATGATACAGTATATTATTTCTCAGCTATATATAGCGTCGCGAGACAATCAGTGACACTCGAGCCAAATGAGATAATCAACGATCGCGGGCAATTAATATCTAATGTATATAAAATGAACCCTGACGAATTAGATTTACTAGTGGTTTCATAATATTTCACGCTCAGATCACTATTGATATTGTATCCGTCAGGGCATCCATAGTAACCATAGTATATATTAATTCGAATTAAATAAAATAGGTTAACTAAAGATATTATTATACACCCACAATAATACGAATAGTATATCAATAAAGCACTATGGATACCATGACGTCCCTGACGGCTGATTTTTCTGGTAATCTCGTGCGCAAATCACTAGCGATATAATTAAGCATACCACAGCCGTCAGGGTTGTTTTTCTCCTGATTGGAGATGGTTTCGTTGTAGCGACATAAACTCATCAGGCTGTTACGTAACCATAGTAGACCCTGTCTATCGTAAGCATTATGTTAAGCGTTTTGAAATTTTTAATTTACAATAAGCCAATATTTTTTAGCTTATGCAATTTTTTATTATTATGATTATCGGAAACATATTGTCTGTGAAAAGGTAGTAGACAATAGCAGAGGTAGTTGGGAAAAAAATTTGAAATATTATGTTGGCTGTAGGGGATGGAGAGATGAGAGATGGTCAGAAGAATTCTATCCGCCCACCTTAGATCCTAATGACTACCTCGCGTATTACTCCAAGGTATTTGATCTCGTGGAGTTAGATTTGGGTAGTAGAGGAGGCGGAAATTCGAATGATAATGACAACAAACTTTATGACAGACTGCTTTTCAAAAGGTGGGCAAAAAATACCCCTCACAATTTTCGCTTTACCGTGAAACTACCCAGGTACATCATAGAGGATACGTACAAAGTTGGTAACTTCCTAGAGGAGCTTGCACCATTAGAGGAGAAGATTCTTGCTGTGATTATAGAGTCGCCACCGCCAAGTAAACTAACCCTAGGCAATGGCGGGAGAGAATGGCTTGATGATATCTTAGGATACTTGTACTTACCATGGCTATTCAGTTGCATTGGAATTCAATCACACATCGTGGTTTCAAGATTTAACATATAATCTATTAAATAAGCACAAAGCGGCTGTGGTTTGGTCTGATTTTAGTAGCCGATATTCATATGCAGCTGTGACAGCCGATTTCCTGTACCTTAGGATTAATGGTAATGAAGAGACATGGATAGAGAAAGCAAAGGGAAAAGTTAGCGAGTGGAACACCAGAGCAGCGGAGGAGGAGGAAGATACAGTGAGGAAGAAGAGGGCATTGGCTTTGTAGTAGTAGTTGTTAGTAATCCTGCTAAAGCAAATCAGACATTAAAATTATTAGGTTTACCTGAGAAAACATACGGCCATAGCCAGTGGATTGGCAAGGTAATAATGCATGTAGACCTTAATTCTTTCTTCCGTCTTGTGAGGAGCTAAGAGATCCGACATTAAAGGGGAAACCGCATGCTGTGATTATGACTGACGAAACCAAAGGTAAGATAATCAGAGGTGCTGTGGCCTCATGTTCTTATGAAGCTAGGAAATATGGTGTCAGGTCAGCTATCTCCCTTTTTGCTGCCAAGCGATTATGTCCCCAACTGATTTTAAATCCTGTAAACAAATCCTATTATCAACAGAGTATCCGAGAAGGTCATGAATCTGATAGAAGAGTATGCAGATGTATTAGAGCAGGCCAGCATAGACGAAGCATATCTGGATTGTACAAAGAAAATAACTGCCGATGGCGCAAATAATGTGGAGGAATATGCCGCCACAATCAAAGATGCAATCAGGCAACAATGCGGAGGGCTTTTGTCATCAATTGGCGTAGCTCCTACAAAGTCAGCTGCCAAGGTTGCCTCCGACTTCAAGAAACCAGACGGGCTTACTGTTATCTATCCTGCTCAAGTGCACAAATTCTTGGAGAATTTGGAAGTATATAGGATAGCTGGAATAGGTGCCAAGACACAGCAGGTCCTAAAGGATGAAATGGGAATTCAAACCATAGGCCAGCTAGCAAAATATGATGTTCAAAAATTAAAGGACAGGTTTGGCAAAAAGAATGGCCTTTGGATGTGGCAAGTAGCTAATGGCAGAGACAGTGATGATCCTGTTGTGCCACGGGAAGATAATATATCTATAAGTACAGAACAAACACTAGATCGCGCTACGAGTGATAGAGTAAAGATTCTACAACATCTAAATCAACTTGTCGATGAAGTTTATGAAAGAGTAAGAAAACATGGCTATGAATTTAGAACTGTGGGAGTCAAACTAGTTAGATCTGACTTTTCGATTGAGACAAGAGAGACGTCATTTTCAAATTCTCGTGGTGACAGAGAAAGCATCGCATCTGTTTTACAGGGATTGGTGGATAGATTTAGTTTTTTTAATAATAATAATACTACTACTATTAACTATAGAAAAGTAGGCATCAAAATCTCAAATTTACATAGAGTAGAAAGGATAAAGAAATTGGCTCAGCAAAAGACATTGCTAGATTATATTTGATTACACGGCAACAACAATAATAGTGATATCATAATAATAATATTATAATAATAACGACAACGACGATGAATTCACATGCCTATGCATGGCCAAAGTATAGATGGCTGGCGCATGGCCGGCGTTGAAACATTCGGTATGTTTCTTTGAAGCGAGATTGCTCGCCGGCGAACCTGTCATTATCATCATGCTATATACACACACTACATCCCTGAGAGCCGACGAAAAGCAGACTCGATGGTCTTACCTGTTCCTAATGGGAAAGGAGTCAAACGTGTCTCTGAACCAATTCCACGAAAATCCAAGGCGGGATTGTCGGCAAAAGACGATACCACATTTGTCACACAAGACGCATATAATATCATGCACGTAGTTACATGATGGCAAGAAATTACTAGCCATGATTGGGCTCTCATTGCCGGAGGATTAGGAATCACGCTAATAGCAGGAACACAAGCAGCACATGCTGGGGTAGTATTGAATTAGCTTAACAAATGTTCTCATGCAGATAATAAGATATAGGATAGTTTTCGACAAGTAGCGATCTATCCCACTCACACAATTACCGCAAGTCTCATTTATTTGACATAAATATTCTTCTGAACATCAGAGCTACTGGGGAAGTGCCAATAAATGTAGTAGCATAGAAGATTTCTATTATGGGCCGAGCGGGAATGTCAGTATAGGAAGGCCATTCTAGTCTAAAGATCAGCTAAAAAAGGGTAAACTAAATCAAATGATACAAACAGCAGGGAGAATAATCTATAGTACCCTTTAATAGGAATATTATAGTAATTTTTTACAGCTATGATACAATATCTGCAAAGTAGTGAATACTGGAGATATAACTGAGATGAGTAAAGCACCCAACAACCTTACTGAAACTTATAAAAATAGGAAATTTTCCTTCGAGGAAAACCTGACGATAATAAGATTGTACCTACAAATTGGAGAAAGATCTATTGAAGTTATTAGAGGGTAATAGTTATTCTTCACTTTATCTGCCTTATGCCACCTATCCCTTGGTATCCGCATTGGCTAGGAAGATCGCGGACGTGTTCCCAGGCTTTAGTTAATCATAGTGTACAAATATGAACTGGAGAAGAAACGTAGCATCATTAAGTAAAGCTGAGCTACTACGGTTTACTACGGCAGTAAGGGCACTAAAAAGTAAAATAGATGGTGGTCATGCCAGTAATAAATATGACGAATTCGTCCTCTGGCATCATGCTGCTCTGCTTATAAGGATACTCCAGTAGGCCAGGTTACTCCACCAGACGTCCCACATCGGGCCGTTGCACATACAGGTCCGTCATTCTTCCCGTGGCACCGTTATTTCATTCGAAGATTTGAAGAAGAGTTACAGCAGGTAGACAATGGCACTGGCATAACATTGCCTTATTGGAACTGGACAGAGGATTCTTCCAAAGAACCGAAGGATATGGCTGTTTGGAATAAAGATTGTATGGGTGGCACCGGATATCCCAGTAATGATTTCATCGTAGATGAGGGCCCCTTTCGGAGATGGCAAATTGTTGGTGAAGATGGTATATCACTTGGTTTATTAAAACGCGATTTAGCTGGTTCTGGATTCCGATTACCGACTTCGGCTCAGGTAAGTAATGCATTAAAAGATATAACCAGTTATGACACTTCCCCTTGGAATAATGATTCTTGAGAAAAGCTTTAGGAAAGCATTAGAGGAAGTCCATGGCCATATCCATCTCTGGGTTGGTGGATCCATGTTCCCCATGACTTCTCCAAACGATCCTGTATTTTTCCTTCATCACTGCTACGTCGATCGTATATGGGATCGATGGCAAATAAATAAACCAGACAACGATGATTATTATCCTAGTGACGGTACCGTCACTACCGGTGGAGGTGTTATACCGTATCAGAATAGGAGTGCTAAAATATTTCCTTGGGACGAAGAACGAAACCCGCCGACATTGTCGAGCGTTTTAAGTAGTCAACAAATAGGGGTCGCATACGATCCTGGCAATCATGCTATCACTGCTGTAGCGACAGGTTCAGGCAACTTGGAAGTCTACTGGATAGGCTCAAATGGTTCTGTGAATGGTAGGTTGTATGTAAATAAAGGCTGGGGAAAACCATACCAATTAGCTTTACCTGGTAGCGCATCTGTACCTAGCGGTAGTATCACTGCGATTTATAAGAGCCGAATGAACGACATGTCTGGTGGACAAGATCAGATAGTTCTGTGGAGCATGTGGTGGGTTATTACGACGTCGATGGGAATTTGACTTGGAACACAATGCCTAGTACAGTCAAATATAGCTCAACTAGCGGTGGTATAGCTGCTTTATTCATCCGTAATACTCCACAAATGTTTTGCATTGGATGTGATAGTCAGGTTTACCGGGAGTACTGGGATCGTGGTAACTGGAGATCGGAGGCATTACGACCAATGAGGTGGTGCTCAACTAGTAGTGGTCTGGCTCGCTGTACCGAATGGACCTACCGCCGTGGATGTCTTGTGGATAGAAGGAGATGGTTCTGTGAAGGGTCAATGGTTTCATGATGGGGGGGCATTTGATTCAAACGAATATGGGAACCCATACCAAATAGCAGGACCGGGTAGTGCTTGGGGCAATAGTATTGTTGCTGTGTCCTCTGTGTTAGGAGGTATAAACAAAATCGATGTATGGTGGATAGGACCAACGGAATCAGGCCAACGTGGAGCATGTCCAAACGCACAAAATGGATATGTTTATTGGAACTCATCTGCTGATAGACAGTGGAAGGGAGCGCGCGCAATAAATACAGGTGGCTCAATTAGAGGTGGTATGGTCCGCTGTAGTGAGCAGTCCAGCCAGCATGGAAGTATATTGGATATACAACGGTGGTAGGTATGGTATGACTTGGAACTCCTCCGAAGGATGGGGAGGCACTTACACACTATATGGACCTCCTGCCTCAACTAGCGGTGGTCTGGCCGCTTTGATGAGACCTTCAAACGAGATAGACGTCTTGTGGATAGGAACAGACAACTCAGTGGTCGGGACCAACATAAATTACCAACGAGGACAGTGGCCTCAGGGTAGTCAGACTCGATTCGATGCATTACCTTTCGACACTCCCTCTTTTCCTGACTATGCTGCTTCAACTGGCCTCCAATCAGACGGTGGGATATAGCATATATCTACACCACGCTTGGCGGGTAAATCTGCCGACATTATCATAGAACTTCACGGACCTTCGGTCTCATTTACATGGCAAGTCACAGCCCCTATTCCGCCTCTTGACAGTTCTTGTGTTAGTAACAGCAGTCCTGTCAGGAGCATAACGGGTACCAACTGAAATGATACTCTTATAAGAACTCCCGGAAATGGCATTATTAATAGCCGAGCTGGAAATAACGGAATAAATGTATGCAACGGAGCTGACATCATCAAAGGCGGTGATGGAGACGATCGAATTGCAAGAGAGCCAACGAAATGACATGCTGAATGACTTTGCAGGAAATGACATTACACAAGACAATTCCGGCAGTGACCAAATATCTGGAGGTAATGGTAATGATATCCTTACTGGAGGTCCAGACAAAGATCACATTAATTGCGGTGCAGGCACAGACACAATTACTGACTTTCAACTAGGCGTTGATACAAAGACAGTAAATTGTGAAAACAGTTGACGCAAGCCAATCGCTCAGATATTATATTTCTAGGACATACGCGATATTTGCAAGTCTACTCATTAATATCTGCGCAAGAATAGTATACCAATCAACAATCGTTTATTCACTGAACTATTGTCGGCCTTCGTATAATTAGACTTGGATACAAACTATCCTAATCATTGAAGTCAACGTACACGCCGAAATACGAAATCCTTCGATGTCTTAATTCTTTGCTATGATAGTATTCCATTAACAAATAAAGCGCCACATGTATTGCATCGTAGCATTATACGACCTGTCTTGGTTGGCTTGAGCGTCGCCATAGCATTGCAAAAAAGGCAATATACAGTTCGTTCCCATACAGCGATAACGACCAATTTATAGTATAATATATCATATCTAAGCTATATATAGCGCAAATTGAGACACCGGGAGGCAACCGGCAGATAGGGAATACGCAGTTTGCATTTCCCAGAAGAATTAAAAGTGCCGCACATGACTAAGAACAAACGAACTAAGGTGACTACCTTCACTCGTAAAAAGAAAATGGGAGCATAGTATCCTCTTTAACCGAGTAATAGTCCTATTATACGTTGATTTAACCATGAGGGCCATGTCTCCCAACTAATAAACCAATATTAGAGCAGTTGACCATGAGGTTGTTATGTGCGTTATATTTCAGGACTAGGATATTGGTTGTGGCTCAGGGTAGTGGTGGTGGCTCGTTGTGTCCTGGGCCTGTAAATGTGTCATGACAGCCTTGATAATCTTGTAATTCAGGTGGGAACGTTTTCTGAAGCTGTATGCATTGTCCGTTATTTCCGCTCGAGTCAGCAAATACTGTAGTTGTGTTTACCACGAACGTTAGCACTAATACCACCATTATTGCTGGCTGCTACTGTTTCTATTCTAATAGTCATCTAGTGGTACGACGCTTTATTCACTTTATACCGGCATGTTTATTATCTTTAACAATAATGAGAAACTAAATGGAGAATTCCCCTTATTCTGGGACATACGACAAAGATATTTCTATATGGCTATTTTTTAAGTCTGCTATATGGATGCGACAACGAATGACAAGGGAGAAGATAGCGGTATGGAGCTGAGATGATACTTCTATATCTGACCTGAATTAATTGACAATATCAGATGACTGCCTATGTAGCATCATACTACTTATGAGCTCTATGATTCGGGGCCAGGAAATTGTGTCAATAACAATTCACAAACGACCCGGCCCACTAAAGAGCAGGTTCTAGAAGGTTCAGATGAACAAAATAATACTAGTATTACTTTTCAGGATTCAGATAAGCACGGAAGACAGTTAATGCGTCCAAATCTTGCTCTTCGGCGTGGAAACTACAAAAATGCTCCCAGATTTGTTGATTTAGTTTCTTACGATCAAGTGATGTGTCTGCTATCTGAGCTTGGCACTTTGTACATGTATAATAAACCATTTTTATCAAGCCAAGAAGAAGATAAAATGACTTATTCAAATATTTCGGTGCTGGGCAGAAAAATCGATTTAGAATTGAGCGAAATATAAACCAAATCAGTAGCTATTTTAAATGAAGTAAATTCAGTAGGTTCTGTATGTATACAAGATTCTTGCTATAACAATTGATTTCATTATAATAGAATTCTCGAGAGCCTGTGAACCCTAAAATACAAGCTGGATATTAAAAGACATAATAATTTGATCAGAACAAGAATCATTACTTTGCCTTTAGGATCATTTTTGATTGTTTAAGATTAATTATAGTGTTGTAAAGTTCAGATCACCCTAGTTATTAGGGTGGGCCTTGGATTGTTTTTCTCTGGCTGTCTATCTTATGCATGCATATATCTGAGACTAATTATTTTATATTATTCGACTGCTCTTAGCACACGAGACGTTATGTTTGAAATAGTGCTTTGACTAACTCGATCGTCAGGTAAGGCACTACTTATTGTGCTGATTGATTCTATCGGATCTATTCAGTTCGCAACTTCATCTCTCAGGAACGCACATAATTCTTTGATTGTAGTTATCCCGGCATTAGGGATGTGGATGTGGAGTGTATTTTCAAACCCGATTTCTGAGCAGAGGTAAGGGATCAAAACATGCTGTACAGTTTCCTCTTGTTGTTAATAGTGGTTGTATTGATCGTTGCACTTCGATTGTAGGGTTTGCATTTTGAACAGTTGTCGGTGTTGATGCTTGCCCTAATCTTCCTTGCTGTGACACTGTACCGCCACAATTACTGTTACTAATCATATTATCGTTAGTATTAGAATTAGATTAGGGTTTAGACATGAATTGCTAATAGACGCCGCTTGATCAATATTATTTACATCATGTCTTCCATATTTTCTTGCAAATATGCTATCTGCTGTTGATGCGGTGATCGATATCAAGGCTGTGCCAACTAACATTATTACTGTCAATGCTGCTTCAATTGCTAAGTTGCGCCTGTTTACCTTTTCATTATGAATACTACTGCTATATCGAGTTGTATTATTCTTTATCTGAGATTGGTGAGAATGGAAACCTCAATCTAATCATAGATATCTTCTACCAATTCTATAGCCCTAGAACATGGCTTAGATTAATTGATAGATTGATTGCGTTGTTCTTGCAAATATAATTCTGGGCATTTTGCAAAAGACCTGAAGCCTTATACTATTGAGAAGGGAGTCAGGTATTGATTTTACAACCATATCAAGGTATCTACTTTGGAATTTTCATATATTTAGAATAAAAAACAATATCTTTTATTTATCTTGTATACTCTTGATGGTCATTTGCACATTTTAACCTGATATATTATCGTACTCAATCTATGCATTTTAAGAACATTCAAACAACGATCCTCTCTACGCTAAATTAATCTGTCTATTATTTAGCAGATAAACACTCCCACTTTGAAAAAGACGTTAACTTTGATAAAAACTCTAATAAAATATAAAAAAGGTATAATATGATACTCCTTTAGATGCTCTGTATCGCAAAAGCAATATTAAATATGTAAATCATTTCATAGAAGTTTTAATTTTCCTCCAATCGTATGACTGTTCCGGCAAATTAATTACTAATATGAAAAACCTATGATACTATGGATATGTCAAGACTTTAAGATGATACGTTCGCAGCAAGCACGGTATTATTAATATTTGATGGTTTCAACCCCTTTTGAATCCTCATTTAAGTTGTATTGCGTTTGATCTATGGTGGGATTTACCTATCGGAATTCGTCTTGATTTAATAATCACAAATGCTCAATATATGCGAGATTATTCTTGTCGCAATATTGCTATTGCAAAAAAGATGATTCGTTATAATAATAATAGTTTCGAGTGTTCAGTTTCGCCTTGATTATATAAATTACTCATCAAATGTAGCCAAATTGATAGCTTTTACCATTTATGCCATTTCGACTTGCAAAATATTATGACCTAATTCCACATATTTTGTTTAACAACATAACCTGAATAAGGAGTAACAAAATGTTGAGTAAATAATTTAAATGACATAAGAGGATATTCGTTAAAGAAACAATGTATACAACAAAAATGATATCAATTGTTCTCATGACAATTGCAGTGGCATTATCTATGTCATCAGTTAGTTTCACAAGCCATGTATTTGCACAGAAAGACGACAGTAGCAATAGCGGCAGTGGTAGTAGCGGCAGTGGTAGTAGCGGCAGTGGCAGTAGCGGCAGTGGTAGTAGCGGCAGTGGCAGTAGCGGCAGTGGAAGCAGTAGCGGCTCGGGTAAAGGCGATTACGACAAGTTCCAGAGTTGTCTTTCTGACGCTTCAAACGGTGGTTCTGCAACGAAACAGCAAATAAGAGATTGTTTTGATTCTACATTTGGAGGGGGTAGGCAGCAGTAGCAGCAGTAGCGATACTAACGACAATTCTGGCGGCAGTAAGGATACAGGTAATAGTCCTAACGACAGTAATAATGATGCCAGCAATTAGTGAATATAAGAAACAGATGTAAGGATACCAACTTGTTTCTAACTCTTCATTTTTTTATATTGGTAGTAGACGGATTATTAAATGATACTGCTAGCAGAAATCTTTTCGATCCTAATCTATGAAATTAGAAATGATGACTGAATGTCAGGCGATGTGTGTCTCATTCCTCCTCGATTACAAAACCCTCATCAAAATTGGGTAGAATATCTTGTAATCGAAGAAATACCCTTCATAGTTAATAGTAAATATTTGAAATAGTTATTACTTGTTTGGCTATTACTGGTCTGGACATTGATTATAATTCAAATACCTAGAGTGTAAAAAAAGAATTAGTAATAGTAAGATATTTCTGACCTTATTTTGTTGGACTGGAAATTGCCTTGAAGCCAATTTATTCAAGCATAACATTAATAGCAGTTAGGACAACCTTTTCCTTTTGTGGTACTAGCAGAGGCGAAATTTGGTTGAGCAGTAATAACTGGAACAATAATTACGGTCCTTGCTATTAATAGCATTGGTGATAAGAGGGTATAGTTACTACGAATTCTAATTACAGAAAGGATCATGATGATATTGAAGAACGGATTCAATCGTTAAATTACAGTATATTCTGGTTAACCTCCCCTACATATTTCTCGTATTCAGAGTACCCTCTCATTCATATCGATACAAAGTTAGTTCGTTACTGTTCCTCCAAATAATAGAACTATGTTATGAAGCACAAGTATTTATGATATACCAGATACCGTTGAAAAAATTGCCATATTTTGTTAAACTTTGAGCAATCGGCAATCAATCAGTAATCAGACTGGATCTTTTTATATGAACAATTCTTCTCTACAGAAGATATTATTTGGTGCGCCTCATAATAGACATGCGTAATTTTATCATGATAGAAAAGAATTACAGATACCGAAGGATCTGAAATAAATTCCATTTCATTACTCATATTAATCCTTCCTGTTATCAGAATAGTATAACCACAACTATTGCAACAGTTATTATCATCCAAGTTCCATCAATCTATCCGATTCCTTGCTTTTTCTTATCTACTTACATTGGACACTCATAATAGACGATAGTGAGTTTCCAGATCCGGTCGTGTTTTCTGCACAGTTTTCTGGTATACCTCTAATCGCGACGGCCATGTTACGGTTCTTCTTAACCATTTGGTAATATTGAGTTTGCTTTTGCTGTATGAGTATAGACTGTCATAGTCATAGTTATCGAAATAACGATGGCTATTAGACAATAACACTGATAGTTGCCATAGGAATCCTGACTCATTCCACGATATAATATTTAGGGCTTATTTATTTCAGCGTCTGTTGTAGAAGAGTCTTCTTCATTTCCTAGTTTCCAGTCGAAAGCGAGAGTAACTAACGCATGATAACATATATGCATAAAATTATAGGATTTAATAAAAACAACTCATAAGGCTGGCTGGACGGCGCTCTCCTAATGAATTGTTATCTTTATAAGATTTAGTTAGCGCGCCTCATGATCGAAATACACTTGAATTTTAAACGTCATAACCAGGCATTGTCCTATAAATCAAATCTCCCATTTTAGAATGCCTCTAGACAATGAAGGAGAGGAAGAAGTAGGACTTTTCACATATTCAGTAGAGAATAATTTCTCAATTTGTGCACAATTCGCACTAATAAGATGAGTAAATCTTTGCTTTGCAGATTTACAGTAATTTATATAGGACAAGCAAGTGCAGACAATTATTTCTACGCAGAAAAATGGAGTATGTACTTATCTACCTTTTGATAAATCCCCCAATATGAGAATTGTCGTTTGGGCCATTAACACCGTGTATTCCTATAGCTCCTAGATTGGATTTGACTCCGCCTGTCCTACCGTTCCACGATTTTCACCTGTACATTTTTCACCTGCAAACTTTAATGTACCCAGAGCTGTTTCAGTGTTTGCAGTTCCCTTCTTAGATTGACAATTTATGTCATTTGTATTGGGGGTTATTGTTCTGCAGCACTTTTTGTTGTTGTTACTGCAGATGTAGCATCTAGTCTTTGTCCTATTGACGCCATTGTTACTAGCATCATGATGATTGTTGATACTGCTAGTATGCTATGAATCAGAGCTTTTGAATCCATGTAAAATATGGGAATACCATATATATTACTATTCAGCATGCGAATTGAATAAGATTAACGGGAAGATAATAATGCGTAGATACGCTAGGGGAGCGCGCCTGATGATGGACATGATCAAAATGGAAAGGAGTTGCAACTTACAAAAAACCCAAAGATTCCCAAACCTAGCGTAACTTAAGGAGCAAAGATAACTACAGTAAAAGTCCGACCCAGCATAGATATAGGAATCCAAATCAAAGACTATAAAATCAGGAAAAACTTAAGCCACATTTATCTTGATTTACTAGTAGAGCGTTTGTTTGATTTATCACTTGGCTACAGGCATCAATAGTCCTTTATTCTACTAATCCAAGGATGAATTTCAGTTGTGTTGTCTCAGGCCAGAATACTTTGCCAAGGTCGGAGAATTTAGTGTATGATGATGGTAATGGTGATGATAAAGAATGCGATGACATTTCTTGTCATTTTTTGCTCAAATGTCTCACTATGCTGACCTTTTGTATTAGTATTCAAGTACTATTATCGGCTTACCTTTTTTGGTAACTAGTATTGCAGAACTCGAAAGCCGTATATGCAGGCACATTGCCCCCAACTATTTTATATATTTTATTATCTCGTCCTCCTCTTTAGTCTTGGAATCACTACGGGTTTAGAATTGATTAACTTTTTGTTGAGTAGTGTTTTAATACAATATTGAATGTACCAAGGTAGGATTGTCCTTCTTTAGTTAAATCAACCATTAAATGATTCCCACTATTGCTCTGAAATAGGCCATCAGTTGATGGTCCTGCATAAATACCATCTTGTTCATTCGTCATGTCAGGGGGTCCATGTTTGCTGTATGGTAGTTGCTTGTGGACCTGTTCATTTGCAGAATTGTCAAAGTATAGCTGTGATGTCCAATCTAAAGTTTTGTCTGATCCGTTAAAAGTACTAACCTTGTCGTGTATATGAATGGCTCTGCCCTGATACCAACCTGGATATATCGTTGTAAATCTAACGGTCCCACTACTGTCCGTAAGTTGATATCCCCTAAGGAATTTCTTTCCTATATTACCTTGGTCAGCAATATCAGAATAAATACCCTGAGAATTAGCCTGCCAGATATCTACTTTGGCTCCTTTGAGAGGACTACATGAACCATTTTTATTTATACCATAAACATGAATTACTAGATGCAATGGGATGCCTTGCTGTATTGAACCATCAGAAAGATCTGATTTATATCAGATCGGTTAGGCATGCCATTAACAAAGTATGGACCTTCTGTCTGTTGTGGAGTACCTTCGTGTTCTATCAGCGATGGTGTAAGTGTGCATGGCTTGTTTGTTGATGCGCTTTTTTGAGCGGCAGACAATTCATGAGATATTGACGGTGGATGAAATGTAGTTGGACTAGGTCTGACAGGAGAAGATAAATTTGGGTTTGAGAAGGAATATGTATTGCCAGTACTTGGAATTGATTGCGCTGAAGCTTGAGCAGGTGCTAATCCAGCTCCTAACAAAATCAGGACCGTCAAAGACAACTGAAAGAATAATGAAATAGTTTTTTTGTTTATTAACATTGACTTAATATCTTTCCCGTTAGCCAGAGTCATGTATATTGTTACTAGTTAATATATTATTTAAAACCAACAACATGAAGTTAGCTATACTAACAAAATCACACATTTTGACTGCTGACTATGATATATAAAATATCTCTACGATCTCACTACAGATCAAATTCGTGCTAAAAACAGGTGTAAAAGCAGGATTTAAACGGAGTATCATTTTTTGACATCTCTATCTATCAGGATTACCTCCACCATTCTTGCTATGATCACAATCGAATGGAGGAGGTACTTCCTGACAACAGAAGTTTAACCCATGTCCGTCAGCTAAATATTCATCTGTGTCTGTAATTACAGCATTTAGTAATAGTATTCGAGGTCCAGATACAGTAAGAATAAGTAAGAATATCTATACATCAAACCGTCTAGTAATTATCCTATCAACTTAATGTGTGAAATTGCTAGTACGAGAATCACTAGTTGCGTTAGATTTGAAAATATTGGTATTATTACTCATTGTAGTATTATATTTAAATGCTGATATAGTCACTTGATTTAATAGATTGTCGTTTATTGTCTGAGCACTACGTGAAAATGGTGATGGATGGTATAGTTTGGGAAATTGAGCTGATATATAATATTTTTAAACCATATTAAGGGTTAGAAATTATCACAAATAATGACTATAGGAGCAGGAAAGATATGCATTGCATGTGGACAGAATGCCGTTTCGCTAGATGATAATAATAGCGTATACTATTATCGACATTATCAGATCTTCGATTCGCTAAAAAACGAGCTTGCTGCACGACAGGTCTCTACGACCACTAGCAATATGTCTTGGAGAGATTTTCTGCTTCTAAAGAAACAAGAGAATCTCAATCCGGATGTACAGAAAGCCGTTGAAACGGAATTATACTACAAGTAAACAGGTACAGATACACCTCTCTCCAAGGGAGACATATTAGATATATTCCGGGATAAATGAGGACAATGTGTAAGTATGAACAATAAACAACCAACCAACCAAACTAACTGTTCACTCCCTAAAGTAGTCTAATCTATAATAATAATAATAATAATAATAATAATAATAATAATAATAATAATAATAAAAAATAATAATAATAATAGGAATGTGCGCTAATTACATATTTGGCTACAAATGAGAACTATAGGTTAACAAAAGAAATAGAGTCATGGAAAAATGGCTTTGCATTCACTTTACAAGCAGATAAGAATTATTTATGGAAATGATAGAGGAAATTAATAAATATGTTGATGCAATAAATGCTAAAGGCGAGCCATTTATGACTGAATCGTTGTTTATTGCATTAATACTGGAGCAACAGAAAATGATTAAAGAGTTGATTATGAAACTTTCAAAAAGAACTAACTAATAACTTACCATAATATGAGATAGAAAGAGTTATGACCGCATCACCTTAATAGCTTGAATGACAACCAAATCTAATCAAATGGGTATACTATAATAAAAAAATAGCAAATTGGTTGATGGTGTAGCCCCCAAAACAATTTGCGCGGATGAACACATGTCATCAATTTGACAAATGTGCTCTTGGGTTTCCAGCCAACCTTATGCTGTAGGAACGACAGTAGATTTACTTATGAGTTATAGGAATAAATGGTTATTCGAAATAAATTAATAACATCTTATGCTCTCTATGTGAGATATATGATCGATATAAATAAATGAATACAATAAGGCGGCCTATTAGTAATTAAGTTTCCAAATATTCCTAGAAGAAGCTCAAAAATACCTAGCTTTAATGAGTCTATCTAGAGGATGGGTCTGTGCCGGTAAGTAAATATTTGTAATAATCAGTCTTCACGGATTCCTATACCAGGCCGAAATTCTCCATCATTCATTCTTTAAACTGTTTTTCAGATATATCTTCCTTGTATCATTATTCTTGTGGCATCCTTACCACCCACGTATCTAAACCCGGGTCGTCAGAGGTGATAGCCTCTAGGTGACAGTCTCTGATACCACTCATGCAAGTTCTCCTGCGGTGATTGGTTCTCCGGACATTCTTTCAACCACTTTTGATACAGTCTGAATTAATCGTAACTAAGGCGAATTAGGGCTGTACATCTACTCAGAGCTTTTAGCGATTTTCAAATTAGCCCAAAAATTAGATTCTACAGCTCCAGATTCTATTAGTATTATCTTTATCCTAACTATTCCGATTGAAATTGTAGCAATTCAAATATTCCCTCCAAGCCAAATTTTGTAGCGTGATAAGTTGTATTAAGAGGAACGGCAATTTTGTTACCCATAGATATTTACTATTCTTTCCACTCATCTGTTTTCTCTTCCGTAGTCAATATCGATTTAATAACCCTAATAGCCCCAAAGAAATTAGTCTC
>CAVXZB010000019.1:0-441300 GCA_963765895.1 uncultured Nitrososphaeraceae archaeon | reverse complement strand
ATTAGACATACACCCTCGATAGATATATCTATTCCAGAATCGCAGAACTTTTCTCTTCTGTATGACTCCAATAGCAAAAAAGAGTTCTAAGATCATAGTCTATATCCGAGAGTTTGATAAGTACGATGATCGGGGAATAATGTTGTGTAGAAATACCCAGTGCTCGAGCTACCCTAGGGCTCCATACCGAAAGTACTGCTCAAAAAAATGTAGTTCAACATTTAGACGGTGGTATTATCATAATTTTTATTGGGATCGTGTGAGATCCGATGTTTTTAAACGCGATGATTATACATGTCAGATTTGCAAAAAGAAATATGCATATAGATATAGAAAGTTCGTTCGATCCAAGAATCTGGAATGTGATCATATCGTTCCCAGATCTTTGGGTTCGAAGCATGGTTATACCTTTGACACCTTTGAAAATAGGATGCGAGCCGTCCTTGAATTTTTACACAATCGTAATAATCTTAGGACAGTATGTCAGACATGCCACAAACGACTGACATCTGATTATCTAAGTAAACGAAGATTAATTCATTCCGAGAAGCTTGACCGAATCGATTTTGAGAGCTTGACTAAAAACTATTCGAAACCCGAAACACACACTTACCATCAATGGTTATCCAATGCGAGTAAGACAGGATAATATCAAAATGAGCTAAATGAGAGGATCACTTATCTCGACTTTCTAATTAATGGAATCACTTAGCAGGACCTATGTAAAAACTCAGATTGGCTAGCTTGTTTTTCTTAGTTTGTTTCTAATTAATGCCAGAGCGATTTGTGGGTCGGCTCTTCCCTGGGTCAGTTTTAGAACCTTTCCAAGTAAAAAGTTAACGACACCTGGATTGGAACTAGCATCAATTACAGCGAGCCTTTTCTGATTCGAAGGCGTCCTCTACTGCTTTTAAGAGAATTCTTTCGTCGTGTATCTTTGAAGAGTCGGACTCGCGTATTATCTGAGAAGGCATCTGGCCTGTCCTCATGATTTTGCTCAATGTCAATTTGGCAGTATGCCTACTAATTATATTCTCGTCTACTAGCCTTGCTAAATCAGCAATATGCTTTGGTGCAATCCTAAGGTCTAGAGCGATACTACTTTCTTCTGTCTTTGAGTTTCCAATAAAACTCATCACATCAGAAACTAACCAGTTAGCAATTTCCTTTGGGGAGTAATATATCTGGACAGCCGCCTCAAAAAAATCCGCCATCTCTTTGTTATTAATTAGGACCTGCGCAACATGATCGGAAAGTTGAAAGTCCGCAACAAACCGATTCCTTCTTTTATCGGGCAATTCTGGCATTTTTTGTTGAATAGATGACAAATATTCCTCAGAAAGGAGTATTATCGGTATATCTGGCTCGGGAAAATATTTGTAATCTTGTTCCTCTTCCTTGGCTCTGGATTGCTTCGTCACTTTTCGTTCACTATCCCAGTGCCGAGTTTCCGATTTGACTTCAATACTGTGGGATGAAAGTGATTTTTGTCTAGTAATCTCAAAATTTAATGCCTTCTCGACTTCTCGAAACGAGCCGACATTTTTGATTTCTACCCGCTTCCCGCTTCCTATGGAAATATTTGCATCACATCTGACTGATCCCTCCAGTTTTGTGTTGCAAACCCCTAAATGTTCCAGAATAGAAGTCAACTTGTTCAAAAATGTCCTCACCTCGGCCACATCTTTAAAATCAGGCTCTGTGACGATTTCAACTAGGGCGGTTCCTGCGCGATTATAGTCAATGAGTGTATAAAAACTGGCATCCATATCACCTTCGTATACTAACCTACCTGGATCTTCCTCCAATTGAACTCTGCGAATTCTAGCAAATTCTCCTCCGTATTGAAGTTTTCCACTGTAACCAACGCTACCTATACCGCCAGAGTCATATTGGGTAATCTGATAGTTTTTGGGTAGATCAGGGTAAAAATAATTCTTTCGATAAAATCCCATTCTTGGCGGAATAATACAATTCATAGCAAATGCAATCATACAAGAATGATCTACCGACTTACCATTTAATAGCGGCATACTCCCCGGTTGCCCAGAACAAATTGGACAAATGTTTCTATTCGGAAGCTCGTTGCGATAGTCCCCTTTACACTTACAAAAGAGCTTAGTTTGAAGTCCAGTTAGCTGACAATGTATTTCAATGCCAATATTTACTTGTTCATCCATCATAAATCCGGCCTCCTCTTAACAGATGCTACGCGTTCATACATTTTTGAGACATCAAAAAGTAATTGTTCTTGCATTTCATCGGTCATCAGTTGCAACCCTATAGGGAGATTATCACTAAAGCCAGCGGGAAGAGATATTGCAGGTGTTCCTACGAGATTAGCAACTACTGTATTTGTATCTATAAGATATCTCTTCATTGGGTCATCTATGTTTTCTCCTATTTTAAATGGAAGTACTGGCATTGTCGGTGAGATCAAAACATCAACCTGTTTGAATAATTTCTTGACCTCATGTCTCAATATGGATCTGACTTTTTGTGCCTTGAGATAATATTTTGCATAGTAGCCTGACAGCAATACATGGGATCCTATCATTATTCTTCTCTTTACCTCATCTCCGAAGTTGTTTCGGATTTTTGAAAAATAAGAATTCCATTCATAGCCCTCGGGATCGAAATCAAATCCATATCTCAAATTATCATACCTAGCTAGATTGCTGCTCGCTTCAGCCATTGCGATGGTGTAGTAAGAAGCAAGTGCGTAATCAGAGTTCAAAGAGACCTCCTCCCATTTGCAATCATTCGAAGACAATAAATCGAGTGAAGAATAGACAAGCTTAGAAATTGCAGGATCCGATGCTTCAACTAACTCTTTTATTAACCCGTATCGAACTGGCCTCTTTACATCTGAAGCAACGAACCCTGGAGTCTTTATTTCGTTGCTAGTCGTATTGTCATTTTCATCAAAACCTGCAATTACATTCATGATCATTACTATGTCGGAAACCGTTCTTCCAAGTGGACCTATTTGTTCCAGACTATTCGAATAGGAAACTAGCCCAAATCTACTCACTAGTCCATAAGTCGGTTTCAGACCTACTACTGAACAGAAGCTTGCCGGACATCTGATTGAACCACCAGTATCTGATCCAAGCGAAACTGTGCATTCCAATGCAGCTACACTGGCAGCACTACCTCCGGACGACCCTCCTACTACATAATCTGGATTCCAAGGATTGTGGGAGGGTCCATAGCTTCCGAATTCAGTCGTTGAACCCATTGCAAATTCATCCAAATTTACTTTTCCTATTATAATTGCATCACGTTCTTTAAGCCGCCGAACGACTGTCGCATCATATGGTGGTATATATTCTTGCAGCAACTTTGATGCACAAGTTGTTTTGATGTCTTTAGTGCATATATTATCCTTAATACCTACCGCAATTCCAGCCAACGATCCCACAGCCTCTTGGCTTTTTATTTTTTTATCCAATTTTCTGGCGGTATTAAGCGCTTCATCATTTATTGTAATAAATGCCTTAATTTTGTCATCAATGTCATTTATTCGTTCGAGGAGTTGAATTATGTAATCCTCTATTGTGAATTCTCTGTTCCTTACTCCGGAGATAATCTGCTCTGCAGAAAGAGTGCACAGTTTACTCATGTTATCTCATTCTCGGTCCTTTTACATATCCTTCCTTAGAGTACTTGGTTGTCTTTGATAAATCCGTTTGATTATCATAAATTATATCATCCCTGAACTCTGAGACTCTCCTTTTATAATGTCTTGGCTCGACGTCAGACAAAGAGATACTGTCTAGCCTATCCAAATATCTAATTATTTTCTCAATTTCGGTGTGATACTTTTCTATCTCATCATTAGTCAAATCCAGCCGGGAAAGCCATGCGAGATGTTTCACGTGTTCAATTGTTACCAAATATTGTCTACTACCTATTTCAGTCTTATGGTGCTAATCTGTCTATGTCACGAGGATATAAAGAGGCATCTCGTATATTATCCAAGCCTGTTATAGACATAAGAAATCGCTCTAGGCCCATTCCGAATCCTGCATGAGGAGGGATCCCGTAATCAAACACTTTTAAATGATAATCAAATTTTTGTATGTTCAAACCTTGTTTTCTCATTCTATCTACTAATTCTGACTTTCTGTTTATTCTGGTGCTACCAGAGGATATTTCCAAAGGCCCAAACATGAGATCAAATGATTCGGATTTCGCTTCAAATTCCGAATTTGGTTTAACATAGAATGGTTTAATAGAAGCCGGCCAATCAGTTATGAAATAGAAACCATCTAGGTTCAATTTTGAAGTAATTACTTTTAATGCCTGCGGTGAGAAGTCATCCCCGTATCTGACATTTTCATCGGTTACCCTTAAAGATTCAAGGATCTGATCATAAGAATATCTTGGAAGAGGAATTTTGATATCAGGAAGCACAATTTCGGCTGAATCTAACTCTCCATTGTTATTCTTTCTGATAGAATCGAGAACGTGGAATATCAGTCTTTCCAGCAATTGCATAACATCATTATAGTCTGCAAAGGCCATTTCGGTATCAATTGAAATTGCTTCTGAAAGATGCCTATTTGTTCGTGAAGGTTCAGCTCTAAAAATTGGACCGATTTCATAAACATTCTCAAAGGACATTGTCAACTGTTCCTTATACAACTGAGGACTTTGAGCTAAAAATGCCTCTCTGTCATAATAGAAAATCGGAAACAAAGCCGCACCTCCTTCGGTCGCAGTTGCTATCATTTTCGGAGTGTTTACCTCTAAAAAGCCTTCTTTTGCAAGGAACTCTCTAATTGACTTTAGCAAAGTATCACGAATACGAAATATACTTTGTAGTATATTTCGTCTAAGATCTACTGCTCTAAGGTCTAACCGTGTGTCTAAACCTGTTGAACTTCTCTTGCCTTGAACCATAAAAGGCGCGGCGTTTCTTGCATTCGAAAAAATCTTCAGCTCGATCGGTACGATTTCAGCTCCGGTTGGCGACTTTTGTTGAAGTCTTACGCGTCCCTTTACTGCTAGTGAAGAGTGTTCTTTCAAGGATTGTATCTGTTCTAATACTAAATCTGGGCAGTCTCCTTTCTTGGCAACGACTTGCGTCTCGCCAAATCTATCCTTTACCTGAACAAAATGCAAATTACCATGATCACGAATACTTGATACCCATCCCATGACAATAACACTATCTATCTCTGAACATGATGGAATTTCTGATGAATAATGGGTCCGTCGCCATTGATCCATCTCAACTTCTTCAATTATTTCATTCACTTTTTATAGCACCGTTTGTATCCGAATCATGTATGCGGCAGGTAATTTAATTCTTCATTAGGAATGGAACGAATATTCGGGGCAGCTGAGTTAACTTTTGACAGTTGAGTCTTCTATATATAAATAATTCGTCTTATGTTATTAGGCTTAGATGAAAGAAATCAGCCACAACGTTTCGTCATATAGCCTCTATATACAACAGATTAGCTTCACCACCTTACAACCGGTCGTGATGACTGCTACTGATTTCAGAAACAGCATTAGGTAACTCTATTGCGTCGACATCATTTACTTATACGAACCTCTCAGTATATACAGATAATTTTGCTAAATTGAAATAGGCGAATCGATTCTGGACAGATCACTGCCACTGCATTTTGATCACAATTGAAATCCGAAATATAAAGCCCAGATATTCTAACTATAATATGTTGTTCTATGGCCTTCTTGAATTGCTATACATGAGTTGCTAGAGTTCGAAATTCGATAGTAGTGTCTTATCTACCTGCTGTAAGTTGAAGCAGTCTAAAACCTGCAATAGGAATCATTTTATTGTAAAATTTTATTGTAAAACTTTGTGGCGTCGAATATGAATTATATTCTAATTGTAATTCCGCTTTCATCTAAAAAGGACTTTACTCTACCTACGGTATATTTGTCGTAATGAAAAATCGATGCAGCAAGGGCGGCATCTGCATCTGTTTCTTTGAATAGTTTAAGGATATGTTCTGGTTTGCCACATCCTCCAGAAGCGATTACCGGTATACGAACTGCATTTGATATTAAATTTGTCAACTCTATACAATAACCATCCTCGGTACCGTCAGCATCAACGCTTGTTAAAAGAATCTCTCCTGCTCCCAAACCTTCTACCTCTCTAGCCCATTGGATCGCATCCAGATCGGTTTCTTTTTTGCCCCCGTAGATCATTACGTCGTACTTGTTGCTACCCTTTCCATCTCTATTCAAGAATTTTTGGCTCTCTTCTTTTATTTCGTGTCTTGGAGATTTCCATTTCGCGTCTATTGCCACTACAACGCACTGCCTGCCAAATATCTCCATTAATTGTGTTACTAGTGCTGGATTCTTGACTGCCGCCGTATTGACTGATACTTTGTCAGCGCCACTCCGTAGAATCTCTCGAGCATCTTCAAGGTTTCTTATTCCTCCGCCTACAGTAAAGGGAATATTTACGACGCTAGCCACATTTCTCACTACATCCCGAATTGTACGTCTTCCCTCCTGAGAAGCTGTAATGTCTAAGAAGACTAGTTCATCTGCACCTTGTTCGGTATATTTTTCGGCCATCTTTACAGGATCCCCTGCTGTTTTCACATCTGAAAAGCGGATTCCTTTGACTACAAGACCATTATCTACATCCAGACAAGGTATTATTCGTTTAGATAGTGACATTTCTATGCTAAGGTCTTTGCCTGAACAACATTGAATCGTCCCTCGTATATGGCTCGACCCAGGATCACGGACGAGCAGCCAGTATTTCTAATTTTTATTAGATCCAAGATCGAAGAAATGCCCCCACTCGCAATTATATTTGTATCCTTGATATTAGACGCAACCGATAAACTCTCTACATCAGGTCCTGTCAAGGTGCCATCCCTATCAATACTTGTAAAAAGAAATTCATTTAATCCCATATTCATGAACATATTGATACCATGCAAAATATCAAAGCCAGAAGCCTCACGCCACCCGTCCACCATGATCATCCCATTTAATTGATCTATCGAGATGACGATCTTTGAGGATAGCGTCTTAGCAATGCGCTTTAGAGAATTGGGTTCTTTAAAGGCCATGGTTCCTACTACCACCTTAGAGACACCCATATCCAGCATATGCTTTATGCTATCTACCGATCTGATCCCTCCGCCGATCTGAACAGGAATGTGTAGTGAATTGATCACATTTGAAATCAGGCTGATGTTGGAATTGCCAGTTCTCAGTGCAGAATCAAGATCCACAATATGCAATAGATCTGCACCTTGCTCTTCCCATTTTTTTGCTATGCTTATCGGGTCACTACTGTAAATTATCTTATCTTCTATGTTGCCTCTGATGAGTCTAACTACGTTACCCCCTAGAAGATCAATAGACGGAACTATTTTCATTGCTTATCACGACATATATTTAAGAAATTCTTTATTATGATCGCTCCGGTCTGGCCAGACTTTTCTGGATGAAATTGAGTGCCATACAAGTTATCTATTTCTATGGAGGCAGGTATCGTGATTCCGTATTCTGAATTTGCGGTGATCATTCCCTTATCACTTGGTGATATACGGTAAGAATGAACAAAATAAACCCACGAGCCATCTGAAATGCCATCTAATAGCTTACCTCCATTCCGTTCTATTTTTAGGGTATTCCATCCCATATGTGGTATCTTTGTGAGTTTTTTGTTCAGCATGATGACCTCGCCATCTAGTATGGCCAATCCATCAAGCTTTCCCTCTTCGCTCCTGTTAAATAGCATTTCCATACCTAGACATATTCCGAGTATCGGGATTCTGTCCTTTACTGCTTTTGTAAATAGCTCGTTATCTTCACCAATTGAAATGATAGCTGGATCAAAATTTCCTACACCCGGTAAAATCAGCCCGTCATAATCCCGGAGATTTTTCATTTTGCTTATTATAGAAGTTTGTACGCCAGTATTTCTTTCAAGTGCTGCTTTCAGACTATATAGATTCCCTGCGCCGTAATCAAATAGAGCTATTCGCAGCATTATTCAAATTTCACCCTTAGTACTCGGTACACCGATGCCCCTGTTATCAATAGTGGCTGCCATCCGAAAAGCAACTGCAAATGCCTTTAAAGCCGCCTCTATTTTGTGGTGATCATTATCCCCGTATCTGACTTCTATGTGGGTACATGCATTTAAATTCTGTACCTAGAGATCTTACAAAGTGTTCTAGATCTTCTTTTAGTATTCCTTCTGTCATGTTATTCACTAGTTGCAATTCAGTCTTATGGAATTGACGCCTCACGAGATCAACACTGGCAGAGGCAAGGGATTCATCCATTGCAATTGACGCGTATCCAAATCTTCTTATATTCTGGCGTTCTAGTAGCGCCATATCAAGAGCTTGCGAAAGCGCAATTGCAGTATCTTCAATAACATGGTGTACAATATGATCATTAGATTGTGCGGTAAGGGCAAGGTCTATCATACTGTGCCTACCTATCGTAGAAATCAGATGATCTAGAAAATTTAGATCTGTCTTGACCGAAAATTGCCCATTACCGTCGATCTGAGCGTCTACTGTCAGAGATGTTTCTCTTGTATTTCTCACTATATGCGCACTTCGAGACTTCGAGGACAAATCCGTCAAGAATGTCAAAGCTCCGTATTTACTTTATTTAACATATTCGGCAACTGATTTACCGTTCTTATCATGGCATCGGCTCCATTAATAATAAGCTGATGAATAGTTCTCGCAGGATCGAAACTGTATTTATAAGCCCCAATAAATGTCATCTTTAGGTTGTACCTTTTTTCAGCTAATTTTGTCATTAATAAATCTTCCAATGAATCTCCGACATATATCGCGCTTTTAGAAGATAGCATCTTTGTAGCCCTATGCAAGGCGTATGGACTAGGTTTGGCATGTTTTCTTACTTCGTCTTCTAAAAATACGCAAGCACCTATATTTATATACTCAGATATCGTCTCTAGTGAATATTCTACTGCTAATTTACTTCGTCCTGAAACAACTGAGATTTTACCATCAAATAATTGCGAGAGTTTGCTCATTGTTTCTTTTTTTATTATTATTTTATCGTTGTCAATGAGCGGCTCTCCAAAATAGTATCGCGGCTTTATTTTATGTTGCTTTAAGAATAGCTCTGGACCATAGAAAATTTCATCAAACACCGTCGCAAGGAGACTCTTGCCAACCGATGAGGGGTAATTTAAGAGACGCTTGTACATATTGATCTTGTGTTTCGACACACATGAAGCGAGAAACTCTTCTACATACTTTATCCCTAGTCCATTGAGACTTTTAGTCATCAAAGAGACAAATTTTCGGGCTTCAATTAGGGGAACTTGTTCACTGGAAAGCACTGCTAAAAGGATGGCGTAACAAGTATCAACATCATTGTTAAAACCGCCAGTTTGTCTGAGCTCGGCAATAATTTTATCAGTTACCAAATTAGGATAATGTAGTTCAGGACTAATCTGGTTTAGAATAAAGATAACAGTATTCTTTATCGCTAGATTGTATGATCGTCTTATATCTATTAAGACTCCATCGACATCAAATATGATAGAATCCGGTAACATGTCCTATTAAGAAGTGTGGAGAACTGATTCTATAAGTATATTCATGCTCCTCACTTTTTGTCTATTGCAGTACCGAATCGATTCCAAAAACATATTGTTCATTTCGGGGGTTCCTATAGTAACTCTAATACAGCCCTCATAATTACCAAGGTTTCCAAACATCTTTACTTGTATTTCCCGTTTTGTTAGCTCTCGCACGATATTACTGTACATCTGAAAAGATTCAAAAAAAATAAAATTTGCATCAGATTTGTAAACATTTAGACCTTCAATCTCTGAGAGATCATTGTATACTCGATCTCTTTCAGTTTTTATAAAATTGACAGTATCAAAGATATACTTACTATTTGATAACATAAGGCTAGCAATTTTTATCGAGAAGCTATTTAGCGGATACGGTGACTGAATATTGGATCGAAAAATTCCAGCAAGTTCTTCATTTGAAACCAAGTAGCCAATCCTTGCTCCGGCTAATCCAAATGCCTTTGAGAGTGTACGCAGTACTACCAAGTTGCTATGTTTACGTACTTGAGATACTAGAGAATATTTTGCGAACTCTACATAGGCCTCGTCCAGTAGAACTAGTTTATCCTTCAATGTTTCCAAAATTTCTAGTACTAGACCTGCCCCAAATTGATTGCCCGTGGGATTATTCGGAGAACAAATATAGATCATATCTGACCTATTTGCAGCCTTTAGAAAATCTGATTTATTAAGAGAATTATCTTTCTTATTTAGAGGGACAGCTTCCACCTTCACATTATGTAAATCACATCTGTTCATAAAATATGAAAAAGTAGGAACAAATACTGTTGCCCTCTTACCTCTAGCCACTGTGGACATTAAGGCTTCAATTATTTGGTCCGACCCATTACCCACACCAACATATTTCTTGTCCATACCCAGGAAACTTCCAAACTGTTCATAGACTTCCTCGAGTTGTTCTATAGGATATTCACGAAAGTCGATACTGATAAGCGCCTGAGATGCAATCTTATATAAAAAATTCTTGTCAACTGCTAAATTCTCATTAGCATCTAGTTTTACTGTACCAGGGGATACAGAGGGTTTTACATAGGCTTGTAAACTCGAAATTTCTGCTAGTCTTTTAGAAAACCAACTCATGTAGTAGTTCTTTCCCTCACTGCTTCGTAATGATTAAGTAAGCCTTCTGCGAATGTAATTTCCTTCAAAAAAGGCTCTGCATCTGCTAAACCTCTTCTTGATAATTCTATCCTATTAGTGATTTTAAGAAAGTCTAAAATGGAAAGAGATCCTCTTGACTTTCCAAATCCAGATGTTGGAAGCACGTGGTTCGAACCAAGTACGTAATCGCTTGCAGAAGATGGAGTGTATTTACCAAGCAGAACCAACCCCGCTGACGTAATTTTATTTGCAAGATTTTTTGCATTCTTACTTATTATTTGTAGATGTTCTGGTGCGAGTTCATTAATAAACTCAACTGCCGAAGCCTCATTTTTACATATTGCGATAAATCCGTTATTTCGTATACTTCTTTTGACTATGTCTGACCTAGCGAGTGGTTCGTGCCTGTTGCTAATAATTGAAACAAGTTCTGATTTAACACCATCAGCGATTACTTCAGAGATAGTTACCAAACCACAGAGAGTATCAACACTGTGCTCCGCTTGAGAAATTAGGTCACGAGCAACAAACCTCGGATGAGCCTCATCATCAGAGTAAACTACGAGTTCTGTTGGACCTGCAATCATATCTATCGAAACATGTCGTGAGGCGACCATTTTTGCATGAGTAACGAATATTCCACCAGGACCAACAATCTTGTTAACCCTCTTTATCGCATTTGTTCCAAACGTTAGTGCTCGCTATTCCCTGCGCTCCTCCTATTCGATAAAATTCGTCTACGTTACATATATCAGCGGCTACTAGAGTCATTGGATCCACCTCTCCATTCCTCATGGGTGGAGATATTGCTACAATTCTTTTAACTCCTGCAATCCTAGCAGGAACTGCGCACATTACTAATGTGCTCGGATACCTCGCATTTCCTCCTGGGATGTAGCAACCAACACTATTTAGCGGTTGTATTAGTTTTTGTAGAAAAATCCCATTACTAGATGTTTGTATCTTACTGGCAGTGAGACGTCGGAGGAGCATGCTTTCCGTCTGCACAACTCTCTTCTTCATTAACCTTAATGATCGAATTTGCTTGGCACTTACATATACTATATGCGTGTTTGATGTCTTCTTGTGAAATTCTTAAAGATTTAAGCTTAATTTTGTCAAATTTTTCCGTGTAACCAATTAATGCGTCATCTCCGTTAGTTATGACGTCTTTAAAAATGGAGTCTATCGTTTTATCAATGTCGTCGGGCGGATTGTAGGTACCACCACGCAACTTCGCAGCATCAGAAGTGGGATCTTTAATCCTAAATTTCTTGATCATAAGAATCTAGATTTATTTGATCCAATGGTAGAATTTGTCTTGGTTCTATTACGACCAAACCTTGGGCCAATTCCCGTAAGTTTGGTACAATTTTAATAAATTCGCTCTTCTCTATAATCGTGTTCACGCTGTACCATCCGTCTTCACTCAACTTGCTTATCGTAGGTTTTTTTAGAGCAGGAAGACGTTCAAGTAATCCTTTAATGTTATCCTCTCTCACATTAACGAAAATATGCAATTTCTTTCGTGCTTCCACTACCCCTTTCAGCAATGCATACATGTCCGCAATTTTCTCTCGCTTGTGAGGGATTTTAAGAGTATTCTTATTGGCAACAAGTACTGCGGTAGATTCCATCACCGTGTCAATAATTTTTAAATTATTACGTCCAAGCGTCGTACCAGTCTCTGTGATATCGAAGATTGCATCGACATCTTCAGGAGGTTTAGCTTCAGTGGCGCCGAACGAAAGAAAAATTTCAACTTGTTTATTCTGTCCAACTCGTAACCATGGTGTTATTATCATTGGGTCGGAACTGCCAAAATGTTGTTGATAGATTGGATTTGATTTTATGTACGATGAAGTAGTGGTAAGGTATTCTGAAGATATTCTGAGAGGCTTATTCTGAGTCACAAAATGGCTAATTAATTCAGATAGATTTTGAGCATCGAAGCTTTCTGGGATGGCTAGGACTTGCTTTACCCGGCCATACTCTAGGTCAAGCAGAACTTTTACGTCTGCTTTTGCTTCGTTTATCCAGTCCCTACCAGTAATCCCGACATCATAAAATCCTTCTTGGACATAAGTCGGTATTTCCTGAGGTCTTAGGATTTTGACTTCTATTTCAGGATCACTCAATCTCAGGCGGTATGTCCTGCCCCTGCCAGTTATAGATTGCCAGGCTTGTTCTAATATCTTGTATGTTGCCTCTTCTATGCTACCTTTCGGGACAGCGAACTTTATTGTTGCCATTTTATAAGATAAATAACTAGAGTCATTGAGGTAATGTATATATTTACTCATTCTTTGAGTAATCCGTTGATGAAGAGATAGTATGGTTTTTAAAACTAGCCTTGATCGATTATGGATAGAATAATTTCCTTTGCTCTTGATGTACTTATCTTACCCTCTCGGATCATTTTGTCTGCTACTATATCGATTTGATTCCCTAGAGCCCCAGCAGAGATAGCTATATTTCTTGCGTGGAGCCGCATGTGTCCTTTCTGAATCCCAACAGTTGCTAAGGCAAGGATAGCTGAGAGGTTCTGTGCCAAGCCAACAGCTGAAAAAACCATTGCAAGGTTTGTACTAGATTCGACTCGCAAGAGTTTTAACGCTAGCATAACCATTGGATGGACATTTGTAACACCTCCAACTATCCCAACAGCTATGGGTAGCTCTAATTCACCTAGCAAATCGCCACTACTGGTTTTGCTCCATCTTGTCATCGAACGATATGTTCCATCCCTTGAGGCATAGGCATGAGCAGCTGCCTCTATGGCTCTGAAGTCTTGTCCAGTCGCAATTGCAAGTGCATCTATCCCATTCATTATGCCTTTATTATGAGTAACTGCACGATAAACATCAGAATATGCAAAGCTATACGAATAAAGAATTCGATCAACGATGCTTTCCCCCCAAGATCCTCCTTACGAAATACGGCATTAGACCGTACAAGTCGTCTCGTAGCGTAATTGGACAGGACCCTTACTACTGCTTTACCATCTGTTATCTGTTCCAACGCTGGAGAAATTGCTTCGCACATAGTGTTTATCGCGTTTGCACCCATTGCGTCACTCGTATTTATAATAATCTCTACAATAAGCATTTTACCTGCACCGCTATTGATCAAATCGTCTAACCATTTCACCTTTATGTCAGTGGCTATCACTGACCTGCTGGTGCTATTTGCTATAGATAACAGCCTTTCCTTATTTGATAATACCTTTAACCCTGACTCTGGAAAAAAAACAGATACAAGTTGTACCTGACCTATCATTATTGCCTCATCTGCATTGGCATTAAATCCACCTGAATTTCTCGCAATTTTGGCAGCCTTGCTACATGCAGCCTATGACCGAGGGTTCTTCAGTAGCCATCGGTACAATGTATTCTTTACCATTAATCAGAAAGTCTGTTGCAATACCAAGAGGCATTGATATTATTCCAACGGCATTTTCTATCATCCCATTTATCATGTCGAAACTAATGCTAGAACTAGGATTGGTTAGCAGTTCTATTTGAGATTCTGAAAGATTAGCTTCGTTTCTAAGGAAGAGCAAGCGTTCATCTTTATCCATTTGATAAAATTTCTTTTTCTGTACCAACTGAATTGTAACAGCAAATAATTAGGTGCTTTCTGCCATAATAAGAATGTGAACAATTCGAGGATTACCTATCACTGGTTTATTGACCACAATTGAGTTTCAACCAAGACTCGCGCACTAGGCAACCAAATAAAGCCTCTGGCTTGTTGATATTGGATAAAGAAATAACTTCTTTATACATAGATCCATTTCTTTCAACGGTCGCTATGATAACATGCATCAGAGTAACAAAAGCGTTTTATTTGATACCAAGTACCCTAGGTCTAGCAAGGTATATATGCGAATAGTAATGAAGTTTGGCGGCTCCGCAATCGACTCTGTCGACAAAATTAAAAACGTCGCTGAATTAATAAAAAAATACAAGTTTCACCTTGATCAGCAAGATGGTTCCACCCATCCAAACGAAATAGTCATTGTTGTTTCTGCCTTAAGAGGTATGACCGACAATATCTTGAAGATCTGTGAGAAGGTAAGAAAAGGGCTTAGGCAGCCGATTTACGAATTCGTTCAACATACGCGAGAAGCCCACTTGCAGATAATCGAAAATGGTATAGGGAGTGATAGTCTGAAGATTGAGGCACGTGCGAAGATACTTCCCATACTTGATGAGCTAAGAGATGTTCTAGAGGGGTTGGTCTTATTAAGCGAAGTTACCCCGAAATCTATCGATTACCTTCTATCCTTTGGCGAGAGACTATCAACTCCGCTTGTCTGTTTTTCCCTGCTAGACTACGGGTTAAAATCCAAATCATTGACTGCTAAGGACATAGGACTTCTAACGAACTCTGATTTTGGAGAAGCCAGTCCGCTAATGGATACGACCAAACTCCGAGTATCACGCAGTCTAGAATTTTTGCTGAAGGAGGACGTGATTCCTGTGGTGACTGGTTTCATTGGAGCAGATCAGAATGGTAACTTTACTACCATTGGACGAGGGGGATCTGATTACTCTGCTACGATAATTGGGTCGAGTATTAAAGCAGATGAAGTTTGGCTCTGGAGCGATGTAGATGGTCTAATGACTGCGGATCCAAAGATAGTCACAAATGCCAAAGTACTAAACGAAGTCTCATTTACGGAAGCCATGGAAATGGCATTGTTCGGTGCAAAGTATATACATCCCAGAGCACTAGAGCCAGTAATAGAGGCAAAGATACCGGTTAGAATTCGAAACACCTTCAATACTCAGAACATTGGGACTCTCATCACTTCAAATCCAAGCAACGAATTTCAGAAAATTGTAAAATCGATAAATATGATCAGAAATACTGCATTAATTGACGTTAGTGGGAGCGGTATGGTGGGGGCTCCTGGGACAGCAGCAAGAATATTTGATACGCTAGCGAAAAATAGGGTGAATATTATGATGATATCTCAAAGCCCCTCAGAATCAAGTATATCGATGGTCGTAAGAAAAAACGCCTTGGATAAGGCGACAAATTTATTGGAACTTAATCTATTGGGCAAGGTCATTAAGAAAATCAGTGTAAATGATGACGTTGCTGTCATAGCGGTGGTAGGATCAGGAATGCGTGGAATAAAGGGAGTTGCTGCGAAGGTATTTAGTGCTATTGCAAAGCGAGAGGTAAATGTTATCATGATTACTCAAGGATATTCAGAGCTCAATCTGGCCTTAGTTGTAAATAACAAGGACTGTGAGGAGGCTGTCAAAGCTTTGCACACGGAATTTGAACTATCAAAATAGATTTGGTACTTAGGTTAGCCTTATCTTACTGCACCTAGAACATGTAGAAACATGATTAGTCTGTTTGTCAATCAAGAAAAAGATAAATGCGCTTTAATGAATGAAAATGAGTAAATGAATACCGGTAAATTATTTGTCGTTGGATTAGGTCCAGGCCACCATGACCAAATGACTTTTCGTGCGAAGGAAGTGATAAGTCAGAGCGATATTGTCATCGGTTACGATACCTACATTACACTCATAGAGAAGTTAATTGAAGGAAAGGAAATTTATAGATACCCTATGACCCAAGAGGTAGAAAGGGCGAACCAGGCAATAGACTTTGCCGAAAAAGGGAAGATCGTTTCGCTCGTGTCGTCGGGCGACCCAGGTATCTACGGAATGATTGGATTGATTTACGAAATCTTGGCTGAAAAGGGCTGGAAGAACGGGGAAGGGCTATACTTGGAATGCGTACCTGGTGTTTCTTCTCTCAATTCATGCGCAGCCTTGGTGGGTTCACCGCTAATGACTGATTTCGCAGTTGTGAGTATGAGTGATTTACTCGTTCCCTGGGAAATGATTGTAAAGAGGGTCGAAGCTGCAGCACTTGGAGATTATGTTACAGTTATCTATAATCCTGCCAGTAAAAAGAGAGTACATCAATTGAGAGATACTAGGGATATATTTCTAAAGTACCGCAAGCCTGATACTCCCGTTGCTATTATTAAAGGAGCATATCGCGACAGTCAGGCTATAGTACTAACTACTTTGAACGATATGCTTGAGCACCAGGATATGCTCGGCATGATTACTACGGTAATAGTTGGAAATTCGTCAAGTTTTCTCTACGACAACATTATGATTAACCCAAGAGGATACAAATCAAAGTATGAAATAGTAAAGGAGGTTTCATCGAGCCGTTAAACTCAAAGCCGTATAATTAACTGAATATAGCTTTGTATTTACGTTAGATTTTAGAATTTCGGTTTTGCAACTGAGGGCTAAGCTGAAGTCATTTTAATATTTAGCTACCTCATTATTGGATTTTACTCATAGATGGGGGACAGAAGAAGCGTCAGACTTTACGGTTAAAATTGAAAAATTTTGGGGATTTTAAGGATAGCAGTTAACCATCTATCTGCTCAAATCGGAGCGCCATCTCTCCTTTCAGCCTCAGTATCTACGGATCGGCGTTTAGCCCTTGATGCGAATAAAAGCCCAGTCAGGACTGCAAAAACCCCAGTTGTCAAACCAAACATAAACATTTCATCAGCCATTTCGTTAGTATATGACTTGCTTAAAGATAAAGTTGCCGCTAGCCTGGAGTCATATGGCCTAGTTTACAAATTGACATGGTACGAATCGTTAGAGATTGCAGTTCATCATTTTTTGCATGTCTACTAAAGACTTAAATTTTCTTACTATTATCAAGAGCTTAAACTTGAACGTTATTTTGGTGCTTACTATCATACTTGCACTATCTCTGTCACTTTGGCAATCTGATTTATTTCTTTCAAATTATGAAGATACAGTAGCTTTGGGAAAATATCAAGCGGAGAATACAAAACCTGCTGTTTCAGGTGTTGGTTACCCGATTTCCATATTTGGAGATTTTCAATCAACCAACAACCCGACATTCCTTTCTTCTGCGCAATTTCAAAATTCTGCGGCACTCCAGTCTGCCAATATAGGCAACGGTTCCTCAGCTAAAATTCAAGCCGTTACGAAGCCTCACTTGGTTGGTTCCAATACCCTAGAATATACGTCCAGATTTATATGTGGGACTATAACGGGGGAGGACGGTCCCTTGAGACCGGGCCGTTATAACTCGGACATAAATATCTTCAATAGGCAAAACTTCCCAATTTCCTTCTTCTGGAAAGCATCGCTTAACAACGACACTCATGATCACAATTATAATATTCAAAGCCTTGGACCATCTAGGTCGACGAGTATTGATTGTAAACAAATTCTTACTTCAATTCCCGAAGTAGGAAATGCCTCTTCGGACAAATATCTTGAGGGGGTGTTAACAGTAAACGTGGATTTAGACCCTTCAATACTTTCAGCAATCTCATCCAGCAAGAGCGGAGTCGCAGGGGTATTATCCGGCTCTGAGGCGACTAGCGTTCTCAGCGTAGATGCAATATATACAGTTAATGCACTAAAGGTCTCCAACAGGGAGATCGGTACTACAATTGATTGAATATTCGATTAACAGCCGAAGCAGTAATGTTCCTTCAACTATGGTATCAAAAGTCCTAAGCATAGCGGTGCCTATAAAAACTGACCAGACAGTAGACCCAGACAGGCAAGTGAGAACTGTTCTAATGAGAGAGTTTTCCCTGACTCCTGTAGAGGCTGCCAATCTAGATATCACAATTAGAGGACTCAGTCTAGGTGTTGGAGCGTTAGATGATAATCATGCACTTTCACTTGAGCGAATTAATCCTTATCAGCCGCCTTCTTAACCCCATTTTAAGTTCTCTTATCAGGTAAAACAGTTATCAAACTTTGCTCTTATATATTACTGAAATCATTAGCCAGATATCACTTTGGTATCGAAAAATTCAGCTAAATCGACTTCCAATTCCTAATGTAATAGAAACCTTTCCTGCAGCACTTCTAGTCCTAAGAGGACTACAAGATTAACGCAATTTAGACCTCTTTCGAATACACTTCGTACAGCAATTCTAACAAATGCCCGAGATCCGACTATTTTTGCTTGGTAATGTAATGCAAATTGATCCAGACATAATAAATGATACGATAATGTTATTTGTGGACATGGCCCTGCATAGCTATTAACAATTCCCTTAACTCCCATCCAAAAGCTTTTGACCAAATGTCCCATCATGAGCGCATTAAAAGACATGTTTTTTAGGCAAATTATGAATTAAACCTTATGAAGACATGCAAAGTCTGTAAAAGGACAAGATTCTTCTCACTAAATTTCCTTCTCTCTGATGTTATGTGTAACGATTGTTATTTTTTAATTAAGGATTTCAAAGGATAGAAAACTTGATGTGAATATCAAAAAATAAACAGTTGAAACTATAGCACTTCTGGAGAGAACAAAAGGCCTAAACTTGATGTAAGTCCTCATTGATTCTTACCTATTAAACCACATAATAAATCAGAACACTTTAAGTCGAACCACAATCAAAGAAGGATTCTCTGTACGAATTTAGATAGTATTGAAAGTAAACGTTAGATTATGCTAGATGATAGGTAGTCAATTCTGCTTATTTCCGCATCGTGTACAGAATTTTGCGTGTATTCCGATCGGATTACCACATTCTGTACAATATTTTCGTTCTGCAAACCCAGCGTGTCTTTCTAATCTTTGACCATCTAAATTGCCTTTAGAATCTATACCGATGGGAGGGCTTGGCTGCTCAGCATTAGGTCTATCTGGCGCTTTCTGTAAACCGTACATATCTGTCACTGCTCCACTGGGCTTAAACAGAATCATCTACATTCGGATTAATCCTGGTAATTCCTTCATCATCGTCATTTTTCAGATCTTCTATATATGATAATAACCTTGGACTCTTCGAATCACCAGGACCATGCACTTGCTCACCCAGCCACAAGGCGAATTTCTTAAGAGTCATTTCTGGGGTCGAAAATGTTAGCGAATGGGTAGACATGTACTCATCAGTAGCTGACCTCCCGTTAAAGACTTTCATTAATTATCTTAATACTAAGATATATTATTAATAGTTGTATTTCTACATTCTAGGATGGAATATCCTAACTTAATAGATTAAACCTAACATTTTAATCAGAATTGTTGTCTTCTCAAATTTTGAATTCATCTCATCTTTCTGATTACGAATTATTGTCATCTAACAACCATAATTTTTTCAACATCATGACAACATGATGGCTTAATACAAATAAGAAGTGAGGCTACACGTTATCTTGTTTACAAATGATATTTAGCCTAGGACCTTTAGATAGTCTTCACGATACTACGTTGCCAACTCTAAATACAATGACAAACAAAATTTTATTTCTAATGTACACTCTTGTAATTTAAGTATCTTATCATTTGGGTTGTAGCACATTGACACACCCCCGATGACTCTAGACACCTAGCAATTTTGGACCGAATTAGTCTTTCGGAATATTATGTTTCTAGAATGGTCAACGTTTAGCAAACATTAAATGGCTCATTGTCAGCATATATATTTGGTAACGATTTTTTGGTAATGCGATGGGTTCGCACACTACTTATCTTTAATTCGACCTTAGGAGTTAATAATTTTCTATACGTTTTTGTACAGTCTATCTATTTATCGATACGAACTGTATTAGCATGGTTCACTAAATTATAGCAAATAATATGAACGTAATTTCAGAACTTCCTATAAGTCTTGTATACTGGCTATATATCTAAGGATTATTATTATGCTGATATTATATACTCTTATTATATCAGCTCAAATTTCGAGTTTAGTATCAAGGAAGCTAAGCTAAGCTATTCGAACGAAACCGATTGTTGGAATACTACTGTGAACTTCCACATTTATTACAATATTTTGCTCGAATTGATAATCCCTGACCACACTTGCGGCATTTTCGTATCGACACTGGATTTCCATCATTTCTGCGACGTGGATTTTCCAATGTGATCGTAACCGGCTTAAAAGTAGGCTCTTGTATATTATGTATATCATCGCTGCTAGAATCTTGGGGGTTTAATCTGGATAAAGACTCGCCGCTATGTGGAGCTTTTGAGCCGGATTGTGGAGTCAAGGATGGATTGGATGTTTGGCCCTTATTCTCTTCAAAGACAGACTTCAATTCTAAAATAATCTGAGTTGAAAGAAAATTAATTGACGACATAGACTTCATGTATTCGCCGAGTTTAAATAAAAATTCCTTATTATTAAGGTTACCCTTTTTGTAGAGTTGAGCAGAATCAATGAGATTTTCATATTGCTCCTGAATATCGGCAATCATTTTTTTCAGCTTATCGGTCCGATGTAGGGTGTCTTCTTGCCCCTGCTCCTCTGGTGCCACTGCTTACTACCTTGAATCTATCGGCCTAATAAAAGTTTGAACCTCTACTGAAATGGCCTTTGCAGAAAAGAAGTGAGTTCTAATAATTAAAAATGAAATTATCATTTGATGAGTGTCGTTGCGTCAGGAATTACTCAATCACGGGAGTAATCAGTCACGCCCTTGACCAGGTGAGTTATTCCCTCGCAGGTCAGCTTGATAACGATAGCATCCTAGATTCGTTTGCATAATATTTTCTGGCGCCTACAAAGACCTTATAATAGCATGTGTTAACATCATCAGCTGATAGCTTACCACTTTTATTGGCCGCTTTGGTAGTGCAATTAAAGTAATTTTTGAGAGCTAGCGCCGGCACGGCAATTGAGACAGCTAACACGAAAATTGCAAAGACACCTAGGGCAACCAATATCGTCGATCTCCGTACTTCTATGCTCATAGATATTCAGCCACGTACAATATATTTATGGACTTTGTGTTTTTTTTAGATTAGTATTCTATAAACAAGTATGCTAATAATTTTTATTGACTAATAGTACCTATTTTCGGAACCATGACAATGTCAGCTAAAATTGAAAAATAATATCCTTACTCATGGAGACATCGATCGTGGCATTAAGTCTATTAGCTGTACTGCAAAAAAAATAATTACACATAGGCTACGTGCAGTATGAGAAAGCCTTAATTATTTAGACGCCTGATTCTGATTTAGGATTGCGTCTGCTTATATCAAATGACTTTTATATGCATACACTCAACTTTTTAGTCACGTCTATTTGGGAGGGGTGGTCTAGATTGGTTAGGATACCTGCCTTACACGCAGGTGGTCATGGGTTCAAATCCCATTCCCTCCAATCTACATATGGACTACAAAATTAGTTTCCATTACTAACAAAAGATATATGAGTAAGTTCTAATCGATGGCAATTTAATCATATGGTGCAACAGCTACTTCCACTATAACAAAGTGCATTTGGTGTACGATAAAAAGCGCAAACACTGAAATAACAAATCTGTTAACCATGTGAAGGTCGGACCGTAACTATCATCTGTAGTTGCAATCAATCACGTAGAGCAACCATCCTTCTGCTTAAGTCATTGTTGCCTATCATATTAACCTACTTGGTGGTCCTATCTGGTCCTACGTTAAATCTAGAGTTAATGTTATGGTTAAGGCTTGTGCACAGCCATAAGACCTAGTTTCCTGTGCCCGATTCAAGAGGGATGCCAATGGCTTCTAATGGCTACAATTCATTTACTATATGAAATCCAAACGCAAAGGCATTCATATGAAAACAGTGGAAGTAGTCTGTGCCCATTAATTTATTCAAATCTATTCAAAAATACGATTTATAAGACATTTCGTGACCTTACTCAAGCCGTAGAACTGGTAATGATGATTAGCAGAAATAAGCCAAATTACAGCCTTTTAAGAAGTACCTCCATAGCTAAAAAAATTCAGGAAAAAAATTACAGGACTAACTTGCCTAAATCAAATATAACAAGAGGTTATAATAAAAATTGAAGTAATACGACTCGCTATGATGATTCCAGGAACATTAGAAAGTATATTGTTAATGATATATTTTTGAACGTGTTTGTATTTCTTTGCGTTATTCTCTTGTGTACCCTGACTTTGATGCATTATGCAACTAGGCAAGCAAATGCTGAGACTTCTGATATTCGTCTGGTTGATTATAGAGATAATGCTGATGCCAAGGTAGAAAATAGTATTGAATTCTCGGCTAGTCATGCTGGACATCAAATGCAATTCTGGAAGAATCTTGCCAACCAAGCCTTGGGTTATTCTGCTGTTAATGATGATGGTAATGGAATACATGTTGATCTTTCATCAACGTCATCAGGTCCTCAGCAGTCTAACGTGGATGGAGAGCACTATCACAAGGAAGGAGATAATAAAGTAAACGCTAATGGAAACAAAAACAAGAATATTGATACTCCATTTACTTTACCATTTCCGTAAATGTCGCGCAGAGATAGAAGTACATGTAATCGGAGACTATAAATTTTTTGACCTACACTAATTATCAATTAATGCCACCAGACATAATTTTCAGTGTATTTTAATTTCCAAATATCATAAGAATTGCGTAATACTATTCCAACCACGATCTACAAGTAAATGAAATGCCAAATAACTTTAGTACCTGTAGTTGATGTTTGATTGCTCTAAAATATATAATTGAGCGTGGCCACTCCAATACAGGAGTTTAACAGAGTCAAACTTTACGGATCAATAATTCGTAAATGCGCGACAATGGGCAATTTGTCAAAAGTAGCGGCGACCTTATTTCTCGATTAACGTCAATTAAATCGAGTCACTGATAACATAACAGCTTTACGAAATAATCATATCATACATCCAGGGGTAAAACGAATGAGTGATATTAAGCTAGTAGCGACAGAAATAATTAAACATATTATTTATTCTTCGCTCAGTTCGTAAGAAATGATTTCACTCGTCAATGCTTATAAGCTTGGCCTCGCGGAAAACGAAAAACCGTACGCAAAAATCATGCTTTTTGGCATTTTGGGATGTGCGTATTTTTGCACACTCCAAAGACAAATTATCACGTTCGTTTTTCTTACCGACGTATGTTCAATAGAGTGATTCGATTTCGGGATGCAATAGATTTCTAAAATATTTCCCTTGCGAAATCGTATTCTCAAATCAAAGATACAATGAAATTAATACGCTCAAGTCTATAGTATCTCCACATTATAAAGAAATATTTTAATTAGGATAAAATGTGCCTAGATTCAATCACGTCATGGATGAATTGAATTTCTGAATCATTTTTGTCCTGATGTTGTGTGCAATTCTTGGTATCGACTAGCGATAAGGTAGAGATGCTATGATGGGTTTGAGTGAGCCGTTGCATCTTGTATCGGCAAAGTTGTAGAATATATAATTAAAGTGGTGGGGCCATTGATATCCTTTTGGACCGTTTTACTAACGAAATCGTAGGTTGAAAGCACTCTAAATTTAGCAGCCAATAAATCTGTCCTGTATTTTGGTAATAGTGGTGTTGGAACGAACATGCCACCAGTCACAAGATTGTTACTACTAGCCTTCTCTTTGCCAGACACATTTATAGTTCCAGTCATGTTCTTATATTTCTGATCTGTTACTGCATACGTTCCTATAGGTAGTACCTTAGCGTCGGAGCTACCGGGATGTTTTATCGGAACAGTTTGCCACACTGTTTGCCCGGATTTTGCATCCTTTAATATCTCTATATGAATATGATTAGGATCGCCATGCATGTAAACTAAGGATGTTCCTGAAGGAACAGTCAGATTACTAGGGATGAAGTGAGCATTCTTCAGACTGATTGTCTTGTGCTCTGAAATTGAATGATGTGCTTCGTCAGGTATGTAGATAATAAATCCGCTAACTGAAGCGGGGATGGAGATGTTGCCTGTTTCATATACTGATCTAGCTGTAGGTACTGTGACATTACCTAAATTGCTAGTTATTTCGATAGTAGTTACGCTAGAAACATCATATGTCTTAGTGCTAAATAACGGATGTGTTGTTTCTAATATGTTCAAGGCATATGCATCTGGTGAAGATAAAATTATAGCCAGGGACATAGGTAGGATGATCGTTATTGATGTAATCAAGATTGGAGACTGAATGCCTAACCAATTCCAGTTCATTATCATTGAAGATAACAAGCTAATTTTGGTAAAATTATTCTCAATCTTTAAAAACGTTGCTGAACTGAGTTATTTTTAGCATGACTGTTCATTAATAGAACAATAAATGAATAGGTTATACTCTTCAGCATCCTGTTACCAATCATATTAATTGGGTTATAAAGAAACAGACCATTAGAACAGAACTAAGAGCCTTTTTATATTGAATTAGCAAGCAGCCAGGCAAGACGTACGGCATTGTAGACAGTAGGTTACAAATGAGTAACTAACTTATAGAAGAAGCAATGGTGTTGAATCCATGATTTCAGCCTTACTAATCATCCATGATTGGATTATCGCGACATGAGTACTGAAACTCGTTTTCGATGCGTAAGTAAATATATGGAAGTTAACCTATTATAACTACCGGTCTTTAAGTAAATGGCTTACGAAAATGTCATCCTAGTTTTGGTGGCAGTAGGACTAATCTTATTTGGCTCCAAGAAATTGCCTGAGTTATTCAAATCGTTGGGAAGAGCCAAAGTAGAGTATGAGAAGGCAAAAATAGAATCGAAGTATGAACTCGCCAAAACTGAACAGACTCTCAAGCCGCAAGAAGAAAAAATTACGGGCAAAAGTATCTTGACAAGGGACAAACTCGAAGATATGGCTTCAAAATTGGGTGTGGCTGAGCATGAAAGCATTAGTGATGATGAGTTAAAAGAAAAAATACTAGAGCGTCTAAGGCAAGGATCTTGAAATGGTTCAATATATCGGGGACTACGTTTAATTTTTTTTGGAATAGCTTCTGCATCGCATTATAAAATGATTTAATTGAACTTTCCTCGGTTTCTCGTTTTGAACAGGAATTCATTCAATCCAGATTTTATAATCTGTAGGGATGAGGTATCAAAGAGTCCAACATAGCAGTTCTTGATAATCAGTAGGAAGATTGAGTTTTCATTCCATTCAATCTAGGACATAGTGTGCTCCGGCCTCATCTAAAGAGATATCAACTATGTTATTTGGTCTCACTAGCTAGTATCACTAATCAAGTAGACATCACGACAAAAAAGCTAAAAAAAGGGAATTCTAGTTTGAGACTGACCATTTAGCCAGTATCTTGTGCATGAAATACCTCATTTACATTTGCGAAGGAAATATCGGGTGTGGGTCCGCCACCTATCACATAAATGTTATTTCCCATCGACGCAGTTGCCAGACCGTGGCGAGCCGTTGGCATGGGTAATTCTTCGACCCATTTATTAGTCTGCGGATTATACATCTCATTATTATTGAACGTCTTGTCTGGAGCTTCTCCTCCAAAAACATAGATTTTTCCATTGACCACAGATGCAGCAATGCCGCCACGTTTTGTGGGCATAGCGGCCAACTTACTCCACGAGTTAGTCTTAGGGTCATACGCTTCGTTATTATCTAGGTTTGAAGATTTACCTGTAGGTCTGCCTCCTATAGCGTAAAATTTTCCATCAACTACAGCCGAGGCTAGATGTTGCCTTGCAGTGGGCATCGGCGCCTTTTCAGTCCATGTGTCGGTGCGAGGATCAAATGCTTCATTAGTATTCAGGGGCTTATTGGATGTTCCACCTATTACATAGAATACTCCGTCTATGAACTGAGCAGCTAACGCTGCTCTTGCTGTTGGCATATCTTTACCTGCAAACCATTTGTCTTGTGAAGGATCGTAAACAAAGAGTCTACTTGACGGCACTTTGTTATCCAAAAACCCCCCAACCAAATAGATTTTGTTATTATACGTAGCCGCAGGCAGCATGATTCAAGTTTACCGGCACCGGAGCGGCAGTTGACCACGAATTAGTTTTTGTATCGTATACTTCTACAGTATTCTTGTTTCTTTTACCTGTTTCGCCATAACCAGCGATTATGTAGATCTTATCCCCAACTGCAGCATATGCCGATTCCATCTTAGAGACTGGATTAGCCTTTGCAGTTTCCCATGACATCCGTTCTGGGAGTTTTGTTGCTGCCTGTTGCGCGTATGTAGTTCCTACCAGCGAAAAAGGAGAACTAATAATAAAGCCAACTAGCAAGCTGATGAATATTACAGGACTTGCATATTTTGTTCGAGAGTGGTGAAATGACCTATATCCAACACAGCGATTAATGAATTCATTTTGTACTGGACCATTCCGTCTAGTGTAAGGCAGTATCATAGATACGTCAAGCATGAACATATATCCTTTTTAAGCTTTTATAGTCCTCAGGGCTCTGTTCACTTAACGAATAAACCTATATCTGAAAACTCCCTACACTTTAATGATGACTATATCCAAACAAAGAATTAAAGACGTAGGACCCCATCAAAGTATATGTTTATTACTTCTTACAGTTGTACTTTTCAGGCCTATTACTTAAAAACATCATAAAGGCTATCTCATTGTTAAAAGAAATCATGTTTTCCATTTATTTGGAACTGGATTTAGCGTTACATGCAGAGGAAGATAGATATTGCAAACAAACGAGATGCAAACTATCTGGATTTATCATAGATAGATGAAAAATTGATTGAAGTAGATAGTGACTATGCATGGTTATGGGTTTCTAGTGAGCCAACCGATATAACTATCCTTGGTATTGGCATCTCCATTGAAAGGAACATGTTTGCAGCTAAACAACAACCGTTTATTCAGTGTTTGATTAAAAGATAGGAATGTACAATATTTCAACAGATTGGTGGTACATGGTATCCACAAGCATGTAGATTCCCGAATGTTAAACATCACAATCATTCATCAAAAGAAAAAGCTTCATAGAAAGGACAATACAATACATAAAAGTTAGAACTGGTGTTTTGATAATTATTTTCCTTATAAGGAAAGAAAATGATTGTAAGCTAAAACATGTCATGAATTGGTTGAGTCTATTTGTAGATATGTACAACAGAAAGATTATGGAAAAGATTGTTAAGTGAAGAGCCTGAATAACCGAACAATTGATGATATCAGGTTCGGATCCCAGGTATTGAGAGGATCTGTTATAACATATTCAAAAACAATGGAGCTTAAATTATTCATGCGTATGGATTTTTTGACTTAAATGTATGTTTGAAGTGCATTTTGTTGCCAAGTCGTATTGTCTAAATTGATGTATTCTGCGATTACAATGGCATAAATGACTATTGCGGATTTCATAGAAACAAACCTGTCCTTTGTTGAGGATCAAATGAAGTATAATTAAATTTGTCCTAACAATCCTGGTGATTTATATACCTACAATGACATTGTCGAGGAGTTATCTTTGACGTACAAAAAGAATAGAAAGCACTAAAACTGATTTCCGCCAGTATTTTACACTATTAGCCGGCATTTTATTGTTATGCGGGAAATTCAGTGTTCGCATGCCTCAATCCTACTAGGTACAGACTGTAGGGTTGATGTAAACCTAGTCACTTCAGAGACTTCGACTCAGGATTGGCAAACGACGATCCTTGCGGCTAACTAAATTAAGACTAATTTATAACAGTCCTAATAACCGAAACAAATTTACTACACATTGAAAATCGAAGCTGTATTACTCACACAGGATGCGTAAGTATATAACACTATAAGAAATTAGACTGTGACTTACAACCTGCAATCAAGAGCTCAGTATTTACAAATTCATATCTTCGGCTAAATGATTGTCAATAAGAATCACTACTTTACCGAGTACTGCGGATCTTATTTTAAGGATTGCACAAGTTTTATTGAAGTGCTTCTCCTTAGGAATCAGGGCCCATCTCATTTAGGTAAATTTAGCAACTTAGACACAATTAGACTATTCAATACGCCATATCTGTATAGCAATAGCTATAATCTTCTATCAGAAATGTCAATTTACTCAGGATTTGAGCTATCTGGATTCTTCTTAATAACTCGAAAGAATCTCACACCATCCTGAATATTCTCATCCCAAATGAGCTCATCCATATCCTTCAAATCCAAATACTCTTTTACGAACGTCGGAATCCCGTCGTTAACCTTAGATACCCTCACCATGTTTAAAAGTAGTCATAAATAGATAAAAACCTATGGTACATCGAATTGTGACTGATTGAGGTATTAAAGACCCCTTTTTTCATTGAGAGACGCATCGATTTCATAGGAGCAAGAAAAACTTCATACTTGGGCCATGTGAAGACCGTATTGACAAAAGCGGCAATCTCAATTGATATAAAATAACCCAGGCCCTTTATGTTCCGATCTTCTATTACGAGAAGGTATATGGTATCACCGTATGCAGATCTGAGCGCTCTGTCAAAGTCAGCATGTTTGCAAAAATTCAATAAATCAATGCTGGGACACACTTCGCATCTAATATTGCAAATAGGACGTCAACTAAAAGCTATATATAATGTAGTGACAAGGTAAGTGACGGAATTTCCCCTTTGCTTTCCTATTTTGATTCAATGGTCTAGTTTGGCTACAATAGTTAAGAGTTAATGTTCACTAATATATTTGAGGAAAGGAGATTATTAGATGCAAAACCATACTAATAGATGAAGTAGATTACATTGATAATGATCGGCTGATAATAAATGCGAAGGAGTAATTTTGTGGGCCTATGTTTCTCATACTTCCTGTCATGTATCAATCAGTGATACTAATTGTGAGGTCGAAATAGTTGTACTCCGCTAGAGCTAAGGACATTGATCTAGCATAATCTATACCCAATGGGGCGTGTAGAAAATCTTTTCATAGTATTATTAATCATAAATTGTGGATGGTACTTCAAACCTTTGTTGAGTGTTTCCAATAGATTTGTAGCTGGCTTAATCTTAGATGAAATACTGAAATTCTTTGTATGGAATTCTACGAACCAGCTTGTTCATCAATCCAGGGATGTCGACTTCAGACTACGTATCTTAGTTGTTCTGGATCTTACTATGACTGCAAATTATCCGAGTTGGGACACGGACAATTTCGGAACAAGGATGGAGGTGCTGATACGCTAACATGATTTATAACAGCAGCGTAGACGCGTTACGACATCTGGTGTCCCCTGGGCATATCTTAGACAAAAGCTCAAAGATTAACCAAGAGACTGGTCGTATGCGGTGCAAAATAACTGACAAACCCAAAAGGATTTCTTTTACTAGAGATGGGATCGAATACTACCTTGTGGAGATAACTTGCGATGACGGGTCTCAATACGGTATACAAGCTTTTGGAGATGAAGCCCTAGATTTATTCTCAGAAGTTCATAAATGCACACTATGCGGAAGAAGTTGCGTAAATGACTCATCTGATACTAAACATTGGAACTATGGAAAAGAGGAACTCATTGATGGAGTCTGTTGCAGCTTTGACACAGGCCAGTGTGCACTACTCTATATGAAATTTAGATGCATTTATGGAGAAAGCATAGCAATTATCAATTAGAATTTGACAGGAATGATCCCAACGGTCGGAGGGTAAAAAGATCCAGTGAATTATGATCTCACGTGGTATCTAGTGTAAAGGATACATTACAGCCTAAGAGCGAAATCACCACATTTTTTGCAGGCCAAGTTAGTCTTAAAGTCAATATCACCAATAGTCATCTGAACCGTGGATGTTCGGTGTCAATTATATAAATTGCAAATAAGATTTCTTAGTCGGATTCGAGTGCAACAATTATCCAAGCTTAATCTATGGTAGGGACTTACCCAAATCTAATAAACTAGAATCTTGACATTTTAATGAAGAAAAAATGCGAGAGTATAATAGGAACATATCACTCGTTATCTTGTCATTGGCTTTAGCATTAGTGTTGATTTCCACCACAATGCATGACTATCAAGTAAAGTCAAAAACGGTTAATATAAACTGCTCTGACGACAAACCTTGTCAAAAAACCGTGTGCGATAGCAGAAAAGCGTGCAGTACAACAATAGGAGAGACATTCGAAAGTGGAACGACATCAGATAGGAACTCCACAACACTAGGACATCAATCTGATCAATAGATAAATAAAATACTCGCTCCGAATTTATTTAGTCTTTTATTCTTAATAAGATCTAACTGTGTCTAGTCTTCACTAAGAGCCTGTCCCAAAATTATCCTCCTATAGATAACTATACAACAGCCTAAACATACTACTACTACTAATGCAAAATAGCTTCCTAACTTATTCTCGTACCTAACTAAGAGTTTTCTGAACCTGTTATACCAAGAGTTAGTTGTTTCTACAACCCATCTTCTTTTAGCATGATGACGATGATTATTACAACCATTAATCTTTATAACTGATTGTTCTCCTCTATGTCAAATATGTGGTAGATATCCTTTATCGATTCGTACACTACGATCGTTTGAAAGCCATATCCTTTACCAAGATAGATAAAGATTCTGTTTTTCTTTATATGTCCTAGACGATCTTTTAACTACGGTAGTATTATCCAGCGTGTTTATAGCTGCCTTTCATATCATCATGCGTATTAGCCGCAGTTATAACAACAACAACAACAGATAATGGAATACCTTGTCCATCGGTTATTAATACATGATGACGCTTTGTTCCTAACTAACTTACATCTGTCTATAGGATTAGGTCCAATCAGTCATTTCTGCCTGGAGATGCCTTTACCGATATACTACTACTATCAAGTAGTTGCCTCTCTATTGAATTCCTACTTTAGCCATCATACACTTTTTTTAGCACGTCTAGTCCATAATCTCTCAAATATCTTATATTGACCATTACAGGAATAGTCTATGATATGTCGAACCTGAACCATACTCCTTTGGCAACATCTATCTTCTATTGACATTGACATTCAATTCTTAAGACATTCCAAAAACATACAGAATGCCACCGAATACCTTCCTAAATGAGACTGCTGCTGTAAGTCAGATGGTGTTATTTAGTTTTTCTTATTGAAGTGCTTCTCCTTAGATTGGAAGATATCAACAATCTGGCCTCATCCCCATAGCGCATCGGGATTCCTTTGACAGTCGGAAGATACTTGACTTTCATAAGCCACACTTATGAACAAAACCCTCACAAGCTATATGTCTACCTGTTTTTGTGATAGGCTCTAAACAAATTCTGACTCGAATGTTTGGCAAATCAGTTAAACAAATTCAGGCGTATAGATATCGAATGCCAAAGTTAATTTCCCGCGAGTGTTTTTGCAAGAATACCGGACAATACAGGGCCAATGCGCCCAATCAGCCCAACAGATGTGCAGAAAGTCCACGGCCATCTTTGAAAAACATCAAAACCAGAAAATTGCTAGCATGTTTTGAAGTTCCATATTAAGTAAGCTAAAATATGAATTAGTGTAAAATAAGGATGTTTTGTTTAATCGCCCCAGCAGATTTGAATGGAGTCTTGAGTATGAAGACGCCCTTTACAAGATTTATGATTCAGCAAAGCGTCTTGCAGGTTATTTTTTTCCTGATTATAGTAGTACAGATCAGAATAAAGATGAGCTCGCGAGCAATGGTGAGCTCGGCCGTGGATTGGACGAAGATAGTGCCCGTAGGTTGATGAACAAGAAGCATAAACAGGTTCAGGGGGGTAGTATGATGCTTCCTATGCTAAAACTCGAATTGCTCGATAACCAGAGCGGAATTACAATTAATGACGTCGTTGATGGTTTGGATAGGAATACCAGAACCGCTGGTATATGGAGGACTTGGTTATCCCAAAATAGCACAATTTTGGGAATTGTGGGCAGTCTAGTGTATACTGCACGCGAAGATAGAAACATGCTTTCAATAGTTCTGATCATTAGAGATCGGATAATTTTGGGAGAAAAAGAAACAATGAAATCACTTGCTCCTATACTAAATAAATTACACGAAGATGGGCTATTATGAGCCTACGCCCTTGGTCAGCAATTTCACTGTAGTACAGACAATAGAATACGAAACGAAAGAAATTCGGCTATGAATTGCTATTAAAGATTGACGATATTGTCGAAAAGACACTTGTTCCGATGCAAGACATGAACCAAAATACTAGGACAAATGAGAAAATGTCAGGTTCAAAGTAACAAGCTGTAAATAAGAGGGAAACAAGTCTGGGTTTATCACGTCCGATTGAGGGATTTATCATGAAGTCTAATACCATATTTTCTCAGAAGCCTTCTTATAGATCCTTTAGATGGAGGCTGGATGTTCACAATCTTGACTTGATTTTCGTCCTAATTTAATTTTAGACTACTAAGCTGCCAACTATATTAATTATTATATACAACTATTGTGAATAAGATCTATGTTCATTAGTTGTTTTGAATCTTCTTGCCTTTTACATTTGTGCCGTACATTTTACCTGAAGAGGAGAATATATGATTATCGCTGATGCCTTCAAATTGCAGTCAAGTATCTTTTCTATAGACTTGACCACCGACGTCTATAAGGTAACGGTTACAGAGAAGCAAACTACAAATCTAATTGGTTGTATTTCAAGGCCTCATACCACTCGTGTAGATAGTCATTCGAACTATAATTTAGAAGACTTTGACAAATCACTTGATGAAATAAGAGGTAATTCGAGTCATGACAATACTGGCGAAGCAAAGAATGCCATTAAGTCTGACTTTTTAAATGTACGCTCTGGATATCAGCCGTTGAAGAGGATCCTTATTGTTGACGACGAACCCGATATTATTTTTACACTCAAATCAGTATTTGAGGGTCACCCTACTAGGTTCCAGATAGCTTCATACGCTAGCCCAGTAGAAGCGCTTTCGACCTTCAAGCCTAATTATTATGATCTTGCGTTAATTGATATCAATATGCCGGTCATGAATGGATTTCAGCTGTGTGAGAAATTGGTAGGTTTGGACGCTAACATTAGGGTGTGCTTTTTGTCCGGCGGGGAAATGAACCAAGAGGCTATCCGGGAGATATATCCAAGAATTAGTCTCGGATGCTTCATAAAAAAGCCTGTTGGAGCAAACGAGCTGATTGAGAGAGTGAATTCACAACTAGACTGAACCTGTGATGTGGTATATTTATTGCTCATTAAGAAGTGGATCACTTAAATTTAATTCGGACAATTCCGATCAATTGAAAGAATATTCTTTACTTTTTTAATTAATACATTATTTTCAATCGGAATTTTTATGAAACAATCTTCGGTTGTTATCTCCGGAAATGACGCTGCTTTTTTGAATTGTTCGTAGTTAATTTCCCCTGCCGTTAAAAAGCATACCTTCACCTCATTATCAAATTGTCTTAGCCTTTCGTAGAGTTCAAATCCATTCATTGTTGGCATCAATATATCGATGATTAATAGATCGTAGAAACCATCTTCAAATTTCATAATAGCAATGTCTGGATCGGTAAATGCTTCAACGTTGTAACCCTCGCCGCATAATAGCATTGTAAAAAGAAGATTGATGTCATCTTCGTCGTCAACAATCATAATATTCTGACGTTTTACGGAACTATTGTTATTTTCAGTGTTGATTTTTTTTTGATATCTTTCTTTGCTTTTTAATTGGCTCTCGCATGATATATTAGATCTTTGCTGAAATATTATTGGAATTTTCATATTGGGCCTATCGTAATCTCCTAGTGACATGGATCGGTGATACGCTGAAGATGGAAGGGTACGAACATTCGTACTGTTAGATGGATAGCTTAGTCTGGCGAATCTAAACATCGAAGTTCTATCCATACGTTAAGATGATAATCAGTGCTTTTAGAACATTAGTAAAAAGTACATATTATTACTCAGCATTAGAGCTAAACTTTGTTGAAGGTATTACAAAGGATTTCCATATATTTGGGCTTGTCCTAAATTCCCCAACTTATCTTACGCATAGGTATTACCAAAACAAATGGCGCTTCTCCTTCATTCCACGGTTCACGCCGTACCCATTCAAATTTCTTATAGAATTTGCTATATAATCCTTCGAATTCGACCCCATTTATTACTATCTCGGCATCGCCCTCAATGACAACAGCTCTATTAATCGTTGAGGAGTCGTAGGTATCAATAACAATAGCTACCTTCTTATTTTTCACAATGTTCTTGTATTTTCTTGTATCGTAATCTGTCGCAAAAGCCAGTTTACCTTTTACAAAGATGTACGATACAGGAGTAACGTGAGGAAAATTATTGTTAGCCGTAGATAGCCTGCATACCTCCTGAGCTATTAGAAAATTTATTTCATCATTAGTAAAATTGACAGTCAAATCACGATTGGCATCATTATGACTATCACTGATATAATTCATTCTGCAGTAACACGCTAGACTAAAGTCATCTTATCACCGTTCTTGTTTTCGTTAATTTATAAATGCCATAATACACTAGACTATCCTATTCAGCCCTAACAGAGCTAATTTGACAGCACATCGTAAATTTTCGGTAGTGAGACGTCATACCTGTAGCTAATGTTGGAGTGGCCATCATCAAATTCTTCATATAAGTGATTGATCTTTAGTCGTTCTAATTTAGAATGCAGGATCCTTGCGCCCCAAATCAAATTATACTCGTCCCTCTTTCCACAATCAATGTAGATGAGCTTTAGTTTTCTCAGGTTTGTTTGGTATTCATAAACCAGTCTTATAGGATCCCATGCCAGCCAACGATTCCAAACCCTTTCTGATATTTCTCCGGTCTGATGATCAAATGGGAGATCGATTCCTAGTTCTTTTTCTTCAGGATTCGGCGAGTAATGGGTTGCCATTGCCAGAATATTCAACGCGGCCGCATCATCTTTCTGATGCTTATTTTGTTTTTTCAAGAAGTTTTCTAGCCAACATTTGGGACCTCCGCTTTTTCTAAATGAATCTAGAGCTTTTGGAAAATCCGGAAGATAACAATATTCGAATGCCGCATCACCTGAGTGATCAGCGAATCCCGTAAATACTGTTGGATTTCGGGTAGCGAGTACAAACGATCCATACCCACCGGAGGATTTGCCCCAAACGGCCCGGGCCGACACATTATACTCGCTATCAATAAATGGGATTATCTCGCTAATGATATAGTCTTCATATTTGCCTGTCGCCTCTGAGTTAATATACTGGTTTCCGCCAAATTTTGTATAGCAATCTACCAAAACCAACACCAGTGGTCCACATATCTTGGATGAAACAAGACGGTTCATCCTGTCTTCTAGATTCTCACTTAAAGGGTCGATATTCAAGAACGTTCTTCCTAGACCACCAAATCCCGCCAAGCCAAATGCAGTTACATAGCCTTTCGAGTTGCTTCGCTTATATCCGGGTGGTAGGTACACAATTATATCTCTTTCAAACGGATCGCCAAGTGGATTAATTCGAAGGACTTTGCTTTGAAATCTGTGCGTTAATATGATACCCTTCTGCATAGATTACAATTGCGATCTAATGCATCTAAATTTATCGAATATATTCTTGACTTTGGTTTGTATGAGATAGTAATGTTACATTTAGATGAGGATCCATAGGTCGCTCTTCGAACAATGAATCCTCCTAATGGTCGAACTTCCACTTGATTAGCAATCTGTGATGCAATATAATGGACTTAAATTTGATGGTTGAATAAAAACAAGGGTTTAAATCGTAATATAATATACTAAAACTGTTGTTATAAGCTTGACAGTTATAGATCCATCAATTGCGATATTTGCTATTGTTCTATTGATTATTTGTGCGGTTGTGTTCCGCTCAATATACCGTCGTAGGAGACTAAATATTCCAACTCGAGAAGTTCCTTACGATTATGCGAATTCTACAGGCTCCAGAGGGTTGTACCAGCTAACTCATAATAGATTTAAGATTATAGCGGCAGCAGCCACATTAATTGTTGTGATCATATTTTTGTCTGAATCTGTAGTCATAGTGCAGGCAGGACATAGAGGAGTTATTCTTAATCTAGGTGCGGTCGAGAATAGGGTTTTGGGAGAGGGCATTCATTTTATAGTTCCATTTGCTGAACAGGTTATACAGCTAGAAGTTGGTACTCTGAAATATCAAGCGGAAGCCTCGGCCGCATCTAATGACCTACAGCAGGTGCAGACAGTTATAGCACTTAATTATCATCTGAATCCGAGTGACGCGAACGCTATATACCAACAATTAGGTTCGGACTATGCTGATAGAATTATTGCACCGACAATTCAGGAAGCGGTCAAAGCGAGTGTTGCAAAGTTTGATGCTGAGGAGCTAATCACAAAACGGGAAATTGCGAAAGGAGTCATTGCTGAGGCGATAAGAAATACGCTCTCCGCACGGGACATAATCGTTGAGACAGTTTTTATAACTGACTTTCAATTTTCAGAAGCCTTCGCTAACCAGATAGAGTCAAAAGTAGTAGCGTTCCAGAAATATTTGACTGAACAGAATAACCTGAAAGCCATAACCGTTGTTGCAAATCAGACAGTAGTTCAAGCTCAGGCGCTAGCCAAGGCAAATGTAGCTAAGGCAGGAGGAGAATCACAAGCAATCAAAATTATTACATCGCAGTTAAGACAAGATCCTCAGTATCTTCAATGGCAGGCAATTAATAAGTGGAATGGACAGATGCCTTACTCCTTTGGTGGCGGGGGTATGCTACCTTTTTTCCAGAATCCGGTTCAGACCGAATCAACAGCAGCATCACTATCGATAGCCAGATCCAATCCGGGGTCTCATTCAGAGATGACGGCCCCAGTGAAAGGTAATCTTACGCGTTAGCTAACTTCATTGGGTATAAAGACTTTCAATTTATGATTCTCACTAATATAGAGATGGATTATTTAGCGGGCGATACAGGACAGGCTATGCTTATTATGATTGGAATCATTGTATTGTTTCACGAAAGCTTCCAAGTCCTTAACTATTCCATTTGGTGAAGTGTAAAATGCATTTTAATAAAAACGCGATTCGCTACAGGAGTCGCAGTTTATTATCAAAAAAGTGAGCTTTTAAATCTTTTGTTAACTCACACAGCACAGTTCCACCCTTTTGAAATACGTTCTCCACAGGATGCATGAACCCCCGATAGAATGGCTCAAGTGCTCGTTAAATTTATCCCGCAGAAACATCATGATTAGCAAATCTCGAGATATTAGTTGCTTGGATAACGTCCATCATATAGTCGGTACAATGCGCTGTGAGTCCGCTGAATAGTATTATATTTCAATGGAATTTCCATATACACTATGTAAGCGCTCGTAAATACCTGCGCAGTCGACAGAATCGAATTCAACAAATTTTCCACATATATTCCTGGTTAGAATTTTTGTACTATCCGTAAAGCTTTTCCCGCACATAGTGCAAACTGCACTCTGTTTAGTCATAGCAGTGCGCGAAAGAGGGTCCATGCTTACAAATATATCTTACGAATAGTGACACAGAAATGCATAGGTTTAGTATGATATTAATAGATATGCTAGATTCTTCCATATTTTTATACCCATATTTATACTTTGATTTAATTATTCAGATACATTAGTACAACCAGTCAAGTGAAGGCTTTATTCTATGCTGGAGGGCATAATACAAAAGACATGATTGCTCCAATCGATACAAAAGCTAATTGATAGTATTCGTAGCCTTTGCTCGGTATTAGAGATAAGCTAGATTGACTGGTAGGAGTACGCATCACTAATAAAATATGGACGCCCATTTTCATTTTATAAACGTCCCAGGCACGTTAAGGGCAGGACAGATCCACGAGTATGACTTTCAGATTGGTCCGAAGGCGGTTATCTCGGATTATGGTGGGGCTCAAAAACCTGCCGTTTTTAAGTTAAAGGTACTAGGATTGCATGCAGTCTTGAAAAATCCAGAACAGTATAACCACCGTCTGAAAATTAAAATGATTCCATGGAAACATTCAACAAAATCGTTTACTCTAAACTCAACAATAACATTAGGCTGTCAGCCTAGGCAAATAAGGCTTATGATAAAGTTATGATAGCAAGAGTCAGCGACCAATTGTTACCTCTCTAAATTTCGAAATCAATTAAACTAAACTCATAAATAGAAATAAGTAGCACAAATAATTGAATCAATAGTTAGAACAAACACATAAAGCAACAAAGTTAAGTTCAGCATCCTGCTCAATCGAATTGTTGAGAATTTCCAGTAAACAGACATGGCCAGCATAGCAACCAAAGGCATCGATTATCTCGTCACGACAGGGTTCTTGTGTTTCCATTTGATTCGAATCATTAATTGTCTGACCTTCTAGATAGATTCCAGATCGAGGAATAATTAGTAAAATTCTGATCCTATAAAACGGAGATATTTCTAACCAGATTCACAATTTCCATGTTTACTTTTCAGCCAATATGAATTTCATTCGGTCTTGTAGGCTTTAAGTTCGTATATATGCTTAATCAAAAGAAGGACATAGAAAAGTAAAAATCTTCCTGCGAAGATCACAGATTAAGATCATGCCAATTACAGATCCTGCAAAAAAACAGATAGCACAACAACGGAGACTATTCTTTAAAATATGCTTCAAATGTGGAGGAAGAAACCCGATTTCGGCTCTGAGATGTCGAAAATGTCGAGGAACACGCTTAAGGTTGAAAAACAGATCACTGGGTGCAAAGAAGTGAGTGTCGAGTCACTCTTGCTACTTGTATCCTATTCGTTTATCTAGCATATTTTGGGTTTCGCTCCTGATACTATCAAGTAGTTGTTCTCAAAGTGGGATAATTTGAACATTCACCAGAGCCAATTGTGAACTTGCGAAGACCTCAGTCAAAATTGAAAAACTTAATATCCTTCCAATATGAAAGCATATGGTTAGAGCGTCTAGAGTTTTAATAATGAAGTATCCAAAGATAGTACTAACAGCAGACAGAACATTAATGTCACCCTATAGGGGAATTTCGCTAGCTTCATTTTTCGGCTGTGCGCCAGCCTTAGATATAAATAGAGATCATGGAACATTTTGGTATAAAGTACTAGGTCAGCAAGTGACCCCGAGGTTGCTTTTCGATTTTATATGTAATCCTATCGAGCATAAAAATGGAATTGTGGCTTATGCCCCATATGGATTAAGGAAGGTGGAGTCGGCTCTTCTTAGGGATGGATATAAACCAGAAGATGTGGTAGTTGCTCACCCTGAGCATATTGAGAGGTTCATAGGACCGGAAACTGAGGTAGTCGGAACATATGAAATGGATCCACTTGGCATGGGTCCTGTTACTATGACATTTACATATGGTAGAAAACATATGTCTTACGACGAATTCTATTGTAGAGAGCTTCATTTGAGAATCAAAGCAGCCAAAGAGAAAAGTGGTAGTAAGGCAAAAGTGATTGCTGGAGCATCGGGGACTTGGCAGTATAATTATGATCCGGCGAAGATTGAAGAATATGGTATTTACGGCATAGTAGAAGGTGATATGGGTGGAATAGGTCCTGAATTAGATGGGCCAGGCGCCAGATTTTTTGATGCAGTAATTAACGGTGAATTGGAGAATTCGAACCCATTTAAGAAATCCGAATTTAAAGTGGAGATAAAAGAATTTGCAAGAGGTGATGAATCGAGACATTATGGGAGATTCATTCATTACGGTGACGAACCGAAGATGGACGAGATACCAACCATAGTAAATCCAAGCATGCACGGTATGGTAGAAGTGATGAGAGGCTGCGGAAGAGGGTGTAAATTCTGTGACGTAACGTTGAGACCGCTGAGATATTATCCAGTCGAGAAGGTCCAAAAGGAAATTGAAATAAATATGAAATATGGGGGTATTAAGAGTGCTTGGATTCAGAGCGATGACATATTTGTTTATGGACTTAATCCAAGGACTACAAAGAATATGCAGCCTAATAGAGAAGCATTGGAGGACCTATTTAGGGGCATTATGGACACAGGCATAGAACATACAAATCCCACTCATGGTACTTTAGCTGGGGCAATCGCCGATGAAAGACTGATCCCAAATATTTCTAAGATCATTAGAGCCGGACCGGATAACCACATCGGAATTCAGTGTGGTTTTGAAACTGGAAGCATTAGGCTCATTGGCAAGTATGCCGACAGAAAGCTAGCTCCGTTCCGACCAGAAGAATGGCATTGGGTAGTCAAGACTGGAATCAAAACGTTTAATGATAATTATTGGGTGCCTGCTTTCACGCTTATTATGGGTCTTGATAACGACGAAACCGCGGAAGATAGTTGGGAGACTATACGTCTCATTCACGATCTTGAGATTGAACAGCCAGATTCAAAATTTACAGTCACCCCTTTGACATTCGTACCCATCGGACTCCTCGAAAAGTCCGAATTCTTTGATATAGGCAATACAATGGATCCAGGAAAACTAGGTGTTATGTATAAGACCTGGCAGCACAACTTCAAATATGGAATTCAAAGGTTTATGCGTAAGATTGGACGGCAGAATGCAGCTAAGAACCTATTTTTTGCCGGATTGGCGAGAAGCCTAGGCGGAGTTCCTTTAACTGCAATGGAAAGATTTGCAAGAAGATTGGGCCCAGAGCACGAAAGAGCAATTGAGAAGATAAAAGTAAGTTATTGGTAAGCGGTTTAACTTGACCCTTTTCTAGTATATCTCGAACCAGATAGCGGTAGCAATCGATAAAATATATATTTTGTATTTGGCCCACGTAAACTCGTATAAATGTATAAGGAGTAAATTTAGAATTGGGAATATTTGAACCCTCTATTCTGTTGGCGGTTTTCCCTTACTTGTTCATAGGTATATTCCCAGTCTTTGGCTTACTTGTAGTTACGAAATTACTGATTGGCGATAGGCAAATCAAGAAGCAATCGCTTGGCAAAAACACAGATCAATCACGATAAAAGAACAAAATGTGTTGGCCTGGAGATAGAGTTTTTGAAGGCCACTTTTTTGGTTCAGCCTGAATCAATGGCCTGTCCTCATGGAACCAAACTCATGGAAATTAACTTTTTCCATGATCTATTTTCAAATACATTCGGGTCATGTCCCTTCATGTTTACTTTCATAGACGCTCGCTTAGTTAAGTATAGCGAGAATGAAGCTATTGATCGCCAAAACCTGTCGTGGTGCGCCGAAATGAAAGAATTAAGCGCCCACCGAACGGCCTTATATGCCTTTGGATAGTGGTTTAAAGAGTAATCAAGCAAGGATTCTTTTGAGCTAGCTAGAACATATCGAGCATGTTCATAGAGCTCCTCTTTGGTTGCATATTTGGCGCGTGCATCTCTAAATCGGCCCTTGCGCATTCCAGCCAGAACCGAATCGATATTGTTATCCGATTCAAGGATGTTAATGCATCTTCCTATAGTAGAGGCGACATGCGAATCGCTGCCCGATATGGATATAATATTATTGTCCTTTGAAAATTTTTCGGCCACGATGTTGGAAAAGATATCAACATTATTACTGTTAAACGACTCGATCAAATCGCACATCCTGGCCCTGTCGCGGATACCGTTCGATACTGCAAATGGGTGAGCGGCACATGAGATTGCGCCTTGTGATTTAATTTCGTCCAATGTTTCTTCAAGGCTCATTCCGCTTTTTATTTCCCTGTTGATACCGTATGCTAAGACATGTCCTAGGTTATTTAGAGTAACTTCCTGTGCGGGATAAATCCTAATTCCGTTAAACTTCTCGTGATTCTGCTGATATTCCAACATTTGGCGGTAACCATCAAGTGTATTATGATTTGTAACGAACAACACATTTATCCCCTGGGCTAAAACGCTTTCAAGTTGTTCCTGAATACTGACGCCACAATCAAAAGGGATCCTGTCCGAATTGTTTCTATAATTCGAATATATATTATGACAATGAAGTTCTGCCTTCAATATCTGAGCCGTAGTTAATAACCTAAAAAATGAGCATGACCCGCCAAATATATATATATCTGACAAATTAGAACTAATAATTCAGCCTGATTTAAATAGACTATACGAATAAATGACTACTCAACTAGAATGCCTTGCGCGCAACTGAATCCGATTTTGTCAGCCTCTTAGTAGATACAGATCTAAACTTTTTAGAACGACAAGATTTTCTTGCCGGTTAAGTTCCTTCTATAGGAGATTTAGAAACAGTTTTGTTACTGTACCCATAAGGAAGAGTTATCTTGGTTCCGCTTTTTGACTTTTTGAAGAAGAAAAGTAAGGTTAAAATCGATATCCCAACCTATGGCACTGAAGTTAATGGTAACAAACTTAAAAATGCTGATGATATGAATGTTACTGGTGATGCGCGTAGTTCGGAGAGTCCTCGCATCACACAAGCCAATGTAAATGAGAATGGCAGGGAGATTACAATTCCAGATGCAGCGGCTCTTTTACGTTCGCAGGGGGAGATGAAAGTTAAGGACTTGGTAGAGGGGCTAATGCCAATAAAATTGTCTGTTGAGAAATTATTAAAAAATACCGAAAAGATAGCAGACGATCTTGAAAAAGAAAATATTAAAGTTGAGGAGCCACGCTTTGAATCAATTGTTGAGAATTCCAGAAGAACTATAGTCTCTTCGTTGAGAAAAGAATCAACGTCAGAAATCATCTCAATATCTACGCTGGAGGATGTCATGAAGTTTGACGCCAGATTGGAATCAATAGTCAATAGATTTAGTGCTCTGAGTGGTTCCCATAGCAGAGTTCTCAATGCATTTGTGAAAAAATATGCCTCCAAACTACAGAGTGAATCTAACACCGTTTCTAATTTGTCCAGAAAATGCAAATCAAAGGTAACCGAGTATCAAAAGTTTAAGGGATCGCTCACAAACACGGAAGCCTTGTTGACTTCTCTTTCTGAGCAGATTAATTTGATCAAGAATGCTCGCAATGCAGTAGACAATATTGGCTCAGAAATCAAGGTTTTGCGGGATAAAGTTGATGTTCATGTCAATGAACTTCGTCATCTCGAATCTACCAAAGAATATATCGAGATATTAGCAATTGAGAATGAGTCTAGACAGCTCGAAAATGAGGAGCAGGAAATTCGCCGACAAACAATAGATTTATTCGGACACGTTAACAGAGCCATTACTAAGTACTCCTATGGTCTGCCTGTTAAAAAAGACTTATTTATAAAACTTCAAACTATGGCCAATGAGCCATGGAAAATTTTTTATCATGGTGATTTGTTGTTGCACGAGCAAGCTAGCAACGGACGAACACTTTCCCCAGAATACCGAGCGCCAGAAGAACAGAGTAATGATGACCAAACCAATGATTTCTTCCAATACCTCCCAATCCTTCACGAGATCTACTCTTCGATCGCAAAAGGAAAGATAGATCTTAAGGACTCTGAGAAAGTCGAGCTATTATCTAAAGCAGATCCTTGAATTTTTGCCGGGTTTTAATTCCAGACTCGAGGCTATACGTGCCAGAAAGCACATTCTGAAAGAGCAGAGAGATGGTTCTCCAATGTTGCAGAAGATAACTATGATTAAGGATGATATTGAACTGGATAAGATGTCCATTAGTGAAAAAAAGAAGAAGCTGGGATTACTCGAATCCGAGCTATCTGATAGGCAGGGAGAATTGCAAACTCTTGCATCACGATCTCAAACTGAATTTTGTAATCTTATAGGGCAACACTTTGAAATAATCTTTTAAACAAAAACAGAGGCTATAGTTACACCCTTTACACCATAATATGATGCCTACCTATAAGGAGATAACCTCACGTATTTCAGAGCTCAATAATTTATCTCCAGAATACGGATATCACTCCTAGACCCATTATTGCTAACCCGCCGTACACTACGGGTATGACGCCAATTGCGTTCGCGCCGATAGAAATCGCTATGCCTGACAATATCATTATAGCTTCTCCTATGCGTCTCTCGTGTTTCATGGGCAAAGGTTAAGATCTACGCAAGACTGCAGTATAAAAATTTAATTATTCGTCAGATAGCCTTCAAGATAAGGCTGTCGGAATTTTGATGCCAACCTGATTTTTATGGCCTCGAAGAAACAATAACATACAAGTCGATATGAATAATTAGCAGAATATTTGGACTTCCGATTTCACTCTGTATCGACTGTCTGAGCTCGTAATATATAAAACCTATTATTCTTTACTATTGAGTTGCTATAAATCATAAATATGTGTATCCTTAAAATTTAGATAGAGATAGTGAAGGCAGATGTACAAGATTCGAAATAAATACACCTCATGCAATCTTGGATATAGGACAAAGTTGATTAATCTGGGGCATATATTTTACGGTTCTTATAGCTATAGGTGCCCAATCGAATCAATTGACAAAAACGAATATTACGATGGTGGGATCTAATTTACTTTGGCCAGAATTAGAAGGAGAATACTTGTTGTTGATGACGAACCGGATGTAGTCGCATCGTTCAAGGTTTCGTTAGAGGATGCGGGTTTTGATGTAGACCAGTACACAGATCCCAGTACCGCGATTTCAAATTTCAAGGCTGAACACTACGACCTCTTAATTATAGACATAAGAATGCCACAAATTGACGGATTTGAATTGTTTGAACATCTACATAAGATAGATCCTAGACCAAAGGTATGCTTTATTACAGCTTATGAGATTAACTATCATGCCTTGAGAGAAGTTTTTTCATCGCCTGATCAAACATGCTTCCTCAAAAAGCCCATCCAAATGAGCGACTTAATAAGAAGGATAAATCTAGAGCTTGCGAATCCTCAATAACATTCCCAAAATATAGTAACCATAGCCCGAAATTCAATTTAAGTGATGACAATCCACAAAAGACCAATTGAATGTAGATATGCGGGGGGAGCATGGTACTTACTTATCTCTGGGCTAAACGTTCCATGTTATTAATAAGCTCTTGTATCTTGATTGCAAATGGGTGCTCTGGAAATTGTAACGCCGTCAGGAATTCCTTTCTGACGAATTGGATATCACAATAACATGGGACTGAAGAAATTACATTCATTCTTAATTCCTCAGAAAGCATCTTAGATAGGTCGGTATGACTCCCTGGCATCTGACTTGAAATGTTTGCATTTAAACCTAAATGACCTACGGAATCGGACTCAGTTTTTACATTTCGAGTGGGAATACTTTTGTCCCTAGTGCCTTTCGGCAAGAATTCAAAAGTTGAAAAAACATCTGAATCTGAAAATTGCCCAGTGGCATGTGTTTCAGAGCCACCGCTATACTGTGGTAAGGTATGTGGTACACAATAACCGGAAACCCTGTTAAGGAGAAGAAAAGACCTAGTACCGAATTTTGTAAATGATGTATAAATCTCGTCTACTATTTTTTTAGTACCTTCAATATCGAGATCTCCCATTTTCAGTGTCAAGAATAATATATCAGCAACAGCCAAGGCATTTATCGACCAGTATCTAATTCCAGGACTAGTATCTATGATTATGTAATCAGAATCATAACTGGAGATCAATTGCTCCCGCAGTAAGATAAACCGCTTAAGGAACTGGCGCCTCATGTTCTCATTTACTCCCCCTTCCAGTTTAAAAATATCTTCCTTTCTGGTACTACAAAACCCTACCCATAGCTTTCCGGATTTCTTAGACCTCTCGAATGAATCAGAGTTTGATCTTTGCGATCCGACTTCGCTACTAGAAGTGGTATCAGGTAGAGAATAAGGGCTGCCCTTTTCTGTTTTTGAATTTGAAGGATCTTTTGGCTCTAACCCGGGTTTATGCGAACCTGTCACATTTGAGAATGAATTATTCACAAGAGATGTCATATCGACCATAACATCCTCTACTTCCGCATTTGAATAGAGATAATCATTAATCGATTTCTCTGGTTCCACGTCAAAATAGGACTGAAGGCTTGGAGCATAAACGTCAAGATCAATTAAGGAAACCTTGTAGCCTTCCTTTGTAAGGGATGCTGCAAAATTAGCCCCTATTGTCGTCTTGCCAGTACCACCTTTATAGGAGTGAAAGGCAATACATTTAGTCAATTTTTAGCTCACCCGTAATACAAATATCCTCATATAAAGAATTACCTAACTTTTATTTGCCGACTTTGAACCAATGTCTACAAATAAGAATTACGTCTAAGGCTGGAGTGCAATATCAAATTCCTTAACTAATAAAATCGATTAGTGACCAAATCAAAGTGATTCCCAGTAATAAATCGCTTCACTCAGCGGAAGAATAGTCGATCATCACAAAATAAAAAATAACGATTCTTTTGAATTCAAGATCTCGTTTAGACTTGGCCTTGTTTATAAATGGATCAGGCTTCCTTGAGTGCCAGTGTGCGGAGATTGACCTACAAATTTCCTTCTATAGTGACCAGACGGTCTCTTGGACAAAAGCTCAATAAACCATGCTTCATGTTCAACTTCCTCTTGCATAATCCTCTGTGCAATATCATATGTCCTTGGATCTTTTCCTGCAGTCATGTCGCAGACTTCGCCCCACGATCTGATAGCACACTGCTCTGCCTCTAGCAGAACCTTGAGAATCGAATTTATATCTTCCCAATTATCTGGCAAATATGCGTCTGGACAGCCTGCCTGATCTGCAAATTTTCTAATATCTTTCGGAAGGCCACCTCCCAATTCATATAGTCTAGGCACCATTGCTTCGAAGTGGTTCCTATCCTCGATACGAGCGTCTTCGACGATCTCTTTTATTCCTTCGCCTTCTAAACCAGTACAATGCATCCTCAGTATTGTATAGTAATAGTATGTGGTAAATTCAGCGCCAACTCCTTTCGTAATTAGCTCCTTTAATCTTTCGACATTAACACCGTTCTTTTCGATAACTTCTAATGCAACGATTTTTGGAACTTTTCCCTTTACCTCACTTGCCATATTGGAGATCACCAAGTAGACGATATAAAAGGCTTTTTCAATCCATACTACTTCTCAAACTTTAGAGGCTTAACTAGAAAGAGAATGGTCATAAAGTTCAATTTATTGCCGCTACAACGATCATTTACGCAAATCCGTATTGGCCCCGAGTCTCGGAACCCCGATTTCACACCCTGATCTCGTCCACCTACTTGAACTCTACAAATTTGAGCGCGATGAATCACGATTCTACAGCAATTATTGTTAATTAACCTAGGCGAGAATCCTAGGCGAGAATCCTAGAGATTAACATATGTATGAAAGCCAAACCACAGAGTTTATAGCGGACTTACCTTTCGATACGATCCATTTTACAACTATGATGTTGTATCTTTCTAATAATCAAAAGTGTCATATTTAGTCGCATAATATTCGAATGTAGAGGATTACAATCTGTTTTATTCAAATCCATATTCTTTCCATCTACTGTTGACGTATTCCTTTGTCTTATGATCGACCCTTGCCAACTGTTGCATCTCTCTGTTATACCCTTCCTCTTTCCATTTGGTAGTCGCATCAATCCCTAGCTTTGATCCAAGATTCAAAAGTGGTGAGGCTGGATCGAGGCTATCCGTCGGTGTAAAGTCGATTATCACTGTATCCCTTCGTGGATCCGCTCGAGTCGTCAATGCCCATAAAACGTCATCTAAATTCTGCACGTCTATATCATAGTCGACTACGACAAACATTTTGGTCAGGGCCAGTTGTCCAAGTCCCCAGAGTCCCATCATGACCTTCTTTGCCTGACCGGGGTATCGCTTTTTAATTGACACTATTCCAAGCCCTTGAAACCATCCAGCAGGTGGCATTGAAAAGTCAATAACTTCGGGCTGAAACATCTTTATCAGTGGCAAAAATGAGCGTTCAATTACCTTGCCTATATACGCATCTTCCAAGATTGGTTTGCCTACAACTGTTGTCAAATAAACGGGATTTCTCTTTTGCATAATCCCTGTAAGATTAAAAACCGGATACGGCTCCGGAGGTGTATAATAGCCTGTATGATCACCAAAAGGCCCCTCCATTCTTGTTTCATCGGGATCGACAAATCCTTCCAGAACAATATCTGCATTTGCAGGCACTTCCAGGTTTACAGTCCGACATTTTACTAGTTTTGTACCTTTTTTTCTTGTAATGCCTGCAAATAGGAATTTATCCATTCCCTCCGGAACGGGCGCGACCGCAGCAAAAATTGTAGCTGGATCTGCCCCGATAACGATCGCAACTTCAATCTTCTTCTTCTGTTCCTTAGAAATCTCTAAATGCTGAGCACCACGTTTGTGAATCTGCCAATGCATTAACCCTTTTTTCTGGTCAAGGATCTGAATCCTGTACACACCTAAATTTCGTACTTCGCTTTCTGGGTGTTTAGAAACGGTCAAACCAAATGTTATAAATTTTCCCGCGTCTCCGGAGAACGATCTTAGAATTGGCAACGAGTTTAATGATGATTCTTTTTCGTTCCTGATTATGTCGGTAACAGGACCAGATTCCACAATTCTGGGACCATAATCTGCTATCTCTGATAATTTCGGTAGCATCTTTATTTTGTTTAGTACTCCTTCCGGCATCTTCATTTTTGTAAGATCCACAATGCGATTCCCTATCTCAGAAAAATCCTCAGTTTCCAGTGCTATCTGGAGCCTCCTCATCGATCCAAAGGCGTTTCCCAAGACTGGTATGGAATATCCTTCGATATTCTCAAAGAGAACAGCTGGTTGATGATGCCCGCGGTCATACATCAATCTGCGCATTATTTCAGCAATCTCTAATTCAGTACTAACCTTCGTTTGTATCCGCCTAAGCTCGTGTGCTTTTTCAAGAGCTAATACGAATTCTTCAAGACTCTCAAACGGCATTAGTCTCATCACTCAGCTTACGCTACATAAGCGTACCGCCTTTTGGGCGCGGCTTAGTCTCTCAACGTCTTTTAGATGCAACTCTCAAGGAAATTTAAACAAAAATCTGCCAGCGGCAGACAGCCAAAGCTCATGTATACCGACGACGACAAATTAATTCTAAATAGTGGAATCTGCTTAGTATTTAATTGATATGTATTAACACAAACTTGTCATCCCGGCCAGTCCAGATATACAGGCTGCCGTCATGGCGGTTTGGAGAACTAAAGCTATACTGGAAATATTGGCTGCAACTGTTTTGCAACGAGAATGAATTGACTTATCGTTCTCCCTCTCACACCTACTACATTTCCACAGTATTGCTTCATTGCAGGACGTACAATATTCGAATGCATTCATCTCATTTCCGCATGATCTGCATAACATTTGTGAACTTACGATCTCCTATCCTTTAAATTTTTACACGTTAATCCATTCTGAGAACTCGTCAACCATCTCTGATCGATAATGATTAGCTTCCGAATCAGGGTTATTCATATCAGGCAGCTGGCATTAAAATAATAAGGTATCCAGTTTCCATTCACAAGTCTATTTTGCATGACTTTTTTGTACAGACAGTCGTGCAGCTGTTTTAGTATCCGAGATGTAGCCCCCCATACAATCTCTTCTTTAAATTTAAATTTGTATAAATGGCTCTTTGAAGAAAGATTAGAGTAGCGGAGATCCGGGGTGATACTATCCAGTACCCTGTAGAGTGGAGCATCTATTACCTTCTCTACCTCAGCTGATAAGGACTTAGGGCTGGCCACGGTTAGTTTAATTGTTACAAATGGATATATTATGAAATTAGAGGTTAAGGTTTTTACCGGTTGGAGCCTCCCAATTATATCTGCTGTATTTAACAATAGCCCTAATTCCTCATTCGTTTCTCTAATTGCGGTGTCAAGTAAATTTTTATCTTCAGCAGGGTCATATCCCCCTCCGGGAAAACAAACTTCGCCACCATGTAATCGAACGCTAGTGCTCCGCTTGGTAAGAATAATATGCGGAGTAGCACCATGATAATGAATTATTACCAACACTGACGCATAAGTCATGCTGGCTTTTTTTGGTTCCACATGCATAGCATCACGTATAAGAATATCCCCTATCCTCTGCATTAATTCGTTTGGAGTGGGCAACAAAGTAAGAAATGTAGCGGCTATTTATAAGCAGCATAATACAAATGTCTTGCGTTCATCTACTGGATATGCTATTCCTTTTGAGAAATTCTTCCTAAAGTAAGATGGTTTTCCAAGAATTAAACTGACTAGGCCAAGACTACCGATAAGCCAATGGAGTGTTTATTAGCAGGGATAATGTCATCACCAATTATCTAGTCACCCCGATTTTGGCATTAGTTTAAGCAACCATATAAATATGCTGTCGAAGCTAGATAATGCGTCGCATTTAATAATACGGCCTGGAGATCATGAATCCATAAGCTTAAGTTATGAAGTTAAAATATGAATTAAATCCTCCAAAAATTAAGATGAATGGATCGTTTAACCTACCATTGCTTATAGAAAGGATGGATCGCTTCCGAAAGAGGGCCGAACTTTTGAACGGATTGGTCGATGGTATTCATCTCACCGATTCCGTATTGGGGATACCCAGAGTCTCTGGTATTGTAACAGCAGGTCATCTAAGCATGAATAGAAAGCTAGACTCGCTACCGGTGACCTGTACTCTAAGGATCCGAGATCGAAGCTTCTTATCCATATGCCAATTTGTAGCCGATGCTTTGCTAGTGGGAATAAAGGGCATTCAGCTCGTAGCGGGAGATGATTCTAGCAATAACGCAAAATACTCGGTGGCCAGGCCCAGCGAAACTATGCTTGCGCTACGTAACATTGGATATAATAAGCATATTGAGTTAGATTTGGCAATTCCAAATTGCATAGATAGATCCTCTCTCATTCAGAGAAAAATAGATGCGAAACCAAATGCTTTCATCACGCAATCAATTGATTCATTAGAGACGCTAAGAAGCATTGTCGACGTTTCACATCGGAACAAAATAAAGGTGATAGCATGTATTATGATACCTTCTGAGAAGAACGAACCATCGGCAAAAACCATAGGCTTGAATTGGGCTGGCTACAAAGACACTCCAATCGATTTCATAAAGGAGGCCGGTCGCCTAGCAGATGAAGTCCTATTGACATCACCCAACAATTTTAACGCAGGCATACGGCTTCTTGAACAACTAAAGAAGTAATATGAACATTCGATCACTTTAGAATCTCTAAATTTAGCTCTACGAATAATGAGTCTATATGCTATCAAGATCCATTTTGACCCCATTCGAATCGAAGTCACAATGTCTCGTCCTCCGATTTCCGCGAGGTGATTATCTCATATTTAAGCTCTTCGAGAATTTTTCTCTGATATCTCTGCAATTCGGTGTCTTCGGACAGTCTAGGCCTTCTATAGTCAACGGCGATCTCTGCCTTTATTTTACCTGGCCTACTGGTAAACACAATTACTTTGTCACCTAGGCAAACAGATTCTAATATATTATGAGTTACAAATACAATGGTTTTTCTGGTCTTTGCCCATATTAACTGTAATTCTACTAACAGAAGGTCTCTTGTTTGTGAATCCAATGCCGCGAATGGTTCGTCCATCAATAACACCTCAGGATCTGTGACGAGAGCTCTGGCGATCGCTACTCTCTGTTTCATACCTCCAGATAGCTGATATGTATATAGATTGGAAAATTTGGACAGTTGCATTAGATCAAGATACCGCATTGATATCTCCAATCTCCTTTTCTTCTCCACTCCGGCCATTTTTAGTCCAAACTCCACGTTATCAATAACTTTGAGCCAAGGGAATAATGCGTTTTCTTGAAATACCATAACTCTGTCTGGACCGGTTTCTGTAACAACTTGCCCATTCAGTACAACCTGTCCATTAGTGGGTCTATCCAGCCCTGCTAATATGTTCAAGAGTGTGGATTTCCCGCAACCCGATGGACCTACAAAGCAAACGAATTGGCCTTCCTCAATCGAGAGGCTTATATTTTCGATTGCTGAGACATGGTGTCCATTTTTCACATCTAGGAATTGTTTGCTTACGTTAATTACTTGAAGTTTGGACAAGACTTCTTCGATTCATGGCTTTGTATCAGGCGGTAGGATTTATTCCTATCCCGTGATCAAATCTGGCATCCAAGATTTGTTACTCCTCAGGATCTCACATAATACCGTTAACCATATTAAATTATGTCCACAGTACATCCTTATTTCACAATAAAATCTTCAGTGGTTAATATCATCACGTGAAGACTAAAGTTAAAGATAATCCAATCTCTTGGAATTTCGATTGGACATTGAACTAGCCCACAGTCAGAATAAGGGAATATATTGTAGTCATGTCACTTGAATTGAAACACCCTTTGTTCCGAGCCGCCGCGACCTATTAAAATAAAATTGTCACAACAAGGTAATTTTCCTCATAACTTGATATATAGGCATTTTACGCCTGGTGATAAATACCAATTTATGGGTAAGAAAACTAATTTAGACTTAATTGCGCATCCGGATAGAGTAAGCGGTTTTTTACAACAATGGAAAGATCAGTAGCGACTATCTCACATTGATTCAACACGCTATGAGACCAATAGAACTGTTAGGAAAAATCCTCATCGAAGGTTACCATGCTGACATTCAAACCAGTCCTTATGGGATGCTCTTAATAGTAAAGCCCCAACAGATCCTTTCCAATTTTGTGGGGGGCATGATTCGCAACGCGGGGTTTAGGTTTAGGGGTTGTTACAGCGAGGCGAATGGCCGAGCGGTACTACTATTTTTAAAGGAAAAAGCAAATCCCTTATGATGATCGAATCTCAGACGTCATTTAAAATAATAGATTTAGCATGAGGTAAGGTCTAGGCAGAGACCAAAAGCAGGTAGGAGCAGACATAACTCTGTCATACTTCTTATGCGAGAATAAAATTAAACTTAATTTCAAAACGCCAACTTGAAACCTTTTATTTTAGAATACTAATTATCTCGGATAGTGGTGCATCTGATTTGAAAGCTCCAGGGTTTAGGCTTGTTCTAGATGCATTGAATCCGTTTGAGGCAAGCTTCTCTAGTATTAAGTTGAGCGGCAAAGGATTTCTTTTCAAATAAGATGATATCTCGTCTGATCGAAAATAGTAAGGAATAGAGTCTAGTTCTGTGATCACAACTTCGAAACTTTTCTGTATAGGATCGATGCTACTGTTCTTTCGTCGCTCCTGAGACACTCTTAAAAATTTTTCCTCATGTAATAATTGATTGTTGTAGTCAAACTTTATGTCTGGACTATCGCTAGTAACAACATTTGCTGCCAGTTGATCTCAGATCGTTCATTTTTTTCACATATTGCTTGTCAAAGAGCGTGGAGACCCATAAGGGCCCTCCCACTGCATAAAAGCCGTCCCTACAAAGGCCACAGTGCTCCTTTGCCACGCCGAATTGAGAAGCGATAGGTTTCAATGGTACTTTTTTTCTATTCCCACACCTGAAACAATATTGAATAAATCCTAAGTTTTCGTGCATTTTATTTGCCTTGCTACTGCTTCTCTCAATCGTAAGGTAAACCCGAAGATAATGAAAATTCGCATGAACAAAAATTGGCGTTACAACAAATTCAAATCGTGCAGCCATCAGCGAAATTAAAGATATAAGCAACCGTATTCCAGTCTCATTTGAAAAACCATTGTTAATAGGTCTTCCAAGGTACTTGCGGATGCATACTTTTGGATATACTCCACACAGCACAGCAGTATCTGTAGCCGTCACCGAGATTAAACCGCCGTTCCTTACCGATCGTAATAAAGAGTCGATATAGGGGGTAGGACTACCGAACGGATCTAAATCCGCAATCACAAACCTTCTTTCATCTTTCGTTTTGTGTTCAGCTAAGAATTTGTGAACATCATTATAATTGAAAAAGCATTTATACTCAACGCTATTGATCTTTGCAGACAATTTTGCATTATCTACTGCCAGTTGATTAATGTCGTTTATGTATATTTCTGCAATTTCCGGTGCCTCAACTGCAACTCTAAGTGCCCTTGCACCGGTCCCGCTTAATGCGTCCGCAAACGTGATTGCTTCGTTATTTGAGAGTTCCATAAACCCGTTATTACTTAGCATATTTGATCGGTTTCTGGATTCTTTAACCTCTATAGCAAAAGCCCTATATGCTAATATCGAAATATCTCGGTTTAGCTTTGCCATCTTGTTAAAAAAAGCCGGGTTTTTTGATGGAACTACATCCGTTAGCGATGACACGGGAACTAACAGCTTTGTTTGTTCTTCTTGTATTTGTACAAATTCTTGATTATTCTCTTGAATTACCATTCGATCTCAGGGTGTACTTTGATAATCGTATCGGTAATTAGACGAAATTGGATGATTGCACATGGAACAAGGGTATGCACTTACTATCACAGCACTATTGTGATATTAATACGTAAAATATATGTTTCACCAGTTACCTCAATTTATCATTCGTTTATATGAACATAAATAGGCGGGACAAACTGATTGCTGGCGTTGACGAAGCCGGTCGTGGCTCGGTTATTGGCCCCTTAGTTGTAGCTGGAATCGGTGTAAAGGAATCAAAGCTACGCTTAGTCAGAAGTTTAAATCTCAGGGACTCTAAGACTCTAACCAGAACATCGCGCCGCCGGCTGTTTAGCAAAATCGTCGGGATAGCAGACTATATCTGCCTGTGCGTGTTAAGTCCCAACGAAATTGACGAAAGTGTGCGTCTAAGGGGACTCAATAAACTTGAGGCTGAGGCTATGGCAGCAGTTATCAGCGACATTCAACCAGACAATGTGTATGTGGATTGCTGCGACGTAAACCCATTAAGGTACACATCGTTGTTAGAGACGCACATCGCCCGTGGTCGAGTATATCAACTATATTCCTTTCATCATGCGGATGCTCTAAATGCAGTTGTTTCTGCGGCATCGATTATTGCCAAGGTTATAAGAGATAGTGAAATTTATGAAATAAGAAAGACTCATAGCAACATTGGTAGCGGCTATCCCTCAGATAAACTTACAATTAATTTCATAAAAGACTGGGTATTGAGATTTGGTGAAGCCCCCGCTTTCGTAAGAAAATCCTGGAGACCAGTAAAATTGATTCTAAAGGAATCTACTGGGATTTCACAGGATCAATTAGATCAGTTTTGCACATGATCGTAAGTTGCCCTTATGATGGCATGATCCTTGTCAAAGGGCTCGAGATTAATTACTTGTTCTACAGAAAATCCATTATCTTCTAGTTTCTTTGCTTGGTCACGTATTACTAACTTAGGATTCGCTATAACGTCTATACTTCTGGTCTTCACTATTAAAAAAATTGAACCACCATCTTTTAGAAAGCTTTGACTATTCTGAATAGCTATCTCGGTCTGATCTTGCTGTGCTATATCACAGTATAGAACATCTACCCTTCCAAAAATTGAAAAGTATGAATTTGGTCTCCTAGCATCTTCCAATATCGGAACCACATTCTTCCTCTTCCTTGCAACATTTTCTATGAGTTCTCTACCAACCCTACTCGCCAATTCCACAGCAAAAACTAACCCGGTATTTCCAACTATATCTGAAACATGACTGACTGTCGTCCCTGTCGATGCACCCAAGTAGAGAATAGTTGTCCCGGGACGAATTGTATTTGCACTTAGGCCATTCTTTAGGGCTGCCGCCAGCTTACTTCTAAAAGGATCCCACACACGATATTCTTGGTTGCTTTGCTTCACCAACTTCTCCCCATATATGCTCTCACCGGCAACAAGGTTTGGCGTAGCCAGCTGTTTTTGGCCTTCGACTCTAATCCAAATACTCATAAATAAATCTCTGCATTATACAAATCAGATCTTAAATCAATTATAAATCGATCATGCCTTTAAGTATATTAATGAACCGTGTCTAGAATTTTTTCCTCTTTCTCCCGTGCGGTCGCCGGTCTCTCCTTTTTGATCTACTATCCTTTCTTCCCATTCTGCCGCCAGGACCACCTGTTCGATGATCTCGAAACGGTCTATGACCCATCTCTTGATACTTTCCAAAACTATTCTCATTCAACGGTGGGTTCTTATATTTCTCTTGAATTTCTGCTATTCTTGAATTCATTTTGTCGAGGATCGAATAGTCCCTTTCACCATGACGATAAAGATCAATTCTTGCCACTATTGACACTTTTGAAGCCACAGTTCTGGCAATCTTCCCACGCTGCCATCTGGGTGCAGAATGGATAAGGGGATGTTGAAACAAAAGGCCGTGTTTAGGCGGTCTCGCTCCGGTCTTCAGTGATCTGAACAGCGCCTTCTCTGCTCCCAAAATTTGAACGGTGCTGGCAGGTAAGTGCGCAAACTTAGTAAAGCTTCCGGCTTTAGCGATCATTCTTGCGCCTACAGTTGCAGTCAATAATTCCTTTGTATTTGGGGCCAAATCTGTCATTAAGACTTCCACATGTTCCGCGAGAACATCACGTAAACGAGATTGGCTAATAACTTCATCGGCGAGCTTCTTAACAATCTGGAGGTTATTTTCGACGATATCTCCACCCTTACTCCGTTTTTTTGCATCCAATATAATATCGATCTTTTTTTCTTGCATTCCCGCACTTTCCAAAATTTGTCGAGTTATATTCTCCCGTTGACCGGCTTCACGAACAATTATAGCGTACGCATTAAGACTTTGAACTAGGTTGTCCAATTCAGGAAAATGTAATCCATACCACTCGCGTAGTCTTGAGCCGACGACATTGACAAGTTTATCAAACTCGTCTAGTGCATTGATAGACTGAATCAAATGTAGATCTAGGCGCTCGGAGGTCTCCTTTACCGTATTAGATGACAGCAAAATGGCAAATTCTCTCAGCCTAGTTATCGCATCATATGTGCTATCGGCCAAGTTCGCCTTCACTAGCATTTCTGGTCTATTGGCTTGATATCTAGATATAAGCTCATTTGACATCACGTCACTGCGTATACCACGTCTCTCTAGAATCGACTTTATCGCTAGGTCATTTACAAGTACTGTTTCAAACCCATCTAGTCTATTAATAAAAACTAAAAGCTCTTCAGGTGCTTCCGATCTTCGAATTAGCCTAAAAGCACTTACTGGATCATTAAATTTTATAGAGGATATTGGCTCGTTGTTTTCGCCAAAGGCGGCGAGGCCCAACTCGGATAAGACTAAATAAACAGAACTAGCAATGACCATTAATTCTATTTGATCACAGCAGACACTAAAAAAGATAACCGCAGACGACTGTAAGGAATAAGCGAGTTTTTATTTAGTCGAACTAGCGAAGAATACGGGAATCATGTTTAACTTGCTTTGTGTCCAATACCGATACCTTTTTTAGCTGTTCAACCATCTCTCCTAGTGCCAAACTAACATTTTCTTCATTGTCATTTGAAATACGCAGGACCTCTTCCTTCAGTTCATCAAATGTTATGCCGTTACACATATTCCATAGCGAAACTGCGGTATCATTGACTCTATATCCTTCGCATTTCTCATTAATAAATAACGGAGTACCATCCATATCATTTGAAACAGTGCCCCTGCGAACCAATATTTCATCTCGCGAGGAAAGACTTTTTTTCACGTGCAATTATTATACAGATACCTGTAGCAACTAGTTATTATTCATTATGATGCGCGATGGTTAGTCAATTCCTGGAGCTAGTTTTACAAGCAACAAACATCAGCATGAGCAATACTAAAATATTTGTGATATCCCCTCCTATCACATCATTGCTCTTTTTCCGTAGAAAAGACAACAACGTAGAAAGGCCACGTAAGGAAGTAGTTTTGACCAGAAAGAGTGCTGATGGCATCATCACTTATGCAAAAATGTGGCATCCTTACGAAGGAATACTAATTTTGAGAGGCAGAAGTAAGAAGGCAGAGATTATGATAGACGGATTAGTAGTTCCACCCTTTTCTTCGCATGGGCCATATTATTCAGGTTTTCCTGTTTACGACCTACCATTCGATTTGTCATATATTGGGACTGCTCACTCGCATCCGGGGAGTTCGAATAGTCCTTCACTAGAAGATCTTAATAATTATTTTGGACTTGTATCAATAATCATCAACTATCCTTATGATGATACTACTATAGCTGCATTTGATAGGAACGGTGAGCGCTTTGCGCTTAGAATAATGCATAGCGACAATGAATAAAAACCATAGTATTGTACCAAAAAATTAGAATTGTATGAGGGTCTTAAATAGCTGGAACGTGTTCTACGTAGCCTGGAATTTGATTTGGGAAAGTACTATGTTATCTAAGAATAGTAAAGGTATATAATAATAACTGGAATGGCGTGTTTTTTGAAATAGGCATTCATAATGCTAAGAGTTACAAATTAGATTATATTTGCATTCTACTTATCTTTGATATTGTGATTCATCTATGATGTGTGGTGTAGATTATGTCATCTCAGGCGAATCTAATACGATTTGACCTGCCTCTATCTCATTACTGATTCGCATCCATTACTTTAATGATGGTGATTCTCATGTTGGTATCAATTCACCTTCAAATGGCTAGCCAAAGATTCAAGCACTATTACTATCAATATAAAGTAGATAATTTTGTCGAATTTTATGATCTGTGTAAAGGGTCTGTATTAGTCTCGATAGCTTTTCCAATCAGAGCAAATGACAAGCCTGTTAAAGCAATCATCATACCTGGTGGAATGATCCACCACCATAGCCCTCTTGCAGCAGCATCTGCGGAATTAGCATCGTGTAAAATCTGACCCCATGTGGGAATGGTAGGATCGCCCAATCCTAGAAAACTTAATGCAGCTTCAGCCAATATAGCGCCAGGTACAGCAATTGCAATGCTAGCGAACGTTAACGGAAGCAATTGAGGTATAAGATGTTTGAAAATGATCCTCATATCAGAAGCACCCATTATTCTTGCTGCTTCTACGTATTGAAGATTTTTTATCTGGAGTGCCAGACTCCTAGAAACCCTAGTAGCCCCAGCCCAGCCAAAAATTACTAGTAATACAGTAATTATAAATATGCTCCTACCTAATGTTGCAGTTATTAGGATCAGTATTGGAAGAGCTGGTAGAAAAACTATCAGATCATTAACCCGCATAAGCGCTTCGTCAGTTCTCTTACCCTTATAACCTGCTATGACCCCGTAGATGAGGCCGATGAATACTGATGATAGAGACACAGTGACTCCGATAAAAAGTGCAACCGGTGTTCCCCAGAATATTCCTATACTAAGATCCCTTCTCAGATCGTCAGTGCCCATTAAGCCATAAACTGTGCCACCTAAAACCAGGCCTGATTCATTTACTTTGTCAGTGTCATTGAAAAAGTAAAACGTCTCTTCAAATTTATAGACACCCTTCAGCACTTTCTTCGAATTAAGTTCAGAAAAGATCATAACTTGAGGGCTTGATTCGTCTTGCGGATATGCAAAGAGACCAAGGTAATCACGCAGATTCTTACTTATTAAATAGTCTGTCGAAAAAATTCGACCTGAATATTCGTTGTAATTGTCTGTCGAATAATTGGGATTCAAAGACTGCTGAGGCGATCCTGGCGGCAGTGCTGTATCATATATTTTAAATGTATAGCCATCTGGTCGTAATACTTTCACCTCCATAGCAGGCGGCACTAGTCCGTACTTTACCGAGTATGGTATCATAAAGTCTGTAGGATAAGAATCATATTTGAAATCTACAGAATAAGTATGAGAAATGATATGAATGCCATTTTCTGATCCAGAATAGACTCTGGCGTCGTGAGTGCCTAGAATTATATGCTCTGAGTATCTTGGACCAAATAGACCTAGATTGGTCCAAGATGGAGCGGCAGCCTTTGGATAGTCGATCCAGTAATTAGGATTGTTCCATTGCTTAAATGATTCGAGTGGGATTGCGATAACTGCATAGATTGTCATAGCAATCAGAATCATCAAGATGGATAGGCCTGAAATGGCAGTCTTGGAATTTAGGATTTGAATTAGAAAGTGAAGTTTTGAGAAGGAAAGGATTTTCTCCAATTTCGACCTGAAAAAGGATGAATTTAGGAAATCGAACTATCATTGACCTACGCATCCCGTACCTGCAATCAACTATCCAACTTTCACCCGAGGATCAAAAAAACCATAGGCAATATCGGTGACGAATATCGTAACAACAAATATTATCGAAAAAATGTAAGTGTTGCCTAAGATGATGGGAACATCGTTGACGGCGATAGCATCATAGGTACAGTTTACCCATTCCTGGCCAGTCGAATACAGATTCTATTATAATTGCGCCACCAAAAGAAGCCGCCAAACTTAATGCCACGGAGGTTATGATAGGCGGAGCAGCATTTTTTAACATGTGCGAGTATAAGATTTTTTTCTTTGATATTCCTATTGCCTTTTTGGAGAGTATAAAATCCTCATGTCTAATTCTAATTAGATAATAGCGTACAATATATGCCCAAGCACTTATGCTGACCAAGACCAGAGTGATCAATGGCAACAACATATGGTACAAGAGATCAAGTATGTAATATGGATCCGAAGGAGAACTCGTGGGGGTGGAGCGAGCAGGAAATATCGGATAGACAAAGGCAAATACAAATATCATAAGCATACCTATCCACCAGGATGGGAAGCTGTTACTAAGAACTGCAGAGAATGAATTGACCTTATCCGTGATCGATCCTGATCGATCAGATATGAATGCGCCGAGATATATTCCTATAATACTAACAATTACTGTTGAACTACTAAATAGCAGAATTGTTTTTGGCAATCTTTCCATTATTATGTCCTTGACCTTAGAAGAACCTGAGTCAGTGGTGAAAAAATTAGACCTTCCTAAATCTAGAGTCACAATTTTAGATAAGGTATTAAAAAAGCGTTTAGGTGATGTACCATGGTTCATCCAATCCTAAGGACTTGATATTTTGGGTAATTTGGGTCTCAACATAGGTTTGTCTTTCTTTGAGAGATTGAAAATGGAATTTGGATTGGCTTATCGCATTTACTGCATCGTATCTGACAGAGTTAATTAGAATTTTGTCTATTGTAGAGCCAAGAATCGCGATTGTAATAATAAGGGTAAAAAATACAACAAGAATCATGTTTATTGATCTCTTGATCAGAAAATATCGAAATCCCATAGACCTATTTACTCCCTTTACCCCTAATTTCATAACTAGATGATTCTAATATTGCTTTTCATTCGGAGTTAATCTGCAGATCTCCTAAATGTGTTAAGTATTCTTCACTAAGTAGAGGCCTTCACAGCCAATATCGTTCTAGTGTATATGTCAGGTCTAAAAGCTTCTTTTCCAGTTGCGAATATCTTTATAAGATTTGGTCCAAACGGAAATTTTGCCGTGGTACTAGAGTTCAGATTTATCTCATATGAACCCTTCGGGTGATCCGAAGCTTCATCGACTGCCGTTGGTGCGGGCTGCGGCTCGGCCCTCCCGCTGAGTATAACTCGACCCCGCCAATCCGAGATAAAATAATTCACCAACGCGTCGCTTGTTGGCCTTCCATTTTCAGAGACATTCAATACAATTTTTAAGGGCTTTCCTATTGTTGCGAATTGCGGGGCTTGAATCTTATCCAATGAAGCGATCTTCGGGTACTCGTAGACTGACCAATGACCTTTCTGAAAAGGGTAAGATGAGTCTCTAAAAGCCTTTATCGTTATAACGCCGCCCTCTGGATTGTAGGAATCAAGATAAAACGGACCATTGCTAACCACCGCATTTCGATGCATTTCAATCCAGTTTATAGTGGCGTCGTATCTTTTTTGAGCCTCAGCCACGCTTATCAAACCCTTTAAGGGATTTGGAACATACCCCTCCTTTTTCATTTTCTGCAATTCAATTTTTATCGCATCTGCGTGCGAGGGGACAATTAGCGATAACCAATCAATGTTTTTAGCCGAGGCCTCTCCCTTCGAAAATGCAAATTTTCCAGACATCACGAGCCTTTCTGTCGCGGCAGTGATCTCCCAAGGCTCAGAAGGCCAGACAGCCGCTGAGTCAGCTATTTCATTCTTATCATAATGCCATTGGTCGATATAAGATTCGAATGTATTATTAGAATCAAATTTAACACCCTTAATAAGTGGGAGGGCAACTTGAGCAGCAGCACTATATTCAGGATCGTATGTCCTATCCGCATTCCCAGTATTAGTTCCCCATTCAAAGGTGAAGTAAAGAGGATATAATACATCTGCCTTATCCATCATAATTCCGTTGTGCCATTTCGAAAATAATGCCTTAAAAATAACTTTACTCATGGCAGAGTCATTTTTCCCTAATCCAGTCCATCTCTGAATGACTGGATTCCAGATACGAACATCATCTGGCACATGCATCTTATGATGTGGTCCTAAAGTTGTTATATTGGTCCAGACTTCTCTCATAGGAATCACGTCACCTGTGTATGGATTCCTAAAGGTGGCACTGTCTGCCAGTTGCGTATAAATCTCTGAGCAATAGGCATCCTTACATCCTGCAATGTTATTCCACGCCCCTTGATAAATTTGCTTGACGCCAATATCAAGTGAATTGGTAGTCTTATTGGTCCTAGCATTCGACAATGAATACTTACTTGTTATTCCGGCCCCAAAATCGTTTATAAGGCCTTTGACGGATGATACTGCAACGTATGGTTCAATTAGCTGTGCAACGAAAATGCGGACTGACTCTTGAATTCCGTTTAGGGTCGCATTTCGAACCAAGTCATTCCTTTCGTTTGAAGACGTAAAATTAAAGAAGGCAATATGTTGAGCCAGCTTATCAATTGTTGAATTTTGATAATGCCAAAAGCTCGGATTCTGTCCACCAGGCATGTTACCGGCATACGGAGCATACATTTGAGAAGTTACAGACGGATTATATTTAACAAATGCCGATGTCCCTGCGTAGGCTTCTGTATAAACGTTCCACTGAAAATCTTGGGGATCTGATCCATACACAATTGTATTAGCTTTGTTCAAATCTCCATAATCTTTTATAACTGAAAATCCGATCTTCTGAAATTCAGAGGAAACAAGTTCGCCCATTGATCTCCTTTCCGGGTCATCGCTTCTAATCAAGACCTTTATGACTATCGGATTGCCTTTGAAGGTCCACTTTCCAGCCTGCTTTATGGCGCCAGCGGAATTTAGTATACTCGTAATGATCTTGTCTGCTAATACCGGATTGTATCTAAGACCAAGTGATTCTACTGATCCGATTATATTCTGATATTCTGGAGAATAAACGCCGAAGGGATCTACCATAGGTGTGCCGTAGCCCTTGAGGATCTCATCTACCACAAATTCTCTATTAACAAGATAGTTTACTGCATATCTTACCCCTCTGAAGTAAAAGGGATTAAGGGTATCGTTGCTCTTAGGAGGAGCAGGGTTTAATAAAATTCCAAACGATCCAGCCATTCTGTTGTACACCACAAGGTCTGGATCCTGCTTCAGGTCAGACACAACCTCAAGTGGTACTCGGAAATAGTAAGTGTCAATTCCGCGTCTCTTCATTTCCTGCAAGGCTGTGTTATCATCCAGATACTGAATAAATCTTGCACTATCAATAAATGGACCCTTCGTCGCAGCCTGGGGACCGTTCGCCATCACGAGAGAGCCCAAACTCTGATCCACCGATATTGAAGTAAGCAGCCCTATCATAAGCACAAATCCGAGGATCGGAGGTCGAAATAACATTGAAGAAGTTATCTATCCATTGCCACTTCTTATGTTTGGTTTTTCTATGCGAGTAGCACTATGAAATATCCGTGTAATCAGGTCGATCTTTGACCTTTAGTGATCTACTATCAGGAAGCTTAAATATGTCATAATTCGGATTTAGGTACCGACTGGCAAGATATCGCTTAATATCGGTAGGATCAACCGGACTAGAAATCATATCTTGATTACCTTGACTTTGACTCTTCGCCTGCAAGAAATTCGGAAATGAATGTAAATTGCTAGTATAATCAAATAGGGTACACGTCGTACTTGTAACGCTGCAGATAGCAAACAAATTGGTTCCCCTTTTTCTCCATCTAATTAAACTTGGTCCCGCATCGGAATCCTTTTCCCATAAAGGATCTTCTTCGATAGCATGCCGTGGTATCTGCGTAATATCTTCCATAATTCAAGGAAATGCTCATCCTTTAATTAAGATTATGGAAAGTATCAATCCTAGATACCTCAGATTTAGGTACAAGGTTTCGTTATTCAGTGTTCCGCTATTAGCGACAACCTATGTTCAGCTTTCTAGCTCTTGTACAAATAGGAAAATACTAGCTTTAACGACTAAATTATAAAATTTAATCAATAATACCATTACCATAAATCACTATCCAGATAGAATATATTCAAATAACAAGCAGGTATTGGCATAATTATCACATGCAAGCACTGAAACCTACAAATATTAGATGTACGTAGTCCACCGAGGAAAAAGTATAAATAAAAGAATAAAATATTTATATAAGATGGCAAGTTTTGGCATTTTTATGGTGAAAAGACCTGGTAAAAGATATTTCATTATTTAGTGACAGATGCCCACGTTGCGGAAAGGGTCCCATGGTCACTGATAATTCGAGCGGTGAAATGTTTTGTGGGAATTGTGGGTTTGTTGTTACTGAGAGAATTGAGGAAACGGGGCCAGAATGGAGGGCTTTTTCAAAAGAGGAGCACGAAGATAGAAGCCGAGCCGGAATCCCCACTTCTTTAGCCATGCATGACATGGGATTAGCGACTATAATTGGTCCTATAGACAAGGATGCCTCAGGAAAGCCTTTGTCGGCATCAATGAAAAGCACAATTGAAAGACTAAGAACTTGGGACAGTCGTAGTCAAGTTCACGAACCTGTTGACCGGAATTTTAGACAAGCCTTTAGTGAATTAGATAGATTGAAGGATAAGCTTGCAGTGGGCGATGCAGTCATTGAAAAGGCTGCTTATGTTTACAGAAAAGCACTGGAAAGAGGACTCGTAAGGGGCAGGTCGATATCTGCTTTGGTGGCTGCTGCACTTTATGCCGCTTGTAGAGACACTGAGACTCCACGAACACTAAAGGATATTGCTAATGCGAGTAATATAAAGAAAAAGGATGTGGCTAGATGTTACAGATTGCTCATTCGCGAGCTGAGATTTAAAAATGCCCGTTGTTGATCCCGTGAAATGTGTAGCCAGAATTGCGAGCAAGGCCGGACTGTCTGAAAAGACTAAAAGAAAAGCCCTGGAGATTCTCAAGAGGGCCGAAGAGGGAAAAATTTCTGCAGGAAAGGACCCTATGGGCCTAGCTGCGGCTGCACTATACGTCGCATGTGTGATGAATGGGGAAAATAAGACACAGAAGGATGTAGCAGAGGCAGCTGGTGTAACTGAAGTCACTATTAGAAATCGGTACAAGGGGCTAAAGCTACATCTCAAGCTCTAATTGATTTGATAAAATCTTCCCTTTCCTTAATCAAATCCTTGAGATTTTTAATATAGTCCAAATCAACCTTCGTCCGGTCAAAATTGGGAATTTTACTTAAAATATTAAGTTGAAACGCAATTTCTGAATCATAATCCAACATTCTATTTAATTCCTTTAATTTAACCGAGCCGTTTGGAGTAATAGTATTTTCGTAACAAAATGAGAGCTGCCCAAAAATGTTAATCGCGTCTTTATAGTTTTCAAAGGCAACTTCGGGCTTAAGAGAATCCAAATGAGATTTGATATTGAATGAAACTATTTGATTCACTTTGGACATTTCTACGTAGCTCGAACGTCCTGAGTTGATGCTCTTTTGGAGAATCGAAGCGATCCTGAATGTGTTGTCCAAACTTGAAACACGCTCGCTTTTTTTGGTCGACTTCTTTCCCTTGAACAATGATGTGGATCTAAGTTACCGACATAAATGCCTTCGTCTAATCTAGAGTCACTTCGGTCCATCAATGTCGAAATACCAAATCATGATTATTATGGAATCATATAGAGAAAAGAGGAAAAATCATGGCACATGACTCACTATAGTTAAAGGGAATTCTTCCGCTATACGATAAAGATGTTACTGAACTTCGATAGCGGCTTCATTAAAAGCCATGCTTACGAGATAACCTTTGACGTCTGCCCGATGATCTCCTTGAAGCATTATATAGCCGTCTTTTGCAGTTCCGCCACAGGCAAATTTACTTTTCAACTCTTTAACTATCCGTTGCAAATCGCCAAGCTTCGGATCGATGCCTTCAATCATGGTAGTGGTTTTCTTGAAGCGCCTGGTTTCAAGCCGAACCACGATTCGAGTTTCCTCTTTATCCAGTTCACCACAAGCACAAAGGTCGTCAGGCAGGCCACATTTTTTGCATATAACCACCATCTAGGTATTTTGACTATTCATATTCTAACTATTAAAACTTGCTTGTATCCCACAGCTAGGTCAACCCAATAGAACTTCTGAGGCCAATTCTCTTTACTATCAGTAGCGCAATCTATTTAAAGCACTGAATCATTCCTCTGATAATTAATGAGCAGCAAAAAGAAAAATGCGCCTCTGCCAGCTTCTAGCGCAGGATTGTTAAGATTTTTTGAAGACGAAACGAAGGGTGTTAAGATTAAACCTGAGGTTGTTCTAGGTGTTACTGGGGGTTTAATCGGGATATCATTACTAATTAGAATTCTTTTCCCAGTCTAGTACTCACTATAACAAACTTACGTCATGGAAAGCGTTTCTAGTATACATAGTCGTTGGTCTTTCACACGGCTTAATCCCTCTTCTACTAAAATATCTTTTCTCATCTCAATTATTGGCACGGCTTTTTTGATCCTAGTGGTAAGAGATTGGATCTACAAACAAGATAGTGAACTCTTGTATGCGCTACTGTTTGGAATACCACCTATGATAGGACTGGCCCTCTTTGACTTCTATTCATTGTGTAAAGCTCCTCTAAATAAATTATCCAAGGTTTTTCACGTGACTGCATTTTCGAATGTTTTATGGGCTAGCACAGCAGCGTTAGGCTTGGCTTCTCACGTATTGTTAGGCAAAGAGAGTTCTCCTATTTTATACGTAATCGAGGGCATGTTCCTTGCAATTGGTTTGAGAATTGCAATATTTAGATCTGTGTTCGGTGCTCGACTTCTAAGATCAACCATAGTGGGAATGGTTCAGCCGATGATTTTGGCAGCTATTATAATCGGTGTTCCATCCCACGACTTTGTTGGAAATCAAATAAATCTTGTGCCTTTGCTTGGCATAATATTTGTGGGTATTACTATATTGTGGACTATATTAGCAGACAAAGCAGGCCATCCAAACATTAGGAGTACATTTGACCTATTGCAGGCATTTCTCGCTGCATGGACCAATAACGAACCGAATAAAATGGAAAAATTTATCGAATCTAGGTCCGAACAACAGATTGTTAAGACATGGATTGGTAGATTTACGAACGATGACTGCGATTCTGTGAACATTATTATTCCAGATGTCCATCCTGGTCCGTTCAACCCTATCGGTGGAAGCAATTTACCTTATGTTTTGTTTACTGCATTCTCAAGAAAAGCAATAGTTCTGCATAGCATATCGGATCACTCCTTAAATATACCCTCTAAATCAGAATTGGATAGGTATGTAAAGTCGCTTGATAAACAGGAAATTAAGTCTGGGCATAACACATGTTCATTGCCCTGCCAGGTACATGTTTCTGGCTTCACAGCAACTGGGCTCAAATTTGGAAGTACAGCTATTCTTCTACTTTCTAGAGCTCCAGAAGGAATGGATGATCTATCCGATGAGCTACAGAAGGTTTTGAAGGGTTATTCGAGCTCGCTGGGTTTTAGTAATACGCTAGTTGTGGATTGCCACAATGCATTGGGGACGCAGTTAAGTGAAAAGAATAATGAACTATTACTAGCTGCCGGAAAGCAGTGTCTAAAAAAGCTCAATCTGTCTGAAGAGTTTCCATTTAAGATTGGTTTCGCAAATCTTCACGACATTACTTATGAAGCGGATTCATTGAAAGATGATCTGGGAGAATCCGGTTTGGCCACTGTCGTCCTTTACGTAAAAGGTCGTTACTTTGTGATTGGTTGGGCAGATTCAAACAATATGGATAATACATTGAGAAAGCGTATAGTATCATATATGTCAAATAAGGGATTAGAGATGTTAGAAATATGCACTTCGGACACCCACGCAACATCAGGCAAAAGAACTAGGCAAGGGTACTATGTATTTGGTAGTGTTACAGATCCCAGCGTGGCATCAGAAATATTTTATTCCCTATCTAGAAGATCAATAGCAAATATTACATCATCCAAATTTGAACTATTCTCTGCACACACGAAGATTAAAGTGATGGGTAAAAAGCAATTTGATGAATACGCAACAGCCTTGAATAAATCCATGCACCTCTCTAAAATTTTCGTGTTAGTAACTATAGTTCTCTATGCAGCTACACTATTTCTGTAAAAATCGATAGAGGATCGAGGAGCGACAGGAAAATGGATGGGGAGAGATTTGAACTCTCGATCACCTGTGTGTGAGACAGGTATCTTAACCAAGCTGGACCACCCATCCGACAGTAGGGCTAAAAATAATGCAAACCTGCATGGAAATAAATATCTAATCATTTGATCCGGCTTCTGCATAACGAATCTGATATTAATTGTCTTACTGTACAAAATTACCTTATGACACAAGTCATCTTCCAAAGAACTTTTAAGTTCCTTGACTAAATCCGTTAAGGTAAGTTTCTTGCTCTTGCGTCAGAGTATCAATATCTATATTCATGGATTTTAACTTTGCCAATGCTATTATTTGGTCCTGCTCTCTCGGGATATCATACACCATGGGCTTAAGTGAGCCTTTTGATTCTGCTAGATTTAGCACTGACAAAAATTGATTGGCAAAACTCATGTCCATGACCTCGGAAGGATGACCGTCGGCAGCCACAAGGTTTACCAGGCGGCCTTCTCCTATAAGATATACTTTTTTGTGATCCAGGTCATACTGTACTATGTTCTCATTGATTTGAACTTTGTTTACAGATTGTCGCTCTAATTCTGAAACGGCTATTTCTACATTGAAATGACCTGCATTTGCTAAAATCGCTCCATCCTTTAGTTCGTTAATTGCTTCGCTTCCTATTACATCTTTGCAACCAGTAGTTGTAATGAAAAGATCTCCAAATGATGATGCGTGTTTCATTGTCGTAACACTAAACCCATCTAATTTAGCTTTTAATGCCGAGATTGGGTCCACTTCTGTAACGGTGACGTTGGCGCCAAGCCCTGCAGCATTTTTCGAAATACCCTTTCCCACATGCCCATATCCTGCAACAATAACATTTTTTCCGGAAAATAGAATATTTGTGGCGCGAATAATACCGTCTAGGGCCGACTGTCCTGTTCCGTACACATTGTCAAAGTCATGTTTCGTCTCTGCGTCATTGACTGCAATTATAGGATACATTAACTTGCCTAATTTTTCAAGGGCCCTCAATCTTATTACACCTGTTGTGGTCTCTTCAGTTCCACCGTACAATGCGGATTTGAAATCGCCTATCGATTTATGGATCTCGACAGTTAAGTCAGCCCCGTCATCTATCGTGACATTAGGCTTGATTTCCATTGCACTACTTATGTCTTTATAATACTCACTCGTAGAGACGCCTTTACTTGCGTAAACTGATATTCCTTCGTCAACGGCGATCGAAGCGGCAACATCATCCTGCGTGCTCAGTGGATTACAACCACACCAAGATAATTCTGCCCCTGTAGATTTCAAGGTTCTAATTAATACTCCGGTCTCCTTCGTTACATGCAAGCAACCACTAACGCGTACACCTTCAAGAGGTTTTTTATCACGATATTTATCTCTAAGTGATACTAAAACAGGCATATGTTCTTCTGCCCAGTCGATCTTTTTCTTTCCTCTGTGGGCAAGAGAGTCATCCTTAATTCTATAGTGAACCATTGTGTGATTCAAGGCTTAATCAGCCCATATATTATTTTATTCGATCAGATGGTGATCTAAATAGCCTAATGATTCCTTATTACCACGTAATCTCTACTGGTTATGATCATGACTTTTTTTTATAAGCACTCGATTTTCCAAGATCTCCGTTCAAAGTAACATCGACAGATACTATAAAATGTATTTGAATAAGAGTAAGAATCCAACTAAGTCGTTGCATCATCGCATCATGGGTTCAATATTGAATCGCTAGTTCCGGAGGCTATTTATTAAATACTGATCCGGTTCGTACACAGAACCATACTCTTGGGCCAACCCTCGCAAGGTGTTTATTATTGATTCAATTCCATAGCTTTTAACTGTTTCAAAGAGTTCTGATTTAAGCCCCATTCCAAGCTTTAATGCTTTCTCAAGATCGGGTTCGTCACAAGCACCATTGGATATCAACCAACCTGCATTATTAGCTGCAAAGGCTACCAATTTAATAGGATTATATTGATGGATGTCACTGGTGGGTACGTTGATTCGCTCATAATGTTCATTTTTGTACTCGTAGAATCCGGAACCTGACTTTTGGCCATACTTTCCTTCTTCAAATAATTTCTGTACCATAGGATGGGGATTTACAACGCGCTTGTCCCTCGAGTACATCTCCATTGTTGCCTTATAAATTACATCCAAACCCGTATAGTCGGCAAGCTCAAAAATTCCCATAGGAAATTTCATCTTTTCCTTGACTGCGGAATCAATTGCAACCAAACTAGTATGGTCTCTCTCCAAGCAGTAGGCCGCTTCGTGAACTAGTGGTATAAAGATTCGATTGATTATGAAGCCCGGGACATCCTTACGACATAGAATAGGCTCGCTTTCCGAGCGAGTGTATGAAACTCATAGCATTATCAACAATGTTTGTTTTAGTCTCCTTGCCTGGTATTACCTCTACTAATTGCATCAATTGTGGAGGATTAAAGAAGTGGAGTCCTATGAACCTGTCCGGCCTAGAGGTAAGTGATGCAATTTCTGTGATTGGCAACGTACTTGTATTTGATGCGTAAAGAGTCTTGGATTCAGCAAACTCATCGATCCCTTCATAAACTTTTTTCTTCAAGACCAAATCCTCAGGAACTGCCTCGATAACGAGATCTGAATTCTGTAACCCTTCCTTCAGATCGGTTGTTAATCGAATGCGTCCAAGTATGTTTTGCATTTCCATCTCGGAAATTCTCTGTTTCTGGAATAATTTTTCAAGAGACCATTTTATCTTTGCAATAGCCGAATCCAGAAATCTTTGTTCGACGTCCCTCAACGATATATTGTACCCAGCCATTGCAGACACCTGAGCAATCCCATGACCCATAGTACCGGAACCAATGATTGTTATTTTCCTAATGCTAGACAATGTTAGTCAGATATTTTTGCCCGCACCATAATTTTACTCTTTTTTAATAGGTACACTTAAAATCACGCTAAGTAATAAAACACGCATTGGATGTTGAGCGGTTCACCGCAGACGTAACTAACTTATCAGAGAGATTGATTTCTGGATGTTCACCAGACCATATTCAAAGGTTAAATTTCGTAAGGGAAAGACTGATTGCACTCTATAAGAAAAATATTGTCAAGATTAATCATTCTGTCATGGAATTGATCTGCGCAATGCATCTAATAAGATATGGATATCGCGTAGACGTTGAGAAGCAATTGACTGACACGCTTGTTTGCGATGTCTTTGCTACAAAAGGTGACGGACAGGTAATAATAGAAATCGAAACGGGCTTCATGCCTCCCGAGCACGCGTTAGATCCTTTCTCCTACTACGTTTCTAGAATCGTCAGCAAAATTTCTCGGTACAGTAAACATGCAACTGAATTTATTATGGCAACACCCGGCGTAAACCTACTACCAATTCCAGTCCCTTTTTCCGCGCCCCCAACATATAGAAATTCTAACGCAGTAAGACAGCTAAAGTCATTGTGTGACCAATATTACAAATCCCCACAACTTGAGATTCAGGAGATATTAAACGCGAGACTACATATGATATATGTCATTAACGTAGACGAAGGGAAAGTCATCGAGACTGATATAGATTCATATTTTAAAATAATAGCACCTTTGATAGCACTAGCAGGTTTTAGATCTGCATAATAAGAAGAGAATACGATAGACATTGAGATGTCGATATTAGGCCGGGGCCCTTCAGGTTAGATTATCACACCAATTGTGCTAAGTTTTTAATTCTGCGTCAGGTTTATTTCCCCTGTGTATCGAGGGCAATTATAACTAAAATATTCATGGTAAGATACTGGACTTACATTTAGCCAGAGCAAGTTTCTAATATTGTTTAGCAGATTCCATATTATCTATATAATTAAAGCGGAGGTATGAGTACACCAAGAAAGACTGCATACATATCAATTGGCATAGGTCTTTTAATATTAGTGACGACAAGTACCTCAGTAGCACGATTTGCGTTTGCACAGGACAAGGCGCCGGTGGATGACTCCCATTCAACCACTGATGTATCCAAGAAGGTTCTAAAAGAATTATCGAGTTGCCAATCTAAGGCAGCAAAGGACGGCGAACTTACCGAAACGGAGTTAGCTAGTTGCTACAATGATTCTTTTCCGAGTTCTGAACCATCTTCAAATACAACAAGTTCACAACCATCTTCAAATACAACAACGTCACAACCAGCTTCTGAACCACCGTCAAATACAATTCCTGCATCTGGGCCCAACCAAATAGCTCCTATGAATACATCTGGTAGCAATGATCTTCCAATAAGCAAAGGAACGATAGATGAAATCGTTAAGAATCGTTTTGGACTAAACCCATAAGCCTTGCTGCTTGTTTGCTGGGAGCTGGACGGATCGGTATATAAATATTACCACATTATTTTTTAGGATTACTCATAAAGATCTGAATTGTATCGATATTACTAATCTTAAATGAGTCGGTACAATAATAATGATTGGTGAGGCTCGAGATAATGCTACTTAATCAAGACGAACCGTCAAAATGCACAGCCTTAAAACTAGTCAAATTCAGGCTTGCGATACAAGTTAGAACGTTCCATAGGCTAAGCATAGTACTTAATCCATTTTCAGACATTTTACTGTCAGCCGGTGATAGATCTACCTCAGAATCAATCTGTGCGGTCGATTGTTCCTGGGAAAAAATTCAACATATTGCCGAGAAACAAACTGCATTTCGCTCCAGAAACAACAGGCGATTGCCGTTCTTGCTGGCCGGAAATCCAACTAACTATTCTAAAGTCGGAAAATTATCTACAGCAGAGGCGCTGGCTGGAGCCGCCTATATACTCGGAAACAAAAGTTTATCTGTTGAACTTATGAACAAATTCAAATGGGGTCACACCTTTCTTGAACTCAATGCTGAACCATTAGAGGAATATTCTCGTGCAACCAATCAAGAGGAAGTCATGAGAGTTGAACGAGATTACTTTGGATAAGAATATTCAAATATAGCTTGTTGAACCTTTTGAATTTAGGTGAGCTAGTGAGCGAGTCACTTCAAAGAGAGGAAACTCCTCCCTCATAGCAGGCACTCGATTTAGCGATAATTAGCTGGAGACAGCTGGCTACGGAATAGAAAAGAAATCTAGGTACGACCGTGTCCTGATGATGGTGAATAATCTGAAGATTGTACACTAGAATGAAACTGCCGACCCGAGTGGAGCAAGGCCAAATAGAGGGCTAATATTCCTGCAATACCTCAGGTTGGCCGCTCAGCGAAATCTCGTTTAAAACAAAAGGAGGGTTACTGCTAGCACACCACGGCTTTATACAATTTGAGCATGCCGACAACGTAGGCTCAGAATCGAACGAAGCTTGGGATGTAACTTCAAAATACCGGTTGAATTTAATTCACACCCAGAATTTCTCCTATTTAGCATTCATAAATTATTAAATAATCGAGATTTAAACACTCCTCAATTAATTGAGTGTTTACAGTTTCCCTCCTTCGACAATTTCCAATGAGATCTCGCAGGAGTTTGGCTATAAAGAATGGATGGTATGTAGGTTTTTGCAGTTTATCCCAAAATTGGAAGACTGTTTAGGAGTTATGGAAAAAGAGCCACCTAAATACATTCGGATCAACACCCTGAAAATAACCAAAAGTGAGCTAATTCAGAAACTAATACAAAAAGATATAACGTACGAAGACACGATTTTGGATGAAGTTCTACTAGTCAAAAGGTCCCGCTATCCGATAGGCGCAACGACAGAATACCTTCGAGGATATTATTATATTCAAGATCTTTCCTCTTGCCTCGCAGTCGATGAGTTAGACGTGTTACCAAACCAGTTGAATTTAGATATGGCTTCTGCTCCTGGAGGCAAAACAACATACATTTCACAGAAAATGCAAAATTCGGGATGCATCATAGCATTGGAACCAAGTATAAAGAGGATAAATGCTTTGAGATTTAATCTATCACGATGTGGTGTCAGAAACTCATGTATTTATGCACTCAACGGGGCGCACGCAGGTAAGCTGGGATTAAAGTTCGATCGGATTCTTCTTGACGCGCCATGTAGTTGCGAAGGTATAATCGCAAAAGATCCCACTATAAAGACCAGGTTGGTGCCTCAACAGATAGCGAGTTGTATGCTTAGACAAATCGAGTTGCTTCAGTGCGCTATCAATATCATCAAACCTGGCGGCCTAATAGTTTATTCTACTTGTACCTTTGCCCCTGAAGAAAACGAATTAGTGATCAACAAACTGCTAAGTATGAACAATAAGATCAAAATTGAACCACAAAAATACGGAGAGCCCGGTTTAACGAAGTACGGCGACTTGAGACTGGATGAACGTCTAACTAATACACGTCGATTCTATCCCCATCTCCATAATACTTCTGGCTTCTTTATTGCGAAAATTCGTGTAAATAGTGGTGAATAAACCTGTACAGGAATCCTACTCGAAGAGAACTAACAGTGCTTAGGAGGACTTACGATAGATTAGGATGTTTCGAATACTTCGAAGGGAACGATAAATGTATACTAATTAAGGAACAATCGAAGACCAAAGTAAGGGAGGTCTATTTGACATCGAAAAGTGCAGGCGAAATAGCACTATTAATATGTCCAACACATGTGGGCTTAATGATTGGTCGTCTTGGAAAACGACTTATTCCATCTCTGCAAGGAGCTGAAATTATTTACCAAGTAGGACGCAAGTACCCGTTTATAACCGTCAATGAAATGGGGGAAAAATTAGTACTATATGGGAGAGATGTATTTGGACAATCGATTACCGATGCAAGTCCCAATATCAAAGCCAGCCAAAATCTAGTAATCATAAACAGTAAACAAGAAACCCTTGCAATTGGTCTGGCGAAGGTTCCAAGCCAGCATATATTCAAGGAGGGCTCTGTCACCGTCATAAACGTACTTGATATTGGATACTACCTAAGATTTCAAGGAAAGGATTAAGTTGACTAGTCGTAGTAATCTTTGGTTGTTCGAACTTGAATTCCTACCAATGTTTTTATTTCCTTGCCTTGAGGAGAACAAAAACGGCCACGGCCCCCATCATCCCACCTAATACAAGCAGCACCTGGATAGGAAATCCACCTGTTGCCGTAACCGTCCCTTCCGGTGCTTTATCTGACACAAATGCCAGTTCGCTATTTCCAGACTTACGAATATTAGAAAATCCCGTAATCTGAATTTGGGCACTAGGCGGAGGAGTACTAGAATGAACCCCTACAGGAGAGCCGTTAATATTTGCTGTGGTATCGGACACTTTTTCTGTCATAGTTCCTTCTCTGAAACTACTCTCTCCTAATGAATAGATAGAAACAGCACGAGCACCTCCGACCTCTTTGAAGCCCGCAGCACCGGCCTGACTTCCAGTTGGATCAAACAAGAAATGCCATGAATCCATAGATTTTGCTACATCTTGAAAATCCAACAATGGGGTCTTCATAGCCGAAGATGAGGCCGAAGCAAGGAATTTTTTGGCTAAATCTGGATGCGTAGCTTGCAAAAGCCCGATGGGATAGTTGATACTCATATTTCCATATTTGGGCACATTAGCTACCAAGGGTTCATCTATTACAAACCCACGCCAATCCAAATCGACAACAGTACCCTGATTGCTTTTGTCAGGTACAAAGTTACTGATGGTGGGTTTGATATTCACCTTATAAGATAGTGTCGCGCTGTCCGCGTCACCACGTATCTGGCCAGTATATACTAAAGAAGCATTAGTAAATCTCACTGGACTTTTTTTCTGTGAAGCAATATCACTATTTATAATAGATACAATCCTTGCCATGGCAGGATCAGAAGAATTTAGTGTAAACCGAACGTTTTCCGTTTTACCAGCGAGTTGCTTAGAAATCGTACTACCGGGATCGTATTTAAGATCAATAAATCTTACTCCGACTAAATCCCCTTTGGCAGAGTTCTCAGCTGGGATTAATAACGTTGTCATCTGCACACCCTTTACATAAGACACAGCACCCCCCAACAAAACAACTACGATAAACGCATATGAAGAAAATGTTACAGCCTTCACATCAAAACTCTCATGTGTCCTGTTTATAATCTTTGTTGCGACCTTACTCCTTCTAGCATTAATAATTCTTTCGGTTGTCTATATCCTGAGCGGCAGTATGTTTATTTCTAATCGATCAGCGGGGAAAAATTTTTTGATCAATTGTGTGGAAGAGGGATCTTAAAGGCTCAGTAAATGTCATTTAGAGCGCATTTACTTCAAAGGGCTCCAACTGTAGGACTTCGAAAGTTATACATTATGCATATACAATAGAAATCCAAACTTGATCGCAGTAATAGCGGGAGGAACCGGCTCTATAAAACTAATTCGAGGGCTGGCCAAGTCAGTCAAAGATCTGGTAGTGATATCAAATGTGGCTGACAATATTTGGTTGCACGGAATGTACGTTTGTCCAGACTTGGACACTGTTCTCTACGGCCTTGGTAATATCTTGGATTCGAGCTAATGGATGGGGAATAAAGCAGGATTCTTATTCATTTCTAAAGGCAGGCTAGCAATCCTTGGTGCACCTACTTGGTTTAAGCTGGGTGATAAGGACTTGGCAACCCATGTGCTCAGGACTAAATTGCTAAAGGAAGGTAAGAATCTTACCCAGATAACAGATTTTCTTAGGCGAAAATTTAATGTTCTACCAAGAATTATTCCTGTTTCAAATGATCATATGGAAACAAGGTTAATGACTGATGGTGGTGATTTGCATATTCAGGAATTCTGGGTAAGAGAAAAAGGAAGGCCAACAATTCGATCTATACGCTATAGTGGATGTAGTAATGTCAAAGTAAATCCCATCGCGATCGATGCTCTACAAAAGTCACGAGCGATAGTCATCGCTCCGGCTAATCCGATCAGCAGTATTGGACCGATGTTGTCATTAAAGGAATTTAGAGCTGAACTTAGATCAATGAGGGAAAAAATAGTAGCGATATCTCCTATTATTGGTAACAGAGTAATTTCCGGACCAGCAGAGAAATACATGAAATGTATGAATGTAGAGGTCTCGCCACTGGGAGTTGCAAAGCACTACAGAACCATATTGGGTAAATTCATTATTTCTGAAAGTGATGACCAAATAGTCGAAAAGATATCTAAGTTCAATATTTGCGTCCATCTGTACAAACATCATTATGAAAAGCAGAACAGAGGAAAATTCGCTTGCTAATTATATTTTAACGCATTGTTTACAGCATTGAATGATAAAATTTTTGCAGTTGTGCCTGTCAAACGGTTTGAAACGAGCAAATCTAGACTAAAATTATTTTTAACCGAAGAATCTCGTATAAGATTAACAGAATTACTCCTAATTGATACGGTTTCGACTTTAAATAATTCTAAATCGGTTGATACTGTAATTATAGTCTCCGGAGATGAGCGGGCAAGGTTAATTAGTACCAGAATGGGCGCTAAATTCCTGAAGGAAGATGTTGATTCTGGGGTCGATCAAGCAGTAACTACAGGTGATGATTTTAGTAACAAAAATGGTGCAGATGCGAACATCGTAGTCCCACATGATCTGCCTCTTCTCCAGCCGTCACATATCGACAAGATCTCTAGATTAGGCGAATCTTGCGATAAGTGCATTGGAATCTGTCCCTCGTTAAGACATGATGGGACAAACCTCCTTTTACGGAAACCAATTGACGTGATAAAGACGCATTATGATGACGATAGTTATACTAGACATATCGAAGAAGCACTCGACGCTAAGGCGTCCATCTTTGTGCTGTTATCTGATAACACAATGATAGATATCGACACGAAACATGATATTGAAGTGCTAGCTAAGTGACGAGTCCAACACGAGTGCTCGCTTTAAATTACGTAAAGCAAGCGACAACAGGATCTCGGTAGCTTCACCTAACCTGTTGGCTATCAAAGTCCTATTTATACATACAAATATTGATCCTTCAAACAGATTTACTACTAATCCATGGGCATCAAGTAGGTTAAAAATTATCTTTAATTTGATCATGGTTTTTAGTCATATGACAAATCGGCCGCTGTTATTGTATCAGACCCTTTGTTTTAGCCACTCGGAACTGAAGATTAACATAGCCAATTTCGTATAAACTAGGAGTGTATCTTTGGTTTTACTCCTAGGACGAAACATCAACAACGTTGGGAGTACTTAAGTTGGAGCATATCTATCCCTAAAATATGCACAAGAGTTTACTTATGCCAATATACTCCTTTGAGCGAGGCGTTAATGAGAGCTCAAGACTATTGGGACTAAAGGGAAAAGGTCTTGTTCAAATGTCTGCAATGAAATTGCCCGTCCCGCAGGGGTTTATAATTACAACCGAGGTATGTGAAAAGTTCTTCGAAGCAGGCTTACGTTTGCCTGACGGTCTTATGAATGAAGTTAAGATGGCGATAAAAGAATTGGAAGTACAAGTCGGCCTTAAATATGGAGATCCAAATGATCCATTATTGGTTTCCGTGCGATCCGGCTCGTCAATATCAATGCCCGGAGTGATGGCTACAATTCTTAATGTTGGCCTAAACCAGGAAACCGTTGTCGGATTAGCATCAAAGAAAAAATCGAAATCCTTTGCCTGGGATTGTTATCGTAGATTTGCTCATATGCTAACCCAAAGCGTACTGGATCTTGACGAAGCAGTACTTTTAAAAATATGCGGAGAGCCCAAAGTCCAAGATGTAGAAGGCCTTCAAAAAATTGTACAATCTCTTAAGGAGGTATGGAAAATAAAAACAGGAAAAGCTTTCCCAGAAGATCCGTATAGACAACTCGAACTTTCTATAAATGCAGTTTTAAAATCATGGTCTAGTAAGCAAGCAACTGACTATAGGAAGTTTAGCGGTATACCCCCTGAGATGGCAAATGGGACAGCAGTTATTATAATGACAATGGTATTCGGAAATCTGGGAAGCACGAGCATGTCTGGTATAGCGTTTACAAGAAGTCCTGAATCTGGTGAAAAAAAACTGTATGGAGAGTATCTCATCAATAGCCAGGGAGAAGAACTAGTTTCTGGACGATCAATTCCCTGTCCAATCGAAAAGTTATCTTCGGAATTTCCAAAGGTTGAAACAAGGCTTAGAGACATTGCCAAAACTCTGGAAGAACAACTCAAGCAACCTCAACAAATAGAGTTTACTGTGGAAGAGAATGATCTATATATATTGCAGACTAGACCTGCAGAGATGAGCGCAGTCGCAACTGTTAAGTCTTCTGTCGATCTTTGTCACGAAGGCTTAATCGATAAGACTACTGCCATATCTAGAATTGATCCTGTCGCGCTCGAACAGATGATCTACCCAAGTATTGAACAGGAAGTTCACGTTAAACCAATTGCATTAGGTATAGGGGCCTCACCAGGATCTGCTTGTGGAATTGCGGTATTTGATTTGATGAGAGCGAAAGAAATGGCTGGGATAGGGGAACAAATAATTTTGGTGAGAGATGAAGTACGACCGGAAGATGCTTATGCCTTTATTTTTTCTGCCGGAGTAGTTACACTTAGGGGAGGTAAAACATCTCACGCAATTGTCGTAGCAAGAGGGATGGGAAAGCCATGCGTCGTAGGTTGTTCACAAATATTTAGAGACTTGGAAGGGCAGAGTCATTCGTTCAGAAGTCAGTATGTCATCAAAGAAGGACAAAAGATCACAATAGATGGTACAACAGGCAAAGTTTACCGAGGAGAAATCAGGAGTACCTCGAGTAAAATTACTAAAGAGCTAACGGAATTACTTCAATGGGCAAATAATGAAAAAAATATAGAAATCCGCGGCAATGCCGATAACCCAGACGATGCCGCACTTGCTAGAAGATATGGCGCACAAGGCATAGGACTATGTAGAACTGAGACGATGTTTGCCGAGCAAGATACGGGAAATATGTTTAAGAGAATGATTCTAACAGATGATATCAACGAAAGAAAGCTTATGTTACTGGAATTGAATATACATCAGAAATCAGTATTTCTAAATATTCTGAGACAAATGCAAAATCTTCCGGTGGCGCTTAGATTACTCGATGCTCCACTCCATGAGTTTCTTCCTAGAGAGGAAGATCTCATATCTGAAATCGAGGGCATAATGTCAAGGCCCGGTTCTGATATTCAACTGGGTCGTGAAAAGGAACTAGAGCTACGACGAGTCCGCGAACTGAAAGAATCCAATCCGATGCTGGGGCACCGCGGGGTTAGAGTTGGAATTTCCTATCCAGAAATATATGAATCACAGATTAATGCTATCTGTGAGGCCGCAGCAGAATTAAAGCATAACGGTGTTGCAGTACATCCTCAAATCTTGGTTCCTCAGGTAAGTATGATACAAGAATTGAAAGCCATCAAAGGCATCTTCGAAAATGTAAAGAAAGCAGTAGAATTGAAGTACAAACTTAGATTGAACATCGAATTTGGAAGTATGATTGAAGTGGTCCGCTCTTGTCTTATTGCTGGTAAAATTTCGACATGTGTGGATTTTATAAGTTTTGGTACCAATGATCTTACTCAAGCTACTTTCAGCTTTAGCAGGGAGGATGCTGAAAGCAAGTTTCTTGCGGCATACATTGATCAGAAGATTATCTCCATTAACCCGTTCCAAACAATTGACGGAGAAGGAGTTGGAATGTTAATGAAATTAGCCACCATGCAGACCAGGCAGACTGGTAAGAAAGTCAAGATTGGCATTTGCGGAGAACATGGAGGCGATCCTGCTTCAATCGATTTCTTTAGCGAATTAGGGCTAGACTATATCAGCACCTCACCAAGACGTATACCCATTGCTATTCTGTCAGCTGCACAATCAAGTATCAGAAAGAGATTGTCTTCCACAGTTAATTCAATAACATAAATACGGAAGAGACCAATTAACCTGTATCGCGAACAAATAGAAAGTAATTACACAAGATGAACAAGGCCTGTTCTTTTAGTCTCCTATTTTCTTATACATTTCCCAAACCCTATCGCCTACGTAATGAATATTACAGATTATGCAGCCCCTATTTTTTGGAGTTGCATCGGCGCTACTCTCTAGCGCGATGCCCACGGACAGTGCTTTGAAGTGACTTTCGTCCTTGATCACTACGATAGAATCCTTTTCAAAGAATTGAAAAGTAGTGATACCTGGTCTCATAATATTGGCCCCGTTGCAAACGAACTTGACTGCCTTCATATCAACCGTAACGAATGGAAAATGCCGCAAAAGATCCTCACTTCCCACAAATGGGACTAGATGCTCATCAACCCTTGCTGCTACAAAGTCCTCAGCTTTTAGTAAAAACTTGTTCTTTTCAGCCTCATATACCTTTAATGTCTTTATTTTTGGAATGCTATTAAAAGGCCAGTTAACACGTAGCAAATCAATTATTCTAGATGTTTCTGTCTTAGATAGAACACTTACCCTCAAATTTGCATTAGCCCGTTAATGCTGGATTCCAAATTGATTTGTTTTTCCATTCTATGTTCTCTTCCTCGTTTCATTGTTATCCGGATCCTCACTCAATCTGCTGGTTATGGGTATATATTCGCATCCCATTGGGCCACAATACTTACCTACATAAGATGCCTTCGGTCGATATAGGGCTGGCTTTGGCGCCGCTTCCGCAAATTTTTCTTCTATAACATGAGCGGTCCATCCTGCTGCTCTAGCAATTGAAAAAATTGGAGTATTGAGATCTAATGGGATGTTCAGACTGTAGTAAAGGGAAGCGCTATAGAGATCAACATTCGCATAGATTGATTGTCCCTTATTCGCAATCATGAATTCTTGAGTTGCCTTTTCAACTTGTTCTGTTATTTCAAACCATTTTGTATTTTGTTCTTTAGAAATTATATGTGATAAAGTCCGAAGGACCTCTGCTCTAGGGTCCGTGGTCCTATACACTGCATGACCCATTCCCATTATTCTACCCCCCTCTTTTAATCTGTTGCGAACCCAATCTCTGGCACTACTAGATCCCCCTATTTCAAGAAGCATTTTCATCACCTGAACATTGGCTCCGCCATGAAGTTCTCCTGACAAGGCACCAACAGCACCTGCAATGGCCGCATACATATGCGCCCTGGTTGACGCGATTTCCCTTGCTGCAAAGGTTGAAGCATTAAAACTATGCTCCGCATGCAAAATTAGCGAAATATCAAATATTTTTGCCTCTTCTTTCGTAGGATGTTCTCCGCGGAGTAAATGAAGGAAATTCTCTGAATGGCTACCTTCTTCTAGGGGTTCAACCACATCCTGCGAATGCCTAATCCTATCCCAAGCGGCTACGATCGTGGGAATTTTACCAATTAGAGTAATTGCTCTTCTGATATTTGCACTCTTTGAGTCTTCTCCCATATTGAGATCATGATCTGGCAGTTCTGATATGGCAGATTGAATAACATCCATAGGGTCGGCTCGTTTTGGCCTATTAACGAGATTTCTGAGAATTGGACTCGGTAAGGATCTTGCTTCTATCATACGTTCTGTAAAGTCATCCAACTCGTCCGAATTTGGCAGTTCACCGAATATCAACAGATATGCAGTTTCCTCGAAGGTGGAATGATTAACCAAATCTAGAATATCATAACCTCGGTAAATTAACTTTCCATTTTCCCCGTCGATTGAACTTATCTTTGTATCAGCGACCTCTATGTTCCTAAGGCCTATATTTCTGGCGTCAATCACTACAATCATTATTTCTGTGAATTTGTATATTAAAGTAATGATGCGACAGCCACTAGTGTTAATAGTGGGTATAAAAATCTTAGAAAGATAACGATGCCAGATGACTTTTAAGGAGGTAAGGAATTCTTGTTACAATAATGGTTTTTGGCAGAGATATAAGACTAAACCGAATAACAAACGAGGGAAAGATGCTCTGCATTCCAATGGACCATGGTCTAACGTTAGGACCGATACAGGGCTTGGAAAGTGCACACACCCTTATTTATTCCTGCGAAAACGTAGGACTTACCTGTGTTCTCGTTAACAAGGGAATAGTCAAGTCAATGCCTAGACCTACTTCTATTGGTCTAATAATCCATTTGTCAGGCAGTACGAGTCTGGGACTCGCACCCAACAGAAAGATGCTTTTGGGGAGCGTTGAAGAGGCAGTACGTCTAGGCGCTGATGCTGTATCTGTTCATATTAACGTTGGTGCAAAAGAGGAGCCGGAAATGCTGCAAAACCTAGGAACTATATCTGATAAGTGTGATGAATGGAGCGTCCCCCTAGTCGCAATGATGTACGCAAGAGGAGAGAATGTGAAGGATCCAAATGATCCCGAAGTAGTTGCCCATGCAGCGAGAATTGGAGCAGAGGCAGGTGCAGATCTCATTAAAGTAGTATATACAGGAGACGTGTCATCATTTAGGAAGGTAGTCAAGGGCTGTCCAGTGCCAATAGTTATTGCAGGTGGACCCAAAGTTGACACCGACAAGGAAATTTTAGATATGTGTTATGATGCAATGGAAGCTGGAGCTAGAGGTGTAACATTTGGTAGAAATATATTTCAACATCCTTGTCCTCCAGTAATGGTGCGAGCTTTATATCAGATAATAATGAAGCGTAAACGATCGGACGAGGCGATGAAAATCCTTGACTCGACACATGAATAAGAAAACTTTAGTTATCAAGCCTCGAGTTTCCGAATCAGACCTTCCAAACTTTCTTTCTAAATTAACTGATATCGAGGTACTATATATCAATCCAAGAAAATTGCAGGGAACTAAATTCAAGACAATGTACGAATCTGAAGCTGCTAATATGGTGATTTGTAAATCTAGTACAGAATTAAATAAATCGAGAGGTTCAGGAAAATCAATCGGAATTTATAAAGAGGTAAAAAGCGATAGCGATATAGAAGATATACTACTAGCATCTCAGATGGGCGCTGATTTTGTTATTGTTGATTCAGTAGATTGGAAAATTATTCCCCTTGAAAATATAATAGCAAAAATACACAAGTCAGAGACTAAAATCTATACAACCGCCAAAAATTCTGAAGAAGTACGAACAATGTTTGGGGTTCTAGAGCTCGGAGTCGACGGAGTAATACTTGATACCAACAGTGAGCAAGAAGTAAGTGACTCTAAAAATTATATGGAGAACAGAACATTACCTATCCAAGAAATTAACATCACAGATGTAATCGACGTCGGCATTGGAGAACGAGTTTGTGTAGATACTACGTCAATACTCGCAACAGGCGAAGGGATGTTGATTGGTAGCAAATCAAACTTCCTATTCTTGGTTCATAATGAATCTATAGGATCGTCTTTTACATCACCGCGACCATTCAGGGTGAATGCTGGAGCAGTACATTGCTACACTCTTACTCCTGAGGGTAAGACAAAGTATCTCTCGGAACTTGAAGCAGGCTCTGAAATTTTGGCCGTTAATACCAACGGAGCATCTCGACGGGTTATCGTTGGCAGATCAAAAATTGAAACTCGGCCCCTTAAACTAATCAAAGGTGAGACTGAGGGTATAGTTGGTACTACAATCCTGCAGAATGCAGAAACTATAAGACTTGTGAAATCGAATGGATCAATAGTGTCAGTCACGGAATTGAAAATTGGCGATAGGATCCTGGGGTCAGTAAAGCAAGGCTCAGGCAGACATTTCGGTATGGAAATAGATGAATATCTGATAGAGAAATGAGATATGTGAGATATATGATGTTCTGAGAAAATAATATTTATTTATCTGGATGTTTATTATTTTAAAGTATACGCCATATTGATACACTTACTTCTTAATATCCATGTTACTTCAAGAAAGCCTTCTCAATACGATCACAGTAGGTCATTGCAAATCAGTTCTAGAAAAGATAGCTCCTGAATCTATCCAGCTGACTATCACGTCTCCTCCATACCGAAATGCAATTGATTACGATATGCATGTTTCGAAGAATGGAGGATACTTTCGTGGTAGACTGAGACAGGAAACCTCCGATTACTTATCTGATATGGTGCAGATATTTAACGAAAGCATATTTCGCGTAACTAAAGAGGGTGGATATTGTTGTATAGTTATTGGTAACGAATTGGTAAATGGGACTTTGTTACCATTGCCTCATATGCTTCTTTCTAGACTCGTTGAACCTTATGGGAAGTGGAATCTCCATGAGGAAATCATTTGGCATAAAGTTACAGGCGGAACCAATAGATATGGATCATTTGTAATAAATCCCTATCCAAAGTATTATCGAGCCAATATAATGCACGAATTTATTCTGGTCCTCCGGAAAGGAAACGTGAACTCAGGTAGAAACCAAAGAAGAGATGCATTGCCAGCGACTCACGAAGAATGGACCAAGGAAATAGCAAATTCGGTATGGCATATTGCCCCTGTCCCTCCGGGTTACATAAACCATCCGTGTCCGTTCCCTGAGGAGATACCATATCGATTGATGAAGCTGTATTCTTACAAAGGTGACACAATCCTGGATCCATTCAATGGCAGCGGTCAAACCACCAAGGTCGCCTCACACTTTAAACGGCGATATGTTGGAATGGATATCATCGAAGACTACGTCAAATTAGCTAGAGATAGGTTGAAAGAAGAAGGCCTGCATATAAGACCAAATGCTCTCATAGCAAATTGGAGAAAGATTCCCTCCCACTTCGTTCATCGATGACTAATTCCCCGGGGTTGCGTACTTTATCTCTTCAAATTTATAGGTCACAGCAACCAGCGTTAATCCCCCTAAATATGGAAAGTCTTTTGCATTGATTTCTTATTCTGTATTATTTAAACTATAATGTATTTTGGCAAATATTTAATCCAAGATTAATATGATTATCATACAATTAATACTAATGTTCTATATGCCAATTCAAAAATTGGCAGCATTTTTTTGTTGTTTGCGAGGTGGTGCTTATTGACTTGATGTCTATGCATACGACTTAATTTAACTTATGCGATCAGATTTGATGGATTGAGGTCGGTTGTCTGCGATGTCTTAGAACAAGTTAATAATCCAATTCTTTTGTATTAGGTGTATTGCCAAAGATATGTGTCTCAATTGCCGCTGAGAACTTGGAGCAGCTTGAAAACGATCTTTCAAAAGCTCAAAATTCTGGAGCAGATTTTCTAGAAATTCGATTTGACTTTTTGAGAAGTTCAGATTTTGACGAAGCACTTCGAATAACCGAAAAAATTAAGAGCAAATCCGTTTACACTTTGCGAAACGAAAGCGAGTTAGGAAAATTCAGAGGCAGTAACGAAGAACGAACATTCTGGTTAACCAGACTTGCCGATTCAGGGCCGATGCTACTAGATATAGAATTCAATATTCTAAGGATAAATGATGATCTTATGAACTATTTCAAAAAAAATAATACAACAATACTTATATCTTGGCATAACGACCAGCGGACACCGAATACAGATGAGCTAAGAGCGCTTATGTCTAAAATGAAGCTAATGAGCAATTACATCAAGATTGTTACGATGGCTCAGAGCATTGAGGACGCAATCTCAGTATTAGATTTGTATAGAGACGCCGAGGGTTTAAATCTAATAGCTTTTGCTATGGGTGAAAAGGGCATTTTGTCGAGGGTACTGTGTGCCCTGTATAAAACTGCGCCATTTACTTATGCCTCCCTGAGAAGTGCACTGGCGCCAGGACAATTATCGATATATCAGATGAGAAGGTTATATTATGGAATGTTTATGAAGAATGGGATTGGAGAAATCCATTAAGACATATTGCATAATTGGCGACCCTATAGAACACTCCTTATCCCCTGCAATGCATAACGCTGCCTTTAATTTTCTTAAACTTGAGAGTTCATACATTGCGTATAGGGTAACATATTCGGAATTGGCAGCCTCTATTTGTTCCTTGAAGGAGGTAAGGCTTGCGGGATTCAATGTCACTATACCGCACAAAACAAGAATGGTGAAGTATATTGATGTCTTGGATAGGGTTGCAACTCAAGCAGGTGCTGTGAACACAGTTAAAAATGTTGACGGTGAACTCTACGGCTACAATACTGATGTTGGCGGATTCCTCAGACCATTAGTGAAGAGGGGGATAAATCTGAATGGATTAAATATTTTACTATTAGGAGCTGGCGGGGCAGCACGCGCAGTAATTGTTGCTCTATCAAGTAAAGCTGAGAATCCGAAGATCTCTGTTATAAATCGGAACATAGGCAGAGCTAAGGAACTAGCTAAGATTGGAAATACACTGGGAGCAAAGTGTGAATCTTTTAGCCTAGACGAAGTACTATTACTCTCGAACCGAGCAGATATGATAGTTAACACGCTGCCTCTGGGAATGCACGATGAAAAATCTATCATTGGTGCTCAAAATATCCCAACTGATAGTATAGTTTATGACATCGTATATAAGCCAGTTCTTACTGATTTTCTTAAAAACGCTAAACAGGCAGGAGCTACCGTAGTCTATGGGTACGAGATGTTACTAGAACAGGGTGCTGAATCCTTCCAAATCTGGACCGGAATTCCTGCTCCATTAGAGGTAATGAAAAAAGCATTGCTTGGACCATTTGGTGAATAATTTATCTGAAGAGGCATGTTATGGCTACAGTACATGGTGCAATATCTATACTAAATGCTATCGGTACAGGATATGGCTCTGCTGTCGGAATTTCCCTTAAAGTTAGCGCAGAAGTAAGCCTTTCTAAAGGAAGAGGAATAAAAGTCCAGACAGAGATCGGTAAAGAATTACTTGAAGATTTGGCTTTGATAATTTTACCAAAAGATATCGTTTCGCAAAATCAGATAAACATTAAAATCACATCAGAAATTCCTGCTGGTTACGGCTTGAAAAGCTCTAGCGCCGTCACCAGCGCTCTATCACTTGCATGCTTCAAGATAACTGGCGATAACTTAGATGATAAATGTGTATTAGAGTCGGCAGTTGCTGCATCGGTCAAAGCTGGTGTGACCATTACAGGAGCGTTTGATGACGCAGCTGCGTGTTATTATGGAGGCATAGTTATTACTGATAATCGTTCACATGAATTACTCAAGCATTATAGAGCTCCAGAAGACTTATACGCCTTGATATTTTTGCCAGCGCAAGAAACAAGAGGAGATTTCATATCTCATCTACCAATAATGTCTGATCTCTTTTTCGACTCATTTAATTTAGCAAAATCTGGAAAATACTGGAAGGCCATGAAATTAAACGGAGTGATCATGTCTAGTATATCTGGATTTGATTCCAGGCCTGCATTGGATGCGCTCAAGGCCGGTGCATTGTCCGCATCAATATCTGGTAACGGACCATCTACAGCAGCGGTTACTTATTTAGAGAACAAAGATAGTATAATGGCTGCATTCTCGCGATATGATGGAAAAATACTAGTTTCTAAATTAAACAACAAGAAAGCAAGTGTGGAAGTAATTGACTAGTATTATTGTTAAAAGATCACAAATTTCAGGCAAAGTTCAGTGCCCCTCAAGCAAGAGTTATACTCATAGAGCAGTAGCTGCTCGCTTCACTTGCTGACGGTCATTCAAAAATTGGAAATCCGTTACTAGCTCGAGACACACTTGCTACTGTCTATGCATGCAAGGCTCTAGGTGTCGACATAGAATACGAACATGGTAAATTATTAATACAAGGACGTGATCGTTTGAAAGTCCCGGAGAATGTGATCAACGCTGAGAACTCTGGGACTACAATTAGAATGATTGCTGCTATATCCTCTTTGACTAGCGGAGGATTTACCATATTGACCGGTGATGCTAGCTTAAGGAGAAGACCAATGAATCCGCTGATTCTAGGTTTGCAGCAGCTAGGGGTTAAGTGCTGCTCATCTAAAGATGATGGTACTCCTCCTCTAATCACAAGAGGAGGAGGAATGAGAGGAGGAACAGCCAAGATCATGGGAAATGTTTCGAGTCAGTTTGTATCCTCGTTGCTTCTTACTAGTGTACGTGCTGATTCTCCAACTAGGATTGAGATAATCGGAAGACAAGTATCAAGGCCGTATATTGATGCGACGATTACTACAATGGATAGGTTTGGTGCCAAGGTAAGTGGCTCTGCGGATACGATGCTTTCAGTCGATCCTGGATCTTATAAAGGAACTACATTCAGGATACCGTCTGATTTCTCCTCAGGCTGCTATGGTGATGGCCGCCGGTGTTCTAACAGGCAATGAAGTAATAATCGAGGGATTGGATTTTCGATTGCCTCAGGGGGATTCAAAAATCATAGATATTATAAGAAAAATGGGAGGTCGCATTGTAATTGATACCGACAAGGGAGAGGCAAAAATTTACGGATGTGAGGTGCTGAACGGAGGACATTTCGAACTTACAGATAGTCCAGACCTATTACCGGTCGTTTCTGTACTGGCCTTAAAAGCGTCTTCATCGGTGTATATTGAAGGAATAGAGCACGCTAGATTAAAGGAGACAGACCGAGTGGCGAATATATCGCAGGAACTTGTAAAATTGGGTGTATCTGTTAAAGAAGAATCAGACAAACTTAGAATAAATGCACCAGAAACTTTAAGAAATGCGAACTTAGATGCCCATGACGATCACAGATTGTTTATGGCCTTCACTATTGCTTCCATGCTTACTAGTAAGTCGGAGGTAAATGGGGCCGAGTCTGTTGATGTTTCATACCCACAGTTTGTTAGTGAGATGAGAAGATTGGGAGCAGACATTCTACCTCAGTCCGAATTGGTATCATAGGCCCAATCGAATCTGTATACAACTAAGATTTAGTAGTGACCTGGTTGGGTTCTTGATATGAGATTGAATGTATATATCAGAGTCAAGTCAAAAAGGAATCTATTAGATGGGTTAGGGAGGAAAGAAATATGCCCGGAAATTTGATTGGTGATCGATTTATAGCCATGAGTTTTGGAGAAAGCCATGGGACTTGCATAGGTGTGGTAATTGACGGGTGCCCAGCAGGCATGCCTTTAACCGAATCTGACGTCCAGGAGGAATTGGATAAAAGAAGACCAGGACAATCCGCGGTAACGACTCAACGAATGGAAGCAGACAAAGTTTCTATCCTATCAGGTGTATTTAATAATATAACAACTGGAGCTCCTATTTGCATGATTATTTGGAATAAAGATTCTGATTCAAGGGCTTATGACTTTGTAAAATCGGTTCCAAGACCTGGACATTCAGATTACACGTCGTTTGTTAAATACGGGGGATTTTCAGACTATCGAGGTAGCGGAAGGTTCTCCGGGAGATTGACGGCTACATTTGTTATGGCGGGTGCAGTATCACAGAAACTATTGCGTCATACCCTAGGTATTGAGACGATTGCATATACGAAACAAATAGGCAGGATTTGTATGGACGATATACAGTTTGGTGATGCGCAAAAGGATAGATATACAAACGACATTAGGTGTCCAGACAATGAAGTGGCAAAAAAAATGCGAGAGTCGATTCTAAAAGCTAGAAGAGACGGGGACTCGCTTGGGGGTATTGTCGAGTCTGTGACCGTAGGTATGCCTGTTGGATTGGGAGAACCAATTTTTAGCTCACTTGAATCTGATCTTAGTAAAGCTCTATTTAGCATACCCGCTGTAAAGGCCATTGAATTCGGCTCGGGTTTTGCCGGTTGCAGCTTACGTGGTTCAGAAAATAATGATACATTTTATAAAAATGGGAACAAGGTAATGACTAGAACTAACAATTCTGGAGGTATTTTGGGTGGTTTGTCTGACGGGATGCCACTAGTTATTAGGATTGGATTTAAGCCAGCGGCTTCGATTTTGAAGCCGCAACGTACACTCAACATGGTCACCGGTGACGAAGTAGAATTGAGCGTGCCTGGACGGCATGATCCATGCGTGGTCCCTCGAGCAGCGCCAGTAGTTGAATCAATGGTCTCTATAGTTTTGACTGATCATGCGATTAAAAGTGGGCATGTACCAGCTGTGCTAAAGGGGTAAGAGGGGGACTGACAATTACAAACATCGAGAAATTAAGACTTCAAATGCGCGATCTCACGAACGAAATTTTTCTGAAAGTTCAAAAAAGGATGGAAATCGCCAAAGAGATCGGAGAGATCAAGTCAAATCTTAGTATAGAAGTTACTGATCAGAATGCGGAAGATGATATCCGGAAATCGGTGATGTTGTTATGCAAAGACATTGGATTAGATTTAAGATTTGCAAGTCAATTGTTAAATGTCTTGCTTTCAGCGTCAGTCAAGGTTCAAGAGATTCAGCAAAAGGACGGAAAACAAACTCATTTGAGTATATTTAATAAAGCTAAGCAATTGGAAGCAACAGGGAAAAAAATAATACATATGGAAGTCGGAGAACCCGACTTTAGGGCACCACCAGCTATTCGTAATGCATTGATTGAGGCCTATGACTCTGGCCAATATCATTACACCGAGACTGTAGGGATATTAAAATTGAGACAAAGTATAGCTAATGACGTGGGATTTGGTGTAGCTGATAATAACATTTTGGTCACTCCAGGTGCAAGGTTTGGGGTGTTTGCAGCTATTGTCGCATTAGTACGGCCTAATGAGGAAGTGATATCGATTGAACCTGCTTGGCCTGCCTATAAGGAATGCACAGATTTTGTTGGGGCCAGAATTAGGTCACTAAGGACAAGTCTTGAAAATGCCTGGACACCGAGTGTTAAGGAGCTAGAATGTATGATAAACGACAATACAAAAATGATAATTATAAATTATCCCAATAATCCAACTGGGAAGATACTCGACGATAAAATACTTGAAAAAATACATCAAATCGCAAAAGAAAACAGTATTTATCTACTAAGCGACGAAGTCTACTCTAGTTATACGTTCACTAGATTCCAGAGCATTTTGGAAAACGAATATAGTAGAAACATTATGATCTCTAGCTTTTCGAAGCGCTTTGCAATGACTGGATTTAGAATTGGATATATTGTTGCTACTAAGGATATCATTGACAAAGTCAAAAATATTCAAGCTTTGGCGGTTACTAGTGTTTCTGAACCAATTCAATACTCCGCTTTGGCTGCCTTAAAAGATATTGGCATAGATAACACTCAGCTTTTTAAACAAAGGCTCGAAATAATTACGGCTATTCTTCGCAGATTGTCGATCCCATATTTTAAGCCCGACGGTTCTTTCTATGTTTTTCCAAAGATTGGAGAGGGATCAAATCGCAAAGATTTATCTCTAGTAGAAAAACTCTTGCAGTCCGGAGTAGCAGTTGCACCTGGCAGCGCCTTTGGGGACCATTATCATAATTTCATAAGGATTTCTGCATGCCAGTCGGAAGCATTGCTTGCTGAGGGGATGGAAAAATTTGAGAGGATATGGTCCTCGTAATAGCCTTGTCATCAAAAACAATCGGAATCGTGGGCTGGCTTGGGAAAATGGGAAAGTGGTTCGTAAGATACTTTTCTAAGAGACACAAATCTTTACTTGTATTTGATATACGGCCACACCAGTTGCACAGCCAATCTGGTTTAACCGTTTGTAAGTCATTGGATGAATGCGTCACTCTCTCAGACGTTGTAATCATTTGTGTTCCTCTTGTGGATACCGCTAGTACAATAGAGAAATGTGCCCCACTTATGCGTAAAGGGGCATCTCTGATTGAAATTTCTTCAATAAAATACAACACCTTTAGAACTCTGAAAAAGATAAGACGGCATATTAATTTGCTATGCATACATCCTATGTTTGGCCCAGGATCAATTAAGCGTAATACACAAAAAGTTTTGATGATACCAGTCAAGAATGAAGAGAGAGAGTTAAGCATCCTTAATGATCTTTTTCTAAATCTGAAAATAATAGTGATAAATGACTGGAAAACTCACGATAGATATATGTCTGTACTATTATCGTTAGCATATTACGTAAACATTCTTTTTGCACAATGTTTAACCGATCAAGATATGCCCAGTCTTAAGTCGTTATCAGGCACTAGTTTTGCGATACAATCGTTATTGAGCGAAAGTATGTTGACTGATGAGCCGAGTTTGATTGCTTCATTGTTTACTGAAAGCCCGTTCGTGATTGATCTTATCAGAAAATATAACTTTCAGGCCGCCACCCTTGCTGAGTACATTAAACTTCGTGATAACAGCAAAATCAAATCGTTCATTGAGGATACAAAAAATGCATTATCCAAAAGCATCGACTTTGGTACTTCGTATTCGAAGCTTTACGAGGTTTATGGGGCATTACCTACGAAGAGATTTAGGAAACACTCCAGATTCTAAATAGAGAATTGAATCACAATACTAGAATAGTGTATATTTTTTAACTGGATTCTCCAAAGTAGCTCGCATGCGATTTTAATGAATCTGTCGACAATCATGTCTTTAGGATGAACGAATTTACAAAAGCTGAAATATCTCAGTATAAGATCCTTTTGTGTGAATTACATGGGAAGAGATGTGCATTTGTTCAATCCTATAAGAAATGCCCATGTTGTAACAAAAAAATCTGCCTATGTAACTATGTATTGTAATCTGCCCCAGGTTAATACGAATGATATATAATATATGAGATATACTTACAGAAGGTGATATTTACTTTGTCAACTCCTAAAGAAAACAGAGCAAGAATAGTGTTTTGCCCCTATTGTTTTGCATTCTTCTCTATCCGCACATTGTAAAAGTACTATTAATCACATATTATACCTGAAGAAGGTAAATCTTTTCCGATTTTTATTCCAGTAGTAATTATCGTGTGATTACTATCTATATGAACATATCCAGACAATGAAGCAAAATTGTTAGGGGCTGGATAAAATGGCAAAATCAATTCTGGGGATGTACGCCATTTACAAAATTCTGTCTGGATGATCTTATGCTGCCCGATTCAAGCTGTCATTTTAAGAACTTATGAGGCATTTTGCATCGAGACTTGGAAATCCATTGCGAGGGCAGTTACGGTAAAGTATCTAAATTCATCCTGAATAATTACTCACTTACATACATTTTATGATCTATTCGAATTCTGTCGATGAGTTACTGGACTTAGGACTATGCTGAGAGTTTGTCCTTAAATTTTTGAGACGGATGCCGAGCTGCTAGAAATACATTTGAAATTCTATTTATTTTCTTCGATTGATTTGAACATGACTAGTAAGAAAGTATTTTCATCTATAAGTTGATTAATTTTCTTAACGTCAATCAAAACAACAATACTTTCTTTAGGGCTTTTTGTATGTGCTGAGCCTTATCAGGCCTACAAAGAAAAAGGAACACAAAAACGATTTTCATAGTGAACCAATGTAATAAAGAAATACGCTTGTTGTAAACCATAATTACAGGTTTGCAAACGTTCTTACGTACCAACTGTGTGGATTATTTTGTCTAGTAGAGCCTTATGAATATGAGATTCACCAATAATCTAATCTGCTTGCATCACAGGGATAAGCAAGTAAGACTGACTTTAAATCCACTTAACGTAGTAGGTGATAACGAGTGCGTGGAAGGATTATTAGTATGCGAGCTTTGCAATACTCGATATCCAATCGTAGAAGGTGTCCCCATTTTGGTCAGAGACTTTCTGAGATATGCAAGCAATAGGGGTGCAGTCTATGGAAGTTGGCTATTAGGAAGCAAGACGATAGAAATGAAGGAATTTCTCAGGGACTTTGCAACACGATTGAACCCTGATTCAGTTTCGAACGATCGCTATGAAGAGGATGGATATTGGTTTACTCCGTACAAATGGACGCAGTATGATTATACATTTGATGATCATTTTCTCAAACTGCTGAAACGAGACATTAAGCCCACTGAACTTTATGATAAAATCATCGGACAGGTGCCTGTTAGAATCGAAGGTTTAGCGCTGGATTTAGGTTGTTCAATGGGATATACTACTCTGCAGCTCTCACGAAAGTACTCTTATGCAATTGGGATAGATCTATCATTTTCTTTTGTCAAGGAGGCTCGTAGGCGGATGTCGCAAGCAAACATAAGGAATTCAGAATTTTGTGTAGCAGATTCAATGGATCCTCCATTTGGCGCCATGAAATTTGACCTGGTTCTTGTTGTAAATTTACTTGAACTAGTTGATCCGACAAAATTACTGTCCTCCATACATGGGCTTCTTAAGCCACATGCTGAGGCTTTTTTCGCGGATCCATATGATTACAATCGTGAACCTAAACCTAAGAACAAATTTGATGGCACAACGTTTAGAGCACTTTTGGGCGATTCAGGCTTTGAGATATTTGAAAAGTCTAGGAAGGCAGAATCTTTTATCCCATGGATCTTAAAGATTGCGAATAGATCATATCTCTTTTATTTTGTTGATCTCATAAGGGTACGCAAAATTTCAAAACATAGATAGGCTGTATCCTTCCAGTCGTACTCGAAATCATATTTGGTTATTTCTCTTATTTCATTCATTATACTTGCATGTTTACTACAGCCGCTAATATCATAAGGAGAACGCAGCCTGATGTTCGAAATTTCATACAGCATATATATATGATAAACACAGTTGTCTTGTTGTCTGCAAAGAAATGGTTAGATAAAGATGTTGACTTAGATTGGGTTAAAGACCAGACATTTTCTGTTATAGGTTATGGTATTCAAGGATCAGCTCAAGCGAAGAATATGAAGGACTCTGGGTTGGACGTATTGGTGGGACTTAGAAATAATGGAAATAGCTGGAAATCTGCTCAAGACGATGGTCACAATGTCGTTACTATATCGGAAGCCACCAAGAGAGCAGATGTGATTCATATTTTGATACCTGACATGGAACAGGCTGAAATATACAGAAAGGAGATCGCGCCTTTTTTGGAAAAAGGTAAAGCATTGAGCTTCTCTCACGGAGCCGCGATTCATTGGAATTGGATTAGCCCTCCTAAGGATCTCGACATTGTGATGGTTGCTCCAAAGGGTCCTGGACAGTTGGTCAGAGAACTATTCCAGCAATCTTTTGGCACGCCATCCCTAGTGGCAGTTTATCAGGACTATACGGAAAAGGCATGGGAGAGGGTCTTGGCGATGGCCAAGGCAATAGGAAGTACAAGACCAGGTGTAATTCAAACGACATTCAAAGAAGAGGTAGAGACAGACTGGTTCGGAGAACAAGCCGATCTGTGTGGTGGGTCTCACAGGTTGATACTCAGTGCATTTGAAACTCTTGTAGAAGCAGGATATCAACCTGAGGTTGCCTATTTTGAATGTCTTCACGAGCTTAAACTAATTGTCGATCTCATCCAGAAATATGGCATCACAGGAATGTACCGGCGAGTTAGTGAAACAGCCCGCTATGGGGGGCTCACTCGAGGATCGAAAATTATCGATGCAGATTCAAAAGTCAAGATGAAAAATATTTTGGAAGAAATAAAATCTGGCCAATTTGCAGAGGAGTGGCAGAGTGCCTATAAGAAAGACAATAAGGCTTCCTTTTCCAAGTATATGAAGGAGCTAGAGAATCACGAAATTGAGATAGTAGGACGAGGTATTAGGAAAATGATGTGGCCTAGTAGCACTGAAACTTGAGTAGCAACATCTAATACATATTTGAATCTCGCTTAGGTGGCTTAGAGACAATACGGTATGCTACTTCAAATTAGAAGTGAAATGGATCTTTAATTGTAGTATAATATCGGATTTTCGAATAAGTAATAAATGACTAATCTATTCAGACACTGCCTAAGTGTTCGGGTGAAATCAGATATGATAAACCGTTTCATATCTGTATCCCTTAGTATGGATATTGATTTGTATTATGTAATGTGGTAGATATTTATAAGTAATGTCTTCTCCAGGGTAATCAAAAAAGAAATAATACAGTCTGCATCAATATTTTTGGATGTTTTTTGATACGTGTAACGGTCCGAACTATTTTAATCGTGGAAAATTGTACCTTTCTTCATAGAGACGGTAGTTAAAATGTGGCAATATCACTCTTTCGCCATGTGGTCTTATACTTGTGGTCAATTAATTCAACAGAATATTTATTAGCCAATTCGAATCTCAGAGAATCGGCCTCTTCATACTTATGTTCCATTCGTAACTTTTCTCTAAGTTTAACCATTCTATCAATCTTATCCCTTTCTTCGGGCATCACAGAGGCAATTTTTAAGCCCAATATTTTAAGCATGGAACGAATTGTCGATTTTGCCTTGGAAGCAATCTCTTCGTCAAGGGCGTCATCTGATACAATTCTATTGATTTCATTTACAAATTTCATTAGTTCTCTAATTGCGACCGGAGTATCTAGATTATTTTCCATGGCACGATCAAATAATTTTTCGGCTTGAGTGCATAAGTCCAACATGCTGTCTTTACTTTTAGAAGAATCACCTCTCCAGTTCTCCAATTCCCAGACACATACTTCAATTTGTTTCCATTTCTGAGCAGCTTCTTTCAGAAGCAAGTCTTGATAATCTAATGGTTTTGTATATCTTACTGACAAACAGAACAATCTAATGGTATTGGGGCCCCATTTTTGCACTGCATCTTTTATTGGTACTATATTTCCAAGCGATTTTGACATCTTTTCTGTATTAATAGTGACCATACCGACATGCATCCAAATCTTCGCCAGTGTCTGTCCAGTGTAAGACTCCGACTGAGCAATTTCGTTTTCATGGTGTGGAAATATTAGGTCGTTTCCGCCTCCGTGAATTTCAATAGACTCGCCCAAGTACTTCAATGCCATGGCAGTACATTCTATATGCCAACCTGGCCGGCCATTACCCCAAGGACTAGTGAAATTAGGATAATCAGAATAAAATTTCCAGAGTGCGAAGTCAAGGGGGTATTCTTTTGAAACATCTATCTCAACACGAGCTCCCGCTTCTAATTGTCTGATACTCTTTTTAGACAATTTTCCATACTTTGCAAAGGACTTAACTCTAAAATATATGCCATTTGTGGACAAATAGGCATGGTCTTTTGCAAGTAATCCTGAAATTATTTGTATAATTTCAGCAATATGATCGGTAGCACGCGGATATATGTTGGCATTAGTAACATTTAACGCGTTGAAATCTTCAAAATACAGTTGAATGTATTTTGATGCAAGTTCATTAGGATCTACTCCTTCTGTCCTAGATCGATTTATGATTTTATCGTCTACATCCGTAAAGTTTTCAACTAAATATGTCGATATGCCTTTAGACTTGAGATACCTATTAAGTACATCAAAGATCACAATAGTCCTTGCATGACCTATATGGGACCGATCATATACTGTAACTCCACATACGTATATCCTTATAAGACTACCATTAGTTGGTAGTTTCTGATATACCCTTGTTAGAGTATCGTATATGTTCAGAGCTCGCCTTCTCCTTTTGTCTAATTTATATACAGCCCAAAAACACGACCAAATTAGACGTCAATATAAATGCCTTCATCCTTTACTTCTACTTTGTAGGTATTCAATTTCACGTCCTGTAAGAAATCAAGCAATTCTCCTGTCCTTATGTTATAGTGCCACGAATGAAGTGGGCATTCTACGATCTCGCCATCAATCCTTCCAGGAGCCAATGAGCCATCTTGATGGCGACATAGCGCTTCAATAGCATAAAAGCTATCATTAACGCGGAATAGCGCAATCCTATTGCCATTTATATTGACTTCTTTGCCGCGTCCATTTGAAATCTCTTTTACATCTGCTATTCGAGTCAATGTCATTTTCAGAATAACACAGTAAATGGTACACAGGGGCTATAAATTGTTATGAAGAACAAGACCTCGCTCGTGTTCCAAAGCGAGTTATCTCCAGGAATGATCTTATAATTAAAAGACGTCTAAAGTATTCAAGATGGTTGGAAGGATCGCCGACAAGAAACTGGCGCAAGCGGGAAAAAAGGCACATGCTTGGGCGAGGGCTCATATGACAATATTTGATTACATTTTGAAGGGGTATATGCGGAAGAAGCCTCTACTGGGAGTAAAGCTTGCCTTCTGCTTACATATTACAAAAGAGACATCAGTGCTTGTTAGATGCGCCCAAAACTTAGGAGGGCAGATCGCAATTTGTTCTGCTAATCCATTGTCAACCCAGGATGATATTGCTGCCTTTCTTTCTTCTGAGAACATATTGACGTATGCCTGGCGAGGCGAATCCAAAAGTGAATACAATCAGTGTATTATGGATGTCATACGATTCGATCCGGATATTGCGGTAGACGATGGGGCGGACTTGCATAGCAAAATACATCAATCAGGAATCACAAAGCTAATTGGCGGGACAGAGGAAACCACATCAGGAGTGTCAAGGCTACGTATTCTCCATTCAAGAAAAGGGCTCGCATATCCAATAATTGGAGTAAATAATGCTAGTACTAAGCATTTGTTCGATAATCGATATGGCACGGGTCAGAGTGCAATAGACGGACTATTGCGAGCAACTGGATTATTCCTTGCTGGTAAGCATATAGTAGTCTGTGGATATGGTTGGGTGGGAAAGGGTGTAGCTTCGAGAGCTAGAGGTATGGGGGCAATCGTTAGTGTAACTGAAGTAGATTCAGTAAGGGCACTAGAGGCTTCTATGGATGGCTTTTATGTGGCGCAGCTCTCTGTATGTGCAGACTACGCCGATTTTATTATTACTTGTACTGGCCAGAAACATGTTGTTACTATAGACGAAATTTTAAAGATGAAGAATGGAGTGATACTCGCAAATGCTGGCCACTTTGATGTTGAGATTGATGTCAAATCCTTATATAATAAAGATCGATCTCCAGTACAGGTAAGACCAAATGTAGAACGATTTACAGTCAACGGAAAAATCGTTTATTTGGTATCTTGTGGAAGGGTTCTGAATCTAGTTAGTTCTGAAGGAAGTCCGCCCGAAATTATGGCCTTGTCCTTTGCCAATCAGCTGCTTTCAATAATATATCTAGTTAAAAATAACAACAGTTTGCAGCCGGGTATCTATTGCGTTCCTAAAGAAATCGATAATCTGGTTGCCCACGCCGCCCTCCGGTCCATGAATATTGAAATTGATAAACTTAGTAAGGTTCAGCAACGATATAAAGGAATATAATCATCTAAATTGACTAACATAGTGAATTGAAAGAGCATCATAAAAAATCTCGTATTAAGTCGACTCTTATGGATAGCACGTGGAAATCCTGAACAATAATAAAGATAAATTATGACGTTCGATATACATGCTCAAGTAATGCTAGATCATCACTCCACAAAGACTATTGTTGTTACAAGCGCTCTTCCATATGCAAACGGACAGATTCACTTGGGTCATATTGCCTCTACCTATCTTCCGGCAGACATCTATACTAGGTACAGTCGTCTTGCAGGTTTGACTGCATATCACATCTGCGCCTCCGACGACTTTGGCACTCCAATACTTATAAGATCTGAACAGGAAAGAAAATCGCCTAGCGAGTATGTTTCTTATTGGAATAGGCGTGATGTTAGTGATTTTCATACCCTGGGTATTACATTTGATCTCTTTTCAAGGACAAGTTCGCCAGAGAACAAAACATTAGTACAGAGTATTTTTAATAAGCTTCAAGAAAACGGACATATTTACGAAAAGGAGGTCATCCAGCCATTTTGTCCAGTCGACAATAAATTCTTGCCTGACAGATTTGTTGTAGGCAAGTGTCCGAATTGTGGTGCGGAGGGTCAATATTCAGATCTCTGTGAAAACTGTGGTAAAGTCCCGGAAAAAATTCTTGATCCCAAATGTGGAATTTGTGGTGCTTCACCAATAGAGAAAATTAGCAATCACTATTTTTTTCGATTATCAGAATTCTCGAATAGGTTGAGATTATGGTTAAGTCAAAACGTCAACTTGCAAGATGACGTAAAGAGGTATGTTCTTAATTGGATAGATCATGGGTTGGTAGATTGGGATATTACTCGAGACATAGAGTGGGGAATCCCAATACCAACTAGTGATGCTAATGGAAAGGTATTTTATGGATGGTTTGATAATCATATCTGCTATATTTCTACACTTTTGGCTCTGGCTAAGGAACGAAATAAAGATGGGAAGAAAGTTTGGAACGAATCAACCATATACCATTTCATAGGAAAGGACATAGTCTACCATCACTATCTTTTTCTGCCCGCTATCCGACTAGGGATAAATGAGGAATATAAGCTGCCTAATTATCTACCGACTAGGGGGCATTTGATGCTAAAGAATAAGAAGATCTCTAAGAGTAGGAACTGGTACATCAGTATTGAGGATTTCACTCGAAATTTCGACCCTGACTATCTTCGATTCTATTTAGCATCCATAACCCCGTACTCGCAAGATGATGTCAATTTTGATTGGGATGCATTTCGTGAAAAGATTAACAACGAACTTATCGCAAATGTGGGAAATTTCATAAACCGAACTCTCTCATTTATTCAGACCAGATTTGACAGATCAATTCCCCCATTTTCGAACTTAGAAACCTACGATCTAGATGTTATCAAGAGAATCAACAATATTGGTACTGAGGTTGGTAATAAGATAGGCTCGAATCAACTAAATAGAGCGCTTAGGGATATCCTATCGTTTAGTACATATTTAAACCAATATTTTCAGATAAAACGACCTTGGAGTAATAGCTTAGCGGGCACAACGTTGTATGTCTCTGGAAATGCCGTTAGGACACTTGCAGTCATTTTGGCCCCCTTCATCCCAGCCTCATCAGAGAAGATCTGGGGACAATTAAATATTGGAGATAGTGTCCACCGACAAGTATGGTCTTCATGCGGAGAAATGCAATTGGCACCAGGCCATAACATCGGAAACGTTGTGCCACTGTTCAAAAAAATTGAAAAAGAAAAAATCGATAGAATAAAGGTAGAAACAATGGGTGAGTAGGAACCATTGAGACGAGGATTAGTTGTTGGGAGATTTCAGCCTTTTCACAAAGGCCATCTTAGCCTCGTAGACTCAATCATGAAAGAATGTCAAGAACTGATAATAGTGGTGGGAAGCGCTCAATTCAACTACCTGTATACCGATCCGTTCACCGCCAGCGAGAGGATATTAATGATTCATAGTGCTCTTTTGGAGTCAAAAATTTCAGCTGAACGAGTCTACATCATTCCTGTCATTAACGACGAAAATAATGCAATGTGGTATACCCGTCTCACCACTCTCATTCCCGAATTTCATGTTTTGTATTCTGGGAACGAGTTCGTGAAGTGTTTAGTTGGAACTCGTGTCCCTGTTCAGACACCAAACTTTACGAAAAAACGAACCTATAATGGTACTAATATTAGAAACCTAATTGCTCGCGAGAAGCCATGGAATCATTTGGTTCCTTCCAGTGTTGCGCTACTTATGGAAAACGTTGATGGCATAAGACGAATCCAGACTCTTAGTAAAGTAGAAAATCCAGTGAGACCAAAGAGGTATCCAAATGTAAGGTGATCGATGTACACTTAGTCAAATTATCAACCGAGAATTTTGCAGCCTTTCGTTAATAAAAATAGAGACTTCACAGATCTAAGAATTCCATATCATCGCACATATATTATGATTCTAAAAAACTTATTTGTACGTTAAGCCCCAATCCGTGCAGACCCAATAATTCGATCTTTAGAATGCAAGGGGTCCACAAACAGGTCAAACTTTATCTGATCCTGCGTCTTACGACATTTTCGGATATATAGTTTATAATGTCCGCCAGCGGAGTACCAGGACCAAAGTTTCCCATTACTCCCTCCTTCTCCAGCAGTTTTCTATCTTTTTCTGGAATTATACCTCCGCCCACAAGCAGTATATCATCGGCGCCTTTTTCCCTAAGAAGACGAGCTACCCTTGAGAAAAGTACCAAATGGGCGCCGTTTAGCAAACTCATTGCTACTGCATCAACGTCCTCTTCGACTGCTATTTTTGCCACTTGGTTAGGAGTACAAAATAAGCCAGAATAAATGACTTCCATGCCAGCATCCCTGAGCGCTCTACAAATAACAAGTGCTCCCCTGTCATGCCCGTCAAGTCCAAGCTTGGACACAAGAACTCTAATGGGTTTTTGGCTCTGCTGTCCTGATAACATCGTATGAATTAGTGATATTACGTATATTAGATTTAAACATGATGGGATTCAGACATCGAATCCTTAGATAGTTGCATGCGTACATACAGCAGAAGGTATTTAGAATCTTCATTTATGCATATGCTGTATTGTATTTAGCAGAAGGAATTGTCAAATCCGATCCACGATCATTGGCTAAGGCAATCTCGATAATAGACAATGATGAACCGGAAGCACATGATTTGATCAAAGCAATTTTCAATATGACAAGGGGTGCAAGGACGATCGGATTTACTGGTGCTGCAGGGGCTGGAAAGAGCTCTCTGATAGGAAAATTAATATCTCATTTTCAGCAACTAGGTTATAAAACGGCGGTGCTTGCAGTTGATCCTACTAGTCCTGTGACTGGAGGAGCCATTTTGGGAGATAGAGTTAGGATGCAGGGTATCTCTGACGACGAGAATGTTTTTATGAGAAGCTTGGCTTCTCGAGGGGCTTCAGGAGGAATCTCAAAGTCACTTAGAAACGTCATTAGAGTCTTGGATGCGGCTGGCTTTGGACTAGTGTTGGTAGAAAGCGTAGGTGCAGGGCAGGTAGAAGTTGATATAGCAAAAGTCGTCAATTTAACAGTGGTGGTTCTCAGTCCACAAACAGGCGACAAGATTCAAGCAATTAAAGCTGGGCTTAACGAAATCGGAGACTTGTACGTAATTAACAAATCTGATTTAGAAGGCTCTACGACCCTATTCAACTCAATTCTGGAATTAGTTGGTGACACTGGCAGGAAGCCCACGATTGTTAAGACGTCAGTCAGATCGGGAGAAGGGATCAAAGAGCTTGCCCTTACAATAACAAACATCTTAAGCTCAAAAAATATTAATTACAAAGTAAAAGAAAAGGTAATGCTGGAGTCTGAACTCAAGGATATGGTTGTTGATAAACTCACTCAAAAATTTTATACGATGTTAATGGACAAGAATGATATGTACAATCACTTAGTTGACGAACTTGTTAACAAAAGGATCGATCCGTATCACGCCGCCGAGTTATTGGCGGATAGCCTCACGGAGGTCCTGAGAAGTTAGATGAGCACGAAGACTGTCAAGACGGATTCGGGAATACCTGTTAAGGGGGTATATAAAAAAGAAGATATTCCTGCAGACAAAATCAATGATAAAGAGGCTGGTACTTTGTATTTCTCTAGAGGCATTTACCCAAAGATGTATAGAGAAAGACTCTGGACGATGCGTCAGTACAGCGGGTTCGGCAGTGCAGAGGAGACAAATGAAAGATTTAGATTTTTGTTGGATCACGGCCAAACAGGTCTGTCTTTGGCATTTGATCTCCCAACACAGACTGGCCGTGATTCTGATGATTCTGCTGCTGAAGGTGAGGTTGGTCGAACTGGAGTGGCCATTAGCTCCATCGACGACATGATGACCTGCTTTAACTCCATACCTCTTGATAGGGTAAGCACTTCAATGACAATAAACTCTACCGCCTCTACTCTCCTCTCTTTGTATTTGGTGGTTGGAGAATCTCAAGGCATTTCCCCTAATCAATTAAGAGGAACAACTCAAAATGATATCCTCAAAGAATACATAGCTAGAAACACGTATATCTATCCGCCCAAGCCGTCGATTAGATTGATAGGAGATATGATACAATATTGCTCTCAACACGTGCCGCTTTGGTATCCAATTAGTATATCCGGGTATCACATGAGGGAAGCCGGTGCGAATGCAGTACAGGAATTAGCATTTACATTTGCAAATGCCATCGAATATATCGATACTTGTATTGAGAGAGGACTAAGAGTTGATCAGTTTGCCCCAAGGCTCTCATTTTTTTTCTGTTGTACTATGGAATTTTTCGAAGAAATTGCTAAATTCAGAGCTGCTAGACGAATATATTCCAGAATAATGAAAGAGCGATTCCATGCCGAGGACGAGAAATCTCTCCATCTTAGGTTTCACGTCCAAACTAGTGGAGAGTCTCTAACTGCTCAGCAGGTGGACAATAACATAATTAGAGTTACTACTCAAGCACTGGCCGCAGTTCTAGGAGGCTGCCAGTCTCTTCATACAAATTCTAAAGATGAAGCTCTGGCTCTCCCCACTGAAGAGGCAGTTAAGATAGCTCTTAGGACACAGCAGATAATAGCATCCGAAACAGGAGTTACCAAAACTGTGGATCCTATAGGAGGCTCGTACTATGTGGAAAATCTAACTGTTGAGATCGAGGATAGAGTAGAGCATTATTTGAAAAGAATTGAAAGGATGGGAGGAGCATTAGCTGCTGTAGAGAAGGGGTTCTTTCAAGATGAAATTCGAACTAACGCGTATCTTCTCAAGGAAGAAATCGACCGACATGAACGTGTAATTGTAGGTGTGAATAAATTCCAAGACTCTTCCAATGCTGAACCAAAATTGAACGTCGTGGATCCAGCAATTGAAGACCGCCAAGTGAAGAGACTAAAGGACTTCAAGAACACTCGAGATAGATCGAAAGTCGATGCAGTCTTGAATAAGCTTATAGTAGTTGCTGAGGGACAGGACAATCTGATGCCACATATCGTAAACGCCATTAAAAGTCACATAACTTTAGGAGAAATCAACAATTCGTTCAAGCAAGTGTTTGGTACTTATCAGCCACGAATATCCTTCTAGATATTTCGAATGTCCCTTCGATTAAGTTGGTTGATAATTACACCCCACACATACTTTTGCACGGATTAAGGTAAAGATGATTAAAGAAACTAAATTCTGAAAAGACCGAAGTTAGCTATATCTTATTTCGACTCCGTCTATCTGCCTTGGCAAATTTCTTGCTACCATAGCGTTTAGAGCTGTAAGCATGAGTTCTTCGATCTGATCGGTTCATTCAACTTACGTTCAATATAGGAGGCTTATATACTCTTCACTGGTAAATGAGCAGGCTCCCATCAAAGATCTGAGGCCAACTATCTTGCTTATGGTAGCTTAATAATAAGGAGCACAATTCTTGTATTGCATTATGAGAATTGATCATGTTGCAATAGCAGTAAACAATGTAGATCAGGCGTTGAAGAACTACGAAAAATTGATTAGAGTAAACAAGGTACACATCGAAAATGTTGTAAATGAAAAGGTAAAGGTTGCTATCTTGAATTTGGAAGATACCAAAATTGAATTGATGGAGCCTACTGCCGAAGATAGTCCTATAAATAAATTCCTTAATCAGAATGGAGAAGGGCTTCATCATATTGCCATCACTGCAGATAACATAGAAGAGGATATTTCAAAAGCATGCTCTAACGGACTTAGAATGCTTGGTGATGTTCGGAAGGGTTCCTATGATAGAAAGATCACATTTTTTCACCCGAAATCAATGAACGGTGTCTTGATAGAAATGTGTGAAGCCATAGCCCATTAAGATAAGTTGTATTTTGTAGAGTATCTTTAGTTCGACTCTTTTAGAATGTCCATCGAAATACGGATGTGTCGGTATAAATTATATAATGTCGAAGCAGAATAGGTGCATATGGATAATCACGGCTTAATAGAGGCAGTCCCTGAAAAGAAATGCGCCTTATGTGGTCTAATTTTGCAGCCAAGCTTATCCGGTGAATTTATGCACGGAATGCCTCAAGTGCGCAGACTGCTGCATTGGATTAGAGGACATCAAAGAATAATTCACTCGACCATTTTTAGCGTGTCCGTTAAGGTGATTACCCCGATTACGTTCCCAGTCTCACTTACTAAGACACACTTGGAAAATCTAACCAAAGGAATTAAGGCTTTAGCTGGCGTAGATACATCAACTATTGGTGGCTGGGGTTCCATAACAGACGCGATTGACATATCGCTAAGGTTTTTATTATTACTTTCCGCAATGGTTTTTGCAAGTCTATCTTCACTTAATATCCCTACGACTACCCCGTCTTCAAAGACTGGGAGCTGACTTATAGAATGACTCCTCATCTTACTAATCGCGTCATGTATAGATTCAATTTTCTGAACTGAAACTAAAATCCTGCTACATATATCCGCCGCTTTCATAGATGATTTTCCCTCCAGGGAGTTTAGGAATTCAAAAATCTTTTTGGCGGTCTCATAACTAGGTTTACACCTTCCAGTTTCGATCTGATTGATCATCGATGCGCTGATCCCAACTTGAGTCGCCAACTTCCGTTGTGTTATTCCCAGCTTTGTACGAAGTTGCTTGATATATTCTAGTCTAGGAAGCATCGGCTGATGATCGTTTATGAGATGTATTACCTTATAAACCTGGCAAATCAAATAACAAAATTACAGAAACTTAGCTTGATAGCCTTATATTGCTTACGTGCAGAATTTTTGTGTCAAGATAATTTATGAGTAAGGAGGCTACACAGACGAAGTGGGACTCTGTAAAGAGGTACAAGCTAAAAAAAATGTTGAACGAGCTATCGAAGATTAGCGGTCATGGCACTGAGCTTGTCACAGTCTATATTCCTCCGCGACGCCCTATCTTTGATGTAATTTCCCAACTTCGAGATGAGGCTGGAACTGCATCCAATATTAAATCTGACCTCACAAGAACGCATGTTCAGGATGCACTTAGCAGAACGATTGAGTACTTAAAACTATACAAGACTACGCCAGAGAATGGCCTTGTTATATTTTGCGGTGCACTTTCCACTGGCAAAGGTTTAGGTACCGAAAAAATTGAAATCTTTCCTGTTATCCCCCCTAAGCCGGTACAGATCCAGCTGTATCGATGTGATGATCATTTTTGGATCGAACATATAAAAGACATGCTAAAAGATGATCGAGTTATTGCTATATTAGCTTTGGATACTCAGGAAGCAGGACTGGGTGTGCTAACCGGTGATCGATGGGAAACTATTGATGAGCTCACTTCAGGAGTGGCTGGTAAGCATAGACAGGGGGGACAATCCGCCAGAAGATTTGAACGGCTGAGAGACAATGAACTTAACGAGTATTACCATCGTGTTGCACACCGGGCACAAACTATCTTTGTAGAACAATATAAGGTAAAGGGGATCATTATCGGAGGACCAGGCCCCACAAAGGAGACTTTTTTGAGAGAAGAGTATTTGGATTACAGACTACAAAATAGCGTTGTTTCAACTTTAGATACTTCGTATTCTGGCGAGGAGGGTGTGAGAGAGATCGTCGACAAAATAAATGATCAAGGAATCATGTCTGAATATAGGCTCATGGAAGAAAAGAAACTAGTAAAGAGATTTATGAGTGAGGTCCATTCAGAAAGTGGACTAGGAATATACGGTCTCACGGATATTATAAAGGCATTGCAAAGTGGTGCCGTAGACTTGGTTATTGTTACCGATGATGTCTCCACCGTCAGAATAACATCTAGATGTAAAAAATGTGGATATATTAGCGAAAAATTCATAGATAAAAGTAAAGTATTTGCAGAGAAGCAGGAACTAATTTCAACTGCATGTCCCTCATGCCAAGGATTGGATTATGAAACTAGCGAGCAAGACATAGTTGACTATCTAGAGGAATTAACCACTATGACTGGAAGTAGGATTGAGGTCATATCAGGTAAATCTGAGGAGGGAATGCAAATAGCGAGTTTGGGCAAGATAGGTGCGATACTCAGATTCAGGGCCAAGAATGCTTAAGCATCGCAGCATCCTGGTTAAATTACGGCCAGTTATAATATGAGAGCCTTTAAAAATGTTCGGAACTCGAGGAAGGTGATGATTGTCGAGGATGAAGAGGACCTGTTAATCCTTTACAAAGATTACCTCAGGAAGGCTGGATGCGAAGTCATGGCCACCGCCACTACCGCCGAGGAAATTCTCCTTGATTACAATTCCTACCGACCAGATTATTTAATAATGGATTATAAGCTACCTGGAGCTAAAAACGGACTTCAGGCCGCAAAAGATATCCTTGTTTCAGATCCCGGGGCAAAAATCATTATCCTAACGGCCTTTGATGAAGTGAAACGAGAAATGAAACGTGATAACTATTACGAGGACAAGGATATAAAGATCATAATAAAGCCCATTCAGATGTCCCAACTGAAGGATTTGGTAACAGAGTAGCACATTATAATTAACACCGACCTCGCAATGTTTTGCCTATCTTGGAATTTGGTTTAAGCTCGTCTGTATCGTTCCCCTGTGACAATTAATTCAAGCTTTCGCCTCGCCCTGTGCTAGTCGGAGTATCTTTTAATTTAATCATTACAATACCTAATTAGATGTTCGTTGTAAAGAAGGTGGGGAAAAATGGAATATGGTCGGCAATTTCATTTATCGATGAAAACGGGTCATTTAGGGGTGAAGCACGGTTTGATACGGAGAGTGAGGCTAGATCTTATTTAACCAAGTACACAAAAAAAATTAAGAAACAACTTGATCTGAGAGTCTTTGAAGAATAAGAGAAAATAATGTGATTTATTTTTGACTGGTAAAATATGATTCGATAAACTTTTACGTCATTTTTGCATAAAGCTACCGATGATGAGCCTTTGCTATATCTGTAATCTTAGAAAATACACGCTAATCTGTCCTAATTGCAAGAGGCCAGTTTGCAAACACTGTTTAAAGACCTTCCCCTTCTCAGAAAGCATCTGCCTCGAATGTTCCAACCAGGTGAAGACTGGATTGGGCGGAATACGAAAGGATGAGGAGATCTTTTAGAAACCTATCTTTTAAATACTATCTCCATTTTTTTAGTATCAGATCCGACAATTTATCTTCCTGATAAATCATTAGGTTGAGTGTCAAAAATACAAGCCAGCAGTTTACGCAATATCCAAATAAAAGAATTCGATTCGATTTGGTCCGAATCCACGGACTCTTTTAATCTTGCCCTCTTTGGTCAAGCGTGTGATTGCATAATGGACTACATATTTATTTCCAAATTCTTTCTCTAATAATTTCGCGGTCAATTGTCCGCTATGCTTTTGAATCATTGAATAAACCGACTCGACTGTATTATATTTGGAACTTCTATTTATCTGGACTGAATCCACCATAGACCTTGCTTATACTCTGTTTAAAAGGAATTTACTTCGTTTTTTTTAACAACACGTGGACAATGAATGAACTTCTAGTCCCAGACCGAATTTTCGAAGAAACCCAAACTTTGGTGTCTGTCGAAAAACACTATCCGACCACTATTGAAGATAACCAGAATAAAGTGGTTCGGCAATAGATTTGGTGATTGATTCAGCGATCTTACTTAGGTCTGCCAGAGAGGCAACTTTTCTAGACGGCCAGTTTCCGTTAGGACTATCATAGTTATAACGGGGAATAATATGCACGTGAACGTGCGGCACAATTTGATTTGCCGCGCGACCGTTATTCTGGCCGAGATTAAAACCGTCTGCCTTGACTGACATTACTATTGCTTTCGCTAGATTCGCAGCCATACAATACATTCTACCAATTAGATCTATAGGCATGGATAATAGATCTATGTAGTGTATTTTGGGTACCAGGAGAGTATGTCCGTAATTGACTGGATACTTGTCCATCAGGGCAATAAACTCTTTATCAGTATAAACAAATACACCTGGTGCATGACCCTGAATTATAGAACAAAAAATGCACGATGTTGTTTTATGCATTACTCTACGGATAGTCATTTGTATACTATATATTTATTTCAGAGATTAACTATAGACACCTAAAACTAAGAGGTAAAAATGCTAATATCATAATGGTTAGTAAGAGACACAGGCTCGCATAGAATTTGATACTCAACCCAGGGCACTTTACATGTAGGTAATTGCTATAGAAATAGTAGATGAGTTCTGTAGCGATCGCACAGCACATCTTAAATATAATATATTCATGCTAGTAAATGCTATGACTGAAACAGTAGAACTTGATAATTTTGCTATTTCCTTTTCATTCCGATGCCCTAAATGCGACTATCAGAATGAAGAAATTTCAGCAAACGATATGTCCAGTGGGAATGCTGAATGTGGGATGTGCGAGACCATCTTCAAGCTAGAAGGCCTTGATGCAATCAAGATCATTGCTTTGCTTGAATGAAATTCTGGTAAAATAAAAATCAGCAAAAAGAATATTAAAATATATAAGAGATATATAGGATCCGAATTGGATTTACCCAGTAGAACAGTTCTTGAAGGTCCTTCAAGAGCGCCTCAGAGAGCAATGTACAAAGCCATGGGATTGATGGAAGAGGACTTGGCTCGGCCGATTATTGCAGTATGCTCTTCGTGTAATGAAGCCACTCCGTGTAACATTCACCTGGGACGGTTAGCCCATGTCGCTAAAGAGGGAGCAAAGGACGGGGGCTGTACTCCTAGAGAATTTACCACAATCGCGGTCTCAGATGGAATAGCTATGGGCCATGAGGGTATGAGGGCATCTCTTGTTAGCAGAGAAATTATTGCCGACTCTATAGAGGTCATGATGCGTGCACACCAGTATGATGGAATAGTAGGAATTTCGGGCTGTGATAAGAGTCTACCTGGTACGATGATGGCTATGGCAAGGTTAAATTTGCCCTCAATTTTTGTATACGGCGGTACAATTTTACCAGGGTCTTGGAATGGTAAGCAAGTTACTATTCAAGATGTCTATGAAGCAGTAGGTATGTACGATTCAGGAAAAATGACAGCGGATGAACTCCTCAGTTTAGAAAACGTCGCTTGCCCCTCTGCAGGTTCTTGTGCCGGAATGTATACGGCAAATACGATGGCATCTGTAGCAGAAGCTATTGGCATCTCGTTCCCTGGCAGCTCATCTCCACCAGCAGAAAGTGATAAAAGGACAAAGTTATGTTACGACGCTGGCAGACAAATTCACAGCCTGATTGAAAGTAACATCAGACCCAAGGATATTATGACTTTTGATGCATTTGAGAATGCAATTGCAATCGTAAACGCTATTGGTGGATCAACAAATTCCGTATTGCATCTATTAGCATTGTCAAGGGAGGTCGGAATCAAGCTAAGGCTAGATGATTTCGAGAGAATACGACGCAAAGTACCGCATATTGCAGACCTGAGACCTGGCGGTGTATATGTTATGCGAGATTTGGATGATATTGGTGGTATTCCAATTGTGATGAATAGCCTTTTGAAAGCTGGATTGATAAACGGCAACACAATTACAGTGACCGGTAAAAGTATCAAGGAAAATATTAATTCGATCCAGTTTAGTAGTACTCAATCTCAGCGGGTAGTGAAGCCAATTGGAAATCCTATCCACAAACAGGGAACTTTGAAAATTTTGAAGGGAAACCTAGCGCCAGAGGGAGCGGTGATAAAGATTGCCGGAATTAATACAGCAAAATTTGTCGGCAGTGCAAAAGTCTTTAATTCTGAAGAAGCTGCCTTTGACGCCCTGGCGAAACAAAGAATAGTTGAAGGTGATGTAATAGTTATCAGATATGAGGGGCCTAAGGGGGGACCCGGTATGCGAGAAATGCTTGCCGTAACGGCTGCAGTAGTCGGACAAAGCTTGGGTGAAAAAGTCGCATTGATTACTGATGGCCGCTTTTCTGGAGCAACAAGAGGCTTTATGGTGGGTCATGTCAGTCCCGAGGCTATTGTAGGTGGACCAATTGCCTTTATAAAAAATGGCGACATAATCGAAATAGATGTTCGAAAGGGAAAGTTAAGCATACAATTAACTTCAAGTGAAATAAAGAAAAGAGAAAGAACATGGAAACCAATACGACCGCGTTATAGGTCCGGGGCACTTGCAAAATATTCTACCTTGGTTCAATCGGCTTCAAACGGAGCTATTACTGTTCCTTTAGCCATCAAATGATGCTGTTGTGTTAATATAATCAACCGGAAGAATATATTTATAAGCTCAAGTCAATGGGGAAGGTTCATGATAAAGATTGGTTTGATTGGTAAAACTAATACTGGCAAGACGACTTTTTTTAACGCAGCTACACTGGGATCAGCTGAAATATCCAACTACCCATTCGTAACCAAACAACCTAATGTGGGTAACGCTAGTGCCATAACATTATGTGTTCATAAGGAGCTAGGAGTGCTTGACTCGCCGCGAAATTCAAAATGTATTGACGGTTGGAGGTTTATCCCCATAGAACTCGTCGATTTGCCTGGACTTATTAAAGGTGCATGGGAGGGTAAAGGTCTTGGGAACCAATTTTTGTCTATAGCAGCTCAATCAGATGCCCTCCTTCATATTGTAGATGCCTCAGGTAGTATTGACGCCTCCGGTAAGATCGCTGAAGCTGGAACAGGAGACCCAGTTGCTGATATTGCAGATATTGAAGAAGAAGTTATAATGTGGTACCTGAAATTACTCGAAGGAAACTATGACAAAATTTCAAGATCAGTAAATTCTTCTAATGATGTAGTTTCGTCGATCACCGAGATTTTTAGGGGGATTGGCGTTAGGGAAGATCACGTCAAATATGCCCTTAGAGTGAACGAACTTCAGAATATAAAATTTGATGATTTCAATCCAGAAAATCGGAGAAATTTTTGTTGGAGTTTGAGAGAGATTTCAAAGCCGACACTCATTGTGGCTAACAAGGTGGATCTTCCAATTGCAACAGAAAATTTTAGAAGGTTGCGAGAGGAGTACAAGGACTCGATTATAGTTCCAACAAGTGCAGACGCTGAACTTACACTCCGCCGTGCTCAAGCTCGCGGACTTATAAAGTATCTCCCAGGTGATGAACGATTTGAAATGACCAACCAATCAAGTTTGAATGACAAACAAAAATGGGCCCTTAATTTCATTCGAAAAGACGTACTAAATGAATACATGCGAACAGGGGTCCAGTTTGCCATAAACGTGGCGGTATTTAAGTTATTAAGAATGAATACTGTTTATCCTGTTGCAGACCCCACGAAAATGTCTGATCGGTCTGGAAATGTTTTGCCTGATGTCTATTTAATGAAAACTGGATCCACAGTAAAGGATTTGGCAGAAGATATTCATACTGATCTTGCCAAAGGCTTGCTCTATGCGATAGATGTTCGAGACGGCTTGAGACTGCCTACCTCTTACCATTTGAAGGACCGAGACATTCTCTCAATTGTCTCAGCTAGAAAAAAGAGGCAAACCTGACCTTTCCTGCTTAAATTCTCGTATGATGTTCTAATTCCTAAAGTTCTTAATTACAAAGATCAACTATTCATTTGTTGACTAGATCTAAAGTGGCTACTTATGGATTTCTATATTTTATTCAGCCTAAAGGTACATTCGTATTTAATCCTATACAATAACTATCCACAAATGTAGGTTCTTGATGAAATAATACAAATTGAATTCACAATCTTTAAATTCACTTTAAGCTGATTCTTATTATTAATGGCTGAAGATCTTGGAGACGTAATTTATGATTGTATGAGATGTGGCATGTCAGTTTCTGTTGAAGAGCTTTCAAGGTTACCTGAAATTAAATGCATCTGTGGTTTTCGCGTCTTTAGAAAATCACGTCAACCAATAGTAAAGCAGGTAAAGGCCGTATAGCTCATCAAGTAGCTTTTTTCATATTGGCTGAAGAGAAATACAAATTATGAAATTAGTTAGAATTTTATTATTGTTCGACTTATAGCTGTTATTGAAGATTCATTGTCCAGATTGTAAGAAAATAGCCGAATTGTCAGATGATTTTTCATTTGTTCGATGTAAAAGTTGTCCTTTTAATATGACTTATGGCGAGTACGTGAAGTATATTTCATATAAAGATCCAAGGTACAGGGACATATTAAGTGACTACAAGCACTAACATTTCATCAATTTTTATACAGATTTTGGATGGTTGAAAAAGGAAATCCCTGACAACAAATGAACTGCGGGTATCATGGAAAAAGTTATTAATTGAAGATACTAGTTATAAATTACAGGTTCTCTTCATCATCAATATCCTCATCCAAGTCATCTTCAAATTCTTGTTGCACTTCTTCACTTACAGGTTCAGACATTCTACCAAAAAAGTATGCTCATTTCATGCATATTTATTTTTCTGATCACATCGTGGCTTTTTTTGGTCCTAACAGCTTGCAAGGCTGACGCTTGTCTCAGATGACTCGCTAGAAACTCATCGTTTCCTCTGTATGTCCGCTACTTGTAGTAACAATGACATCTAAGCCGTCGCCACTAGCTGAATCTCGTTGAATAGATGATTTGATTGCCTTGATTGCTAATTCTCGAGCTTTCTCCTGAGTATTGTGTTTTTTAAATTCTGAATCTAACACTCCTAAAGCCATTTCTGCTCCTGTTCCAACTGCTGCGTAATCATCGGGCAGAACCGAGCCAACGGGATCCAGAGTATATATGCTGGGTTTATCTATAATACCACCTACAATCACTTGTGTCAATAACGGAAAAAATCTTCGCTCGAACATTATCACAGACATTAGTTTTGCAATGGAATTTGGCGCCACATTGCGTCGAGTTTCGAGTTTTCTTATTTTCGCCAAAGCTTCGACTTGCCTGACCAGTACTTGCATGTCAGCGATCATTCCAGCGCAAGCAGCCCCAACATATTCTGTTATCAGAAAAGTTTTCTTTGTATTCTTGTTTATCACAAAATTTCCGTATGAAACACGTTTTTCTGCGGCCAGTACCACACCTTCAGAAAAAGTGATTCCAACGGCGGTTGCACCAGGCATAAATTGAAACGCCATAGATTTTCATGATATATCTTATACAGGTTAGATTTAGTCGTTTCTATTAAATAGTCATCTCAAGTTGGTTATTCTAGATTAAGCAAGCGTGTTACTTCGCTATGACGGTCTGCTAATCTCTGGATCGAATTCAAAATATCAAAACAGGATCTGGCCTCAAATTTCTCACTTTCTATTTATAGAGCCGTCGTGTATTCTTATCGCTTCGGCTATCAGACGGTTTTGAAGTTCTAGTGCATCCTTTCCTTCCGGATGTTTTGTTTGTGCCACAGCTTCGGCAACCAAATTAATAATATGTCTTAACAAGAATTCGTCTCCTCTGTTCGCCTCCGCTTTGTATGTAGAATTTGCTTTGTTGACAAATACCACATTTTCGCTAGTAAAACTATAACGTGAATCGCTGCCATCTTCATATGGAATGACCTTGTAACCCACTTTTTTCAGGGCGAACGTTCTTTTTACAACTGGTGTTCGGATTTTCCTAACTTTTAGCGAGGTGTCGTCAAATCTACTGTTCAGCTGGGGGTATGAGTTGCCGGTATCGTAAGGTCTATCATTATTTCCACCGCCAGTCAAATTAGTTGATCCGGTAGTGCTTGGAGATTGAGTGATCTGGGTCTCCGGTTCATCGCGGACGATAGACCGATCCGCCGGAATAGCGATATTACTATGAACTAGATCGGCTGAAGATTGATCCAATTTAACATGGGATTCAGTTACTGGTATCGCCATTTCTGAATCAATAACAGCATCTTCGTTGGAATTACCCCGATGATCCTTAGACTTGTCGGATTTTACCACCTCGGTAACGTCAATGGTACTCAATTCTTCTATTTCCTCCTGTGTCTCGGAACTCTCAATTAAGGCCTGCCCCAATACCTTGTCAATTTCCTTATAAATTCGTGATTCTTCGCGAGTAATTAACACATCTTCATACTGACTTAAGCTTGGTAGAACAGTCGAGTCGACAAATGACTTCATTATATCCATAAATTTTGAATATTCGGCGTCTTCTATGAGTGCTGATTTATCAGCAAATCTAGACGTTAACGAGTCGCACCTTATATATCCTGATACTCTATTTAGCTTAGCCTCGAAGCCAAAATTACTTCGAGTTACTATATGACTTCCGACCATTATGGCAATTCCTCTCTCATCATCAGACAAGGGCCTTCTGGCAATAACTATTTCACCGGTTATTCTACCATCGTCCAGGTTTACTGGAATTCGATGTCCCTGAATTTCTGGTGGCCTGATCACCTGTGCATCCTGGAAATTCCACTCTTCAAACTTTTCAGATAGCTTAAAAAAAACTTCAAACATTGGATGTCTAAGTATTGCGAGCTTTCTAATTTCTTTTATTAATTTATTGCTGTCTATCGCAACCTTTGGGTTGCTTAGATAAAGTTCAGTACCATTCCTCATCAGAGGAGAGTCAGATTCTTCGGGTAATGCCACATTGCCGCTGTACAGTTTGTCAAGAGTGTCAGCATCTATCACTATGGACTTGATAAAATCATCATTTTTCGTTCTAATTTTCATTTTTTCAAACGATGTCAGAAAAGATAGTCTACCGGTTCCATATCTGCCAGTTCTGACTCTTTTAAACTTTGGGGATATATGGTCATACTTCTTGTGCGGTGAACCTAATAGCAAGAATTTTTCCATAGAAAACTTATTCATTCCTGCGTCATCCTCTATAATTACGGATCCATTGATTAAAATAGTGAGTAGGACCTTTGTCGCATCTTCGTCAAAGGCGTTTTCTACAAGCTCTTTAACTATCTCATTTGGGGAAACCCAAGTCTTAGTCGCAAACTCCCTAAAAAATGACGGATGAACCTTTAGTTCCATAGCCATGCCTATCATGACTTGATAACAGCTTACCTTTATTTATTACGTCTTGGATTTTGATTGAAAATTGATAAATGTATTACCACATGTGATTAAGGTAATCTTCACCAAGCGGATTGATTTATAGGATCAGATTTAAACGCAGTGGCCCCTGACACTAAAGTAACATTTACCGCGGTCTGATTTCTACCTTTATTTTCTGATTAAATGGTAAGTTTTTCTACAACTCCTGTCTTAATTATCTTCGATACCTTAGCTTTAATATTATCTAAATCAATTCCAAAGTACCTGCCCTCAATCTTATCAAGCTTGAGTAAAGCCCTTCTCAGAATTGAGATACATACATCAATTTCATTTTTCTGATAATGCACAAGAGCTGCACAAATCAGAATAATCGAGTTAAGAATTAGTTTTTCAGTATTTTCTGAATTCTTCCATATTGCTTCGAGTACCTCGTGAGTTCTCCAATATTTTTGCGAGTTAAAGAGATCTCTTGCGTATTCAATTGAAACTTCTTTTTCCATATATTTGTCTTCCACTATTTGATATTCTACAAGTGGGCTAATCGGATTAAGTAAGGACAGCGCGTCTTCCAATTGAATATCATCCGACAGACTCATGTCGATCTCCAAAAAATCAGTCGCTACTCTGACATCTCGCACGATGATACCAGAATCGATAGCCATATCGCGAGCCTGCTTCAACACCGCTCTGGCATCATGCGGAGTAAATTTATCGTTAAAAAGATAGACCATGAATCTTCTCATATCATAATTTAGTAATAACCGGATATAAGGCCTAACACCGATCACACAGATCAACTCAACTAAAATTGTCTTGATGAATCCTTATAACAAGAGATTATTACGGTAGTCAGAGATCGGAAAAAATTCTTATAGATCAATACACCGATTCAGCTGACGGCCTTAAGGACCGCTTGAGGCTTCGATTGCCGCATTGAATGCATCGGTATAAACGTTTTCGTTTATACGTGTACAATATATCTGGATCTTCCAGGATTTGGTGTAAAGTCTTTGACAAACATTTATCACAGAATCTAATCTCAGAGGACATTTATGCCAAGGCTATCTAATTATTCTGCATGTCTTGGACTCAAGGAAGGCGGGTTGGATCCTCGAACTGGCACCAGTTGCAGCCTAGGCAGGGGACATGCCCAGATTAGATTCAATTATCTATCGCCTGAGCTCTTCGCGAAGTAGGCTTGGGACTTCGGCCGGGCTTTTGGCAACAGGAATATGCGCCTCCTTTAGGCTTGAAAATTTAGATTCTGCTGAGCCGTAATTCCCGTAAACTATCGCGCCTGCATGTCCCATTGTCTTTTCTTTTGGCGCAGATCTACCCGCGATATAAGCTATTACAGGCTTGTTAAATCCAATTTTCAATAAATGTTCGGCAAATTGTTCTTCTGCATCGCCACCGATTTCACCTACCATAACCACTGAATCAATATCATCGTAGTGTCGAACCATGTCTACTGCTTCGATAAGATTGGTCCCATTTATAGGATCGCCTCCGATGCCGAAACATAGTCGTTGGCCATAGCCAGCCTTTGAGAGAATGTACGATACCTCATACATCAGAGTTCCGCTTCTTGATAATACAACGGTATTGCCTTTAGTAAATGGTTGTCCTGGCATGATGCCAATCTTCATTATATTGGGCAGAATCACTCCTGGTGTATTTGGACCAAGTATTCTTGCATTATTTTTTCTTGCTAGCTCATATAGCTCTATTGAGTCACGAACAGGAACGTGTTCCGGAATCGCCACAATGAGTTTAATCCCGCATTCCAATGCCTCTTTTCCAGCAGAAAGAAATGATGGGGCCGGAACAAAAATCCCAGTAATTATTGAACCAGTCGACGCCACTGCGTCCTTCATATTATCAAACACTGGAATTCCATCAAACGTACTACCTCCCTTTCCTGGAGTGACTCCAGCAGTTATGTTAGTACCATAGCCCTTCATAAGTCTAGTATGCGTCGAACCAAAGCTACCGGTGATGCCTTGGATAATTACATCCTTATTCTGATAATCCGTGTCATCAGGGGTTCCTATTAATATTTTCATTAAATCAAACCTATCCATGGATATTTCTCTCCTTAGGGCTAATAGCATCAAGTGCTGCGGATATCGAATCTTCTACTGAATCAAACATTCTAGCCTTTCCTTCGCGGAGGATCTCTCTAGCCTTATCAGACTCCGATCCAGATATCCTGGCAAAGAGGGGCACTGAAATAACGCCTTCCTTATATCCATCAAAGATAGCCTGCGCTACTAGGCTAGTTTTCACTATGCCCCCAAATAGATTTATTAGTATAACTTTTATCTGTGGAAGTCCGTCGATTAATTTAAGAGCTTCGTATATAGAATCTCTAGTAGCACTTCCCCCGAAATCTAGGAATGCACCGGCCTTGCCGCCTCGATCTGATACCATATCAAGAGTTGACATAACCAGACCGGCGCCGTTTCCCACGATTGCGATATTTCCGTCTAACTTTACGAACGAGAAACCGTTCCTTCGCGCCTGAGCCTCTTGCTCCGAAAGATGTTCATATTTTATTAATTCTGGATGCCTAAATAGTGAGTTATCGTCAATAATTACCTTAGAATCAAGTGCGATCACAGATCCGTCTGATAGGACCACCAAAGGATTAATTTCGGCTAGCTCTACCTCCTTTTCTACAACGAATTTTGATAAACTCAAGATTACATCTACTAGTGGGTTTCTCAAAGGCTCTTTAATAGAAAGCTCGGCAGTGATATTCTGTGCAGTTCCGCTTTCGATTCCGGCCAGAGGAACATCCATTACTATCTTGTTTTCTGTACTCTCAATCTCTACACCACCTTCAGGAGAAGCTATAACAGAAAAGCATCTTTTACTCCTATTCAGAAAGAACGAAACGTATAATTCCTCTTTAATATCAACGGCTTGCTCTAAAAGTATCCCCCTAGGCAGCTCCCCCTTAATCTTATTACGAATTAGGTTCTCGAATTTGTTTACAATATCTTGCTCTGTATTACATTTTATAATAGCACCCTCTTTTCCGCGGCCTCCTACTGTCAGCTGTGGTTTTAAAATCAGAGGATAGCCAATTTCCGTCGCAAATCGGACCGCTTCGTCGACTGAATTAGCCAATGCGGATCGAGGTACCTTTGATCCCGTACTGCCTAAACAGGTCCTTTCCCTCATGTTCGAGTAGTCGCATGTAGGGCAGGGTTCTACTTCAGTCATTTATAATCCTATATCCAATATAGTCATCATAGAAAATTTATATATGTAATCAAGAAAATCTGGCTAATGGTTGAAAAAATGACAGCAGTCTGGTTAATCATTCTGACAATTCTAGTCTGTTCTTCAGTTCCGGCTGTATTAATCTATTTAACATCCATTCCTCACCCAAAATTCCTAGCTCCGTTCTCAAACGTTCCAGTATTTGCAAGTATCTTTGGATTTTATTCTCCAGTCCATTTCTTCCAATAGTATCAAGTCTGCAATTCAGGTCTATTAAGTCCCGTGCAGTGTTCAATTTTCGAAGAGACCTTTGGTGAGGTGGGAGTTTCCTATAGTAGGAATCTTCGATTCAGTAGATTAGCCCAAATCTATTTATCTGCGATGTGAATTAGCCATATTGATGGGCCCGTTCCTTCGCAGGAAGCCTAAAAATACTTTGCAGCCCTCTGATCACGATAACAGTGCTTCTTATAATAACTCCGAATTTCAAAAAAATGAGCTATACAAAAGAGGCGTGAGCCAGATGGCGAACGATAAGTTAGAAGACGCCATTCGAAATTTTGAATTGGCACTACGAGTAGATCCAAACTATGTGGACGCGTGGATAAAGAAAGGTTATGCACATTTTCACCGGGAACAGTACCAAGCTTCAATTCAATCATATGATAGGGCCCTTGAAATAGATCTCACTAACCCAGAGGCATGGAATCTAAAGGGGCTTACGTACTATAAGATGAAGAATTATGAAAAGGCAATTGAGGCATGCGAAAAGGCAATCGATTTCGATCCTACAGATGCCATGTCTTGGTACAACGAAGCATGCTTCTTGATACTTAGCGGAAGGGTTGATGATGGTTTAGAGGCGCTAAAACGTTCCATCGAGATTGATATCACCTATGCCAAAAAAGCAGTAAGTGATCGAGACCTACAGAATGCTAGGAACGAAGATGGGTTTAGACGTATAATAGAGGTTGTAGTTTTGGAATCTGTACGACAGGGCCATGATCACGTAGGCAAGATCGTGTGGACAACAAGTATGGATAAGGAGGAAATCCAAGACGCGATGAATAGACTTCTTACAAAGGGATTGGTTGTTCGTAAGGAGAGAACCTATCCATTCAGAGGAAAAGAAGAATATTATGAACTTACTAAAGAGATAGCAGAAAAGGTCGGCTATACAAAAAAAGTCGGATTTTTAAGGAAAAACCAACAGATGCTCGCTCCTATAGAGCAGCTGCATGATATCAGCATGATTCTCTCGAAAGCAAGGGAAGCGATAGAAAAAGGAGACATCAAGCAAACAATGGAGAGCTTTGAGCAGTTAATTAATCCTGCGATTCATGGAAATATAATCGTCGAACAGTTCTTTGACGAACATCGGGACCTGAGGCTATTCTTAATACGTCTTAGAGATAAAGGACAGGATTACCTGAATTCCCATAAGACAAATCTACTGGATTTGATAAACAGAATGGATATTAAGGTAAGAAACGGCGCTGTTTCTAAAAACGCAGAGGATCTCTAAGGTTGGAATGCTAGCGCTGTAGCTAATAAGAATTGCACCCATCAGGCCTATTTGTGCGAGCTTTCTTGGGAACTTAGTATAAGTTATTTTCATATCACCACCGAAGGTAAATTTAATAATGTATTTATAATATTTCTATTTGATTCTTCATATGACAAAAATATTTAGTGAGGTTGGGGAGAAGGACATCACCAGGACTATTGTCGCAATGTTTGGTGAAACGATGGCAGATTATGCTGATTCAGATGTAATCATCATCGGTGCGGGGCCATCGGGTCTTACAGCCGGCATGGAGCTGGCTAGACTCGGGGTAAAAACTCTAATAATTGAGCAGAATAATTATCTAGGCGGGGGTTATTGGGTAGGAGGTTATATGATGAACCCTGTTACCGTACGCGCTCCTGCTCAAAAGATTTGGGATGAACTTGGCGTTCCGTACAGGAAGGTGAATGAAGGGTTGTATGCAACATGGGGTCCTCATGCATGTTCAAAGCTTATTGCGGCTGCATGCGATGCAGGCGTCAGATTTTTGCAATTATCAAAGTTTGATGACTTGGTCTTGAAAAATGGACGGGTATCCGGAGTTGTCATAAATTGGATGCCCGTCTCTGCGTTACCCAGAAACGTTACTTGTGTTGATCCGATAGCTCTGGAAAGCAAAATCGTAATTGATGCATCCGGTCATGACTCTGTTGCAGTTAAGCGTTTGATGGATCGCGGATACATAAAATGGAAAGGTATGGAGCCAATGTGGGTAAATGGTGGCGAGGATCTGGTAGTAGAACGGACTGGAGAGGTATTTCCAGGCCTAATTATATCAGGCATGTCTGTAACCGAGACCCACGGACTGGCACGTATGGGGCCAACATTCGGCTCCATGCTTCTATCTGGTAGGAAGGCCGCTCAGATAGCAGTAGAGAAACTTCGAGATATTAGTGCGAAGCCAGAATTAGAGGTCAGTCCGTCAGACCTATAATTCCAGCTTCTGTTTTTTCCTATAAGTAGTCTAGCTCTTGTATTAGTCTAATAAATTAAAGAAACGAGATACGTAGATATCAAATAATTAATATAGATTATGATATATCACTGAATCATATGATTTAAAAGTTGATTAGTATGTGCTCGAGCTGGGCGCGGTAACAGCACACGATTTGTTGTATACAGATATGTAAATCTCAGATTAACTAATTCCGAACGAATTAATAACAGGTTGATGGATCCTTACTCTTCATAACGTTATGTCTGGAGCTAATGATGTACATGAAGACAGCGATACAGAGCCAGTGAAGATTTATGATGTTATAATAATCGGCTCAGGCCCCGCAGGTTACACCGCTGCAATATACACCTCTCGTGCAAAGCTCAGCACGCTGGTGATTTCTGGATCACTTCCTGGCGGCCAATTAATGACTACCAGCGAGGTTGAAAATTACCCAGGATTTCCAAACGGCATATTTGGTCCTGAACTCATGATGAACATGCGACAACAAGCTGAAAGATTTGGAGCAGTCTTTCTGGATGATGAAGTCACCAAAGTGGATTTTAAAAATAATCCCTTTAAGATAGAGACTAATTCTCAATTGCTTCGAGGTGAAGCAATTCTGGCTTGCACCGGAGCTTCTCCCAGAAAGCTGGGTATCGAGGCTGAACAGCAGTTTGCAGGAAGGGGAGTATCATATTGTGCAACATGTGATGGACCATTCTTCAAAGGAGAAGATATAGTGGTAGTTGGAGGTGGCGATACTGCAATAGAAGAGGCAACATTTTTGACGAAGTTTGGCAAGTCTGTTAAAATTGTGCATAGAAAACAGTCGCTGCGTGCGAGTAAAATTCTTCAGGAGAAGGCTTTCGAAAATCCGAAAATTGATTTTCTCTGGAATCATGTGATAGCGGATATATCTGGAGATAAAAAAATTAAAAGTATCGTAGCTAGGGACACGATAACCGGCAGGGAACAAACTATACCTGCGGGAGGTTTATTTGTGGCTATTGGACACGAACCCAATACTGAAATTTTCAGAGGACAGCTAGATTTAGATGACAAAGGCTACATAATTTTGAAGGATCACACACTTACAAGTGTAAAGGGTGTCTTTGCGGCTGGAGATGTCCACGACTTCAGATATCGACAGGCAATAACTGCTGGAGGCTTCGGCTGTATGGCTGCTCTAGACATCGAAAAATGGTTGACAGAAAAGAAGCATCTAGCAAGGATGAATTTGCTCACAGAGAAAAAGCTAGTTACGTGAATAAGGGCAGGCCGTCTCAGGAAGATACGTGTTAGCGTGCAACAGGCGCTCATATTCTGTAAGATTAAATATACCCTGCTCAGCATAGAAACTTTTAAATTTTCTTCCGTCATCAGCGAATATGCCGATCATTATTCCACTATCGAATTTATCCGCTACATTTAGCATCGATGCCATAACTGCTCCTGAAGACGGTCCAACGAGTAGATTTTCCCGGGATGCCAATTCTTTTACCATACGAAAAGAATCATCATTCGTTGCAGTAAACCAAGCATCAACAACTTGTTGTCGACGTATAAAAAGATCTGGCATAGCAGATTCTTCGAAATTTCTGAGTCCTTGGAGTAAATGATTTTTCTGGGCTTGCACTGCAATGACTTTAACATTCCTATTTTGTTCCTTCAGGTAGGTTGCTGTTCCCGTAATGGTCCCCCCGGTTCCACATCCAGTGAAGAAATGAGTCAAGCGTCCGTCCATCTGTTTCCAAATTTCAGGACCAGTGCTTTCATAATGTGCCATGAAGTTGGCTTCATTCTCATATTGATTAGGCATGTAGTAGATGTCTGGTCTTGGTTTAGATATCGCTTTCGCCAGGGCAATACTCTGATCTGTTCCAGCTCCCACCCTCGGACACAGATCATCAGAAGTTTCATGTATAGTGGCACCTAACCTTCTCAAAATATCCTTGGTTTCAGTACTAACCTTATCGGGTATTACTATCTCAACTTTATATCCTAATGCGCTGGCAATACCGGTCAGTGCAATTCCAGTATTTCCCGAAGACGGTTCAATAATAATGCTCTTGCCTTTTCTCAAAAGGCCGTCATTCTCTGCGTGTTTGATCATCCAATAAGCAGCTCGGTCTTTCACGGAACCATACGGATTATACCATTCTAGCTTCGCATAAAATTTTAAATTCCTAGTCGAAAATGATTTTAATTCAATAACCGGTGTATTGCCGATTCGTTCGATCAGATTTGAACTGGTCAGGGAAGTCATAATCTACTTAGCCTTTTTTATGATAAATTCTAAATCGTTGTCTGCCTTTCTTACCGACAGCAATTCATGTCCGTTTCTGTTCACCCATCTAGAAATATCTTCTTCGGAGGCCGGATCATCTGCGACTATTTTTATTCTATCTCCGATATGCAATCTTTCCATCTCCATCTTAGTTCTGAATACAGGTTCTGGACAGAAGAGACCCCGCACGTCAATAACTTTATCTGTAAGGTCATCATTAGCATTGTTCATTTTAGTTTAGCAAAATTAATAGCAATTTCAATATATTAAAGGTTTAGAAACTTAACACTTGTATCACGATTTTTCGTCCCAATCTCTAAAAAGGTCCATTTTTTTATTTCTGATCAAGCTTAAAGCACTAGAAGTATTCGACTTTGTAAAGGAATATCCTCTTAATATGACTGCGGGAATCCTGCTCGTCTTTCCCATAGCTAATTCGGCTGCTGAAGCAATTTCATCTGCTACGGCTATTTCGGTTACTTTCAACTTCTTGCCGAATATGTCAGACTTTCCTATGTAACTTTCTATTGGCTCAATTCCAGCTAACCCAATGGCTACATTAGTCTGACCCTCTCTGAATGGCCTTCCAAAAGTGTCGCTTATGACGACTGCAATTTCTTTTCCACACTTATTCCTTATATAATTCCTTAGCGAGGCAGCTGACTTATCAGGATTCTCTGGTAGCAATAGAGCAATGTCTCCGACACTAACATTGCTCTGATCTATTCCTGCATTTGCGCAGATAAACCCTAATTTCGTCTCAACTATTATAATTCCTCCAGAGTGTCTGACAATAGCATTGGATTCTCTTCGAATAAGCTCGATCAGTCTGGGATCTTTACAGCTTATATTTGCCAGTTCCTTTGACTCTTCCGATGGCTCAATATCTTTCAAGTTTACAAACTTATTTTCAGATTTTGATACTATCTTGTGAGCAATAACTAGAATGTCGCCGTCTTCAATGCATTCTCCAATTCCTTCTATTGTCCGCATAATTAGTTCACACAGATCCTCACCCGCGCAAACATCTGTCTCGACTCTAATTGGGATTAGTTCTATTGTTGCAACCAAGCATGTAACCCAATTTAATAATATAATTTTTTATTTAATTAAGACTTGGCCACTAAAACAGCCTCGCCAAATTTTTTCTCCAATAGGTGCAACAAAATTGATAAATCCCTAACCTCTATGACGGCGTCAGCCTTTTCTTTTACCTTGTCGACAGGACAGAATCCAACAGTGTAACCAGATAGATCAAAGAGCTTTAAATCGTTTGCCCCATCGACTACTACAACTATATCCTCTTTGGAATACTTCATTTCTTTGATCATAGGGATTACTGCGATCGCCTTATCTGATGTCACGGTAAGGCGTACGTCATCTAGCTTCCCATTTTTGAACAAGAGTTCGTTGGAAAATATCCAATCTAGTCCAAGTTCATCCCGCAGTCTATCAGTAATTATCGTAAAGCCACCAGACACGGCAATCAATTTCCAACCTGCTCTCTTTAATGCAAAGCATAATGTTTTGGCCCCGGGCATAATCTCAAGGTTTTCAGCTATTTGTTTTGCTTTTTCGAATTCTACACCTCGTAATGCAGCCACACGTTTCCGTAAACCTTCCTCCCAATTTATTTCACCTCGTATTCCTTGCTTAGTAATATCCCAAATCTCTTTTTCCTTTTCCTGACCAAAGACTTGAGCTAGAACCGGAAGATACTCTGCATTTAATAGAACACCCTCAACATCGAAGATAATCAGCATATATCGCGCTTATTGGCAAAGCCCCTGTTATGATATATTAATCTTGTCGAAGAATCATTTGTTAAAAACGATCTTGGTATAGTTTACCATTTTTTAAGGTAGCTAACTTCACTAGCCGACTGAATGGAGTGTAGTTAACAAAAGTATTATACTACCACAGTATTTCTTTGCTCAATGAATGATACATCGGAATCAAAATACGTGGTTCCAGTGAAACAGGTAGAAAAGTCAGTGAAGCTAACTGATCAGGCTAAAGCGGAATTACATAGTGTTGGGATGATGGACGACAAAGGAAAGTTGAAGTTGAAAGGTGTTAGCCCCAAAATGCTGAAACGGATGAAATTAGAAGCTGTAGACTGTCCTGTTCTTGAGAAGGAAGTTGGATTTATACAATGCTACGTTTGTAAGAATTTTCATAGCAGAATAACGGGGCAAGTTTATTGTAAAGGAGATCCATTGTAATCTACCCGAGCAAAGCTTCATAAATCAAATGCCATGCGACGTAACTATTGAGTTCCGGAAAGGAAATTGGCCTGACTGTAAGAAAAGAAGAAAACTTTAGTGATTGGTATGGTCAACTTGTCCTCAAAAGTGGGCTAGTGGACTACGGATCAACTAAGGGGGCTCTTATTTTACGACCATATGGATATTCCATTTGGGAGTCAATTAGAGAAACTTTAGATAAATATTTAAAAGACACAGGCCATGAGAACGGCTTCCTACCAGTCATGATACCAGAGGCATTGCTAAAAAAAGAAGAAGAGCATTTTAAAGGCTTTAATTCAGAAGTTTTCTGGGTAACAAGAGCTGGTACTAACAATCTGTCCGAAAGCCTTGCCCTTAGGCCAACTTCTGAAACGATAGCATACTGGGCATTTGCAAGGTGGATTTCTAGCTATAGAGATCTGCCGCTCAAGATCAATTTCTGGAATAGCGCTCTTAGGGCAGAAATAAAGGCAACGAAGCCGCTAATAAGGAATTCTGAATTTTTATGGCAGGAAGGGCATACAGTGCATGAGAGCTGTGATGATGCCCAGAAAGAAGTAAACCTCATTCTAGGGCTATACAAAAAATTGATAGAGGAATATTTGGCTATTCCTGTTAGACAAGGCCTCAAAAGCAGTCAAGAAAAGTTTGTCGGGGCAGTATCGACTGCCTCATTGGAAAGTTTGATGGGCGACGGAAAAGCTTTGCAGATGGCAACATCCCACCATCTTGGTCAAAATTTTTCTAAACCATTCGAGATAAAATATTTGGGAAGGGATAACTCGGAACAATATGCGTGGCAGACCTCTTGGGGTACATCATGGCGTCTGATAGGGGCAGTGGCCATGATTCATGGGGATAATAAGGGATTAATCTTACCCCCTAAAATAGCGCCTATCCAAGTAATTATAATTCCGATACATAAGAAGTTAGATGAAGGTCTCGTAAAGGAACATACTAAACATGTTCTTAAGGACCTGGAAAAAGCAAGCATCAGAGCTAGAGTTGACGAAAGAGATGAATATACTGCTGGTTGGAAGTTCAATGACTGGGAATTAAGGGGCGTACCTCTCAGAATAAATATTGGGCCTAAGGACATAGAGAAAAGCAAGCTGGAAATTTCTAGGCGAGACACAAGGGAGAAAATAACTATTGGACGCAACGAATTGGTTCAAACAATATATAGCTTGCTGGATCAGATTCAAAACGACCTCTATACAAAGGCAAAGGAATTTCTTTCGACTAATACCACTCCTGCCTTCGATTTTGAGACTTTCAAGGAAATAATTTCAGGGAAGGGCGGATTCATAATCGCAGGCTGGTGCGGCAGAGACTTTTGTGAGACGCAGATTAAGGAACAGACAGGAGCAGATATCAGGATCATACCCGCGGACGATGATTCAATCATGGAAAATATTGAGTGTGTTTTCTGTCGGCAAAAACCTAGCATTAGGGTACTTTTTGCAAGGGCATATTAGACAGTCTAATTAACTACTTTGCAATTACAATTCAAACCCGTTCAGCCTAAGATCTACCACGATCTAGTTGCTGAAAAGTGTAATCCAATGTAAATATATGGGACAGAACGAGGTTTAATATTTGCTTGACCTGGCCGGGTTCTTAGCGGTTTTTGAGAATCTGGGATATCTCGGTGTATTCATAATTAGTTTTATTGGTAGTATTATAGTATTTGTTCCGATTCCCTACTTTCCTGTTCTTGTTGCTGTTGCTCTCAACAAGGCGTTAGATCCCAATCTAATATCATTATCAAGCGCACTAGGCGCTGTTTTGGCAAAATCAATAATCTTCTATGCTAGCTATTATGGCAGAGGAGCATTTAGTAAACAAACCAAGAAACGCATTTATCCGCTACAAAGATTGGTTGCAAAATATGGGTCATTGGGCGCCTTTATCGCAGCGGTGACTCCTATTCCAGATGACTTAGTCTATATTCCACTCGGGCTTGTAAAATATTCTCCCTGGAAATTTATCTTATCTACTTTCCTAGGCAAATTTATCCTAAATGAAATAATTGTTTGGGGTTCAGTTTATTTAGGTAGGCCGTTTATCGAAAAAGTCATTTCTAGGAGTATAGACCCGATTATACTCATCCTAGTGACAGTAACTAGTATCGCTATTCTTGGACTATTGATATATCTGTCACTAAGAATAGACTGGGAAAAAGTAATAAAAAGATGGTTTCCAGGACTTGACGTTAGCGGCGACAATCAAAATAATCACAAAATCGATCACGACGAAGATGATCTGTAATTGCAACAGATTAAGCGTCTTACTTGCTTGCTCGACTACTATTAGTTATGGAAGATGGCGATTTAATATTAAAGTCAAGACTGATTCTACGCCTATCCAAAGGCCCGGATCTAGTCTCGTGGGTCTGAAACCATTCAATTTAAATTTTTGTTAGAGGTAAGGCCGCACCGAATCTGCGATTAGTATTTATCCCTCGAGTAATTTATGAAGCAGACAAGCCGTATTTAACTACCGTTACATGTTTATGGCATGATCATGACTAAGGAAGTACGACCCGATTAATTCAGTCTTGAAATGGAAGGTACGAGATAGACAATTTTGTAGCCGAGCAGTGGGGTTACAATATTTTTGTCTTCAGCTTTATCCTAGTCCTGTACTTCTCATTCTATTCTAATTTAACTATGTAGACTTGCCCTTATCCTGAAACATTTATCTGTAAAAAACTAGAATTCCCAGCTAATTCATCTTTACTGAAAATTAATAGTGCCTATAGAACACATTATTTTTCACATTATGCTGTATATGTTAAGGTTTATTGCTAAACAACGATAACCTTAGCAACATAGGTGCTGTCTGGTTATTCAGGTACGATTAATTTGAAAAAGTTTATAATGTATGTTTCGTGATAATAATTAATGAGAAGCAAATTCAGCGGTTATAGCGTTTATCTTGCGTTGAAAGTTTGGCTTTATCAATTATTAAAAGGCAAGAAAAAAAGCGACGAAAAAGAGATATCAGTCTAAGAGTACGACTATCCTATATTTAGCCAATATAAAGCAAGTTTTGGTTTATAGGTAGTATCCGATCGCTAGATTCATCTATGGCAATACTTGATATATTGAAGGAATCAGCATCTGAGGTCTTAAAGCAGACGAACCAAATAGCTGGGACTAAGGAAGCTTGTACCGAATTTGGCAGAGGTGCCGGAGGTGACATTTCAACTGGACTTGACCTTATTGCCGAAAAGGCAGTGCTAGACACTATAGAAAAATACCGCTTTAGGCCAACCGTAATCGGAGAAGAGTGCGGACTTATCAAAGGAGATTCGGGTTATCTAATTATGGATGCCATTGATGGCACTACTAACGCGATGCGAGGTATTCCCTTTTATTGCTGCTCCCTGGCTTTTGCCACAGATTATAAAATGAGCTCAATTACGGATGCTGTTGTCATGGACTTGGGAACAGGTGATATCTACTCATCCTCAAAGGGCAAGGGATCGTTCATGAATGGAGAAAGGCTTGAAAATACCCGTAAGTCGGGAGATACTTTGCAAAATATGGTTGTGGGCATGAATATATCTGGAGTCTCGCACGAGGTCTTTAGCAATCTCTCATATCTTTTGTCTAAATTTAAACACGCCCGCCATTTTGGGGCAAACGCATTGGAATTATGTTACCTTGCAAGGGGATTTCTTGATGCTTATTTAGATTTTAGAAACAAAATAAGAATTACTGATATGGCTGCTGCCTATCTAGTTCTCAATGAATCCGGTGGTAAAGTTTACACAATGAATGGCCAAATTCTAGATAATGATTTCGAACAAAATACGACCTTGTCTTTTATTGCGGTAAGAGACCATGAAACCTATACAAGAATCGCTTCTGAAGTCCCAGTTTTCAAATAAAAAAAATTACGTACGCCCGGGCCGGGATTCGAACCCGGGTCGAAGGAGTGACAGTCCCCCATACTGGACCGGAATGTATGAAGCTGAGAACGACCCAGCCGCTCTATACTACCCGGGCATATATGGACGCATTCTAAAAACAAATTAAAATGTTTTGATCTAGTGAAAAGGGTTTTTCGAATGACTGAGTTATTATTATTTGAAATAATATTATTAAAATCTGACAAGTTTGGTTGTATCTATAAAATTAAATTATACTCTGTCTGAGCCTAAGTGTACCAGGGCCCGTAGCTCAGCCAGGTAGAGTACCGGACTTTTATCTATTGGAAGAAATCCGGCTGTCTCGGGTTCGATTCCCGACGGGCCCGCTCCTATAACAGTGCTTTTTAGTGGGTTCACAGAATTAATGGTGATTAAAGGATAAATTGATAGAAGGTCAATCAACTTCACAAATAGATCCATGGTCAGTCTATTTGTATGCCATGAAATCGCCTATAACCAGACTAAAGTACCAGAAAAGATTGTCTAAGTTCTTCGAATATATTGGCCTTCCTGGAAGTATTGAGGAGCAAGCCAGGCTATTTGCTAGGATGGGATGTCAAGACGGCAACTGGGCATTTAATAGTATCCTGAAATTTATAAAGCATGAATTAGAGCGAGTAAATCGGAAAGAGATAAGGCCAGGCACCTTAAGAAACTATGTCAAAAGTATAAAGTTATTCTCAGAGATGGCTGACCTATAAATACAATGGAAAAAGATAACCAAGGGTCTACCAAAAGAAAGACGATATGCAGATGATCGAGTACCTTCAATAGATGAGATAAAGAAGATTATGGAGTATCCTGATAGGAGAATTAAGGCGATAGTGCTAACTATGGCTAGCGCAGGTCTACGGCTGGGAGCCTGGGACTACCTAAAATGGGGCAATGTTGTTCCGATAAAGAAAGATGACGAATTAGTTGCAGCAAAGATAATAGTGTACGATGGGGAAGAGGATGAATATTTTAGCTTCATTACACCTGAAGCCTATCGTGCCTTAGCGCACTGGATGAAATATAGAGAAGAATCTGGGGAGACTATAACTGAAGATAGCTGGCTTATGCGTGACTTATGGGATGTCTCAAAGCCGTATGGAAAAGGTCTTGTAACTAAGCCCAAGAGACTTGGCAGCACTAGGACTAAAAAGGCTGATGGAGAGAGCTATATGGGCACAAGGTCTTAGAAAGAAGCTGGCGAACGGAAAGAGACGCCACCCATTCCAGGCTAACCACTCGTTGAGGAAATGGTTCAAAACTAGGTGCGAGATATCCGGTATGCTGCCGATAAATGTGGAGATTCTACTTTCTCATTGTACCAGGCAGTAAATATAACACTATAACCGTGGTACTTCCAGATGGTAGTACAATACAGTATTTACATGCTTCACAAATAAACGTAGTTGATGGTCAGGAAGTTAGTCCTGATACTGAACTAGGAGTTACAGGTAGTACTGGTGCGAATGCAGTTCACTTGCATATTCAAGCTAAAGACCAACAGGGACATAATATTAATCCAGAAGATCTTATTGATAAATTCAATAGGCAAAACAATCCTGGATGCGAGTAGCGAGTAGGACTTCGAATCACACGTGTTTTCCTAAGTAGTCTATTAATCCTCCCTTATTTGAACGGTCATATCGCATGAGATATCGTTAGTGATTTCGCGCTCAAGGGTTTAGTCCTTTGCTAGTAACGTTTTGGCAAAGGCGGTATAAAAGTGACGTTTTATAGACAACTGTATTTTAGGACAAATAATTGAGCCGTACTTCGGTCTAGTCTAAAATATACTACTTTTATGATAAGTCATAAGAGTTGCTGAAAGGAAGTTTAATATAATATCTACATAACCAAATCTAATGAAAAAAATTAATTTTTTTGACAATAAAGGAATAATAGTAGCGGCTTGTTGCTTGTTCACGATATTCTTAATTCCATCAAGCATTGCATATGGTATTGATCCTCCTCAGGGCAACTGGGATTTGATTCAGGCTCTGAATCCCACATCATCGAGTCATTCTACATTGAAGGTGGGTTACAGTAAGTCATTTAGGCAAGTTAGCAATAGGTAGCTTAGTCGGCTGGAAATACGGTTCGATTCCTATTCAAGGTACTTATAATTCTCTTACAGGAAAGCTAGATTTTTCTGCAGTTATCGGGGGCATTACTAGAACTTGGACGGGTTACTTCTTCAGAGACAATCCATGCCTTACCACTGATATACCCAATTGTAGAAATATTATGGTTGGAACTTATACATCAGGTACTTCACCTCGTGGATGGGAGGGGAATATCTTTACTTTTGGCAACGGTCGCCTCTAGATGTAAAAATGTAACAATCGGAAGATATTAGATAGAAGTACATTTCGGTATAGGTAGGTCGTTACTAACTACTTCGGTTGACCGGAAATATGTGCAACAAGTTTAGAAAGGGAACCAACCACCCAACCCACAATTCCCAAATTTCCCAAGCTCCCAGACCAAATGGAGCGATTCTCTTGTTCCATCTCCCTGCTCAAATGTCCACATCTTTTACGTACTTATACGCGTTTTTGTGGAAAATGTAATTTGCGAGGAGTAAAAATTGGACTCCTTTTGGGCGAGCAAGAGGCTAAACGCGCGGAGTTTTGGATAGCCAAAATGTATATATGATAATAGTCCTCTCAGTCCACCTAAGGTTTTGACTTTGGAGAGTAGCCTTAGGTGAGTATCTGAGGAGGTGATGAAGGTGATGAACTTCAGTCCTGACTTCTTAGGAAAGAAGAATATAAAAAACTTTACTGCAGTGACAGGGGTAGTAGTGGAAACTGTAATAGTAGTTAGTCTCAGTTTAGCAAATTTAATCCAACTAAACATAAGTATCAATCGAAAAAAGCAACCCCCAGATTGAACCAAATTTTCTTTTTTTAATACCACTATAGTAAAATCGTCTAATGCCTTTCTTTCTAGTACAAACATATGCCTTTTTGGATGGTAAAACCTGGGGTTAGACCATCAATATTTAAAACAAAATAGGATATGGATTTCCAGACTATGATGCGCCTAAAAACCACTCCTTTTTTATATGCCTAAAACGATATCTTTTAATGGTCACAAAGCCTGCTCGTTCCAATGGTAGTCAGGGTATGAAGACTATATAGGCAAAATCTTATAGTTTTTCCTTAAATGTAATATGCCTAACCATATCTCACCGACTGACTCAATGGTGATTCAGGTTAAAAACCGGCCCAAATACATACGCCTAGACCTATCTCTAATAACAGTCACAAAACAGCCGTGGATTAGTACCTGGTCAACATTTCGGTACTATATAAAGCAAAATTGCAGTTTTTGCCTTATATAATAAAAAAGGTACTGGATTAATAGCCAGCAGTAAAAACTTGCAATAATCACTCATAACTAGCCATATGCTATGGTACGCGCGCACACTGCATATGCAATTATCGATTGGCTATTGGGCCCCCGGTTGGTATTAAACGCAGCTACACCCACAATAGTCTGGATTCATAATAAGTCAGATATGATATGCAGTTCTTGAAAGATAAAATCTTAACCTGCAGCCTGACTATGGTAAGATTCAAGACTAGCTGATTCTATTGATAGGTAAAACCAATAAGACTGAAGATGAACTTTATTTCTATCAACTCATTGATGATATCTATAGATAGTATCATCTAGTCTATACGAATCACTATAAGTTCGGTAATCCGTAATAAGTTCAGCACATAGGACAACATTTGACTAGTTAACCAAGTCCGGCATAATTATCCCAGGAATGGCAATTCAACCCTATATGCGAAATGCCAGATTATAAAGATCATCATAAATACGTGGTCATAGGTAGAGATTGACAGCCAAATCAGACATATGATGTTAGAATTACTAAGGAGAATTTACTCATTGCACCGTTTGTCTGACAACATATAGGCACCCAGTGAGCCTGTACAGTTATAGATAAAGGAAGCCTAGAGGTGCAAGGCACCCCATTTCTCAAATGGCAAGGCATTTGTAATTTGTCAATAGACCAAGTGCATATAGATAACTGGACTTAGCCGAAAGGTAGTAAAAGTAAGCATATGCATGGTGTTATCTCGGGGCCGTTCCTAGGCTAGCTAAGTGCTTCATAACATTCATGGAATTTGTCAGTACAGGCTTAAAATGATAGTGCTCGATACACGCCCTGAATGTTATGACGTCTTGATATAACATATCTATATCTATATGCCCATTGCCTAACACTATACCTACCCCAACATCTTGATATTTAGTGTAAAGTCTAATACCTAATTGACACTTGTTGGTAATACAAAAAAACCCGGATGCCTAGGGAGGCATTAATGGTTCTTGCTTACATGGAGATGATGTGTATACGCATGGATTTTTATTCAAAAAGCGTTGTCGTAATGTAGCTTTCATCTTTGCTATATCAGCCGCACTGGTCGAAGGAGCATATCCACACTCAGCGGCCATAGTACCATCACATTTCCAGCCCCTAAAGCAACATGTAGTGTCAACACAGTTAGCGCCTAGCTGATAATCAATCTGTCTACGGGCCTCTGTGCCATGTGTGAATCTGCTTTGAATATTGGCGTGGCCTGGTGCTGCCTTGGGTACTGGAAGTGGCTTGCGTGGTGTGCTAGGTGGCGCTTCTGGTGCACTATGGACTAGACCCTTTCCACTCTTCGATAGATCAAGGCTAACAATACCACCAGTTTCACCCAGTGTTATCGTCTTGTTGTCGAGAGTGGATTGTGGTATGCATTCCCGATAGCCATATGCATTCAGTCGTGTGATACACTGGCTTACCGATACCGTCATTTTATCTCCGGGGTAAAACCCGACTAGTTCGGCAGTGGATCCTAGAAAATGCATTGTTCCGTTTTCCTTTACCATTGCGGTTTCGGAACCGGATGAGCCTGAAGTCTTATCATAATACTGATATGTTACATTCACGCCCGCTGATGGAATGCCGTAAGTGGCTACAACGACGCCCTCTGTAATTGGCTCGTGTTTGCCTATGAACCATTTCGCAGAGCTTGGACCATCCGGACAGTAAAATGCGGCCCTATCATCATCAGTTCCCACATCTTTGTTGGCAGGTATGCTACAGTATCCATTGACATATCCTTTGACAAACTCTGATGTATGCCACGCAAAGCCATGTTTTGGCTGGTCAATATACGATGTTGTATTTGATGAGGTATTTGCATCAATTACACCGTGTTGAAAGCCTGACTGATAGGCAGCTTGTGGATGGTCTGAATGTGGAAGCTCTGAGAATTGTCCAGGGTCAGTTGATGTCATTGAGCTAGTAGATCCAACTTGTGCATAGGCAGACTGCTGTTTTTCCATAGGAAAAACGAGCGCGCCTATTATTAGGATGACTACCATTGCACTCAGTATTACATTCACTTGTCACTCACCCATGAAGCAGAATCTGGGCCCTTTAAACAGTCAAAGGTTGCCTGATCTGCGTCACTTGATGCCTTTGGATCAACACTGCAAAAGCCATCTACATATCCCCTATCGAATTCCTTTGAATGAAAGGCAAAGCCCTTACCTGGTTGTATAATATACCAGTGACATCCATCTGGATGCTTGCATCCATCTCTTTCATCACTAATGCCGTGATTAAAGCCGGATCGGTATGAAGATAATGCAAATGCAGATGGCTGAACAATCATTACTAGAATGGCAATTGCGGCGCAGAATTGACAGAGCGCTTGAAACATTCTCAATTTCTAACGCACTCCATCCGATAGCCCTTGATGAAAACGAGTACAATAAGCATCTCCGCGTACCGGACTGATTAGCAAGCTTAGAACAATGCCGACATACTGATGAGTGTTAGTGAGACGAAATCTCCGCTGCTCACTACTTACTGAACTCCTGTGCAGAAGGCTTTGCATTGAGGTAGTTGACCCCTGTTATCACCATTGTCGCCGCCATTGCCACTATTTCCATTGTCAGAGCGTTCTTGTTGTGATTGTTGTTGATTGATTATGTTGTTATTTCCGTTGATGTTATTGCCGCCATTGGCTGTGCCTTGACCCTGATTTGGTGCTTGTGAGAACGGAGGTGGTGGGGAGTTCATAAGTGGTTGTTGTCCATTGCTATTGGCATTCGTTGAAGCAGCCCATCCTGCAGCATACCCATCTCCATAATTTGAGCAGTATTCACTACTGTGATCACCTGGACAACTTGGTTCGTATCCATGTCCATGACATGATACCGCGTCACATGATGCGTCATTGTATCCTTTGTTATACGCGGCGCCTTGTGCGTATACGCTCGTCGGCAAGAATGACATGCCTAACGCTAACATACTAATGACTGATATTGCAATGATTGTCTTCATTGAACTACATACCTTGCCTTTGTGTGTACTCGCCAAGCCTAGCCTGCATCCTCCGCATTATTACATACATCTCGTGTGTTACCACCTACCGATAGACACCCTTTCATAAATCCGTGTTCATAAGATGATCCGCAATTATCGAATTCTGACTGACTGAATTGACTATTTCTTCCGTCGTCTTTTCCAGCTTGGAAGCATCGATCAGCATTATTTATCCCATTATCACTACTCTTCTTTGCACTCACGTTTCCTACTGGCGATCCTAGAACTATTATCAACATTATCGTCGCCATCATGACTGGTGTCATTACGATAGTTGATTTGACATTGCTCAACCTGTCACAATTCTAGTTGCTGATACTATTGAACATTTTGCCTATTCTTTCTAGAAGAAGATTCTAATTTCAGTTGATTAGAAACGAAGTGTCATTTCGTTGTCAAGGCCTGTGACTATCATGTGAAACAGTGTTCGATAATGTGGGACAATATTATATCCAGAACAAAAGACATATCCTGGTAAAGACTAGTGAAGATAAGAAGTCGTCCTTATGCTATGTTATCGTCTTGCATACATATTCTACCGTTATAAAATATCGTTAACGGCAGCCGTTGTATCCAGCATCGTACCCGCGTGCATAATCTTGCGACGGCAATAGCAACCAGTATGAACCTCCTTTTATATGATCAGCGCATCCATTACGATAACCTCGTTCGTAATCACTCATTGCATATACCGTTGTGGTTACCATTACGATCAGCATCACCATGGTAAGCGCACCTATTATGTCTCTCCACATTCCTATCACCCCCAATGATCTATCGTAAGTTCTATAACAAAGATACACTTTATTGTTTTAAGAGGATATTTCTGAAAAGTTATATATCACATTTTTCTGTCCTGCTGAAAGACCTAAATCCAATTCCCACTCTCATGTGTAACTATAATGTGTAACAGCACTCGATAATGTGTGACACTGTTCCACTTTGTGGTTAGCTGAGAATCTTTTTCTAGATGTCTTAATCAGAATGTTCAATATCATCTATCTGTCATATATACAGTAGGTTGGGAACAAAAAAAGTATGTTATAATGGCATCCCTTTCCACTTTTATCTCAGCATCAAGTTATGTATGGTAAAGTGAAATGAAAACCATCATAGCCGAGGGAATCAATCTTGTGCCTTGATGGCCGTCCTCTCAGTATTTCCACACACGAGCTCGAATGTCGTTGCAATATCTACATATCAATCAAGATTCAGTCACGGAGTAACTGATGGAAAGGATAGTTGTTTAAATCCGTCTGGATGTCACTTGTACATCCTAGATCCAGGTAGGGGCTTTCCATTCCATACATGGGAGTTTATAAAAGGCTATGTAACTGGCTTCTGTAGTGTGAATCCTAATACTTCGAGTGACGCAGATGAGTCAAATTGGGATTGTACAAAGGGTCCAGATTCAGCGGGTTGGACAAACAATGAAAATACTAATTAGCGCAATTGCAGTTCTAGTCCTAGTTGCGTCTCTAGTTGTGTCGCTAGGCGCAACACTAATGATAGGCGCGCAGAGTGCAATGGCAAGTCAAGGTTATTGGACAGCGAGCGACTCAAATATTCCAAAGGGTTTGAGGGGCTATCATATATTTCTAGACGAGACATATCCGTCGTCTCTAAATAGACAGACTATGCTTTTAAATCAAAATCTTACGGCCTGTTTAGACTTCAATGTTAACTATACCAATCCAAAGCCACTTGTATGCCATCTGATAAAAGAAACTGATATACCGCGAACTAATGCTAGTATACTAGACGTGGGCTATTTCATAGTGTCAGATAAGTTGAATGAGACTATTGCTAGAGCATGCATACAAATTGGCTATCATAACTGGTATAACTGTAATGGTCAAACAATAGATGCCAATTCCTTTTATTCGACGACTAAACTCCTTGCTGACTTGGGGCCGACATATGACGACATATCTGTCAACGATACATGTCTTACTAAATATCATCTAAAAGAAGGGACAGATGAGTTCAACGACTGTGAGAAGGCGATTAGTTAAATGAAGGCAATAATTATCGCACTTGCAGTTATCATACTAATGATAGGCGCACAGAGTGTAAGCGCTGAACATACCTCTAATACAATGCCGCCAGGTAGTAAGAGTGCATCAGGAGATGATGTATCTGGCTTCGCTAAACTTTCCCCCGGAGAACATTATGGGCAATGCGAAGAAGTAGGCCAAGACAATCACTTAGCATGTGATGTCATAAACGAATCAGATTTACCAATGGGGTATAAACAGGGTATTGCCAACGCAAAAAGCGGGCAGTTTGCAGGTAATGAGATAACAAATCGTACAGGGGAATTTATCAATGGATATATCCTTGGGTATTGTAGTGTAAATCATACTGCTCAAAATAGTATACCTGGGTTCGACATGAACTGCTCACAACCGTTATACCCGGGTAACTAGGCGCTGATAGTAGTTGTGAGTTGTTGATGGATCGAGGCGACCCATAAATTAAGGCAATATTCCTAAGCGTATTGGTAGAATGTCTGTTGATAGGCGCGCCTATTGTTTATGTAGAGACAGCTTATCAATCTGGCTTTAAGCATGGAGTGGCTGACGGAAAACTTGCAGGCTTAATGGGGGGTTTAGCGCCGGCCGCTACAGCATGTTGCTTACATCAAGTGGCATAAGTAGCGGATCTGTTCAAACGGCGTGCGTGCAGCAGCACATTGAACAGTGAGGGTATAAGCGCGTGTCAATGGCTGATACACACATGAAGTCTTATCTATTCAACGCACATGGATATCGAACTGTCAGTCTATACATCTGGTGTCTCGTTTGACAAAATATTTATAATCTGGCATCGTTCCTATCTTATTATAACCCTTTTTCCGATATAATTATGCTGGACGTCTTGAAAATTCCGACGTGTTAAATTTATTGTCGTTTCATTAACTGGGAATCTCTTCTTTGCACCGATATAAGCACTAATCCCGACGGGCCCGCTCATCACTTGAATTATGCCGACCGAAGATAATAAAGCTCTTAACAATAAGATAGTATCAACCACATCTTGAGTTCTGGCTATTAATGTTATAAGACGGATGTGGACTCCGGCAATGAGTCAGAGATAAAATACTGTTTTCACCTGCATTATTTTGAATGGGGTTCACCTAGCTGGTAGTAGCGTGTTACTGGATCCTTAGGGATTAACCGGACCTAGTAAAATTTGCTATTCAATTATGCGCATGTCGCGACAAGGTTCGTTCCACTTGGAGTCTGTTGCGATAGGCGTATGTTATTGTAATTCCAAGGAGTGGCGCTGGAGCCAGTCTAGAATATGTTACATTCATTACATCTAATCTATCCTTTTGAACTAACCCTTTACATATGTATGAATTTAACAACATTAACGGTAGAGTTCAATGAGTACATTACTCGAGAATACGCTTGAGAACAGTCACTCATCTCCATTAAATCAAGTGTTTTGCTATTTAATACTAGCGAACCAATTCCTGTCTCAAAGCCTATTTTTATATTAGATAAATAAGCATGAATTACAGTACGCATGCATAACCTTAGTCTATCTTCCGCCATACCGAAGTTGAACATTTACATTATTATTTTTTATTTCTCTACGATTTCCATGCTCCTCATCTGTTTCTACGGTGCCTATGCCAGCGCTCTTCAATATACTAAAACAAAGATGGTGATCATTGGTCAAGTGATAGTAAGTACTGACTTTCCGATTCATGGCGTTGCAAAGCTTGTGACATATTTAATGGTCTTCTCCGTTATTTCCTGGTATTCCGGTATGAAGCTCGTCGGGCGGAAGCTTTCTAATTTACCAAATTCGGCTAGGTTAATCCTACAACTTGTAATTATTGTTGCATGTGTTATCGCACTCTACGAGTTTGTTTACAATTTCCTTGTCTGGAGTTCTCTAATAACATTTAACTTGGCAAAGGGTCATTTGAACCTGGACGATATTAGCATTTCCTATCCTAACCCAGACACTCCTTGGAATCTTGTTTTTGCAACGAAGATGACTCTCGCGGGCTTTCTCATCTCGGCGCACGCATTTTATATTATAACAAGATCAGGTAGTGTTGATCTGTAGTGCGCTGCGAATATATAGTCTTATCAAATTCGCCATCATTTCATATTAAAGAATGAGCTAATCTAACGGGAGGACCAGGCTTGTATACTGGCCGTGATAAAATAACGATTGCAACGTCGATACGTTTAGTCTAGAGTCTACGCAAACATTAATCTCCTGAGATACGCTGATGTACATCGACGAAATAAAACTGAAGCAGATCCATGTTGACAAGAAGGGTATTAGGGTGTTTGGAGTAGCCGAAAGTTTCAGTCAAATAAATACAAGGTCAAACTGGTCAGGAATTGTAATGCGGCGCGACTTGGTAGTAGATGGCCTGTCGTTTGGAAGTTCAACAATTGAAGGAGATGATGCCACTGATAACATAGTGAATATGTGGAAGAAATTGAAACGTACTGACATCAGTTGCATTTTTTTAGACGGAGTAATAGTTAGCATGTACAACATAATTGATGGTAGAGAATTATCTGATGCCACTGGTCTTCCTGTAATCGCCATAACTTTCAGAGATTCAATGGGGCTGGAGGGTTCGATACGACATCATTTTTCAAGCGGAATTACGAATAAATTGAGTAGATACAATATTCTTGGTGACAGAGAACCAGGTACTTCTTAGAACGGGAAAGAAAATTTTTATTCGATATTGGGGTTCATCTTATGAAACAGTTATCGCTCTTTTAAATTCCTTCACCCTTCAAGGTTCAATTCCAGAACCCATAAGACTTGCCAAGTTAATTGCCCGAGAATCAGGAAAATATTTTACGAAATTGCAGAGCTAAATCGTTAGTAAGTGTAGTAATCATAGTTTAAATCGTACAATGGTTCATCCTTTTCAAATCATAAGTCTTCACTAAGTAACAATGGTACTAGCAAAGGACGTCCAGTATTAGTCTACCTACATATGTCCAAGGGATATTCATAGGTTTTTATTTTCGAAGCAAAACTTACCTAATGGTTGCGTAAGGGTCGAACTGGAAAGTATATTCCTACTATGATTAAGAAAATTCGGTTACAATCTAGGGATATTTATCGATTATGTGTTTGTATCATTGTTGTTAGTCCGTTCTTAGCTTGTTTTGTGCTTTTTCCGCAATCTTTCCTACTATCTTGGAATATAGGCCACGCTGGTTTTGCTTTTGCTGCGGCCTTTATTCTTGCTGAAATTGCAGGGACTAATTTTCGCGTTTCCGCTGCGAGGGTTCTTCTTATCGCACTATTTTCCGGCCTTACCATATCATATCTCATAGCTCTACCTTTGGGTTTAGACCGATTGATCACCTCCATCGGACACTCATATAAAGTTGCAATAGTAAATAGTTGGATTTTAATGTCCGAGTGACTTTGCAGCGACAATTTATACAGTGGCATCTCTATTTTTGCTTCTAGGAAAGAATTGGTACAAGATAGCGTCTGCTGGATTAGTATATCTTGTGGGAAATACAGTAATCCTGTCATTAGATTCTTTCTTTCCGTACGATTCTCTTGGTCCACTGCAGATGATCGTTCCTGCTTACCTGCAATTTGATCAATTTATCTTGCGCTTCATTGGAGGTCATGTTGTATATCTTGGGAATGATGTTCCCGCGTCAGCCAGTGGCAATTTGCTTGTTTTGAAGGGTTTTCACGGTCCGTTCTACTTGCAGGTCTTTTGGCCTTCGGCTGGCGTTCAGAGCGTAATCATCTACTCTCTGGTGATGCTATCTATTCTATTTAGATTACGAATCCCAGTAAGTCATATGCTCATTTATTTTGTAGTAGGCATCCTGGGAACAGCCTCGGTCAATATATTGAGAATTGTTTCATTGTCTATGGTCGCAATTACAGTAACGTCTAACGTGAAGGAGTGGGAGGCGTTTCACTCTTTTGCCGGTGAAATAATGTTTTTACCATGGATAGGGATCTATTTGGCTGCTGTTATATCTTTAGAAAACAAATCCAGAGACTGACGGTTGTACTCTTGTAATTTTCTATTAAAACTGAAATACTACTCAATTAATTTGATGCAATTCAAGATGTCCGGAATGTCGTAATTTAATGTCTAATGAGTGTCTAACTAAAAAGTAGGATCGTTTACATCTCTTAATTTAATCCCCATGCAGATTTCCTGAAGTAAATAAAACGTTAGTGGATGATACTATTGAGATAATTGTACGCTTCTTTTGCAGCGTAGATCGGGTCGTGCTGATAGGGATATAACTCAACTGTTATAAACCCATTATATCCAATGTCTGAAATCGCCTTCAGAACCGCCCTGAAGTTAATGGCGCCTTCGCCAGGGATTAGATGGTTGTGTATTCTATTATCGGCAATATCTGCCAGATGGATATGGCCAATGAAGTCAGCGAGTTTATATACCATTTCTGATGGGTCCTCTCTTACACAGAAGAAGTGGCCTATATCGAAATTTAACCCAACATGACTAGAATTTATTTCTTTTATGAATTCTAGGAAATCCTTTGAAGTTTCAAGTAGCAAATTCGGTTCAGGTTCTACTAAAATCATGACGTTATTCTTCTCAGCCTCAACGGCAACCTCTGATATACCATTAGCAAATATTTTCATCAAATTTTGGATACTATCTCTATTTTTATCATAGGTTCCCCCAGGTTCTGTAGACAGACTTTTAGCCCCAAGTTCGCTTGCTAGTCTGATACAGTTTACGGTATGCTGAATTCGTAACTTTCTCTGCTTCACAGAAGGATCTATCCAAGACGGATGGTATACGTCATTTATTGCATATAGAGAAAACGCGTTTAGGTTGGAGATATTCAAATGATTTTCGATCAATGAAGCCTTTAACGCTCCTACTTTGGTCTAACGTCATATCTGGTGGATATGCGTGTGGGTAATCGCACAAAATTTCTACTCCTTGATAACCTATAGCCCTGATTTCTTTAATGCTTGCTTCAAGGGAATAGGCTTTGAATGCATTCGAACTGAACGCCAATTTCATAATGTCACCGGTGTCTTCTGTGTCACAAATATATACTGATAGTAAATAGACCCTAACGTTGATAATTACCCAGGCTTCATACATTGCCATGTGCAATCCATCAAACATGTTATTATTACTGTAATGCTATCTAGACCTTACGATCTAACTTTGTGGTCCATTTGATATGATAGGCTCAGAATCTTTAACTGTGAAGTTTGCCGAATTAGAACTCCGAAACCCGACAATGCTGGCATCTGGTTTCCTGGGAATTAGCCAGAAGTTCTTAGATAGGATTTATCGCTCAGGAGCAGGCTGTTTAGTTTCAAAATCCTTGAGCAATTCGCCCATAGAGGGATATCGTAATCCCACCGTAATAGATCTTGACGGAAAAAGCTATATCAACGCAGTTGGATTGGCTAATCCGGGGTTCGAAGCCTTTGCTAAGGAAATTCAAGCAAATAAGACACCTTTAATTTTGAGCCTTGTTGGATCTCATCAAAAAGATTTCGTTCATATGGTTAAGCGCCTAGATAAATTGAATATACTAGGTTTTGAAATTAATCTCTCTTGCCCACACGTAAAGAAAATGGGGATGGAAGTCGGTGACGATCTTGAAATGGTTAGAAGTATCGTTAGACAAGTGAGAGTTAATACACCAAAACCATTTTTTATAAAACTAGGAGTAGGGAATATAGATATCCTCAAGCTTGCTGAAGTAGCAAGGGATGAAAAGGCAAGCGGTGTGACTGCCATCAATACGATTAGAGCAATGGCAATCAATGTGCAAACTGGGTCGCCTATACTAAGTAATGGAATTGGTGGACTATCTGGCAGGTCAATAAAGCCAGTAGCAGTAAGGTGTGTATATGAAATATCAAAAAAACTTGGAATACCGGTAATTGGGTGCGGTGGAATTTTCACGTGGGAAGACGCAGTTGAGTTCTTGTTGGCTGGGGCTTCGGCTGTGCAAGTTGGTAGCGGCATTGGGAATAAAGGTATTGGTATCTTTAAGTCGATTTCAAGGGGAATTAGGAATTATTTAGAAAATAAGGGATTTAGAAATGTTCGAGATATTGTGGGACTAGCGCACAAGTATTAGATAAAATTCATAAAAGCACTAATCGGGCATATCATCACGCAAATTCAAATCGCTGTTTAAATTAATACCAAATATGTATCCTTTAATCGTATTCCGAACATACAAGAATACAACTGACGCAAAAATGCTAGCTCAAATAGCCTTATTGGGCTTTCTGGAAGGGATTCTCTTCTTTCCAAAATTCCTTCTGCGAGTAACTTTAACGTGTTTTGCGTTGCCAGAAAATAGTTTTGCGCCCACTGCCTTTTTTGGGCGATCTATTAAGGGTATGACAGAAGCATATGGGGCGGAAACAGGACCTATCGTTTCAATTACCTTTCCTGTTCGCCTTCCGGATTCATCATATAGTATTTCGCCGCTGCGCACTCTAAAGCCTGCCTCGAATAATTTAACAACGAACCTGCCACTCCCTGCTAAATGTATTACCTCACCAATGAGTAACAAGCCGAGAAAGGGTGTACAAAGTCCTTTATATAAAGAATAGTGACTTGATATATTACTTCGATCGTTTGCTTTAGGGGGCTAGGGGTTTAACGGTTTTATATTTTATTCTTGTTCTTTTTTTGGATCAGTTTTTCTGCTATTGATTGAATTAGAGTAGATTTTTTTTCCTTCTTGGGAAGCATTACATAGCCAGACCTTACAAAAGGTCGCCTAGGATATCTCGCATGATCGTTAGTATCCTCACGTGGTGGCCCATAACCAACAGATCTAGCAGCATCGATGAGATCTTCGAGTGTTGGATCAAATACAGAAAACTCCCGCTTAAGTTTACGGCCATTGCCCCTTGACAGACTTTTATTAAAATAGTCTAACCAAATGATGTAGTGATCATAATCCTTCAATAAACTTGGTTGATCGGTGACGGCATATTAGTTTTGTCTGTAGCCTCCTGATATAGGTTTTAGAATTCCTTTGCATTGTTAAACATCTTATTGAATCAGTGAAATTGGCCTAGCTGTCAACTTAACAAGTACATTCCTTTCTTGACCCTCCCGTAGGATTTTGAGGTCTGCAGTATCCCCTATCATTTTATAGCGTTCTAAGTAAGTAAGAACATCGTCTATTTTTCTTACTGGTGTGTCGCCAATTTGCAGGATGAGATCACCTCCTAAGGGTATCTGCTGACCATTTATGCTAACTAATTGTTCTCCGCCACGTATACCAGCGTTCGCAGCCGGACTTCCGGGAATCACGTCAATAACCAAGAAACCTCTTGGATTTTTAAGGCCTAGAGCAGTTGCAAGTTCTGGCGTCATATTGGTTCCAGTGATGCCTAACCAGGGGTGGGCGTATGTGCCATTTGTTATCAATAATGGGATCACCTTTTTCATGGTATCAGAGGATATTGCTAAACCAACTCCAGAAAATTCACCTGTATTTGAGAAGATTGCGGAGGTCATTCCCACAACCTCGCCCCTCATGTTAAGAAGCGGGCCTCCAGAATTACCCGGATTAATAGGCGCATCGGTTTGAATTATATCTGGTATGGAATAACGCGAACTTGAATTGGAATTTGAAGGAAGGAGTCTTCCGAGTCCGCTGATGACTCCCTCGGTTAGTGACCCAGATAAACCAAAGGGATTGCCAATTGCTGCCTACCTGTTCCCCAACCTTTATGTTCGTAGAATTGCCCAGTGGGAGAGGTATCAGTTTTTGCGCAGGGACCTTCGGTACATACAAAACTGCTATATCTGTAAACGGATCCGAACCCATCAGCCTCGCTCGGTAAATAGTGCCGTCTGAGAATGTAATATCCAGCATGGTGTTTCCGCTTACTACGTGATGATTCGTAACTATGTGCCTATTCGTATCGTAAACGAATCCTGAACCCAATCTATTTCCACTATCCGAAGATTCAGCTCCATGTATTGCCGTTATCTGTACTACGGAACCTTGTGATTGTTTAAACAAGCTTGGAAGATCCAGGTTGCTATTACTTTGTGCTGATGTAAGGTTACCTATCACATGGGAATTCTTGTCTAGGGGAGGCTCGGAAAGTCCAGCTGGGTTTGGTGCTGTCGAGGGTGATACTGTACCGGGGTATGGAATGTTTATGAGATGGAAGAAGTAATTATAACCATAAAGAAGGCCTGCTCCTGCGACAATAGGAATGATTAAGAAGAATATTTTTCTCAATATTTCGTATCTTCATATCGCATGAGATCGCTATATATGTCCTAATATGGTTTTGTTTAAGTGATCACGGATAGTATCAGATAATTTAAAAGGCCTAAGATGGTATTCGATACCCCTATTGAGCCTGAAATTGGAATCTGTGGAATTTTCAAGAAGCTCGGTTTTAACTGTTAAAAGTTAGTGGCCCCTCCAGCAAACTAGTTTTGATACCACTGTTAGATATGAGTGCGTTAAACGTGTGTTACAAGTCACTCAATTGATGCTCTACAGAAAATCTGGAAAAATGCGGTATATTCTGCTAGGAGTATTTTATAGAAATTCATCAACAGCGATAGCCTCCTTAATTTAATTTGAGGGCTATTAATTATGATATAGATGACAAAGTTATCAAATAAGGATCCAAAAAATATTTTAATAATAGGTTCTGGAGGCCGGGAACATGCATTGGGATGGAAACTCCGTCAAAGCAAACATGTGTACAATATTTACCATGCACCTGGCAATGGCGGTACATCCATAAATGTTGGAATTGAAGCCAATCATATATCAAGCCTCATTGCATTTGCAAAGAAATATAATTGCCTCACCATAGTCGGGCCGGAAGCTCCTCTGGCTAAAGGCATTGTAGATTCATTTCATGTTGCTGATCTTCCGATCCTCGGGCCTTCTAAGGAAGGCGCTATGCTTGAGTCAAGCAAAGTTTTTTCTAAACAGTTCATGAAACAGAATAACATCCCGACTGCGGATTTTCGTGTTTTTTCGAATAGCGAAAGATGCTGCTGATTACGTCAAAGGAAAGGACTCTGAGACAGTCATAAAAGTTGACGGACTTGCTGCTGGAAAGGGTGTATTTATAACCAGTCATACCAATGATGCTCTTCAGACTATTGAAAATATAATGGATAAAAAGGAATTTGGAGAGGCAGGAAGCAAAATCTTGATTGAAAAGAAATTAACTGGAAGAGAATTATCATTGATAATTCTAACCGACGGTAGCGAGCTTCAAATTGCTTGCTTCGGCAAAGGATTATAAAAGAATCCTAGAAAATGATATGGGTCCTAATACAGGAGGTATGGGAAGTTTTTCGCCAGTGCCATTCTTTTCTGAAGAAACCTACAATACGACAATAAAAAAAATTGTCGAGCCGACGATGAGAGGCATTAGGATTTTCTCAGAGCCTTTCAGGGGGTTCTTGTATTTCGGCCTCATGCTGGAGGAGTTTACTAATGATCCATATTTATTGGAATTCAATGTTAGGATGGGTGACCCTGAATGTCAACCGATTATGTTGAGAATGAAATCAGATCTTTATCAATATGTCCAAGGTACCTTAGATGGATTGCTTGATACCATGGAGCCATTTGAATGGAGACTGGAACACGCAGTATGTGTAGTGATGGCGTCGCGAGGCTACCCGGGGGACTATAAGAGCGGGTTTATAATTAGGGGAGCTGATTCAGACCCTGGGGAAAAAGTGACTGTATTTCACTCAGGAACTATTCGAGACCACAGTAACCAGCTATTGACGAGTAGTGGAAGAGTCTTAGGAATCACAGCAACCGGATCAAACCTTGAAACAGCAGCAGCACGCGCATACAAGGCTGTAGAAAAGGTCTCTTGGGGCAATAATGAACAGTACTATCGAAAAGATATTGCCAAAGTTATGGGTTAGGTTTCATTACCTTTATGATCTTTTGTTCCGTAACAACCATGTCCACTTGTTCGTCGAGTGTTGTATATGGTAGTGATACCCCCTCCATTAGTTGGAAGTCAAACGCCAATCCAATGGTAAATAGCGGAATCCCGGATCGTCTCAAATGTGATATGAATCTATCATAATATCCCTTACCGTACCCCAATCTATGCCCGCTTGTATCGAATGCGGTTCCAGGGACTAGTAATAACCTAATGGAATCCGATATTTCTTTGGATTCATTAGGCTCCTTGAGGCCATATTTACCGGTACATAATTGCTCGATCCAATCGAATCGAGCAATCTCATAAAATCTGATCTCACCATCTTCTACCTTCGGTAGGCCAACTTGTTTTCTGCCTAGACACGCGCTTATGATATTTTGAGTCAACACCTCCGAATTGATAGGAAAGTAACTTCCTATTACACATGCTGACAAAAATTCTGAACAATTAATTACCCGATTCTGAATTAGATTGCTCAATTCATAAATTTCAGGCCTAGCTAGAGAATTACGTCTGGCGAGAAATTTCCTACGCAAATGTGATTTAGTATCCAGAGCCATCCTCTAAATCTAGTCAATCAAGTCTTGACAGCGAAGCTGCAATCAAAGTATTATTTAGCAACATACTAACTGTCATTGGACCTACACCTCCAGGCACCGGAGTAATCCATGCTCGCTTTCTGTGCTACAGAGGGATAGTCCACATCCCCACCTAATTTTCCTTTGTATCTTGTGATACCCACGTCGACTACTATAGAACCATTTGTAATCATGTCTCCAGTCAACGTAAACTTTTCCCTGTTTCCAACACCAGTTACTACTAAGTTTGCGTCTTTGATCTCCTTAAGAATATCGTTTGACTTGGAATGACAGATCGTGACGGTAGCGTTCCTCTCCAAGAAGAGGAAGGCAAGTGGTTTGCCGACGAGCTGGCTTCTATTTACTATCACCACATGTAATCCAGAAACATTGATGCCATAATGATCCAGCAGTTCTATTATGCCCACAGGGGTGCATGGCTTTAAGCTGCCACGGCCGCTAACAAGCAAACCTATATTTGTGGTGGTTAGGCCGTCCACATCCTTGGAGGGTTTGATAGTGTTCGTGATAATATATGTGTCTAGATGAACAGGAAGCGGAAGCTGCACTAGTATTCCATGGACATTTACTTCATCATTAAGTGATTTTATCAATTCTATCAGCTCTGATTGTGTGCAACTTGAATTGAGTCTGAGGTCCCTCGTTTTCATTCCCAACTCAATCGCGGCTCTCTGTTTGTTCTTAATATAAGTGGCCGAAGCAAGATCGTCTCCTACAAGAACCGTAGCTAAGCAAGGTTCAGTATTCTTAGCCTTCAAGCGATTGATTTCTTTCATAACCCTTGATTTAACGTGTTTTGCAACGTGTATACCATCGATTATCTGTGCAGTCAACGCAATAAAAATACAATGGATCCATTTTATTTTGTTTTCCATCACACAAAGGCGTTAGTTCCAGACACGATTGGGTTAGGTGTTCCTCAAAAGTGTTGATACAAGTTAAGCCGCTGTGTCCCTAGTAATCTTGATCTTTCCTTTCAAATAAGAGTTTATAGCTTTCGGGTAGATCGTGTGTTCCCATTCTAAGATCCTAGCAGAAAGCGTCTCTGCATTATCATGCTCATAGACCCGGACAGCCTTCTGCATCAGAATCCCGCCCGTATCGACCCCCTCATCTACAATGTGTACTGGTACATCCTGACACCTTGACTCCATATTTAATGGCCTGGTTCTGTGCATCTAAACCTGGGAAGGAAGGCAAAAGTGATGGATGAATATTCAGAATTCGCGTCTTATATTTTTGTACGAATTCCTTGCTTAAAATTCTCATGTATCCTGCAAGACAAATAAGCATGGAGGATCTTTTTAGGCCGAGATCGTCAAATAAGTTAGCTATCTGTACATCGTAGGCCCATCCCCTTAATTCATTATTTTGGAAAACGACTGTTGGAACACCGAATTTCTTTGCAATTTCAAGGCCCGCCACGTCAGCTCGATTTGAGACAACGATCTCTGGAAGTACATTCTCAATGGTACCCGCTTGAATAGCTTCAAGGATCGCTTTCATATTGGACCCTCTTCCAGATATCATCAAAGCCAGACGCGTTAAGTTTGGGGCTTCCGACATGTAATACTATAAAATGAACTATAAATAAATGAACTTATGCTACCCTGGATTATCTTAACCGAATAATAGTGCCATATCTGTTTCTACAAGATGGTTTAGAACCCATTCCAAAAATAGATAGACATATAGCTTGTGAGGGTTTTGTTCATAAGTGTGGCTTATGAAAGTCAAGTATCTTCCGACTGTCAAAGGAATCCCGATGCGCTATGGGGATGAGGCCAGATTGTTGATATCTTCCAATAGAAAAACCAAATAACACCATTGACTTCCAGCAGCAGTCTATCATTTAGGAAGGTATTCGGTGGCATTCTGTATGTTTTTGGAATGTCTTAAGAACTGAATGTCAATGTCAATGGAAGACAATAGATGTTGGCAAATGAGATGATTCAGGTTCGTCTATCATAGTAGATTCCTGTAATGGTCAATATAAGATATTTGAGAGATTATGGACTAGACTTGCTAAAAAAAGTGTATGATGCTAAAGTAGAAATTCAATAGAGAGACAATCACTTGATAGTAGTAGTATATCGATAAAGGCATCTCTAGGCAGAAATGACTGATTGGACCTAATCCTACAGACAGAGGTAAGTATAGTTAGGAACAAAACGTCATCATGTATTAATAACTGATGGACAAGATATTTCCATTATCTGTTGTTGTTGTTGTTGTTTATAACTGCGGCTAATACGCATGATGATATGAAAGGCATCTATAAACACGCTGGATAATAATACCGTAGTTAAAAGATCGTCTAGGACATATAAAGAAAAACAGAATCTTTATCTATCTTGGTAAAGGATATGTTTCAAGAGATCGAAGTATACGAACCAATAAAGGATATGACTTTCAAGAGATCGAAGTATACGAACCAATAAAGGATATATACCACATATTTGACATAGAGGAGAACAATCGGTTATAAAGATTATTGGTTGTAATAATCATCGTCATCATGCTAAAAGAAGATGGGTTTGTGGAAACAACTAACTCTTGGCATAACAGGTTCAGAAAACTTTTAGTTAGATACGAGAAGAAGTTAGGAAGCTATTTTGCATTAGTAGTATATGTTTAGGCTGTTGTATAGTTATCTATAGGAGAATAATTTTGGGATATGTTCTAAATACCCAATGTTAAAATAAAGAGAGAACCTTAAGTTGGTGACCTAGTATTGCGATGGACTATTGATTTAATAAATACAAATATTGTAGCACATAATAGTCAAAAGAAAATATTACTAGATCCACACAGAAAAACTAACTCTGACTTTGTATTTGTGTCTCATGCCCATACCGACCACCTTCATAAGACTAATGGTGGTTGTTTCACATCACTCACTTTGACCTCTAAAGAAACCTCTATCATTGCAAAAGAGAGAGGATATTCCTTAGGCGACATTGTAGAAGAGCACCCCGGCTTTTTGTTATTAAATAGCGGCCACATCTTGGGCTCTAAAGGATTGGTAATTGATGATGAGATTTATTACACAGGCGATCTTTCAACTAGGAGCAGAAGCTTCATGCGGCGAGCTGTATTACCACAAATCGAAACGTTAATTATAGAATCGACTTTTGGACGACCCGAATATATATTTCCGGATTTAACCGAGTTGGTGCATATGGCCAATATGATTATTTCAGATTGTTATGATAGAGGAATTCCAGTTGTGTTAATGGGCTACCAGGTGGGTAAGGCGCAGATATTGACCCAGCTTTTTCAGCACTGGGAGCCTATGTATGTATATGATTCGATTCATAGGATAAATTGTCTGTATAGGGATCTTGGAGTTGACCTTAAGGAAGGAAAAAATTTCCAAGATGCCGAAAGGAATGGTAAAATCAGAAAAGGGTTACCATGGATTCTTATTTCCCCGTTAACGCATGGAAAGAGCAAATTTGTTCGGAGCCTGAAGACAAAATATAATGCAATAACAATCGGTTTCAGTGGCTGGGCTGTAAAAAAAGGATACAAGTACATGATGGGACTAGATTACGCACTGCCAATGAGTGATCACTGTGATTTCTCTGAGTTACTGGCTGTAGTTAAGAAGTGCCAACCTAAACAGGTCTACACATTCCATGGATTCGCTTCAGAATTTGCGACTACGCTAAACACTATGGGCTTTGAAGCCTACGCTCTAGAAAAGGTTACTGATCCAAAAGGGACTCGCTCTAGTCAGTTCAGAGATTCAAAGCTTGATTTTTTTCTATAGGAACTTGTCTATCTGTACTGGTCTCTAAAATAAGGTATTACCTTATTACCAAAGAGTTCAATGTTCTTGAAATATCCAAAGCCCCAGAATCGAATGATAAAGTGATTCGTTCCAGCCTTAATGAATCTGTCCAACATTTGGATTATATCATCTGGTTTTCCGACTCCAATAGCAGTTTTTGCAACTGAATCTGGTATTTGCGTAGCGGCTTTCTTCATTTGTTCCATCAATTCCGGTTTATTCATGGCATACTCTGTAAAATATCTCCGAAAGTCAAATTCTGAATCTTGTTGGATGTTATGAACCTTGAGAAGTTCTGGTTTATAAAGACTAACTTTAACTGCATTTTTCATCTTGTTCCAAGCTTCCTCTCCATCATCAGTAAAGTAAATATCAACATCATTGGCAAATTGAAAATTGGAAAGATCTCTACCAAAGCTTCGAGCCTTCTCACTAATAAACTCGGCATGATGTCTAAACAATTCTGGAGTATAGCCTATGGGGATCCAGCCATCCCCATATTTAGAACATAACTCAAGAGTCCTTGGTGCTCCTGCTGCTATGTACACAGGTGGTCTAGGTTTTCGGATAGATTTTGCTTGGAGGCAAGCATTTATCAATTTATAGTATTCACCAGAATAACTGACGTGGTTATCTGGATCGGAGTCAAATAGCCGTTCAATGACCTCTAGCTGCTCCTTAAACTTCGAGACTGGCTTATTGAATTCTATGCCAAAATCGACGACATTCTGTGCTTCTCCTGCGCCTATACCTAAAATAGCTCGGCCTTTTGTTATCCTATCAAGTGTGATCGTTGAAAGGGCTATAGATGAAGGGTGTCTCCGTATAGCGTCGGTGACACAGGTCCCCAATTCCACATTTGTAGTAGAGGCTCCAATGGGAGCTAGCATCAACCAAGCATCATTGACGACAGCATTTTTCCATTGCGGAACATTAGAGTGATCCATAACCCACACTGAATCATAGTCTAACCTGTCAGCTATCTGACAGGCTGTCAGAATTTGCGTCTCATCTAATCCTAAGCGAGCGACATTAAGTCCTTGCGTAAATCCAAATTTAATATTCATACTAGTTAGTAAAAACTCCCTTCATGTTATACCACAGATTCAAGCCCGCCCTCTGATCGATATTCCATTGGTTAGTAGATTCTAAGAAAACAGTTATTTAAGTATGAGCTAACGATTCTGATCTCTAACTATGACTGTAATTATACTAAGGTTTGTTAATGCAGGTTATGAAGAAGATTTATATAATAAGCAGAGGCTTTTTTTGTTATGCTCTTGCCGGCAGAAATAGAAGCCAAATCTCTTATTCCAGCCATAAGGGCAATTCTTGCAGTAAAATTAATTAGAGAATACAAGATGAAGGAAGAACTTGCTGCAAGGGCACTAGGCATAACTCAGGCCGCTGTGAGCAATTACATTAGAGGCACCAGGGGAGACATAGATTTGATTACCAAGCTTACTTCCTTTCAGGAAGTTATGCGAATGATAGACGAGATAGCCAGGGATCTTGCCGGAAATAATGCATATACTCCTTTTACCATGTCGAAATTCCTACAACTCTGCAATTATATGCGATTTACTATGATTATCTGTGACGTTCATCATGACATTGAATCAAATATTGATGAACAAATGTGCGAACAATGTAAAGTAAGCATGATTGGTAACAGCCGAATTAACTTGTCTAGTCATTTATAAACCGATAACACCAGTGGCCTTGATTAAACAATACGGCTTCAAGCCTATTTAATTCAGTTCTTCAATCGCGCTTTCAGTAGTTGACCGAGAATTTGTTCACCCATCATTAGACCCAACCTACCCTTTTGTCCCCAATACTCTGTAAACCTTTCACTACCATCTGTTTCCATGTTGCATCCTGATAGCAATAAAGGGACAGGATCATCACTATGACTATTCTTTATGCAAGGAGTAGAATGATCTCCAGAAATTACAAATAGTGTATTTTGAATATTGAGTTTACGCAAGAGTGGGCCGAAAAAGGAATTATCGATAATCTCAATACTTTGTTTCTTTCCTTGCCAGTCTCCATCGTGTCCGTATTCATCAGGTCCTTTGATGTGAATATATACGGCGTCTAAATTATCTAATATATCGGCAACGACAGCTGCCTTAGTCCGATAGTCTTGAACATCACCGGCTTTGAACATCTTCATTCCAAGAACCTTACAAATTCCCACTTCTACCGGCATATCCACGATAGCACCGATATTCAATCCGTATTTGGTGCTCATAGATTCCAGGTTTGGGTACCTGTTACCAGAATCTCGTGCCAAAATCCCGTTAATGGGTTTTAGACCTGACGAAGACCGTACTAAATTAACTGGATGATTTCTTAGTAATTCTGTGGCTTGGCTAGTGAACTCATTTAGAAGCTTCGCTGAAGTGACGGCGGCTTCTGAAGTATCTACGGCCTCACTTTGCATGATTGTTTCCTTGTTTGATGATGCCTTGGCAATTCCAATCCCATTTACTTTAGAATAAGCAGGATCCGTGTTGGAGATTTTTTCAGATAGCGCGTACCTTGCATGCCGAAATCTTATGACAACTCTGTGAGAAATAGTAGGGACGATATTAACCGTGGCATCAGGATCGTTAAATTTGACAGATTTATTAAGGCTTAGACATATGTCGCGAGACTCTCTTTCGTTAACATTCCTTCCTGCTCTCCGATCTATGATTCTAGATTCATTGTCTACTGTAGCAAAATTTCCCCTTAGCGCCAAGTCGCCATTCTTAAAGTCAATTCCTGATCCGATTGCCTCGATCACACCTCTACCCACATAACTACCGTCGTGGAAGCTGTATCCAAGCATATTAAAGACCGCAATGTCAGATTGAGGGGCTATTCCAGTCCCAACACTTAAAACATTGCCCATACATCCTCTCTTAGTCAAAAAATCCAAGTTTGGTGTTTTTGCCGCTTCAAGAGGTGTCATATTGCCATAATCTGGATGGGCTAGATCGCCTACTCCATCTAGAAGAACATAGACAATCTTGCATGGTCTTATATACTCATTCATTAGAAGTCAGGAGAATAGCGAGAAATTTATCTCTAATGGAGGCTCAACAAGATGGCCGTCAGCGCTTTTTAGATCTAGGGCGGCCCAATTCAGAATATCCACATCATCATTATGTCTTTGATAATTCGCTCATTCTACTAAATAACTTACAAAGTAGATTACACCACCTCTTCACTAATAATCCAATGTAGTATTAGATGGCTTACCAGTAAGTTCTGGCGATCACCTAGATTATTATTAGTATATGCCTTATTGTCATTTTTTATTGCTAGCCATTAGTCTTTGTTAGCTCACACGGAAACCTGTTAATACTTAATTCAATTAATCGAGGAAGCAATCGCTGGAGAACCTTTAATTAAAAGGTATCCTACGATGTTTAGAGGCATGACAAGCTAGTTGAGCAATCTCAGAAAAGATTACGTTTTGGATAGGTTTGTAGTTCTTCCGATAGATAGTATTAAGCGTGATAGGGATGACATGAACAAGGATCAATGTCCTTATTGTCCTGGAAATGAATCGATGACTGAACCTGCACTAATTGCATTAGTTGCTAAAGAGGGCATGTTACAGAGATTATCCGATTCTGACGAAAGTTTTGTCGATGGTTGGTGTGTTAGGGTCTTTCAGAGCAGTAATCCCGCAGTATCCACCCTATCTGCATCGGAGTTTTCAGATAAACCGCATTACAGTGAACCCGCCTATGGATATCACCAAGTAGTAGTTGCTTCCCCAGATCATAACCAGACATTGTCTCAAATTTCAATTGATCAATGGGCAAACGTACTACTCGTTGTACAGGATAGAGTGAGATGGTTGTATTCACAAAAGAGTGTGACTTATGTGTCGATCTTTGTCAATAGTGGAGCAGGTGCCGGAGGTTCTTTATTTCATCCTCATTTCAACATGGTTACGTTCTCCGCGATCCCACCTACAATAGAAATGGAGGCAGAGGCCTATCATAGATATATGAACGATCATGGGACCTGTTCGGCATGTCAAATTCTTGGAGTTGAGTCAAGCGGACCAAGACAAATATTAGCGACTGATAGTTTCTTAACATTTTCGCCTTGGGCACCAACTTATCCATATGAATTTTGGATTTATCCAAAGAGACATAGTACTGCCTTTTCAAAGATTACGCAGAAGGAAATAGGCGATCTAGCGCTTATGCTACGTGCTACCCTGGGGGGAATGTCTAAGGCATTGAACGATGCAGCTTTTAACCTAGTCTTCCATCTATCACCGGAAAAGAAGAATAGCCGGCAGATACATTGGCACATCGAAGTTTATCCACAGATGAATACATGGTCCGGCTTGGAGAGAGGTTTTGGGGTTTACGTCAATGATGTAACTCCAGAGAAGTCTGCGGAACTTCTAGGATCCGCCTGTAGGAAGGAGCTAGCTAGTCTTGTTGGTATCACGTGAAGAGATATTATTTATTATGGTGCTCTTAAGGATATTGCATGCCGAAACTTGAGACATGGCTCAGTTTCGCCTCGTTAGGGCTATGCGCGATGTACGTGGCTCTGCTGTTATCATTTTATACTTTTCTGATAGGTCCGAGTGGTAACGGTCCGAACACCGTTGTGGATCCCATTGCAGTCATGGTACAGATAGTTTCTATGTCTGGCGCTCCTGCACTCGTTGTTAGTGGAATTGTGTTCGCAATGACACGAGGTTCTCGCGATAAGGGTGCAGGGCCAATTCTCATAGCAGCTGGTATTATATTGATTGTAGGTATAACATCGCTCAGATTTATTAGCCCAAAGATTCCAGAAAAGATGATGATATCATCCTTCGATCCAATAAACTACGTATTTATTATAGCTGGATTCGGGGTAGTCCTAATTGGGATATACCAGTTCTTGCATCCTAGGGATCAAAGGAGAAATAGAATCAGGCTAGAATGATATATAGCCTTCGATAGGTCATTAGTCACAATTCCACGTAAGGTGGTCTCTACTAATTCTCATGTAAGTATTAGAAGTCTTTATATCCTTCCCAACTTCTCCGCATATTTCTTATATGCTTGAAGATAAGACCTCTTATCGCCTATATCGATGAACCCGGATTTTGTTCTGTAGCCCTTAATTACCCTCTTCTCATCAAGTGCTCGTCTAACCGCATCGTCCATTCCAAATGTACTTGATTTTGGGATTAGTTTAAAGAATTCTGGCTCAATTACGTAACATCCAATGTTAATTAGGCCTGTGATTTCAGGCTTTTCTCTCCACCTTGTCACCCTACCGTTGAGGCCATTAGCATTATTGCCACCGTCGAGGTCAATAAAACCATATTTAAGGTTAGTCTTATACGATAATAAGGCCATTGAAAGAAAGGCGTTTGAATCGTGATGCTCAATTATCATTTTATCGAGATTAAATTCATAGATAGAATCGCCATACACGCAGACAAAGCTTTCATCCTGAAGATATTTTTCAGCAGTCTTTAACTGACCTGCAGTGGCCAGAGGACGATCTGATCTAGCATATTCAATCTTCACGCCAAATCTAGATCCATTCTCAAAATATTCTTCTATAGCTCTATGCAGGTAACTCACACAAAGTATAATATGCTCGATTTTCCCACCCCGTTTGCTCTTTAGCCACTCGATTATAAGTTCCAAGAGCGGCTTATTACCAAGAGGCAGCATCGGTTTGGGGATGAAAAAGGTGTAGGGCTGTAATCTGGTGCCCAAGCCTCCAGCGAGGATAGCGGCTTTCATTTGCTATAATTCAATGATGTTCGAAATCTTCCATTTATAATAACCTTTCACCAGCTCGGCCTAGTAGTACCTTAAGATGTGTTTCAACTTCTTTACTACATCAATAGGCGTAGGCGCAAATACAATAGTCATCGCCTCCTTCCCAAAGTCCCCCTGATGATAAATAATATCTGCAGTAGGATTTTTAAGTAGAGCTTGGTTAATTCCCCAAGCTACTGAATGGCCTTCTCTTCTCTTTGATTGTTTGGGTTCTTTTGTACGATCATAACTTGAAACTGAAAAAAACCTACGAGCTTCTAGGATAATTCTTGAACTGTACTTTATATTCATCGCGGATCTCATGTTAGGTCTGAACTTCATGTATCCTAGGATTGCGGCTGCAATATGTTTTGAGACACCAAACCTTAAACTCGATACAGGCTTAGCGTTGTCTCCTACTTTAACAATTCTTCCCTTGACAGCCATGATATCATCAATATCACTGGGCTCTGATACAGAATAGGCTAAATTCGACTGAGTTTCGGGTATCAATTTACCAAAATTCGGTGTTGCCTCAATCATCTCGATGGCACGTTGTAGACTACTATAGACCTCGTACCGGTCAGCAAGCTCGTAAAGTTTGAAGAATGGACTATTGATAATGAATTTAGAGCCTATAACAATCCTATTCTTCAAGGAACTGTGCGTAAACTGATTGGCACATCTACATGCGTCAACAATCGCATAGTTTTTAGCGACATATGCAGTCAAAGATGCTGAAAAAGTACAGCCTCCACCATGCATGCGATCATACGTCAGTCTGTGGTTTGATAACTCAAATACGTGATTTCTAGAATTCAGAATAATATCCGTCGAAAATCTACCGGGTAAGTGTCCGCCTTTCAAGACCACGTTGTTGGCCCCTTTCTTCCTGATCTTCTCGGCAGCAGTTATTGCAGATTGCACAGAATTAATTTTTAGGCCAGATAGTACTTCTGCCTCGAATTTATTTGGGGTAACTACAGTTGACAGTGGCAGGAGATGAGTGATTAGGTCTGTAATGGCGTCTGAATTTAAAAGTCGTTCTCCAGTTCCCGCGATCATCACCGGATCCAGTATCATTGGAATTTTTGACTCTTTCAAGACTTTTCTGATTGAACTGATGGCATTTTTTCCATACACCATTCCTATCTTAACTGCATCGGGGGTTATGTCATCTAATATTGCCTGAATCTGTTTTTCAATCATTTTTGGTGAAACTTGTAGAATTCCTGAAATTCCAGATCCTGTTTGACAAGTGATAGTCGTGAGTGCTGTGCAGCCATACACTCCAAGAGAAGAAAAGGTTTTAAGATCAGCCTGAATTCCAGCGCCCGCAGAAGAATCACTGCCCGCAATCGATAATGCAATTTTCATTAATTTATTTCACCGGAATTATCCTTAGCCATCAGTTCCATCCAAGTCTATTATACTGCGTCGTTGTCATTTCTGACTTTATTCGGAAGGAAAAATTAGGACAGGTTAAAATCTTAAACTCCAATAGCAGACTACCTTGAGTAAAATATCTTTATTTCTTGCGCTTCGCGAAAGGCTCCCATAAGTCGTTTACCATTATCGGTTCCCTTGTCAATTTTAATTCTAGCTTTTTTACCAACCTGGCTGCTAAATATGTACTCGTTATCTACGTGGATATCTACCATCTTCCCGACCAGGGAGTCCGGCAGGTATATCGAGATTGATGAACCACTTTCATCAAATTCAAAATTAATTTCGCGTTGACTCGCCGAATTTTTCGCATCCACATCTAGCTTTATTCCGAGAATTTTTTCCAATTCAGAAACTGTAGATCCACCTTTGCCAATAATCCTCGGGACTACATTCTTATTGACCAAAATTTGTGCTCGATTGTTCGATAAAATGGTTATCTCTGCTTCGGGATCAAATCTTCTTATTACATCCTTAATTCTTGACTCTGCCAATTTGAACATCGGATTATCAGAAATAGGAGAATTTGCTTCGACAACCGGTACAACTACATTTTCCTCGCCGTAGGTGTATATTTCGTATTCAACCATCCCAGACTCGAAATCCCTAACCTCAACTAACGGTCTGGCGAGGTCGGCTTCCGCCATTCCACTAGGTACCTTCACTGTAAGTGTTACTTCATACACCTTTTGTATACGCCCTCCCTTGATGAAGATTATAGTATCTAGAATATGGGGAATCATTCCCAGTTCAACCCTGCCTATAAACCTTTGAATGGCATCAAGCGGGCTACTGGCATGAACTACTCCTACCATTCCAACTCCCGCTAGTCTCATGTCAGCAAACACTTCAAAGTCGGGTGCCCTTCTGACCTCATCGAAGATTGTATAATCCGGTCTTACTAGTAAGAGAATATCAACTGCCTTCTCAAAACTTCCTTCCAATGGCGCGTACTGAGTTACTTCATCCGGAACCTGTAAATCTCGTGGAGATTCGAAGGTTTTTACTATTTTCTCGTTTGACACATAAAATTCTGCCAAGCTCGCTAGCGAATGTGCTTTTTCCAGACCCTGGAGGGCCGGAAATAATAATGCCTTCGGCTCCAGTTGAAAGCTTCTCAGTTAATTTTTTCGAGATAGAATAGTCACCGAGGGTGAGCTTCACTATTGGCTTTACTATGGTTACCTCTATCGCGTCCGAGAAAGGTGGTCTAGTGATAGAAATGCGGTACTTTCCATATTGTATGACGGTCGCGCCACTCCTGCTAATTTCAACCTTTCCAATGCCGCTGACTCGCGATGCTTCACTTATTTCAGTTATTATGGACGAGATTTCTTTATGGGACGTACCAACTTCTTTGATACGGGTGAGCTTAAAGTTGTCGGGGATGCCTTTTTTGGCAAATGGGCAGACACCTTCCTTTATATGTACACTCATTGTGTTATCATCAAAATAATCCTCGAATGAAAGATTTGACGTCTTAGGAGGATTTGATATATACAGGGATTCCACCCCTTGAGCTTCTGCGACCAATGATTGGACAAAGTCAGCGGTTACAAGTGTTGCCTTTTCGTTTAAAGCTACATCCTTGATCATGGCATCAATTCTGCCACGTTTAGCTAGTTTAATATCCTCAAGATCAGGTCGTTCTCCAACGAAACTGAGAAGAATCTCATTTTTTAAACACAGATCCCTGATTCTTTTGACTTCTTCTAACCCTACAAACCCATGTTCTTTATTAACCGACGCCTGTGATTGGAGTTCATCTAAAACGGCCAGAGGAATGATTACTTCGCTGCCGGTTTTGATCCTCTTGAGCTCTAGCATTCTTGTTATTTCCCCATCAATGATAATACTAGTATCTAGCACGAATTTTTTGGAATCCACTAATTCAGAATTAGATTTACATCTTAAAGTATTTTTTTTCTCAGCTTTAGCGGAGTAGCTGATTGCTCTGAGCTGCTACGCCAGTTCATAGAGATTACCTCACGATTACGTAGCTAATCAATCGGTAGCAAGCCAACTACCCGCCAAGTCGGCTCGATTTCACTATTTACAGTCCAGTTGTATATTGAGAGAACAAAATACGAAAAGTACTTTAAAAAGAAAATTGGTTTATCAGCTATGAAACTAAATGGGAAGGTTGCTATTATTACCGGAGCAACCGGAGGAGTGGGTAAAGTCACGGCAAAAAGATTGCTTTCAGAGGGATGCAAAGTTGTATTAATTGGCAGAGACAGAACTAAGTTATCTGAGATTAATGCTGCCCTTGGCAACAAAAGAGATGTTTTGGCCGTACGCACCGATATTACAAAAGAAGCTGAAGTTTTGAGCGCTATTGACCAGACTATATCGAAATTTGATACAGTTGATATTTTAGTAAACAGTGCTGGCGTAATTAGCGATCCCACTCCCTTTCATTTGATGAACGACGACCAGTGGAATTTGCTAATCAATGTGAATCTGATAGGTACGTTCAGATTCATCAAATCTGTCTTGCCAATAATGATCGAAAAAAATGCTGGGAATATAATAAATATCTCATCTTTACTGGGAATTAGGTCAATAGCAAACGTTCCACTTTCTGTCTATGGTGTAACCAAGGCAGGAGTAATAATGCTGACAAAAAGCATAGCAGTTGAATATGGTCAATTTGGTATAAGATGTAATTGTATCGCACCTTCTACAATTAAAAGTCCCATGATTGAGCCATATCTTCAAGATGACAATGCAAGGCATATGCTTGAATCCTCTTTTCCCTTACGCAGCATAGGAGAACCGGAGGATATATCGGGGGTAGTAAGTTACTTGTCTTCTGAGGACGCGAAATGGATCACAGGAACGGTTATTACGGTCGATGGTGGCATCTCTGCTAAACAATGACACGGCTTTGAGGTAAAGTCAAGAAACTTATCTAGTATGTAAATTTAAGTATGATGAATCCATTACGGTAGACTACTGCTGGATAATTTTACCTCCGGTATTATTCTACCTGTTATGATTTCGTGAATATTTTCAGTCTTAGCATCAAATGATAGCAATAGCACATAATTCAGTGTATTATCAGAATCAGTTATAGGAATAGTTGCCCTTACAAGTTTCGAATAGTGAGAGCTTGCATAATGGATCTTTCCAAGATGGTACTGCCATCTTAGTCTTGTGTACTGTCTAGTTGCTGCTGTGATAGCATATTGCGCTCTCTGTTCCGGTGTCAAAAGAGGTTTCAGACCCTCTCTCTCAGCAACTCCTAGCAGAACACCTTCGCTATTTGCAAGACCTGCAAATCGAATAGACTTATCTAGATGTACAATCCTGTCACACAATCCTTGGAAATTATCTTTCAATAGATTTATTGCGTTGACAGGTATATTTGGATTTTTACGAACGTTTATCTGGTAAGAAAACCATGAGCCGTCTGAAACTTCCAATATGTAAGGCGGTTTTCTTCATATGTTCATTTAGTAGATGGCAAATACTTTAATTTGATCTAACCCGACGATAAAAAACAGGATTCAGTTGAAAAAAGGAGCATTCGCATCAGGAAACCCACTTTGCATCGGAATTATAGGAGGAGGTCAGCTTGGAAAAATGCTTTCACAAGAGGCAAAAAGACTGTCACTTAAGGTCCTGATTTTAGATCCCGACCCGAATTGTCCGGCGGCAAAGGTTTGTGACGATTTGATTGTTTCTGACTTTAAAAGTGATAGTTCGCTTAAATTGTTAGCTAGTAAATCTGATTTGCTTACATATGAAATCGAGTTTACCAATTCTGCAGCATTAAAGGAACTAGGATCGAAAAATTACGAGATCCGCCCATCACCTGAAACGCTTTATATTATACAGAATAAGTATAGACAAAAAATATTCATGAAGAAAAATAAGATTCCTGTTCCTAATTTTACTCTCATTAACTCAGAGGAAGATTTAGTGAGGAATGCAAGGGACTATGGATTTCCAGTGATCCTTAAGGCATGTGAAAATGGTTACGACGGAAGGGGCAATTATTTCATAAGATCTACTGGTGAAATTCACGACGCATTACGATACTTTGCTGGCAGAGAATGTATGCTTGAAGAGTTCGTCAAGTTTGAAAATGAGATATCAATTATGGTTGCAAGAAACATGAGTGGTCAGATTGAATGTTTTCCTGTAGCAGAAAATCGTCATAAGCAGGGGATCTTGGATCGTAGTATTGTTCCAGGCAGGGTTTCAAATGTTGTCAAGAAAAAAGCGAGAAAAATTGCATGTAATATTATGCATGCTTTTAAGACTGCTGGCATCTTTGGAATAGAGATGTTTGTAACAGCCGATGACAAGGTAGTGTTAAATGAAATTGCCCCGCGCCCACACAATTCCGGCCATTACACTATCGAGGCCTCTTCAGTTTCACAATTTGAGCAACATTTAAGAGCTGTGTTGGACCTCCCACTCTCTAAGCCGGAATTATTGTCCCCTGCTACAATGTACAATATTTTAGGACCAAACGAATTTCAAGGTTCCTATAAATTGGAAGGAATAAAACCGCTCTTTGCCATACCAGGAGTAAAACTTCATCTATATGGGAAGTCGATAACCAAACCTCGTAGAAAACTTGGTCACATTACTGCAGTTGCAAATTCCTTAAGACAATCCATGCGAAGGGCAGAACTCGCTAGTCGATCGTTAAGGATAATTGAGGCAAGTTAGAGGCGAGTAGAGTTATCGCACAGTAGCGTAGGTATTTTGATGGGAAGTGAATCTGATCTAAGTGTTATGCTAGAAGCCGCCGAGATATTAAAGCTCTTTGATGTAAAATACGAAATCAGGATTGTTTCTGCCCATAGAACCGTGGATAAAATGATTGATTACGCACGGACCTGTAGGAGCCGCGGAATAAGGGTTATTATCGCCGGAGCTGGCGGTGCAGCTCATCTACCAGGGATGCTAGCTTCGCTAACCACTCTCCCAGTCATCGGAGTCCCAATAAGAATTTCGTTTGATGGCGTAGATTCCCTGCTCTCAATCGTACAAATGCCATTTGGAGTGCCAGTGGCTACTGTAGCAGTGAACGGTTCGAAAAATGCGGGACTCTTGGCCTGTCAGATCCTCGCACTCGAAAATGAGGAGTTATCAAACAAGCTTTATAAATATAGAAAGGAGATGGAGCAACGGGTATTGCAAAGTGCTGAAGACGTAGAAGGCAAGTTGAATTGATTTAGCACTTTCGATGCGGCTAAATTTAACCTACTCCGGTAATGGCTAATACTTTTTTTTGTTATCGCAAGGTCAAATTGGTTGACATTCTAATCTTCGCCCTTCATTTCTTTCCTAGTTTTAAAAATTGGCGTGATTCCGAGTGAAGAATAGTCGCCCGTAGAACAAGTAAAGCAAAGTTGGTCTTCCGAAATTCCAATAGCCTCAGCCAAGGTAGAGGTATCATTATATCCTGTAAAATCGGCACCAATTATTTTTGATATGTTGGAGCCAATTTTTTCGATGGAAGTTTCATTCCTTGTCTCTTGATATGCGATAAGCTCTTCCTGCGAAGGGAAATCTATACCAGCATAACACGGGAATCGAATTGGTGGATAAGTAACTATCATGCTAATTTCTTTAGCACCAGAAGCACGCAGCATTTTTACGATGGAGTGAGAGCTGGTACCTCTAACTATACTATCGTCGATAACAACGACCTTTTTCTTCTCTATAACGTCTCTAATAGGTATAATTCCCTTGTTAATTTCTACTCTTGTTTCTCCATATGGTTCTATAAAACTGCGCATCGAACCCTTTTTACTATATCTATTTTTTAACAACCCTTCCTCAAACGGTAATCCTAGTGCTTCTGAATAGCCGAGAGCTGCAGGTCTAGCTGAATCTGGCACAGGAATCACTAAATCAGCATCGACAATCGGATATTTTTTAGCAAGGAGTTGTCCAATTCGTTTTCGAGCCGCATATACGTTTACTCCTTCCATTATACTAGTTGGGTGAGCAAAATATGTAAATTCAAAAGCGCAGTGGGCGTGAGGCTCCTTTGCAAAACGTTCGCTTTTGATGCCTTCTTTGTCTAGTTTTATGATTTCGCCTGGTTCTACGTCTCTCAGTAGTTTCGCCCCAACTGCTGAAAAAGCACAAGATTCTGATGCGATCATGTATGTGTTGGTTTCTGTATGATTTCCAGGTACTAATGGCCTGAATCCCCTGGGGTCCCTTGCGGCATAAACAGAAGAATTATCTGTCAAGAACATGAAGCAAAATGAGCCGACTATCTCACTTTTTAGGATGGAAATAGAATCAGTCATGCTAGGATTTTTTTCCAAATGCATGATTAGTCGTTGAGCAGCTACGAGCGTATCACTCATCGTATGAGGAGTGAACGTACAGCCTCCTACCATGCCAGACATTTCTTCCACATTCGCTATGGTACCGTTATGAGCTACACACAGATCCTTTACTTTTATAGGTTGAGCGTTGCTTAGCGTACTTTTACCAAAAGTGGAATATCGAACATGTCCAATTGCTATATTAGATTTATATTTTTTGGAAATACTTTTAAATTCAGAAGCTGATGCAGAGACTAAACCCAGTCTTTTGAATGGCAGTTTATTTGGAACAGCGATCCCCCATGCTTCCTGACCCCGATGCTGTAGGGCTCTCAGACAATCAATTACAAGTGGAGTGACATTATCACCGTTAATTGAAAATGCGCCAAATACGCCGCAATTCTCATGTACCATTACTATAACCACATAAATTTATTTCCTTTATGACAGGTATTCGAAATTGTATACCATTCATGAGCATAAAGATGTGTGATCGACTAGGATCCAAATGTACATTAAACTCTCATAATCGACTAAAAAATGTGTCGCAGTCAATAATTTACAATATTATCACAAAGGTATAGCACAATGATAGCGACTGGGGTAGCAGGTTCGATTTTCCCTCCCAGTCTGGTCAGCTTACGGAATTCTGTTCCATGATGGTTCCTAATCTTCCATAGCTTCTCACGATACTCTTGCGCGATAGCGTCACCGGGCCTCCAATTTTTCTATGATATAAGATAGCGTCTGATCCCTTGCTAGTTGCTGTTCCTATTTCAGAATATTTTAGGCCACCTATAGCGGAAAGTATCCTGTGAACCCCATCTCTGTCATCGGTACCTACTACATATCGAGAAGGGGATTCAGAAAATATAAGATCGTATATAGTAGAACAGGTGTTAGGTACCCTATCTAAATATACTTGGAAGCCATTTTCACCAGCCATTGCCATTTCACACAGTGATATTCCTAGACCTCCTTTTGAGCAATCATGAAGAGATCTTACAACATTGCCACGAATTAGCTTTAAGACAGCTTTTGAATTAAGTCTATCTACATTCAGATCTACAGTCGGTATTCTTCCATTTTCTTTGTTGCCAGTAGCTTCATAAAATTCTGAACCACCCATTTCATCTTTCGTATTACCAATTATAAATATAGATTCATCTGAACTAAGGCCGGGTTGCATTATCCAGCTCTGACCGATCAATTAGCCCAATTGCACCAATCACAGGCGAATGCTTGATAGGGCCTTCTGATGTTTCGTTATAAAAGCTAACCTTTCCACCGACTACTGGGAGATCCATAAAAGTACAATAATCAATAATTGCTTGGACTGATTGTTTAAAAGCCCAGAAAATCTCGGGTCTTTCTGGGCTACCGAATTGGAGATGATCAAAGATTGCAACTGGATTACCACCAGTAGAGACAATATTTCTACAGACCTCTGACAGGACGTTTAAAGTACCCTGATATGGATCCAAATTACACTGCTTAGAATTTCCATCGAGTTTAATAGCTAAGAATTTTCCGTTCTCTAAACTAATAACACTCGAATCAGCCTCTCCTGGCTTCAACGTAGTTCTAATACCAACATCGTAGTCGAATTGTTGATAAATCCATTCTTTGCCGGCGATGTTAGGATTCCCCAAAAGTTGAAGGATTCTTTTAGCTATATCTATCGGACGCTTACCAAATTGGGGGACTGGATTAATACTTCTAGATTTCGGAGCTGCGGATCTTCTATCAATGAGTGGGGCCCGACAAATAAACAATGACGGCATATTCATGATTACCTTTCCTCTGTCTTTGATGACTAGGTTTTTATTTCCTTTTACAGATCCAATTATTGAATATCGTAAATTATACTTCTCAAGAACCTTTACTAGATTTTTCGATTTTCTTTGGCTTGTGACGACCAGCATTCTTTCCTGAGACTCTGATATCATAATTTCGGAAGGCGACATTCCATCCTCCTTGACGTGTATTTTTGAAATGTCTATTTCAAGTCCTTTTGATAACATTACGGATATTTCAGACAGACAACAAGAAAGTCCTCCACCACCAAGGTCTTTCATGGCTTTAATCAAGCCTTTGTCAACTGCTTCAAGTAATCCTTCAATCAGCAGCTTCTCGGTGAAGGGATCTGGTATTTGGACAGCGGATCGATCTTCTAAATTTAACTCCTTTGAGGCAAATGAAGAGCCGTGAATGCCATCTCTTCCCGTCTCGCCGCCTACCAAGAGAACTACATCGCCTGGGTTTGATGTATTCGGAACAATCTTGTTACGCTTACTAATTCCAATCGCGGCTACGTCAACTAGGCAGTAATTGCTAAATCCACTATCAAATTCCATTTCTCCGCCAACTGTAGGAATGCCTATGCAATTTCCATAATCTGCAATGCCCTTAGTTACATTCCTCAATAGCCATCTGGACTTCTGCGATTGTCTTTTAGAAATATGATCGATTGGGGCAAACCGAAGCGCATTTAGGATGGCAATAGGCCGAGTCCCTAGTGAGAGTATATCTCTGATGACTCCGCCCACACCGGTGGCTGAGCCCCCGTATGGTTCAACTGCGGATGGATGATTATGACTTTCAATGTGAACAGCGAGCACGTAACCTCGACCAATATCTAACAGGGCAGCGTCAGACGAAACACCTTGCAGGACGTATTTACTCTGATTGGGAAATTTCCTAATGAACTTTTTTGATGATTTGTACGAACAATGCTCCGACCATTCGGCGCTGATGACATCAAGCTCAAATTTGCTCGGTTTACGACGTAATTTTTTTCGCAAGTATTCATTTTCGGCCTTCGTGATGCTAGACATGGTCTTCCTACCTCACAGAATTTCAATGGTGAGAGAGACTGGCGCGGAGAGACTCGAATATCAGATGTTCCCTAGAATTATGCACTTCTAGTCTCCCCCGAGGTGCCACTGCTCTCTCCGGATGAGGCATCATACCCACTACGTTACCTTGCTCATTACAGACTGCTGCAACGTCATTCATTGATCCATTAATGTTTTCGTCAATATATCTAAATAGTATCTGTTTATTCCTTTTGAGTTTTCTAAATGATTGGACATCGATAATGTAACGACCTTGACCATGCGCAACAGGAATAGATATAACCTCTCCTCTCTTCAACAGGCTTGTAAAGGGGGTGGTGTTATTTTCTACCACAAGATTTGCTCGCTTGCATACAAATTTAAGAGATGAGTTAGTTGTCAGTGCGCCAGGAAGCAAACCTGATTCAACTAGAATCTGAAAACCATTGCAAATTCCCAAAATCGGAACATTCTGCTTGGCCATCTTTTTCAATTGTTCAATTACAGGGCTGTGGGCGAGCTATAGCACCTGCACGTAAGCTATCGCCATATGAAAATCCGCCAGGAACGACAAACGCATCGTATTTCCCTAGATCACTTTTAGTGTGCCATATAAGCTCTGGTTCTATCCCGGCATATTGTATAAGGACAGTATGGACGTCCCTTTCACAATTGCTACCTGGAAAAACTAATATACCAACTCGAACCACGGAGCGATAGTACAGTTAAACTGGATTTATTGATTTCTTTCTGGTTCGTTCTGACGCAAAAACTTAGAAAGATACTTGAAAGTTATTGGAAAATCACATGCCACGGTATCAAACTCATCTCGAGGTGGTCAGTAAATACTTCTTTAGTCATGTCGGAAGTGTATTTATTGGCGTTCTCACTCCTAATTGATATAGTAGCAATTTTGCATATTGAGCAACGCTACTAAGTGGTTTGTTACTCCTTTGAAATGGTTCCGATTACTTTCACTGTGCAGTTACTTAATATTGGATTGAAAATTCTTAATTCCTCACAAATCTTCCTAACGATTTTCTCTGCATGTTTGGGATTTCTAGCCCTTACTTTCATTTTTAGGGCCTTTGCTGATCGAATGGATTCGACTATTGAATATCCCTCCTTCAAAACCAAGTCTCGAAGAATTGTGTCGCCTTCGGGATCACTAATATAGGGTTTATTTTCTATATTAACAAGCACTATAAATCTCGACTCTGTGGATCCATTGTTTTTCATAACATTTGTATAAAATAGGGTTATAATTAAAGGAAATTTAGGGCCAACAAAGTATTAATTACGTCAGATGAACTCGATAACCACCAAAGTCGCGGTCATGTAGCTCAGCCTGGTTAGAGCGAAGGTTTTGTAAACCTTAGGTCGTGGGTTCGAATCCCACCATGACCTTTGGTTTTCATTCATTTTCACAACTGCAATTTAGAAGTTCTGATTCGGACTATCGCCACGATTAAGCGACGTGAAAATTATCATGCAGCTATCTGAATCTTCTGAGGAAGAAGTATTTATCAGCGGCATGTTCAGGAGTGAATGCTTGAAACTCGTGCGACAAGGCAAGGTGAAAGACATTTATGAATTGGACAATGGCCATTTGTTATTCCATTTTTCCGATCGCATTTCTGCATTTGATATCAAAATGGCAACTTTGGTGCCACACAAAGGAGAGATTTTATGCAGCTTCGCTAAATTTTGGTTCGACTTCCTTGATTTTCCGAATCATATGATAGCCGTTCCGAAAAAAGACATGATGGAAGTACGGGGGCTAAGGGTTATCCCACTAGAATTTGTCGTAAGAGGATATTTGTACGGAAGTTTATTCGAGAGGTTCACAAACAATGAAAATACTGGAAGGCTATCTGGTGAATCCTTCAGGCCGTTAAAGGCCGCAAAATTACCTTTTCCGATTTTGGATCCTTCAACGAAATCTGACCTACACGATCTACCAACTACTAAAAGAAAAATATTAGAGTCAGAAGTGCTATCCGCAAATGAATACGAATTTCTCGAACAGGCATCGATATCGTTATACAACAAAATGAGTGCTCTTGCCGAGAAGGCCAAGTTCATTATTGCTGACGTGAAGTTTGAATTCGGTAGGGATTCTGATAATAGACTAATTCTGGCTGATTCTATAGGTCCTGACGAATTTCGACTGTGGCTGAAGTCCAGTTATCTTCCTGGAAGTGATCAAATCAGCTATGATAAACAGCTCCTGAGGGATTGGCTAAAAAAATCAGGACTTATGCAACAGATTCTTGATAATAAGATTAAAAAGGAGTCGCTTGTAATTCCATCTGAAATTACTTATGAATTAACAAAGAGATACAATTTTGCATTCAAGGAAATATCTAGACAAGCTCATTAATCCCAATATTCGAACAATCCTTTTAGCATTTTATTCAGATGTTATCTTCAGAGTTCCTTTTGATGAAGGGTCTTGTAATAGTCTTATCATCACTTTTGGCATGTCTGCTGACCCCTTGTCACAATTGATACAGAGAGTTCTGGAGGAAATAAAATTTGATTTCCTTATGACAACTTCGGTTTGGCTAGACAAAGACAAATGCTTATCACCTCTTCCATTAATCTGCATTATGGCGTTTCCGACCGAGATCTCCATCCTGATCACTGCGAGATCATCCTGAATGCTGCTTTTCAAACGATCATTCAAATCGTTGCAAGCCTTGCTTGCTCTTACGCCTATAATGCAGTCGCCTCTTAGTGTCAGATGTGAGTCAGTTGTGACTTCAATAGTCCTCGGATGTAGACATCTAACATTATGATGACCGTAAAAGACAATTTCATCCTCAGGCATATCGAAAGTAAGACGCGGATGTTATTATGGGATATAAATATAACTAAGGTAAATTTAAATTAAACTCCACAAAGTAGTAGAAAATGTATTGTTACCAGCAGCAGCAGGATATGATAGAGCGATTACTGTATTTTCTCCCGATGGCAGACTTTATCAAGTTGAATATGCAATTGAGACTGTTAGGAGAGGCACTTTAGCCATTGGCATAAAAACTAAAGGTGGGGTGATTCTAGCAGTAGAGGAAAAGGCAAGGAAATTGCAAATCTCGAACGTGACTCAAAAGATTTTTCAAGTTGACGATCACATAGGTGTAGCAGCGGCTGGATATATTCCAGATGCTCGAACCCAGATTGATCATGCCAGATTTTTTGCTCAAAGCAATCGCTTAATCTACGACGAACCAGTTGATGTGGAAGGGGTTGCTAAAAATATTGCAGATATGGCCCAACAGTTCACGCAATATGCAGGTGTGCGACCGTTTGGCGTAGCGCTTATACTTGCTGGTGTGGATGCGAACGGGGCTTCGCTGTATCTTACAGATCCAAGTGGTACTTATATTGGCTATGATGCTGTTGCCATAGGTGCCGGTAGCGACCAAGTAACCGAGTTCCTAGAGAAGAATTATAAAAATGACTCATCCATGGATGAAGGAGGCAGCATTAGCTATGGAATCCATTTATCTTGTCAGTGAGGAGAAAACGGGTACCCGACACATCAAAATGGCAATGATAAGTAACGAAGACAAAATCATGAGGAAGATAGAAGAGCAAGAAATCGAAAAGTATGCTGCAATCTCAAAGGATCGGCAGACCAAGGGTGAACCGTGAGCTTGTTCTATCCTTTATGAAACAAGCGAGATATATTAGCGCAGTTTTATATTCAGTATTCATCACATGAACAATATAATTGGTAAGAGAGCGCCTAATCTAAAGATTTCAGAGTGGATTCAAGGAAAGCCAACTAATATTGATAAGGAAAGAGATAATGTAATTCTAGTCGAGGTATTCCAAGTTAATTGTCCTGGTTGCTTTATTTATGGAATCCCTGAAAGTATTAGGCTGTATAACCGATTCGGAAATAGTAATTTTAAGGTATTGGGGTTGGCAACAGCATTTGAGGATTATGATAAGAACAATTTAGAGAATTTGAGAAAACTGGTAGAAAACGGAGAAGTAATAGGTGAGACACAGAGAGTACTATCACAATATGGTAAGCTAAGGGATGCAAATAAGCTAACCTATCGGATTCCTTATCCCGTTGCAATGGATGATTTACAACGACTTGATACAAACCCCACCGAGAATAGAGTCATGGATTTCATTGAAATTAATATTGAAAACTTTAGATCATATCCAGAGGAAGAAAGACAGAGAATTATTGCAAACGTAAAGCGATATCTTAAAACAAAAATTTATGCTGCGAAAACTTTTGAAGAGTATGGATTGAAGGGAACACCCTCAAGTATTCTAATAGATAAGAGGGGCCATGTGCACGACATAAGTTTTGGATCTAGCAATTCCTTAGAGTATCTTATTGAGCAACTATTGATGGGTTAAATGTTCCGAAGTTCCGAGCTGTGGGTAGCAGTTCCAGATTCTTCACTTTCCGATCAGGGAACTAAGCGTGACAAGAGTATGATGGTTTCCCAGATTGCTAGAGCTTGTTCAATATTTCGAGTCACGAGGATTTACATCTACCATGATAAAACCGCTCGATTTACAAAAGTCGACTTAAACTTGCTCAAAATCATATTGAAATTTCTCAATACCCCTCCTTACCTTCGAAAATTGGTGTACCCAATCGTGGATCAGCTTCAGTTTTCCGGGCTACTTCATCCGATTATTGCTCCTCATCACAAGCCGTTTCAGAACCTACATCAGATTAATGAAGGTGAGGTGCGAGTTGGATTGATTGTTCAAAGAGGCGGTGTTCTTTATGCTAACGTTGGTTTGAAGGAACTAGTAAGGTTTAAGGGAAATGCCCGAGTAGATAGCATTTTAAATTTAAAATTTATGGCTGGTTACCCGCACCACTATGTGGTGGAGGCAACGGCAGAAGATATTGGGGATAAGTACTGGGGATACAAAGTGTTAGAGACGGTTGATTTGACCTCCCTGATGAGAAATCAACTTAACGCGGTATTATTGTTAACCTCAAGGGCCGGAGCGGAGCTCAGGAAGATCGAAGGACGTCTCATTGGGCGTCTTAGATCTGCACAAAGCTTGCTGATAGTATTTGGTTCTCCAAAGAGCGGCCTTGCGGAAATTCTCAAAAATGAAAAAACAGACATCAAGTCCTTTGAATTTGTCGTAAATTCATTTCCAATGCAGGGTACAAAAACCGTAAGACTTGAAGAAGCGATTTTGGGCACTCTAGCCGTAGTAAACTATATTCTCTCATCCCCTCGAACTGAATGAGTGAGCATTACTAACTCTAACACTAAGCACCTAATCTAAAGTAATAAATTTATTAAAGGCTAACAAGAGCGTTCTTTTGTAATAGTATGGGTCATCGTAAATATAGCGCTCCTAGAAGAGGGAGCATTGCTTTCAGGCCTCGTGCACGAGCCAAAAGTTTAGAGGCTAGAATGAGGACTTATCCAACAGAGCGATCTGACGGGGCCAATCTTCTTGGGTTCGCGGGATTTAAAGTCGGAGGTATCGAGGTTTTGACGGTAGATGATCGCGAGAAAACTCCCAATTTCGGAAAGCAACTCCTGAACCCTTCGACTGTTATTGCTGTTCCTCCGATCAGAATCATTGGCATCCGAGGTTATGCTTATCAGGAATATGTAAAACATGTGATTTTTGACGTGTACGGAAAAGATACGGTGAAATACCTGTCTCGCAAATTAAAAATAAAATATAGCGAGGAGCAATTCAGTAAAGCGGAATCGACTCTTGATTCGGCCAAAGAAATCGTCAGCTTTGGCATGTGTGGTTCCGCATGAGATTGGTATATCCCAGAAAAGACCATTTATTTTTGAAATTCCAGTTTCCAGCCAGGAAACAAAGAGGGCTTACGAATTTTTGAAGGAGAGGTTAGGAAAAGAGGTCAAGATTAATGATGTATTTAAACCTGGGCAATACATTGACGTTTCAGCAATCACTCGGGGAAAAGGAGTTGAAGGACCAATCACCAGATTCGGCGTGAAGAGGAAGCAGCACAAGTCCAGGAAAAGTGTTAGAGCAGTTGGAACTTTGGGTCCTATCTCCCCGGCTGTCGTAATGTATACTGTACCACGACAAGGTCAAAGGGGTTTTCACCAAAGGACAGAGTATAATAAGCGTATATTATTAATCTCGAATCCTGAACATGACAAGTTGAAGGGAATCAATCCTAAAGGTGGTTTCAAGCATTATGGAGTAATAACTAGCGATTATGTGGTCGTGAGAGGATCGATACCAGGAGTACCAAAGAGGTTAGTGAAGATGAGGCAAGCCGCTCAGGTATTCCCATCGGAAAATAACAGAACCAAAAATCTTGGAGGTTATGACACAGCAATGATGAAAGCTCGAGTATCTGAAATCGATGGGACTTTATCAGGAGAGATGGAGCTTCCTATAGTTTTTGATACACCAGTTAGGGAGGATATTATTCACAAGTCTTACGTTAATTTACTGTCACATAATTTTCAAAAACAAGGCCGGTATCCCATGGCTGGAGAGGTCGTAAGTGCTGAATCTCGAAATACCGGACAAGGAATCGCCAGAATCGCTAGAGCACGTGGCGAAGGCTTTCCAAGGGCAGGACAGGCCGCGGGAGTCGCAGGCGTCAGACATGGAAGAGTAGCGCACCCTCCAGAATCGTGGAAAAACACTTACAAGAAAATAAATAAAAAAGAGAACAAATACGGCTTGTGCTCTTCTATTGCTCGCTACCAGTAATAAAGAACTAGTTGAAAGACGTGGCCACAAGCTAGGAAAAATAGGTGGTCTTCCAATAATAGCATCGAATGATATTGAATCTATTGCCAAGGCCAAGGATTTGAAGAATGCACTAGTTAACTTGGGTATTGGCGAAGATTTACAAAGGGTCGAAAACTCTAAGAGTTCATCAGGGACGAGGAGACGAAGGGGACGGAAAGGTAGGTCCGGGAAAAGTGTGCTAATAGTTGTAGATGAGAACAAAAAAGTGTTAGATCTTTCTGGCTCTTTAAGGGGAGTCGATGTAAAGTCCGTCAAAGGTATCAGTGTATTAGATACTGCTCCAGGCTCTAGGCCTGCGCGATTAACTATATTTTCGCTCGGTGCCATCGAAAAATTAAAGCTCTTGAAACTGGCGCTTCATTATAAGAGAGAGGTTGGCAGTAGTAAATGAATAATGCAGATAAAAAGAACGAAATGACAATAAATCAGGCAAAGTCGATACTCCTAAAGCCGTATATTACTGAAAAAACGTTCAACCTAATTGAAAAAGAGAATAAGCTAACATTTATTGTCTCTGATCGAGCATCTAAAATGGATATTATAAGCGCGCTTATGATATTGTATGAAGTCGAAGCTGCGGAAGTAAACACATACAGAACAATTCATGGGAAAAAGGCGTTGTTGAGATTTAAAGAGACTGAAGGGGCGAGAAATCTTGCTACTACGCTAGGTCTGGTTTAAATTATATGATCAAGTTCTCCTTGGTTAGGTTTAAAAGTAGCATTTGGTTGGAGTAATTGACATAATTGGTTCGCGAATTCAAATTCAAGGGGTATGCCTCTCAACAATTGCCTACTCTTTCTATTGAAGCACTCCTGCCGCTGTTAAATTCAAGGCAAAGGAGATCTCTTGATAAGAGGGTCGGAAAATACATGAGTGACGATAAACGAAAACTGCGTGAAGAAATTAAGTTGCTACGAGACGGAAAGTTGAAGGGTCAGTTGAAGACACACGTTAGAGATATGATCATTCTGCCTGATATGGTAGGGCTGAGTATGAATGTACATAATGGAAAGGATTTTGTTCTTATTACAATAAGGCCAGAAATGATAGGGCATTATTTAGGTGAATATTCTATAACAAATAAACGTGTTCAGCATGGTGCGCCAGGTGTGGGCTCGTCTAGGTCTAGCTTGTATGTTCCTCTCAAGTGATTTGAATGGGCGATTTTCAGGTACTCATTTCAAAACTTTGACAGATCAAAACACGTGAGAGCTGCCCTTCGGGAAAAGTCTATATCTCACAAACATGCACGTGAGGTTGCGGTGGCCATAAAGGGAATGTCTATCGAACGAGCACGCGTTTTTTTGGAGGACGTAATTGCCAGAAAGATAGCAGTTCCGTACAGGAGATATAATAATGAAGTCGCACATCGATCGAATATTCGAGACGGCTATTGTTCAGGAAGGTTTCCACAGAAAACTGCAAAAGAAGTATTAAAACTAATCGACAATCTAGAATCAAATGCTGAATATAAAGGAATGGATTTAGATTCTTTGAAAATAATTAGTGCAGTTGTGCATAAGGGAACAAAAATAGAGAGATTCACTCCTCGAGCAATGGGAAGAGCAAGTCCTAAGTTCAATACACTAGTACATTTTGAACTAGTCGCTATGGAAGGTAGAATACAATAATGAGCGGCAGCTAGAAACCTAGTCAAAAATAATTTCAGAAATCTAGAGCTTGACGAGTTCTTGTCAACTACGCTTAAAGATGCTGGATACGGTGATGTTGAAATGCAAAGAACTCCGATAGGAACTAGAATTACGCTATATGTGACCAGGCCTGGTCTTGTAATAGGTAGGAAGGGTAGTGGCATAAAGGACCTAACAGCCAAAATTGAGGAGAAATTTGGGCTGAGTAATCCTCAGATTTCCGTTCAAGAAGTTTCTATTCCTGAGCTAAATCCCAAAATTATGTGCAACAGAATTGCCCAGTTAATTGAGCGTGGAACTGCCTTTCGAAGGGCAGCTCTTTGGACCATTAATACGATTAATGGTGCAGGAGCCTTGGGTGTTGAAGTCTCGATTGCTGGCAAATTAAGAAGCGAGCGTGCTCATTTTGAGAAACATTCGTCTGGAGTAGTACCAAAGAGTGGAGATATGGCAGAAAGAATAGTAAAATCCAGTATCTCGCATGTTTCAACAAAAATGGGACTAATGGGAATCCAAGTACGAATAGCAATAAAGAACGAAGTCCCACAAGAATTTGAACTTTCAGAGTCACTTGTTCAACAACAAAATTCAGATATCTTGCCAGCTGTGGATGATACCAGTTCCATAGTTCCTCATGAAGAGACAGCTGAAGACAGAGAAGACTGAGACAAGAGTACCAACGGAGGTAAAGACTAATGGGCAGAGTTAAGTTAAAGACGCTCAGAGAAATGAATGGTAATGACCTATCGGATAAGCTTTTTGAATTGAACACAGAATTGGCTAAAATGAGATCTGAAGGTGCTAAAGGTACGCTAAAGAAACAGACCGGGAATATCAAGTGGCTTAGGCGAGATATTGCAAGGATAATGACATTGCAAAATGAAAGGAAAGTCGGATAGACATGATTACAAGCAATAATATACATAACCACGAATTGATCGGCCTGAGAGTGACGATAAAGTCCTCATCTATGGCCTCTTTAAGGAATATTTGTGGAAAAATCATTTATGAAACGAAAAAAATGCTCATAATGGAGGATGATAAGGGAGTAAAGGCCATACCTAAAACGACAATACAGGTGATGAAGCTAGAGCTTCCGTCTGGCGTTTGCTTTATAAGTGGTTCTAGTTTGATAGCAAGACCAGAGGATCGTATATTACGAATGAGTTGATTTTGATGGTTAGAAATATAGGTATTACTGTTACGCCTCCCAGAAAGTCCTGCGAAGATGACCAATGTCCCTTCCATGGGAGGCTCTCGATAAGAGGAAAATTGATAACGGGATTTGTTGCAAGCCATAAAGCCAAAAATATGGTTGTTGTAGAGAGAAGTTACTCGCGTCCTGTTCTAAAATATAAGAGATATGAAAGGAGTAGATCTCGAGTGCATGCATATGCAGCGGAGTGTATTGATGTAAACGAGGGAGACGAGGTCAAAATTGCGGAGTGCAGACCACTGTCTAAGACGGTTTCATTTGTTGTCATCGAGGTAAATTCAGGAAATGGCGTCTAAGACAAGGGCTGTTTCTGCCAAAGGCGTAGAAGAATTCCGGCCCTACGTCACAAGGGCCCTCCCTGTTACAGCAAAATTGGTGTGTGCCGACAACACAGGAGCCAAAGTTCTAAGAATCGTACAGGTCACCAAATACAAAGGTCGACACTCAAGACTTCCGTCGGGAGCCATAGGTGATTTTGTCACAGTAACTGTCAAGAAAGGACCTGCGGAATTGCGAAAACAGATCTATGGGGCAGTCATAATTAGACAGAAATATCCTGTTCGAAGACTCAATGGAACACGTCTAATCTTCGAGGATAATGCAGCAGTTCTAGTAACACAAGAAGGCGAAATAAAAGGAACTGATATCAAAGGTCCGGTAGCAGCAGAAGTTGCTGAAAGATGGCCCAGAATTGCAAATCTGGCGTCAATGATAATTTAGGTGTGGCTGATGTTGGGAGGTCTAAAAGTTGAATTATAATCTTGCTCACGAAAGTAAGCACGTCAGAGATTCAAGTGTTTGCTCATCGCTAAAGGATAACTTACGTCAACAGTACAAGATCAGGAGCGTAAGGGTAGTCAAGGGAGATAGTGTAAAGGTAATGAGAGGAGAGTATGCTGGTGTGGAAGGTAAAGTCGAGAAGGTTGATACAAAGAGGGGCACGTTATCAATAGAGGGGATACAGAGAGAAAAGGTTAGGGGCGGAAATGTCAAGGTTCAAATTCATGCATCCAATGTGATTGTAATATCGTTACATCTGGATGACAAACGACGACAAACTCATTTACAATCGATTTCAAAACCTAAAGTTACTAGCGGAGAGAAAAACTCGAAAAGAGATAAAAAATCACAAAGCCAAAATAAGAAAACAAGGAGAAAGAGTGCTGCTTAATGGGAAGAAAGGGAGGTAGCAACAGACTTAAGAGGCAAATGGCTCCTTCGTTCTGGCAAATAAAACGAAAAGAAAGTAGATTTGTAGTACGAAGCAGTCCAGGTCCACATCAAAGACAAAAATCTTACGCTTTGGCGGTACTTTTGCGCGACGTACTGAAGGTAACAAGTACATTACTGGAAGCACAGAAGCTACTTAATGAGGGAATGATAAAGGTGGATGGGAAAATCGTACATGATGATTCCAGGGCAGTAGGATTGATGGACGTCATTGAACTTGTTAAGACTGGTCAAAGTTTTCGTCTTGTTCCAAAGAATTCTAGACTGTTGGTTCCCCTACCAACTGATAGTCAGGAAAAAACATCGAAACTGGTTATGGTAACGAGTAAAAGCACGATAAGAAAGAACAGGTTGCAGTATGGCTTTCACGATGGTAAAACAATTATAAGTGATATTAAAATGGCAGTAGGGGATTCATGTCGCTTAGGTCTGCCACAGTCAGAGATAAAAGAGCATATCAAATTTGAAAAGGGATACACGGGATTAATCATAGGTGGAGAGAATGCAGGAGGTCTGGGAAAAATTGAGGATATAAAGGACGGACTATTCTCATTGCCAAAGAGGGTGGTAGTTGGACTGGGTGAAAGACTAGTCGAACTCCCAGTCGATAAAGTGATGGTTGTAGGAAACGATACCCCAATCATCAAGGTGAGCTAAACATATGAGTCAACAACTAGAGATTTCGCATCGAATGAAAAAGATTTCAGTAGATAAGGTTGTGATAAACATTGCTGTTGGTAAATCTGGAGAACCTCTTGAGAGAGCTAAACGAGCGCTTCAAGAGCTAACTGGTCAGGTTCCAAGCGTTAGAGGAGCAAAGAAAAACTACCGTGATTTTGGCATTCACAAAGGAGAGCCGATAGCTGCGATTGTGACCTTAAGAAGAGAAATTGCGCAAGACTTCCTGAAGAGGATTATTGCTGCAAAAGCAAACACGTTTCCAGCTTCGTCTTTCGATAATATGGGCAATATTTCAGTTGGTATTCATGAACACATTGATATACCTGGCACAAAATATAATCCAGAAATAGGTATAGTTGGAATGAATGTCAGTGTTGCATTAGTGAGACCGGGATACAGAATTGCTAGGAAAAGAAATAAGGGCAAGGTTGGCAAAAAACATCGAATCACCAAGGATGATTCAATAGCCTTTTTCCAGAAAGAATACGGGGTTGTAGTATCCTAATGCCAAAACCCCGAGAATATGCTGAAACTGGAAGAAAGCAGCTTGCCCACGGTAGAGGAACAAGATGGTGTAAAAGATGTGGTTCATATACTGGATTAATACACCAGTATAACCTAATGCTTTGCAGGCAATGTTTTAGAGAAGTAGCTGCCAGTCTGGGGTTCAGAAAATATGAGTAAGGAGGTTGCAGAGTATTGCCAGCATTAAATGTACTCTCTAATCTTTTTACAACGTTGTACAATAACGAGGCAAGAAGGAAGAAGGAATGTATTGCAATACCTTCATCTCGATTTACAAGTGATATATTGAGAGTATTGCAGAAGCAAGGATACATTGGCGAGTTTGAACAGGTTGATGATGGCAAAAGTGGAAAATTCAGAATTCAGCTCTTGGCTAGGATAAATAAATGCGGAGTAATTACCCCAAGATTTAGTGTAAAAAAGGATGGCTACCTCGATTGGGAGAGACAGTACCTGCCAGCATACAGTATGGGAATGATAATTGTATCCACTAGTAGCGGAATTATGTCACACCATGACGCGCAAGGCAAGGGTTTAGGAGGAGTGCTAATTGGATTTGTCTTCTAGCGAAAACTCAAAGGAAGAGTTAGCATTTGAAGTCGATATCCCTTCAGGTGTTACTGCAGCTCTCGAAGACAACATGCTCAGTATTCAGGGCAAACTGGGCACGATTAAAAAAGATATTACAAAATTACCTGTGGATATTATGATCAAAGGGAATCGAGTTGTAATAAGGCCATATGGTTCAAGAAAAAAGGATCGCGCTATTTCCAATACCTGCAAAAGCCTGATCACAAACATGATAAAAGGCGTTGAAAATGGGTATACATACAAGTTAAAAATAGTATATGCACACTTTCCTATCTCAGTCAAAGTAAAGGACAGGGAGGTTCACGTGGACAACTTCTTCGGTGAGAGGTCATCAAGGGTCTCGCAGATTGTTGGTGAATTAACCAAGGTTAGTGTTAGTGGCGAGGATGTAATCGTACAGGGACCCAGCCTCGAAAATGTTTCTCAGACTGCCGCAAATATCGAGTCTTCTACTAAGGTTAAGCAAAAAGATCAAAGGGTATTTTTAGACGGACTTTACATTTATCAGGGCTGAAACCAAAACTCCTTTACCTATTGATCGGTTAGTTAGACGCAGGAAGTATATGTATGTACATCTTCGGAAACTGTTGTTTTCTTTCTTAATTCGAATTTAGAAATAATATTTGTAAATCCGAGTATCTTTCTGCTGACAGCATAACATTTATTTTGTGCTTAAAATTGCACTATAATTGCGCCGCTGTAGCTCAGCATGGTAGAGCAAATTTGGAGGATTATGAGCCTCTTTAGCTCAGCTGGCTGTTAACCAGTGGGTCATCAGTTCGAGTCTGATCAGCGGCGCTTATGATTTTCGGACAGTAATATATTTTTGTAGTGTTTAAATTCTAACCAGATTTTATTGGAAATTTTAGTAGGATCTATTCAATTCTGGTAATAGTATGCACAAATTGTGGCGTATTAGTAAATCGGTGAGGGAGAATTAAGTTAGGTTAATTCAATCAGACTAGAACACAAAAATATCTAATGCGACTGCATCAGCCAAGAGATCTAGATGGCGACTAGCAACCACGTAACCATTTTTTATTTCACTAGGCGAAACCCAACGGTTTGAGGAAGAAAACAATCTTTCCTTTTTCATTCTGGTTTCTATTCCTTCTACATCCAGTTCACGTTCCTCAATTTCCTCTGTATCCAAGTGTCTGATAGTCAGCAAAATTTTTTTGACTAGAATTCTGCTTCCAAATCTCTGAGAAAAATCCCTTGCGTTCTCATCATATTCTATCATTTTGACTTTAATCTGGATCTTATTGAGAGCATCTCTGCTCGTGAGAAGGCGATCGTCAATAAACCTGTCATAACTCATGGCGTATATTAAATAGTTTATGAAATATAATAATCAAGCTCTCGTAATTCAGATCTTGCATCAATTTCAGGTATCTATTCCAAATTTATAAAATGGAGTATTACTCTCATCAATGCCGCAGTCATACATAACAACTTTACGTCCAGGAAATATATTATTTCCCTGGACAGATCCTAATAGGTGTACACCTTCAAGATCCACAATCCCATAATCCTGAGCACGTCCGGAGATGAAGGATGTGCTATATTCTAATAAGATCCCTCTCCGTGAGATTCTTTTAAGTATTGTTTTTGACAGGCAAATTGGACAGTGTTCGAACGGAGGCCATACATTGGCTCGGCAAGTCCTGCAAAATGGAACACGAAAGTCTCCTTTCATTAAGAATTGCTTAAATCTGAGCAATCAGTCAACCCCTAAGATGATTATCGTGGCAGCAGTACCTCCTGCTGAGAGGTTGTGAATTAAACCGTTTTTGCATCCTTTAACCTGCCTTCTGCCTGCCTTTCCACTCAGTTGAGCAGCTATTTCGACGACCTGCGAAACGCCAGTAGCTCCGAGTGGGTGACCACAACCTAATATGCCTCCCCGGGTATTTGTCGCAACCATCTCGTGTTCGACAAATCTTCCTCCCATTCCTCTATCTACAAATCCAAGATCTTCATAAGCCATTATCTCCATAATAGAAAATGCATCATGCAATTCTGCCACATCGATATCTTTGGGGGTTTTCTTAGCCATATGATACGCCTCCATCGCGGCTATTCTAGAAGTGCCTGTACCGTTCATATCACTTATCACTTTACTTAAACTGGCAGAATTTGTCTGCGCACCAATACCAGTTACGTACACAGGATTTTCGACTCTACACGACGACATTACCTCCGATAATAACAGAACTGCAGACGCTCCGGTACACAATGAGGAGCAATCCAGTAGTTTTAAAGGATAGGTGATTCGTTTAGAAGCCATTACCTCGTCCATTGTAACTTGCTTACGGTGCAAAGCATTAGGATTTTTTGATGCGTTTCTACGATTTTTTACAGTGACCATTGCCATTTGTTCCTCGGTCGTGCCATAAGTACGCATATGATTTCTCGCATACATTGTAGCCCAGTAAATGGGAAGTGTGAACGACCCTCGGGCAACATCCCAACTGAGAGATCTACCAGGTGAATTTCGTGATTCTGCTCCGACGATTAAAGCAGATTTGCAAAGGCCCGAAGCAATCAAGCCGTATGCTGAAATAACTGCGGCTGTTCCTGAGTTGCATAAATTGTCGATTCTCTGCGCAATCTTTGGCTTTATTCCAAGCATTTCAGCTATTATACTTGCAGAATATTGATCTGAGGAACAACTAGAAAATAGAACAGCATCAATCTCAGTCGGGGACACCTTATGATGGCTTAGAAGTATAGAACCCGCTTCGTAAGCTATATCAAAAACTGATTCTGGTGCTTCCTTTCGAAATGTCGAGGTTGCATAATCGCCAACTATTACCTTATGCATTGAAATGCAGAAAGCATCTCCTTAAACGAAAGTACTGAATCATCAACCGGATTAATCTGGATGATCGGTAGAGAAATTCCTGTTGACAGGAATCGTTCAAATGTTTCAGAACACTGATCAATACTTCCGCATATAGTCAGGGAATCCAATAACTTATCGGTGATTGCCTTTGCTGCAGACTCCAATCCACCACTCTTGTATCGTTCGTTAATTGATATCACCTCCGCCTCAAAGCCACTATCGGTCAAGAATTTACTATAGTATCTTCCAGTTGATATATAATATGCTAGCGTCTTTGAAGCCCTTTCTCTCGCTTTTTCTGGACTTTTCTTTGATATTGCGCATATAATTGAACAAGCGATTTCGAACTCTGGATTTCTTTGACTGTTTCTCGTCCTAGAGTTGAGTATGTCCACAATCTTTTTTAATTCATCAAATGGCCTTAAATAGAAAATAATTCCGTCAGCAAGAGCATCTGCAAGCTCAATCATCTTTTGGTTGACTGCACCTATATAGATAGGTATGGTCTTTCTGGCTAGAGGCTCTAAAATTTTGAAGTTAGTTATCTTAAAATTTCTTCCATTATATTTCGCCCTCGCTCCGCTTAAGATAATCCGAAGACATTCTATACATTCCTTCATCCTCTCAAGTGGTTTTCTAAACTCCATACCATGCCAACCCGTCACTAATTCTGGTGTGCTTGTCCCAATCCCTAAGATTGTCCTCCGGTTTGAAAGCTTGTCGAGGGTTACCGCACCCATAGCAATAGTTGCTGGACTTCTGGAGTATACATTCACAATTGAGCTCCCAAGTTTTAATTTTCGAGTCACCTGTGACACAGCGCCTAGAGTTGAAAAGGTCTCTCGGCCCCAAGATTCCGGAATCCAGATTGAGTCTACCCCGCCAGCCTCGTCAGCATGTTTAGCAATTGCTAGGACCTCATCCATCGAGAGCAATGGTCCTAGACTGTAGCCAATTTTAAAATTTTTCATTAAAGGCTAGCCTTATTTCCTTAGATGCTTCTTCAATATCCTTGTGTGAATCAATTGATCTCCAGAAGGACGTTCTAAAATTTCGTGCCTTAAGTTTTCTTTCCTTTGCCATAAGAGGAAGCGCAGTAGTTTCAATATTCCCAGAATCAGGTAAGTAATCGAAAACATCCTTGGTTAAATAATAAACACCAGCATTTATCCATCTATCGTGTATCTGAGGTTTCTCAACAAAGCCCATAACGTATGAGTCGGTGTCAACTTCTACCATTCCATATGGACTCCTGAGTGGAACCAGTGCCAATGATGGTAAGTCTTTAGTCCTTAAATCTACTGGATTTAGATCGGTCAGTATGTCACCGTTCACCATGAAGAAACCCTCCCGTAAACCGTCTCCTAATAGGCTCTCGGCGTTTTTTAAGGCTCCACCAGTTCCAAGTGGTTCTTCTTCTACCGCATAGCCTACCTTTACGCCAAATTTCGTGCCACTTCCGATATAGTCTATTATATGCTCTTTAAGATAACCAACACAAATTACGATTTCGTTGATAGAATATTTCCTAAACCATCTGATCTGCCATTCAATAATAGGAACATTCAAAACTTCAATCATAGGTTTTGGCTTATCATCAGTCAGAGGTCGTAGTCTCTTGCCTAGGCCCCCGGCCAATATTACTGCCTTCATTAAGATACAAAGGGTTGATTGCAGTATAACATATAAGGAATTATACTAGACTAATCCTCTGAAATTGCTCCGGTCTATAGAGCAACTTCGATTATTGAACAGCTTCGGGCTTAGCATGAAACTGTTTACTAATATAGATATGGTAACAGTCGTTACCGAAGATACTCCCTCTTCTGCGCCACATGTCTTTTGTCATAATGTGACTTTACTAGACCCAAGGCTATTAGAAGTATGCCCATTAGGATTGTCGATCCTATAGTTTTGGCGGAATTTGGAGTTGGAGCAGCCTGAGCCATAATGGAAAACATTCCAGCTAAAATTACTCCACCGTTTATGATTAACAATATTACAACGTTGCGAGAAGGCGTCTTTCTGGTTATTATAAATGCAACAATAGACATTACAACCGCTGTACCTCCAAAAGCAATTCCCCTTGCTGCATCATTTAAAGGTAGGAAACCTCTTGGACTCTTAGGCCCATCTTGTCCGTTCTTAGACATGGCCACAATCACGTCAGCCCCATAAATTATCAACAGCGCCAGCGAGACTAGCAATAAACTAGTACCGATCTTTACCGTGAGCATAATTAAGCAGTATACAACAAGATTTTATAAATCTATTATAATGAGTATTAATTACTTTTAATATTGTTGATAGGCTATAACAAGGTCTAGTAGTAAACACTAAACATTAATTGTTTATGATGACGGAGGACCAATTCACAAATTCAATTGGATGGTATCCAAAAAGTATGAAAGTGGAGTCTTTGAATCGTCTTGAATTAGTTTTCAGAAGTCGTTCCACTAAAAGTCTGAAGTTGGTACAGCTGAAGAAGGAATTCAGAGCCGAAGCGAGTCCGAAATTTGCCACTTGTCATCGAGTATAGATCCTATCGAAACCGGCTCTGGCTGCTTCCGAAATTCCGGGATGGAAAAAATTGTTCTTACACCGGTAAGCTGACGTACGGGTACTTGCAACTAGCCTTTGAGACTTGCTCGGCCTTTTTGGCATTCGATTGATAACTATCGCAACCACATCCAAATGAAGATTAGAACAAGCCTCTAATGTAAGCAATATGTGATTTAAACTACCCAGCCTAGCACTGGCTACAACGACTATAGGAAAACCAAGATACCTTGCAAAGTCTGCAATGGTATAGGTCCTAGATATCGGAACCATAATTCCGCCGATGCCTTCAATAATCATATATTTGTATTTTTTGGATTCATCTAACACGAGCCTTACGACATTTTTCAAGGCCGGTATTTTTTGATGCGTTATTCTAGAAGCAACAAGAGGTGATGCTGGTACCTTATAAAAAAATGGATTGATTTGTTTATCAGTAGATTCTGATCCAGCAGCCATTGCTAATCTGTAAGTATCTTCAGATTTGTAACTGCGAGAGAAAGTCTTTTCAGCAGCAGCAAACGGCTTCATTACTCCAACATCAATATTTTGATTGCGCAAGGACCAGATTAAACCCGTAGAAATTGTGGTTTTTCCTATTCCTGTATCTGTTCCAGTCACAAATAATCCACGCATTAGAATAGTAATAATAGATGAAGGGTTCTTTTTATCTTAGTTGAACTTATCGTTTGCTGATAGGAAGTATGTTTGGCATCCATTCACGCAAATGCAAGAATGGGGCAATTCAATTAGGCCGGTAATTGTACGTGGCGATGGCTTCTACCTAATTGATGAACACGGCAGGAGATTTCTGGACGGGATTGCTAGTATGTGGTGTAATGTCTGGGGACATGGGAATAATGAGATAACGAGGGCCATGATCAGACAGATTCAAACAATTCAACATTCTACACTATTCGGTTTGGCTAGCGCTCCCTCATCTGAGCTGGCGGAAATGCTTATCCGTCTAGCGAAAGGAATGAGTCATGTTTTCTATTCAGACAATGGATCAACAGCAATAGAAGTCGCTATGAAGATGGCTGTGCAATACTGGAAAAACAGAGGAAAAGAAGGTAAAACTAAATTCATTTCTATGGAAAATGGATATCATGGTGATACAATAGGAGCAATGAGCTTGGGTTATCTTCCAAAGTATTTTGCGCCATACTTACCTCTGCTCCGGAGAGCAATCAAAATCCCTTCGCCGGTTTGCAGATCGGCTTATAGCGATTGCCAAGATTACGAGAATCTCTGTCTTGAAAAAACCGAAGCCATTTTAGCGAATAATAGCTCTGCTTGCTGCGCTCTCGTCATGGAAAGCGGTGCTCAGATAGCAGGTGGCGTGTCGATCTACCCAAGATATTATCAAAAAAAGATAGAAGAATTGTGTAGAAAATATGATGTCTTGCTTATACTTGATGAGATCGCCACAGGGTTCGGAAGATTAGGCAATATGCTAGAATATGTGGAACAAAAATCTTATCCGGATATCGTGTGCCTAGGGAAGGCCCTCACTGGTGGATATTCTCCGTTGGCTGTTACCCTAACCAATGACTCAGTTTTTAGTTCGTTTTTGGGAAAACACACAGAATCTAAACAACTTTACCATGGGCATACTTTTACTGGTCATCCTATAGGCTGCGCTGCAGCAATAGCTAATATCCGAATGTATAAAAAATATAAATTATTGCGGAAAATAAGACAAAACAGCGTATACATAAGTCGAAGATTACGCGAGATCAAGCATTTTCCAATTGCAGAGAATATAAGATCAAAAGGTTTACTCGGTGGCATAGACCTCGGCAAAACAAAAAAGCCCATTTTGAAATTAGGAAATGGAGTTACGATCAGTTCTTACATCGCCAGGGAATCGCTTAATATGGGAGTATTCCTAAGAAGTTTGGGAAATACAGTAGTAATAATCCCTCCATTAGCGATAGGAAGACGAGACCTAAAATTTCTGCTTGATACAATATATAGCCTTGTAAATAAAATCGAAAAGTCTACGTAGCCTATTTAATCTCGTGTTTTCTAAGTTCCTTGTATAAAGTGGCCTTGCAAACACCCAGATTCCTCGCTATTTCGGTGCGGGGGACTTGTTTTGCCAATAGCCTTATTAGATTGTCTTTGTCAAGCTTCTTAGAGGGCCTTCCTATCAGTTTTCCAGAATTCTTGGCCCTGGTCATTCCATCCTTTGTCCTTTGGACCAACATCTCTCTTTCTCTTTCTGCAACCCAGGTCAATATTCCTAGCATTAACTTTCTAATACTTGCCTCAGTACTCTGAAGAAAGGTTTCTCTCGGAGAACAAGAAATCAGTGGAGCATATAGTTCAATGGCTTTAATTGCGTCAAGGGTGTCCCAGAATGTCCTACCAACTCTTGATAGTTCATAAACCAATACGGCGTCAACTCTGTCTTGTTTCAATAATTCTAACATGTCTTTAAATGCCTGCCTCAGGATCGCAGGTATTTTTCCGCTGATTGCTGAATCCTCAAAGTAATAGATAACATGATAACCATGCTCTAACGCCCATCTATCAATGGCTAATCGTTGGTTGAGTACCGGTTTGCTCCCCTGTACTGACCCTAACGTATGCTACCGCAAACTTCATTGTAGCAGGTTTATTCTTGATAGATAATAAGGCGGGTGTCAACTGAATATGATTTATAGTCTAAAAAGGGGTCATTTTGATAAAATTATACCCAGCTGTATTGGGTATAAAAATGGTCCTATTATTTGGTCGGTATATCAATGGGTCCATATTTAGTCTAACGACCAGATCGATCAACTTACCGGATTTCGTTTTATACTTTCTCCAACGTTCATGTTTTATCTAGCCCTAGATCGTTAATTTCAGATGTATAAAGCCAGCCTTTGACATTTGGATTTTGAAATATTGATACATATCTAACGCGGGAAAAATTGGCAAGAAATAATAATTGCAAAATAATCCCGATCTTGAAATAATCTACCGGTCTTGCTTCTAACCAATTCTTTCGCTTTACATTTACTAGACTCTATTTTGTATAGTAGATAAGTATATATCGTACGGTTTCCCTGCATGAAGAAAATGGATAGAGAGTCCTTGCTTATTTACGATACGATGAATAGGGTAATTTCAGGATTAGACTTGAGCTTCGAAGAGGCTGAGAGGCTGATATATACAAGGGATCTAGATACGTTGACCAAATGTGCGAACATTATTACACGAACATTCAATGGAGACCGAGTAGATGTAGAAAGTTTGATAAATGCAAAATCTGGAAATTGTCCTGAGGATTGTCATTTCTGTGCGCAATCCTCACATTACAAAGTAACTGGGATAAGGACTTATCCCCTCTTGCCTATGGATTTGATCTTAGAAAGAGCAAAAGAAGCTAAGGAATCGGGCTCCCAAAGTTTTTGTCTAGTATGTGCCTATAAATCACCTCCAGATAAGGATTTCGAAAGAATCTGCGAAACGATCATTGAAATTAAGAAAAGTCTAGAAATAGACGTCAACGCGTCGTTGGGCTCCATTTCCAGAGAACAGGCAAGAAGACTTAAAAAAGTAGGGGTGAAAAGATACAACCATAATCTTGAGACCTCTGAGAGCTATTTTTCCAATATTTGTAAAACTCATGAATTTCGCGATAGGTTCTTTACCGCCAAAATAGTAAAGGAAGAGGGTCTTGAATTATGCTGCGGCGGAATTATAGGCATGGGTGAAAACACAAAACAAAGGATAGAACTTGCGTTTTCCATCAAATCTCTTGAACCCGATGAGATTCCGCTTAATATTCTAATGGGAAGAGTTGGCACGCCATTAGCAAGCCAAGCAAAAATGGATCCAATAGACGCTATCAGAACTATTGCTGTCTGGCGATTCATTATTCCAAGAGGGATTATAAAAATTGCCGGTGGAAGAGAAGTAAACCTTAAAGATGAAGAGAAAACCGCGCTAAAGGCCGGTGCAAATGGCGTAATAACTGGAGGATACTTGACTACAGATGGGAACAGTGCAGCAAAGGATATTGCAATGATTAGGGAGATTGGTCTTAAGGCATAGTTTAAGGCGAAAAAGACCTAAGCATGACAAATTCAGTTTTGTGAAAGACGAATTATGTCGTCTAAATAAAGCAAATTTGTATCGAAGGCTCAATCTAGTATCCACCAATAAGAATACAACAATTGTTCTGGTTAACGGAGTGGAGAGCATAAACCTATGCTCTAACGACTATCTTGGGTTATCTCAAAATAGAACGGTATTGAAGATGACCATCGAAAATTTGAATCAAATATCACAATGTAGTTCTAGACTACTAGCAGGAAATAGTAACGAGTTAATGCAACTTGAAGAGAAGCTTTCTGACCATCGCAAGACAGATAGAGCATTGATTTATCCAAGTGGTTACATGGCAAATATTGGCGTTATATCAACCCTAGCAAATAAATTTACAACAATTTATAGTGACGAGTATAATCATGCTAGTTTAATAGATGGATGCAAGCTTAGCGGGGCTCGAATTGAAATTTTCAAACATAACGATCTGGAGCATCTTGAACAGATTATTCGAAAGGGGAAGTCAGATAGAAAGATAATTTTGACAGAAACTATTTTTAGTATGGATGGCGATCGTTCTGACCTACAGGAGATTCATAATATTGCGCTTCGTCACAACGTTATAACTATAGTTGATGATTCACACGGCGATTTTATTTATGATCAAGTCCCTGAATTCGGAGTGGCGTTAGAGAGACGACATTTAGTTGATGTATATATTAGCAGTTTAAGTAAGGCCTTAGGATGTTTTGGGGGTTACGTTGCCGCCTCGGAGCAGATAATAGAATTATTAATAAATAGATCACGGTCATTTATGTACTCCTCTGGGCTACCTTCCCATCTGTGTTCTTCTGCATTGGCAGCTATTCCAATAGCGACCAAGGGTAATTTGCAAGAACAACTAAAGAGGAATGTTACCTTTTTTTCTTCAAAGATAGAGCATAATGGTTTCAATGCTAAGAGTTGTAGATCCAGATTCAGAAGCCAAATTATTCCACTTATTATAGGCGATGAGAAACTGACCATGCAGTTCTCAAAGGCTCTCCTTTCAGACGGTATTTTTATGCAGCCAGTACGTTACCCTACCGTCCCACTGGGCAAAGCAAGGCTAAGGGCATCAATCACAACCTCATTGCAATTAAAACAATTAAAAATCGCCTTAGAAAAAATTGAAACTATCGGTAAGAGACTCAATATTATATAGTTGGTTCGAATCAGAATCCTTTGAATCCGGAATTGTTACTCATGAGGTCTTGTGTCTACATAATCTTTATTTTTTCGTGGTCCAGGAGGCGGAGGAAATCTTTCAGAACTCGGATTTAGAAAGATATTAAACATAGCAACTCGCGTATCAAATTGTTGAAACAATATATCTACAAGATAAGAGCCACGGAGCAACAGGGGAAAGAACTTGGGTTCTATTTTAGCTCGCTTACAACTGATATGATAATATTTGGACTAAAGTTTTCATATCATCGAGTCAAAGCCCAGTCTGGTGGATATCTGATGCCTGGAAGAAAAAGCAAGGTGAAAAGAGAAACTATGCTATTAACATCAGAGCAGGCTGCCTGGAGGCTTTCAAATTGGAAAACTATGATCCGTAATTATCGACGTATGGGCTACAGCTATCCTACAATATCGAGAATTAAGAAGACAATAAAACACATATCTTTAACAGAAGGCAAATCAAAGAAAAACAAGAACTAAGCCCACACAAGGGCAATCAGAGTCTTGTCTACGCTATCGTGTCTAATCATTGGACATCCAATTATTGTGGAGCAATGAAAGCCATATTTTCTGCTGTCGCTTTCATAAAAGTTGATATTTCCTAATTCTGATAAATTCTACTTAAATCTTTACCCTAGACTATGATGGAAATCAAAGTATGTGCTCGACTCCGAACAAGGATGAATTTTAAATATATCAGTTATGGCTGCGCTCTGATTGTAGATTTTATCAGATGGAACCACTTTAGTTCCATCGAACAGAACTTAATTGATTGCTTTCAACAATTTATTTTTTCGTAGTCGCAATAAATCTAAGACTGGCAATCTTAGTATAATGATGATAGAGGTTCAGAATGTCATTTCAATGGGATCTTCGTAGGATAACATCCACATGTATGACAATAATTCGAATTTTCGGTAAGACAACCACAGCAATCAGGACATCTTTCGCCGACACAAGCCTCTTCAATTGGTAGTGGAAAATACTTTCGGTAGATATGAAAATAGTATAGATGTTCCATGTCCCTAATTCTGACCCCTGGATTGCGTCCGCTCTCTCTGTTCAGCTAACGTGTCGTACTTGTATCCTTGTAATAAGATATTTCTTACTGACGTAAATCCTGATCCTTCCTCTTGGGCATATTTTCTTCTCCAGACTACAAGCGCCCCAAGGTCAGACTCGAAACATTCTCTCAAAATAAATTTTCCCCATTTCTTGCCATTTCGTACTCCTACCTTTGTCTCAACATCAACTGATTTAGCAAATCGCATGAACTGTTTATCTAGAAAAGGAGCGAAGACCATTATTCCCAACTTCCTTCCTATTTTAACTGATGAGAAGCTTCATCAAATTCCAGAGTCTAGCAAGTTCGTCATCTAGCCTAGTATGGTCGTCAAAGTACCTTAACAAATAGTTATAGCCTGCAAATAGTTCGTCAGCTCCGTCACCGGTCATTATGCTTCTATCTCCCTCTTTCCTTACCAGATCGATTGCTGCAAACGCCACACTAGAATTCCTTATCTCAATAGGGTCAAAAGTTTTGAGGATATAAATAACATTTTCTATAACTCGAAATAATTCTTTTAAGGGAAGTATTAATTCGTTATGCTTTTTACTAAATTTGTGAGCTATTAGTCTTGCATAACGCAGGTCCGGTGCTCTAATCGATGAGGCAACTGTGATCGTCTTCTTCGGATGCGATATGGACGAGATAATACTGCTATCGAGTCCTCCAGAAAGTAACAAATTATCTGAATAATTACGAGCTATGCTTTCCATCAAGAGCGCTTTCAGCTCTGTACATATCTGAAGTTTATTTTTAATCACTTTGTCTTGAATAGGCATGTACTTTATTATTTAAGTGTTTGATGTACCGTAATGATCTCTTCAATTATTACCAAAGCTATTCAACAGTATATGAGACGAGTACTTGTGTAAAATTGACTAATCTACTCTAAGTCGAATATGTGATCAGGATAGGAGACGATCCTTTATGGGTTCATTTAGATGATCCTGTTTTGATGCGTCCGGAACGTTATCCAAGTCTGGAAGCTCAGGTATCGTAGGTAATAAGACTAGCAGCTGTTCGTATTTAGCCAAATATTTTACGCCTGCTGCAGTTGTCCTGTAAAGGCCCGTGGTTTCTGAATATTCCATTAACTCTTTTTCTACGGCTATTGCTAGATATCTGATTAATTGAGAATGCGATACTACAGCATTATTCATTATTGTAGTTTTATATTCCCAGCTCTTTGTAGCAGACCGCAAAATTGAAGCCATAACTTCTATATCTGAACGATTCTTCAATCTATATATCGCACCGCCCTCTTTCTCTACGTCTTCAGGCTATACATAAAAGGTCATTAGACAAAATAGAACGACAACGTGTAATATTATTCCTGACATTAGTATAATAAGAAAAAGTGGATGATATTTAACGATGTCTTCATTCTCGATGGCCATAATCAAGGACGGAGTTAGAAATATAGTTAATTGCAAATACTTTCATGATCAAAGGGTTTATATCCTTAAATAGGTGTTCTGGTAATTCGGCAAGTATTTAATATACAAAATCGAAGTTATAAAAAGGATGATAGAGCAAAATATTAAGGTGAACTCACGTTCATACAAAGTAACCGTGAACGAACGAACACAGATGTATGCTGCCTCGTCTTCGTACACTCTATCAGCAGACATATACCGACATGGATAGCTTTGATGAGGTGAGTTCAGAAACGTCAACAACGGTAACCAATTTGCTTAATCATGCGGTATTCCCAGATGTCAAGGAGGAAGATATGGATGGAGTTATTCAGCAAGTTTTGAAGATACTTGATAAACCTATCCAAAAAACAGAAAAAAGAAGGTCAAAGTAATATAAACAGAGGCCAGATGATTTATTGAACACATATGATAAGGATTTTGGTTTGGCCCCATATTTGAAACAATGAGACTATTTTGATTTCTCGAATTTTTCAACATAGTTTGCTTCTGGGCTGTTGCAATAGCTTACCTGAGCGTCTATTCCACGACCTATCTATAAATATAGACTAGTATTACATCGGCTCTATCCTAATAGATGCAGACAGCCAATAAAAAATGCATTAATCCGGATTGTGGACTGACATTTGATATCTCCACTGGTAATTATTTATGTACATGTGGGTATTTGTTAGATGTCCAATATCATAATCCACCAAAGCGAGAACTCATTGATAGATTTTATGAGAGGAGAGATCATGGAGGAAATATTTATAACGAAAGTGGAGTGTGGAGATTCCGAGATCTCATAAATTTTGTAAACATAGATTGTGAAGACTTTGCACAATGCGCTTCGTATCTTGTGTCCCTTGACGGATCAGAGGGTCGGCTTTCTAAGCCCTATAGGATGACCAAAGTGGCTGAATATGCCAATATTAATGCAGACTCTCTTTTATTGCAGCCGGAAGGGTATAATCCGAGCGGATCATTCAAGGATAATGGGATGTCTACAGCGGTCACGCATGCCAAAATGTTGAAGATTAAAAACCTAATTTGCGCATCAACTGGGAATACCTCTGCATCCGCTGCGATGTATGCCGCTAATGAGAGGATTGGATGTAGTGTATATATTCCGAAGGGAGAGGTTGCACCGGGTAAGCTAGGTCAGGCATTTCAGTTTGGAGCTCAAGTGATCGAAGTTAATGGAAATTTTGATGTCGCACTCTCTACCTCGCTGAAAGCAGCCCGAGAGAATGGATGGATACACAGTAAATTCTGTCAATCCATTTCGAATTGAGGGCCAAAAGACTATGATTTATAGAGCATTGGAAAGTTTTGACTGGTCTCCTCCAGACTGGATATTTTATCCTGGAGGTGCTCTAGGTAATACTGCTAGCTGTGGTAAGTGTCTCATGGAGTTATACGAATGGGGCTGGATAAAAAAAATCCCTCGATTAGTGGTTGTCAATTCTCAAGGAGCTAATACTTTTTACGAATTAGTAAATGGGGTTTTCGAGGGGAAAAATCTTTCCTGGAACAATGGAAGACCGGACTTGACAATGATAAATCGATACTATGAGTTCAATGATGCGAAAGGGAAAGTTCCAAAGACTCAGGCCACTGCAATTCAGATAGGTAAGCCTGCCAATATTATAAAAGCACTTCGAGCATTAGATTTTACGAATGGCTTAGTTGTTCAAGTAAATGATAAGGAGATGGCAGACGGTATGTCGGTTGTAGGTCTGAATGGCTTCGATTGTGAAATGGCATCAGGTGCAGTACCTGCGGCAGTTAAAAAGCTTAGACAAAAAGAAGTGATAAAAAAAGATGATGTTGTAGTAGGGATTCTTACAGGGAGACAGAAGGACCCGCAGCTCATTGTGGATTACCATCTAAATTCGAACAATAGGTTCGCCAATCCCCCTTGCAGGGCATAAAATCCTTATTTTGGCCTAAATATTTGCCCCTACGCCACCATTTAGTAAGGGCTAGCAGGAATACTATTCTATTTACATTCTCTCACATGATGAGACTTATAGCAAGTAGACTACCTGTGAGACGAGAACACCAGATTGTGTTTGACATGACAATAAGTAGGCTTGTCTCCCCGATGAAATCTTTGTTTAGAAGTACAATCGCTCTAATGGCTAAAGGTAAAGTCGTTAGACAAACTAGAGTATAAACTTTAGTATAACCATCAAACGTTCCAACAACAATCAGGGCATATGGGACCAAAATAAATATAGTGAAAAATTTCGCGCCGTATTTTCTTCCAAGTAATATAACAAGCGTATGTCTGCCATGACGTTTATCTGCTTCAAAATCTGGAAATGAGTTTGCGAAAAGAACTGTAGCCGAAAGTATACCAACTATTAATCCATTGTAGACTGCTCCAGTACTCAGTTCTGGGGTCTGTACGTAGTATGCCCCTTGGACGATTAGCATGCCTTTGAGGACAATCAGCACCTCACCGAGTCCCATGTTCACGATCTTAGTTGAATAGAAATAAATAGAAATAATTGCGAAAACAAGTATGAGTGCTATTACTACGCCTCTGATTGTTACAAAATAAATCCCAATAATAGCCCCCACACATAAGAATACTATACCCGCGATGTAAACGCTCCTTGGACTCAATATATTCTCTGGAAGTACTCCAGTGCCCCCGCTAAACCTGGTTCTCTTTGTGTGCTTATCGATCCCTCGAACGTAATCCCAATAATCATTTAGCAGATCTATGCTCGCATGTAAAGATACGACGCCGAGGACAGTAAGAATTGAATAAATATAATTAATATGGCCCGTTTTCCAATAGGCTACGGACAAACCAACTAATACAGCTATTATCGAGGCAAGAATAAACTTGACTCTTATGGCGCGAAGCCAATCTGTTATCATATTCTGATCTCTAGTCAAACAATCTAATTACCATATTTGACCCTACTGATTCACACCGCATAATGAAATGAAGACTTGACAAATTACAATTCAAAAGTATATGGTCACAATCCATTGATCTATCCATCACCTATGCTTTTTTGGTACTGGATTAAAATACAGGCACATTGAATCTAAGGTGATTAACAGTTAGGGTTCAGGGTTCAGTACCAGTATTACATAAACAATATCTAATACCATGCTTGAATAATGGACCATTTACCCCGTCAGACATCCTATTCTTCGAAAACCCAAAATCAAGCATAATAGCCCTGCACGTTGCCAACGGATTGGATAAGATATTGGGCCGCAAATTGGCCCATCAATTGACCGAAGCACTCCTGAAGTTTAGTTGATTCATATGATTCGTTTCTAATCTAGTACGATATTTTGCCAGGTCCAATATCTGCTCATGCGACTCGGTATTTTTGGCCTCCTAAGTATAAGACGGTGACGTAAGTACATGCCCATTTAACAAACACGGAGGCATAATTAGAATCTCCAGATAGTTTTCAATGGAGCTAATCAAACGATTTAGTCGCACGCCATAGAAACATAAATTTTCGCTTTAAACTGTACGGACTCGGTCGATTAGGTATCATCCATGATTTTAGAAAATAGGCTTGGACTGGGAGTTAATTCAACGCTCAACTTTTCGACGTTTTGAGCAGCGCTCATTTTGGTTCCTGACTTTGAACTCTTCTCGTTTATACCTCAGTAATTAATCGTTATTATATCCTTGACAGAAGACTAACACCTACCGATTCAAAATTATGAATAGTAAATATTGTAACATTTTGAGGTTCCTCTCAACGACAGATCAGAACTTTATATGCAAAAATATATTTTTTTATGACAAAGCCGAATCGACACAAGACATAGCAATATCTCTCGCAGAAACAAATTCGAAACTGGAGAGAACATTAATCATTGCAAATGAACAGAGCGAAGGGAAGGGGAGAGACGGTAAAAGATGGATATCTCCCAAAGGCGGAATCTGGCTTTCATTAATACTTCGACCGCGCATCTCAGTGAACAAGGCATCGTTTCTATCTTCTGTTGCATCACTATCGGTATGCGAGGCTATCCGAGTCGAAACTGGATTGGAATCAAAGATAAAATGGCCAAATGACATAGTCATAAATTCAAAGAAGGTTTCTGGTATCTTGATCTCGATCGGAGCTGAAAAAGAGGTATTAAAGTATCTAGTATTTGGAATCGGAATAAACTCAGACCTTGACAACACATCGTTACACTTGATCAATAAAACTATAGGGGCTGCCTACGAGATTACGTCTTTGAGGCAAGAACTTTCTGGGAGAGATATAGATTGCGGAGGCCTTATAGTGCAAACCTTACAAAAATTAGATTATTACCTTGAACAACTTCAGTACCGATGAACTATCGGTTCTAAATGATTGGAAAGTTAGATGTGAGACATTTAATAAATATGTCCGCGTTGTGAACAAGGATCATACGTGCTTTGAAGGTCGTGTACTGGATATTGATCTTGACGGTACATTGATAGTAAGAGCCACAAATGGGACTTCCATCCGAGTAGCAGATAGTCAGGCGACAATATGCACAACAGCCATCTAAATACGGCCAATCTTAAGAAGAGCAATGTATATCACATCGGAGAACACATGGATGATACCCGCTACCGAAACCTAACAATTATAGAAATATCATTAACGTTTGTACCAGTCCTCCCTGTGATGACCACAGATTCAAGTTCTTTAAATGCCCTGCTGCTATCATGTTTAGATAAATATGCTTTATATTTTATTCTATTGGTCAAAATTAATGGTAAAATCCTCGACGTCACAAACGCTCCAGCGCAAGTAGAGTTGCCATCGATTCCATCTGTTCCTATACAGCAAATTGAAAGATCCATATTTTTCTTATATCCTAAACTCATTGCTGAACTCAATGCCGCCTCTTGATTTCTTCCTCCTATGCCATTTTGGTGACACTCACTAACTTTTACGACTGTTTCACCTCCCAAAACTAATGCTGACGGGAGACAATAAGATGATAGTTGGTTTGCCAGAGTGGCAATGTACTTTCCATGATCGATGGCTAAGCCTCCGAACGCCGAACCCAGATACAACGTATTCACTCTCATTTTTTTCAGCGTCTCATGAGCTGCTTTGCACGCCATTTCGTTATTTCCAATTAGGATATTACTGACATTGGTCAATAGCTGATCACCAGGCTTAATGGTCTCTTGAATTTTTCCATTAATACCATTTTCTATGATCCTCCTAACGAGAACGAAGTCTTTGCTTTCCCAGAGAATATATTTCTTGAGAATTTCTTTAGCCTGCAGAAACGTGGAGATATCATAGTAAGTCGGACCAGAGGCAATTATACTCAGATCATCGCCGATAACATCGGAGATAATTAGGGATACAACTCTGGATCCTGTATTAACATAGTTAAGAAGCTTACCACCCTTGACTTTCGATAAATGCTTTCTTACAGCATTAACTTCATCTATCGAAGCTCCAGAAAGCAATAAAGAGCGAGTAACTAATTTTTTGATAGGCAAGGAAATACCCCTTATTGGCATAGGTAACAGCGCGGATCCACCACCAGAGATTAGAACAATGACAAGATCTGACCTACCCGCCTGTTTCAAGAGGTCAAGTATTTTTTTTACTCCAGCTATACCATTTTCGTCTGGTATTGGATGCCCAGCTTCGTTTAGTGATATCAGGTCAGATGTTAGACCAGAATCGTACGGTATATTTACAGCTCCCTTGATCTTCCTATGACCTAGAACACTGTGAACTGCTAGAGCCATCTTCCCTGATGCTTTACCAGCACCAACAATGTAAGTTTGCTGAATTCTAGATAAATTGATTTTAGTAGCATTACCAAAGATATCTGTAATTAGTAGATTGTGTCCTTTTACTTTCATATGCTTTTTGATTAGACGATAAGGATCAACCGATTTTATTGCAGCTTCTACAGCAGCGAGTGCAAAATGAAAGGATTCTAAATTTTTGTTTGTAATTTCGAGATCGCCTCGATTCAAAATTGCTGGCAAAACTAGTTACTGAATTATTATAAACTTAACTACCCGTAAATACATATCTAATAATTGGTTCTTAGAATCTCTAGATAATCGAATAATACTTTCTGTGAGCTAATAATGTTATCGAGTAATACATTAAGCCTACGCATTATCAATAAGCTGTTCTTTATAAGTAAACTATGTTTGAGAAACTTGTATACCATTTTAGATCAGGGCCATCAAGATGAATTGGCAATCCATCATATCCTGATCTTCTCGATTGGCAAACACGCTATAATGCGTGCTTCATGAAACTTAAGCCCCTACGAATTCAATTAACAATTACCCGCGATATGCTATAAGACGTAGAAACACAAAGAGAAAAATTGTGTCCATTGTCTGCACATGATATGCTTCTAAGTTTAAATGCCTCCTAGCGTCAACATCTACAATACTAGAAAATTTCTTACACATCAATTTTTGGAGAATGTCAATTGTAATGGAATACGGAGTTAGACGTTCAGTCATTTCTTGCCGAGAATATGCGATAAGTACAAACATCGAATGAAATAAACTATTCTAACAAATAGTAACCGATAAGCTAGGTCAGGATGTGTCCGTACTTAACCCTATCATGTACACATTCATCAGTGGAATAAAGAGCGCTTCGCTATAGAATAACCTTCAGTTACTGTGTGTAATATAGCAGTTATTGTCATAAAACAAGTTTAGAAATCTTATTTAAGGCAAAAATCGTCATCTGAGCCCCTTATCGTACAAATATGAAGAGTAAATTTTACTTTTTTCTTTCTTAAATACACAAATCATGACCCAAGTCAGATACCATGATAACACTACTAATATATTAAGTTCCATTCAGTTGTGACCATTAAACTTAATTTAGCTAAAAAGATATTATTCTTTCCTAATGGTTGTCATGATCCAAATTACTTAACCGGCTAAGTAATAATATTTATTGCATCCCCAATTTACTGATAAGAGGGATTGACTAGGAAAAGTAAATTTAATATAATAAAATTAAACTGTGATTGCGATCAATTCGATCTATTCAAGAAATTATACCATCATTATGAAAGGGCGTTTATTTTCGAATCGTTAGTTGGACCTAAAGAGCTCTCCGAGTCATCCATCATTGGTTTCGATCCAATATACGTTATTAACATGAGTGGCAAAAAACTCACCGTAACAAATCGTAATAAAAAGAAAGTTTATGAAAGCGATATCGCCGAGCCATTTTCCAAGTTGCGATTGCTTTTGCCTCATGTAACTAATAAGAAATTTAGATATTGTGGCGGTGCTGTCGGTTATGTCAGCTACGAGGCAATCGAGTTATGGGAAAATGTCACTTCCGATTCTGGTCAAATGGATTCTGAATTCCCTATCCTTGATTTTGGAATGTACATGGACGGGATAATTTTCAATCACAGTGACAACAGTGTTTACTACTTTTACGTTGGAGACAAAGGCAGGCAAGATCTAGTTAAAAGAGTAGTCGAGGACCAAAGGCTTCCAGACAGTGAAAAAAAATTCTCCTACTCTAGACCTAGATCAAACCTGACTCGGAATGAGTTTATAAAAATGGTAAACGAAGCCAAAAGATATGTATATAAGGGTGACGTTTTTCAAGTTGTTTTATCTCGAAAATTAAGGTTTAATCTAAAAGGGGATCCATTAGCGTTTTATCAAAATTTGAGAAAGATAAATCCTTCTCCCTATATGTATTTTTTAAAAATGGGCAAGCGTTTTATCGTTGGTTCAAGTCCAGAAATGCTCTTAAGGATTACCAATGATCGTCTGGAAACGTTCCCTATTGCCGGAACTAGAGCAGCAGCCAAAAATAGCGATGAAAATAGGCGACTACGCCAAGAACTTCTGAAAGATAAGAAGGAGATATCCGAACACACAATGCTTGTTGACTTGGCTAGGAACGATATCGGAAAGGTGTCAAAATTTGGTTCCGTGAAGGTCCTAGATTTAATGTCCGTAAAAAGATTTAGTCATGTTCAACACATCGTTTCACACGTTTGTGGTGATTTAGATGAAAACCTCGATGCCTTTGATGCATTCAAGGCAATTTTTCCAGCTGGAACTGTGTCTGGCGCTCCAAAAGTTAGGGCAATGCAGATAATAAATGAACTTGAACCTGGACGACGTGGGCCGTATGCTGGTGCCGTAGGTTATTTTTCGTGTAATGGATCGTGCGATTTTTCAATCACTATCAGATCATTATTCCTAGACTCCAAAGGAGCATATCTTCAGGCTGGTGCCGGAATTGTTTTCGACTCCGTTGCTAAAAATGAATGGAATGAAACCCAGCATAAATTGCAAGCCCTGTTGCTTGCCATGAAAAGATCTAGAAAATGAGAAGATTGGATATGATCTCATGTACCACTGGAGCAATGCCGATAACTAAGAATTGGATCGTCATGGTTTTGAAATTACAATGTATTTTTTATACAATCTTAAATCATTGCCCCATGTTTAATTCCTGGGTATAAGGCTAGGTATTTCGTCAGCAAGCCTCTGGATAGATTACTGTTCATTCATATTTATAATAAAATCGGTCGAGCTCAGGGAGTTTCCACAGAATTTGCATCTTCCATTGTGTGGACGAAGAAGATCTCTTATGGCCTTCAACTGTATAATCCTGCTTATTAAACTACCGCATTTCCCGCAGGTCACTTCAATGCAAGGATAGGACATCATGGAAATCTGCATAAACATCACATTTGAGTTATTCCATCAGAATAACTTGACCAATACGTGTTTTATTAGTCATTACCTACGGGCACAATTCTGAGTCGTAATTAGACTATTTATAATTCTAGGTGTATGAATTAAGTTTTAATGTAACCCGATGATAATACTTTATCAGAATTAGTTAGAAATACATATAGTACTTTTAGAATGATCTTGCTGATGCCAGTAGACCCAGTCTGTGGAATAGAATTAGAAGAGGAAATGGCAGTTTCTTTGATTCACAACGGTAAATCATACTTCTTCTGTTGTGAAGGATGTAAAGGAATCTTCATCAGAAAACCCAAGAGATATGCAAAAAAAAGACCTATGTAAATATCAGACTATTTTAGCTGCCTTTAAGTAAAAACTTCAAGTAAAGATATAACATTTTGTAAAGTTAGAACTGAATATAGTATCAAGACTTTCAATAATTGGCGAAATGGAATTACTAGACGTGAGTTGATACAACTTAATAATACCAAAAAACTGCATTAAAGTATGAAAGCTGCATTTGTAGGAAGTCAATCTAGTGTTGTGCTTAAAGATATACCCGTACCTGCATTAAGGCCAGGAGCCATACTTGTACAGATGCGTGCATGCGGCCTATGTGGTTCTGACCTTGAGAAAATTTATGGAAAGTATGGAATGAGATCAGGTAGGCTTGGACATGAACCCGCCGGAGAGATTGTGAGCATGGCGAGACAAACCAACGATTTTCGAGAGGGCGACAGGGTATTTGTGCACCACCATGTCAGCTGTTCTTCATGCTATTTCTGTCTACACGGAGATTCTACGATGTGTTCCATGTACCAACAAAGTAACATTGACCCTTGTGGCCTTTCTGAACAATTCCTAGTGCCGCAGGAGAATATCGAACGTGGAGGTATTTTAAAGCTGCCAAATAATGTTACCTTCGAGGCTGCTTCTTTGATTGAACCCCTAGCGTGCTGTCTTAGAGCTATCAGGAAGAGCAGATTTCAGTATGGCGATAATGTTGCCATATTCGGGGCAGGACCAACAGGAGTGATGCTTGCTGCCTTGGCTCGGTCTTCTGGGGCTAATAGTGTAGTACTTATTGATTACAATCAATTTCGACTAGATTTTGCAAAGAAATTTGGTGATTTCGAGGCTCTGAATACAGAAGATGGGTCATTAAAGGATTCAATTAATGATTTAACAGAAAAGAGAGGTGCGGATGTATCCATTGTAGCAACCGGCAATTCAGCAGCTATCCGAAATGGATTACAAGTCACTCGAAGAGGTGGGATAGTTGTTCTATTCGGAGTTCCGTCAAAGGATGAGGAAATTCCTCTAGACTTGTCAAGCATCTACGCTAATGAACACTATATTGTGCCCAGTTATGCGGCGTCTGAGATAGAGACTAACTTATCGCTAAAGATTATAGCAAACGGTCGATTAAATATTGGAAGCTTGATAACTCATCGATACGCAATCGAGCGTACTGCTGAAGCCGTTAGAGAAGCACATAAAGCAACGGATACAATGAAAATAATAATCACAAATTAGAATTCAACAGACGCAAGACACAATTTCAATATTTAAATATCGATTTCAAATAGAATGGTAGGAAGATAAATGGATTGGGGAATGCGAAATCGATTATCCAAGATTATTAAACCAGACGATTCTAGATGTTTAATGTTAGCTGTTGATCATGGGTATTTCTTAGGTCCCACTGATAAACTTGAAGTGCCATCGACTACTATCGGGCCACTAGCACAGTTCGTGGATTCTATAATGCTTACTCGAGGTATTCTGAGAACGTCTGTAAATCCCGCGCTAGATGTACCCATTGTATTAAGAGTCTCTGGTGGCTCGACCATTATTGGCGAAGACCTTTCTAATGAAGAAATTACGACTTCAATTGAAGAAGCGATTCGAGTTAATGCCTCTTGTTTAGCCTTGTCAATATTTGTAGGTAGCAAATATGAGCACCAATCTCTATCAAATCTGGCTAGACTTGTTGACGAGGGCGAAAAGTATGGAATTCCTGTCCTTGCGGTAACAGCAGTTGGGAAGGAAATGGTAAGGGATGCAAGGTATCTGAGTTTGGCATGCCGAGTGGCAGCAGAATTAGGAGCACATATTGTTAAGACATATTACTGTGATAACTTTGGAAGTGTTGTTACAGGTTGTCCTGTTCCTATCGTTATCGCTGGGGGAAAGAAGTCTACAGAGATGGACGCATTGAATCTAGCCTACAATGCCATCAGAGATGGTGCAGTTGGTGTTGATATGGGAAGGAACATTTGGCAGTCAGAATTTCCAGTTCCAATGGCTAAGGCAGTGAGGACAATAGTACACGACAATTACTCTGCGGATGAAGCTTATAAAGTCTTTAGAGATGAGAAAGCATCAACCGAGATAAAGGCCTAAGCAGCAGATGCGGTTTGATAGGTAACTAATCCAGTGTAACCTCCCACAACTGGGGCGACACAAAATTTATTAATTATTATCAATATCAGAGGTACTAAAATGACCACCAATAGTCAGGCAGTATGTTTACATTCTTATTCATTAATATATAAAACTATTAACTCAAATTCTATGCCGGGAATGTCATAGCAACGTGATTGTCGGAATGAGGAATTGATTGTCTTGTTCTAAATGGAGTGTATATAAATGGTAGAAATGAATGGAGCAAAAGCTTTGCTTACTGCTTTAGAAAAGGATGGGGTAGAAATCGTATTTGGTCTTCCTGGTGGGGCGAATCTCCCTATATATGACGCATTGGTAGATTCAAAATTACGACACATATTGGTCCGCCATGAACAGTCTGCTGCTCATATGGCTGACGGATATGCAAGGATTAAAAGGAAAGTCGGTGTCTGCTTTGCTACTTCCGGCCCTGGCGCGACGAATTTGATAACCGGAATAGCAACTGCTTATGCTGATTCATCGCCAGTTCTAGCCGTTACTGGTCAGGTTGCGTTAGCGATGATAGGAAAAGATGCATTCCAAGAAACCGACATTATAGGTGTATCTAATCCATGCACAAAATACGCGTTCCAACCTCGAACGCCTACAGAAATACCCGAAACCGTCAAGAAAGCTATTTATATTTCGGAAAGTGGCAGACCAGGGCCAGTCCTCATTGACATACCCAAGGATGTGCAGCAAGCTAACGACGACATTCCCTTTCCAGACCTTATAAAAGTGAGGGGTTATAATCCGTTGTTCGACGCGGATTTATCCCAACTAGGAAAGACCGTTCGGCTTTTAATGAATTCAGAAAGGCCAATAATAATGGCCGGAGGCGGTGTCATATTATCTGGAGCGTTTTCAGAACTGCAAGCTTTGGCAGAATTGCTTTTGATCCCGGTCGTAACGACATTCAAAGGAAAGGGAGCCTTCCCTGAGAATCATCCCCTCGCAATGGGTCCGATTGGTATGCACGGCCATGCTGAGGCTAATAAGATAATTGTAGAAGCAGATTGTATATTGGCAGTGGGTGCTAGATTTTCAGATAGATCGGTTGGTAGATTTGATGAGTTCGGGAAGGGAATGAACATCATTCACATGGACATAGATCCCGCTGAAATAGGCAAAAACAAGTTAGTCGATGTTGCGGTAGTCGGAGACGTTAAAGCATCGCTAAAGACTCTTGTGAAGATGCTTTCGAATGAGGTGATTAGGAGGGAGAAGGACAACCCCTGGCTAAGAAGAAGAAAGGAACTGATCGACTATTTTTCGGAAACAATTAAAGATTATGCAAGAGACTTGACTGCAAAAAAGGCATTGAAGAAGTTAAGAGAAATACTACCAAATGAAGCAATAACAACAACAGAGGTAGGTCAATGCCAGATGTGGGCGTCACTTCATTTTGATGTGACGTCTCCGGGCACATTTTTCAGCTCTACAGGCTTAGGTCCTATGGGATTTGGATTTCCAGCCTCGATAGGAGCTAAGGCTGCCAGGCCATCAGTGCCAGTTGTAGATATTGCTGGCGATGGTTCGTTCAATATGACCGAGAATTCGTTGGCAGTATCAGTTCTCGATAATTTGCCGGTAATTGTCTTTTTGATGAATAACTATATGTTAGGAATGGTCGCACAATGGCAGAGAACTTTCTATAATAGAAGGTATATGGGAGTACACCAGAATAGCTGTCCCGATTACTCAAAAATTGCAGAAGCATATGGTGCGCAGGGCATAAAAGCGCAATCCATTCAGGAACTTGAAAAGGCCATCAGAATTGGATTGAAGAGCGATGTGGCTACAGTCATAGATATTACTATAGATCCTGAAGAGGACGTTTATCCATTTGTGGCTCCGGGAACTAGCTTAAAAGATATGATTACAGGCGCTTGATCAAATGACAATAAGTAGTGAAATTGAATCAGCTGATAAGGCTGTTCCACTTTATATTCTCTCCTCGCTAGTGGAAAACAAACCTGGAGTACTCTTTAGGGTAACAAATCTATTTCGCGCTCGCAATTTTAATATCGAGAGTATAACTGTTGGATCCACTGAAATGCCTGATCTGTCCAGAATGACCATTACAACCAAAAGCGATGAGAGAACAGTGGACCAGCTCGTCAAACAACTGAGAAAATTAATTGATGTTGTAGAAGTCACGGTTCTGGACAAGGACAGGACAGTTTATCGCGAGCTTGCTTTGATAAAAATGAAGGCCATTGAACCTGCGATAAGAATGGAAATAATAAATTATGCATCTATTTTTAGGGCTAATGTACTGGATATAGCAAAAGAGAACATTATAGTCGAAATCATAGGAACCCCGGATAAAATCGATGCTTTCAAGAACTTGGTAGCTCATTACGGGATTACGCAGATTGCAAGGACAGGTGTATCTGCTTTGCCAAGAGGTGCGTAAACAGTTTGAAATTTCGATAATTTAAGATCAAAAATTTTTGCGGAGCGCTCGATGTCCTAGTACGAAAGCGCCAACTGATATCTTTTGGACTACGAAGATATAGGATCATTCATTACCAAACAAGACTTTGATTAAAAGAATTATTGGTTAGATCCAATCGAGATGTGTTGGTTGACTTTTTGTGACACGAAATATTTTGCTCTGGCTTTCCTGTATATTCAGGAAGACTTTTTGAGAAGGGAGTAACATTCGATGATGTGAGATTGTAATATGGGTAGGTATAAAATTGCGCTTATAAAGGGAGATGGTATAGGACCAGATCTTATCGATTCTGCTAGAACTGTACTTGAGACCATTAATGATCATTCTAAAGTAAAATTCACCTTGATTGAATGCGAAGCAGGTGATTATGCTAAAAATGAACTTGGGAGTCCACTCCCGGAATCTACGATACAGACAGTTAAGAGTACGGATGCCTGTTTAAAGGGTCCAGTTGGCGAATGCGCCGCCGATGTCATAATAGTCTTAAGAAGGACCCTTGATCTATATGCAAATATCCGACCAGCAAAATCTTATCCAAATATCGATTGTTTTTCGCATCAAATTGATTTGGTCACAGTACGGGAGAACACTGAAGATCTGTATGTTGGATGGGAGTTTAACACTGATGATAAGACAGCGGTGGCAATTAGATTGATCACTGAGAAAGCATCTCTGAGAATTGCGGATTACGCGTTTAGGCTCTGTAGAACAAGACGCAAAAGTAATCAGGTTGTTGCAGTACATAAGGCGAATGTCATGCGTAAGACAGATGGCCTATTCCTTACTGCGTGCAGAGCAATCGCTCGCCAAAAATCCAGACATAGATTACAAAGAATCATACGTAGATGCTTTTGCAATGGATTTGATAAGAAATCCGGCTTCACATGATATTGTCTTGACAACAAATCTTTATGGTGACATTTTGTCAGACGAAGCCGCTCAATTGGTCGGAGGCTTAGGTATGGGACCTGCAGCAAATATTGGATATAATTATGGTCTATTCGAACCAGTTCACGGAGCCGCCTTTGATATTGCAGGAAAAAATATCGCAAATCCATCTTCTATTCTGCTTTCAACAAAACTAATGCTAGACTGGCTGTCTGAAAGGTATCACGATAGGGAAACTCATATCGCTGGTCAGTTGATCGAAAACTCAATTGTTAAATTGTTGATTTCAAATAGGAAAACTAAAGATCTTGGAGGAGAGATATCAACTCAGCAGTTTACCAGTCTAGTTTCTGCAGGCCTTTATACTTGAAAAACAATTAGAATCTATATCTGACTAATATTTTTAGATTTTTGCTATCAATATGAATGCCGAAAATCAATTCAATCTCAATGTCAGTTACAAACTGCACTCTAATCGTTATCTGATTACTATCTCCGCAGAACAGTTTGGCTTGATAGAGGTTTTTGCAGTACTCTGCTGAGTAGTTAGTATAATCATTTAGAATATGCAGATTAGTTGTTCTACAATACTCCTAGTAGTTTAAAAGAAATCCTTAGTTCTAAATAATTTTGCTGATGTATAAATGACTTCAAGACAGCCGCATCAAAGAATTATCAGTCTAGCATATATTATAAGATTAGTACTCGGTTAATTTGTATACGGAAATTTATGACAATAGAGTATCGGATGCATCCCGTTATATATGCAAACTTTTTTACGCAATGAATGAAGTAAATAAATCAGCTATGACAAAAATTAATGGCGAAATTATCACGGGCATTGCGCTAATCTTTCTTGCTTTGCTCTTTATATCTGCTGCCAGCAGTGAATAGCCTTTGGAAAATGATTCTGCCTGCAGATTTTCTTCTTATTGCATTAGGTGTAGCTTTTCTTGTTTTGGGATTTTGGGAGCTAAAAAAATTCCGAAAGAAGTCTTTACAAAGGCATTAGGGTGAATTCTCTACCATTTAAACGGTATGGCAGATTCTGCATTCCAATTAGTGTCTGATGAGGACAACTGTAAGAACTTTATGATTGAACCTTTGGAAGATTTGAATACCTTTTCAATGTCATAACTGAAAGCATTTGAAGCAATTGACTGACAGAACTCTAACTGCTGAATTAATATAAGCATATGCAGTAATTAATTCTTAATGTCGGAAATGATAAAATTCTAATCTGCTCAGTATATTCGAGAAAATATATCTCAATTCACACTTTTCAACTTTGCTAAAAAGCCTTAAGTCATTTTCCATTGCTATGCGCTAACTTTTTTTGGCATCAAAATTGAATCGCCCTCGCGAAAGCTTGGCAATCTGACCAGTGACACATTATCTTTAACCACTTACAAAAGATTATTTATAACTCAATAGACTAGAGAGGAACCGGTACATTTTTAGTATTCGCTATCAGGACAGTATACAGATTGATTGATCACATCGACTATACTGGAAAAGTGTATGTTTATAATAGTGGTCTCTCTCAGGAGATGGTTATTTTAAGCAAGCAAAAGCTCAATGAATACGGTGTAAATTCTGATGATATTCAAATAATTGATGTTCCTGAAGGTGTTCCCGAAGGTAGCATTTTGGTAACAATATGGCCGCATTACCTTTCTGTGGCCAGGGTTAAACATGTCAGAGACGGTTCGATATATGCTCCACAGCTCTTTAATATCAACATATAGCGATAGCATAAAAGCAATACCCATTAAGGAATTTATAGTACAAAGTCTAATGTAATTTTAGAATTGCATCTGACTTTTTTTTGTAAACGGGGAAGACATTCAGAATGTCCCATAGATTGGCCCGTTGAAGGCTATGGAGGTGCTACCCACGATTGTTCGTTTGACGTCGTTTTGGTAAAATGTACCTGTGAATGTCACACACCTTGAGCAATAAGCAGTTATTGGCTTTCTCATTTCCAATTACCCAATAGATTTTAGAAATTTGCAAATTGCAATAGGCTTTAATCTAGATTATGTTCTCATGTCAAATCACTTTTGTATGTGACTTGCGGCGAATTAATTATATAAGGAAATGGGATTTTATGCCAAGAAATTTTCTTTAGCCAATTCAATCTCCAATTCAATTCTGCTAACGAAAAATTTCAAACAGGGAGTTTTGGATCAGACATATGAGGATTAATCATGAGTTTTTCCTTGTCATCTAGCCACCGTATCATCATTTCCGCCATTAGATAGTAATGTCAAATCGGGTCAATAAATCTTTGGCCACAGTCTGAATCTTTGGGCCTATCCTGGTCAAAACCAAGCCCTCATTAGGTTGACCGTATGCAAGAACGGATCTTTTCGGAAGAAAGGCAAATAATGGGATTGCTAGGAGATCTTCTTCCCCATCGACTAGTATCTTGACACGAATTCCACTTTGAATGGATCTTATAATTAGCCCATAGGCTTCGTCAGAAATGGATCCAGCCGGATTTTTGCATCGTAATTCAGCAATCCGATCATCACGTAAGTAATTTATCAGTGAGTCGTATTTTCGATTTTTGGATGTTCTAATCATTTTGCGCATTGTTTTACCGTCGGTAATAGAAATAGTTGGAACTATTCCAAAAGTCAATAATACATTCGTTGTTTCATCTCCTACCGAAGCAACGGATCGGCAATTTCCTAGGAATTTAACGATACTGCTTCTTGTAATCTTAGCTTGCGGTACAAGTTCGCCAAATGGCTTCTTTAATGCATTTCTCTCAGTTTCGGTGAAACGCATTATACTAGAGTACTGCTCTATGTGGTCGCGGATACCTTTCCGGCTGTTTCTGCCTCTTGTTGGGATTTCAATTCGTTCGCAATTATGCTTATTCTGCCAGCCGTCTGTCTTGCAATCTTGTCAATATTCTGCGCCTGATCTGACTTTGGACTTATCAAGGGAATCGGATTGCCACTGTCACTATTTGCCATTATATCAGGGTTAAGTGGAATAGAACCGACAAAAGGTATGCCGAATTTTTCACTAACTTTCTTGCCACCACCACTCCCAAATATGGTTATGTGTTCCTTGCATTTAGGACATTCCAGATAACTCATATTCTCTATAACACCGACAATTGGTATATTCAATTTGTTGAACATTCCAATGGCTTTAATAGCGACATTCATGGCAACATCTTGAGGGGTTGTAACAATTAAAATGCCTGTAATTGGAATAGTTTGTGCCATTGTTAAAGGTGCATCACCTGTTCCCGGCGGTAGATCTATTATTAAATAATCGAGCTCAGCCCAATTTACATCGGTGATAAATTGTTTAACAATGCCTGAAACGATGGGCCCTCTATAAATACCAGCTTGTTGGGATTGCTCATAGAAAAATCCCATAGAGATCACTTTTACCCCATTGGTAATTACCGGTTGAATTTTCCCATCAATGACTTCTGGCGTTTCCTTAATGCCCATAAACAGAGGGACACTAGGGCCATAAATGTCGGCATCCAAGAGTCCTACTTTTGCGCCAGTTTTAGAAAGTGCTACGGCAAGATTAACAGCCACAGTAGTTTTGCCTACTCCGCCTTTGCCGCTTGCGACAGCAATAATATTTTTGACTCCGGGCAAAAGTTCATCCATAGATACTGCTCTACCTTCTGTGACTCGGGCTGTGACTCTTAAGTCTAAATCTTTTATCCCTATATCAGCCATACGATTACGAACATCCTCTTCGATCTCGCTATTAAACGGACAAGCAGGCGTCGTCAATTCTAAAGTAAAAGCTACTTTTCCGCCTTCAATTGAGAGATCTTTGATCATCCCCATGGAGACAATATCCCTGTGAAGTTCAGGATCAACAACTTGCCTCAGTGTTGACATAACTTGATCCACATGAACCATCTTAACCATCAAAAATTCGGCCTAGCGATATTTAAATGGTGTAGGTTATTCAATGATCCCACTTGTATAAGTGTAATTTTGATGAATGGCACTTACACTTTGACATTTTATGTGCAGACAAAATTCCAGATTTTTTGTCTATTTGGTAGGAAGCATTTGAATCTCTTCGGCCAGCCGAGATTGCCCGACATGAGGACTGAGATATTATGATCTAGTTTATTATCAGGCTCCTTGAAAGCCTATCTATTCAGCACTTGTCTCATAAATCTTCTGATGCTAGGTCCGATACAATAACGCGGTCATTTAGGTTTGACCAGGAGTTATCTAAGGTTTTAGACGAGGAGGCAGAACGCATGGGTGTTTCAGTAAACTCCGTTGTAGGAATAATACTAAGAAGATTTGCAGAATTTACGAGATTCCTGTCTAAAATCGACATGGTAATAGTTAACAGAGAGCTGTTGACCACATTAATAGATTCATTAGATGAAGATACTATCTCTGTGTTAGGAGCCAAGTTAGGAGGTTCTGTACCCAGAGATACCATTGTTTTTTGGAGGAAGGACTTAACTAACGAGAATGTATTTGAATATGTTGAGAAAATAATGTGTCGTTATGGCCATCTTGGTACGTATGACGAAGTGAAACGGCCAACTGGAAGAACGATTGTAGTAAGACATAGACTGGGGAGAAAAGGCTCAAAATTCTTTGAAAGCTTTTTCCGCTCCATGTTCAGGACTACAATCGATATGGATTCTAACTTTGAATTGACAGACGCATCAATAAAGCTTGAAATTGTATATTAAATGCTATAATCAACTGTGAGCAGAATTCTTTCAAATCGGCCAAAGGTTAATAAATTCATATTTGGTGACAATTCCTACAGATGTTTCTCATAATCCATATGAATGATGTTGTCAGGATTCCTCCTAACAGATTGACAAGTTCCTTAAAAAATACTGCTATTACTATTTTGAAGGAGAAATATGAGAGTATGATTAGTCCGGAATTGGGATACGTCATTATGATAGTCGACGCTTCAGCAAATGCTGTTGGCAAGCTGGTGGCTGGCGACGGCTCAACGTACCATAAGGTCCAATTTAAAGCTCTTACCTTTTATCCCAAATTACAGGAAGTCGTAGAGGGAGAGATAGTTGAAATAACTGATTTTGGCGCCTTTGTTAGAGTTGGTCCCACAGATGCACTTCTGCATTTATCTCAAATTACAGATGACTATCTAAAGAGCGACGTTAAACAAGGTATAATTATTGCTAATCAGACCGCAAAATCCTTGAAAATTGGTTCAAAGATTAGAGCAAGAGTCACTGCGATTAGCCTTGGAAAAGGTACGGGTATGGGAAAAATCGGAATCACCTGCAGACAACCGTTCTTGGGATCAAATGAATGGATTGAACAGGAAGTAAAGAAAGCGAGACAGGCTCAAACCATACCTCCTGGGAAGGAGAAAAAGGGCGGAGGTACTAAATAGGTGCCTAGAGAGCTAGCCTGTAAGAAATGCAGGGCGATTACCTATGGCAAAATCTGCTCTGTATGTAAATCTACTGAGCTTTCTCCAGACTGGTCTGGAATAATTCTAGTCTTTCAACCATCAAATTCCAAAATTGCTGCAGCGTTGAATATCACTGTTGCTCACAAATATGCGCAGAAAGTCGCATAGGAGTTGAGAGTTCATACTTTCCTAAGAACGAGGCACATACTTTCGAATTTTCTTCGTGAGGATATTGGGTCCGGAGATATAACAACTAATAGCCTTGACGCAAGGAATCTAAATGTACGTGCACAAATAATTGCCAAGTCAGATGAGGCCGTAGTAGCCGGAGTGGAAGAGGCTGTGATCATTTTTGACATATGTGGATGTGATGCACGGAGCTTGATTGACGACGGCTCGTTAGTCAAGAAACATCAAATTATTCTAGACATCGAGGGCAAAGCAAAGGACATTCTTAAAGGAGAAAGAACCGCGCTAAATTTGCTGATGCGTATGAGCGGGATCGCGACTGGAGACTAGAATTTTGATAAATACCGTTCGAGATGTAGGTAGTAATGCAGAAATTAGTAGCACCAGGAAAACATGCCCAGGATTACGAATATTTGATAAGAAAGCCGTCAGAATTGGAGGAGGAACCATGCATCGACAGCGACTTGATGACATGGCCCTAATTAAGAGTAACCACATTTACATATCGGGATCTGTTGCCCGCTGTATGCGGGAACTAAAAGAAAAATGTGGCTCCAGCATCAAAATTGAGTGTGAGGTAACAAATAAGCAAGATTTGATAACTGCGATTAGAGAAGGGGCGGATGTCGTGATGTTAGATAATTTTGATCCCGCTGCCTCCAAAGGATGCAATAAATACCATATCTAAGATGGGACTAAGGAAAAGATCCAAAATAGAAATCTCGGGTGGGGTTAGGTTTACAAATATCAGAAGCTACGCTGAAGCGAACCCGGACAGGATATCTGTCGGCTATCTCACACACTCGGCTAAGGCGAGCAGATTATAGCTTGAAGATTGTCAATCGCGAAGAATTCTAACCGTCCTGTATGCCACTTTTTGTCTTCCAAATTTTCGGAAGTCTGCTTCATATCATCCAAGCAGCGTAGATGATTCTAATTTAGTTGTAGCATTCGATCAATGGCTAATCTTGCCCGGTCTGCAATTTTCTGAGGTACCTTGACACGATAAATGTTCTTGGTGAGTGAATCATAAACCTTTTGCACTGTTATCATTTTCATGTATTTGCAAATTGCGTTCTCCTTAATAGGGATGAATGTTTTTGACGGATTTTGCTTAGTCATTCTGTGCAATATCCCAACCTCTGTAGCAACCAGGTATTTCGATGCATTCGACGTCCTGGCATGATTCATCATCCCTTCTGTTGACAAAATGTAAGGCCTTTTTAAAATATCACCATTTGAACTATTATATAGAGTAGAAGAAGTACAACCACATTCTGGATGAATAAGAAAGTCAGCATCTTTGAATTTGGATAACATCTTATTAACATCTTCAGCTCTGATCCCCGCATGTACATGACACTCCCCCGGCCAGATGAACATATTCTTACGCCTAGTCATATCCGCCACATACGCTCCTAGAAACATATCTGGGAGAAAAAGGATTTCCCGATCTTTGGGTATACTGTTTACCACCTTCACAGCATTACTCGATGTACAACAATAATCAGACATGGCCTTAATCTCTGCACTAGTATTGACATAGCTTACTACCACTGCATCTGCATGTTCAGATTTCCATGCTTTTAGTTGTGCACAGTCAATGGTCGAGGCTAGAGAGCATCCTGCTTCTAAATCGGGTATTAAGACCACCTTATCTGGACAGATAATTGATGCCGTTTCTGCCATAAAATGTACACCACAGAATACTATAGTTTCTTGCTCAGTTCTAGCTCCATTAATGGAGAGGCCTAATGAATCACCTACATAATCAGCGATATCCTGAACCTCTGGCAACTGATAATTGTGAGCTAAAATAGTTGCTCCAATCTTCTTCTTCAGCTCTATGATTTTGAGTTCATAATCATTGGTGACAACAGACATCTTCTAGATGGATATATTTAATTTTGAACAGCATTTAAATTAATACAATCTAACGATACGTTGCCTATTTTGATCGTGTATTTGGCAATGTTTGCCCCTTGTTCTGATTAAGCTTGCTATTGGCAGAGCCGTAATATATATTAGCCATAGATTGATAGTCTTTAAAGATATTACATGCCAACTCATGGCTCGCTAACAAAGGCAGGGAAGGTTCGAGGTCAGACTCCAAAGATCCAGGGTAAAATACGATTGCATCCTGTTTCTAGATTACGCAACAAGAGCAACTTTGAAAAACGCTTCGAAAAGAGAAGGTTACCCGGACAGAGAAAGCCCGAAAGAGGCGGAAGAGGCGGAAGAGGCGGAAGAAGGTAATATTTCTTGATCGGCATGATTCGCCACATGATCGGCCCAGTGATAGCACTGGTACTGTTGTAAAAGGCCTTTTACAATTATATCATTGAATATCATACCTTAAGAGTAGGGTATTGAAAAGAGTAGGGATAATTGGTTGTGGTTCTATAGGCACTCAAGTGGCATTAGCCATAGATAATGCAAAAATAAGCGATACTGTTCTAGAATTCTTGTTTGATAGCGATAGTGACGCAACAAAAAGTCTTACAGGTAAACTGAAGAGTAGTACAGCACGCTGTTTTTCAGACTTTTCGGATTTAATTTCATCAACTCAGTTCAAGGCATCTAATCTAGTGTTGGAGAGTGCTTCTCAAGCTGCCTGTCAGGTTATTCGCAAAGAGGGTGCTCGAATTCGGAAAGGATCTGATAGTAATGAGTGTCGGCGCATTGGCCGATGATCACTTGTTATCGGATCTTCTAAGCTTCTTCAGATAAATATGGCACAAGTCTATTATTGCCAACAGGAGCGATAGCTGGTATAGATGCTATAAGAAGTGCCAAGGGAGCTTTAGATTCTGTAGAGCTTATCACGACCAAGAATCCAAAGGCATTAGAGGGCGCTCCGTTTTTCGAAAAAAACAGAATTAGGCTAGATTCGATAACCCAGGAAACGACTATCTACCAAGGAACTGCGGCAGACGCTGTTTTGAATTTTCCTTCAAATGTAAATGTTGCATCAATCCTAGCTATAGCAGGAGTGGGAATGGAAAGAACCAAGGTCAGGATAGTGGCAGATCCTGCAATTCATTACAACCAACATCAGATCATAGCCGAGGGAACGTTTGGGAAGTTAGATATTAAACTCATGAATTATCAGGCAGAAGGCAATCCTAAAACAAGCTTCCTGGCAATCCTTTCGGCAATCGAGACAGTGCGATCAGCCTCGCGTGAGAATTTTAGGATAGGCACTTGATGTTGATTTTCGACATTCTTGGGTCTGTTACGGTTTATATATGGTGATGGCTTTGACGTATTCTAACAATGAGTTACGGAGGTTTTAGAAGGAACGACAATTTCGGACCTAAACCAGTGGAAACTGGAAAGGAGTATGACGTCCAAATCACCGAGATTAGTCGAAAGGGGGACGGTATAGCTAGGATACAGGGATTTGTAATCTTTGTGAAAAACGGAAAGGTAGGCCAGAATGCGAAGATACGTGTGATTCAGGTAGGGAATAGATTTGCCACCGCTGAAATAGTCGATGGTAGTTCCGGTTCGACTGAAGATATGACCACATCATCAGCTGCACCGGCATCAGAGCAGTCTAGTTCCTGAGCTAGATCAGACTATCATCGTTCGAATATTTTTATTTACTTCGAATATTTTTATTTACTTCGAATTTCCCTCATCAATATAGAAAATTCGTTCACTATACTCAGCCTGGCTAGTTATCAAATTTATTATTGATTTTTTTAACTTTGCTTCATCGGGCTGCCGACCTTCTATATTGCCAGCTAGGACCAAAAAGGATTTTATAGAAGAGTCCAGAACGTCAGACAGCTCCTGATTTATAGTTGTAATGAGAGGCCTTAGAGCTCCCTTAAAGACCTCAGATCGTGCCCTTACCAGTCCAGAAACTTTTCCCGTGGGGGCATCAGGACCGACAATTACAATTGACCCCATCGAAGATTTAAATTTGGACGGATCCTCAGCTGAACCCTCGACGGACATCGAATTGACCGCTCCCTTAATTAACAAATAAGGTAAATTTATATACGTGTCAACTAGGGACTGCCATTCGTGGCCTTGTAAAGATAATATCTGGCGGCTATAATCAAACTCTCCGGTAAAGTGGATCAAGGCGAAAATTTGGCCGAATTTTGATTTGACCAAACGCATTAGCCGATCGACTTCATTGTCTTTCAGATACTCGATCGGGTGCGTATGAAATTCCTTTAATTCAGCGTGATTTGTTGAGGACAGTATAACAATCTGTTTTACTCCGTATTCTAACAAAGCTGATGCAAGTGCACGAACTCGAAAAATCTCTTTTTCTTGCTTCGAATTCGTAGTTATCACGATGACTTTGTCTTTTAAGTCCGCCTGATTGTTGCTCTCAGGCACAAATGATCCAATAACTGGTCTGACTGGATAGAATACGCGATCGTTTGGTATGACTCTACTATTCAACAGTTTACTCATTTTGTCATCTGCAAGGCATAATACCATTTCTCCTACCTGTTCCTGAGTGAGGAATTCTCCATCAGAAATCATCTTTCTGGTATTATTCTGAATCTTTTCGGCGATCTCTCGCGTCTTATTTAATAATCCCGATAACGAGTCTCTCAGAGATTCCTGATCTCCTGAACTATCCTTTCTAGCCTTCAGGATCTCTAAACTTAAATCCTTTATACCGGACGTTACCATTTCTTCTGACTCGCCCATAATTGAAAAAAACCGATCCGCATAATTGCCGATCTCTCGCGGAGTTAAACCAGGATAACCACTTATCCTTAAAAACTCTATTGCAGCTTTCGGATAAACCGTCTTGTAAATTCTATCAGAATGCACTGGGCCAGGATTAGTAACGATTGAAGTAATTCCTTTATCTACCAATTCCCATCCCAACGCTTCGCCCAGTCTATTCTTCGCACCTTGCGCAGCTGTATAAGGGGTTCTGAATCTGTAGGGCCTTTGTTCGAATCGATTCTCCTCCGTAAAATATGTTGAAATTGTAATTATCTTCCCGCCCTTTTGCATGATTGGAATTGCGTGTTGTGATGTCCAAAAACTTCCTGACAGGTGGATTGAAACACAATCTCGAAACTCCTCAAATCTTGAACTAGGAAAAATCTTAACTGGTCCAGATACGCCCGCATTGTTAATGACAATGTCAATTTTCCCCAGCTGATTCTTGACATCAGCAAACATTTCCTTAATGCCGAGTTCATCAGATACGTCTATGCCTGGAAATGAAAGTACTTTGGATCCCGAAGAAGAAGACTTGAATATCTTTTCTAAAATACTCGCAGTGAAATCGAGAGGTTCCTTTCTCCTTCCCATTATGATAATATTTGCACCTTCTTCTGCAAATTTTCGCGCGATGGTTTGTCCAATTCCGGTCCCACTACCTGTAATCAAAACATTCTTACCTGCGAATTTTAATGATGATACCGACTGTAAATCCATAACCTAGGCTTAAGCACAAGGTAATTAAAGTTAGCGTAGAGTAACTTGCAGTATATTTCATAATGTAAACAATAGAGCTACCAAATTAAGAGAGTCTGTGTGCCCTTCGAATCACAATTACTATAAATAAATTAACTGTTATTGCACATGGATTTGAGTGGCTTTCAGAGAGACGGGCTTACCTTTGATACTGCCAGTCTTATACGGCCCCTATTCGACATAAATCTGGCAAACTATAGGTAGATATTGTGATTAATTCCACATGAAAATTTTTTATACTAAGATAGATCGTTCGTATGGCCATTGAGATAATTTAAGCCCGCCACCATTCGAATCCCACATACACTACATTTTTTTTGTTCAAGTTCGGAATAGCTAGAATGAATTGCTTTTTTACAGTTGTGGCTAATCTGCCTGCCAGAACTATTCCGGTCGCTGTGATCATGTCCTTCCTCTTGTATACCTCGATTAAGAATGGCGCGTGATCAATCCCAGGTCCACGCTCATAGACTGCAAAATCACAACCGAATTTAATTCCTGGCGAAACAACATAGCCTCTATCACGAAGATCCTTAAAGACTATATATTTTCTATCGAAATCGGAATATACTTTCCTACAAATTGCCTTTATACTTCTAGTTGATACCATCTGGCGTGATCCTGTTCTGACAACGAGGTCAGTATGTTGCATAAGATAATAGCTCTCTATTAGATCCAATACGAGAGGACTTTCGAACTCTATTCCTTTCGGTTTTGGGATTCCCATAGGCTTTCCGAAATAGCCCTTGGAATACAATTTTCTGGAAGAATCAATATCCCAAACTACTATCCTGTTTTCAACAAGGTACCCTTCTATTGCATTGTCCAACTTGTCACTCCCTAAACCTTAAGATAATCGACGGACCTGACATTCCACGAGAGCGTTCGCTTGCAGATTCAGTGTTGTACCTCGAATCTTTAGGAATGTAATTTTTTTATCCATAGTGATATTATCTAATTCGACGTTTGCCTTACCTATAGAGAAAAAGATTAGAAACGGAAACCTTGACCAGCCTATCAATAAAAATAGTTGAGCTTTAAACAGCGAGAGAATCACAGTTATGATGCATTCACGATAAAACAGAAGGCCAACCGATTCTAATACTTCCCCTATCATCATCGTCCCTAGGACTTTTACGTCAACTTCCAAAACCCCCGCTTTGATAGTATATTTCATGCTTTCCTGATTAGCTTTATCTTCCGACCATTTCTGAGAATTCAATTCTCTAATAGAATTTAAAATCCTGTCAACTTCGTCACTCATAATAGTCAGAGCCTTTCGGTCGGTTTGGACTTCCAATTCCCAGTCATGCATTTATTTTAACTTCAATGGCTACGCTATTAATTCTTTCCACAAATAACTTAAAGTGGAATTAATACTGCTTCCATAGAATCTTGCGTCAAAAATTGGAAATTTATTCTTAGCACACAACTCATAGAGGCTCATAAAGGGGTATCACTTAACTAAGGTTGATTTAGTTTAATTCACATAGTGTTTTTGGCTATTGATTCTCTAATTTCTATCAGATCTCTGATTATAGAACTAGCAGTCTCCATGCCACCTGCTCCGCGCCCAATTATAGTTTTATCTCCCGAGTACTCTGAGCAGAACGTTACTGCGTTGAGAGTGCCGTTCACACATATAGGATCAATCTTTTGAATCATATTGGGTTTCACTTCAAGATGCTTGTTATCACAATAGGCTACTAATTTTATTGAAGTCATTTTTACTGAAGCCTTCTGAACGTCGGCTAGATCTATGCCAGTAATTCCTTCTCTTTTAACATCTCTAATAGTTACTTTCAGTCCCATTATCCAATTCGCCATGATAACGAGCTTAGCTGCTGCGTCATAGCCTTCGAGATCGAGCAGCGGCATTGCCTCTGCATAGCCTTTTTCCTTGGCATCAACGAGAGCATCATGAAAGATTAGGCCTTCCTCCATTCTAGTTAATATATAATTCGTGGTACCATTCAAAATTCCCTTAAATGAGATAATTCGTTCTCCATTCAAACATCTCTTGGCGAACTCTAATATTGGCGTTCCCCCGCCGACTGTTCCACTAAACCGGAACCTAACATTATTATAATCGGCCAACTCTACAAGCGAAGGGAAAGCTAGCGCGAGTGGTCCCTTATTTACTGTTATAATATGCTTACCAGCCCGCATACCAGATATAATGTTCGTAAGCCCGGGTTCTGCATCATCAAAATTTGTCGGTGTCATTTCTATAAGTAGCTCTGCTTCGATATTCTCCATGATACCCGTTAAAGATGATTGGGATTGACTCGTGTCATAGGCAGCTACTGTGCCTTTTGAGAGTTTAGCTTCTAATAGGCGATGCAAGTCGAGTCCAGTCTGAGAAACAGCTGAACCTTTACTATCCAAACATGCTACAATCTTGGGGTTGATTCCATACAAGGTATACAGATCGCTTGCCCGTGAAAGCAGTATTCTTGCAAGGCTTTGTCCAACAACACCAAACCCCACTATGATTAGTCGCAAATTAAGGTTTGATTGCGAAGCTCGCTTTAATATGTTTACAAGGAATCCTGCCGCCGATCTAGATGTTAAATGTAGGATAATATCTTGTGTCTGGTCCGATCATACTACTTTTCGTTACACGTGGACAATGGATATAATATAATACCTTTATATATGAAGCCGGGTCGATTAGCACTGATTTAAGATTTGACTTACGAAAAATTTCGCCTATCATTCTTCCAAGAATAGGCGCGATAATGCTTTATGGCATTGAGATGTGGAATAATTGTTAGAAGAAATTGTTGTAATGGTTGTTATAGGGACGTTTGCAGGAATAATAGGAGCAATGGTGGGGATTGGGGGAGGTATCATAGTCTCTCCTGCACTGACTTTTATGGGTCTTATGCCGGCGCAAATAGCAAGTACAAGTCTTATACCGGTATCATTCACTTCTCTATCTTCTGTAGTCGCATATTATAGACAACATAAAATAAAGTATGGTCTTGGGGTACGAATGGCGTTGTTTGCCGTTCCAGGCGCTGCCGTTGGAGCCATATTGTCGTCAATTTTACCATTGGGACAATTTAAGTTGTATTTTGCAATCATATTATTTCTAACTGGGGTATATCTTTGGACCAGAAATAAGATCGGCAGGAAAGGAATGGATAGTAAAGCTCACGCTATCAAAAATAAGAGAACCAGAGAATTAGTTTTGAGCCTTGGTTGTCTAGGAGCTGGATTGATCTCAAGCTTATTTGGGATAGGAGGAGGAATAGTTTTCGTTCCACTCATGCTTGTGATTTTAGAATTAACAATGAGTACTGCGGCTGCTACATCACAGCTATCTCTGCTCATAACATCGATAGTTGGAAATTTTGTGCACATCTCGTTAGGTCATCCAGAATATCTGCTTGCCATATTCCTCTCATTAGGATCTATCATGGGAGCACAGATAGGTGCAAACTTATCGAAATATGTTGGCGAAAAGATCTTAATTAGACTATTTTCCATCTCAGTGATGGCGGTATCCGCGAAGCTATTCATCGACAGTCTGACATCAGAATACTTTAGGTGATCGAGTTCTGGGCTTACATAAAATCAAGTGTATTGTCACATTGACCGCAATCAAAGGATCGAATCCATGATATCGCGATTCTATTAAAACAAGGGTAGAATTTCTAGGTTAAGTATCAATTCACCATTACTGATAACGTGTCCTTTAATTACTATCCGATTTTCGTATGTTCGTTCCATTATTGAGTTCTAATTACAATCAAAAATGCAGTGTATAAAAGAATTTCAAACATTTAACGGCTGTATTGACTTGACTATACTTGTGTTTCAATAAGGGACACGACTGCCACTAAGTCATTTACCAACTTTAACCTGCTTCTTGGTGGAGTTCAAAATTAATCAGAAAAATACCAATAGTTATGACCTGGCATCTGCATTCTTGACTGGCTTCAGAGGTGGAGGAAGCTTTTCCAATTTGTGGTTTGGATTAGCAAGATAATGTCTAGATGCACCTTCTCCGCTCAAAACAATGTTGCAATTTACGCATTTATATCTTATAGCCAACTCTTACCCAAGTTATATAGTGTATACATGGCTAAAAAGGATACTCAATAATACCTCCGAGCTAGCGAAGTCTAATAATTTCTCTAACATCTGGAACTCCAGATCTTATCTTTAATTTGTGATAAACCGTGCTCGCAATATTTTCAGATTTAGATTTTTCACCATGGTTCACCAAAACCCTCTTTGGTTTCACCCTAGAAATAAAGCTAAGAATTTGGTTAAAATCACTATGACCACTGAAGCCATCGATTTTCTGGGTAGTGCACTTAACTGGGATAACTTTCATCTTACCATTTTTATCCATCATGCTTATTTCGTTCATTACACCATCTATGACCCTCCTACCAAGGGTGCCATTTATTTGATACGAAACAAACATAATCTTGTTTTTCTCGTCTGGTGCTATCTCCTTGAAATATTCTACTGATGGGCCTCCTTCTAACATACCTGAAGTTGCCATGATGATCGAAGGACTATCATCATTGAAAACATCCTCTCTTTTCCTAGTACCATTTACTATAGTAAAGTACTCGGACTGAAATGGGTTAATGCCTTCAGCTACAGACTTACGAACATTATAACCCAAATAATGTGCATAGGACATGTGGATTGCACTTGCTTCAGAGATCATTCCTTCGATATATATAGGAGACTCTAATAAACGCCCTTCTTTCATTTCCCGATCTAAGACGAGCATAATCTCCTGCGCTCTCCCTACAGCCGGGACGGGTATAAGCACCTTCCCGCCACCTCTCAATGTATTGTTAATACTTTCTGTAAATCCTTTATAAACCAAGGATTGCTCTGGCATAACGTCCGTGGAATTGCCATATGTGCTTTCAGTGATAAGCGTTTCTACTCTAGGATATATAGAAAGAGCATTGTCTAGGAGTTGAGTTCTGGCATATTTATAATCTCCGGAGTAGAGAATGTTGTGTGCACCAGAAACGTTTAGATGTACTGTCGCGCTACCCATAATATGACCGGCGTTATTAAGCGTAACAGTAATATCAGGCGAAATATCAGTTGGCTTACCATATGGTAATGTGATACACCTTTTTATGACTTCGTTGACGTCTCTTGCCTCAAATGGGAGATACGTCCCATTATTGTTGGCAATCTTTATTGAATCCATTTGCAATAGAGTCATCAGGGGTAATGTTGGTTCAGTACCAATAAACTGGGCCTCTATAACCGAATTTGTACAAGGCAGGCAGAAATCCCTGGTGATCTATATGTGCATGACTAATAATTACTGCGTCTAGATCACTTAGGCTAAAGGTGAACCAATCAAGGCGAGGATAGGCATTCAAGGCTATATTTTCTCCCGGATTTATTCCACAATCTAGCATCACCTTGCTCTCTGGTGTTACCACGATAAAGCAAGATCTTCCCACTTGTTTCACTCCACCCAAACAATACAACATAACTTCATGTTTACTAGTATTCGGATATGGTGATAACGGAGGTGTTCCCTGGTTCGTGGAATTTGTGCTAACAATTTGATTCGGTATAGATAAATCTCCGACTTTATCTGAGATTCCGTTATCATTGGCAAAGCTCGAAAGGTTCCTACCTGGCTCAATGCTCTTAACAGCAATTGAGCTTGTCATAAGGGGTTTCCTGAAAATTCTAGTTCCCACACGCTGATAGAAAGATGTTCTCTCCTTTGCAGAATTCTTGAGCATCGAGTGTATTAAGGTGATGCTGTTGGAGGGAATATGTGGTGATTGCCTTGTATGCGCAATCCAGCCTGTGGATTCTGCTATATTGACAACCATATCAGGATCTACGATCTTAGGTCTATTCAATTCCAAGATGACCTCCCCTGTTGCATCGTCGCAAAAAATCGCCGAGAGCATCACGTCTTTTGGAAGTAGTTTTGAAATCCTACTCCTGGCTTCGTTCTCATTGATCCTGATAGATGGATCAGTCCTGACAACTATTCGTTTCTTTAAAGACTTCGACAACGAAGACAAATGCATAGTAAGTTCAGTGAGTGAGAATCTGGGATTCTTGGTGTAAATAGCAATGCTTGGCCCTTCAAACCTAGCACCTGTAATTTTTGATTCCGACGGTCACTGCTTCGGACACTACTGCCCACAAGGCATCTTGATCATCAGAAGTGACCTTCATAACATGCCCAGGTATATTAGTGGGGGTTTCTGCAGGCAGTTCGGCATCAGACACAATCCGAGAATTCTCGACTTGAATATTACTATCCAAAACACTTCTACTTTTCTTTATGTTGCTCCTATGCGTAGGTCGAGTGTTACTTTCTCCTTTTTCCGATTTGTTGCTATTTTCTCCTTGCACAATTACTCTTCTTCTGGCCACCGCGGCACCATATAGCCCAAAACTTCACCTATAATAAGTTGGCAAAGTCTAATAATTTTACGTCAATAGTTTTCCGCAAAAAGCCATATAAACTATGGTCTAATCATTAATAAATATTTTGTCATGTTTTCTAACCTGAGACTTTCAGTCCCGGTAATCTTGGCTATAATGATCGTATTTTCCTTTACAAATTTAATTTCCAGCTGATACTAGAAGAGAATTTAAAGAGATTCTAGGGTCCTATCCGATATTATTTTTTCCATAACGTGGGTAACCACCCCGGTATAGCCAATCCAACGTGAAGTTAATGTGCTCTTTTGTTTGACAGACCATGTAGAGTATTAGCTTGACTTACTTTATCTACAACTCACGGAGACACTTTAGCTAATGGCTAAGGCTTTTAGCGAATCCCCAGCAATGTCTATCCTGAAATATCGGTAGCAAGATAGGCAATCAATACCGGTCCGCTGCTGATTTTAATCCCAGGTCCACACGCATCATAAATCCTGCATCTTCCGCGTACAAATTACAAATTACAAATAACACAGCGTCTGTACGTCTGATTGAATTTCGGTTGTTGATGACCGTATAGTCCAGCACAAATACTACACCTCCTTAAGTCTTTTTTCGTCGAATGATTTTGAATTGTACCAATTATATCTATAGAAGTCCAGACACCATTCATGAAATAATGTGTTTGCTTCCCCGTTGCTAGATCGGCCAGAAAATAAGGAATTCATATCGGTAATGCCTTTGGAATTAGGAAACAGTACCGTTGCATGCCTTTCATTCAATACTACGGCCGTTGTAATTTTGTCGATCATTCTTCTCTCCGCAATTCCGCTTTTCAATAGATCAGGAAAATCAGAGGCTTTGAGCAGGTCAAACCCCTTTTTAGGTATTACCGCATTTTGTGGAAGGATATAGCTAAATTTAACTCCATCCTTTTTTATTTTAGAAATTACTGCTTCTATAAGTTCGAAAGGAATTTGGGGAAGCATGGCATATATGTATTCTGAAGAGCTGTCGTATAGCTTTTTCCACAATTCTAGGACAGCTACAAATCCATTGACATATTCGGAATCATCCAAGGAGCCAATTCTCTGTACAAACTTCATCGGAAGGTCACTGAGAATGTGTTCCGAAAAGTATGACCTGTTCCTCGAGAGAAAGCCAAAGGTTGAAATATGTTTGATGATGATATTCCCAAATGTAGTAAGGAAAAAAGACCCACTGGAATCCTTATCTATTATTCCCGCTTCAGACAACCTATTAACATTTCTGTGAACTTCCTGCATAGTAACGTCTAGATCTCTTGCGATCTTTGCAAGTCTTAGACTGCCTTGATTTAACTTGAAGAGGATCGCCAAGCGCTGTTCACTCGCTAACTCGAAGAAAATCCGCTCTGTATGCTCCAAATAGCCTTCATCTGGATACTTTTCATTGTCCACGTTTGAATCCAATTTATACGACTATGAGAACCCTAGAGAATTATACTTTTTGTTGGTGTTGGTCATGAATCACCCTGCTCCCCTGCATGTCATTCGTCTTTCCTGTTCAGTTATCACCAATTTTATTCTGTAGCCCACATCCTTTTTCCAATTAGAAAAGTTCTTGAGTCACCAATAATTTAACCCGCTATTTTCTTTCCATAGATGTATTCTTTGATGCAACCACGGAAAGAAGTTCAGATCTCCCTTCCTAAATTCTGATTTTAGTATTCGTATTATCCTTTGAGATACTTTACCCGGCTCTCCGTAGAGGTGTTTCTTATTCCTTAATTTAATACCGAGTCCTTCTCTTTGGTTATATGCTTGATTTATAAAGGCGGAAATCAGCCTATCGCTCACAGGCGGAACCAAGACATTGCTTCTTGCATCGAAAACAGTTTCTGGGCGATCCGTATTTAGCCGTACGGTCAATGACATCACTTTATCAAAATATAGTAATTCTTCTTGCATTGATCCAGAGTCTGTCATCTCAGCCCAACAATGTCCACTATCTAGAAATTCTATGACATGGGAGTATTCCTTCCACAGGGGAGATATAATGAACTTATTAGGGTAATTATTTGCAAGTTTTTGCAGATATCCATCTAGACCAAAGGATTTAATTGCAGCTTCGGTGGCGTTTAGCATGAGAAAAATGATCCGTTGTTGACTATGTCTTACCAACTGGCCAATTGAATTCAATATGGACGTAAATCTGCGCTTCGTTAAATTTTCTCTCCTGTGAATATCAACTCGCAGCCACTCATCTGATTCTAATATTGGATAAAGATCAAAAATGCTCCGTGAGGCCTTATGCCGTCTCTTCATTTTTATAGCGTCGACAACCGAGTTCCCCACTGTGTGCACATACTCCGCTGGATATCCTTCCCTAATTAGATTATCCTTGTTTAGATTAGTGGGCGCAAAGAAATATTGTGTCCCAGCCGAACAAATCCAAGTGTCTATTTGTTCCGGGAATGGTTCATCTCTAGCAATGAACCAATCTCCGTCAAGCTGAGAGCTAACCAATTTTTCTACAACACCTTTAGTCGGATCCTTGTACCGTGTTATATTCTTCATTGCTACCGGGCTCATTGACCTTAGCCCAGCTTCATTTTGAGCTACCTTTTGTCCTACACCAAATACCCAAGCTAAGGGGGCAATGCCGGCGACTATCGTGTCTCCGTGAACAACTGGTAATACGCGGATATCATTTCCATATTTTTTTTTGCAATATCTTCCAAAGGTACCGAACTTTATGATCAATTCGCTAGCTTTCTCCATAAGATCTCCGCGGATCTGAAGGTTACAACCTATATGTTCCTTGATTTCGAATTCATTGATACCAAAACCTAGTAACCTATCAAAATGCTGTCCGGTATTTATTACAAATATCGGCATATGGGATTTGGATGCTTCTAGAATGAGCGGGGCCTGCTTATAGAAGTCTGGCTTAGTACCAATAACTATAGACAAGATTGGACTATTATTATTATTTAATGAACGATTGAATACATCTTCCAAAACTGATGGAAATAGAGTTACCGGCATGACCTTTCGATTAAAGCGAATTTCGCTAACTTTGGAGGCTTTTCGCAGCATTACCTCTATGCCTCTAATGGTCCTGCTGATGATTTATTTGAGGAATTTTTGATTGACAACATAGGATTTGGTATGAAACGCGGAAATGATCACTATTTATATGTTTAAATAATCGAATTTCTCAGTGCAGCACATCCAAAATCACACTTCCAACTCAACAAATGAGAGCATTACGAAACGATTGACCGCACCTTATCATATTGATCTTCCTCAGCATACTTAATCCATACTGGCTAATGTGAAATACAGAAAGCCATTAGCCCGTATGGAGTTTCAACCAGATTATCTTACAGACTCTTAGTTTTGCGAAACTTCCTATTAAAAGATGCGCACATTTATGTGCTACCTTTATATCTTAACTTTTTGGTAGATCATTTTTCTAGTTGTTGTTGATCTTGAATAAAGTGATCCTCATCGAAATACCCATGGTAAGAGGAATGATGCTACCACTATTGCTGTCATCACAGCACTCAAAATAAGTGAAGCATTTTTTAATCTCTTCGTACGCGTCTTTAACTTTTCCTCTATTAATGAATTATACAGCTGGCCACCATCAAGAGGCCCAATTGGAAGCGCGTTAAATATACCCACATTGAAATTCACGAACCAAAGCCAGAACAAAAAGTTCGAAAATATTGGATATGTCTCTCCCAATACACTTGACGAGTACTTTGGAGCCATCAAATCTGAATAAGGCACTGAGCCCTGTACCATAGTAGGCGGAAGCAATAGAGCGATCGGATTTGAACCGAATGCTGATTTGTAACGACTTAATACTGTTGTCGGATCAGGGGCCACATTTGTAATGGTGACGCCTAGAACACCTTTGTCTGGTTCGACGTTCTTGGGCAGGTTTACAATGTGTGTTATCGAATCGCCCTTTTCATCTTTCCAAGTGATTTTAACGCTAGAGCCCAAGTTAGATCTCAAAAGTCGAGTGAGGTCTTGGATATCTTTGACTTTGGCTTGATCAATATTTTCGATTATAGATCCCTTTGCTAATCCGATGGACTGAGCTATTGTTCCATCACCCACACCCAGGACCTGAACACCATATTTTGGAACTCCGGTAACGGGCAATACCGTCAGGCTAGAAACGATCAAAAATAATCCCAACAAGCATACCCCAGCGAGTATCATATTGTTCATCGGACCAGCAGTTAGAACTGCACTTTTCTGTTTAAGAGGTGTTCTCGCTAATTCCTCTCGTTCTATATTGACGAATGCGCCTATTGGGATTCCAAGAATTAGTACGAGTCCAGTGGATTCAACCTTTATCCCATATATTCTGGCAACTATCCCATGTCCGGCTTCGTGGACGATTATCGTAATGACAAGTGCTATCCAGCCATAAGTCCAGGGCAGATAAGGATTGAGGCCAGGAATCAGCAAATTCGATTGCGGCCCAGCATCTCGTACACCTGCCCTTGCTACGCCGTTAGAAAATAACACCATCATTGAGCCTACAATAAGAAATATTGCTAAGGCAGTAATAAGAGGCATTAAATAGATATTAAATTTTGCATAAAATTTTGCCAGTCGAGTAGCTGGCAATTTTATCAAAAAAGCTTAATCCGTAGGGAGTGTGAATCAATATTAATGGGAATTTAACCTCCGCTCGTATTTTCCTTGTACTCTTTTGTTCTTCCAACCACCAACTTTAGTGCACACACTGTATTTAAATTAACTCGTTTAAATAGTCCTGGCGTTTGACGTATCTCATTAATACCACATTATTAAGATTAGAATTTGTTTCAGATCAATATTATGTTGTCTGAACGCAATAGCTATTCGAGTAATGGATAATCGCTGTCCTGAATAGATGATATAGACAATGATAATTTAAATATGGTCACCAGTTCCCCAGATTCCGCAATTCCTCCAGTTTGCCTCGCTAATCAATTAGCGAGATATTTAAAGGTCCAAGACAATAAAAGAGAGAAATGGTCGAGGGAGAAAGATCCGATCGAAATTTGAATAATCCTGCTAATGATTCCAGTACGTCTGAAGAAATCATAGATACTAAAAAGAAAATTTCTAGCCCTCCATTAAATTTACTATTTAACCCTTCTCTCATAACTAAGAAAGACATTTGGCAAATTGATATAGTGGCCCTTCTTCAAATGCTCGTTAGGCTGATTGATAATTCAGATAGACGGGATCTACGACTCTGTGGAGTCGCTGTACTAACCTCTTCGATAATTCACAGACTTAAAGTAGAAAGTATATTCAGGTTAGAAAAAATAGCGATGCAAAAGAAGGGTGTAGATGAAGTTCCATTATCAATGCCGATCGTGGAACTGAAACCAATCGAAATCCCTTACAGATACGAGCCAACTTATCCGGTAAACCTAGAGGACTTACTAGGACTACTTGAGACCATATTGAACAGGCTAAGCAACCCAAGGCAGCCGAAGAAAGATTTGAATTTGGATGCCTTAGATACTTTTGATTTTGACCAGTACTTTATCAAGATCGAACAGGTATTGCAAGAACGAGAAAATATCATACTTGATATTGTAAATGCCGATGGAACGCTTCTTTTCAGTACATTCGTGGCAAGAATGACTCCTATCGAGGCAGCAAGAAATTTTCTTGCAATCCTGTACTTAGCGATGAAAGGACAGGTAGAGCTGCAGCAAATAGTTAATGGGGATGACAAAACTAGTAGTGAGGACATTATTATATCGCGCATGGAGGAGAAGGTATGAGATTGCGGCTACGTAAATTTATCTATCGGAAGAGTAAATGAGTTAAAGATGTTGCCAGAAGACGAAATTACGGCCAGAATTGAAGCTGTTCTATATTCATCAGGAAGGCCACTATCATTGGACGAGATTGTGATGGCCTCCGGTATTTCTTCGAGGACCCGGGTTAATAGAATACTAATGACATTAATCGATAAGACTAAATCAATATTCAAGGCTATCGAAATAGCCCGTTTGGAGGATGGAAATTTTGTGTTACAAGTGAAATCTAATTATACCCCATTGGTTCGGAAATTTGCTCAACGTCCAGTTGTTTCATCCGGAGCGTTAAGAACACTCTCCTATATTGCATATGAACAGCCACTTAATTCGAGGCGGCTATTGCAAATTCGAGGTTCTCAAGTCTACGACCACCTAAGAGAGCTACTTCAAATTGGTTTCGTTGGATTTGAAAAAGTTGGTAGATTAAAGATATATAAAACAACAAAAAAATTCCAGGATTATTTTGGGATTACAGATCTTAATTCTATGAAAGAAAAGCTCTTAGTGATGCCAACAAAGCAAGCTAACGGATGATTACCCAAAAAATACAAATTGCTCGAATTAATATAAAAAAATACTAGAAATGCACTGGCTCAATGGAATATCGAAACTATCAGAACTAATCTACTTATGACAATAAGTTGATTGTATTCAGATGGTGGATGGTAACAACAAGGAAATTTTTAGGTCAAATTGTCGATTTAAGTGATCAGAAAGGTCTTAATTACGGATTATAGAACTTTTTCGTCTTAGAGAGAATGCGAAAGTCAATCGAAAACCTTGCAGGGAGAAAACTTACTGGCGGGCGAATAATATCAATGAGGAGAAGACGGAAATACGAGATGGATCGATATCCTAACGAAGCTATAGTCGGGAAAGACAAGACTGTAAATAGAAGAATAAGAGGAAACAACCATAAGACAGGGCTAAAGACAGCGGAATTTGCTAATGTCGCCGATTCCAAAACAAAGAAAGTGACGAAACTGAAAATACTTAACGTTACGAAGAATACAGCAAACAAAGACTACGAGAGAAGAGGGGTTATCAGTAAAGGGGCGCTGCTTGAGACAGAACTTGGCATTGCAAGAGTCGTGTCAAGGCCTGGACAAGAGGGTTTAGTAAATGCTATCTTAATCGGAAAATGAACTGGCTGGTATTGAAGCAGGACTTAACATGATATTCTTGATGTTTAACCTGCAGTGGCCACGTCAAGCATTCCAACTGATCAAACGTACCTGAATGGGTGCACCTATATTGTATGAAACTATCCGATTATACAAAGCCTAAATTATTCTGTTATTTGTTAGAGCTCGAGTTCTCGTCTGTGGCTCAGGTTTAACAGATCTTAGAATATCCGCTTTACCCAATAGATAAATCTAATCCAAAGTCTACATTACAATATTACTGCTTTATGTTTTCCTGTATTGCAGATCCACACAGACGAGTTGGAGCACTCGCACTCGGTGCCGACAGCTAAACCATCTTATTCACTATAAATTGTTAGAACCTAATACGGGAAGGCAATAAATCGTTCTTAGGTGCAGAGTCAGATAACCGTAGGGATAAGATATGATTATTTACGTTTTAAAATTCAGCCCTTATACCACATTTGTCGCATACTAATGCCCATTCAAGTCCTTTAGAATGCTTTACAGAATCGTTTATGCAAACAAGGCTTAAACGCCCCTCTGTACAATTTGGGCATAAATTGTTATCCTGGCCTGACTTTACCGCCACCACAATCAAGTAGCCAAAGGGTATAACTGCTTAAAATTGTATCTACATAGCAGATATGTGGATTAGTGAAAAACACACTTACGGTCAGCCTCAGAACTCAGGCTAACATATAGAATCCAAGTCAAAAACGGTTATTGCATAATCAATTCACTTACTCTAGGTTTGGATCAAGGAAAAAAACTTCAATTTACTCGAATCGTCCCGTTGATCCACGGATGAAACATGTCCGAGTAGCGATAGACTCCGGCCTTAGCAAAGGTTACCTTGAAACCTGTTAGCGCTCCCGGATAGCCCTTCTCTTGTCCTTTCGGAAGTAGCCATCCAGAGTTGATATATTTCTCAGTTCCCAATGCTGTATAGGAACCCGTTGAATTCTTCTGAATAATTTTCTTGGCTAATCCGTTTTGGTCAATTGCAACTGGCTCTATTGCTCTGGAATTAAGTGTCAGTAATGTTGTCTGTTTCCCATGCTGTGGTAAAAGAGTGGGCATGCTATTCTCTCCTGGGATAAGTGTTTTGAATTGAGTGGAGTTTGATACTAGTAGAGGGATGAGTAATGACGCAGCAAATTTCTTATCAAGAACGAAGGTAACTGTCTGTGGATCTGGAACCGTGGATGGATTTGACCACAATACTTGTTGTCCTTTCTTAATGCTAAGAACGGGTAGGATATTGTGAGAGATAGGGCTGGCTATCCCGCTACTTATTAATACAGGCCGCTGGGAGGATTGTATAGTATTGCTTTGTCGTGGATTAATACCAGCCTGATTAGTGCTATTGTTCGAATGATAGACCGTGCCGACTGAATTAATATCTCTGTTAAGAGTCTCATTTCTCACAGTATTCGAGGTAGTCAAATTCTGACCCGAAGTCTTAGATTTATTTAAAGCAAGTAACGCAAGTGATTTCATAGAACCAGTCTTTTGCATCGAATTCAATGGCTCCTTTACAGTTTTACCAACGGAACCGGCTGGGACAATTGGATTGCGCGATTTTAATATAGATGTCTGAGGACTTGGAGAATTTCCAATGATTGTTTCTGGTGAAGTGGCACTCGGTTGGGCGTGTGGAATGTGTGAACCAATAGAGGATTGGGAGTATGTTAACCCTCCCTGTTCGCTATTGTGGCTATTCAAAACAATTTCACAATCAGTTGTCTTGGTATCGCCTTCAGACGGATTGAAATCTCTGATTGTATCTTTGCCCGGGCCACAATCAAAGTAATCTCGACCCACGCCCCCTACTAGTACATCATCACCGCCGTTACCAAATAGCTTATCATTTCCCTTACCACCATATATAATATCATCTCCAGATCCTCCGCTAAGTATATCATTGCCTGGACCGCCGCAGATTAGAGATTTGCCTTCTCCGTTGCTGCTCGAAACAATCGTTTGCCCGTTGCCGTTGCTCTACTGCTACTCGTCATCATACTTGAGGAGCCTGAGGTGGTACTCGAGCTTTGTGACGTAATTCTCGAGCTTTGATCCCCTGAGCCAGTGCAACCTTCACCTGTCTTCTGTTTTACCATACCAGCTATACTGTTAGCTAGATCGTTCCCTAGATTGCCAAGAGTAGATCCCAATGAAAAAGCTTCGCTTTTTCCTAGCGCTGTAATAGCTGTGGAATAAATCCCAACAAGAAATAGAACTGCAATAAATGATCCTATAATCCCAAACTTAATGCCAAATAATGACGACATATGTCATCTCTCAGTTCATTCGGTACTAAATATTTATTTTTTAGCTTTAGACGCTAGTTTGTTTCTAGTCTATTCGTAGATCGATTTTCACATATGTTTCTTACAGTAGTATTTTTGTTACGCAAGGTGGCTTAAGTCTGTGGTATAAAATGAACCTATTTCATCAAAATGTCAACAAATATCTGAAACCACATTGCAACTCTTCACGGGTTATCTGGCCTCCCGGTTAAGTTGAAGAATCAAATAGGGTCACCGTTACTGTCGTTCCTGGGGAGAGCCTGATAGGATTTTTGCTTGGATTGTACAGTGCTATATTGAAAATATTATTGATTCCAGTACTATTTTGAGATAATATTATATGCGGAGAAATTCCAAGACCATATAAACAGTCAAAACCAGGTTTAGACATTTGTACTATAGGCTTTACATCATTATTTACAGGTTTTAGGTTTGACAAATTACCAACCAGAATCAGTAGTTCGCTCTTCATATCGGAGTGACAGGGAAGCCTAGCTACCAATTGACCTGTAATATTCTTGTTAACTAATGAATTGTATACATACAGATAATCTTTGGATGGTATAACTTCGTTCGACAATAGTATCGTAGCAGTATGTGGACTCACCAGTCGGATCTGATCCGGTTTGCTAGAGCTACTCTTTACGGTCCTGTTTCCTATCTCACTCATTGCCGTGGAGAGTAACGTTTTGGGGCTCATTATCGAGCCTATGAGCGATTCTGCGGTATGGCTAGCCACAGTCCCTGCTGTTGCGTTATCGGCATCACTAGGCAAATTAGTACTTTCCTCGAGATTTCGTCTGCTACCTGAAAATCCAAAGGGCAGTTGGGCAGGATCTTTAGTTTTTATATCAGAAGGAGGATGACTGACAGTTGCAGTTGTTGCATTTGTTTTGTTTACAGAGTTACTTGAATTATTAGAACTGTTTGAAGAATTTGTAGGATCAAAAGCTGAGAAGTCTGCAGTTTGGGATTTTATATCAGAAGGAGGATGACTGACAGTTGCAGTTGTTGCATTTGTTTTGTTTACAGAGTTACTTGAATTATTAGAACTGTTTGAAGAATTTGTAGGATCAAAAGCTGAGAAGTCTGCAGTTTGGGATTTTATATCAGAAGGAGGATGACTGACAGTTGCAGTTGTTGCATTTGTTTTGTTTACAGAGTTACTTGAATTATTAGAACTGTTTGAAGAATTTGTAGGATCAAAAGCTGAGAAGTCTGCAGTTTGGGATTTTATATCAGAAGGAGGAGGATGAATCGAGGGCACTTTCTCCATCAATTCGGCTGCTGCTGTAAAGTTCTTTGCGCTATGGATTTTATTCGTAGATTGATGTGTAGGCTTCTTTGTAGGTTCGCTCGACGTGAAATAGTCAGACCTTGACACTAAGGCAATAGTTAGTAGTAACCCTGTTGTCGAGAGTGCCAATGATAAAAATATTAACGATCTTCTATTTTTGGCACCGTTGGACATATTAAAATTTAGACTGATTTATGAATAAAAAACTGGTTTGTCATTATTTGTTGATATCTAGATGTTAAAAAGTCTGTGTCATTTTTGCGAGCTAAACCAAGTTCCTTGGATTAGGCTCAACTTAGGAGTTTATAGATTGATCAATTGCCTGTGATCTTAGAGAGGAAATGCCAGACCTTGCTCGCTAGTTGTTTTGAGATAAGTGATTTTTAAGTAAGAGGTAAAGTTTTGTAACGACGTCACAACCTATGGACTCATTATTTCTGAATCAATCTGGTTGATGTCCCAGTTATCTTTTCTATTGACTGATTCAGAATGGTTCTTGGGTACGAGCACACCTTCTCGAAGTAATCTGCTTACAATCGTAGCGGAAATGGGTAACGCGCCAGTAGCTCCCGGCGAATTGTAGTTGAGAATATGAAGTGATTTTTCATTTCTGATTTCGACCATATCTGGCATAAAATTACCATCGCTATCGACGAGTAGTGATCTTATACCCGCAGTGCCTCTGGTAACGAATAATGATGGCGTAATATCTGGCAAGAACTCTCTTACTCTGTTTATCATCGTAGTTTTTGAAAGTGAACTCATAAATTCTTTGTTTAACAAAGACATGAATTGTCTATTAAATAAGAGCTTAACGATTCCGCTATTTTTTGCAATCTCTATTATCTTAGGTACCGAGAATCGTAAATTATTCTTCCAATTATAGGAATAGGCTCCAAATACCGGAACGGCATTTGGTCCAACTTCGCTGGATCCATCAAATCGGACTATCCAGTGAGGATCGAGAAATGGGTATTCTGGAAACTTAGGAACAGAGTAAATGCTGAGCTTTGTAAAGTTTTCATATTCTTTAGGAGCTCGCCAATACTCACCACGAAAGTAAAGATTTGTATATTTATGTCCGACATGCATTAAATGTGCTATGTCTAAGGCGCCTCCTCCTGCCACATTTATTATATAATTCACATAAATTTTCATGTCTATATTTTTATTCAGATTATCCAATTCTTGAGTGGATGAATCAGTAGGTTGGTTTATGGTCAAACCGTCTTCGGGATAATATGGATGTGCATTTGAACTCCAATTTGCTCTCGCACGAGGATTGTGAGATACAAGCTGTAATTCCAATTTCATATTATTTCTATTTATGTTTGCTACTCTCATTCCAGTAACTACCCTGCACCCAAACTGGTGAGCATCTTTTACAAGCTGTCTAGTTATCGCTCCATAATTAACAGATGCATCTCTGGTACAATAAATCGCCGACATGCACCTTACCCTCGGCTCAAATTTTGAAATCATACTGCCATCGAGAAAGAGTAACTCATTTCTTTGCAAACCGTTTGCAAAACCCCATTCGAGATACCTGTGTAGGGCATCGATGCCCTTATCATACGTGGCAACAGATACGACTCCATCTAGCATAAATGGCAAGTGAGATAATTTGCAATAGTCAAGTATCATCTGGAATCCCAAAAACGCTGCTTTTGCAAACATCTTCTTGTGAATTGGATCATAAAGGAACGGTGCATGAACCTTTCCGGTATTTCTGTTACTGGCATGCGAAGCCACCTCGCGCTCCTTTTCAACCAATATCACACTGTTGGATGAAAATGCAGAGACAAAATACGCAATCGAGGCGCCAAGAATGCCGCCTCCGATAATTGCAATATCATAAAACTGCTTTAGCAAAACACTATGAAAGGAATAGTAATGTTGAATCTAATTAACTTTAGCCAACTTCAAATCCACTTATCTAATGGAGAGAGTACATTCCTAGCAAATCAAGTTCTAAAATAATTTTAGTGATAAATTACTATGTCTAATTTATCTAGTCTTGATTCTAGGTTTAAGTCACCTATTGCTAGGAGTCTATCTACAAATATTTTCTATCAACTGATGCACAGATTTGATTTCGACCGGTATTTTGGGTACAATTCCATCCAATTATGAATTTCACAGTAAGACAAATCTGATTTTTGAGAGCGTAATATTTCTCCTAATGCAAATAAATCATTACCACATTATGCTGATTGAGAATTAAGGTATGAACAACAAAACAACATATACAATAGTAGCTATCGTAGCACTTGCAGCAATATTGATAACGACTACTGCAGCAAGTAACGCGTACGCAGGAGGACATCATCACCACTATGCTAAAACAAAACAGTCTCAATCACTAGCCCAAGCAAATGCTTGTGGAAACGGTCAGTTTCCAATGAAGGTGGACTGCCAGAATGCAGGTTCACAAATTCAAGGAAAACGTAACGCAGCATCAGTTGCAGCTTCACAGTAGAACCAATTTCATTGTGTGGTAATCTCCTTCCTATTTTTTGAAACGTTTCTTTTGGTGAGATAATGTAGCCTCTTACATTGCTGCATCTATTAACATTCTCCTACCGATAAATTTATTACACATTTGAAATCTGCATTTAAGTCCACCAATATTATGTAAGACTAGTATCATATTTACATGACTTGAATAGAAAATTAGGATTCATTACCACTTGCGCGACTCAATACGCTATAGATAATAATCAAATTGCTTGTTTATGTCTAAGGACCTACCATGGAAGCTTGCCGCTTCGAAAATAGTGATTCAAAGTATATCCTATTCCGACGCAAAGAAGAAATGCCATTAAACCCATCAAAAATCGTAACTTTTCCCGCTCCAAGAATTTAATGATATAGAATTGTGGGTTATATCTTTAACCCACAATCGATAAATATATCCGCATATCTTGTCTTTGGTTAGTATTTGGATATGCATTCTGAAAAACTTCAAATTTACTAATTGATCCAAGCAAGTGTGCTTACCCGGGGAATATATTCAATGCATGGCACAGTGGCATCTAACATGATATTGCCTACTTTCAGATATTTATTAGGTTTTACAGGCAGTGATAAATATTCATTAGATTCTACTATAGTAAGAATTTTCAATGTGATTGATTATACTAAAATATGTTTTCTACAGCAAAATGTAGGATCTGTGGGGATGCAGTTCGATTTGCGCTAAGGCATCTTAGAGTAAAGCATCCAGAAACTTTGCATGATAACGATGTCGCCAAGCTAAGGATGTCAAAAATAATGAGAAAATACTTCACGTGAATTACAAATCGATTACGTCTAGGCTTAATTAATAAATAGTCTCAAATCTATAATATTATAGTGAATAGTGGAGTCGACAATGGTCGAAGCATATCATAACCGAAAGTATAATTTTTCTCATGGTCCAGACTTTCGACATATCTATGGCAATGGTAATACTAATCAGTACTCCTACTACCAATGATATAGATCTTAACGAATGGGAGCTTCGAATACTTGCAGCCCTCAAGAGTAGCTCAAAGACAGAAAGAAGGATTTGTAAAGAAGTAAAGCTTAACGCATCAATTGTCTCTGAAATCATTACTGTTTTGATCGAAAAAGGGTTGATTTCGAGCGCTCGGAAACGAAAATTGTACTTTTACTCATGCGAGACCTTCTCAACGACACTTGATGCCCTGAAAATTCTCGAATATTATACTCGACACAAGAAGAAAAACGAAGAGGGATTGATAGAACACATTCTAGCCTTAGCTACCTATTGGTTACGGTAGGGCATCCAACGATGCCTGCTTTCTGGTCTATACGGTAAATTACTGGTTTTAACAAAATCCGAGTCTCTAAAGCACTTACGAACCAAATCCCAGGCTATATCTAATTTTCAAGGGTTAAAGTATATTTTAGAAGTTATGTTAAAGGAAACTAATATTGTTAGCCTATGCTAAACTTTATATTGTGTACTGCAAATATGAACTTTGCCAGGTGAATGATAATATTAAGGGGTCAGAGAGAAAAGAGGACTCGCTTCCTTCTGTAGACCATCAATTTTCTAAAGGGGTAAGCTTCGCCCATTTCTTAAAATTTATGGGTATTGGCGTCGTCGTGGGTGTAGCATATATCGATCCTGGAAATTGGGGGACTGATATAGCCGCAGGCTCGAAGTTTGGGTATTCCTTACTGTGGGTAGTTGTGATGAGTAACTTAATGGGAATGTTGCTCCAATATCTATCCTCTAAACTGGGCATAGTGACTGGTCGGAGCCTGGCTGAAAATTGTAGGCACAATCTTACGAAGTGGAAATCGCTGTCTCTTTGGGGAACCGCAGAAATTGCTCCTATTGCGACTGATCTAGCGGAAGTTATTGGCGCGGCCATTGCGATTAATTTGCTATTTGGCATACCTCTGATATATGGAGCAATAATTACGGGAGTTGACACCTTACTAATCCTCGCGCTGGAAAGAAAAGGATTTAGAAAATTGGAAGCCGCAATAATTGGAATGGTCGCCATAATAGGTTTTGCATATGTTTTTGAAATACTTTTGGCCCAACCTGACTGGAATAAAATAGCACAGCATGCGATAATTCCAGAATTTAGTTCTCTTGGGGGTAGTGGTCTACTTATTGCAGTAGGGATCCTGGGCGCTACGGTGATGCCGCATGCTATCTACCTACATTCATCAATTATTAAATCAAGACAGAAGATGATGCCTTATATAAAATCCAATAAACAATTGGTGAAGTTCTCTATGATAGATACCATAGTTGCACTGAGCCTTGCTGGCCTGGTCAATGGAGCAATACTGGTAGTGTCTGCCGCGACATTCCATACTCACAATGTGATAATTGATTCAATCGATGTTGCATACAGGACTCTCACTCCCTTACTTGGTAATCTATCAAGCTATGCTTTTGCAATTGCGCTCTTAGCCTCAGGCTTGGCTTCATCGGTTGTTGCGACACTCTCTGGTCAAGTAATATTTGAAGGATTTACTAATTTGAAAATAAAACTATGGAAGCGTCGAATTGTGACCAGACTGATTACATTAGTTCCAGCTATAATAGCAATTTCTCTTGGTGTCTCGCCGCTCTCAATTCTTGTAATAAGTCAGGTGGTTTTGAGTATACAACTCCCTTTCACAGTTGTTCCGTTGGTCTACTTTACCGGGAAGAAAAAAATAATGGGTTCCGAAGGCGTTAACAGACTAACCACCAAAATCCTAGCTTTAGTTTGCACAACTGTGATAATATCTATGAACATATTACTAATCGTTTACCAATTTTTCATGTAGACAAGCAATCAAATAATTCGCTAAGCATTGAAAATGCCTAAAAAAGCAGCGGTGAGATTTTAATCAGTTGATAAATAGTGTTTAACTACATAAAGAAGTCAACTAGAGTCCGAATCGGTTTCTAGCCATGCTCTTATTGAATCACCAATTTGCCTTTCATTTCAGGATGGATCGTGCAATAATATTGAAAAGTACCGGCTTTATCAGCAATGAATGTTACACTCTTGCTCTGGAAATATCCTAGATCTCCCGTGTGCACTTTGAAGGCGTCTATATTTAGATTATGCTGAGAATCTCGGTCCTCGTTGATCAAATGTATGGAGTTCAGTTCGCCTTTTTTCATAGTGATAGTCGGGCTATTATATCCTACTCCAATATTTTGTCCCCTGCCTCCGCTAGACTGGCTGGTAAAGGTGTATCCGCTCTGTGGAGAGTGGGTTGCTTTAATAAAGGTATTAGTTGGAGCTGCAAAAACTGGTGATGTGCCATTAACTGGAACTAAAGTGCGAACGCCAAAATATGCACCTAAGGCGACTATAACGGCAATACCGCCGATTATCATGTAACCATTTTTGGATAGGCCTCTATGCTTTATATCCTGCTGTTTTCTTTTCTGTTTTTTGCCCATGGTAGAATTCGTAGGTGTTTTTGCATATATGTACTTAGTTATTCTTTAACATGATTCAACGATCAATGTTTTCGGAAAACTCAAGCGGTCCCGAGACAGGTTTATGGTCTGGGTTTGATAACGCTCTCAATAAGTTGCGACAACAAAACATCTTTGTAACCAAAGGACTGCTATGATCTATGCTCAACTAAATGCTGAAAACATTTTGCTGTGGAAAATACGAACTAACATATTGTTTCGCGAATGCAAATAATCCATTATTTCTCCTGTATCATGATACGAAAACCAGTCTTGCCATACTTATCTATCTGTGTCTAAACAGCAAAATTTAAATTTGCATTTCTTGAAATCAGACGAGGGTCAAAAATTCCAACATTAGAACGAACGTATTCTGGATACAAGGGTAGATTTGTATTAGAAGATGGATCGCTTTTTGAGGGAATAGGATTTGGATACAAGACTACCGCGATTGGGGAGGTAGTATTTAATACCGGCATGGTCGGTTATGTTGAGACCCTTACGGATCCTTCTTATCGTGGTCAGATACTTTGCTTAACTTATCCGCTTATAGGGAATTACGGAGTTCCAAGTATGTCTGAGAAGGACGAATTTGGACTGCCCAAATATTTTGAATCAGAGCAGATTCAAATAAAGGGTTTATTAATTCATAATCTGGCAGCTCTTGCAAGTCACTGGAGCTGCGTAAAGACATTGGACCAGTGGCTTTATGAAGAAAAAATCCCAGGGCTATTCGGTTTAGACACACGTAGATTAACTAAACTCTTGAGAATAAATGGTGTAATGAAAGGTGCGATGTCAGTGGAAGAGTCCTCGCCTTTGGATCCTTTAGTCTCTGACTCAAGTTCAGTTTATCAAGCCGAAAGATCGAGAATTTATGAAAATATAAAAAATCATAGCTACGGTGCACAAAATTTTATGCACGAAGTATCTACCCAAATGCCTCGTAAATATACGAATGCAAGGTCTACTACTGACAATGTGAAAACAGTTGTACTACTAGATACAGGCACAAAATATAGCATAATTAGAAATATACTGAGGATGGGTTACAACGTAGTTAGACTTCCGTGGAATTCAACCTACGAAGAAGTGATGCGGTACAAGCCGTCTGGTGTGGTAATAAGTAATGGACCTGGCGACCCCAAAATCTGTGGTGAAACCGTAAGGACCGCGTCTGAATTGATGAAGGTATCCAAACCGATCTTAGGAATATGTCTTGGTTTCCAGATCCTTGCATTGGCCGGAGGTGCTGATACATACAAATTGAAATTTGGCCATCGAGGTCAGAATAAGCCATGCAATGATTTGCGAAATAATATGACCTATATCACAAGCCAAAACCATGGGTACGGCGTAGCACCTGAAACGCTTGAAAAAGGAGAATTCAACATCTGGTTCTCAAATACTGATGATGACACAGTTGAAGGGATTGAACACGAATCCAAGCCGATAATTGCAGTACAGATTTCATCCAGAGGCGTCTCCAGGCCCGAATGATTGTATATTTATTTTCAGGAGATTTAAAGACTTAATCGAAAGCTCCGACGGTTCCTATCTATCTTCATTGGATATGAATTTAGTCTCACGACGTAGAGTAGACGTTACTAACTTTAGTACTATAGAAACAAATACTAATCCTAATCAAAATAGCCTTACTTCAGAGCTGGATGACTTGTGTGACAAATCTTCAGATGTATCTAAATTTGAACCCATTCCAAGCAAAAAAAAATTAAACAATAGGAGGAAACATGACACGGGATGATACTATAAGAAAGATACTCGTCCTCGGCAGTGGGGCAATTAAGATTGGAGAAGCAGGCGAAAGTTGGTTATTATAAAATGATCGATCGCTAATTCGACTACTCCGGATCGCAATGCCTCAAAGCTCTAAGTGAAGACGGGATAGCAAGTGTTCTAATCAATCCGAATATAGCTACTATACAAACTGACAAGAAATTCGCAGATAAGGTATATTTGCTACCGATTACTACCGACTACGTAGAACAGGTTATAGAATCTGAAAGACCTGATGCCATTATGCTGGCATTTGGCGGACAGACAGCACTGAATTGCGGCGTATCATTAGAGAAAAATGGCATCTTGAAAAAATATGGAATTAGAGGTATCGGGTACTCCGATAAGGGGCATAGAAGTCACTGAGGACAGACAATTGTTTAAAGAAGCCATGATCAAATCAGGAGTTCCAGTTTTGGAAAGTGCGCCCTGTTATTCCGTGCAGGAGGCTCTTACGACGGCAAATCGTATCGCTTACCCAGTAATGATCCGCGTCGCTTATACCCTAGGTGGTAGAGGAGGCGGAGTAGCATATAATGAATACGAGCTTCAAGAAATTGTCCAACGAGGCCTTTCTCTGAGTATGGTTGGACAGGTGCTTATAGAGAAATACGTCGGCCATTGGAAGCAGATTGAATACGAAGTTATGCGTGATTATTCGAAAAATAGTGTAATTGTCTGTAATATGGAAAATATGCTATCGATGAGAGTACATACGGGGGATAACATCGTTGTCGCTCCATCTCAGACACTAGATAACCATGAATATCACATGTTGCGTTCTGCTGCGCTTCGTGCGACAGATCATTGTGGGATAGTAGGAGAATGTAATATACAGTTTGGACTAGACGTAAGGTCGGATGAATATTGTGCAGTTGAAATCAATGCGAGGTTGTCCCGGTCTTCTGCTCTGGCAAGTAAAGCTACAGGCTATCCTCTAGCGTACATGGCGGAAAGATCGGGTTAGGGTATTCTCTACCAGAGCTTATCAATAGAATAACTAAAGCTACTACTGCATGTTTTGAGCCATCGCTTGATTATGTTGTATTGAAGATGCCTAGATGGGATTTCCAAAAATTCGAGCTTGTAAAAAGAAAACTTGGCAGTACAATGAAGTCTATTGGAGAAGTCATGGCAATTGGGAGATGTTTCGAAGAAGTACTACAAAAAGCAATCAGAATGACTGATGTGGGCAAAGATGGTCTAGTAGCCAACCTTGACAGCATTGACGTAAAGCGGTCAAACGGAAGTTCATTTCCTTCTGATACCGTATTCCGATAACAATGCTAGAATTCAGTATAGCAATAACGACGTCTTAGATCAAGTAAGTATCAAGAACGACATGGACGAATTTTACTATCCTGATCTGCCTAAGATACATCATAAAGAACAAAGTAATACGACAGAAGAGCAGAAACTAGATGGCTTAGACACTCGGAAAGACACAGACAAAATCAACGAACAGAATTCCAATGGAACTAACATAGAAGCAATTGAGGAACTGCTACTGCATCCTAACGATGAAATCTTGTTTACTGTTATAAAGGCCATGAAGGCTGGAATAAGTATCAGTAGGGTAAGTGAATTATCGACAATTGATCCATGGTTTTTGGCAAGTTTTGAAAATATCATTGGAATGGAAAATAAGTTAGTAAATTCCAAGTTGGAGCAATCCTTACTTAGGGCTCAAAAAAAATCGGTTTTTCCGACAAACAAATCGCTAGGTGTGTTGGTTTAAACGAAGAAAACGTGAGACTACTAAGACAAACTTTTGGGATAATCCCAGTTGTCAAACAGATTGATACCTTAGCTGCTGAATGGCCAGCAAAAACAAACTACCTTTACCTGACATATGGTGGAGATATAGATGACATTCTATTCGCTCATGAATCCTCGGCCCTACAAAGTCAGATTAATCAAGGATTTAGCACAACTTCTAATCATCATACGAATTCTGAGACAATTCGTCTGCAAATGCCGGATTCATTGGTGAAAAAAGATAATCCGAATAACAGCTCTCAGACGGCTGAATATAACAATCGACGTAATAACGACCAACAGAAGATAGACTCCGTCGTAGTGCTAGGAGCTGGACCATACAGGATAGGAAGTAGCGTTGAATTTGATTGGGGAACAGTAAATATGGTATGGGGACTCAAAGAAAGTGGTGTCAAAAAGGTCTCCATTATTAACTGTAATCCTGAAACCGTTTCTACTGATTATGATATATGTGATCGGTTATACTTTGAGGAGTTAACATTTGAAAGAGTGATGGATATTTGTGAGAAGGAGAATCCGTCTGGCATAGTAACTTGCGTAGGAGGACAAACGGCGAACAACCTAACTCCTCTCCTGTCTCGACACGGCATCCAGATAATTGGGACAAGCAGCGAAAACGTGGACAAAGCCGAAAATAGATCCAAATTTGGTAGGCTTCTCGACCAGTTAAGGATTAAGCAACCGGCATGGAAGATCTTTACTAATGTGTCAGAGGCAAAAAGGTTTGCAATGGAAGTAGGATATCCCGTACTTGTGCGACCATCATATGTTTTAAGCGGTGCTGCCATGAAAGTGGTATGGGCAGAATATCAGCTAGAACAGTTTCTATTAGCTGCCTCAAAGGTGAGCCCAGATCACCCGATTGTAATTAGTAAATTTCTACAAGATGCTTCAGAAGTAGAAGTTGATGCTGTTGGCGCAGACGGGAAAGATGTAGTGATCGGATCGATTGTTGAACATATCGATAATGCAGGTGTCCATTCTGGTGACGCGATGATGTGTATTCCACCCTGGAGGCTAGACCGGGAAACAATTGAGACCATAATCGATTATACTGTAAGAATAGGTAAGGCACTCAAAGTAACTGGACCATTTAATATACAGTATTTGGTAAAAGAGAGCGAAGTATCGGTAATTGAGGCAAACGTAAGAGCTTCTCGATCCATGCCATTTGTTTCAAAATTTATCGGAGTAAATCTCATCAAGCTGGCAGCTGAAGCCATGATTGGTCATTCGATTACTCAGGGCGCTAAGGATCTTTGGTTAAAAACGACTGAATTTGGGATCAAAGTCCCACAGTTTTCTTTCATGCAGCTGGAAGGAGCTGACATCGTCCTTGGGGTAGAGATGCAATCAACGGGTGAAGTTGCATGCTTTGGCAAAAGTTTTTACGATGCATTATCCAAGGCTTACAGGGCCGCCGGTTATTCATTACCAACAAAAGGTTCGGCATTAATCACCGTGGGTGGTCAAAGAAATAAGGAAAGGATTTTGCCTCTAGTATCAAAGGTAGCAATGATGGGATACGATATTCTTGCCACCGAACATACCGCAGAATACATATCAAGAAATATTGACGCAGTCAAATTGAAACTGGTATATAAAATTAGCGAGCCTGATAGAAAGCCCAACATATCAGATCTTTTATTTAGCAGGAAAATTGACTTCATTATAAATATACCTTCGACTTCTACTGCTGAAAAGTACGTTGGTATGTTGGATGACGAGTACCAAATTCGTCGAAAAGCAGTTGAAATGGGTGTTCCTGTCCTGACAACCCACGAGGCAGCTATCTCATTTATCAATACATTGGAATGGGTTAGGAAAAACACCCCAACGATTGATTACCTTAGAGATTATCATCATTTTGAGTGACTTAGGAAATTGTCGACAAACCGACTATATCACATATATTCGACAATCCTCATCGACTGTTTTTCGGAAGCGGGCCGGCCGAGCACTACCACTATGATACCTCATTTCAAGCTAGGACGATCTTTCTAGTCTATTGTAGCCCTAGGATAAATTAAAGCCTAATCTCTTTTTGCATCGTCGGTATGCCTCATATGTTATTATTGAAATGACAAGAGTGTCTAGTTTTACCTTACAAGTTATTGATATAGAACAGGCCTCCATTCATTTTATTTCGCTTGTTACTCATTTCAATAACACTAGGATAGCAATCGAAAATACATAATTAGCCACAATGATTAGGATTTTATCGGGATTTATAATAATAATAATAATAACTATTACCTCGGTAATAGAGTTTTCAAAATAAGTCAAGATATAACAACAAGTGGGTTAAGTATTTAAAAATAAAGTTGGAACCCGGAAAGTGGGCTGATGGGATACTACTGTGGAGGTTGTATTTCTCTTACACTGAGGTTCTTTATGGACACATTGTTTGCATTGTCCCATCTGAATGTAGCAATAGGTCCTCCCCAAGTTATCAGTTGATCCGTTGCACCACCGCATTCTTGACCGTCATCTCCCCAACCGCCACTGTCTACGTGTTCGTAAACCTTTTGCCATGAATTGTTATTGTTCGGATCTACCCAGATTTCAAGTTTTACCGCAGTCTGTCCGTTCTGAATTATATTGTACATAGCGGCTTTAAATCCAACGAACTTTCCATTACTAATTGCTGGCGACGGTTTAGATCCGGTGAATAGATAGTGGACGTGCCATTGTTCTTTTGCATATCGAACTTGCCCGCTGCCATAAAATAAATCAGCCTTATATGCTGTACCTTCACATCCTGAGGGATTTCCACTTCCTGTATGTGTTCCGCCTCTCGCATACCAGGTCCAACTGTCACCACTATCGCCGCTAACAAACTTAACTTGGCCAGTCATTTCGATATTCTTCCAGTCGTTAGGTGATTGCATATATCCTTGCTTTTCCATTGCCTTTTCGTCAGTTTTGTACTTTATCTGATCAGGATGATATCCAGTGGAAGTAAACACCCCGTACCTAACTTTGCCGCTGGTTACTTTCCAACTTCCATCTGAGTTTTGTGTCATACTTGGTGGTGAGGTACGTTTGTCATGATTGGGATCCTGCATATTCATGAACCATTCTTCACCACCTGGTTTAGTAGGATATATCTCTTTTATGCCAAACTTGTCGACACCCTGACCAGTACCTCCGCCTCCTCCCCCTGTAGTTGAGGGAGTAACCGTAATACTTATCGTAGCTACATTGCTTTTTGCCCCGTGACTATCAGTTGCCTGAACAGTGAAACTATCTGAGCCTGAGAATCCTGTAGTTGGTGTATATACAAAACTAGTCTTATCAGAACCCAGTGCTATCGTCCCATGAGATGGAGAATTCGTATTGGTAATTGTTGCTGTATCTCCTTGATCAGGATCAGACACTGTTATTGGAATAGTTACAGCTGTGTCTTGTTTAGTTGTTATATTTGTATTCTGTACTGTAGGTGGTTGATTTGATGGTGGTGGTGGTGGAGTTTGGCCCGTAGCAGTAACCGTAATACTTATCGTAGCTACATTGCTTTTCTGCCCCGTGACTATCAGTTGCCTGAACAGTGAAACTATCTGAGCCTGAGAATCCTGTAGTTGGTGTATATACAAAACTAGTCTTATCAGAACCCAGTGCTATCGTCCCATGAGATGGAGAATTCGTATTGGTAATTGTTGCTGTATCTCCTTGATCAGGATCAGACACTGTTATTGGAATAGTTACAGCTGTGTCTTGTTTAGTTGTTATATTTGTATTCTGTACTGTAGGTGGTTGATTTGATGGTGGTGGTGGAGTTTGGCCCGTAGCAGTAACCGTAATACTTATCGTAGCTACATTGCTTTTTGCCCCGTGACTATCAGTTGCCTGAACAGTGAAACTATCTGAGCCTGAGAATCCTGTAGTTGGTGTATATACAAAACTAGTCTTATCAGAACCCAGTGCTATCGTCCCATGAGATGGAGAATTCGTATTGGTAATTGTTGCTGTATCTCCTTGATCAGGATCAGACACTGTTATTGGAATAGTTACAGCTGTGTCTTGTTTAGTTGTTATATTTGTATTCTGTACTGTAGGTGGTGATTTGATGGCTGGGGTGGTGGTAGGACGATTGGACTGGTAAAACTGTTATACTCACAGTACCAATGTTGCTCTTAGCGCCGTGGTTATCTGTTGCCTGATACGTAAATGCATCGTCCCCAGTATAGTTAGAAGCTGGCTTGTAGACATAATTCTTTGAGATTGCATCTAGAGTGACATTACCGTGGGTCGGCTTGTCCACTATAGCTAGAGATACAGTATCTCCTCGTGCAGTATCAGGGTCTGTTCCGGTTAGAGGTATCGAAATGGATGTATCCTGAACAGAAAAGACTGTTAGATCTTTTACAGCGGGTGGAGCATTTACTCTTATACTAATGGCTGCCACGTTACTCTTTACCCCATGGTCATCTATACCCTGGTAAGTAAAGTTGTCATCACCAAAATATCCCTTATTAGGAGAATATGTAAAGATGCTTGACGTGCTATTGACCGTGACAGAACCATGAGTAGGTTGAGTGACCGGAATTACCCTAACCGTATCACCAATATCCGGATCGGTTACTTTCGCACTAATTTGAACAGGCTTATCTTCAGAGGTTATTATACCGGTTATCTCTTCAGCTTTTGGAGGATGATTTACAAGCTCTACTAATATACTGACTGTTGCTATGTTACTCTTTGCCCCGTGATTATCTGTTGCCTGATATGTGAAGTTGTCTAAGCCGTGATAGCCGTTATCAGGAATGTACCTGAAACTATTCTGGGTAGAACCTGCATCCACAGTTCCGTGATTTGGTTGTCTAACTACTTGAATCGTAGCGTTATCTTTGGTGTCAGGATCGTAAACCGTTATTGATATTTGCCTAGATGTATCTTGTGGGGTTGTAAGACCTGTTATATCCTTAACCAAAGGCTCATGGTTCTTTGATGGTGGTGGATTACCTGGTGGTTGTGGTGGTGGGCTGTTTTGTCTAGCGGTGCCATAAACTGCAAGCTCACTTATTCCGATGCCGTCATTACCGGTGTTGCTAGTCACCATTATCTTTACGTATCTAGCATCTGTATTATGAAATCGGTAGATCTCAGGTTGGGTTGTGTCGCCGCTGCTTATTCCTCTAAAGACAGATTGATAATTTGTCCCATCCCTAGAAGTAGTTATTGCAAATAAGTACTGTCTGGAATCTCCTTTGAACCATGCAATACTTGCTCCACAGATTCTCTTTACAGAGCCTACATCGGCTTGAATATAGGCTGCGTTATCTGAGCTTGACCATCGCGTACTTAGATTATTATCAATGGAATTGTCCGGTGTGTTAGCCCCATCACTAGAAGATGCCCTTAATTCAGTGATCCCTAGCTTATAACATCTAGATGCCGTAGCTGAGGGACATTTACAGGGGCGTCTCCACCCTTTACACTCGGAGCTGAGGGGACATTTACAGGGGCGTCTCCGCCCTTTACACTCGCGGCTACTGAGGGGACATTTACAGGGGCGTCTCCGCCCTTTACACTCAACTCCTTAATGGACGCGGATCTATCATGGCCATTGCCGTTACTGACTAGAGTAACCTTTATGTATTGGGCATGAATCTTTCCTAAGTCATAGGATTGATAATCCGAACTCCTAGTACTAGAATCCTTTCAAAATATCCTTAAAGTTTGAAGTACCATTTGATGCAGACAGTACAAAATCATAAGTCTTGTGATTGCTCTTATCCCACGCAATTCCAACACTGCATACGGCCTTCGAAGAACCTAGATCCGCTTGGAGATAGGATCCTGTCCCTTTTGAAGACCATTTTGTTCCTTCATCCTTATCAACCGCCCGGAATGCACTATTTCCATTAGTTCCACCACTGGAAGTCACAGACGCTACTGGGAGGTCTGTACAGGGACTTTTGGAGACCGTAGGATTGTTGATTTGATACGTTTTGACGTTATTGGTAGTTTTAACGTCTGCACTGTCTCCGAATAAGCTGGCAAATTTATTATTTGGATCAAATGTTAATTGAGCCGATGCAAATTGGTTTTGGTTAAAAATTGATAGCACCACTAGTGAAATTGCGCAAACGATTCCGCAGCTGCGCATTGCCGAGGTATGACTTGATTTTATCAATTTTCTAAATCCTCTAATGAATAGCGAGGTTTTCCAATTATGGCTCTGGACTCGCCACTGCGTTTATCATCTGGGTTTGCTAATGTAGTAATAATTACCATAGCGCTTGCTTCATGTAAATCCGACATCATTAGAAAACGTGTTGAATATTAAGTATTTATTATGAATCGTTGTTTGTACTAAGGTTCCTATCAGTTTCTATTGAACATAAAGATCTATTTAGTCTCTATGACATAACTTTGTATTTAAATAAGTGTCCATTGTACCTGAAGAAATAGGCTATTGAATGTTATATTCAATAGCTGACTGTACTTGTTTAGAATGCTTTGGAGTTCAATCCAAACAGATAAGTCAATCCAAGCAATCCCCGAGGGCCTGTCCGACGAGTTAAGTAAGGAACTTTATCTAGTTCTATCTGTATAGGTAAGAAAGTAGTTAATCAAGCCAATGACACACATGCAAGGACTTTTATAAATGAGGATTCTAAAACTGGCCCGGGATTTGTCGGCTAAGTATCAAGAAGATGAATGTAATTGCAAAGTTCCGCATTGTTTTACACATTAATGATATGACTTTATACATTCATTAAATAACCTCCACCTTGTGGTGTGATAAATGTGGAAGGATTCTGGCTATAGCATATTCATTCAGAATATGTAGTCTTATATTCTTGATAGAAAGTCTGCTTAAGATTTTCGGTTAGCTCGCTTACTTCTTGAATATTGTTTAGATCATTTAATACCTTAACACTGACGCCTAAAGATTCTAGCTCATTTAGCCACCAATCGTACTTCTCGGGACACTCTTTTTTGATAGCCATAGTAAATGTATAGTTACAATATGCGATATAAATACTAGTTAACAAGGTTAATTTGTAATCTTGTCTATAAATCTAAAGTTATTCAATTCATTCGCCCCAGGCCCCTTAAATTATTCCGATCTTGGACCATAAAGAAATTTCCGCCTCGACTATTAAATAGATGATCTGTTCATTATTATGATTTTCAGATTTCTAACTGAAGTCTACCTAACTAGGTTTTTCACTAGATTTAATAAGAAATAGTGAGAAGTCTATAATAGAAAAGAGTTTGGGTCTTACAAATCGTGTTACGACGTTAATTAAGCAAAAGGTAAATGTTCTTCTTAATAAATTCGAAAACCCTAAGGAAGCCCTCGATTATTCATATACAAAGCAAGTTGAGTTACTCAATCATTTGCGGAGAAATATAGCAGAAGTTGTTACGGCAAAAAAACGCCTTGAGATGCAGAAAATAAAGCTCATGGATAACAGTCGAACATTGGATGAGCAAGCAAGCAGAGCGGTTGATTCTGGCAGGGATGATTTGGCTAAACTTGCACTTGAACGAAAGAACGCAAATGTTATGCAGCTTCAACAGCTGGCTAAACAAATAGATGACTTGAAAGTAGAACAAGATAAACTAGAACAAACCGAAAAAAGGCTTTCTACCAAAGTTGAAGAGTTCAGATCGAAGAAAGAAGTGATCAAGGCTCAATACACCGCCGCTGAAGCCCAAGTTAGAATCAAGGAGAGTATAACTGGCATTTCTGAGGAGATGGCCGATGTAGGCATGGCTATGAACAGGGCAGAGGATAAGACAGAACAAATGAAAGCGAAATCGCAGGCACTGGATGAAATGCTAGAATCAGGAACTCTTACCGATTACACATCATCAGACGCAGGTTCAGATGAGATTGAAAGAGAGCTTCAAAAGGCTTCAGTTAATGGATCAGTGGAGCAAGAATTAGCAAAATTGAAGGCTGACAACCGCCGAAAGCGCAAGAACCGACAATCATCATCCGATGAAACTGAAGAACAAACAGAAAGTCAGAATGAAGAGGAGGAGATAGAGGTCAGCTCTTCATAATAACCGTTACGTGTCAGAAATATTACAATCCAGTCTAACGTTTACAGATCCCGGAACGTTGATTGCTTAGAAAATGTAGCTAATACTCAGTATTAAATTCGTCGAGTCTCTTAATTTAATTAGCTTAAATTACGATTCTTAGATTTGATCGTAATCCATAAAGCGCAGCATTTTCAAATGCTCTATCTTTGATAAAGTTCGGATCGTTTCTGGTTCTTAGTAAGGACAGACACTGTACAAGATGCAGTATAGGATTTAATAGTAGAAGTCAAAATGGATCCTTCGTAAAAGTAAAACATCTAAGTCTTGATTAGGTTCTCTGAAAAAAATGATTATTGATAGTCTTATATTATGATATCATGAGTTATCTAGCAAACTAAATATTGTTGCTAAATTTGTATCTCAGAAATAAACAATCGCGGTCAATCCAATAAAGGCTCCGATCAAAATTTGAAAATCACACATAGTTCCAGCTGACCTCCTTTTATCTTGGTCTTCGATGTTTAGCTCAATAATACTGAACATCACAATAATTCTATTGCTGAGAAATGACCTGCATAATATATTGGGACTTAGGTTGAACTTAATTCTGTGTAGGCCACAATTAGTCGCTTGATGATTATTGATTTTACTTAAGGTAAATGCCAACCAATGTCTAGAAGGTTTCCTGTATATTGAGTATATTACTGGTTTCCTGGAACTTATTATCCGTCAACTATGATACCCACTTTAAAGCTTATTCTATGGAATATTCTAGTAAATTAAACCGCAATGATGATTACTTTAGTTATTGCAAGTATCTAGCGATACAGACTTTTCATCTCAAGTATTACAATACAATTCCGGCTAATAGGATATCATTATAAACAAAGGGATCACAATATCAACCATGTCAGAAACAATCGATGAAAAAAAAATCAAGGAAGGATCTAGTCAGTGGCCAGATCTTATGGCTCAATTATTCGATCGCCTAACAGGTAAGGGTACCAAAATAACCTACGAGTTTCAGGACTTAGAAATAGATATTCCACGCGCTACTGGGCCTCAGGGCCAGGATCTAGGATCTGCGAAATGGATGGTCAATGGAAAAATAGTTATAACCGCGGAAGCCCACAATACAGACTTTAAATAAATAACCCTGTTGGCCTGACATCACACAAACCATAGTGGAGGCAAAGGCCACCGGATCGTGGTTTGAGGAATTAGGAATGAAATATGCACCTTATATTGAGTCAGGACTCGTATATTAAAGAAAATCTGGTGACACGGTATGAAACAACGATATGAAAAAAGGGTTTTGACTAAAAAGTGCAACTGTGTTTTCTATTATCTACACAGCTATCAGACAAATTGACAATATAGACAACAGAATAATGGAATGGGGTCATCTAAAAATCCTTAACTGTAAACTTTCGGCAACAGACTAGAAACAACATTTGCAGTTAAATTGCTAGATTAGGATTTTGCGTTGATTATGACTCGTTAGAAGGAATCATGCACTTGTCTAGACAACCACATTGTCTTACTGACTTAACCCGATGTATTCAACAGAATAGTTAATTTCGAACGGATATGTGTAAAGATATTACCCTAGTTGAGATTTGTGATCTATTCAGTTATTACAGACTCGAAAATGACGGAACAATATTCATTTCTCCTCATCAAGTGGTTATATCTTATGATATGCCATTATCAATTTCTGGGCTTCCTTCTGCGTACTGATGTCAGAATATGAACAAAATGCTATCTAACCGGGGTCATATGGAGGCATGAATCCATTCGCAAGATTCGATGGGACACACGAATAATAGGTTCTTGTTCATTTCATTAATGTAATAAAATCAAGACAACTTATCCAAAGCAAGTGGTGGGCCCCTGCATGGATTCTTTTTGCCTGTATCAGACTTTAATAGTCATACCCATAGTCGCCCTGGAACTTACCCTATTTGCAACGGCCACCTTGGCCAAATCAACGAATTCTAATCAAGGGACATTTGACGAGACGATATAGAATAGCTAACGTGACAGGGAAAGTTGCTAAAGACGAAGAGGCAGTCAAACCCTATGCTTCGAATGTGACAAAGAATATACGAGAGACCACTTCGAGTGATGGCAAACAATGAACCAAGTCAGCTGAGCGAGCAGCTCAATCAATTACGAAGCAACAGTTTCTACGGGACATTTCCTAAAAAAATGTCACGAATAAGGTAGCGTGATCTAGGTCTGCTAAAACTCTGCTCAACGAGACCTACGTGGCATTAGGAAATGCTTCGACAGCCTCTCGGAAAATGTTTAGCGGCATCAGATAGTTAGAACTTCTCATATCCTCAAGAACTGACAATAGTTAGAGTACGTCATGGAAAGTTTTGCCTCCCAGAAATTTTGTTCCTCCGGCAGCCCTCTGGATTAGTTTGCCTCCGAAATGCAAGAAAGAATTGTTTCAGGATCAAGTTAACTATGCGTGTCCCAGCTGGGTTTAAAAGTTGCAAACCATAACCTTTGAACAAGCTCTGACCTTAGGTACTCGTTTACTTAAGGAAAATTAGCCAGAGTGATTTAACAGTGTTTAGACTCCTAATCGGATAGAGTTTGACTTTTCCCAAATAGCCCTGGACAAGTGCCAGCGTTATTTAAAGCGTTCCAGTAATACTGTTTTGAGATAAAAAGAGTAAATGTTGAGGTTCGTCTACTTCGTTGCAATATCTTGTGCTAGTCTTGAATTTTCCTTTGATGTCTGTTCGAAAGTCTTTGCTGCATTAACACCGATTCGTGACAATTCCTTGGCATTATTTTTGGCTTGTTGCAGAGAGTTCTTCATGGCTTCGGCATATCCAAATATGACATTATTGGTCAGTCTCGTTACTGTGAATATATTATCAGCATAAGATCGAGTCGTGTTAGTGTATACTTCTGAGACTCGTCCAGGAGACAAATAGGTGTTTACATTTCTTGTATAATTCTCTATATAAGGAGCCCATGCAGATTGAAATGAATTAATGATTTCTTTCTGTGATACTACAAAGTTGTCTGCTAATTCTCGAGTAGCTTCGATAGTTTGCTCCTGATATTCGTTAATTGCCCTTGTGTAGCGGGGGATCTCTCTCTTGGCCTCATCGACAGATTTTCGAATATCTTCTCTCGTTTGATCCAAGGCTTTATCGATTACTTCTTGCTGATCTTTTTTCAACTGTGAACTGGATGTGGTAATATTAGATTCTAGTTCTTTTTTAGATGACATATTAATTGTGATATAGTTCTTGGGATATATAATCCTTGCCATTAAATGGTATTAAATACCATAGATAACCCAATATCAACAAGATTTACTACAATCTCAATTACAAAATGGGTTTTAGATGCGGGATTACTAGCGAGGCCACATCAATATAATGCCAGATTTGTGCAGAAGTCATATATCGAACTGGAAGAGTAGTTAAAAGGGCTTTCATTGCCGTCAGCAAATAAACGTACGCATTCAGGATGAATAGCAGATTTGGTTATGCTACTACAAATGCCCTATCCAACTTAAGCTTTAGATTAGCACTTAACAGTTAAATTCTCCAACTAGGTTTCGATGCAGGTTTGCACTAAAAACAATTGTAATGCATCTAACTACATACAAAACCGATCCTAAACAATACTCGACATATTTTCCAGTTATCCGAATTGGTGGGTTCGTTTTTATTTACAGTGGAGTAGCGGCCTTTGTCGTGGGACGGAACTTTATTAAAGTCCCAATAGATGGTCTAGTGTTCTCCTCGATATGTCAAAATGCTATCGTAGTGGTAACGTAGCATTGTGAAATAATTTGTACATTATTGTGCCCAATACGAAGATCCGCACCGTGCTTCTAAAATTGAGATGCTATATAACAAACCAACTAGAAAATGTCTAGAAGGATATATCAGATTAAATGGGGTGCAAACTTTCCCCTAATGTAGATAAAGAATTAAATTAATTATTCCTTGAAATTATGAACAACAATAGTCTTACAATCGCTGCCTATTTCAGTTTTAGCAGCTCTGTTAGCAACAGGTGCAGTCATATCTTCAGAAATTGCATTTGCAGGTGGACATCACTATTCAAAGTCTGTACGGCAAACAGCCGCACTAGATAATAACTGTGGAAACGGCACAATGCCTTTAGATATTAATTGTCAAAATCTAGCCAGCCAAATTAATGGGAACCATAACGCAGCCAACGTGCTCAGTTTTCAACCAAGTAGCTCCAGCCGAGTAGATCAAGGTAACGATCATAAATATGATGGTGGTAGCCATGACGACCAGGGAAATAATCAGGGTGGTGGCCAAGCGAATGGTGGCCAAGGTGGTAACCACGCAAGCGGTGGCCAAGCAACGGGGCAAGGTGGTAACCACGCAAGCGGCTGGCCAAGGTGGTAACCACGCGTGGCAAGCAAATGGTGGCCAAAGTCGCAGCCAAGGTGGCAGCCACGCGAGCGGTAGTCTCGCAGCAGGTAACCCAGTCGGTAATCCAGGCATAGGTGCTGGTGCCTAAATTTCTTTTTTTAAGAGACAAAGTTTAATTGACAATTAGCAGTTTATTGGAGTATAATTTTTGTAGAATGTATGGAACAAGACAAGACACAAACACATACTACGGTGAATGCTATAATTTGAATATATCAAAAATATTCTGAAATTAGGATCAAATCATTTGATATTGAACTTCAGGTTAGAACAAACATTGAACCTAAATTAGGAAAGCAAACAACCTAATATAGTCGGGATCTCTAATGAACCTACTGGGACTAATCGAATAAATTTTATTAGCTATAATTTCTGCTGATTGATAACGAGCAGCTACTTACTGATTAATATTCTGTTATTAAGAATACACTGGGCATTAGAGTATTATGCGAGGTCCTGTTCTTGAAGAAAGTGCAGCATCACATAGTAACATAGGTGTGAAACATTAGTATTATTATGTGTCCTAGCTTTAAGAGGTCTTGCTGATCTGATACAACGATGTTTAAAAGTAATAATTCGTTCTAATTAATTGAATTCGTGAATACTATTTGTTTTGTTCATCCGTATCGTGGCAAAGGTATCCCCTCTTAACCTCTTGAGGAATTGGATACTCATGTCAAAGAGCGACTCGGTTTCTGCTCCGTTCACCGAGGGTAGCTATTATAGTAAGGGCAAGACCAAACACGGAGCTGGCCCCTCAATAGCACCCTTCTCTCCGGGAGGATGATATGAATCTGACAAACAATGATTGCAACACTGATGGCTTGATGGGGTCAGCTACACAGCTATGCTTGGGAAAGCCAAGGAAGTCGTTACGGCATATTCGGGTTCTGGTTTATCTCCAATATTGAAGAGTGTAGAGAAAATATAACAACGAATGGAGCCAAATGTCTTGAATTTAATTGAGTACTTAATATGGAATTCGAAACGCCATATGACATCGAGGTTCAGGCACCCAGTATGTCTACAGTTTAGAGTTACTCCATTCCATCTGGCTTCTATACTTGTGGGTTACTTATTTCAATTGTTCACATTTGCAACGTCTCCTGCTATATGGATATCATGCTTCCACTATTCTTCAGTATAATCGATTTTGAAATATTCAATTAGTCCTTTTACTGATACTCTTAGGTGCCTTCTTCTCATCACCTTCGCTTCTATCTATGAACTGATATTATCTACTGTGATTATAAATTCTCGAGAATTCTGCACAGCAAGGCCGAGTCTGGAGCATATTAACAAGTGACCGTCGTAAGTTAATCTGAATTGAAATATCTGTTGCTAGCTGGCGTTGTCTGGCAGATAAATGCAGATAGAATAAAAACGATACAAATATTATAATATAAGATAATCCGATTTGGTGAATGATTTGCGCAATAAACTGTCTTAAAATAGGAACAAACCTTAAGTACTGCTTACTACTTATGCCATCAATGAGCAAGTCTTGTTCTAATAAAACGGCATTTGTCATAGCATCTGTCATATCTGCTTTGTCGATAGCTCCGATACTACTTACGGATCATGTAGTGAAAGCCGCAGATACTTCAGTAGGCAAAACTTTACAATGTGACAGTTCAAAGCATACGAAAAACTATTGTGACGGCTTTACTATAGGAAAAACTGATTGCCGGGATGGTCATAAGTACAATGGGGCTAGTACCGCTCATACAAATGATTGGAAGGGTGGATATAGAGCTGGATGGACTGGCGCTGGATGCCACATACCTTAAAAAATGATCCCTGTACATGGATCATCATTCTTTCTTTCTATTCAATAAATTGTTAATCTTCAGCCTTTGATGACTCATATAGTTATTATAAATTCTTTTGTAACAGGCCCCCATTGCATCCATTTCCTTTTCCGTGATGAGAAGATAGATTCTGCACCGCGTGGGATTGCTTCATTTTCTCCTCCAATTATCGTGGACATGTAATTAGTAGATAAAGTAATCGCTCCACTTTTAGCAGGTATTTCTTTATTCAGATTATCGAGGAATTATAATTAAGTATCCTTTTCCTGTATCTGACAATGGTATTATTTTAACACCTTTTCCGAGGGCTCATTTTGGGCCAGCATTTTAGAGTGACAACCAACCAATTTTACTTCCACTTAATGGCGCTTACTGAATGGAAAGTTGCTGTTAGGAGAAACTCTATAGGACTCTTAAAGCGAATGAATGTTTGTACATGTTTTCGAGGATCGAGTCCATCTTGAAGTAACCGATAAATAATCAGCCAATACCGAAGGTGAATTATGTCAGGCCGGATTTTTTTGGGCCAGCTGTAATATGAAATTTGAATTGTCGCGGTAAAATAGAGATAGCCCAACGAAATCACCTTCGTCTAACTCGTAGCATATAACCTTTACCTAAAGCCACTTTATGCAGGACAGTTGTCAAATTAAAGTATAACCTTAAACTTCCCCAGATTAGAAGAGTACTCAGCGCATATTGTCAATGTGCGTCGAAATAAGGCTGAACCTTCATGGCTAGGTTCTCGCTCTAAAAAATATATATTTCAATATAGGCCTGAACATATATCCATGATAATAGTTAAATATACATGCAGATGATTAGGTGAAAGGTAATGCCTACAAAACACACTGTAACCATTACATCGATGGGATCTAGTTCGATAATAGTATTGCCCAAGCCTGTTGTCGATGGCTTTAATTTGGCAAAGGGTACCAGGCTAGAAATGATAGTAAAGGATGATGGAATATACATTCCGCTGGGTCAGAGCAAGTCGAAGGCTGAAAGTCCATGACGTAGAGAAATAATATGAATATACACTGCTAAATGGCCTTATGTTGATTATGCTGGCCTTCTTCGGGGAATCCTTATTTTAATTTCTGATCTACCGTTTTAATCTCTCAGATCCAGTAATCTCTTGGAATGCATACAATGCCTAGCTCAGCTGGTCATTATAGAAATCTGTCATTTTTCTGAAGTTTAGACTCTCCAATTGATTAGTCCTGGCTGCGATAACTAGCTGCCTGTCTCTTTGCATATGTTCATTCCCTATACAATAATCCCCTTCAGTGCCATCCTAAAACTTACTATGGGACCTACAAACCTTCCATGTTATCTATGTCGACATGTACTAGCCCACTAGACACCTTAAGTACTGCGGCCTAGTCGTTACTGTCTGCACGACTGTTTCTGTCACAGGCTCGCCTAAAGAAAAATTTTCTGCCAAATTATAAGAAGTATTATTCTTTCGACTATATGATATTAAACATCCACTACTATGAACCACGAGGGGATGGCCTTTCAGAAAATGGTCTCTATCATCAGTTGCTGTAGTTACAGTTTGCTCTACTAGCACCGGTCTCTAACCTTCATTGCTTCTCACAAGATATAATTTTCTTACATACGCTAAAGTTCAGAGATTGCACCAAGTAAATGAGTTCAGAGTGTTGGCTGAGGGTGGAGATCTATCTATTGAGATTATCCAACTTGAGTTAATAATGACGGACCCTAGAATGCAGTCCAATTAAGGATATAGAGAAAGGAAATCTCTATGTATGGAGAACTATCGCCGAAATTGGGCTCGTAAGTTCCTTCCAAGACCTATCTGTTGATGAGATGAAGAATAATGTGAAAAAATTTTATGGTCATGTTATCATACTGGCTGCACTTCCAGTTATGAGAAAAAAACAAGAGTATGAGAATTATTGCGGTATTAGATCTAGAGCAGCCGCTATGGAGATCTGGGCAGTTATTTAAAGACGGGCATAAATTTCGCGATATAGATTCTATGCTAACCTGTGTCAGAAGAACTCGTAATTCGAGGTAATGCCTGTAATAATCCAATTGGGGTTTATCAAACCAATTTCGGTCGCTTTATGCTGACTGCAAGAAGATCCAGGCAATGATTCCGTGTACTCCGCAATGATGAAAAAGATAAATAATATTTATTGTCCCTCAAGGACATCAAAATCTATTCTCAAGACTTCTATTGAACGATTTTGACATTAATGATTAAAACTCCGTCGAGTCCAAACATAAGCAAGTCGTGAGATATGAGTCGGAATTTGAAAATAATAATTCTGAGAACTTATATCGAATAAGTCCACGAATCCATTATAGTTTAGATTTCATATGCATGCTCTATCAGATTCCTAGGTGTCGAGCTCCTTTAATGACTAAAGTAGCGTTTTTAAAATAATCCCATAGATAATGATGATTAAATGGAAGAAGCAAGTACAGAATTTGTCAAAGCATCTGTGTATATTCCGATCTCGAGCTTAGGGAAGTCATTTACGCAACAAGGCGATCTTACTGTTCCAAGCAAGCCAAAAGGAATAATCTTATTTGCTCACGGGAGCGGAAGTGGTCGGAATAGCCCTAGAAATAGATTCGTGGCAGAAATATTGAATAGAGATGGACTTGCTACCTTATTGGTAGATTTACTTACACCTGAAGAAGAAGAGAGCGATACTATCATGGAAAAGCAGCGGGATAAGATTTCGGGCTTCTTATTGAATAAATTCAATATTCGGCTCTTAGCAAGCCGTTTGGTTTCAATAACTGAATGGGTAACCCGAAATCCAAATACTCGAGGCCTTTTAGTCGGTTACTTCGGAGCAAGTACAGGCACAGCAGCTGCCCTTATTGCAACGGCAACTAGCAGTGTATCCAATTTTGTCGCTGCAATAGTATCACGTTCTGGAAGGCCAGACCTTGTTCAAAGGAATAATTTGAACCAAGTCAGAATTCCCACGCTTTTCATTGTAGGGAGTAATGATTTTTCAGAGGTGATAGACTGGAACAGAAATGCACTACGAGATATTGCTTCAGAAAAGAAGAAGATGGCTATAGTTGCGAATGCATCCCACCTCTTCGAAGAACCAGGCACGCTCGAAGAAGTCGCTAAACTAGCAAGCGGATGGTTTAGATGTTTTTTCCAAATAGAAGACCATAAATTGTCATGACCTATCTGTTCGTGTCTTTAAGAATATCCCCTTAAAGAAGTAAAATTTATGCGTCCCGAAAATCTAAATTAAGCTAAATCCTCGTAATCTCGAACAAAAGAAATCACATTCATGAATTGCCTCGGTACTAAGAGGGATACCTACTATGAAGGCATACTGGTATCCATAAAGCTAAGATAAAGGCATAGATTATGCTTCTCTAGCACGAAATTTTACACAGCCCTTAAATAGACGGTTTATCAGGCAAAGAAATTTGGTCAAAGGACGAAATTATGATTCATATGAGGTTTAATTCAATGTGAATGGATAAATTATGATAGTAACTGAAGATTATGACTGGCTATCAGCGCACTTAGACGACCCTAAAGTACTTGTTTTAGACGCAAGGGGAAAGATGTTATACAGGTTTGGACATATTGAGAATGCCCTGCCGATAGGTATTGAAAGCCTTGTTTCAGTTGCTGATAATGGGGCTAATCTAGTGATCGATTCTAAGACAGCTGAAGAGGTTTTTACTAAACTTCGCATCGATAACTCAAAAGCAGTCGTAGTATATGGTGAGAATACCGACCCGTCTGCAGCAAGAGTAGTTTGGAGCCTACTTTACCATGGGCACCCGAGTGTCAAGCTCCTAGAAATTGGATTCAGCGAATGGATGAAAGTTGGATTGGCAACTAGCAAGCAAGTTCCAACCTATACTACCCCAAATAATGCGCACTTCTCTTCTCGGATAAATTCTTCCATTAGAGCAGATGAGCAAACAATCAAGGATAGGATGCATACGGGAGAAATAATAATACTGGATGCCAGAACACCGCAGGAACACTTCCAAGCAAGGATCCCAGGATCTGTCTTACATAATTGGGAAGAAGGTATAGGAAGTAATGGGAAAATGATTAAAGATAGGGACGAGCTAATACGTGAATTTGAAAATAAGGGGATTACGAAAAATAAGGAAGTTGTATGTTACTGTCACTCTGGAACAAGGGCTTCTCATACCTATTTGCAACTTAGAGAGGCGGGGTTTAATAGCGTGAGACTATATGATGGTTCGATAATCGATTGGGCGCAGCGTCGTAATCCGCTGCGATAATTTGCTCAGACGATCGCCTGTATATTCCAATCTGACTACATATTTCGTATCACCTCAAAGTGGAAAAATTGCTTCACAACTCGGATTGGGTAATAGCTGGAATCTAATTGATAAGATTCCAATCGACCAAATGGTTATGTTGTTCAACGTGGTAATAGTCTCCTGGAAGGAATTTAATTATTCTCACCATATCAATTAACTTGGATATAGTTTAAATTGCTCAAACTAAATTTGGGTTATGATTTTGTAAATATTATGGACATTCTTGTGTAAATCAAAAGAGATATGGTATCAATTAGAGGCATATTTAGGCTGGGCTGAACCCAAGTATAGAAATATAATATCAGTTACGATACTTATTTTCTGCGCTGAGTCATGCTTCGCTACTAATTCAATGCAATACGTTTACAGATCATACTAATATGCTTCCGTATGCACAAAAGAGTAGTAGATAAAAGATGGAAAAGTTTGTCGATGTAAATGGATTCAGAACAAGGTACCTGGAATATGAGCCAGGCGATAAGAATAAGAGTGACAATAATTTCACGGATCATATCTTACTTATTCACGGGTTAGGTGCATCTGCAGACAGATGGCTGGATATCCCAGAAGCCTTATCTAAATCGTATCACACGCTTGCGATCGATTTGCTAGGTTTTGGCAAAAGTGATACGCCTAACACCGTAGATTATAGCATCAGATTTTTCAAAGATTTTGTATTTGAGTTTATGAGAACAGTGGGCATAGATCACGGTAAAACATGTCTAATTGGACATTCGCTTGGGGGTTATATTGCTGCAGAGGTTGCAATAGAAAATTTGGGATTGATAGATAGACTTGTATTGATTGACTCTTCAGGCCTATTAAATGGGCCGACATCTCTACTAGAGCAATACTTTCATGCCGCATTGTATCCATCCTTTGATAACGTAAAAATGTATTCCAACAAATGATGGCAAATCCATCTTCCTTAGGTCCGGCATTGGTTAACCTTTTTATTTTTAGAATAAACATGCCTAATGCAAAATACTCTTTCCGCTCGGCTTATGAGAATAGTGTAATGACTCAGATTGAGCCCCAACGACTAAAGCTTCTGGGCAAAGTGCCAACGCTTCTAATATGGGGTAGAAATGATACTCTGATTCCTATTGAATATCTTGAATTATTCCACCAATCGCTAACAAATGCTATAGTGGAGGTTATAGATAATGCAGGACACGCTCCGTTCTCAGAGAAAGCCGCGGTAGTTTACGAGGTAATACGCAAATTTTTCACATAATGTGGCTTTCCTAGGATTTAATGTAGCATATACTTGATTAAATCTGATATCAACAATACATATGAATGTCACTTCATAATTTATATAACTGAGTTAATCGTCCGAATTTAGCGCATTTCATATGGAGTACGCCAAAGCGGCAATTCTAACTGTTTACTTGTACGACTATTTGTCGTTGATATATTACTGCTACTTTAAACGACTGGTGTGTCGTCTGCATGTTCAGTTAACGGGCATCTTACAAGGATCATTCGCGTAGAGCTTGATTAGATACATAAGCTATTAATAATTTAACCCTAGACTAAAGCGTACATGTCATATCTATTGTTCGGTATAACAATGTCAGATTTTATTTGGTACTTGCATTAGTAACAATATAGAGTGACTTCTGAACCTCACATATTATCTTTACATACTGTGTTCACAGCTATTATGTCAACATTGTAAGTATTGATATATCTCAATAAACACTTTCGATAACAAAAGACTCATATTCTAAGGTATCAGATAAATGAAGATAATTATAAAAAAGACACGAAATCTTCTCCTTCCATATCCCTATATTGGCCTACGGCAACAACCTATAAGGTAGGTTATGTTGCGACAAATAGCCCATTTTTATTTGATTGTTACTAAATTAGCCTGTACCGGACTTGCCTCCACTTTTTTGAGTTTGGTTGTCGTGGACGTTAGAGTGTAGTAATTTTATTTATCATGCATATAAGATATCCCTGCCTAAATCCTGATATTTGGAATTCTGAGTAGGTTCCATAATCTTTTAATTTTCATGCCTCATTATCGTAATGCACAAGTTCGACAGTCCTGCCGTTGTTGAATATTAACCCTTGAACTCAAATCTCCGGCCAAATATAAGATTAAACTCGACTAAATTTTCATAAGAGAGGGAATAGAAAGCATTAATATCTCTCTATTCACTTCTCTGAGATACTGAGCGATGCTGGTAAAACGTACATGAAAGAAAACCTATAAAATTCTTGATTAACATAGTTCGCTTAGATCGAAATTTTAATTTTGCTGATATATCATGGTGAGCTGTCTATCTGATCTGATTCACGACAATTATCACAGTATCTCTCACGTAGATTAAAATTTCGATAGTCATATGTGGATTTAGAAAATCTGGAATTAGGAAATGCTCTCCAGTTACATGAGTTACTCATCAACCGAAAATCGGATGCGATATTGTGATAAGATTTCTTCTTGGTTTTTGAATTTTTATGGACAGATTGGAGACTTAGCTCTGTTCACCTATTATGATTGGCTGATGGCATTAGGGTTAACATTTCTCCTTTATTATTGAACGATCGTATCATTAACAGTATTTATAGACAGCGGTACTATTTCTAAATATTCTGCATTAAGAGGATTTTAGAATACAAGGAAGTATTGATTAAGTATTGATTAAGTATTGATTAAGTTTGTGAGGCTTATCTCTGGCTTTTGAGCTACCACCTTGGAAAGTCGGATTAGTTCGCATATTATATACTTAATGCCAGAATACCTCTTGAATTCAAAAGAATTCGTTTTCAGTTAGCCGTTAATTGGTCCTTCTGAGATTACGCCAGACTTAATAGGTTTATCTTAAATATCTGTGTTGTAGTTTCTGTCAATTTAAGGTATAGGAGTTCTTTCGACAGCCCATTTCCACCGCGATGATCAATTGATTTCGTTACAATATTTATTTAACTACTTATAAGGTATGTTACCGTACTCTTACCGTACCATTGATGTTTAATCAAAATATACTACAATATTTGTGCAAAGAATGTGGCACCATTCTAAAGGAACTAGACACATCTATTAGTAACTTATGGTCTAATAAGGAGGAATGCCCTATATGTAGATCTTTACTTTCAAATACTCTTATTAAAAGGAATTATGATAAAAGGATACATTTATTCTCACAATCGCCGCAGCGACAAGAGCCATTACCTAAATTTAGAACTGCTTATGAATTAAATTACAAGACAGATGCATTATCTTGTGGTATTGAAAAATTAGATAATCTTGTAAATTTCTCAAATGGAGATAGAGTATGTATAATTGGCAATAAAAAATATACAAATATGATTGTTACAAGATTGTGTGTTCGTGCTTTAATGCCAAAAAGAATAGGAGGATTTAATTCACCTAACATTGTAATTATAGATGCAGGAAATAGTCTGGATTTTTATCTATTTGTAAACTTTGCAAGACAATATGGATTAGATATTAAAAGAATATTACAGCACATAATTGTAAGCAGGGCATTCACAGTTTATCAATTGATAGATTTGATCATTACCCAAATACCACGAATAATTCAATCTTATAATTCCAAGGTGGTGATAATTTCAAATTTTTTGGAAATGTTTTTGTGTGAACCACGATTAAATAGTAGAGAAGCAGAACATCTACTAAGAGAAATTAAACATTCGTTAATGGAAACGAAAATATTACAAAATGTCTTGGTTATAATGTCATGGAATCACAATATCCAACGATCTTGTAGATACAATAATATTCTTTCCACGATATTTGAAAAGCGCGTTGAAATTATAAGTAAGAATAAGAATAAAGCAGATCTTGCAGAATTATTTGTAAATACATACAATATCTGTACAGATAAAAGTATGAAGAGGTCACAAATTCTATTGCAAGAACAAGATTTAAAAACATTATATAAATAGAATCTAGAAAATAAAACTGGAAACTGGAAATGATTGCTTTTGCAATAAATTAGTAATATTAAAAGGATTTTTGCAGAAATTCATATAATTATAAGGGTAACTCTACCAAGATTAATATCTACTATTATGTGAATGTTCGGAATTGAGAGATTCAATCAAGCGATTATCAGTGGTATAGTAACTAGTAACAAGATGTACGACCAATGAGGGGTAAGTAATTTAAACTAAATACTGCATCGGTCTGAGTTACTCACGAAAAGATATAATTATCTGAGCTTGTTCTTATAGATAAAAACTATGTTAACTTGCCCTACGTGTCAGAACAAATTTCATCCTCATATGAATAACTCTATTGTGGGAAAAAATGCAAGAAATAACACTATCTTTGTTTACTATCAAATCTGTCCTGAATGTAGGGAACCAATAATCGGAATTAAGGAATCGATAAAGGGAGAAATCTATCTAAATCCAAACGACGTAGAAAATCTAGTATTAATAAGTAATAGAGGAAGATGAATTCCTGTGCTCAAGACTAATCAGTTGCTGTTTGAACAGAATTCCAGTTATATGAGTTTTCAATAATTAACGAGTATAGGAAAACTTTTCCTTTTTGTCTGGCGTGATCCTGCTGCAGTTATGCTTGGCGTAGTGTGAAAATAATAAATGTTAATGTTCTCTGAAGTTACCGGCATTAACTTTAGTATGACGAGCTTGTAGATACAATTATTTGATACCCGGAATCTGGTGTAGACTATAACTACGAGACTAATTTAATAATATAATGTAATCAGAATTGGGTTTACAGCTGAATACAGGCTAACATTTTCGAACACCTGAATAATCTGATGCTCCAATCGTAACCAAGTTATGGATATCTCAGATACCCTAAAAGGTTGTGGAAGAAATGGGCAGAGTCACCGAGAAGCTCAGATAATTAGCGGTCGTGCTAATATTAAGTAAATGTTAAGTCACTATTATTGTAAATTTGTAGAAATATGATGTGACATTCAGCTCTTCATTGTTCTCAAGTAACTATTTACGTCTTTTAGGAATATATTTTTGATTATTTGTTAGTATGTAATGCATTGCAATACGCTTTCGGGATTCTTATTAGAGTCTCAATGAATTTTTCATTAGACATCAGGAAAATACATCATAATATTTTTTCTTTGACATAGCATTAATTATTTATTCTAATAGTATTGTTGATATGTTTAGTATTGCATAGTACAGTATTGCAATAAAAAATGTTTTCTGCAACAATTATGGTCTTATTTGAAGGCTAGGAAGGTCGTTATTACGCTTATACCAAAAGAATCGTTGTTGACAGATTTGTTAAAAAAAGAAAGAAAAGGTTTTGTCGTTAGTTGTTATTTTTGATTCTTTACTCAGTCCGTGCTTACTTTACTTCAGCCTTCATGCCGCCACTGTTAGCGTCGCCGCCGTTACCGCCGTTAGCGCTGTTGCCCCTGCCATCGTGACCGCCATCGTGACCGCCATCGTCACCGCCATCGTGACCGCCATCGTGACCGCCATCGTGATCGCCACCGTGACTCGCCATCAGCAGCTCCTTGTGAAGCCGCTACTGCAGCCGAATTACCTCTACCTTGAATTTGTGATGCTGCATTTTGGCAGTCAACATTAAGTGGCATTGTACCGTTACCACAATTGTTTTGTTGTAACAATGTCTGAGTTGTACTCTTCTTGTAATGTCCACCTGCAAATGCGTTGCTTGGATTCATGGCCGATGTCGTGACTAACAATGCTGCAACTATTGCTATAGCAGCGATTGCGAAACCAGTTTTGTTGTTCATATTATATTTCTCTATTAACACAATATTGCGATAGTTTATCTGCATTAGGAGAAATATTGCTACGAGTTAAATCAGATTTATCTTCCATAGTAGTCTAGCAGACATAAGGAGGATGAATTGCATAAGCATGTGCTCATACTGTATATTATTTTAGTATATTTTGATGAGGTAAAATTCTTTAAAAATGTTTTTATTCTATCACGTTTATTCATGCAGCAGTGTGGGGTTACAGATCAAGAATAGTGTAAGAATTGGACTGTGATTATACTGCTGCTGCATGGCTGCTAAGTGATGTAGTAGTTTGTTGTTCATAATTCTCTCACAGTCCATTTAGCATATTCTTGAATTTTAATCCCCACTCACATTTCTTATGTCAAGAATTTGTGATCTTTAAATTCGCTTCACTTGATAAGAGAGTTCACAGAATTTATGTCAGATATCTGTATATCGTTTCAATTGTCTAGACCAAGTCTATGACAAATGGATTAGTCAGATAACTGTCAGTAAAGGAACAAATCGTAACCGACTACAGAGTATGATTCGCAAACGAGTCTGCATGGGCAATTACCACCTTTGATCACTACTTATATTTGTTATTCATAGTATCTTCGATCAGTCGAAAATTTGGAAGGCTGTAGGTAGAATCTATGATCTAACGTTAAGCAAGTTGCGAAAATTATCCTATGCAGCTTCCCGTGCAATTCGACGCGAACTGGCAATTTGGCCTGAAAATTTCCTGTTTGGTAACGTAAACATTTTGCTTTCATGAAGAAATTAGGGCCATAGACATTAAGGACAATTAAAATTTGTGCAGGATCAGCTAAGTATGATCGTATGTATTCAATCCCAGCAGCCATAAAGGATTGACATTTTATCACGTATTGGAGTTATCGTGCATCATAACCCATGAACCGACCCATCATGATGCATTGATATCATGACCGATTCGAGCAGTGAGTGTTCGAGAAGATAAATCTGATTTAACTCGTAGCAATATTTCTCCTAATGCAGATAAACTATCGCAATATTGTGTTAATAGAGAAATATAATATGAACAACAAAACTGGTTTCGCAATCGCTGCCTATAGCAATAGTTGCAGCATTGTTAGTCACGACATCGGCCATGAATCCAAGCAACGCATTTGCAGGTGGACATTACAAGAAGAGAACAACTCAAACGTTAGCACAAGAAAACAATTGCGGTAACGGTAAATTGCCATCAAAGATTGACTGCCAAAATGCAGCATCACAAATTCAAGGTAGAGGCAATTTGGCCAATCTAACCGTTTCACAATAAGAACTAAACTAACTAAGAGATCAAGGCAATATAGTTCGTTTCATTGTCCTATTTTTTTCTTTTCCTATTATTTAAATTCGTTTAAATCATCATACAAGGTCTCGATAGAAGAGACGTATCCTATTTCAAAGATATTAAGTACTGGATCAAAGGTTGATTCAAGCCTATTGCTATTGTGAATGCTTTCCTACGGGCCAACTAAATTCTCACTGAGACAATGTTCAACATTGACTCACCTATCCAAAATAGGTATCCGCAAAAGCAATTTTTCATGCATGATATCATTTTCACAATATTTTGTTTTAATAAACTCCGAAGGTTATGCAAATGACAAGATATACTAATTGTATAAACAATTTAGACAGATTCCAGTTAAGCATGAACATTATATCTAGACCAGTCCATTACCTCTGAAATAGTCGGAAAGCATTTTCAAATGCTATTCACAAAAAACAGTCATCGTTTTGCCTGAGAATTTATTCCTGATGATACGACATTGGCTTAAAGATTTTTCTATGGGTGCATCATAATATATTCAGTTGGAGCTTTTCGGTAGAAAAAAAATTCTCCATTGTGCAAATTGCGGTAAGGTGATGAAACATAAATACAAGCCCCCGGATGATTCGGGTATAGAAGGCCTTCTATGCGCTGATTGCCATATAGACAAGACTAAAGAGCAAGTTCTCAAGAAGCAAGAGGAAAAGAAAAGACTTCAAGAAGCGAGAGATAGGTGTTCAATATGTGCTAAGGAACTTGAAGAAGCAGACAAGAATAAACCGAAATGGCAATGGGAGATGGGTACAGGAAGTGTTCTATGTGAAGAATGTTATGAAAATAAAAGAATTGAGTTTGAAAAAAAGATAAATTTCTGTGCAGTATGTCAAAAAAAACTTAGCTTTTTTCGTTACAATCCAAAACCCAAATGGAAGATAGCAGGTCAACTTTGCAGAACCTGCTGGGATAACTGCAATCAAAAAGTGAAAGTTACTTGAATCCATTTAAAAAACACAAATGTTATAATTGCAAACAACACTTTAGAGGAATTGAAGAGCTCATGCAACACGTTCAACTAGTTCATTGTGATCAAAATGCATACGAATGCAGAGAATGTAAGAAATGTTTTGAAGGTATGGAACAAATGAGACACCACATTCGACAGGCTCACTCATATCAGGGTAAAAGGTCAAACCCCGCTTAATTTGACTTCTAATATTTCGAAATCAGAATATGAACGACATAGCTGCGAGTCGGCAAATCAGAAATAAAAATAGGAATAGGCAGATTCAAACAACATTGTGCAAGGAATTAATATCGCCGATTAGAGAGCCATCAAGAGTAGTTATGTATGCCTCTTCGACTGCATTTTTCAGAAGGATTCTATTTATGATGGGTGAGATGGATTTTTTGAATTGCTTCTTGGATAATGCGTAAAGGTACCTGTTGAAGGCTGGAATCACTACGATCTCAACTAATTCGTTGTCTTGAGATACACTAGTCATGTTCATAGGGCTTAAAGCCCATTTTTTTGCCTTGAAATACAGCCAAACCCTCTGACCACTCAGAACACTGCCTTCTTTCAGAAAAACAGGATGGATATGGCCCATTATGATTCTTTTGACTGTCGACAACCTAGCGTTCGATGGCATAGTATGTCCGTGCAACAGAAGAGTATCATTTAAAAGCATTCCATTCATGCTGAAAACATTGACGTAATCTGGTATCAAGAGTCTTATATTGGCATCATGATTTCCAGGAATAAAATAAATGTCGATATATCTTGAAATCACATCCAGAAAATATGGTACATTTTTCCATTCATCCTTATTTATGTGGCCGACAGTGCTCTTTAGATCTCCTAACAGTATAACTGCCTCGGGTTTATAAGAATGAATTAAACGCACCAACTCATTTATTGTCTCGGTTAGATATAGATTCGAGTCAATAAATATTCCACGTGTATCTAGTGTATTTTCGAATCCTAAATGTAGATCCGAAACCACAATATACCTCTTGGCTGAAAGTCCATTCTGCTCGTTAATTAACAGAAGGGCCGGCTCAGGATAGATCGGAACTGTTCTTACCTTCATCAATAGATCATATATCCCTGTTATCAAATAATCAATAGGAATATGAATTAACATATTGCACAACGTCGTATTGTCTTCTCATGTTGGTAGCTCCTGTATGTTAAATTATCGAATGACTGGCAATACGATATTGTCATGTACAATTCTATACTCCACTTAGGTCTCTGTCTCGAAAAGGATTTTGTCGAGTTTACGTTCTTGCATCGGTCATGACAGTACTAATGAACGTAAACGATACCAATTATGCGATATTCTATTGACAGAGAGTGAGAAACTACAAGCTGGTTTAAAACGAAACCATCGAAAAAAATGTGTATGGGGGACTACGAAGGCTGTACGCCTATTACGTTAACAGCGTTGTCGTTGCCCTGTAATTGAGAACTGACTGCCTGACAGAAGATCTTCATCGCTAATTTTCCATTACCACAAGCGTTTGCCTGAGCTGCCGTTTGTGTCTTCTTGTATTTTTTTGCAAGTGCACTGTCAGTTGCAATCATCGATGTTGCGATTAACATAGCTGCTACTGCGGCGATCGCCACAATTGCCATAGTTTTGTTATTCATGATTCTTGTGTACAAGGTGAATTAATAATTTATTTGCGTTAAGAGGATTAATGCACCCAGTTTAATCTGATAAATCTTATATGAAAATCAACTATACATCGAACCAGAATTGGATAGATGATTAGTGATGAATAAGTCGAATAGTCTTTTGATTCCGCGCATGCCTAGGATACCGTCGCACGTGTGATAGAGATTGTCACATTAAAATTAGACGCAGAGTGTGCATAGCCCAGAACTATATATGGTGAAATAGGAAATTGAGATATCTCTATGATTAAACTAGGAGAAGTCCTATGCAATTCTGACTCCAATCCTATTGGAGAAAGAGGACTATTAAAGAATATATTTAATTGGATAGGTTGATCCATTTCTTGAAAATCGCATCGGTTGTGGGTGCAAGACCGAACTTTATTAAAGTCGCGCCCATTTATAAGGCTCTGAAGGGTCATGTGGATCATGAGATAATACATACCGGTCAACATTATGATTTTGGCTTATCAAAAATATTCTTTAAGGAATTCGGGCTTCCTGATCCAGATTTCGAACTTGGTGTAGGATCGGGTCCACCAGGATATCAAATAGGAGAAATGGTTAAAAGATTGGAAGATATTTTCTTAAATTATAGAATAAATTATAGGAAATACAATAGATTAACTCGTAGTACGTTTGATACCAGTTATGAGTTTCGGTCTACGAAGCAAAGGAATAGGAAACCGCCATTTGATCTCGTTCTGGTATACGGAGATACAAACTCGACTTTTGCTGGTGCACTCTCTGCGGTTAGTTCAGGTATAAAAGTTGCACATATCGAGTCCGGCTTAAGGAGCTTTGATAGACGCATGCCAGAAGAAATTAATAGAATACTAACTGACAATTTGAGTGAATATCATTTTGCTTCCACCGAGACGGCCATTGCTAATCTAAAAAGAGAACACGTGTACGGCAGGTCAATATTTACAGGAGATCTGTCAGTCGAGGTGGTAAATGAGGCTCTCCAGATTTCAATAAGAGAGTCGAAGGTTCTTGATAGGTTAAGTCTAATTCCAAAATCTTATATACTATTCACAATGCACAGGGCAGAGAATACTCATTCCACAAAAATCCTCACCTCGATTATTGAGGCTTTTGAGATCCTATCTGAAAAATATTATTCTAGCAATCATTTAGACCACAACAGGCTTGTCATATATCCTATTCATCCGGGAACAAAGAAAAAATTTAAAGAAAATGGTTTGTACGAAAGACTTGAAAATTGCTCAAATCTACGGATTATTGATCCTGTTGGATATATTGATTTTATTCAGTTATTGCAAAATGCGAGCAAAACTATAACAGATTCGGGGGGAGTTCAGAAGGAGGCCTATATTCTAGGAGTGCCTTGTTTTACCATACGAGAGAGTACTGAATGGGTAGAAACCGTAAAGGAAGGATGGAATAAGCTAATAAGCGTTAATCCAATGGGCATAGTAAATTCAGTACTACGACGGACGCCTAAAATGTCTACATTAAGACCCAGATTAGATAAAGGCACTTCTGAGGTATCGTGTAAGTACCTTTCGGAGGATATGAAACCGATATTTGGAACTGGAAACACATCCTCATTAATAAAAAATTTTATACTTTCTCTCGAAAAATAGATTTCTAAAATTGCATGTAATCAAGAGATCCTGAATTCGCATTCATTAATGAGTACCTAATCTTATTTTAGGTAATTTAGTCGAATAGTCCAGACCCTATTCGTCTCACAGTTTCATCCAGTCAATCGGAATATCCTGATACAGTCCATTTGGCAAGATCCGACGAATTGATATCGGCAGTGTCCTAGAATCGATTTCAGCTATAGCAAGCGATATAGAGTCCCTTATATCAGGAGAGACAGATATAAGGCTGGGTGCTCCCAATGATAACTGTAGGGATCTAGCTCCTGTGATTCTTGCCTTTTCAAACCTTGTCAATCTCAATGGGCCAATTAAGACCTTGTTATCTTGAGGAGGGATTTCTTTCAGCGCAAAATCAAGTTCTGTATAAGTTACGACCTCGTTCTCAGGTCTAGTACTTTTCTTTGTATCTGCATCAAAACCTACCTGATCTTCTTGCTCCATTTTACCTTCTAAAACGGTCTCTTTGGATTTACCTTTGGATCTAGTCGCGCTACGGTCTTTCTGTCCTGAGCGCTGTTGTTTTTTTTTAGTCAGGTCCTCTGAATGTTCCGCTAATGCGCTTTCGGTAGTTCCAGATTGAGCTGAAGTAGATTTAGTTTTACCATGGGATTTCTTGGTCGATTTCTCCTTATTAGCAGATTTTTTGTGTGCAACATTGTCGGGCGAAGATTGTTTAACTACCAAGAATAAAGCAAAGGATAATTCATATCTAATTAAATGTTGCGAATGTGACAATGTCCCCAAAATTAAACGTTTCTGTTAAATATGTGAATACTCAACTCATTTTATGAGCTCAGCGAATTCAAGCAGATCAATCTCTAGAATACCCCTCACAGTGGAACTTGTAAATAAAGGCAACGTAGATTGTGAAATGATTCGTCATTTAGCACCAGTGACTGTTAGCAAAATACTCAAGGGCTTACCAATTCAAGATAGAATGCATAGATTTAAGGACCATTTCATTTATATCCAGACCGGCTTAGAAATTGGCACGGAAAAACCTAAAACAAAATTTAAGTCGGGCGATGTTGGATTTATGACGTCCAATGGTGCATTATGTTTTTTCTTAAAGGATTCAACCGTATCGGCCATGAGTCATGTTGGCATACTGAAAGAAGGTATAGAATTGATTGGATCCGCCATACCAGGTGATGTTATCATTATGAGAAGCAGGACCTAGCGCAGAAGTTATTCATTGTAGAGATCTAAAAAGGATTTTGCAAGATTCTTAGATCTACAGTTCTTGTTACTCCCACTTAATTCAATAACAGTCATTTGTGTTATGTCAGTGTTATTTTTTGAGTTGATAAACTCTGTGACCGCTATATCCACCTACGCACATGAGGACATTCTTAGACTCAAGTGACCTAATATACGCATTTGCAACCGAAATCTTTACTCCAACGATCCTAGCGAATGAATGCACAGTTATGGCTTTCATATTATCCAATGCCTTTCTCCCGTTGGCCTCCTCAACTAATACAGACAATTTTTGTTTTTGTTGTTGTTGTCCACTTCCCTTTTTTGATTCACTCTTTTTAGTTGGTTTACCAGTCCCTGCGTTAGCATCGCCTTGAGTCCCGCTTGAATCGTTCTGGGTTGAACTGATTGGTCTTTTTTTTGCTCCGCCCATAGATTTACAGATTGATAAATACTTAGGGCTAATTTATAATTTACATATTTCAGTTACCACCAGCCAACTGAGGGGACTAGTATCATCCAAATTGAATAGCTGTGAACAAAGAAGCTGTCTTGACTATTGCATAACTCAATTTTGTAGGTTTTTCAACAATTCAATATTAGGACTGAATCCTAAAGCACCGTCTTCCCTCTAACATATTTCATTGATGATAATAAAATTCTATTGTTGTTGCTCGGGTGTCCTAAATCCAAATAAAACTTAAAGCCTCAGAATCCTTGACCTTAAAGCACATGGAATTTTCTCTGCTAGTAGATGCATTTGAACAAATGGAAACGACTAGTAGCAGGTTGCGTCTCACAGATCACCTGGTTTCCCTGCTTAAGATGACACCTACAGACCTCATAGAAAAGGTAGTCTACCTTATCCAAGGTAAACTCCGGCCGGATTTTGAAGGAATTGAGATTGGCATGGCAGAAAAAATGATTTTGCGATCATTGGCGCAATCCACTGGTTTGGGAATCAGTACATTATTGGATATATATAGGAGTACTGGCGATTTGGGAAACCTCGCAAAAGAGGTCACTCGCCATAAAGACCAGACAAGCTTAATGCCTCAAAGAATTACGGTTGAGAGGGTCTACTCAGTCTTGTATGAGATAGCCGGAACGTCAGGTCCTCGCTCTCAGGAATATAAAATCCGCTTAGTTAGTAGTATAATCAACGAGGCTTCACCCAGGGAGAATCGTTATATAATAAAATTCATAATGGGCTCGCTGCGACTCGGTATAGCGGATAATACTGTTATGGATGCTCTATCCTTAGCGTTCACTGGAACCAAAACAAATAGGACGCTGTTAGAAAACGCGTATAATGTCTCAAGTGATCTCGGAACAGTTGCTAGAATTTTGGCAATGGAAGGTCTTGATGCAGTAAAAAAGATTAGCATAATATTGTTCAAGCCAGTCAGACCCATGCTTGCTGAGAGAGAGCCTACAATTGAAGACGTTTTTCACCAAGTCAATGGGTCTGCTGCGGCAGAATTCAAACTTGATGGCGAGCGAATTCAAGTCCATAAGGGAAATGAACGTGTTGAACTGTTCTCTCGTCGGTTAGAAAAAATAACTAGTCATTTTCCGGATATATCTACTATTATTGCAGGATCAAAATTAAGTGATGCTATATTCGAGGGTGAAGTGGTAGCCATCGACTCAGACGGTTCGAATTTCCTACCGTTTCAGGTGCTCATGCACAGAAGAAGAAAACATGGGATCGACGAGGCAATGAAGAACTATCCAGTCTATCTTAACGTATTCGATGTCTTGTATTATGACGGCGAGGCTAAAACCAGCCTACCTTATTCGGATCGAAGAAAAATTATTGAGCGTCTGATTAACACGATAAATGATTACAGAATCCTTTTGGTCCCTCAGACAGTGGTGCATGATACAAAATGCCTATCAAATTACATGTCAAAGGCCTTAGAAGCTGGATGTGAGGGGATAATGGTAAAGCAATTAGATTCAATATACAAGGCAGGAGCGAGAGGTTATGCTTGGATAAAGCTGAAAAGAGAATACGGAAGCGATCTCAATGATACGCTGGATTTAGTAATAGTTGGTGCATTGTACGGTAGAGGGAGAAGAGTAGGAAGATATGGTGCGCTCCTTTTGGCAGCGTATGATCCCAAAACCGACTCATTCAAGACAGCCTCGAAAGTGGGAACCGGATTCACAGATCAACACTTGACTGATTTTTACAATAGCTTAGGTAGACATTTGTTAAAACGCAAACATCCAAGAGTTGACGCGGCAATACAGATGGATGTATGGTTTGAACCAAAAATAGTGATCGAAATCGTAGCATCTGAAATCACGTTGAGTCCGATTCATACTGCCGGCATGAACGCTATAAAAGAAAAGTATGGGCTTGCGTTACGATTTCCGAAGTTTACAGGCAAAATTCGAGATGACAAAAGGCCTGAAGACGCTACAGAAGTCGAAGAATTAGTTACCATGTACAGCCAACAGAAGCGCACATTGCAACGTTAGGATCTGAAGGATCTTTAAAAGTGGCCATAAAGGAAAATTATCCTATAGAATAGAGGTCCAGTGAAAGATCTAATAAAAAAGATGAGTAAAGTATTTTGGACTAAGTTTGGTATATTAGACAATGAAGCGCTCCAAGCAGCCGAAAAATCTCTTGGTTGTTTCTATTTTGCTCGCAGTTATGATTAATTCCATTTTTTATACTAGTCATGCGGTGGCAGCGACCGGCGAGTCGACTCGCCAAGACGCATTGAGCCAGAACTCTGATAAGAATTCGAACAATATTCATGATGGTTTCAATAACAGTAAAAGCAACAATAACAATAACAATAACTATACCAAACCAAATGAAATGTCAATCCAGATCTGCGATAAATCTCATCCCTGCAAATCCAGTCAGTCAAAAGGGAATTTGCAGTAAGATAGACATGCATATAGCGATCCTTGGTCGAAATCTATCAGCCACGTTCCTTCTGCTGAGGCTTTAGCTTTATAGCAATTTTGAAGTTACATAAGATATCTTTGCATCTATTTCGTATTGTTACCTCTGTAATGCCCGCTATTTCTGAAATTTCTACCTGCGAGAGATTAGAGCCTAGCAATGTGGCTGCCATGTAAATATACGCGGCCGCCAGACCATGTGGGGATTTCCCATCAGCTAGAAAATGATTACTGGTTTTATGTGCTATATCTATTGCTAGCCTTTCCACCTTCGTATCAATTTTTGCGTTGTTTGCAAGCTTGGAGATGTAATGGTCTATGGCCACTCTTGCCGCAGAATGAACAGAATCCTGCTGAGTATAAGATTGGTAGCGTTGGCCAGGTGCAGTTATAGCATATGATTGCGTAGCCGTAGATGTGCTTGATCTCAGGTCGTTAGGACTAGATATTTGACCATTTTGCGATAAGTTTCCTAATTCAGAATCAGGGCCACCGTTCACATTCATGCGAGGCTCAAATATACTGGTCCCGATAATATTAGCAGTAGGTTTGTTAACATATAATCCAGATAGGCGCGATCCTTCGAACGGCCGAATGTGCGAGAGTTCTGCAAGTGGCAGTTTTGCACTTTCTGAATGCGTTTGACTCCTCTCCAAAGGCCTACCATTACCGATGTATCTCTTTTGATCCATACCCTGACGCTGATTACCGAATATTCCCATCTCCATGACAATCATTCTGTAATATTTGGACGCCAATTTGCAGCTTGGATTGTCGCACCCCGATGTTCCACCTGCCTTTACTATTTCATCTAATGACCTTACCACCGAGCATCTCTTACATGCCATATATATTGTCGCGGCGGCCATACACAAAATGGACTTGCCCTTAGCATCATTCTTATTTTCAAAATTTCTGTAGATCATTGCTGCAGTCTCGGTAATGGTCTTTGGTAGAGACATCCCGGAACATATTTCATTAATCTTGGACAATACGTTTGACAATCTTCTTTCTTTTGGACTAGCTACCCTAATTCGTGAATGCCACTTCCTCATGCTATTCATTTGCTCTACTATTTGCTGGTCTATTGATTTGCCGCTATAATCTTTAGAACCTAGGCCTATTTCTGTTCTAAGGCCAAAATCATGAAGCGAGTAACTGGTGAAGCCACTTGCACGAGTATTTTTTGACTTCTCTTCAAAGTCTGTAGAAATTGATTCTGGTCCATAATCATCCACCTGATCCATTACCACACATCCACAACTTTGGCAAATATATTCACCTTTGCTACAATCATGAATGAGCCCGGATTGACATTCTGGACATTGTGTGAAATATCCTTGGGAAGTCATTACAACACCTAGCCTAAACAGGGGTTGATCATACAGTTAGAGCCTGTTTCAAACCTGCACAACATATAAGCGAAATACTTCAGTTTATCGATATTTTCGTGACGGATACCCTCTAATTCATTTTTTGTGCTTTTAGTCTTTGGATTTTTATTAACTATGTAAAGGCAATTTTTTTGGTTTTCATTAGGGTCTTTTGAATTGTCATATTGAGGTCTACACAGTATTCCTAACAGGCGTAAAAAATCTCTTAATAACATGCTTCGTTCAAAACCATGCGGATTACATCGTATTTATCTGGAATGGTCATAAGATATTTACCTTAGTTTAAAAAAAATCTCTGAATATTGTTGATGTGGTAGGCACACACGTTACCCAATCTGAGCGTGAATTTAGTTCTTAAACCTGAGTTATAGTAGAATGTTCTAAGAGAAAACACATTTAGTGCACAGTATATTTAGAAAAATTAACTAACATCCTTATCAAATCGTGTATAATATTTTTATTGTGCGTTCATCCTGTAGTGACCCGATAATTGTAGAAAGCCCTCTTAGACTAGTTCGTTTGATTGTTGGAGGATTGTTGGTTGTCTAGAAGAATTGCTCTTCTGATTTTTTGGGTGATTGGGTTTGGAGTAGGGTCAATTGGTTACTTATCTTTGCCAGGTGTAGCAGAATGGTTTGCAGGCATAATTCCCAATTTTTTGAATCAGGCAATCATCGGAGCATTGATAGCAGGAATAGTTGGTTCTGCAGTGAGTACGTTTTCAATTGTGACATGGGCCAATAGGTCATCTACTATCTGATTATAATTTGTAGCCAAATCATAGCAAAAATTTCGGATTGTACTAGAGTACTAGAAGTGACTGTCAGATCGAACCAAAGCAATCTAATCCACAAGCAACCAAATGATAATTTTTTTAATTAATTCTGCACCCACAATTAAGAATATGTATATTCGATCCTTTTGATAAAGTCTAACCCTAGCTTTGTCGCATCTTTGAAGTCAGCCAATGACAAATTTGGTTCAAAGCAGATATATTCATCATGTCCAACCTTCTTGAGAGATTTGATGATCGAATCGAATTCAATATGCCCATACCCTGGCATTTTTCTATTGTTATCTGCAAAATGAGTATGTCGCAACCATTCACCTGAATTTTGTATCGCAGCCTCGATTGAACTCTCCTCAATATTCATGTGATATGTGTCCAACAAGACCCCAAAGCTATCGTCGTTTACCCGTTTGGCAATCTCTACTGCTTCCTTAGCAGTATTACAGAATCGACTACAGTACCTGTTGAGTGGTTCCAATAAAAGTTTCACGTCATTATCTTTGGCTATTCTAGTCAGCTCAGTTAGCATCGGTATAACCCTGCTTTCTACGATATGTCGTTTTTCCGAATCAAGTTTAAATCCATGTGTCAATTGATATGTTGATATACTTTGATAGTCGGAGGTCAGGCAAACATTTACTTGTTTACCATCTACCAAGCGACACATTTCCAGGCAATGTTTGGCATATTCTAAACTACTCTTTGCGAAAGAAGGATTAGTACCTGATAAGATTAGTTCGTAGACGAGATCCTTCTATCTCTCCCATAGTTCCCCACATTCCAGAAATCCCCGAGACTGCTAGGTCAAAGGTATCCAAAGTAGCCTTGACTTTTTCTATATAGGATTTTCGCGGAACGCCCAACACCTCGATGGCATCGTACCCCTGCGCTACCAGCCTGCGAAGGGATTCTTCTAACACTTCGTCTAATTGGCTAAATGACGATAACGTGATTGAGTATTTCAACGCTAATCAATCGACTAAAAGATAATTTTATGACTCAAGTTACCAAGCTTATGAGATATTTTCCTATGTCGCTTGAATTTGGCATAAAATTATTCTTAATGTGCTGGCTCACAAACCCTTTGCGATTCGATACATATGCAGCAAGTCCTTCATAAGAGTTAACATTTGGTGGCCTACCATGCGATGACTTCACTAGAGAAGTATCCAGTGGCACAGATTTCGTTGTAGGGTCCAAAAAAAGTTCAACTGGGTCATAACCAGGTTTTCTATGAATGTCTACAGTGCTTGCAAAACTTGGGGCTGCAGTATCGTCATACCACCAGTAATAGTTAAACCAGCTATCCTTGTTAGAAATGGCAATCAGCTCGCCGGATCTTTCGTGATCTATTTTCAATTTTTTCTTCTCCTGATTTGAAGATAAAACATCTGAAATACCAGCCACATTCTCAAGAACTTTTTTGGTTGCTTCAATGGCATCATTTTTGGCATATATATGGGCTATTTGATGGTCAACCATTGCAAAAGCTTGGCTATATTCGTAGTCCAAGTATTCCTTTCCCTTTATTGTTCTAGTTACTAAGAGCCCAGCGTCTCGAAGCTTTAGATTGATACTTACAGAAGAGACTCACGTCACTGAAGCCGTATTCCGAAATGATAATAAATTGAGTCTGATCTAAAAGGCCTAATTTCATTGTTTTCTCAACTACTTCACCTATCAATTCGTCTGCATATTTCAAATCATCCTGTACTTGTGGACTGCTTTTTCCGAATCTTTGTGCAGAATAGTCAAGATGGGGCAAATAAAGCAACATCAGATTTGGTCTTGCGAATTCCAAAATATATTTCGCAGCATTGGCAATCCACTCACTCGATTTTCTAGATGCGAACGGGCCCCAATAATTAGCTAGGTTAAACTCACCCAATTCTGGTGCTAGCTTCTCATCGTAGAAGCCGGCAGGTTTGGAATAGCACCAAGGTATCGTCGACTGGGCCATATGAAGCGGTCTGGGAGTGACAACGATATCTGCTGAGGAATACATTGTGTTCTGCCAGAAAAGTAAGGCACTCTTAAAGGTCAACTCCTCTTTCCTTTGTTGCTTTGAAACTACGTCCCAAACCCTATCGGTCATTACCAGGCCACTAGCTTGCTCCCAAAAACATACGTTATGATTAACTCTGTCATAGAAACCGTTGGCAACTATTCCGTGTTCATTGGGTAGTCTACCTGACAGAAGTGAGGCTTGGACGGTACAGGTTACAGCAGGAAAAACAGGCTCGATTTGTGTGGATTCTCCTGCGCCAGCAATCCTCGAAAGATTAGGAAGCCCGGCCTCTATGCGTCCGTGCTCGAGTCCGACCATGTTAATAACAATTGTGTGTTTCAAACTGGTACCCGCTATTATCCTAATGAGCAGAACAAATGCCTTAAAAATGATTCCCATTAGGTAACATAGAGCAATCTTGACAGAACGAGTCCCGGTATTATGAAGGATGCAACTGCGACTCCTAACAATATTCCAAATATTCCGCTAGCAAAGGCTGAATCAAGTATCACCATGCATAGAACGAGAATCTTGACTAAATTCTGAATTTCTTCACTTCCGATTTCGGACTTGAACCTGAATATCCATCTGTAAGTAAAAAAACAGACGATAGAAATTAAAAATGCCAAATTGACTAACAAGTCCGTTCTAAACACACCTAAAACTGCCGATACGAACATAACAAGCACGACAAGGGATATTAGCAGGAAAGGTCGAAGGAGCCATTTTCGATTTATTTTTATTGTACTGGCTTCTCTCTCGCTTACCATTATTATGGCTGCTACGTACATGAACACACAGGCGCTTTCTAGCATAAGCTTCTGTATATTCTCAGATTCAAATAGACCGCTCAGTAGGATTGGAGATGCCCCATAAATTATATTGGCAGCGCGAGCCGAGCCCATGGCAACGGCTGCAATCTTAGTTCGCTTTAACTTGTAGTCGTAAAGCAATGCGATGATTATGATTGTGGACGAAACCACAAAGCTCAAAACACCTACAAATGCAGAAATAACCAGTGCTAAGGCTAGGAAAATAAAAGCCAACAAAACCGCAGCCCTCTTCCTAACTGATCCTGATGATAACGGTCTTAAACGACCTTCACGCATATCAGTTTCTATATCAAAATAATCATTGAAGATGATTCCCGCAGCATAAATCAAACAAGAAGAAATAATAATTAAAGGCAATGACGAGGAGAGTCCAACATTAGGCGGGCTGAGAAGTGTGATGTACCCAACAATAATATTAGACGGGATCGTAAACAAATTCGGCAACCTAACCATAAGCAGATAGTCTTTTAGGGCCACAGGATTAGCACGCCATGTCACTAAAAACGATTATAATTCTTCCGACATTTATCTTGCATTTTTTTTGTCTTTTTTAGACAGACCGCGTTGTGTAGACCATAGTTAGATTTTTTTATCAATACCACGAAAAGTAAACACTTTGGATTCTCCAGTTACAATACAACCAGATGGCATAAAATTACAAACCGAAAAAATGAAGCCTGACGAGTTATATCATTGTCTATTCGAAGGAAGAGTATTCCTCTTTTTTAAAGATCATGAGGAGCTGCTTCACTGCTACGAGGTTCAGGATCCTGTGGTAATAGAAGAAATCTATAAAAATCCATTAGAGATCGAAGACATATTAAAGAAGCATTCAGAAATTGATATAGGACGTTAATGGTTATGCTATCATTACTGATCCGTCGATCGGAACAGCCATATCGTATAAACCTTTACCGATGAGTGGTCTATCGAGCTTACTGGCGTTTAATTTTCAGAGGTATTTATTATATTTTGGGAAGCGGTGACCGTCTGTTATAAAGCTTTCATATGAATTAATCACATTTAGAGGAATGGCTAACCAGGGTGTCTTAACCAATTAACTTGATGTGCATACCTTACTAGCACTACCCTGTATGTCGAACACTCCTCGGATTGGGGAACAGTGATTAGTTAAGCAATTTATAATATGGATCGGTTAATGAACAGTCCAAATTTAAGGAAATGGAGTTCTGGATCGGAATGTATTTATCGACTGCTCTGTCGATTGTATAAACAGAAGCAATAGAGCGATGAAGGATATGCAGGGTATTTTTTACTAGATACTCGAAAACATCAAATGCAGAATGACAAGCCTTCCATCGTGATGACTGTAAAACTGCTGGACTATTTATTACTATGTTGAATTAGCGCTATCCGGCATAGATGATCAAGTCTGACTGAATCTGTCTAGCCTAAGATGCGTACAGTCTTATTCTAGCAAATTCGAAATGAGATGGCAGTTATCCAACAAACTAAAAAACTTAACTTTAGGAATCAATCAAATCATAAGAAGGTATGCCATAATCTCGAATAAGTCACTATTATTATGTCACCACACAAACCAGCCAAAGGAAGTTTATTTCACTCGCTAGTTCACGTCAGGTTGATTTAGCCGCAAAAGTTATGATTCAAACAGAATGAAAAATAGCTATTGATTTGTAATAACGATACTGACTACTAGATCACCACTATCATAGAGTCGGTACCTACCGAACAGACCTAACTTGGAGAAGATCACCGTAGGCAGGAGGGTTTGAGATCGCAGCAAACACTAGATCGCCATCTCCTGCTTCCATTCGATACCAAGTGTTCCAAATTGTGAAGCTCTACTTTGGTTAAGGTGATGTCATTTCAATTTCAACTTTATTACATGACTAACCTTGATTACATCTACTGCATTTGTATGCAATATATTCAGGCCAGCGTTCGATAAGTAGAGATATCTGTTAGAGAAACGTCAATAAAATAGAATAACGATTACGGAATATGGTGCGATAACTGGACAAATATAATTTTTGAGTTGTTTTATAAATGAAATTAAAAGAGATGTTGAAGTATCGTCGTACAACTCCAATTTTTTGACGAAATGCATAGGGGGGTCATCTGAAGAACTAACATCCAGGTATAATTGAATGTTATTTAGCTTTTATCGAATTTACATCAAATGATGAGTTTAAAACGCAGCCCTCCATAAATTTATATATAAACTGATAGGCAACACGCCCGCATGCATGAATTTGACAGTTATGCGTTTGAAATATGACTTAGGTTAGATAATGAACAGGATCCAATGAAAAATTTGCGTTTTCAAAATCAGCTTCTGAAAATTACCTAAATTGAAAAATCCTAGGATTACTAACTAATAGCAATAAAGAACCCGACGATCGCTATGTCCTAGTATGACACTAGGTAAACAAAATTAGTTAATTAAATACGATAGATCCATTTAAGTCCCCTATCACTTAACGGTCCTCACCTGGATTGCAATTCGAAGGATTATAGATTTGTGGCATTAACAAACATTATATATCTCACTGACAGGCATAACTTAACGCGATGTCCTCTACAAATGCGCGCATTTCAGGCAAAGCAAGCAATGAGATTTTCATAGGAAAGAAACCACTTATGACATACGTGACTGCTACATTAGTACAGTTAGCAAATGAACCAATGGTAGTTATAAAGGCAAGAGGTAAGAGCATAACTAGGGCAGTTGACGTCGCTCAAATAATTGTTAAGCGTATGGATACGCTTGGATACAAGGTAGGTCCGGTGAAGGTGGGAACCGAAATCATACAGTCTGATGACGGCCGAACAAGAAATGTTTCTACAATTGAAGTTTCTATTACAAGGGCTAGATAATCGGTAACATTCAGTATTTAGGTGCTTTACGAGTATTTCTAACTTGCTTATTCATGAGGCTAATTCTGTTTATTGAGCATTGCGAATGCTAATCGTCGACGATTGGATGTATGCCAGCGTAATTTAAATGATCTCTATTCGGATACGATCACCAGACAATCAATCTAACCAAGTCATGACGCTTCAGGTGCGATTTTACACTTATTGGCACGGCTGCCCCGTATTTTTATTCTTAAAGGACATTTTTTTGCCACCTTATACATCCTGCAGACGAGAATATGTATGACCTATGAGAAATATATGTTCATGATTTGTGGAAGGAGCGTGTGTTAATAAGAATTAACGTTCCATGGTTTTATGCACCAGGGCAAATTTTATCAATGTAGGACACTTCGAATCATGCGTCTCCAAATTTTATAATGAGATAGCCCCTCATGAGTATTATAATCGATATTTCAACTTTAGACTTAGCTATCTCTAACCTATTTTGCCAGTCCCGACTTATCTCAAAATAACAATAAAGACCAAGAGTAGTGTAGTGCCGGAATGAACTACGATTGGATGGGCTGGTTTTAGATTACATTAGCACTAAAATTCATTAATAGTTTCATACGATATTAGGTTCCTCTCGATGTCATCGGCAAACTTGCTATAGACCCATCGTTCCTTCATTAATCTATAAGATATCCAAAAATGTTAATCCTGAATTTCGATCTTAATGTTTAGGCAACCCAGTACACCAGATCATGTCGATGAGATTCCTATTCTTGCCAAAAACCATCAGTAAGTAGAAACTGAAAACTTTCCTTTAAGGGTGGCATTAACCAATCGCATCACGCCAGAGGCAGTTCTATGATAGGATATTTGCTCGCTTCCATTGTCTTCTTTAATTTGCAGTATGAATTCATGCACATCGGTCTTATTTACAAAGATTTTCTTCTTAACGCCATCTATCCTTATTCCATCATCGAGATCCAATGTATTCAAATGGAAGATCATATCTTTGGGGTTTATTTTTTTCTCTAGCCTCATACGGCGGCCACCATCCACTGTGGGTAAAAATGAATAATCAATATAGATTTTATGCCCATGGCTAGCGTACCTTGACGTAGCTTTCCAAGCAACCGATCTCTGAAATGGATTTTCAATTGAAGATAGAAATACAAATATTGCAGATAAATAAAACCTTTCTTGGTCATTTACTATTGATTGTTCTATGCAGTTATTATTATCATTATGTGGTACAGTCCAGAATCTAATTATGAAATTGTTTGATACATTGAGGATGAAAAGGATCAGGTTGGGACCCTATCCAGAACAGATTAAAATCCTCGTTTGTGGCCCAACTTTATATGAATTGTGTCATCTGGGACATGCCCGAGTGTTATATTTTTATGACCTAATGACCAGATATTTTATTTACAAGGGCTTTCACACTATGACTGTTGTTACCATCACAGACATAGATCCAAAAATCTCTGCAAAGGCGATAGGGATTGGCAATTCAACCCAGGCTGTCTCGGATAAATTCATGATTGAATTGCTGCACGACATGTCTCTGTTGCAGATTGGCGGATCTTTCCTTCTAGCCAGGGTATCAGATTATGTTAATGTCGCTATTGTCCTCATCAAGAAGTTATCTAGCGAGAAGCTAGCGTACTCAGCATCCGGCAATATCTATATAGATGTTCGAAAAGTTCTCCGATACGGAGAAATGTCTGGCATGTCGTATGACAAAATCAAAGAACTCAGGATTGATATAGCGGCAAACAAACGTAACCCAGGGGACATCCTTCTGTGGAACTCAATTAATCTTTCATGTCAGCAATTTTACGACCCTGCTTTCGGAAATGGTATACCGTGGTGGCATATCCAAGATGCATCGATAGCAATTTCAATTTTTGAAGGTCGTTATGATATTCACGGGGGCGGCATAGAACTGATTTATCCTCATCACGAAACTATTCTTGGACAATTAAGGGCACTTACTAATCTCGCTAGACCTGTAAAGTGGTGGAGTCATGTAGGCACGGTTACTATAAGAGGGAATAAGATGTCTAATTCACTATCAAACACGCTAAAGATAAGAGATCTGGCAAGAGAATTCTTACCTAACGTTATTAAGCTCTACCTCTTGTCTAAGCACTATCGTGAAGATCTAGCCTTTTCCAGAACCCATCTTAAAAAATATGTTTCCATTAACAAGCTTATTGCAGAGTCCATCATTTCAGAAAATGACTCTGGTTGTATTAGTTACAGTAACAAAATTTTTGAGAAATTCCAAACATGCTTAGATAATGACTTTGACACTCAAGGGGCACTCAATATCTTATTAGAGGGAATAACTAATGGTATCGACAGAACTATCCTTTCTAAGATGACAGATATATTTGGCCTTTATTACTGACAATTGTATAGAAGACAACGAGAACAAGTTTTGTTCATTGTGGACAACTTTTCAAAGAATTGACGACTGTGCCAATCTATTTTTTAATGACAAACTAAGAGGAGACTATTTTTTTAATAGGTTAAACAACCTCCAATTTTGCGAAATCGAAGATGCACTTGGTGAGGCTTTAGAGATATGTTCAAAAAATAAACATGATCTTTATGTTCATATTCCATATACCTCAGATAACTATCCTTTAATTTCGTTGCTTTTGGAAAGAGGATTCCGATCAATTGATAGTATGTACATGTACTAAAGATAGTTAACAATCCTGATATTACCAGCGATCATGGAAGGCCATCTCTTCGTATCAACTTCCAAGTGCAACATGAAACAGAACTATGGGTCAGGGTTTTTTGCGATACGTTTTCTGTTCCAACCTGGAAAGACGAAGTAGACAAAATTATTAAACGCAACAAAAGTAATCTTGCACTAATTATAGCGCATATTCCAGAAAAACCAAATAATCCTGTAGGATGCATGTTATTATATAAATTTCATAATATAACTGGTCTATATTGCTTAGGTACTTTAAAACCATTCAGGCGAAAGGGTATTGCAACTAGAATGATTAGATTCGCTGTCGCTTCTGAGAGACTGATGGATTCCGAATATCTTATCGTTCATTCGTTAGCAAACGAAAATACTATTAATATTTACAGAAATTTGGGCTTTGAGATAGTCCAGGTTAAGGCAATATTTGCACTAAAGTCTTTATAGAGTTGAAATAAGTCAGTTGTCTATTTACTATGGGCACGATTCTAGCAGATATTACTCAAGCCTAAGGTAAGATCCTAGTACTAGAACTTGGGAGTATAATGATTGTAGCGACTTGATCAATAAGGCGTTTGTTTAATACTTGCGCTACTAATAATTCAACTTGTTAGATTTCAGAACTATAGCATCTTGAGAAAGGGATCTATTATTTCGCCCTCAACCTATCTTCGGGTTGCTTGACAGCCTCAATAGAAACCTTCTTTGGTAAAGCTGGTAAGGATTGTTATACCATATATGAATTTCTCATTACTTCAAATTTCTATACTGCCTTCTATAAAATCTATGAAATTCTTCTTGGCTTGGTTATATGACATTTGCTTGGGTGGGTGCTTGAAACAATACGCGGAGACACTTTCTAATGACCCTGAAATTCCCCTGTCGAGAGCCACCTTCGCGCCCCTGATTGCGTCAATCATAATACCAGCACTATTATAAGCATCAACAACTCTTAGCTTAAGATCGACTTCAACTGGGATATTACCGAAATATTTTCCCCGAAGATAAATGTACGATATTTTATCATTTTTTAAGAAACTCACATAATCAGACGGTCCGATTCTCATTGGAACATCGTAAGGTGCCATCGCCGCTACAGCGCTAGTTTTGCTAATCCTTTTGTCTTCTAATCTATCTTCATCAAGCATGTTATAAAAATCCATATCACCACCAATGTTTAATTGATATGTCTCATCTATGTTGACTCCCCTATCCACAAATAATTTTGCTAGTGTCTTGTGGACAACAGTCGCTCCAATTTGACTCATTACGTCGTCTCCTGCACATGGAATACCTTTATTATCAAACGCCTGCTGCCACTTTGGCGAAGATGCAACAAACACAGGAATAGCATTAATGAAACACACCCCAGTCTCAAGACACTTTTCAGCATAGAATTTAGTTGCGTCCCTACTTCCTACTGGCAGATAATTTAACAATATTTCTGCATGTGTATCTTTCAACGTTTGCGCTACATCAGCAGATGCTTGGTTTGATATCTGCACTTTCCCACGGTAATGGTCACCTATGCCATCCAATACTTCAGCTTTTTGTACCTTTACATCCATCTTATCAACATCAGAAGTGAAAACAGTATTATTTGGCTCGGCAAATATTGCTTGGGATAAATCCTTACCGACTTTCGATTCAATAACGTCAAATGCAGCTACGAATTCAACATCATCTGGGTCATAGCCCCCTAAATTATAAGCAGTCAGTCCTAATCCATTTGTGCCGTTATTGTCAATATTTTTTTTATCTATATTGGATTCAGCGTCATCACGGTTACTGTTATACTTGACCGTATCATCAGATTTTAGACGAGTATCGCTTCTATTTGTATGATAATAATTAATACCCTGTACCTAGGGCTGAGGCACAATTTCCTATTCCGGCTATTGCAACCCTAATTTTTTTAGCCATGAAAGATTCCCATAACATTGTATATATATATTATTGCTACACCTGACTAGATACGTAAATGTGTATGAGGAATACGCAGGATTCTCTATATTCTAGGAAAATTTGCTATAATCCAATTTCTCAGGGGGGATAAACGGGGTCATCAGATTGCTAATACTACCGATGAGAACAATAGACAATATAATCTCCTCTGTCTATATCCTATCTTCGTCCTAGGTCACATCGATTCTAGATTAAATATTTAAATTGGCGCTTGGACGCAAAATCTAGTGGGCTTGTAGCGCAGACCAAAACTTGGGCGAAAAATGGATAGCGTGGACGCCTCCTAAGCGTCAGGTCGAGGGTTCAAATCCCTCCGGGCCCGCTTCAAACTTGTCCATTTATTTGGGCCCTTTGATATCACATAATTTAAATCTGAAATAGCTTTAGAGCAAGAGGTTAACCCTTTATCACAATTTATGTATGCTTCAAGGCTCCGGAGACACGTCGGCAGTATTCAGCTCCATTTAATACCAATACGTTTAACGCATCGGACTTTTTAACACATCCGGCATAATTATCTTGGAAATAGCGTTATAACCTAATACGTAGGGTGCCGGGTTTTAAACTTTATCGAAAACACTTCGTCCCAGGTACAGACTAAGGTTCCAGGATAGTGATAAAATTTATTTATGCCTTATATCATGAGGCGCGCGGCTAATAATCTGTATTACAACGCAGTGGTGCTGGAGAAGGATACGCATATGGTACTATTTGGTAGTTAGATCCCAATTAAGAGAATATGTCAAATTTGATTCATACACCTTCCGCCACTTTAAAATGGGTTCAAAAGATTTAGTATCCTCAAGAAAGTCAGCCAACAATATCATTAACTATAGTACGAAGATCCAGTCATTCAAGACCGTGACTCTAGTCAATCCGAATTACAACAGGAAGTATCGTAATGTCTTATATTTATCAAGAGTTGTACTTTAATAACCCACATCTCCTCAATTTATGATAATTTACGAGTGGACAACTCTTTTTGTAAGTCAGATTTACTTTAAATACGTCTCAGCGTAAATAGGGTTCGTGCCGACTCACAGACCTATTAGAAAAGATAATCTAGTCCTTATTGCAGTAATATCTACTCTTGTTATTACAAGCCTATCAAGCAGTAACTATCGTTATTTTGACATTACTAAAGTAGTTTACGGCCAATCAGGTCCAGACCAAACGAATTCCAATTCTAAGAATTCGGTAAATACACAAAATATCCCATTAAAAAAAGTTCATGTAGGGGATATTGATGTTGCGTACAAAATGTTTGGCAAAGGCGACCCTCTAATACTTTTCAATGGCGCTTCTGATAATATGAATGCCTGGGATCCGTCCTTTCTAACGGGTATTTCTTCAAATCACACAGTGATTGTGTTTGATCAACGTGGAATTGCAAATTCAACAGTTGGTTCCAAACCATATACCTATCCGCAACTAGCAAACGATACAGCTGGTTTGCTTGATGCTCTGAAAATACCAAAAGCAGATGTTATGGGATATTCTTTGGGAGGACATATAGCTCAGGCATTTACAATTAGCTATCCAGAAAAGGTTAACAGACTAATACTTGTTGCTACAACATGTGGCGGAAAAGATGGTATACCTAAACCACCTGAATTTCTTAAATTGCAAGCTGATATTGTAAACAAATCTCTACATAATATTCCCGCTACTCAGGAATTGAAAGCGCTTAATGTTGCCTCGTTAGGATCAGGATGGATTAAACTGCATCCTGAATCTGCTGTCATTCCAGCAAACACTACATCATTACAACAATTGAAGCCTGGTTTGTCCCCTGAAATAGCGAATAAGCAGAATAACCTAGGTAGTTGGGAGAAAACAAACTGGAGTGGTGCTTGTGATAAGGAAGCTAAATTGGCAAAACCCACGTTGGTCATAACTGGAACAGATGATAATAACTACATGCCGCATGGAAATGCTTTAATTCTTGCAAGTAAAATTCCAGGAGCCTGGCTTGTACAGATTAAAAATGCTGGTCACGCAGTAATGAATCAATATCCGGCTGAGATTGGTAAGATAGTAAATACATTTCTATCGACTACTACCCCAAACAAATGAATCATCCATTGAATGAAGTATGAACTGATTTCGGGGATCTAGCTGCGACATGATTCTATAAACTGAAACATTTTTTTATGTAGAAAATATCTTATATGGTTTTGAGCTCTCTTACCTCTAGGAATCTAATATATGGCAATAAATGGATATTGCAAATGAAGGTACAGGGGCTCAAAGGCTCAATTGGAGTAGAGTAAGTTTGAGCCCAAATTTATGTTAAAAATGATTCACACCTCTGAGCCGCTTCAAACTAGTGTATCTGTGTTTGGCTAAGCAAATGGACAGGTTTAAGATCGAATGCCTCGGAGGCCTTTTTTCAGATATTTTAGTGTTGTTTAGTGTCAGACCAGAATTAAGGTTGGACATTGTCTTTTACTTTTGCTTACCTATCTCAAATCTGTCAATGGTCTAACATCCAAAAAGAAGTGTATTGGAGTCCTATATTGCCAGAATTAATCTACGTATTTTAACTTAGGCTTGATTAACCACTTCCTAAGGGAGCAACTAAGTAAGCGGGTTTTACCAAATCGGCAACATCGACCCATAGTCTCGCGAGATTGTTTAACGAATAAATGGAATTCAACAAGGCTATGTTTGACTTCGAACTTCCCTGATCTTCTCGGGAAACCCTTTGTTTGACGACATCCATTAACCTGTTAAACTCGTCGTACATTCTGACAACTTGGATTGATTCGAGACTATTTTTGTTTACAAAAGCTGTAACAGATCTAATTTGCATCTCTTCCATGAACGAACAAACACTGTTAAGCGGCTCAAGAAGGTTCATTTTGTACAAATACGGCAAGGATGAAGCAAATTCTACCATATAATCTCCGGCACTTTCAAGATGATTTGCTGCTATCCTATAATCAAGTATGTCGATGTTGCTCAAATTAAGCTTTCTAGCCAATTTTTGATCCATCATTGCGCTTCGTATCAGCCTCACTAACAGAAAATATTGTCGATCTACTTCATCATCTCTACTTGTAATAAGTTTAGCTATTCCAGGACTCTTACTCATGAAGACGTCAAGTATGTCCCTGTACATTCCTGCAACAATCGTATTCATCCGTTTTAGAATTTTCGCTGCATCAAGTGAATTGGTATCAATAAGGAATTGAGACTCTATATTTGAGGTATCTTCGTCAACTATCTCTAAGCCGACCAGCTTTCTCATCGCGAATTTTATAGTTTCACTATGTTCGAATCTAATCTGGGTCCTTGCCTTAATCTTTATAATATCGTAGCCAAGCAGATAAGCACCATAGATCTGATTAATCAAATTATCCATATTCTCGTAAGAGTAAGGAATAACAACCGATTTGACCACTTCACTCGTATCAGCAGATGGAAACACTGAGATCGAATTATCTTTATTTACTTCAACTAATAGGGTCGTGCCTTTCTTCAAATTATTAAACTTTATCCACTCATTTGGAAGTGAAATTAATATACTGCTTCCAACTTTCTGAATCCTTCGCGCGTATCTACTCATTTTATATATATCAATTAATACTAATTAAACAGTATTTTTATATTTTCATGTTTCATTATATAATTATGGCTCTATCTGAGCTTGCGAGACCTATTTCAATCTCCAAGGCCTATAGTCCTGGTCATGTGACTGGGTTTTTTGAACCCCAATTGGCCATGAAAAATCCAGATGACGATCTTCATAAAGGATCAACAGGTGTCGGATTCAGCATTGATAGTGGAATCACCACTACGGTAAGGATCTTTGAAGGGGATTCTGCTTCTTACGATATTGTTGTTTCTAATCGCACATCAGGTAGACATGAAGTATCAAAATGGATCATACGCTACTTTCTGAAGCTAGTCGATAAACCTCTGCACATTAGCGTAACTCACAACAGTGAAATTCCCATTGGATTTGGCCTGGGCGCGAGCGGAGCAGGTGCGCTGAGTCTTTCTTATGCTCTGAATGACGCATTAAAATTGGGTTTGACTAAAGAATCAGCTGCTCAAATTGCTCACAAGGCCGAAATCGTTTGCAAAACAGGACTAGGTACGGTTATGTCTGAATTTGCTGGAGGCTTTGACATTAGGACTGCGTGCGGAGCTCCTGGAATAGGATCGGTTACGAAAATGCCGATAGCAAATTACACAGCTGTTATCTTGTGCGTTGCTCCTATCTCTACGAAATTGATTCTATCATCAGATGAGAATAGACCATTGTTGGCTAGACTTGGTAGAACCGCAATGCAAAGGTTCATAGAAACGCCAACTGTAGAAAACTTTTTGCGTATTTCCTATGATTTTTCCAATTCCCTTCAGTTTATTGACAATAGATGTAGATTAGGTATGACGCGGTTGAGATCAGCAGGCTTTGGTTGTGGGATGGCTTTATTCGGGAGGACTATATTTACCTTAGTGCCAAGTGAGGATGCAAGGGAAGCGAAGCGATGCTTAAGAGATCTTAGTGGTACGTTAATTGAATGCAAAGTTAATACCGCAGGAGCAATGGTTCTGAAAGTTTAAATTGAAATTGAAATCGGACATCCCCCAAAACCATCCCAGGTTTATATCACTCAAGACTAGATCTCAATTAGTGGATGGCTTTCAGAGGGGATTCGTTGTCTCAGAAGGCCTAATCGCTCATGGAAGAGGAGAAGCTTTCGACTATTTGATGGGCGAACATACTAGTAAGTTTTCTTTCAGCGCGATAGATGCTGCATGTTGCTCTCTTCTGACTGCCAAGTTTCCGGTCATATCAGTTAATGGAAATTTTGCCGCATTGTGTTCTACAGAAATCGTCATGCTAAGCAATTTAATACCAGCACGTATAGAAATCAATCTTTTCCATCGCTCTTCGGAAAGAGAACGCTTGATAAATCAAGAACTTGAAAGTAAAGGTGCAAAGGATTGTCTTGGTTCCTTTTCAAATAAATCGGCTCTTGTTCCAGGACTAACAAGCAGCAGAAGATTTGTGCATTCTAACGGTATTTACAAGGCGGATGTAATCATGCTAACTATGGAGGATGGAGATTGTACCCAAGCGCTTTTGGATATGGGCAAAAAAGTTATTGCTCTGGACATAAATCCTCTGTCTAGAACAGCTAAGACAGCAGATATCACTATTGTGGATAATGTAATTAGAGTTATGCCGACAATGATAGATACTATAACTGCCCTAAAGCGAGAAAAAGATATAGACCATTTGCAGAACATTATAGACGAATTCGATAATAGAAGAAACCTTGCTAACTCATTAAAGGTTATACTTGATGGGCTCGAAAAACAATCAAATTCAGAATAATTGCACTATGAAGAAGCTTAGAGTTCACGACATTTTACTAAAGAAGAGTAGTACTGAAAAATTAACTGTCCTAACTGCTTACGATTATCCGATGGCATTCCTCTGCGATAATGCCGGAATTGACATTATTCTAGTTGGTGATAGTGCAGGAATGGTTGTGCTGGGTTATCCATCTACAATACCAGTACAAATGGAGGAGATGTTACTATTTGTCGGAGCTGTCGGTAGAGCAACAAAACACTCGCTAATTACGGCAGATATGCCATTTGGCTCGTACCAAACTTCCGTAAATAGTGCAATTGACAATGCCATAAAACTTATCAAAGCAGGTAGTGATGCGGTTAAACTTGAAGGAGGGACTGAAATTTCTGGTACGATTAAGGCCCTGGTCGATTCAGGGATACCGGTTATGGGACACGTTGGTTTAAGACCGCAAACATCAGTATTATGGGATGGATATCAAACTCAAGGGAATACTCTGGCTGCGACTCGCAAAATCATTTCTGATGCCAAGTCCTTGGAACAGGCCGGTGTATTTAGTATTGTTCTGGAAATGGTCACAGATGAAGTGACTGAAATAATTTCCAAATCTACAGCGGTACCCATTATCGGAATAGGCTCTGGTAACAATTGTGATGGACAAGTACTCGTTTTGCATGACATTTTGGGTCTTTATGGAAAGTTAAAGCCTAGGTTTGTGAAGCAATATCTGAACCTATCAGAGGTGATTTCCGTGGCACTTTCCAATTATATCAACGACGTAAGATCAGGAGTCTTTCCCTCAAAAGAAAATATTTTTCATATGTCCAATGATGAATATTCTAGATTGAAGAACATGCTAGGAAAGGGCGACGGTGTGGATGAATGAATGGGACCGGAATAAATCAAAATAAACATCCGTCCAAAGATATTATCGCTAGTCTGGGTACAGTACTTCTGAATAAGAAGATAGTACTCTGTATAACTGGTAGCGTAGCGGCATACAAGGCGGTCGATCTTGCGCGGCTTCTTATGAGATATGGAGCTGAGGTCTATCCTGTAATGTCTGATACCAGCTCATCAAAGTTAATTAATCCGGAACTGATGAAATGGGCCACCGGTAACAACGTGGTTACGAAGTTAACCGGAAATCTAGAGCACATTTCGTTGGCTGACTACAATACTTCTGATCTTATTATCGTCTATCCGTGTACTGCCAATACGATTAGCAAGATCGCAAATGGGATCGACGATACTTCCGTTACTTCAATCCTATCGGTTGCTGTTGGAGCGAATATCCCGATAATTATTTGTCCCGCAATGCATCAATCGATGTTTTACAATAAGCTTATTCTCGCCAACATAGATAAGCTCAAACAAGTAGGAATCGATATTCTAGAACCTGATATTTACGAAGGCAAAGCGAAGGTTACCGCCTTCGAAAGCGTTGTTGCCCTTGTCATCAAAAAACTTCAACCAATCTCACAAAAGAGTTGGTTCGAAAATAAAAAAGTCCTTGTCACTGCTGGAGGTACTATTGAATTTATTGATCCTGTCAGAGTGATTAGCAACCTAAGTAGTGGTAAGACTGGCATCTCTATCGCTCGAGAAGCAAAGGCTAGGGGAGCCGACGTGACACTAGTTTTTGGAAATGGCTGCTCAAATTTTGAGGAGTTGAATGACTCAAGAATAATTAATGTAAGTACATCAGAAGATATGCTCAATACTGTAAGACAGGTATTGTCTAGCTCAGAGTACACGACGTAGGTATCTTTAGCGCAGCGGTAAGTGATTATACTCTAGCGGACAAATCAAATATTAAACTGAAAAGTGATTCTCCCTACCTTGATTTAAGATTGTCTCCCACCAAAAAGATTATTGATGAAGTTAGAGACTTATCGAATAAGATGTTTTTGGTTGGTTTCAAAGCTGAATATAGCTTACCTTGTTCAGTTTTGATTGAAAAGGCATATGAAAGACTGATTAAATCTAGATGCGACATGATGGTTGCAAATGATATAGGTAGAGACTGCTCTAAAATTGGTTCCGACAAGATTGAGACTTATATAGTTGATGTTGAGAAAAATGTCATCCATACACCGATACAAGATAAGCCAATGTTTGCAAAATCCTTACTGGACATTATCGAGATTCGAGCAGCTAAATCAAAACAATTGCAATAGTCATGGTAAGGTTTTGTCTTGGTTTTCCCGTTTGTATTCAGCTAATTTTCTGTAATCAGAGTCAGGTAATCTCTATTAGCTCTTTAGTAAACGAGTTGAAGTTTCTTGCAGGCTCGCCAGTAAAATTATTTTTTACTAATAAGGTGTCTTCTATTCTCACCCCAAACTTGTTTTTAATATATATTCCAGGTTCTATCGTAACAGCCATATTACTTTGTATGCACTCCTCACCGTCAGCCCTGATCCAAGGTCTTTCGTGAACTTCTAATCCTACGCCATGTCCAGTAGAATGTATAAAATCATCCCCGTAACCTCCTCTTGCTATGATTGATCTTGTTACCTTGTCTATGTTTCCGGATATTTGTGGTGAGGTCAATGCTTCGATTCCGGCCTGCTGCGCGATCTTCACTACTTCATAGACATTTTTAACTCTTGGGCTTGGCGTCCCAAGAAAAAATGTTCTTGTTGCATCTCCAATATAATTATTGTATCGAAGGGTCAAATCAACGACGACTATGTCATTCTTGCCAAAAATTCTATCCGTGACCTGAGCATGAGGATATGAGCTATTGTGACCCGATGCGACAATAATTGGGTTAGTAGACCATTTATAAGATACCAAATTTGCGCCAGATCTCAGTGCTTCATAAACAAGAATCGCCTGTAACGAGCTTTCAGATTGACCTGGCCTTAGTTCTTGAATACACCGTTCATACAATTTGTCAATTATCTGAGAGGCCTTGGCTATCATCTCGATTTCTTGTTTTTCCTTTATTATCCTCAGCTTTAGAAAAAGGCTCAGAATTAATAATAAGAGAGCCTTTCGTCAGGTTTTTAAGCAAGAATTCTATCAAAACATGGTCATCACAATCAGAGCAAATTTTTTTTCTTTTGATTTGGTTCAAAACTTGCTCTATAATGGGCTTGCCGCGTTCTGAAGCAATTATTTCATACGACGGAGCTGCTTTTTCTGCCCTTTTGGCTTCCAATCGTGGTAAAATGAGTTTAGAACTGTTTCTCGCGCAAACCGCTACTGATTCTCCCCAGAACCCAGTAAGATAGTAGATATTTTCTGGCCTGAAGGAAACTAATGTGTCACAATGCAGTTCAGAAATGAGACCAAGAACCTTATCTCTATTATTAGCGAACATGCCATGTGTTGTCACATGAGAGTATTATCATTTTTACTATTCGTGTAATTATAAATACGGGGACGATCGGTCTTATCGATTAGATTATGGAATATTTAGTGATGGTGCCTGGTCCAACCAATGTGCCCGAGAGAGTGATGAATGCTATGCTTACTCCAATTATTAATCACAGAAGCGATGATTTTAGAAATCTATACAAGACTATTGTATCGAAAACCAAACAAGTCTTTCAGACTGAGAACGACATTATTTTGTTAACAGCATCAGGTACTGGTGCTGTTGAAGCATCTGTGATAAACATGATTAGAAAGGGCGATAAAGCGCTTGTTCCTGTCAATGGTGAGTTTGGAAATCGTCTGGCAGATTTAATTGATGCATGGGGGGGACATGCGATTCGAGTAGAATCCGAATTTGGAGAAAATCCACCTTTTGGAGCCATTGAAGAGGCGTTTGAAAAGAATGAAATCAAGGCTGCATACGCGGTCTACAATGAAACTTCCACTGGAACAACCCTACGGTACTTGGAAAAGCTAGGCGAACTATGTAATAGTAAGGGGGCTTTTTTCATTGCAGACGCTGTTTCCATATTAGGCGGCGATGAGCTTCCTGTCGATAAGTGGGGCATTGATATCTGTGTAACGGCTTCACAAAAGGCCTTAGCGGCTCCTCCTGGCGTATCGCCAATATCGATTAGTGACAAGGCTAAAAAGTACTTAAAGTCCAACCCACCTCCGACTCAGTATTTTAATCTCGCAAGATACTTTAAATATTTTGAAGAAAATTTTGAGACACCATTTACGCCTGCATTGCCTCTCTTTTTTGCTTTCAATGAAGCTTTGGATATGGTGTTGGAGGAAGGTTTGGAAACTAGAATAAGAAGGCACGCAACCTGTGCCGACGCCTTTTACAGCAGCTTGGGTGCAATTGGATTCAAGCCTTTTGCCAAGCTTGAGGCAAGAAGCAACGTCGTTATTGCCTTCAATTACATGGACGGGATGGATGACTCCAAATTTAGAACGTCGCTTTCAAAGCAGTTTAAGGTATTGGTTGCAGGTGGTTTCGGTAAGCTAAAAGGAAAAGTATTTAGAATAGGATGTATGGGAGAAGTGAACAAATATCACGTCATGCGCACAATTTCGTCTATTAACTCGGTAACTAGTATGTTAAACGCCAAAACGAATGACGAACCTTTAGGCATAGCGGCTGAAAAATTAAAAGCTATTCCATAAAAGAACACGGTTTGCTTCATGCGTCAAACTTAATATATGGTAAATCATTAGCGAGTTTTATGACTTTAGAGAAGGGTACTTTGATATTAGTTGATTATACTGCCAAGATTAAAGATACTAGCCAAGTATTTGAAACTACTAACGAAGAAGAAGCTAAAAAAAATAATATTTATGATCCAGATAGACGATATGGATCAAGACTAATATCCGTAGGGGAAGGATGGGTATTGAAGGGTGTTGACGAAGCATTGGCAAACGCTAATTCTGGTGATAAATTAAGTATTACAGTCACTCCAGATAAGGGATTTGGAGAAAGAGAGCCCAGTAAAGTAAGAATGATTGCACAGCGAAAGTTAGGTGAAAAGGCAGATGAGGTAGGGGTAGGCGATGAAATAGAGCTGAGATCAACGTCGTGGTACAGTTAGGTACATAGGCTCTGGTCGAGTTCAAGTTGACTTTAACCACAAGTACGCTGGCCGTTTGCTTGTTTACGAAGCGAACATTTTGAAGACAGTGGATAGCACTGCTGAAAAGGCTTTTCAGCTCATAAATAGAAGAATTCCAATTGATGATAAGTCAATTGAAATTAAATCAGATATATCAACTGTGGAAGTTAGATTACCAGGAGAGAGTTATCTATTGGAGGGATTACAAATTGTCAAAAGAGCGATCGCAGAGGATATTTTCAAATTTGTCAAAGAAATTAAGACTGTTTATTTTATAGAAGAATATAAGACAACGAGCGAGTCTCCAGCGCCATTAGAAGAGCCAAAATCTGACGAAAAAGTATTGGAAGCTTCAGAGAACAAGACAGCCTAACATCTTCTTGTTATACTATAACCTGTGAATACATCCTAGAGAGGCTTTTCCTCGCAGCCCGGCAAGTTATTGCTTTTCAGACCGCTTCAGACTTTCATATAACTGAAACAGATCTTGCTAAGTCAAGGGCTGATAAATTGTCTAGCTTAATTTTGTTAAGAATGGTATATCTGTCCGGTCTTAATGATCGTGCCAGGACTAATGATGAGACTATATGCTGTTCATTTAATCCAAGTTCTTTAGCAGTCGTCGGAGCACCGACATTTCGCAGCGTGTCCGCTACTTTTTGCCAGTCAAGCCCATGGAGTTTTGCCATCATAATAGTACCTAATCCGACTCTTTCACCATGAAGTCCATAACCATGTCCTGCGACGTATTCAATCGCATGACTAAATAGATGTTCAGCCCCAGAGCACGGCCTACTACTACCTGCAATACAAGAAGCGACACCTGCACTTATCAGTGCTTCAATGATGGTACGAATTTCATTCTGGGTATCCTCATGGTTCTCTTCAGAAAATTTGTCGATTATAATTTTTGCACTCAGGAATGCAAGATTGGCAGCGTATGCTCCATAGTATTCATTAGTATCCTCCCTTGCGAGCTCCCAATCCTTTACTGCGGTAACCTTAGCTACGAGGTCGCCGCATCCGCTCGACAGGAGGCGTTTTGGTGCTTCAGAGAGAAGATGAGTATCGGCTAATACAGCTAAAGGGGTATTAGCCTGAATCGAGAAGGGCTTGTCTATTCCTCGTATAGAAACGAAAGGGCTAGATATACCATCATGTGAAGCAGAAGTAGGAATACTTATGAGAGGTTTTCCGAGATCAAATGCGGCCATCTTAGCAATGTCTACTGAACGCCCGCCACCAAGTCCAAGGATAGCATCAGGTAGATTAGAGCTCATACTCTCTTCTAATGACTTAACAGAAAACATTGTTGCATCATTAACAGTATACCAAGCATCATTAAAGGAAAAATTACTTAGAGATGACTGACACATTGATTGAACTCTTGACTTCACAGTCCTTCCGGTCACAATTGCAAGATTTGAGAAATTCTCACTCAACGCGGTCAGAAACGATCCCAAATCCTGGATTACGTTTGGACCAATGAGGATCTTCCTAGGAAATTCCATCAAGTGGGTAGAATTAGAACCCAGACTGGTCATATTCATCCCAAAACAACAATACAAAGGTGTAAATATTGATTCATTTGCTAGAATTCGTCAATATGCTTGTTCTCACTAAAATAGTTTTGCAGTAGGAACGTGGGTCATCAACTGGCTTCATAGTGATTTGAAGAGATCTCTCTATTAGCAGCTGTAGTAAATCGTGTACCCGACTACTGAAGTATCATATGCAATATTGTCAGCAAAGTTTGTTTCTCTCATAAAGACTATGTGGCATTTGCAACTAGTGATCCTGCATTTCTCGCTTGCCTATTAATAATTCGTTCCTCTTTAATTGAGCCCTTAATTAAAGTTCGCACTTTGTCTGAATCGTACATGTCCCGGAAATAAGTCACCAACGTTATAACCAAAGTGGCACATAAATTGTAAGGCAACAGGATATTGCTAACTGCATGGATACGGAATAAGTTTCTGATCGTTTTTCTAGAAAATGTGCATTATTAGTCTCCAAGTCAGTCAGTGTCAGAAAATCATGTTTGCGCTATTTCAACTTAATGATTCAAACAACAACTGATCTAAACATCTTATTCTATCCATGCGTCATTTACGAAACATCTTTAAATGGCAATACTGTTACAAATGTAGTTAAACCGCGCTTTAAGGCTTAACATTGTCATATTAGTAGTGAAATGATAAAACATGCAAAATAGTTCATCAGGAAATGAGTCTTCAAAACAGAACATTATGGCTAGTATATTGAATAATATACCTACGGATTCCGGTCTTACGAAGATTGTTTACGAGGGCCCGAGAATTGCCCTTTATGCAAAAAATATTGAGTTCATCATGAAGGATACACAAATTATTTCTAATATGGTAAATATCCTTAAGAAGAGGATAGTCATCCGCACAGATGAGTCCATCCGACTGCCTGAAAAAGAGTCATTGAAAATGTTACTAGAGGTGTTGCCGGCTGAGAACGGAATAGGAGAGATTTTTTTTGATGATGCATTAGGAGAGGCCAGGGTGTGGATCCAAAGCTTACCAACATCTACTGATTTCAACAGTATCAGTAGTGAATTTCTAAAGAAAACAGGGTGGAAGCTCATTTTAATGAGAAGTCCTGAGATGATCACAAGCATAAAGGAAATTAACGATGTCTTGAAGAAAGGAGTGGAAGAACGTGCACAATTTTATAAAATAGTAGGCGAAAAAATATTTAGATCCAAGTTGAGCGAGACCGTTGAGGCTAGTATAATCGCTTTGGGTGGCTTCGGCGAAGCTGGAAGATCTTGTTTTTTGCTTGTTACTGACGAGAGCAAAGTTATATTTGATTGTGGGATCAATCCTTATTCACGAGATAGAATTACCGCGATGCCGAGGTTTGACATCCTGGGTATAAAAATGTACGATATCGATGCCGTAGTAATTAGTCATGCTCATCTAGATCATACAGGATTCCTCCCGGCGCTCTTCAAGTATGGCTATTCTGGTCCGGTCTATTGTTCTGATCCAACAGTGCATCTCATGTACGTTTTGCACAAGCACTTTATTGAGGAGGCTGGATCCCAGGCATTTTACTCAATAAAAGAGATAGAGAAGATGATTCTTCACACCATTCCGTTGACATTCGGAAGCGTGACAGATATATCTCCAGACATCAAGATAACCCTCGGGAACTCCGGACACATTATAGGTTCTTCTATAATCCACATTCATATTGGTAATGGCGATCATAATTTGGTCTATTCTGGTGACCTAAAGTTTGGAAGGACATATTCTCTTGACAATGCCGTTTGGAATTTCCCAAGAGTTGAGACACTTATTATAGAAGGAACGTACGGCGGAAGACAAGACGTTTTCCCACACCGTGATGAGGCAGATGCCACTTTAATTGAAAGTTTAAATAATACGATTATTGAAGGAGGAAAAGTACTCTTACCAGTACCCTCAGTTGGACTTCCGCAAGAATTGATGTTGACTATCAACCGCTACATGACTCTGGGGAAGATCAAGAGATCATCAATTCTCATCGAGAAAATCATAGCAGAAACTACATCTATTTATGATAGTTACATTCAGTATCTATCAAAAGAATTGCAAACAGTACTTTCTCAAGGTAACGAAAATCCTTTAAGACCTGATAACCTTAAGACAATTGATTCATCGAATCTAGATGCCGGACCTGCTGTTATTTTGGCGCCTTCATCAATGCTTAACTGCGGACCATCTGTTCACTATCTAAAACAAATTTGCAGATCTCCAACAAATAAGATCGTTTTTACATCTTATCAAATACCCGGAACACTAGGGAAAAGCATCCAAGATGGTTCAACTCGTCAATTAGTTGAAGATGAGGTATTTGATTTACAATTACAGATCGAGACAATAAACGGGCTATCTCCACACAATGATTATAATCAGTCACTGGCCTATATAAGCAGAATGAAACAAAAACTTAGACGAGTATTGATTAATCATGGTGAAAAAACAAGAGTTCAGAATTTAGCAAATTCAGTTAATAAGATTCTTAAAATTCAAACACAGTATCCGTTAGTAGAAGAATCAGTTAGGCTTGTTTAAATCAAACGCTAATTGCCAAATGGCAGGTTGGAATATTTTAGGGTGTCTTACGCTTTCCCTCAAATCTACCGAAATCACTACTTAGCATCATAGCTCTGATGTTCCACTCTAGCTTTTGATAGAGTCACCGAACTCGATTCGTGTTTGTTATGACACAATATTTGACGATTACCTGAGCGTCTTTAGAAATTATTCGACAAGAAGTCGATTTCACGAAATGTATGTTGTCAACGATACATTTGATCCACTCTTCGATTGGCAAATAACTTATGTATGTTACTAATTGCATCAACACGTATACAATATGGTAACTCTTGGATCCATTAGTAAGGCTCCCTTTGCCATTATTAGCTCGCAACGCTGTAATATATTTCGAAGGATACTCTATCCAAGTCAAAACGCATCGCGAAGCCAACAGATTATTTATTGTTCTGGCTTGTGCATAATTAATCTTAAGAAAGAGTAAAATCCACAATTTTTGTGTTCAGTAACAAGATGGTTCAAAAAGTGGATATCTCGTAATTTTTTGAGAATTCCCGTCCTATCTAACCTCATTTTGTTTCTGCATCAATGCGTTGCGCTTACGTAAGAGCATAGTATTTAGATTCGCCGCATTTCAGTATGCAACCATCTCCGTCACCACATGAGTATTTTGCTATACGTAACTAAAATAACTGCTTTAGATTCTCAAATTATCAAGTAATGATTCTTCACATGGAATTGTGTTTATACTGAACAAAATCTGATCACCAGTATAGACTCCCACCGCAGATGCGCCTAATTTAGGTGCGTCCGAATATCTGAGAACTATTGCTGCGGCAGTGATCAATAACGACGTTGGATCACTTGCCCGTATCATTCCCACCGGTCCTTTGTATTCTATTGCTTCCAGTAATAGGTCGTTACTCCTCGAAAGACTACTTATAATTTCATTTTCTTCCTCCTTTCTACCTACTATTAGTTTCGCGGTATCAGACAATCTAAAATGCCTACCGACTTTCAGGAGCTCTACATCATTTAAAGTCATGTCAAAATCACACTTTGCGATAAGGTCTCTTAGTCTATTTGAAAAGCTTCGATCTGTTAACAAGCATCCCCCAGCAGCGTTGGGAGGGTCATTTATGCCGTAGTGCTTTGCCAGCTTGAGCTGTTCTTTTCTAGACCTGCCACTTATGGAATAAAGGTTTTCGCGTTTTATCAGACCGGAAATCTCGGGCTCGGAAGGAGGAAGGTTTCTTCCGGATAATGGCCGCACGACCTTGCCCTCAACTTCGGCTGCTCGCTCAATAATCTGCAATGCTCTTTTATTCTGACTCATCGGTCTTTGAGAAAGAACTTCGCCAGTGATTAAAAAATCGGCTCCTATTTCATCCATATGGGCCTTTGCACTCCTATACATCATAGCTCTGCAATCTATGCAAGGATTCATACCAGAACCGTAGCCGTGTTTCGGGTTCTTCACCATCTTGAGATAATCCTCTCCCAAGTATATAGTCTTGAGTTTAATGCCCAGATCAGACGCGACTTCCTTTAGATTGTGCCCACATCCTCTACCGCAGTCAAAATCACAAAAGGGTGTTTTGATTGACACCGCTTCTACGTCTATGCCTTGCTCGCGCATAATTCTAACTGCCAAGTTGCTATCTAGGCCACCAGATAGGAGTGCCACTGCTTTCTTTTTCTGTGACTTGGTATCAGGTGTCTGCATATTTTTTATTCTACAATGGTTGCAGGGGAGGCAAGACATATAATCATATTGCTCAGCAAAAAATATGTTGTAGACATAACCGCTTAACAACTACAGTCGGAAAGGCCGTCATAATCTAGGAGTAATCAATAAGTCACCCATATACTTGCAACCAAACACTGTGGTGGTGGTCACCCTTGTCGCATCAAAATTTATGGCCTGACCGAGTATGAAGATACAAATATTGAATGTTCGTGGCAGTCTTCCTGATTAATTTCTCAAATATTGCGCTAGACATTGGACCTATATCCCAGCATTAACTCGAATCCTTTACCAACGAATATATTCACGAATAAACGATGACTGGTTGATGGTCTTTGAAGCTATCGCAAATTTTGATTCATATGTTTGGGGAGCACTGGGGCTCTTCATCTTAGGTTTGCTAGGAGTAATAATTTATGAAAAATCATCCTCTAACGCAAAACAATATCATGAAGATAAGGGAATCTCTTCCAGTAACTGAAAACTTCGACAACGAGACTTTCATTTACGAAAAATTTCAGAGAGAAGGCTTCAAGGCTCTAACAGCAATTCAGAAGAAGTCTATACCGACTATTGCTAGAAAAATTAATACACTAATTGTTGCGCCTACTGGCTCAGGGAAAACGGAAGCTGCAGTGATCCCCATACTATCGTCGTTGAGCAAAGAACGCCTCTCAGTGCACAACCCAAAATCAGAATCCAACGGCATAAAGGCTATTTATATCACGCCCCTTAGGGCATTAAACAATGACGTATTTCGAAGAATCATAAAATATGCCGAATCCGAAAACCTTACTGTCCAAATCAGACATGGAGACACATCTGCACGGGACAAGAGGAAAATTATAACCTCTCCTCCTGACATACTGATAACCACGCCTGAATCACTTGCTATAATTCTTGTCAATGAAAAATTACTCAATCATCTTGGTAATCTCCAGTGGGTCATTATTGACGAAGTGCATGAGCTCCTCTCAACCGAGCGAGGCTCTCACCTGTCTATTAGTTTGGAAAGATTGCAAATCATGTCTTGTTATACAATTACGAGAGTAGGAATGTCAGCAAGTATAGGTAATATACGTGAAGGCGCAAAATTTATTGCAGGATATGAGAGAAAAAGTGCAATCATAGTTGATAAGTCCATAAGATCATATGATATCGATGTCAAGTTCCTAAAAGGTTCGATAAATAACGTTGCCTCATTCATTCTAAATTATGTCAGAGAAAACGTTAGTTCATATCCTGACGGCGGATCAGTTCTACTATTTACAAATACTAGGGATGAGGCAGAATACATTGGTACCGTTTTGAGAAGCAAAGAATTAATTCACGTTGACATGCATCATGGATCTTTATCTAGGGAAATGCGAGAAGAAACGGAGGTGAAATTGAGAACTGGAACTGCAGGCATTGTTGTCTGCACATCATCATTAGAGCTTGGCCTAGATCTAGGGTCTGTAAACCTCGTAATACATTACGGTTCTCCCAGACAAGTAACGAAACTATTGCAAAGAATTGGGAGAAGTAGACATAGGCAGGATCTTTCTGCAAAGGGATTAATTATAACAAATATTCCCGACGATGAGGCTGAGGCCTTGGCTATCATTCGTGTTATGAAAAGTGGTAACGTTGAAGAACAGCCGCTACATTACGGAGCTTTAGATGTTTTGGCGCATCATATAGTTGGACTTTGCCTCCAGAGCAAAGATAAAGTAAAAGTCGAATATGCATTTAGCACTATTAGGAAGGCCTACCCATTTATCGAACTCACTATAGAAGATTTCTACGGTTGCTTAGAATTACTTGATTCCAACAAGATCATTAGGTGTAGTAATAATGATCAATCTTACACGCGGATGAGAAGGGCATACAGGTATTACTTTGAAAACGTTTCTACCATCCCTACGGTTTTAAAATTTGACGTATTTGACTGTATCAACAAGCGGAAAATCGGTACACTAGACCAGCAGTTTGTGGGTGATTACGGTGAGCAAGGAAATGTATTTGTGCTAAAAGGATCACAATGGAGGATAGTTGCTTTAGATCAAAAACGCATGGTCATAAATGTTGAACCTTTGCAAGTAGGTACTTTAAACGTTCCATATTGGGTGGGGGAAATAATTCCGATTGATCCCCTTACTGCACAATATGTCGGAAAAGTTAGAGAAGAGGCACTCAACAGCAGGATCTTGAAAGGCGATACTATTTACAATGCTCATAACGAATTGAAAATCGTACCTAGCTCAGATCGTATAGTAATTGAAAGGTCATCTAAGATGAATGCTCTTGTGATTCATTCAATGTTCGGAACCAAAACGAACAATACCATTGCTGCTCTGCTTTCGACTCTACTCTCCTCGAAATTAGGTTATTCTGTGGAAACGAAAAGCGACGCATATCGAATTTTCCTTACATCCAACGCACGAATAAATGAACACGATATTCGACAAGTTTTTACCGACGTCTATGACGTGGAGGATGTTATAATTGCATCTTTGGCAGGAACTCCTAACATAAATTGGAGGGTATGGTCTGTTGCCAAGAGATTTGGTGTAGTCAGCCGTGAAGCGATTTATGATAAGAAGATAGCAAGGATGATTTACGATAGATATTTTCACACTGTACTTACTAAAGAGGCAATCAGAGAAATAACACATGACAAATTCGATTTTCGATCGACTAAAGACATCAATTTGAAAATTCGAAAGGGGGAGATCACGCTTTATTGGCGTGAAGTTGATGAATTCTCTGAGCTCGCAAAACCCATCACTGAGCATACTGCTAGGTTTTCCTCTACCCCACTATCTACTGAGAGTGGTGTTATAGAATTAATGAAGGAGAGATTAGAAAAGACAAGGCACAGATTGATATGTATGCGATGCGGTAACTGGGAAAGGATAATGGAGACTCGTCAGATACCCGATTCAATTACCTGCCCGCGCTGCAGATCAAGGCTTATCGGGGCTACCTTCTGGTCTGATGACACTCTATCCAAAACGATAGTAATGAGACTACGAGGACAAAGATTGACTTCCGAAGAAAATAAACGATTTGACAAAGTATGGAAGACAGCATCCCTAATTAACAGTTTTGGTTCAATAGCATTTAAAGTACTAGCTGGTCACGGGATAGGGCCAGACACCGCAGCTCGAATCTTGCGGGATTATGTAGATGATATCGAGTTATTCAAAAGTATTTACCAAGCTGAAAGATCATACGTAATGACACGAGGATTCTGGGCAGATTGAGAATCCTATAGGCACGGGTTAGATTTTTGAATTTATTTTTGTTATAGACGAGTATGGTTTTAACGTAATTTCTGGAGTTCCTTGTAAGCCATTGTTTGCAACTGCGCCAATTATCCTAATCCGGTCACCCAATGCAAGAGAATTTATGCTATGGCCTAAATCTCTCCACCCTATTAGTCTTATTTCTCCCGAGTCATCTCCGATCAATGTATCCGTCATTTCTATCATTTCGTTACTTCTGGTGTTAACCTGTGTCGTATTCGGCTGCTGCAAAACTATTGCCTCTATTATATATGGAACATTTGATGCCACAACCTCGCTAATCTTAGTCTGGTAGTCCGACACACTTGGGAATTGAGTACCCTCATCCAATATTCGTATATAGGAATCATTCAGGGTTAATGTTATTTCAGTGCCAAAGATTCTACTTGGGACACATTCAATTATTGAACCAGAAGTCATATTATTTGGTAAGAGGGTTTTATCGATAATAACTGAAACTAACTTACCATCGCCCAAAAGACCTAGCGAGATTAATCTATCGCCTGCGGTATTAGATCCTATCGATACTAATCTCAATGTCATAGTCTCAATATCGGTTTGTTCTTCAGGAGCTGACAAAACAGTTCCTTCATCTCCGTGAATTTCAAAATCGCCGTTACCGTACTGCGGATTTCCAGATTTAATTCTTACCCCAATTAGTCTAATTTTGGACCCAATTTTGAATACTTTTGGTAGTCTTGTCTCAGACACGTTCCAAATAATCGTACGCAGGGATTTTGTACCATCTTCATTAAATAGCTGAAGCTGGAGTGATTTACTCATATTTCCACGGGAATCTCGGTAATCAGACATACGAGGATTGGATCGTACATAGCCCTCAATTATGATATTATCTGCAGGGGAACCTACATTTTCTATCGTTCTAGTCATGGCGCTCAGATCAGGAATTTCGCTAGGTGCCTCCTTAGTTTTTTCTAGCTGACAATCCATGCCAACATTGATAAATGGTTTCCCGTCCAAGCCCGATTTGACGTATCCTTTGCTTAACTTAATCATATCCCCTGGTCGGAGTCCCATTTCTTCTGGCACTTGAACCTTATTATCCCAAAGTTTTATTTTGATAGTTGATTGATCATCATCATAAATCACCATCGTGCGGTTCTTGGTCGTTTCGGTATTATCCTTTCTTGCAAATTGTCTTGGAGAATAAATAGTAAGGATTCTGCCGTATAGCGTCACATCTTTGGCTCCTACATAAAGATCGCTAATACGTAAAGGCGATCTTTGCTGATCCAGTGAGATGCCAAGGTCTGCAGCGACGAGAAACAGCGCACCCTGTTCGGTCAGATAGCCTGCGCCAATCTTTTGCTTCTTTGCTTCGATTAAAGATCTTAATTTGTCGATTGTTAAATCGCTTCTTTGTTGCGTCAAATACTGAAGCATTTTTTCAAAATCAATAGATATAGTAAAAAAACCCCCTATAAGTCCTCATCATATATTAACTGTCATACTTACTCGCCTATATATTTTGACTAATTCTCTAACCCAGTTCAGAGTTACTTATTATGCGCGACAGTAGATATTGTGTGTTGAGGTTGATGGTTCCAGGGTAAGCATTTACACTAAACTGATTCTCGTCTGAAAGTCGATAATTATGCCTATATCCATTTGTTTCCTAAAATCGAAGTCCCGTTACATTAACAACATTCTTGTGATAGGTCAACAATATCCATGTTCCAGATAATTTCTAATTACAAGAACTAACGAAGATACGATAGAGTTTGATAATGCCCCCTGTTACCTAAATTGAATCTGATCATATTTATAATGCATCATACACATTACACTGTAACAGTTGGAATATTTAGTTTTTATTCAATGTTGGAAACGGGTCTTTCATAGAGAACCGATGCGTAAAGTAATATCAGATTAATTGTTGACCTTCATGATGCGTTCACTAGCCATCTCAAAGGTGAACCTCGAGCCTTGAAACTGTTCAGAGCCTTGTCTCTGCCAATTCAAATAGTATGTCTTTGTAACAGACTTTCCGATTATCGTAATTTCCTGTGGAAGTTGTGCGTACAAAGATTCTACCTTCTGCGGATTCCGAGTCATTAATAAACTTCTCCTTCTCTTCATTAAGTATTTCAGAGCTACATTCTTGTGAATTTGACCTTCTACTGGGATTTTTTCATACCCAATATCTATAAGGAACTGACGTTTAGTCAATTTAACATGACATGTCATCTAGTATAGAAAAGCTTGATAGTTAAAATTAGTGAATACTTTGAAAAAAAGACTCTGTCAGGTAAATACTTAGGTTTTTAAATAATCATCTTGGACAGCGCATGACCAAATGCTGATAATTAAACAAAGATCAAAACGTCTTTATCTTGGGTATTTACAGAATTCACGTTGAAACTGACCTATAAGCGGCCGCCGAGGTCCGCAAGGAGGACTCGCAAGCCTCTGCAAGATAATTGGCCTAAAGCAGGAGTAAAGGGCACCTGGATCAAATGTACTTATAAAAGGTGCGCATTCGAGTGGAAGTATTTCGGCGGGCGAAAATGGGCCGAATGTCCTATATGTCATAGCGTTATGAAGGTTGCCGTTTCTAAGAGGAATTATAATTCTGACAAATAAGTTTCAGCAGTTATGACAATCAGGGCTCATTTTAGATATTTTTGGAAAGCTTAGGTGTTGTTAGCAATAATCTCCAAGATCAACAAATTCACTGGAGTCGGTGAACGATTGTGGACTACACCTGTTCTGGATAAATCAATCACCTGCGCAGTTTGAATTGCGGGCAGACAATTTATCTGTGAAATGCATTGCGTACACTTGGGAGTACGTCAAATACGCAGGCGTTCTATTTCGACACGCCTTTTTAATATATTATACGGGGTCGGCCGGATTCGAACCAGCGGCCTCCAGCGCCCAAGGCTGGCATCATACCATGCTAGACAACGACCCCTCTCTTGTCTTGTGCTTTTTGAATCTGTTACCTGTCGATAATTTTAAGCTTATTAGCCACATATCTCTAAATGATAGTAGGATAATAATAAATCTGGTAACTAAATACGATGATGACTCCTCCCACCGCAACATTGATATTATTAACTGTACCCTATTTTATAGCAGTCATAGCAAAAAATACCTATACAAATAAGCTAATAAAATCTGGAAAAATAACGGCAGTAACAAGTTCAGACAGCGAATCCCTCGACAACAGCGACAATGAAAACAATATCACAGACATAATCGACAATAGTAATAGCAATAACGATAACAATAGCAAAAGCACTAGTAATAATCAATAAGGATGGCTGAATATTGTAATTGTAATGACTCTGAAACCTGAGAGGCGTTTAACCATACCCTTAACCTAAATTGTCCAAGGACGGCGTCCGTTATTACCATAATTGTTTGTTGGGCCATGGGTAATTTTTGTTAGGATTGCTGGCCCTGGACGCACTGCCTTGATTTTCTCTTTTAATTCTGGTTCTATTCTCACATTAGCATTCGCTGCCTTTTTAAGAAATAGTGTCCTGCGTCTATACAATACTGCTCAGTTCAATACAACCAAATGACATTTAACGTTAATTGGCAAATGCAGGAAAATCATCAATGACCATGCAAATGAGCGGCTTTTTTACCTCATAGTTATCGTAGATTTTGTATGCCTCTAACAAAGAAAATTAGTTAAAAATGATCATTATAAGAATATAATACAAAATGAAGTAAGATTATCCTTAAAATATCTACAATATTTATTGACTATAGAGATTTTGTTTAGCTGAAATGAAATCATACACATTAGCAACAATAAGCGTCATAGCAGCTACGTCTCTGTTCATTGTAACACTCGCATTGCCCTCCTTCACCAAGTCTGCATTTGCAGTTAATAGAATTGTAGGAGCACCACAATCTCAAGGCGCAGCTCAAGGGGCAAACGCTAATGGTCTCGCAGGTGTAAATGCTGCCGTAGGCGTACAAGCTCAAGTCGGACAAATCTGCGTAAACGCTCTAAATAGTGCACCATCCTGTTAATAGCTATCCTGTGAATAGCGAGCCCTTATTTTTTTATTTAATGGTATCAAATCATTATTAAAACTGTTATTTGTTCAAATTACAAAATCCCGGTATTCCTAGTTCTACACCATAGGAAACTCTATATCAACAGAATACCCTAACCGCCAAAGCGATAAGACAGGATAAGGTAAATCCAGGTTGTTGCAATAAACAGCACCAGCAGAAGAAGAATACTTGAATATTTGCCCGGGTATTTGGGTATTATGTATTGGTCTTATCTATCAATCAGTTGAGAATAATACTTCCCCTAATCTAATTTGCATCAGCTTTTCACTATAGATAGATAGACAAATAAAGTCTATCGAGGCCTAGAGTCCCGAAATCGGTGTTGCAAGTCTAACTTGTACTATTAAATACAATCTATGGTGGCGTGGGGGTATTCCACTAAATAAGTTTATTGAAGATAGATTGAGGAAAGGCACTGAGGTGGATAGTAAATTCGTTTTGTCTGGTTGTTGGATTGGACGGGCTAATAGACCTTATATAAACTCCTTGCTCAAAAAATATACGACCGATTCTAGGGCTATATCTCTAAATATGCCGTAAATATTTTGAATCCTCATCTATGAATTATCTTGACTGCTACCACAAAGCCGGCAAAATAGCATCTGAAGTTCGGGAGAATTCGAAAAAAAAACATCACGTTGGTAGATCATTATATGAGATATGTGAGTCCGTTGAACATAAAATCAAAGTATTAGGAGGTAATCCAGCGTTCCCAGTAAACGTTAGTCTAAATGATATAGCTGCTCACTATACTGCTGAGCCCGACGATATGATTGTCGTTAAAGATGGTGATGTGTTAAAGATTGACATTGGAGTTCATGTCGAGGGCTTTGTGGCGGATACTGCTGTCACAGTTTGTTACAATTCGAAGTATGATTCTCTTGTACGATCTGCTGAGACGGCCCTGAACGAGGCAATAAGAATAACTAGAGCCAGTACCAGAGCTGCTGACATTGGAAGAGTAATAGAAACTAGTATTTCTCAACATGGTTTCAAGCCCATTCAAAATCTCAGTGGGCACTCGCTTGAACAGTTTACAATTCATGCGGGTAAATCTATCCCTAATATAAAGACCATTGGCTCTTCTATAGTCTTAATTGCGAATCACGCCTATGCCATAGAGCCATTCTTGACTACCAAGGACGGCCAAGGTGTTGTATATGAAGGAAAAACGTGTAATATATTTAGCGTGATTTCCCGAAAACCTCAGAAAGAAAAAGGTATCAATGATTTCCTTCAGAAAATATGGAACAAATACAAAACGCTGCCGTTCAGCGCCAGATGGTTGACCAATGAATTTGAAATTAGTGAAATAAAGCAGCTTATCGAAACTCTGAGAAAAAAGAGAAATCTTCACGGATACCCAATTTTAGTCGAAGGAAATAGTAAAGTCGTAGCTCAGGCTGAACATACACTGATACCATCTGATACCGGCGCTGACGTAATTACTTTGTAGCAGTTTTAGTGATATAGTTGTAAGACATTAGCAGCGGAGTTTGGTCGCTGCGTCCTAATGTGTGATGACAAAAAGAATCTAAATAGTTAGAAGATGAAAATGTAATATGCATGCAGCTTAAGATTCGCGCGTACAAAATCAAGTTATATTTGTACTCACGTATATATTTATGATATTTAACCTATACTGATGGCGTGAAATACAAACAACTATGATTTCATTAACTGAGGTGATAAGTACCTCAATATTAGAGGAATACCAATTACCTAATTGTAATTTTGCTACAAATAACTGCATATTAACAAGGTCAAACCTGAACTAGCATTTATTTCAAGCAAGAGCAATAGAGTCAGTTTTTTTGTAATAGATTGAAAGACATCTCAGGGTGCTCACTAGATCCCGGCTTCGTTCAAACTCATCAGAAACAAATTGTTTTGCGTATTCATTCACTTACCTCGGCCAAATCAAGAGGTAGGACCCCAAAGCAAAAGCCATAATATATCGTTTTCTAATGTTCCACTGTAGATGTTTAGAAGTAGCGAGAAGTTACCGCACTAGGACCAGACACATTTGTAACCTTTTTGATTCCTCCTCAGCAGAGACATTCAATGAAATAAAATAATCAGAGATAATAACTGTATGACAATATTCTTATCCATTTTTTAGGCGAAAACATGATTTCGATGAGTCAACATATTTTATAAGGAACTAATCCTACATTGCTTTGAAACGGATTGAGCGAGGAAAAGAGTCCTAATACAAAATTTGTTTATGCCATCATCAGAATGCCTGACGGTAAGGATCATGAAATCGCTATGCCACCAAAAGTATTCAGCTCTGGAAGACATGGATATTATGCTCAAATACCAACCTTCGTCTACAACAATGAGGTATACGGAGGACAGATTCAACTCTGGAAAAAAGATTCAAAATAGCTATCAGTTAATTGTCTTGTCAGAGGATCCTAATGGTCCTAGCGGAATTCACAGGCACAGTTGAATCAAGAAATTACTGCTGTTTCAATAGGCGAGTCGACCCTGGCCTGGTGCCGTTGCTGTACATTTACAAAACATAATCAAATTAATATGATATTATTCAATTAGACGGATTTGTTTCTTATGCGTGACCCCACGCAGCCAATATTCCTTGTCTATTAATACCAAAGATGAGATCGTTAGGAAACTACTTGAACTCATTTTCGAGTTTTTTCTTTTTATGCGTCATCTGGAACAATTTATCTGCCCTTTTGATTGCTTCAGTCCTATCCCTTTTAAAAAACATTGACTGAATCAGCAGATAATTTTCAGGAATTACCATCCCGGTTTGATCATCCGAATAGACGATTTTAGCGACATCATCTTGAACTTTAAGCACCTCCTGATGAATATGTACCATTTGAGTATCACCGTGTGGAAACCCCAATCGAAGAGCCATATTTCTGACGTCTGCTGTGCCCTTAGCAGAACCAAATAATGCAACGCCAAACTCATTTCTAAAAATTTCAATCAGACTATCCCTAGACGGGGCTTTGCCGTTAAATCGTACTATCATTTGATGAACGTGCATCATTCTAGATGGTACTTTCAGTGCATCAACAAATAGGTTCGCGGCAGGGATAAAATCCTTGACATCTTCTTGATGATGAGGGTTTCTATCCCATTCTATAGAGTCTTTGACCTCTTTTGAATCCTCCAGGTCGGCCCATCTTCTAATTAAAGTTACATCAAATCTTTTTATTCGTTTTCCATAGTTTTCAATTAATGGTTGCATGAGTCTTCCCATGCCTGAAACGTTGCAGCTACCTTGGATTACGTACTTTCTTGCGGACGCCCTATCATAATTTACTCTAGAGTTATGGATCATATCTGCCACGCTATACTTACCATGTCTATCCTCTCCCCCCTGAAAAATCGCAGGTTTTTTTAGTGGCCGATAAAATTTGCGCTTATTTTCAAAGCCGCCACCTTCCTTTGATGCATCTAGGATAAGATCACTCTGTTTACACGCCTCAAAAATGGTCCCGGCAATTTCATATCCCTTCTTTTGGAACAGATCAAGCTTATTCTGGGGAACATATACGTCTAGATTATTATCTAGAGCTTCATGGATCCTGTCGTCTGGAGTGTATTTTGCAACCCCAATCAGCTCCATCTCACTATCCTTCAAAACCGCGGTTGCCAGACGCCTACCGATATTTCCGTATCCGTTAATAAATAACTTCACCAAATTAATGTCGCTTAGTAATTTAAGTCAACTTGAGGATATTATATACATTTTTCTCGGACTTATTCTAATAGTCTATTAATCAAACTAGTTGGCAAACTATAGATTATCTATTATAGATATCTATCCATATATACAAATTGTGTGTATGAGACAATATGGAGATAATTATGCCGAGGTGTCATCCTAACTGGTTCAGATAAAATGCCTCATATTGTATTTCTTGTATGGGCTGTAGTTCGATGAAGATTCTTGTTATTGATAATTATGATTCCTTCGTATACAATATCGTCCAGATTCTAGGACAGCATAATGTGGAACCCGTAGTGAGAAGAAACGATGTCATTACAATCCGAGGGATTAAGAAAATACAACCAGACGCAGTAATTCTCTCTCCTGGTCCAGGAAATCCAGAAGATCCAAAATATTTTGGAGTATGTGACAGAGTCATAAAAGACCTTGGTCCAAAAATGCCAGGTACTGGGGGTTTGTCTTGGGCATCAAGGTATAGCCAGTGCTTTCGGAGGTAGGGTCATCAATGCGAAATTTGTCACCCATGGTAAAACGAGCATGATACGACACAACAACTCGAGTAGGCTATTTGAAGATGTAAAAAATCCCTTCGCCGCTACGCGGTACAATTCATTGGTAGCAGACTCTACTCGGTTACCAGATTGCCTAGAAATAACCGCTGTAGCAGAAGACGATAGAGAGATAATGGCACTAAGGCACAAGAAATACCTAATAGAAGGACTTCAATTCCATCCAGAATCTGTTTTGACTTCTGAAGGCCCAAAAATAGTACTAAACTTTCTTTCGATGATTAAAAGATGACAAACGGTGATACTGAATTCCAACCTCTCATTAGAAAACTAATTTCGAGAAAAGAATTGACGGAAGGAGAAATTGAAACATCTATCGATTTAATTTCCACAGAACGGGTATCACAGGGATCAATTGTGGCCTTTTTGGTTGCACTTACTATGAAAAAGGAAACCGCCAATGAGCTCAGATACCTAATTAGGTCTATCAAGGGGCGCTCAATCCGTCTTACGCCAAATCTAAATTCATCGATCGTTGATATATGCGGAACCGGGGGAGATTCAATCAATACGCCTAATATTAGTACCCGAGCAGCCCTGAGTAGGCAGCAGGCAGCGGTGCTTGCGTGGCAAAACATGGAAATAAGTCTATGTCGGGGTTATGTGGCAGCGCAGATTTTTTGGAATATGTGGGTTATGACCTTAACACCTGCGTTACGACTGTACTGTCCTCCGTAGAGCAAATAGGATTAGGCTTCGTTTATGCCCCAAGATTTCATCCTGCTATGGCAGCAGCTGCGGCTGCTCGCAAATTAATTGGTGCAAGAACTTTTTTCAACATTGTTGGTCCACTCAGTAATCCATGCACCAATCTTTCGGGACAGGTCATTGGGGTCACAGATGCTTCACTCTTCGAGAGAATCTCAGAAGCTAGTCTAAATCTTGGTATCAGAAACATAATGGTGGTACATGCCCACGACGGCATAGATGAGTTATCAAATACATGCCCAAATGATATTTCATTTAAGGATGGTAACTCCATTAAAAGAATCCATTTAGTTCCTAAAGACGTAAATCTAGATACGGCAAGGCTAGAAACGTTAGCGATGAAGACAAAAGAAGAATCTATTAGAGTAACCTTAAAGTGCATCTATGGTGAAGCTGAAAGGGATCTCCTTGGGATAGTTGAATTAAACGCCGCTGCTGCTTTAGTTGTTGCAGATAAGGCTCATGATTTAAATGAAGGGATAGACATTGCTCGGAAATCCATAAAAGAAGGTAGAGCAAAAAAGAAGCTGTATCAATTGATTCAACGCTGCGGACGAAAAAGTAGACTAGAGGAGATTGAAGAGAACCTAGAGATAGCATCTCCATAAATTGTAATTGTCCATATCAAATACTGGAGATTTGAATATCCACTGCCTTTCATCTTCTAGACTCTAGGACATCCCACCCAGTATAGGATGATTTCAGATCGATACTTTCTCATTAAAAGTATAAGATATGTAGTTTAATACGGCTAATTATAATGTAACGAAGTACTGTGGGACGGATTTTACATTATACTTTTATTATATAGCTGCGTCTAAAGACCTGAGGGTATATACTGGAGATTGCGTTCAGCTGATCAAAATTTTGCTGAAAAAGATATAGAATCATTGGATTGGAATGAACTATTAAATTTGAAGCGGAGCTTCTCTTCCTATTTAAAACAGTTAACCAACGATATCATCGAAATCGAAACATCAAAGATACAATCCGTGAATAATAAGATTCAATCTAATACGGACAATCTCAAATCGCTATTGGGAAGGTCTAAAGAGATTCGAAGCTCGATCAAGTCTAAAAATTCTGATTTTTTAGCAGTTAGTCAAAAAATTTCACAATCAAAAGATTTCTTGAGTACAATGGAATCAAGAGTTACTAATGAGACCGAACATGATCTAATTCACACTATAAATGTTCTGACGAAAAGTCTTGAAGATAAGCAATACGCAACTGAGAACGAGAAAAATAGAATTTCTCAGGAGATAAGAGATAGATCTATGGAAATGGAGGCCATCAAGGCCGTAAACACGATAAAACAAGGACTTAATCAGCTCAACCAACAAGCGGACGCTTTTAAAGAGAACATCAAACAACTGGATATGGAAGATATGAAGCTGAACAATCATATTAATAGCATTAGAATCGCTCTAGATGCGTTATACGTTGATAGGCGTAAATTGTCGGATGAACGAAGCAATCTATTAAATAGTTACAATACTGCTCTTCAAAAACTTGAGTTGGTAAATTTGCAGATGGACAAAATCTCAAAGGTTAGAAGGCAGCGCGTTCAAACACACGGTCAGTACATATCTGATAGCGCCATATTGAAAGTTAAAGAAGAGGCAAAAAGAAAGTTGGAATCTGGATCAAAACTTAGTTTCGAAGAATTAAAGCTATTGTATAACGAGGGGGATTGATGTAATAGCGTTCATTCATGGTATGGTTTACATCTAGGAGCGATTCTAATGTGCGGCTCGATTGCATCAAGTCCATTTGTTACTAAGGGCCCCATTATCTGTGAGTTGATCCATTGTCAGTATCAGGTACCAATTTCAGTCCCTGAAAGCCGGAACAAACAAGATAGCTTTCACTGCTGGACTGTCTGCTTGCATCTGGTTTACTTATTTTCACTCGTTTAAATCGACTAGATAATTCCTTAACAAAAGTTCCTAGTGTATCGCCATCAAAGACTTTGAATATTCCTGCTCCACCATCTACTAAGACGTTGGTCGCAAGGCCAAAGGCAACACGACTGAGATTGATTTGTGTAATATGATCAATTTCCCAAATACCACTTATATTCGGAGAAAGGTCTGACAATATCACATCGACACGTCCTACATGTCGAATCAGGTACTCTTGTAATTCAGGATCTTCTACCGAGTAATTCAATAACACCACATCTTCTAGATAATCTACCCGCTTTAGATCTGTACCTATAACTAGGCCATGTTCTCCTACTTCAACTTTAGCGACTTGTAGCCAGCCGCCAGGATAGGACCCAATATCTATGACCCGACTCCCCTTTCTTAGAAAATGATAGGATTTGTTTAATTGTAGGAGCTTGTACGCAGATCTACTTCTAAAGCCATCATTCTTGGCGCGTTTGCGGTAATAATCCTTTCTTGCTTCGCTTAGTTTCATTACCCTTGATTTCCGAATGCGACATTACACGGAAGAGGTACGCGAAGTTCAAACCATCTCAATTGGGCACAAATATTTTGTCAAAATAGTCAGACTGTTCCTTGGTTAGATCCATTGCCTCACCTTCAGAAATGTTTGCAAGGTTTTTGGCCAACTTCTTCTTATATCCCAGTTGCATCTGGCGTGCAATTTGTATTCTTTGCGCTTGAGGCGAACCAGCACCGTGCATCGATTCAGTAAGGTAACCGACAGCATTGCGGCCCATTGTCATATTTTCTATTAGTCGTAATATTCTTACTCTATTTTCAGTAGAGACACCCTTTTTACCCTTTAGATATTTCTCAAGTAGAGGACCAGTAATAGGACTCCTAAAGTCTTTTTCCGATGGCATAGTTACCATTAGGCCTCCGGCAATATCTTGGGCTAGCCTACCTAGTTCATAAGGAAATCGCGTGACGTTATGCTTGCAAACATTCGCTAGCATGTCATCATTTTGATAATTTCCAGATGCAGTCTTATGGGATTGATACGATGATGCAATACCAGCTGCGTAAATAGTCTCGTTCAAATGAGTCATTTCGACGAGCTTGTCTTTTATATGGGAGGCATTCGCAACTCCATTATAATCAGCCGTGGCTGCAGCTGCACCAATTAAAACATCCCCCAGTCCAGTCTTGCAGACGTAGCTCCTCCTATGATAGCAGGTGAACCGTTCTACTAGCATGGATGCAAATTCTACTTCGCCTCGCATAAAGATCAATTCATTTGGAATGAATACGTTATCAAAAATGATCATAGCTTCCTGGCCGGAAAATTTCGAATTGCCCGCATCTAGAGTTCCATCTTCCATGCTTCGTGTGTCACATGACTGCCTTCCATAAATGTAGGTAATACCTTCTGCATTAGCCGGTACAGCACCAACTATTGCGTAATCCTTATCCTCTGGTCTCAATCGCATGGTTGGCATAACAATGATCCAATGCGAATTAATGCAGCCCGTTTGATGAGCCTTAGCGCCGCTAACATAAACGCCTTTTTCATCTTCCTTTACGATATGGACAAACATGTCAGGATCTTCTTGTTGAGATGGCGCAAGACTACGATCTCCCTTCACATCTGTCATTGCCCCACCAATCATTAGATTCTCCTTCTGAATCATTTTAATAAATTCAATCAATCTCTTCTGATAATCAGTGTTATATTTTGAATCAATTTCATAAGTCGTAGAATATAACGAGTTCAATGCATCCATACCCACACATCGCTGAAAACAAGTCCCGGTTAATTGTCCCAACTTTCGTTGCATTTTATTCTGATTTACTAGATCGCTTTCTCTTTCCGTAATGTGAAGGAACCGATTTACTTTGAGACCAGACAGCGAAGAATGAGTAGACCCCAAATCTGGGTACTTTTCCGCCAAGTCATACGTTTCAGCTACAGCATTTATCGATGGGCGAATCATCGGGTGATCAACTGGTTCTCTAACGAGTTCGCCAAACAAATAGACCCTCAAATTTCTTCCACGTAGGCTACGGATGTAATCTGCCCCGTTTTTAATAGGCATAATAAAGACTTTATGCTTAAGATAATATTTATATCTTTTTGGACAGACCGCGGGACTAAAATGTTCCGTTTAGTAAATAAAAATTTCAATTTGCGATGATACGCCGAGCTTAGCATGACCCGTTCACCGGTACCCTTTGGGTCTATTATGTAGTCCATCCCAACCATGCGATTTATACTTGTCAGAAGGTCGACCTTTGCAGCAGCTTGGTTATTTCTTTACCAACTCAGCAAAATTTCCATTAGACTAAGCAAAACATTTTTTATGTTTACCATTTGCACAGGTTTTTATGGTAACTGAAGAAGTAGACCTGCGCAAATTGATCCAAGAATATCCTAATTTTCCAAAAAAGGGCATCTTGTTCAGGGATATTAATCCAGTTCTACTTAACCCGAAGGCACTTGAGTTTATAGCCGATCAATTTAAGAATAGGCTTAAGGGACGAAAGATTGATTTAGTTGTCGGCATCGAATCTAGAGGTTTTATCATAGCTACCGCTATAGCGCTAAAGTTCGGAACTGGATTGGCTCTTATCCGCAAGGCTGGAAAACTTCCTGGAGAGACTATAAAGAAATCATACAAAGTTGAGTATGGAAATGATATAATGGAGATGCAAATTAGTGCACTCGGTAAAGGTCTTGATGTGCTGATCGCAGATGATTTGATTGCTACCGGTGGAACAGCTATGGCCTCAGCAAAAATTGTAGAACAAGTAGGAAGTCGGATAGTTGGTTTTGCCTTCGTTATTGAACTTGATCAATTGCAAGGCGGCAGGACTTTGAGGGATTTAGGATATGATGTAGCATCATTGGTGGTGTATGATTAGCCTTTTGAGCTCAATTTCAGCCGAAATAGGCATACTTGGTGGGACAGGGATTTATAGTGCTGAAATGTTCAATGATCTAACTGAGATAAAGGTCCATACTCCATACGGGGAGACTTCGGACAATGTGTGCATCGGAAGGCATTCTAACAAATCCATTGCTTTCATTCCTAGACATGGAAAGGGACATAGAATACCTCCACATAGAATCAACTATCGTGCCAATATATGGGCGTTGAAGAGTTTGGGCGTGACCAGGATTCTTGCTCCTTCGGCAGTAGGGAGTCTAAATACTCGATATAAGCCAGGCGATTTTGTTATACCTGATCAATTCATAGATCTAACTAAGCAAAGAGCTTGTACATTTTATGATGGTGGAAAAGTATGTCATATTTCTGTTGCACGGCCGTTCTGTCCAGAACTGAGCGAAATTGCTTCAAGCAGCTTGAAAGAATTGTCTTTTGATAGTCATGGTGGCGGGACCTACATATGCATAGAAGGTCCAAGGTTTTCTACTATGGCCGAGTCGAAATACTACAGGGAAGTGATGAATGCAGAAATTATTGGGATGACTTTAATTCCTGAATGCATATTGGCAAGGGAGGCAGAAATATGCTATGTTTCTTTATCCACTGTTACAGATTATGACGTTTGGACAGAGAAGCCAGTAAATTCGAAGGATATTATCAAAATACTAGAAGATAATGTTTCGAAAACAAAAAAGATCATCGCACAAATTATATCTCAAATACCGGATGGAAGAGACAAATGCACTTGTAACAATTCGCTTGAAAATTCGATCTTATAAACTTGCCCTTCCCGCGCCAGTTGGTTTAGCTTCAAGATCTACTTCGCCTTCTATCAATTTTCTTTGTATTTTTAAATAAATAATATCTGGATCCAGTCCCATTTTTATTATCTCATTTAATGCGATCTTCGGAATGGTAAGACTAATATTGTGGCCTCCAATTCTGCCGAAGGCAAGAGCCTTGAATCTGAATTCTTTACCTCTAAGTAAAAAGACGCCATTTAATTTGCTAGCTACGTTTCCTCCTCTTGCTGATTTTACAACTACGGTTATAGGCACGTTTTCACCGAGGTCTGGAGATATTGTCATTTTGCATTGCCCTCTTTAGTAATGTCTATGTTTCTATTAACATTCTTTTCTATGAGGAAGCTCCACCATTCTTTGTCTAGAATTGTATAGTCTTCAACTTTGACTGTAATAATTTTCTCGTCGAGCTGGTCCGTGAACGTAGCCTCACCCGACTTTATGAGAGATACTAGGTTCCACTTGTCTTTTCCCGTTCTAACGTTACTAACCGCAACCGCCCATTTTCTATCTGTAGGAATCTTAGGCATTCCTATCTTATCGCCAATGTCGAGTATTCCCAGTCGTTTTTCTTCACAGAATAGCTCTTTACTAATAACACTTCGCCAAACGTCAACAGCGCCAATAAGTCTATCGTTCTCAAGAAGATTTATGACACCAAGGTACACTACCTTATCTGAACTCAATTGTTTAGAATCAGACAATTTCGTAGTACTTGAAGTAATCATAACCTATTTAGACATTGATATGATCGAAGTATTTCTCCAATATAACCCCTAAGTTATCAATCAATACATTTCTGCGAAACGGCACATTATCTTCTCGGCATTTTTCTCTGTATCTATTGACAATTGCAAATCTAGGATGTAAAGGCATGTATGCGAGTTCAGATATATGTACTATCATTCCCAAATTTACTAGCGCCTGCGCAGTCACACTGGCATCATGACTAGTATAGTTAAGATCTGCACTAATTTGATCTATCGTCCTGCGCCCGCCTTTTACCAAGTACAAGAATAGCCCTGATTCATTTTTAGATAGTCCAAGTTCAGTTTGTAGAATGCATAACAGGTCATTCATTTTTTACTGAATACAAGCTATTGATATTATTTACGACGTAGGTATAAAGTTATCTCAGATGAGTTCGTTACTGAACTTCTGGCATAAAATTGACCAGAAATAGATGTCGACTGAGCACATAAGGTACGGCAGAAATTGATTGGTATGTGAATGCCCTCATAATCTTGCTAAATACTAATTACACACTTGGCTTCACTCAATAGTCTTGCATGTCTTAAATGCTCCCTTGCCACTCACAAATGGCTTAACAGGATGTCCCGCTATGACGACAAATCTATCTTTTGTCTAATTATTATTGTAAAACTCTATCAGATATCGGTAAGTGTTTACTAGTAAGTTAATTGTCCACTTCCAATCTGAGTGCCCAGACCAGTAAAGATCAAGATATTCACCAAAATAACTGACACGACAGTTAATGATGATATCATTAACACCCTGTATCCTTTGGGTATCATTTGTCTCCTCAACATAATCAAAAATGATAAGGATAGAAGAGTTGCTATCGAAAGCGAAGAGATCATAGTGGCATTGGCAATCATCTTTCCTGCGTAGGATATACTAGGATTTATTACTATTTGCGTGCCCAGACCAGTAAAGATCAAGATATTCACCAAAATAACTGACACGACAGTTAATGATGATATCATTAACACCCTGTATCCTTTGGGTATCATTTGTCTCCTCAACATAATCAAAAATGATAAGGATAGAAGAGTCTGCTATCGAAAGCGAAGAGATCATAGTGGCATTGGCAATCATCTTTCCTGCGTAGGATATGCCCGGAAAAAGTGCATAAGACTGCGAATAAATGCCTATTGAAATAGATGCTACAATAGCTATCGCCAACAATATGAAGCGGTTTCCACGTAAAATGTTCAGTGCAATTGATTTTTTAGTACCCACTCTAAGAGGTTCGGGATGCTGGTCATCCGATTCTGAACATTCATCTTTGCGAACATCAGGAGACTTTACGTCGATTTCTCTAAGAATCTCCCAACCATCCTGCGTAATAAGATATTGTTTAGCGTCCTTTATAATGTACTTGCTCATTCTTTCCAGATGATAGTAAATAGAACCAGTCGAGAGACCAGTTGCATCTCTGATTTCCGAGAAACCCGCAGAACCCTTGCTTCCTGCAATTGCCCTCAATATTTTCAGCCTTGTACGCCTGGCTCGCAGTTGTGTTTCTCCAGTCAATATCGATGTTATAGCTTGAAATTATTTATCTGTTTCTAGCTTGTCACGGTTATCATTAGCACATTGTTTATCGATTGCTTGTAAGGCAAATGCCTTAATAGTACTTATCAAGCTTGAATAAGGCATCCACTACTCGAGTAAGACTTATACAGATATTCTTTCGTATCGTAGATCGATGCCACGTGGGGTCGTAGCGAAGTCTGGCATCGCAACGGGCTCCAGATCTTTAGACTAGGGCTGGTCTTATGGAGGAAACCCGTGGATCAGGGGTTCAATTAAATATGGTAAAGCACCTATTTAGAACATTTCCCTTCGGCCCCATACCTTTGGTTCCTTAAAACAATATCGTTTCTATGTTGCTGTTCTCGGGAATTAATTCATGATTCGGTTCAATAGAATTCCTAGAATTATTCCTAGACCTCGGCTACACCAGAGGTATCGAAAGGAATTCTGGAAGATAAATGAACATGTGGTCTAGAATAAGTGTATTGTAGTATGCGTACTTTGCAATACCATCTTGCTTGACCATTTCATATCGAATCGAAAGGCTGCTAGTAAGATCTCAATTTATCGATATAAAATAATGCGCTTGATAGTTCGCCACTAGAACGAGGTTCGGCCTCGAACGACATAAGCCTCTAGTTTGGTCGCGTGCAAGTAAAATTAAGTCAATCCGGGATCATGTCCATTGATTAGCATCGTTGTTGACCATTGCAGGTTTTTATCATGACAACTTTTATTTTTTCTTAATAGAAAGTGGCAAAGTATAACTATTTTTAAAAGCTGATTTAACTATTCATATGCTTTTATGCCCCACATCTATATCCAAAATCTCTCACTATCCTAGCCACCACAAAATATTTTGGGATAGGCAAACTAGCCTATTAGATTCTGCATCTTTAACATCTTTTACCAATTAACTTTAATTCTTGCTATGTGGTTCCTTTCCTTCTATTTTTGTAATATATACCCACCCTGAACATCAAAACCCCGGTAGCAATACATGTTAGGGAAACGCATGCATAACCAGGGTTTATAAGTAACAAAAAAGGCTCAGGTGCAGTCGATGAGTATGTGCATTTGGTTGCTGGAACACATTGCTTTATCACCGGGAAGACAAGGAGTAAGGCTATTAGGATAACAAATAAGCAAATGCCTACGACGGAGAATATCGCACCTATCTTGATGATTACTCCTAAGTACAAAATTTTACCTTCTTAAGTCCAGCTTCCCTGTTTATAGTATAGACCTTAGCTGCCTTGATATCCAACGTAACGTATCTGTAAGAGCTACTTTTTGAAACTTCAGAGAAGCGTTCGTTATAATAAAGGTACGGCAGTCCATCATGTACATGCCGATTCCATAAATCGTGAACTGCATCAAAATATTCTTTTCTTTTATTTCCTTTGTTCCTCAAGACCTCATGAGTGATTAAATGCGAAACTTTCGGACAGTTGACATCAGCAAAATATTTGGATCTCATTGAATCTACGCATGTTTGATCTGGTCTCTTCCATTCTACCATGCCAAAGTTATCTGCACTGTAGCCTTCTGTCCCACAATCAGTCCAAAAAGGCTTGAAGTAAGCTAGATAAAAATGATATATCTTATTACCTCTTTCCTTATGATCTCGCATAAGATATGCAACAGACATCCTATCGAAGAGCTTGCCAGGTACAACTGGTAATATATCTGCCTGGAGATTAAAATCTATATTAAATATTCGTTTTATCCACCAATGATAGAATCTTGCCATCGAATAGACATAATCCCAATCGGTTTTCTCTCTTTCTTGCCATTCATCGTGTTTGGATACATATATGAAGAAAAGCTTTTGCATGGCCAACGCTAATATTACATCGTTTGATTTAAAATTGTAAGGGTATCAAGCATAATTCACAGTCACACTCAATCGCGCTACGGTCCATAGGTAGTTTACAATTAGTAATTTTTATGAATACTTTTTGGTTCTAAGAAAGATTAACTGTTAGTACCACATATTCGATAGACGGCGGTATAAGTTTGCCTCGATCTTGAGGCATATCGACTAGATAAAGGTAAATCTGCATGATGATCCCAATGCGCAAAGACGTACCTCCATTGCTTATTCGTTGCCTTGCTGATACCTATCCTTGACGAGACAAGAATTGCTGGTGGTACAATTCCATTTTCGACAATAATTGAATTTGGAACTGTTACGTCTACACCATTGTCATTTTTTTTAATATCTAGGGCTTGTGTCAGCCTTCCTGGGCCACTAGCAATTAGGAACGGATCATCGATAGCGCGAAATCTCTTCATTATCGATAACCCTTCTAATGGTTGAATAGCTCTGATAAGTACAGCTCCGGCAGATTCATTTGTCGAGTGGGCTGTAATATTGAAACAAAAATGGGTACCATATGAAAGATATACATAGGATCTTCCAACGTCTTCAAACATCATCGAATTTCTTACGCTAATACCATTAAACGCATGACTGGCTTCATCGTCTGTAGATCCATATGCCTCGGTCTCAACAATAATACCACTTACTATATGTGGCGAACTTCCGCCAAGCAGGCGTAGTAATTTTTTTCCTATCAATTCCTTAGCTACGTCTTGAGTTGGCCGAGCATAAAACCTACGGTTCAAAATATTCAAATATACCCCGACCTCCTAATTTGGCTATTGAAATAAGAGAGAAAAATCCGTATCAAGGACTGTCAATGTTGGTTTGAGTCTACCGTGGTGGTAGACAAATATAGAGGACATTAAAAATACCCTATATGTCAAAACCTCACCAGATCAACATATTTTTTGTATCTCAAATCAATATCTTCCCTAGTAATGCTTAGAAGCCTCCTTACACCAAAATCTTCCACAGCAAAAGAGCCCATAACATTGCCATAAACGACGGCCTCTCGCATAACATCAGAATCTACAATGCTGTTTGCAGCTATATGTCCTAAGAAGCCGCCCGCAAATGAATCTCCAGCACCGGTTGGATCTACTACTTCTTCTAAAGGATAGCCAGGTGTTGGAAATATGACATTATCTTTTAAAAAAAGCGACCCGTGTTCACCCTTCTTAATGATCACAAATTCTGTGCCGTAAGACAAAATTATTCTCGCACATTTGATAAGATTGGCTGATCCGCAAAGTAATCTTGCTTCTTCATCGTTAATTACCACCCCATTCACTCTACTCATCATATCGATTACCTGCTCCCGTCTATTTCGAATCCAGTACCTCCATTGTATCACACATTGTCATCTTAGGTGACAAAAAGTTAGAAAGCAGTCGGACATTTTGCACGGGGTCATTATTACCAAGGTAAAGGTGATTAGGATTAGGATAATCCGAAGGTAAGACCGGGTCAAAATTAGCTGCGACATTTAATTCGGTCTTGTTGGTCGTTCTATGAGACAGATCATAGTCGAAGGAGGAATCGTAATGAAATGTACTGCCTTTCCTAGTTACTAGTCCGCGCATGTCCAATTTCGTTTGAAGAATGGATCTATATTCTGAAGGAAAATCTGAACCTACGATCCCTATAAGAGATGTCTTAACAAAGTGACAAGCCGACAAGGATGCATAGGTCGCCGCTCCTCCTAAGATCCTTGTCTGAGTGTCAAACGGGGTTCTAGTAGTATCTAATGCAACACTTCCAAATACACTTAACACTGGATATCCGTATCTTTAAAGAAAATTTTGGTATGGGCAGTTATATATATTCTTTAGTAAATTTGTCATTTATCCTATGAGATTAATAGTCGCGATAACGGGAAGTTCTGGAGTAATTTACGGTATAAAAATGTTAGAATATCTTAGGGCCTTGAAGGTCGAAACTCATCTGGTAATGAGCGAATGGGGTGAGAAAAACATCGAAATAGAGACTGAAAAAAGTGTCAGCTATGTGAGGGGATTGGCAAGTGTGTGGTATGATAGTAAAAATATGGCAGCCTCAATTTCAAGCGGGTCGTTCAAGACCGATGGCATGGGAATAGTTCCCTGCAGTATGAAGACATTGTCTAGTATTGCCAATGGTTATGACGACGGCCTAATTTCTCGAGCAGCAAGTGTTTGCATTAAGGAATCACGAAAACTGGTACTCGTTCCAAGAGAGACACCCCTTTCCAAAATTCATATCGAAAATATGAGAACCCTGGTCGATGCTGGAGTCACAATCTTGCCTGCTGCACCTGGATTTTATCAAAGACCCAAGACAATTGATGATATGATAGCCCATATTGTGGGAAAAGTCTTGGATCAGTTCTCCATTGCCCATGATTTATACCAACGATGGTCTGGTGAATAATCTTCCTTGCCAGGAAGATTATGTATCGCTTCTGGGTGGGCTCTTAATAGAGCTCTGGTGTAGTCAGGCGACGTTTAATTTCTAAACCTGGTCTGATTTAGTGGTTATATCACAAATTAACTTCCTAGCCTATGGTTTCGTAATTGTAGCCTCATAACATAGATAATTGTAGCATGCCTTTCCTGAATTTCGTATTTCCATGTGTATATAAGCCTAAACTGAATTACTGCACTAAACTAAAAGCAATGTAGGGAATAAAATAACTAAAGACTATTTAAAGAATATTCTATCCGTCCACAATCAATTATAAATGTGGCAATATGATGATCCACTAATAATCATGGGCATATTGCGAAGAAATAGTCGTAATTCATATTTGAATTCAGTCCGTTCCTGGTGGGTAGTCTTTCCCACGTTTTAAACCCTCATCTTCCCACAGATGTAATTTGTCAATTTTGGCTTGTCTCCTTTTATCCTGAAGGGAATTATAAACAGTTTTGTGTGAGCTTCCCTTTATAAGCTGAAGTATGGCATCTGATGCCGGTTTGATATCTTCGAAAGTGCCTATTATTCCGACAGTATGTCCATAAATTGAAATGTTTGTCCCAGTTAAATCCTCGATTGTCTTCCGTGATTTTCCACCCTGTCCTATTATCCTTCCCTTTAACCTTGCAATTTGATTATGTGACCGACCTAGATATTCAGTTAGATCGACAATTTGAAGGATAACATCTTCTGCTAACAATCTATAAGACCGTTCTGGTGAGAATCCTCTCGAAATTGCAGAGACTATCTCCACAGCCTTAAAAGCTTGTTCTATAGAGGTGGAATCACGAGGCGAAATTATCGCGTTACCACCTTCACTATCGATCTGAATCAAAACCTTGCATTTATGCTCTATTTCATCTTTTACCCTTCCATCTTTGCCAATTATAACACCAACTCGATCATCAGGTACTTTTACTACTTGCTGAAAGCTCACTTCTACGCTCTATCCTCCATATAATAAACAGAAATGTACAAGGTTCCAAGATCTCCATTTCGATACCCAAGACCGCATATATGTATATTAGCTTTTTAAAAATTCTTATAAAGCAGTTATTAGGTACAGGCGGAGAAAGCTCTAGTCAAAATGCCTGAATTTGAATATCATTAAAAAGGGTATTCCTTGAATATTTCTGACCGTCGTCTCATTGGCTAACCTCATCTCAATAGCCAGCTTTATTATCCGATTGCCTACCAGGTTCAACATCGATGATGCCTGGAGAATATTCCTAGCTTCCGAGTGACCTATAAGCTCTTCTAGGAAATACTCACGCGATATAGATATGATATGATCTCCATTCCTGACCTCTTTACCTACTAATTCATAGTCACATATGTTTGAGATAAACGAGCTTTGATATTTTATTGTTCTGAGTGCAAACTTACTGTCCCAAGCATCACTTCGCTCGAACAAAATTAGAGGACTCCATTCGTGCTTACCTATTTATTTGAATAAATCTTATTTATGGTTGCTGATAGATACACTTTATAAAATATTTCGTAGAATCATACTTGAATTATTAGGTCATGCACATTTAATATTATATGGTCAATTAGTTTACCAGTTATAGTGGCAGTAAAATCTTACCTTTATATTTTGAGATCAATTAATTAATTGGTAGAGTACTCTGAGAATGTACGCCATAGACAATGTCAAGAACGTACAAGTCAGGTGATCATCTGAAAATGGATCCTGGTCGAGATGTACTCTCAAAGTCTCCTCTTATTAATAACAGGATTCTCGTTCTGTGTATAGATCGCGATGATGATATTGGTTCAAAGGGCGGAGTGGCAACTCCAATTATAGGAAAAGAACAATGCATAAAGGCTGGTATCAGTTTGGCTCTAGAAGACCCCGAGGATGCAGATGCCAATGCCATATTTGGAGCAATAAAAATACATCAGGATCTGCTTGCAAAGGGCTATGATGCTGAGGTAGCTCTGGTCGCCGGTAAAATGGACCGTGGAATTGCAGCAGATGAGAAAATAGGTTTTGAAATACAATCTATCCTGGACATCTATGCAGCAGATGGAGCGGTAATAGTATCAGATGGAGAAGACGATGAGACAATAATACCAGTAATTCATACGATATTACCTATAATTTCAGTGCAACGCGTCATTATTCGACACAGCCAGCAGCGTAGAATACTCTTACGCTATTCTTGGCAGATATATCAAGATGCTTGTATATGATCCGCGATACTCAAAGTTCTTCCTAGGAGTACCAGGAGCCCTTCTCGTTGTAGCAGGAGTCTCTACTCTTTTTGGATTAACCAGAGAAGCAGTTGCTTTGGTTTTAAGCATCCTGGGTATTGCTTTCATTATTAGGGCCTTTGACCTAGATAAGGCATTAAGCTCCTTAGGAAGACCAACTCCTTCCGGATTTATTAGAATCTTTTCGGCTTTCGCAGGTGTACTTATTATTGTAGTTTCAATTGTAAATGGACTGTCTAATGTCCCTGTCGATCTCATCTCACAACATCCTAGTATAGTAAGTATCATCACAAATAGAATAATCATTGGAAGTTTTATCCATGGAACGATTACCTTGCTCTGGATAGGATTAGCCACAATACTGGCCGGTTCCCTGCTAAGTAACTGGTTCAAGGGAAGTATTACCACAATGTCAGATATTCTCAGATTAGTCGTCTTGGCATTATTGTACATCCCCATTTTGCAGTTTACTTCAGTTTTGATAGAACGAACCAATCCATTTTCGTTAATTTCATCGCTTTTGATCGGACTCGCAATAACTCTAATAGCTGCCACTTTCTTGTTTCAATATTTTAGAAACAGAAAGGGTGGTGAGGCACTCAAACATTGATAGAAATACATATTGCAAGCAAATTCAGCTAAGGTTGTGGAAAATCAGCGTATTCTTATTATGAAAAGAGTTTAGAGGGACATGCCAGCCTTTACTAATAAAAAAGCCATAGCTGATGTCATATTCAAACGTAGTGGCCTTTATATTCTATATGAAAGACATTTGGAATCCGAAATTACCAAGTATCCACTTCCTAATCATATCGCTATTATCTTAGACGGTAACAGAAGATGGGCTAAAACAAATCTCACACGAGAATCTACTGGTCATTTCGCAGGTGCTGACAAGGCTGAGGAGTTATTAAACTGGATTCATGAGCTAAAAATTAGAATTACAACACTATATGTACTGTCTACCGAAAATCTCGATCGAGATGAAAACGAAGTTGACAATATTTATAGGCTTTTGCAAACAAAATTGGAGAAGCTATATGAAGATTCTAGAATTCACCGGTTGCAGATGAGAATAAAGGCGATTGGAAATCTCGCGATACTCCCTATTGGTCTACAAGAAATACTTTGCAAACTGGAGAATGTGACCGCAGAATACAAATCTATGTTTTTAAATATTGCTATAGCATACGGCGGGCAAAAAGAGATAGTCGAGGCAATAAAGAAGATTGCCCTTATGGCCAAATGCGAAAAGCTGGATATAGAAAAAATTGACGAGAAACTAATAGAATCATTTTTGTATACCTCGCACTTGCCGCAACCGGAGCCTGATCTGATTTTGCGCACCTCTGGAGAAAAGAGGCTCAGCGGGTTCCTAATCTGGCAGAGTGCGTATAGCGAATTGGTATTTATGGATGTTTTCTGGCCCGAATTTCGAAAAATAGATCTGATGAGAGCAATCAGGACATATCAGCATAGAATTCGAAAGCATGGAAGATAAATAGTATTGCCATTCTCCAGAGACGAAATTAGGTGGCTTACGTGGGAAGAGCAAGTTGTCAAAAATCAATGTTCTATCATGCTACCAGATTCATTCTGATTTGAAGGCTCATGCTCGTCTAGTTATTAAGCCCGTACCAATCCTTGGATATTCCATTCATTGTACTCTGGTTTTGCGCTTACAAGGTACTTTAAAGGGGTATAGATTACCCACCAAAAACAAAAAGCTATAATTAACCTTCTTTGAGCGAATTTATCTGTTTCCTCAACAGCCTGGCAGCTTTTAGCGAGTCTTTTGACTGAATTATCGATCTTCCAATTATGAAATAATCCGTTCCTGCTTTCGCTGCTGTTTTTGGATCCCCGCCTTGAATTCCTAGACCAGGAGAGTAAATAGGCAACTTTTTTTCACTGGATATCCTATTTATGATGTCTACCTTTGTTCCTCCCACTATAATTCCATCGACGTCACAACATTCGGAGTATTGTAATAGTCTTTGATACAACGGATTTGAGATCCAAGAATCATCGACAACGTTAAGACCGAAACCTTCTCTTGCGCCGGCATGGCTCATATATATAACGGTAATGACCCCTAGGTTATAATGATGTGAGGATTCTATGACCTGGCTTAATTCGTCCATCCCAATGATCGGGTTAACAATGACCGCATCAAAATCCATATTTGCAAGATGATTTATTACAACAGCATTCGTAGAGGAGATATCATTTAGTTTTATATCAGCAATTGACTGCAGGCCGTAAGAATGAACAGTGCTGTTTATATTCGACAATTCTTGAAGCGAAAGTGGTAAAATGACATGGAAATTGAACTTGACCGCACAAATTTCTTCTTGAAGCAGAACTATCTTTTCATTGAGGTATTTTAAAACATCGTTACTACATATTGGATCTAATGCAAGCACAATTCTGCTGTTCTTGCGTTTTGAACAATATTCGATCCTCTTTCGGTAGGAGATTCCATTACTCATCTAGATTCACTAAAGGATGGCTTGACGCTAGTTTGATAACTTTCAAGTAAGTACAACCATGGTCGTCCAGCTTATTCGAAAAAGAGGGTTGTTCTGCCTTTTGACTGGAATATCTTATGAAGGGACTAGAAGGAACGCTGTCAAGTTGAACATAATAGAAACAATAGAAATCGTCAGACTCGCCTAAGGTAGCCGCAGCTCCAATAACAACCTTCTTAGTTTTGTCGTCTTCAAAAAGGAAGAGAGGGATCGGCGGCTCGTCATAAGATTTGTATGCACAGACCTTAAATAGACTCGTCAGATCCTTTAGTCTGATTCCTTTGTATCCAGTTCTGGGTCTTGTCCTAGCCTTTCGAGTAATGGAGAATGGAAACGTATTGATGTTTATTATAGGCGAGTAACTAAATGTCGGGCTACTTACGTAATCAACTATAGCAACTTCTTCCTGTCCGCCACTAACCCGATATGCTAAATATTCACCGCTCTGATTTTTTCTATTTTTTACGTAGAACAATATAGGTCGTCCGAGCATGAAATCACCTTCCACTGCGAGTACCTGTTCGTTAATCAAATTTAGCGATAAAGACACTAACGGAACATGTTCTAAAGCGCAAGCTAACCTCCCGAAATCATTTAGATCTGACAATTCTATGTAATAAGGTAATTTAGTACGCAATCATCTATTATTTTTAATTGTGACAGTATTAATGTCCTTTGATTATAAGCTTTGCAATTCTAACATCAACTGCTTTTATCCCCCGTCGACCTGTACTTGCCTTAAGCTGTTGGAGTTGTGGATTTCAACTCTAGTCAAACGATCTAAATTTCAATAAATATCTGACTACCATCCTGCAATGCAAACAAATTATTAGTTGTCAAATCTGAGCCGGTCGCCTTTCGAGGCACAAATAACATTAACCCATTATCGACGATCAATTCGTTATAGTCTGACTTACAGAAACTGAGAAGTGGCCAGTCGTGGATAAGTATCAACAAATAGATTTACTATATCTTGTAACTTAAGATAGAAGTTTTGTACAAAGTTCCAGGGATGCGATCTTTTCATATAGACATATTTACAATCAATTATGAAGTCTTCTGTCGATCACCTCAGTCAGATCCTCGCCAGTACCAATCATTGTAATCGGTTTTCTAGTTTCATTCTCAATGTTTTCTATGAATTGCTTGGCTTTATCTGGCAGTTTTGTATAGTCCCTCATTCCGGCACATTCCGGAAAAAGGATATCGAGTTTTGTTACTGCCAGTTGAGTTGCACTATTCAATTGGATTGCCTTTTTCGCAAGGTTCAAATCAAACGGAGCAGCTCTCCTCTGCCTCCCTGTTACGCTCCCAAACTCTTGCCAACCTCTAATTCCTGTCTGTTCTGAAGTTAACTCATTGTTGAGTGGTCCTTGACCTACTCTGGTCACGTAAGATTTAAAAACTACCACTACTTCATCGACGCTTTTAGGACCAATCCCTACGTCTGAACATATCGCAGAAGCAGTCACGTCTTTCGAGGTTACGTATGGATAGTCCCCATAATACAACGATAAATATGTACCCTGAGTACCTTCCGCTATAACATTCTCATTGCTATCTAGAGCCTTGTTAATAGCTTCGCTCACATCCTCTAGATAGACTGCGAGTTCTGGAATTTCCTTGGCTATTCTAGCTATTCTCAAAGCCCTATCAGCATTTGCCGGACCAGTACCAGGTACCGGTTGTCCCGACCTTTTCGGCTAGATGGTTTAGGGAACTATCTTTCTCTATGTGTTTCTGTTCTATTATTGCACAATTTTTATCAATAAATGTTCTATCTTGAGAATCAAATGTCTTGATTTCCGTTTGCAGAATAGTGGGGTCAACGAGAACACCTGGACCAATAAACAACTTGGTAGAAAGGTTCAAGCCTGCGCTCGGCAGCATTCTAACTTTGTATTTTATTCCGTTTAGTGCAAATGTGTGCCCGGCATTTGGGCCTACACCTCCCCTAACTGCGACCGATATCTTGTCTTTTTGAGCCAAATATGCGATGAGTTTTCCTTTACCTTCATCGCCGTAAAACCCACCCACTACGACGGTACATGTCATATAGTTGCTGCCTGTCTTCTATATTTAAATCTGCCATCCAATTCAGTATTAGGTACGTCTTTATATCTTTGAAATCATTTCTCTCATTTTGTGAAAACTAATCATTCATTATCCGGAGATATACTTAGAATATTATCGAATGTTCCAGAGCATTTAAGAAAGTCTATTATTCTGAACAAGATTTCTGAGTTTTCCTCGCTGACTGACAAGCAAAAAAGTGAAACCATTAGTTCTGTATTGGATGGATATCGAAGTCTACATAGTACCCATTTAATTCCAGTTTTAACTACGTGTTTCCAAATCATTTCGACCCTAGACGCCAGAATAATAGTCGATACATTCTACATCTATTTCGAAACCTTTCTGTTAAATCCTGAGCTTGTGCAATCAGTAGATCTTGAACCAATTATGGAGACACTAAAGAGACTTAGTATTAATCAGAGGCATTTGCTGGTCGACTGCTATTTCGAGGCACTTCTTTTACATTATGATAGAGACAGACTAAAATCAATGACTCCAGAATTTGCTTTGGAATTCCTCAGGACATAGGTTTTGATACCATCAGGAGTTATTGCTTATGGCTTCTGCTCAGGATTCTTTTGTAGTTCGCCTTCGGGTTTTTCTAGTCCAAAAAACATCCGTTCATATTTCCTCAACGCTTTTCTATGTTCCGGCATTGACATATCCAACCTCATCTCATTCATTACCATAACGGCGTTTTTTTTCCATTCATCCCAGCATTCAGGACATGAAGGAAATTTGTCTGCGGCAGGGTCGTCAATATCCTTCTCATTGAAAGTCTTGCCACATTTAAGGCACGTTTTTGTCATTCAGTTCATCATCATTGGTTGGTTATTTTATCCTTTATCATCTGGTTTAATAACTGGTTTATCAGAATCCGCTTAGATGATATTAATAGTATCATTGACGGTAGCTCGAAATATATCCGCCGGTGACATGTAAGGATTGATTCAAGGCGTAGCTTATACGGTCCAGTCCACAATATCATTGAAAAAACATCTGCAGGTTTTCAAGTTACTAATCGAACTGCAACAAAAAGAATTACATAATAGTCCCGGTTAAAAATACACCATTATGAAGAAAATTGAAGCTGTTGTTCCCCATGCAAGGTTAGACCTGGCGTTATCAGCCTTGAGGCAGTTGAATCTTGGCGGGATTACGTACTACGAATCTAAGGGAAGGGGTCAAATGCCAAGGCCCAGGATACAATCAAGCAGAGGCACATCGACATATGTGCCCGAGTTCAACGTAAATTCAACTATAGTCATTGTAATAAAGGACTCCGATTTGCAAAATGTAGTAAACACTATCGTCGGTAGCACTAGCACAGGTTTGGCAGGCGAGGGTAAAATATTCGTATCAGATGTAGAAGACGCAGTTGATATTGGATCCAAGAAAAGGGGTGAAGATCAGGTATAACATTCTACTTTCTGGTAACAGGTTGTGAATCATAATCTCCACTGATCATGAGTAAACGATGCCTAGAGAGGAGGAAAAATTCCTAAGGGCTGATAGCATTCTACCAACACATCCAGATATAGTAAATTGCGTGCTAACTATACCATGGTTCTTAACCTGAGGTTACGGGAGAGCGATTGTAAGAGATTTCAGTAGTCGGCCTATTATCCCTTTTCGAGGTTTTTGACTAGTTCGTCTATGGCTTGCTCATAACTAATCATGCCTTTTGTTTTAGCATATTCTTTTATAGTATTTAGATTATCTAAGGAAAAGCAAACTGGAACTGTTCTATCCCCGTCAGTCACCATGGTTTTTAATATTTATTTGCGGTATATATGTCTGTCTGTTTATGACAAAGCCCGGAGGTTTTTAGTCAAGTTTGGTTAAGCATATTCATATCAATTGATACAATTTAATAATCTTTTCTCGTGCATTAGCCCTTCGCCCTTACTATTTTTATTCTTTCCAAGACTTTCCAATATTCTACTTCTCCACCTTGTCGAATTTTGTTCTTAATTTCCTCCTCAACAGAAGAGGTCTCAAATACCTCGAATGTCTCCAAATCCATTATTTGAAGTGTTTGACCTGATAAAGAAATAACTTGACCACTTCGTTTGTCAATTAAAGGGACTTCCATATTAGCAGACACTGGAGACACTAGGCTATGTTTTGAACCATCGAAGACCCCAATTGCTGCTACCCTAGCTTTGGCTGAACCGTGCTTACCTGGCTTGCTATGATCATATGAAACTATCCTACAGGGTTCGCCGTCTATAACGATATAAGATCCAACCTTCAAACTGCCTAAATCCATAGGTTTACTCAAGGTCTATCATGCTTAGGCCCATGGATTTCATATTTAACAGTTCTGATTCTACTTTAACTTCTCTAGAATTGATAAACTAATTAAATTAGACAAGGCAATCCCTTTTCTGGCCACGTCCCTTCTAGTACGTTCACAATATTTTTGATCGCTTTGGTGAGTTTTCTCGCCATCGACTTCAAGAACAAGAATATTTTTTGAATACGGGAAAGCAAACCTGAGATGTCCAGAATTAAGTAATTGAATATTTGCTAGACTGGCTTTGGTCACTCTATCGCGTCTGGCGATGATATTAGCTATATCACTCATCTCATTACTTCCGTAGGAGTATTTCATAAAATAGATGGAAATATAATTAAGTTTATCGTACGCCTTCTCAAATATCGAGTTACTTATGTTGAATATAAAAGTCAGCTTGTTGTCAATTCCTTCTTTTATCATTCCGGGTAGTGAAGAGAGATTCGTAAAAGAGGCCAATACGTAGTGATTTGCTTCGTTGGGAAAATATGGCAAAATTTCCTCTGAAAAGGTAGCGGTTACGAAATAAATATTGACTACTTCTGGGCATTTCTTCCAGCAGTCTATTAGTTCATCATAATGGCTTTCATGCGGCGAACAAATATAACCAGTCGATAATGGTCCAGAGGTTTCCAAACTACACCTGATACTACTTGCAGATATATTAATACCTAACTAGGCAATGAACGAGAATATATATCAAGTATTATTCTCCATGTTCTGTTTCGAAATAAATTCATCGTAATCTATAGACTTGGTAGATTTAGACGTATCCCATTTCGCATCATTGGTGTCTTCTAGTTTTCTGGAAAAATACGGTACGCTTAATAAAGATGTGGCTGCGCAGCTGCGCACACCGGCTTGGATCTTATAGAACTCAGTATACTTCCGAATAGTGATCTCCATGATGGTTCCAAATTGAGTTCAACTGGTAGATTAGTCACCTGTTTATGTCCATTTCGAGCCCTAATCACCTGAGATGAAAATTCTAACAGATTTGTCGGCGGTTTAAAGTACACTTTGGCCTTATCATTATAGATGACATTCAGTTGCATCTTCATAACTGAGTACTGGAGATAAAGATCCACTGCGATAACTTCTTCAGGAATTTGAAGAGTTTTTGCAACATCCGTCCGTATACCCAGTGCTCGCCCCATAACCGTGTACTTTGAAAGCTCCTTCTGCCTCAGCGAGCGAAGCCATTCCATGATAAATGAACATGCTTTGCCGCTAATACCTCTTGCGTCAATAGGGATCTGGTTGGTTGCGCATAGCCCTACTAGTTCATTTTTGGCAAGAGATCCTGCTAATTCTGAAATGCAGTTCCTATCGATAATAACATCAGCATCAAATAGGATTATTATTATTCCGGATGCTTTGTTAAATATCTCGCTCCAGGCAGGCAGCAGTTCCTCTTCTGATTCCATGATGATAAACGGTGATATTTTGCAGTCGATTTTGTTTAATGAAGTCCTCAACCAGTTGCGGAGTAGAATCTGTAGAGTCATCCGAGATTATCACCTCTTTGACTAATATCCCGTTAATATTGGATGAAATAATGGATTTCAATAGATTAGTTATATTCCCTTCTTCGTTGTACGAGGGAATCCCTATAGTTATTCCATCCATAACATACTAGTACAGACATAAGCCTATTTTTAAGGGTTAAAAGCTGAATGTTGATATTGTCATGATGAAAAGGTTTCAGAGAAGTGAGAATAAGTAGGATCCAACCGAATAGACAACTGGAAACTATCCTTACTGAGGCTGGCCTCAGAAGGGAGCAGCTTATAATGCCTCTTATTATTTATGAAAGAAAAAAAATAAACCAAAATGAAATGATACCTGCTGCAGTGCCGAATTGTGAGAATGACCTATTTAGACTTGTTTATAACTGTCTCGAAGTAGGGATACGTTCATTCATATTGTTTGGAGTTCCAAACACTCGCGATTCGAAAGGAACTGGGGCATCAAATAGCCAAGGAATTGTTCAACGATCGGCGAGAAGAATTCGCGACGAATTTGGGAACAAAGTACTGATAATTACTGATGTCTGTATCTGTCAGTATAATGAAAGTGGTCATTGTGGAGTCACAAATTATAATATGAAGTACGTTGAGAATGAGGCAACACTGCATTTATTGTCCAAAATAGCGGTTAGTCATGCTGAGTCTGGCGCTGATATAGTGTCACCCTCTTCCATGATGGATGGTCAAGTATATCGTATACGCAGGTCGCTTAATGAACACGGTTTTAAGGATGTCAAGATAATGCCGTTTTCTGCAAAGCACTCTTCAAATTTATACGCACCTTTTCGAGCGTTGGCATTCACTCAGCTCACTTCGAGGAAAGCCTTACATCGATAAATCGAGGCTATCAGCTCTCTTACTGTAATCAGCGTGAAGCACTAAGGGAAATCGTCGCCGATATTGACGAGGGAGCCAATATAGTTATGATAAAGCCCACCCTTACATATTTGGATTTACTTCCAATGGTCAGGGATAATATTGGGGACTTCCCCATCGCTTTACAATTAGTCTCTGGAGAATTCGCGATGATAAAGGCAGGCAGCAGAGCGCAAGTGGATCGACAAGCTAGAATGGATGGTTCAATCTATTGCCTCAGCTAAGAGAGCGGGTGCAGACAAGATAATCACATATGCCTCACTAGATATTGCAAGATACCTATTTTAAGATGAAAACTTCTGGTAAGCAATCTAATCTACGGGGTCATTCTTAGTCCCTTTCCTTAAGGTAGCACAACGCAAGATACCTACATCGTGATGCCCCAAGTTAACTAAACATATAAACGCAATTTTTTATTTCATCTAAAGTGAGTATGCCATAATGATTTGCGACCTTTACTCAATCGCTTCGATATAATCATGACTATATAATTTATCTATTGTCTATCGTAGCCCCAATATATATTAGGGGCTTGTCTCGAACGAGTCACAATTATATACCATTCATTTAGATTACGAAAATATCCCGCGGTAGCTCAGCCTGGTAGAGCTTTCGGCTGTAGAAGTTGGCTTTTTAGTGGACTTGAAGCTGACCGCGTAAACAGCCTATCGGGCGTACACTGTGCAGTTACCGAAGAGTCGCAGGCTCAAACAAAGTTAAAAAAGTGTTGCTTTGGGGCAAATCCTGCCCGCGGGATATCTTCTTATAATGAGCTCTTACAACATGTTAGTAAGGTAGTGTGCAAGATACAATAAATTTTCACTTGGTCTTCTTTGGAGGAACAATGCTTCTACTAAAAACTTACCTGGGTTTAGATTTGAATCATTAATACATTTTTAAAACTAATTTAGTTAATTTTTCTAATTAGCATTTAACACCAAAAGGGCCACTTTTTGGAGAAAATTAAATTCGCTAAATCGGCTTTTCGATTCGGCACTTATTCTCCTCTTTTAAAATTTGAAAAGAAGGTTTCTTAAGGTTCATCCTTAGGCGCTTGACGGTGCCTGAGATGAGCAATACCAACGCAGGGGGGTTCAGGAGTGGGATCGCTGATAGTACAATAGGTAAAAAGTTCAGATTACATCTAATTACAAATATTGTATTGCCATTGTTACCGATATCCCTTATCGAAGACTTCTGTGCCACAATAAATCCATAAAGTTCGGCGACCCTACGAGTTAGTGATAAAGCAAAGCCTGAATTGTAAATTCCATTTCCATTATCAGCTTTTACAAATTTGTCGCATCTCACTGCTATGTATCTTCTCTTGCTCCTTCTCTTAAGCAAAATAGGTATGCCTCCTTATCAATCTAGTTTGTAACCAGCCGTTAAGGTCATTCCAGTAACATACCGGATCAATTCCACATGTTTTTAGTAGTGAATCGAAACAGCGGCCAGAAACCAATTCGCATATCGAAGTTGCACCGCTTGATAATATAAACTGGAATCTGGCATGTTTACAATATGCGTAGAACGATGAAATATCAGCAACCCATTTGCCGAGCTGCTTACCATCGGTCAGTCGCAAATTTGATATAGTTATCTCTAGTCCGATGCCACGAAGAAGATTCCTTCTATTCTCGAAATTAAGATTGATATCTCTTAATGAAATGATATCAATATTTACCATCGAGGATAGATCGCCGATACTTTCGCTAGTGATAAGAAAAGGAATCTTAGGGTTTGATGATTTATTACATCTGTATATTAGACTTTCCTTAACATTCATAAGGTAATCGTCTGTACCGAAAACATCTATGCCTAGCGAATGTGGAATCTCATTTGATTCCGTAGCATCCGAAAATCGAACATTTAAATCTATTCGTCTAATGACAGTAACACCTTGTAGTTAGGCACGTTCCTTATTTTCTTAAAGGTCTTTACCGGTCTAAACTTTATTCTCACTGAGTCAAATTCGCTAAGACTTATTCTACCTCTACACATTCCCTGTTTATCGAGTCTAATGTACATGTTACCTTTTTCATCCACTAGATCATTGAGCGATTCTTTTAACTGATTTCTATCAAGGGGGTTTAGTGAAAACATAATTTTTAATGCGGTTTTCCATGCTTCTTTACTGTCCAAAAATGCCATCAGGTATATTATGGGATTTCCCCAATGGCCTTCTAATCTTTTAAAAAAAAATCTATTCCTAGATATAGAAAATATCTCTGAAGCGGCCTTTAGCACATTGTTCTCGTCTTCGGTAGCATGTAAGACGCAGCTAATATCAGCTCCTGAAAAATGATCTTCACCGGCTTCAAGTTTGTCGGACATTAGATCGTCCTGTACTTGGTGAACTTGACTTGTTATGCCGCTGCATCAGCAGTTTGTTCATTTTCCTCTGTCGTTACTTCGATTTGCTTAGCCTCTTCGACCTCTCTTGATTTGGGTGTAGATATCAACTTTGTCTTCTTAATTCCGATATGACGAAGCGATGCGATTTTTTTAGCCTCGGCAAGTAGATCAGCACCCATTTTTCCGATAGTTACTTCCTGAACAAACTGGTCGACTGTTAATTTTGGAATAGTAGAAGTCAATTGATTATGCGATACCAAACGAATTTGATGTTTCTTGGACGAGTTTAATCTCCTCTGGCTAAAGGCTAACACCTCAACCCTAAAAATATATCCATCAGCAGTTTTATAATCGTGTATAAAAGTTATCATCGAGCTGCCTCTTCTTATTAAACTCCTCAAGAACTCTTTTGCATATTCATGTCCTTTGAAAACAGTAGTGGCAGTACCTTCGGCGATGTTCTCAATTTGAACGAATACTTTTGTTTGATGTTGTGTCGGATCTTGTTTTAAGATGTCAAACATGGTATTTTCCAGTACTCGACCCTTAGCACTACTCTGGTCAGTTATTGGAACGTAATTTAGTGCACTGCCACCAAAAGCAGAAGGCGAATTAACTGTTACCCATTGTTTATCCCGCCATTTATCTCTAACTCTGCCTCCCCTTTTACCTCCCTTTACCATCAAATCTACATTTTATATCCAAAATATAAGTTCTTGGAAAAAATTGACGGGGCCCTGAAGAATAATCCAAATCAAAAATGAGATCAAAAAGCGAAAAATAGAGTCTCCTTGATGTCTTAGGGCTTATGGAATCTCGCAACTTTTCTATTATTTATCCAATCAATCTTTATACATATTGACCGGTTAAACCTAAGGAATCACTCCTGTAAAACAGTCACCAGATTACAAGTATTATTATCTAGTTGTTCATGAGTCTATAAGATGTATATACATTCCTTTGTATATTGTCGATATGACAGTGTTCCTGCTTATACCTCTATCAATCCTTTACTCTGTCTGCAGGAAGCAATAAGACTTAAGGGTTCAGGTATTCCTTGAACCCAAACTGGGATTAATAGATTTGAGAATATTCTCGTGGTGCATCAGTTGATACGGCATATCTGGGATTTATTTTGGTAAAATAATGAAGAGAGTATCTGAAAAGCTTGCGTTGTTGTAATGGATTCAGGTAAGCCAGGTCTAAAGTAGCCATTAAAAAAACCTTCTCATATTTACTAATTTCAATAAAAATAGAAACGCCAAACGGGTTTGGCGCCAGTCTATTTTGGATTGATTCAGTGTCTCATTTACGACATCCTACTGCTGCTGCGGCTGCTGCCGGCTGCTGCTGGTGGTGCTCCTGCTGACGAAGCAGCTGCCGAAGTAGCTGCTGCCACGTTAGAACATGAGGCTCCGCTCCCTGCTGTTGATGCTGCCTGCTGAAGCGGCTGCTGATGCTGCTGCAGGTGATGCACCAGCTGCTGTAGCGGCTGCTGCCTGCCTGCTGCCGGCACGCCACACCAGACGAACCCACAACTGAGGATCCGCTAGCCGCGGCATTTGATGCCGCTGCTGCTGCACTTGATGCTGCTGCAGGTGATGCACCAGCTCGCTGTAGCGGCGGCAGCTGCGGCTGCGGCTGTTGCCACGCTGGCTGATCCACCAGCACCGGATGCTGCTGCGGCTGCTGCGGCTGCTACTCCACCAACAGAAGATCCGGCAGCCACTGCTGAGGAGGCTGCGGCTGCTGCGGCCAACGCTGTTGAGGCGCTACCACCAGCACCGGATGCTGCTGCCGGCTGCTCCGGCTGCTGCTCCGCCTCCTGCCGCTGATGCTGCTGCGGCTGCTGCGGCTGCTGGTGATGCACCAGCTGCTGAAGCGGCTGCTGCAGCTGCAGACGCAATTCCGGCTGATGATGCTCCACTTGCTGCGGCTGAAGATGCTGCTGAGGCTGCGGCCACGGAGGCTACTGATGATGCACCAGCTGCTGTAGCGGCGGCTGCTGCGCTGCGGCTACTGCCCCACCGGATGAGGCACCTGCGGCTGCGCTGCGGCTGCTGCTGCAGCGGCAGTGACCAGCTACTGATGCTCCGCTTGCTCCTGCCACTAGATGCTGCTGAGGCTGCGGCTGCGGCTGCTGCAGATGAAGCTCCGGCATTTTGAGCTGCAAAGGAAGCTGCAGCGGCTGCGGCTGCTGCAGATGAGACTGGAGATTTTAGAAGCGATGATGCTGCTGATGCTGCTGCCTGCAGACGATGAAATCGAGGAGGATATTGCGGATGCAGCTGCGGAAGATGCACCAGCGGCTGTTGCTGCAGATGCGGCTGCTGAAGCAGCGCTAGATGCTGATGCTCCACTTGCTGCTGCACCTGCGGCGGCTGAAGCTGCCTGCTGCGGCTGCTGCTGGTGATGCACCAGCTACTGTAGCGGCGGCTGCTGCTGCCGTCCTCCTGCTGCCCCACCAGGTGAGGCACCTGCAGCCGCTGCTCCGGCCGATGCGGCTGCGGCAGTACCAGCTGCTGATGCTCCACTTGCTGCTGCCACCTGCGGCTGGCTGAAGCTGCCTGCTGCGGCTGCTGCTGATGATGCTCCTGCTGATGACGCTGCCTGCCTCCAGCTGCTGCTGAAGTTGCGCCACCTGCTGCTGCAGCTGCTGCCGGCTGCTGCGGCTGCTGGTGATGCACCAGCGGCTGTTGCTGCAGATGCGGCTGCTGAAGCAGCGCTAGACGCTGATGCTCCACTTGCTGCTGCACCTGCGGCGGCAGAAGCTCGCTGCCTCGCGGCTGCTGCTGGTGATGCACCAGCTGCTGTAGCGGCTGCTGGCTGCTGCCTGCTGCTGCCTGCCCCACCAGGTGAGGCACCTGCAGCCGCTGCTCGCGGCCGATGCGGCTGCGGCAGTACCAGCCGCTGATGCTCCACTTGCTGCTCGCACCTGCGAGCTGGCTGAAGCTGCGGCTGCGGCTGCTCGCTGATGATGCTCCTGCTGATGACGCTGCCTGCTGCCAGCTGCTGCTGAAGTTGCGCCACCTGCTCCTGCAGCTGCTGCCGGCTGCTGCCGGCTGCTGGTGATGCACCAGCGGCTGTTGCTGCAGATGCGGCTGCTGAAGCAGCGCTAGATGCTGATGCTCCACTTGCTGCTGCACCTGCGGCGGCTGAAGCTGCTGCTGCGGCTGCTGCAGGTGATGCACCAGCTGATGACGCTGCTGCTGCCTGCGGCTGCTGCCGGCTGCCCCACCAGGTGAGGCACCTGCGGATACAGCGGCTGCAGCTGCGGCTGCGGCAGTACCAGCTGCTGATGCTCCACTTGCTGCCTGCACCTGCGGCTGGCTGAAGCTGCTGCTGCGGCTGCTGCTGATGATGCTCCTGCTGATGACGCTGCTGCCTGCAGCTGCTGCTGAAGTTGCGCCACCTGCTGCCTCCAGCTGCTCCGGCTGCTGCGGCTGCTGGTGATGCACCAGCGGCTGTTGCTGCAGATGCGGCTGCTGAAGCAGCGCTAGATGCTGATGCTCCACTTGCTGCTGCACCTGCGGCGGGCTGAAGCTGCTGCTGCGGCTGCTGCAGGTGATGCACCAGCTGATGACGCTGCTGCTGCTGCCGGCTGCTGCGGCTGCCCCACCAGGTGAGGCACCTGCGGATACAGCGGCTGCGGCTGCGGCTGCGGCAGTACCAGCCGCTGATGCTCCACTTGCTGCTGCACCTGCGATGCGGCTGAAGCTGCGCTGCGGCTGCTGCAGATGATGCACCAGCTGATGACGCTGCTGCTCCAGCTGCTGCTGAAGTTGCGCCACCTGCTGCTGCAGCTGCTGCGCGCTGCGGCTGCTGCTGGTGATGCACCAGCGGCTGTTGCTGCAGATGCGGCTGCTGCAGCTGCTGCCAGCTGCGCCTTTTCCAGCTGCACTAGAGGCCGCTGAAGCTGCGGCTGCGCGTGCTGCTGGTGATGCGCCAGCGGCTGCTGCGGCAGTTGCAGCTGCAGCAGCTGCGCTGCATTTTGAGTTGCTCCTGAACTTACGAGAGAGGCTCCTCCCGACGCACCTGCATTGGCTGGCAGTTGCCCACCGGTAGTGGCTTGTTCGGCTGCCTAAGGCTGCCTTGGATAGTTGCGTAGGCTCTAATCCCTGAGATGGTAAGGAACTCTGTAAGATCGATTGGAACTTCTCGGTTGATAGATTTTCAGGAGCTAGAGTTTGCCCTGTCGGCGCAAGAGTAGGTCCTTGTGCATTTTTTGACGCTTGACCACCTGTAGCATTCTGAGGCGCTCCAAATTGTTGTTGGGGTCCTGTAGCATTCTGAGGCGCTCCAAATTGTTGTTGGGGTCCTGTAGCATTCTGAGGCGCTCCAAATTGTTGTTGGGGTCCTGTAGCATTCTGAGGCGCTCCAAATTGTTGTTGGGGTCCTGTAGCATTCTGAGGCGCTCCAAATTGTTGTTGGGGTCCTGTAGCATTCTGAGGCGCTCCAAATTGTTGTTGGGGTCCTGTAGCATTCTGAGGCGCTCCAAATTGTTGTTGGGGTCCTGTAGCATTCTGAGGCGCTCCAAATTGTTGTTGGGGTCCTGTAGCATTCTGAGGCGCTCCAAATTGTTGTTGGGGTCCTGTAGCATTCTGAGGCGCTCCAAATTGTTGTTGGGGTCCTGTAGCATTCTGAGGCGCTCCAAATTGTTGTTGGGGTCCTGTAGCATTCTGAGGCGCTCCAAATTGTTGTTGGGGTCCTGTAGCATTCTGAGGCGCTCCAAATTGTTGTTGGGGTCCTGTAGCATTCTGAGGCGCTCCAAATTGTTGTTGGGGTCCTGTAGCATTTTCAGGTGGATTTGACTGCTGTGTAGAACTTTCCGTTGGTCCGGTTAGGTTTTCAGGAGATGTTTGTCCTGGTGACGAGATGGCAGGATTGTTATCAGTTGGTGGTTGTCCGTTGTTATCAGTTGGTGGTTGTCCGTTGTTATCAGTTGGTGGTTGTCCGTTGTTATCAGTTGGTGGTTGTCCGTTGTTATCAGTTGGTGGTTGTCCGTTGTTATCAGTTGGTGGTTGTCCGTTGTTATCAGTTGGTGGTTGCGGAATTATCGTTTGCAATGGTGTCCCAGGACTGCTTTCAGTTGACGGTAGCTGTTCAGAATTTCTTGAATTAGCTTTACCGTTGTCCGGGGAGTCGGTCGACCCTGAACTTCCGCCTGAATCTTTCTTGCTCTTCGAGAAAGATATTCCATAAGTGCTTAGCGGAAGTATCGCCGACAAAACTACGGCAGCCACGGCAACAATAACTAAATTTTTCATATTTCTAGATCCAAATAGACCTTTGAAAAACACAGTTCGATGTATGCACCGAAGTATAAATAGAATTCGGCGAATGCAAGTCTAGAATTTGTAACCATAGATCTCTTTTTAGTCAAGGTGAATAATTGTTAGTTCATTGGGCTTGAAGTTGGATTTTTTATCAGATAAGCTGTCAACTTTGGCAGTCAATTTGTAGGCTACTAGAGGATTATCGATTTATAGAGGATCAATCCTGTTCGTCTCTTCTTATAATAATTTGTTTTCAACATCAGAGCATTCACATCAAAAGATTGAGATTCGTATTTAACATATCTAGTAATTGATATTTTTCGGCCAATACACTTAGAAGTAGAACTATTTTGATTCGGACATATGATTTACCTGCTTAGGAATTCTTTATTCTAGTATTTAATAGAAGGTCTACGAAATTGCATCAGTTACTTTAAGATGACACAGTGGATTTTACTCAGTTGTGAGAGTTACCGAAGAACGATTGATGCATGCCGATTCGTCTTAGTTATTCTACAAATTGAGAAGTGCAACTCTTAATTAAAATAGAATGGAGTTCTCGGTATACTGATATCAGCCGGCAGGATCTGATCCTTTCATAACAAAATAGGACCATGCAACAAAACTCGACCATATTACATTAGGAAGTTGAATTCAGGCAATAAAGACTCAAATACTGTGTTCGATGCGTCCTTTTCTGAGTTACATATGGGTGCACTGTGAGTTCGGGTATTTTTCTAAGTCGTGATACCGTGTGATGTGCTGGGAGCGACCATACCCATGTTCCAGAATTGGAGATACATTTGCACAAAATTTTTATACCAGCTCTGAATCTCTTGTGTAATTACATCTATACTATTTATGGCTCTGTAGAAACCATGTTCTGAATACCGTTAGAGCTTTCTAGACGTATGATCCAATATGGATGTTGAAAGAATCAAGATATGTTAGGCTGGCTAATACTATGTACCGTGTCTTGAGAAATTCAAGGATACCATTGTTTCTTCACAGAAAGAGCAATCATGCATTTATGATATGGCAGCATTTAGTATTACTTACAATAAGACAGTACGAAGGTAAGAGTTATAGGATGTTTGTCGAGTGGTTAGTCGAGGCACATTACCTTAGATCGTACCTACGATTGTCACGTATTCCTCATTTTACAACATTGCAAAAGTTTACAGACAGACAGAATTAGCAATTCACTGCTTGAGAAGATAATTTCGTCATTCATTGTAATTAGCTGTACGAAGCATATCTTTGTAGGAATAGATTCAACAGGATTTAAAATAACTCATGCTTCACAGTATTATGATGAACGAATAGAAGCAAGAAGAAAATATGCGAAATTATCTATTAGAGCCGATGTATTACAACAGATTATCTGCAACATAAGGATAAGACGAGCTCCTACAAGACATGATAATGTAGATTTCAAGCCAATCATAACAAGGACGTCAAATATCCCTTCCACTATCCGTAGTTACAGCTGATAAGGGATATGATAATGAAGATAATCATCAGTTGGTAAGAGAAACCTTGCATGCATTCAGTGTTATTCCAGCTCGATATGAACATGTACCGATATGGAGAACACATGGCAGATATAGAAAGCAGATGAAACGTGGATATAACGAACTATTGTACAATCAACGAAACAAGGATGAGACCATAATGTCTGTCATAAAACGACTATTTGGAGAATATATTTCTTCAAGGCTAGTAAAAACACAGAACAGGGAACTATCATTCAGATGCATAGCCTATAACATGCACAGGCTAACGAATATTGTCATTTTTGTGATGATTTCTACATGGCCACTATTTGTATAATATTTATATAAGATTTCTGTGTCGCCATAACGTGTCACCGTCCCATTGGCAGGAATGATAGATACGCGTCACAAGGAAGAACTTCTAATTGAGGGCATTAGTAATTTTCTCATGTATCCTAATTGGATTACCTCAAACAAGTCTCAATAACACTTTGGTAGGCATAAACAGGTCGATCTAAATGTTCTCAGACACTAATCCTGAAAGTCGCTAATCGATTGCAAATAGCAGTAACCATCTGTACTCAGAATCGATACAAAGATTATTTTTTAGCCAAATAATAAAAATCGTTCTGTGTAATTATTAACTGCATTACAACATCAGTCAGACGCATGGCTGATTATCAGACTTTTAGAGTAAATTTATGATAATTCTACGATTTTAACGACATTATGATCTGCGTCAGAACGTGTCAGAATGTATCAGACTGTGGAGTAAAATCCCTGAATAACCGATGTTTCTTAATCTGATGTTGCTCTTCTACGGTTAATAGGGTTCCTAATGTTTTGAGCGCCTCAACTATATGTATTCCATTGTTGAGCATAACACACTCTGCGCGCTGTCCCATTATAGCATCGGTAATTTCTGCACGACTTCTAAGACCACTTTCAGTTAGTGTTTCTAGAATTTGGGTTGCCAGGATAACAGGAATATGCGCGGATTCGCATAGGCATAATATATCTTCTTGAACGAACGCAAGATTTTCAAATCCTAGTTCAACTGCCAAATCACCTCTTGCAATTAAGATTGCGAATTTAGGCAATTCTAGTCCGGCTAAGAGAATTTTAGCCAAATTATGAGTCGAATCAACTGTTTCTATTTTTGCTACTATACCTATATCTAGATTACCAAGTTTAGATAATTCCCTTTGTAAGATAATAACATCCTCGGGATTTTGGACAAAACTTAATCCCACTAAATCGGCATATTGGGTGACAAATTGTAAATTTAGGATATCTTCCTGAGTCAGCGCCGGCAATCTGACAGAAGAATCCGGAAAATTGATCCCCTTGTGTGACTTTATTTTAGCTATTAGCCCTTTAGGCGAAACAACTTCTAACTCAAGATATTGATTATTCGACGACCTTACTACCGCCTCAATTTTTCCATCGTCTATGAATACCCTGTGGCCAACAAAAACTCGATCAAGTACCTCCGGATGTGTACAACTAATACCAGCAGGTGTCCCGTCAGGCCCATTAGGTAAGTGACCCAGCCTCGAACCATCCCTGTAAATCCGTAACGTGTTTCCAGCTTCAACGGTAATTTCAATAGGCTGTGGCATTATTCGACCAATTGTGAACGAACATTTAGTATTATTATTATTAACGTTATTTGATTGACATTCTAACTTTATACCCTCCTTTAAATATGCCGTATGTTCTAATCCGATGCGTACTTTCGATGGACTTAGGCGTTCAAGGACAGTCATGACGCGTAGCCTCTGATCCCTTGCGTCCCTGAAGGTTATTTTCTGGCCGATCTGTAAACTCCCTAAACCACCATAATTTATTTTTGATATCGCAATAACGAAACTAGATGCTGCATCTTCCATGGTGATTAGTTTTGTCATGTCGGCCTCACTATCTAAAAAGCCCTCAACAAATCGAATGGGGCGGCCATGGAGATCTTTTAACACTGTAACTTTCAGTGGACTAACAGTTAGTTCCGTCTGACCTGTGCGAATTTTAGGACCCGCTAAATCCATTAAAATAGGACACTCATTCCCAACTTTCTTTCCACGTTCGATTAATCGTTGCTCTGCAATTCGTATTGATTCTATCAGCAGCTTCCATTCTCTCTTTGTGTTGTGAGCACAATTAATTCGAACAAGATCTAACCCGTTTTCGAGAAGTAACTCAATTAAGTCATATTGAAAAATATCAGAGGCATCAAGAGTTACCATTATTCGTGTCCTTCTTCCTTTCCCATGGTGACCAAACATCAGCTGTGCCCGGTCATTTAATATTGCATTGCCGTCTTGAGCAGAAACCTTGCATAGTGTCTCGCGGTCTGGTGCCGTTATTCCAAAATGTTTGAGAACCTGTTCAATACTGAAAAGTACATTGCTTTCAATCATTCCCAATGATGAAAGACCCTGTTGATCTAAGCGTATCTGTAAGTCTGATATGTCATGCTTTCTTAATGCCAAGTAGCATAGCAGATTGTCTCGACTACATTCCTGTTCGTGTGTTCCAGGTCCAAACTTAGTCCTAGATATCATCTTTTTCGCGCATTTTATCGTGTTAACATATAACGAATTAAGTACTTTACCGAGATTTTCGTAATCTTCTTGATTATCCCTGGCCAATGCTCACATATTTCATACCAGGCGTCCGTTAAGTCTTTTACCCCGTTAGATTTTGCCCTTTAGAATTTGTCAAACATTACTTATTCTAGTAACTACATTTAGATGCCAGGACTTTCTAAATTCCAGTATTGCTTATTCGGGTCGGAGGATCGAGTCCGTTTGACAAGACGCGTTTAATAACCCATGAGCAGATTTTAATTCGTGAGTAAAAAAAGCCAGTCGATCTGCGAATGTTCCTAGTAAAAATCCTAAATGTTTACCTGCTTAGCGCGGTAGCAAGTCATAGCAATGCAATAATATTATGGAATTCGAAACTGATTGCCTAATCTATTGGTCGGATATATAGTCATGATTTCAAACTGAGATGAGCATTGTGGTTTAATCTACATGCTTATTCAGTATCCATAATGCGGACAACCTACCTTATTGTTCACACGAATTAAATCGATAGATAACTTAGAACCTATCCCAAAGATATCTTGATAAAGGATATGACTTTCAAGCGATCGAAGTGCGCGAACCAATAAAGGATATCTACCACATATTTGACATAGAGGAGAACAACCAATTATAAAGATTAGTGGTGGTGATAATCATCGTCTTCCTGCTAAAAGAAAATGGGTTGTAGAAATAACTAACTCTTGGCACAACAAGTTCAAAAAACTTTTAGTTAGGTATCAAAAGAAATTAAAGATATTTTGCGTTGGTAGCATGTTTATACTGTCGAATACGGGAATAATTTTGGATAGGCTCTTAGTCGAGAAGGAAAATGTCTGGAACTAGGTATAGGAACAACTCTTCGATTTGCAGACTTGAACCAAGTGTTTGTATCTTTACTCATTATCAGATTGCGATTATGATAATTCTCCCTGTTAGGAAAAGATAAGGAGGATCGAAAACTGATGTGTTTTATGATGGTAGTACATGCACACTTTTGGTAACTGGAAATCGTCGCATTTGTCAAGTTGTCAAATGGTCACTAGATCTTCAGGGCAGTATATTTTTATTTTTAAAAGATAAAAAATAGAGATTGATAGAATATAATTCTGTAAAACTTCCTTAGAAACACACAAGGTCTAAAGCGACTCATTAGAAGATAGCCGAGCCACTTATTTACTCCCTAAAGGTACCGTGTATGGAAATTGCTCTAACTAACGTCTCTGTTCTTGGATCTTTTTTCTTAGATATCCAACAAAAGGACTTAATGCCGCAGGCGTTGTAACATCTGTGGTCTCAACCGTATGCTTTCTTCCATCCTCTGATTCCAATGTAATCTTGTATTTTAGATAGTCAGCAGCATTTGGATCGGGTTGGCCGGTATTGTTAGGTAATTCATAGAAATTCGAATTCTCGACCATTGATTGTACCTGCTGAACTTCTGCGGAGGGTAAAAAACTGGTGTCTAAATTAATTTTTTTAGATAGACCAGCAATCCCTCCATTCTGTTCAAAAGAAATTCTCAAATTGTATTATGTGATCACCGAGCAATGAATTAATCCTTTGTCTTTCATCAAATCATCTCATTATAATCCTGGGTCTTACATTAGCGACCAAGTCAGGTTTTTCGGGTTCAATGCCAGCCTCACGCCAGGCGTTATATACTGCATTCTGTTCCGAACTTCCTTCACCAAATAGAGACCCCGCAATATCAAAAGTGTGGTTAGTTGCATCTTGAAATCCCGAATTGTGTCGAAGTCTGGCTGTGTTCGTAATATACCATACTTTACCCATCTTATCCCATGAGTTTCCGCCTACATTCTTGCACGCAAGATAAAACGCGTAATTTGCTATGCCAGACGAGGTATGAACATCCATGTCAGGTCTATAGTCTCGGTAGTTTTTGATTTGATCGTCGTACTGATTAGCCGTCCCCGGATCCTTCATTGAACGAAGTGCTTTACCATCTATCATTAACCCTTCGCCTATTAACCAGTGAGCAGCATCAACCGTCTGATTGCTTACCCATTGTGAAATCATTATACCAAAGCAATCTGACATAGACTCATTCAAGCCCCCGGACTCACCGACATAATCAAGGTTAGAAGTATGGTTGGTTACCCCATGCGTCATTTCATGGCCCGTAACGTCAAGAAGTTCTGCTAGTTTATGTTTATTAAAATCAACATCATCGCCATCGCCATATACCATCTGACGACCGTTCCAAAAGGCATTATCAAAGTCCCTAGCAAAATGGACCGACGAAACCATTGGCATACCGTGATTGTCCAAGGAATTTCGATTAAATACCTTTTTGTAGAACTCGTGCACGCTGCCGGTATTATTGTAAACATTGTCACCATCCAAATCGCCAGTCTCATCTCCGCTTTCCTGGCGCACAAGTTTACCAGGAAGTTCAGTCTGAGTTTGCGAGTTTTGCATATCATAAATTTCTCGCCGCATTTCTTGATGTCCAGATGGAGCCAAGCCCCGCAATCCTGCTAGAGCCATTCGTTGTCCCCTTATAAGCTGGGTGATTTTCAGAGTATAAATGGCTCTGTCACGCTGTTCTGCACTTCCATCCTTAATCTTGTGCTCAAAATAATGAGAAGGTATGATAAAACAAACCCCTGCATCGGGCAAATCTGTCATCTTTTTCCTAAAATGTGCTTTTTCAAATCTAATTTCTTTATACATTGCGCAATTCACACACATATTCCTAATAAACGGTTCGTGTTCCTTGTTTAATTTACTAAATGGTAAAATGCCATTATACACGACTGACTTGAGATGATGACAAGATCCCGCCAAACGTCATAAAAACGTAAGATAAAGGAACAATATACTTAAAATGACATTCAAAGAATGTACTCATAGGTAACGGTAAATTTGCACTCTAACTGTTAGCAAACCTTCAGTATGGAAGCTGCCAGTCCGCTTGCAGATAATGTTCTCTAGTACGTAAAAGTCAAAAATTCACTTGCAATATAATATAATATAATGTCTGTTCACCCTCTCTATCTATGAGAAGATAATATTAGTTTTAGCTGTTCTAGCATTTATCTCAACAATAGTCGAAAATCGATCTGCTGTGCCATCTCGGATCCGATTATGGCAATTTAAATTGGATCTTTAAAATCTTATTTTGTAACGTCCTTGCAGCATAACACCACTGTTAAATTCTGAAATAGGTCTCGATTGATTTAGATTTTATAATGTGTCTAGCACTACCGACATGTACAGTAAGCCAATCTTGCTACATAATAGATCTGAATCTGGGAGTTGAACATGCTTGTCAGTATGCCCTTTCTTGTCGATGATTTGATGGATTCACAAAATAAGTATATTTGTCAAGATAGAGCACAGGATAAGAACAAATAAAACACGTCTCAGAACCTCGGTGGATGGAATCCAGTAACTAAAGTAAAATGCCTTCGTGGAAGGAATTGGTCTCACTGATGGAACGGTGGTGTCATTAAATTTAAATCCATTGGTTTTTATGGTAACGAAATAATTATCTACACTATGCTACTTATCGTTCTAGTGTGCACGATAATCTTTTTTATATCATCATAACAGCTGAACGCTATCAGGTACTAAAATCCTACTATAAGTTAGGTGATACCTTATTCTCTCTGATATTGGTGTACTTGTAGTACATATGCTAACATCTTTCATTCAATGCGACTGAACCGGAGAACATTCTATGCGGGTGCTAAAATATTTCATACGTATTATATAGTTCCAATTGCAAGAAAATTGTAGGAGACAATATAGTTGACAACATCAGGATTTATTAATTGCCTTATATCTCGACACTGGAGGTTTGGTTAAACATATTTGATGTTTTGCAGTTTTGTAGAAATCTGCAGAATACCCCAAATGTCATGTTTTATTTGATCGTTCTATTGACATGCCGTTTTCTTTTTATAATCTGATGCTAATATTTGAGAAAGGTGTAGCCCTATTAGCTGTAATAGTAATTCAACTCACTTCTCATGTTTCGTAGAAATCTGCGAAAGAATAGGAGCTACCACAAGTAAAATTGAAAAAGTGAATATCCTTTCCAATTATCTTATTTCGTTAAATGATGATGAATCCTTATCCGTTGCTGTTCTGTTCTTTTCTAATAGAATATTTCCAAAAGGATCAAAATTTGTGATGAATATAGGATTTAGTACAATAATGCAAGTCCTTTCTCAAATTGCCATTTTAAATCTAAATCAGATTCAAACTATCTACTTGAAGTACGGTGATCTCGGTGCGCTATCTGAGTATACGGTTTCAATGAAAAACGTAGTATCACTTTTCCAACAACAGCCTTTAACAGTACTATCAGTATATGATCGGCTTAAACAAATCGCCGATGCTATAGGCAGTGGGTCTGGAAAAGATAAGAAAGATATTTTGAAAGGACTACTCATTGAAAGTGGACCAGCTGAGGCAAAGTACCTGACAAGGATTATTAACGGAGAATTGAGAATTGGTCTGACCGAAGGCCTAGTTGAGCTTGCTATATCAAAAGCTTATCAGCAAGATCTTCAACGTGTTAGAAATGCAATGCTCGTTTTAGGAGATGTTTCCCGGATAGTGCTGTTGGCGAAGAGAAATCTATTGCATACCGCACTTATCAAACCACTTACACCTATGAGCTATATGCTAGCTGATGTAATGTTTACCGCCGAAGAGATAATGAAATACTATGGAAAACCGTTGATTTGTGAATTTAAGTATGATGGGATACGGGCACAGATGCACAAGTTTAGACGGCAAGTTAGACTATTTTCTCGTAGGCTTTCTGATGTTACGAACGCTTTTCCTGAATTGGTTAATGCCGCATTAGAGGTGCATTCGTTACCATCATCTGCACCATCATCCACACATATAGATTTCATTTTGGATGGGGAGGTGATGGCTGTATTAAATGGTAAACCACTACATTTTCAAGAACTCCAAAAAAGGCTTAACAAAAAGATCCTTACTGAGCAAACATTGACAGAAATTCCACTTGTTTACGTAGTTTATGATATCATGTATTTAAACGGAGAAAACTTGATTACAGCGCCAATTAAAGAAAGAAAAGAAATCCTATCAAATATATTTTTTAAGGAGCCGCTCATTAACTCTGCGTACAAAGTTATAGATTCAGAGGAGGAGATTATTGCAATGTTCGAGAAGAGCAGACTTATTGGTCATGAAGGACTTGTACTGAAGGATCCAGACTCTCAATATCATCCTGGAAAGAGAGGAAGATATTGGGCTAAGCTTAAAAAGGAATTAGATACTATCGATGTGGTTATAATAGTAGGCGAGTACGGACATGGAAAAAGAGCAGGAATGTTATCCGATTATACATTTGCGGTAAAAGATGACGAGATCAACGCCAATAGCAAATTGAGAACAATTGGCAAGGCCTATTCAGGATTGACTGACGCAGAAATCCTTGAAATGACAAAAAAATTAAAATCCATAATAATAAAGGATGAAGGCATTAGAATTGTAGTAAAGCCGGAAATAGTTATAGAGGTTGCATTTGATAGTATACAGAAAAGTAATAGACACAATAGCGGCTTTGCCTTACGTTTTCCCAGAATTAAGAACATACGCTGGGACAAAGCTCGCTTCAGATATAGATTCACTTCAAAAAGTTAAACAAATCTACGAAATGCAAACTCACATTATGAGTAAGAAAACTGGCCATCCTAACACAACTGTCTGATGATTAACTTTTGATAAAAACTAGTAAGCCTGCCGCTTTTTCCAGTGCCTGAACCTCGTAGGTAAAACTTATTTTTAGGTTCCTTATGATTAGGTAATATTGTTATTTTATAAATATTCTTGGATTGAAACTCGGAATATTTCTCCAATTTCATTCATTGACGTTGCAACTAGAGATAAGTGGTTTTCCAGTTTAATTCCTCGACAGCATTCTATAGTGGGTCATTTTTTTCATATGGTATTCCAATTAGTTTAATATTGTCAAGCCAAGCTTTCAAAAATCCACCGTATGCGTTGATCCAGGCTATGCTACAGGCTTGCCAAAATTTTATTCCTATAATGAATGGATTATAAATATCACTGTTAGAAGAATCAGAGTAGAATATATTATTCCCGCTATTAACCGTAGCAGGTTCATCTAAATAATTTTGTCCTGCTGATTCATTTTCAACTTCAGGGACTTCTGATTTTGCCTCCTGCTTAGGTGCCATGCCAACTTCGTTTGATTCTATTAGACGAGGATCTTTTTCTTGTAGGCTTGGCTCAGCCATGGGAGAAAGTGTGGTGAGGTCAGAATCGGTTTTTTTAATACTATCATTAATATTTGTGGTCAAGGGATCTAGTGGTTCTGTCCCTTCCACCTCGTGGAATACCTTGGTCGTCTCATCTGATCCCATATCTGCTACTTCTTTCATTTCTGACATGGCATTATCACTAGATGAATTAAATACTTCTGTTTGAAGTGGTTGTGGTGCGGGAGTGACTGCTTCCTTTGCTGATGGCCTCTTCTCTTCCTTTTGATCCTTCGTTTTATTATTTAGTTTTTTCTTGTCTTTTCCTAGTCCCATGCTCATGTCTATATATCTATTATTCTCCTTATTATCGGTTTGATTATTAAAATAACTTTTTTGGGAATTTTTACCTGCTGGATTTATTAGGAGTATAAGCAGAAGGAATGCCGTTTATGTTCTTATGTTTATGATATTTTTTCGTATCCTTTCGACCACTATGAAATAGATAATCTTAAATCTATAGTAATAAGGATTCTTGGTATGAATAAAACGTAAATGATTTGTTGAAGGGTGGTAAATTACGGTAAATTTAAGTTTTTGCCTATGTTGTTGTCATTTTTATAGCTGTTCTTTTTCGGACCTTTTCAGTTCTGAATCGTTAATCAGAAATACAAAGATCTGACCATTGCATTCCGTCACAGATTTTAGAGAATATCCACCATTAGCTGAAAAGAGCTTCCATTTCAGCAAGCATTTTCTTTAGGCTCGCACCATCATTTTTTGACGGATCTGCACTTTTAACTATCATTAATGGGCTTTCATGCCAGTTTGTCATATGACATCAATTACAATTGAATAGCTGCTTTATTAAGTAATTGAACTGAGACATAGGTTCACATTAACAATCAATGTAAAAGATGCACTAATCGAAACTATAATTTTGTAACATCCATAAAGTTATAGAGTGACTTCTTTTTTAGAATATTCATCTTTAAACAGTACGGCAATTTCTAAGGCGGACAGATTAACCAATGAAAGGCTAAATATCTATTACTAATCCAGACATGTGTTGAACCTTGCCCACGACTATAGAAATTAGAATGATAAGGGCAATAACGGCTAGAGTGGAATTTGCATGGATGGTTAGGAGTTGGTTCTACTATATCAATAATAATGATAATAGGGAGTTTACTCCAAATTATGATTACTTGGTCAACACAGACAGGTCACTTACAGTCCATGCCTCCTTTATTTTGTCTCCCTTAAAATGAATGATATCCGCTCCTTGGGCTTCAAACTTCTTATGAGTGGCAGGGAAATCAGCAAAGTCTTTTTCATGTGTAGCGTTTAAGCTCCACCTAATGGCAATTTTGTCTCCTTCTCCAAATTCATCTAGTATTGTTATCTTCATATCTGGAAATGCGGATAGATCTTCGGCCACCCACTGTTTGAAATTCTCTAGACCACTAACCTCTTCACCCATACCATGGTAAACTATATCAGGTGTAACGAAGTCCTTTGCCAACTCTGTTTTCCTGGCATTAAATATTTCTTCGACGAACTTTCTAACTATATTCTTGTTTTGAGTATCTGACATATCCTATATCCTTACGCATTGCCATTAAGTTTTGCTATCTATTTATTAAGACTTTTATGTAAAATCGGCCATGTAGAAATCATCACAAAAATGACAATATTCGTTAGCCTGTGCATGTTATAGGCTATGCATCTGAATGATAGTTCCCTGTTCTGTGTTTTTACTAGCCTTGAAGAAATATATTCTCCAAATAGTCGTTTTATGACAGACATTATGGTCTCATCCTTGTTTCGTTGATTGTACAATAGTTCGTTATATCCACGTTTCATCTGCTTTCTATATCTGCCATGTGTTCTCCATATCGGTACATGTTCATATCGAGCTGGAATAACACTGAATGCATGCAAGGTTTCTCTTACCAACTGATGATTATCTTCATTATCATATCCCTTATCAGCTGTAACTACGGATAGTGGAAGGGATATTTGACGTCCTTGTTATGATTGGCTTGAAATCTACATTATCATGTCTTGTAGGAGCTCGTCTTATCCTTATGTTGCAGATAATCTGTTGTAATACATCGGCTCTAATAGATAATTTCGCATATTTTCTTCTTGCTTCTATTCGTTCATCATAATACTGTGAAGCATGAGTTATTTTAAATCCTGTTGAATCTATTCCTACAAAGATATGCTTCGTACAGCTAATTACAATGAATGACGAAATTATCTTCTCAAGCAGTGAATTGCTAATTCTGTCTGTCTGTAAACTTTTGCAATGTTGTAAAATGAGGAATACGTGACAATCGTAGGTACGATCTAAGGTAATGTGCCTCGACTAACCACTCGACAAACATCCTATAACTCTTACCTTCGTACTGTCTTATTGTAAGTAATACTAAATGCTGCCATATCGTAAATGCATGATTGCTCTTTCTGTGAAGAAACAATGGTATCCTTGAATTTCTCAAGACACGGTACATAGTATTAGCCAGCCTAACATATCTTGATTCTTTCAACATCCATATTGGATCATACGTCTAGAAAGCTCTAACGGTATTCAGAACATGGTTTCTACAGAGCCATAAAATCCATAAATTAATATAAAATGAATGAAGAAATTGGTAGGACTTTATCTAGATATCAACGCAAGCTGATAAATATTATTTTCTTTTAAAAAAGGGGTGGCACGTTTGATGGGTTATTGGTACCATCATTATACTAAGAAGCGATATTATCTATAACCGACCATTTTATTGATTCTATATCAGGCTGATAGATCTGCTTCCTGCTAACATAGTTATGCTAATAATATTCGAGTACAAAATAAAGGCTTATCGGATATTCTGACAATGTTAAACTACTGCGGTGAGAGTCTTTAATTCATGAGCGTTTCAGGGGAAGAAGATAGTGATCAGAGAGTTAAGGAAAAGGCTGACGAGCTAAGAGCAAAGTACCCCATATTTACGGCTATCGTAGAAAGTCAGTCGGTTAATATCCATTAAATGAAAATAGTGTGGTTCTCTAGAGAGTAATTATGCTCAGGGTATTGATGACTGATTGCCTATTACCACCAAATGCAACGGCTATGGTCGCTATGCTTCATGGTTTCTTTGAACACATCCTTTGCTACGTCCTTCGCTACATTTTTTACAATGTTATTAGCAGCCATATACAACACGCCAGCTGTACCTAACCAAAATATGGTTTCTATTGGCTTCATTTTATATTGAATGTATTTAGTATTCATCCTATTAAAGTCCTACATTATCTGATGCTGTTTAATAAGAAATGATACAGGCTATCTTGCTTGTTCTTTTATAGTCCTGATAACGGCTGTATGAGGTATATGGATAAAGAAGCAAAAAATATAAAGATAAATGCTGAAGAAAGTACGATTGAAACTAAAGCTCCGGCTTTTACTTATTGGTTCTAATAGTTGATCTATTTTCTGCGGCTATACTCTTGTTTTTTCATATTGGTGATGGCAACACAGGATAATCCAATTACCATGCCTTGAAGGATTTTGGTAAGAATATCCAGACGTCCAACGTAATATTCCACTCCAACAATCGGTACTCCTACTGTTCTTGATGCTATATAAGCTACTATTAAGAAAGCTGATACTGCAATCGAAGCAATATACGGTATTTTTTTTCTTCTGTTATTTCTGGATTTTAAGACCCATGTGCATAGTCCAAAGTAGATAGCAGCCGCAACAATAAAGAACGATATTTCAAATTGCTTCTCTGCAATTTCATTACCCTTCATACCTACACTAGCTAAATCTCTATAGTCACTATATTCACTATTAGTAACTAGCAGGTATGCAATTCCCGAAGCAACGAGCACTGCAGAAAGCGAGTAAATAATTATTGTAGTCCTTTGATTTTTCTTCAAATACCTCACTCCTCTTTTTTATTCACTATTACTATCAAACAAACAAAAAAGTGACCATCACATTAAACTGAGCTCAGGCCACTCTTTGCTTCTTGAGCATGATTGATTGCTCCATTGGTATCTCCATCTTTCAAGGCCTGAAGTGATGATTCGACATGTTTTTCAGCAGCTGATAATTTGGCATTGCCTTCTAAGGCTGACTCTGCTTGTAGTAACGATTTCTTTGCTGCATTATTGTCTCCATTTTTAATTGCAGAAATACCTGCATCAATATTCTTTGCAACACCTGCTGAATTGTTTGGATTTGCTTGAGCAAATGACGCATGACCATTCGAAGCACCAAGTATAATTACAGTTGCGGCGGCGATGACTAGGGTTAGTTCCGTTATTGACCTACTAGATTTATTTTTTCATGGTACTTCTAGCACTTTTGCTGTAACTTTCCAAAATGTTGGTACATACAACTATGTATGTGGGTTACATACATGGATGGTAGGAAGGGTCATAGTGAAGTAAAGAGAAAGCGGCAGGAGATGTACTGGTTACAGGAGCAAAACTGCTAGTATGCTGATGAGCAAGAGGAATATTACACTTTCATAACTTCGAGACTAGAGTATTTGCTAGCCGTTCTTCGTCAGACTGTCGGAAGAAAATTTTAGCATGGTGAATCTAACTTAACTGACTAAAGCTGGAGGTATTAATACATACCTTTCAAATATTAAGACTGTTCATAAATATAAAAGATGAGATTCCTTCTGTTTAATAGAAGGTTATTTTTGACCTGTCTGCCTGCTCATAACTTGAGATCTGACTGAGGCCAGAGATTGGTCAATTTGATATACTGCCAGCTTGTCTCTTCCGAGTAAATCAAACTTTTGGAGAATCGTGTGAAACAATGTTTCCTCTTCTATTTGTTCACTTATAAACCACTGCAAGAATAAGTAGGTAGAGCGATCTTTTTCCTTTTCAGTCATGTCAACTAGATCATAAATGGACTTGGTTACGGTTTTCTCGCTATTTAGACCAAATTGAAAAGTAGATTCCAGGGAGTCGAAATTACTTGGAGGTTTTTCAATTGCTGGAATCATTGCCTCTGCTTCAACACTATTAAGATAGTGGATAAACTTTAACATATGTCCATTTTCTTCTACAGCTTGTTCAAAGAAGAAGGCGGCACTCCCGTCGTATCCTATTCTCTCACACCATGATCCGATTGCAATATATGCATTTGCAGAGGACGCTTCATAAGAAATTTGATCATTGATTGCTTTTGCCATATCTGTTGTTATTCGCATTATTATAGTATTCAGTTTTTTTTATTATCTATATGTTTTGCTTTATGTGATAAGTCGTTCCATAAGTTCGTTTGGTGTTAATACATCGGGATCGCACTTATCTCAGTAGATTATCTTGATTATGATCGAATCATACGAACCGATACTCGAAAATCGTTAATTATTCTGTAAGTCGACGACCACAAGGTTTTGATACGCTTTCCTAACTACTTCATCGTAATTAATAGCATGTTATTACTCGACCTTTTGATAGCTTTGCAGATTGATTCAAAAGCAATAACCTCCGTGGAAATAGTGACAACTCTTGGATTAACTTCAAGTCGTTCAAATTGTTGTTTACTACAGTCTTTACATGCTGAGATAAAACGCTTGGCAAAGCCATATGTAATATGCTGGTTTTGGTACAGATAGCCAGTGTTTGTGCTGCAGGCAATAATAATCGTAAACTCTATAATCTTCCTTGCTTCCATGAATATATCCACAAATTTAGCAATGCCGATTTCCAACTGAATCACTAGCAACTATCATTTTAATCATATTCCACACTTAGCAGATTTTCTCGAAATTGTTGGGGCTCGATCGTTTACTGTTTGTTTTGCACTCGGCATTCCGCGTCTTAATTTGATCAAGTTTAATGGTAAATCGTTTATTTCATAAACCAATTTCGCTGCTGTATACTAATTTGGAAAGTCCATTCTAATATCTCACCTTGCCTAATTTTTTGAGTTGGAAATAATGAATCGAAATAACTGTCTTGTGCCGATGGACTATTTTGTTTTGCTTTAATAAGAGACTGCTTAAGTCACTTGGGCAATCGTCGAGGACTCTTCTAGATTTAAAAAATAAGAATACTTTGAGCCTTTATGGCCGCTGCCTTTTGGTTTAGGGCGGCCTTACAGCAACAATAAAGGTTAACATAGAGTCGTCATTTTGCTGTAGGAATTCCTCAATCAGAACCAAATGATATTATCTCAGATGACGTATGAATTCTGGCCCTAATGAAGTGTAAAGATTGATTGAGTCAGAGGGGTTTGGAAAATATCGGTACTAAAAATGGGTTCTTGCAATAGTAAAGTATAATCAAGTTTTATAGCCTTTCCATTCAAATAAAAATCCGGATCAAATGAGAGCCATTTTACATTATACAATGTTCTAATTTGAACCTGATCTGGCCGGATGGGATGCGAATCAAATTTGACATGGTTTTGGGGTCCCAAAGATAATGTGAATAATGGCAATCACCATACAAACGCAATGCAGTCGTTGGTCAGGATTGGGTGGAATACTACAGGTACTGCCATAGTGATTACTAATTGGCCGGTGATTTTCGTATCAAAAGCACTTCTAAAGTAGAAATTTTATTTCAGCACGATAACTAGTTCAAATGAGAAACTTGGACCACGTCGCTAGACATAGCCATTACTGGTGATAGTTATGGCCCATTGTACTTGATTTATGTATTATAACTAACCGATGTTGGAAAGCCGGCAATGATTCTCATTCAGAGTTCGAGGTCATAATGCATGATGGATGTTAAGAACATGGCGAGGTCTTTTTTTGCGAACAAACAAAAAGATCCCAATATGATTTGAAACCTTACTACAGATAGGACCTATATGCTGGCCGAGATCGATTAATCATTCACTAGTTTTCCAGCAAACTGTAAATTATTGGCTATCGTTAGACAAAGGGATAAGGTTTTGATTTCTTATAAAGTTGACTATTATTAGAGCTAGAGGGCGTGGAATGTCTCGGTATTACTATCTTTTGGAAACTGGGATAAAAGTAAATATCCTTCATTATCTGAACTCAAGATTATGACTACCGATACTGGAGTCAAATGTTAAGACGGGAATCACATTGATTGATTGACGATAGAAAATACACGAAGGTCATTCTACGAAAAGAAAACTTTGACAAGCAAGTGTTCGGCGATACTGCATTTATTAATATTTTTAAGGCTCATTACAAAGCTTTTGATGCATTCTGTAAATACATTGTTGTTGGAGATTCAATTGTCAGCAAGAACCATAAGGACATTACGAAGCACTATAGACTCGAAAATGAACTATTACAATTACAAATAGAAGCATTCGGAGATTTTCTGGTAGTAATAAGATTTCGTAAAAGAGAGCCTAGGCTTTCTCGTATCTGCCGTCGATATAGCAGAAGGATATGGCTGACATTCGAAAGCTCAATCTGAGACTACCAGATAGAAGATAACAAATTGAATCGGTTAATTCAATGTAGCTTACGTTTTGCCCTTACCCTTAGTTAATGGACTTAGCATCCTAACCTATTGTTCTTCCAAGAGGAATGTAGATTCCATCGTCTTTCACTATCATTTCTAGCCTGCTGCCCTTTGCCAAATTAAAGCCATCTACTACAGGCTTCGGCAGAACTATTATCGAGCTAGACCCCATTGCTGTAATCGTAACTGTGTGTTTTGTAGGCATTTACCTATCACATAATGATCTGAGAATGTATTTAACCATTGTAATAGATATATGAATAGACTTATATTAAGATATATATATTTCTTAATATGTGAATACAAATTTTGAACGGTCTACCGTAATTCCTCGCATTTTAATGGTATGCACAGAATATCCCCCTATGCAGGGTGGGGTTGGACGATATACCCATAATCTGACCACTGCCCTACGCAAAATAGGGTTTGATGTACAAGTTGTTTGCAATAGATTAGGTAATACTGGCAATTTCTCTGGACTTTCCCCATCTAACACTGACGATTCCCATGTCATACTACAACTTGTAGATAAAATCAGACCTGATATAGTCCACCTTCAGTATGAGCAGGGCATGTATGGATTAGTGTTAGCTGGGTTAAATCCTCGAAAAACTTGTACGAACATAGATTCTCTTTATGATCGTTGCAAAGTACCGATTGTAACCACATTCCATTCTGCATATACAATTAGACAGTGGTTAAATTTGGTTGTTCCTTTGAAACTTCCATCGAAACTGAGCATTTTGAAAAAGTACTCAAATAGTACGATTATTAGATATTGGAAGAGGATAATTAATTATAATTCCTTTCATAATCTGAATAAGAAGAAGGTCGCTAAAAGTGAGCAAGTATAGTATTCTCTGATTACATGTCCAAGATGATCGGAGGAGGACAAGTGATACTCCACGGTGCAGAATCTAATTCGACATTGGGGAAAGGAAAGATGGAAGCAAGAAAGGTCTTTAATCTTCCACAAGAAAATAGGATTGCACTTGCATTAGGCTTTGTTACTGTTACCAAGGGATGGGATATATTAGAAAAAATGAACGTCCCTTCAGGATGGACAATAGTAGTGAACTCCTCAACAAACAATCTTGGTATAGAAAGATGTGGCAAGAACCTTGCTAAAGATGGGATAATCGATTTGCAGAAGGATTTCCTTTCTGAAGAAGAACTATCACTACTATTTTCATCGGCTGATGCAGTAATCCTTCCATACAAGGTCAGCTCCGGTTCAGGGGTAATGTTTGACGCCATGGCACATGGCCTCCCATTCGTTGCAACTAACTTGGATTTTTTTATTGAATATGCCAGGAAAGGATTAGGTATAACTGTAAAACGCAATCCTGAGGCTTTTTCGAAGGCATTAGCAGATCTGGACAAGGACTACATCCTATACAAAAGAGCAGTTGACGAATTTAGGCCGGAACTTAGTTGGCAAAATATTGCTTCCCAGCATGGTCAGTTATACAGTCAGATTGTAAAAATGAAGACTGCTCCTGTGATTGCTGCTTCATCAGTTAAATAGGAAAGAATATGAAATGCATACATACGACAAGATCAATAGTCGTACAAGTATCATGGCATTTCTAATGTACCATGAATATCAATGCAGACCATTGAATCAACGAATGGAAAGATTTTAGGAACCATTGTATTATTGATGCATTTTTACGATAGCTAAGAACAGAAAACAAAAATGTGCACAGTGCGTTTAAACTAATATTGTGTGCCTACACTATCTTTTATTTCTTTAGAACGGCGCTATTATTATTCTAGCATGTAGCTGGTTATAATGTCCCAAATGATGTCACTTCTGCCCATGGCCTTTTCTCTCTAACATCTTCAAAACTCAAGTCATAATTGCCTATTTTCGTTCCTTGATTGTAATTGGTCTGGTTCATTATCATTGTCTCATTGAAAAGAATTTTTGAAGCGGATTGATAAAAAGTGATATTGTATAAGCGACATTTTTTCTAAACGCCGTCTGGTAACTGTTGAAATGCATCTTAATATCATTCGATGAAATGTCCTAGAGTTAGTTCCAACCCTTCTTAAATCATCAAGTTAATCGGATTTGACAGTCACGCAGGTACACTTGTATTACGCTCTGTTCTGGCAAGGAATAATAATTCTTCTGGCTTAATGACACCTGCAGAATCAGTACAGGTAAACAAGTATAGGTAAACAAAGAGCAAATTCTGTTTCATATACGTTAGACCAAAGCTCTATATTTCGCTGCTTTATCTCTTGTTGCCCATTATCAGCTTTGGTACTATAGTATGTTTCATACAGATATACCCAGATGAGCCCGGACTAGATTTTCTCATGCCCCCTTGATCCCTTGTGCAACAAATATAGAATAACAGCCAAGGCCACACTGCTCGCATATAGGTTTCAATCCCTTGTTGTCAGCACTTCCTATACAACATGGCTGCTTTATCCTTCCCATATGATCCAATGAAAGTATAGCCCAGGAAGGACAATCTACTGGTGTTGTACCACGCCCTCCCCAATTGCCTTTCATTAACCTTAATTGTTTCTCTCCATTGATAACAAATGATGGATATTTTTTCCTCAAATCAATAAGCTTATCTACCACATGATTTCGAATCTCTCCAAATGGCAACCACAATGGATCTCCCTTTATGAAGGGTGTATGGAACTGGAAGCCTATCTTGTTTATCTTACCACTCCACTCATTTACTAGGTCTTCAACACTAGAATAATTTAGGGTATTAATAGTCATAGTGATCCAAATGTCTTTCCATAGCGGCTTACCATTACGCTCTGGGCCTGATGAAATATAGTTTAGGATATTTTGTTTGGTTGTTGAATAAGATCCCTTTCCTCTAATTTTATCGTGGATCTCTTCGGTACCATCTAGGGAAATCCAGTAGAAATATAATTTTTCAAATCGTCTTAGAGGGAATGTTCCATTTGTTACAACACATATTCTTCTTGGCATTTCCTCGCAGAAAGCCTCTATAATATCTGGACGCATAGTTGGCTCGCCTCCCACCAGTGTAACGACAAATATTTGTTGTTTTTTAAATGTATTTTTAATTATTATTCTCCAATCCTGTGCGCTTAGGTCTTCTGAATCATTTTTTCTATTCAACCACCAGTAGCAATGACTACAATGTAAATTACAGACATTGTTAACGTCTACCGAGCCGTAAATAGCCGGTTTTGCCTTAAACAATCTAATTGAAACATATTTTTTGAATAAACTAACATGATATGGTAATTCATGAATAATGTCAGTTATGCCACGGCCATAAATAATGTCTACCATGCCCCTACCTCTACCATATGCTTTCTATCCATAGTGGATAAATAATAATATTCGTAATAGATAAGCGTTGAGACGCAATACAACACAACACACTATACAGTAGCTAGTAATGAAACAAGGAGTAAAATTACATGAATTATCAAGTTAAGGATGTAACCTTATCAAAATACATAATGATAGATAGACTCACGTGATACAAAAGGAATAACACACTTCTATCGCTTATCCTATCTGAAAGTCCTTCTGCATCGCAATGACTGGGATTGATTTTTATCATCTCCTTGAGGAATCGATTGCATCCATTATAACTTGGGTGGCATGCATGCCGAATCGTTCTTTGCAATAATTTTCATTTTTGAAATTAGAATCCAGTTTGTTTGTTCTTAATAAATCAGAGAGCCGGTTTACTGCAGCAAGACAATCCATCCCTGACTTCCAAGCTAGTATAATAGTGCATTTATCGCAAACGCTACTTTTTGCATTGGTTGCATAAACTTCACAACAAAAGATACATTTGTTGTATACCATTGATTTACCAGATCTCGCAGCATTTATACCAAAATGAACTGTATTAAAACAGCTTATGCACAGATGTTGGCCACAAGTAGAACAATTATGGTATTCTTCATTTTTCTTACATCTTTCGCAGAGTGTCATCTATTTTAAGAACATCCTCCATGGGTTAGTTTGGGGACAATATACATTCACAATTAAATATCGATAACAAAATAATGGATCTGTGTGTGCCAACAACACATTATATACAATCATGCTATATCAATTGTTCGTACCTATTAGTTGATTTCTATTCCTTAGTGGTGGCTCTTTAGATATTTCCGATATCTTGAATAGTGTCTATACTTGGGGATCTGTTCTAGGAAAATCAACTACTTACGAAAGCTTATGATTGATGTTGTTGGAAGTCTTTGCATATAAAGTACTACATCTAGGCTTTAATTTACTACTATTTGATAAGAAGGTATTACTAATCACATGTTTCAACTGTTATCTTGACTCTCTTTCCTACCATTGAAGCAGGAAGAATAACATGCGATGAAGTACCACATTTTTTTACGGTATATTCAAATGTCATCGAGCCTATTTTCCTATTCTGTTTTGACATTATTATTATTATTCTGCCTTACTACTCTTCATAAACCAATCCAATCTTATTATTATTATTATTTCAACACCTTCTCATGATCTTCAATAGCATATCAAGCATTGCAGTAACATAATATTGGTGATCCCTACAATAAGACCCAATTTTTTGTTTTGTCTTGACAAGCACTGCAGAGTCAAACCTTGTTATTGACTGTGATTTCTTGGTTGGCTTTTTTCATTATGATACGTAAAACTTTACATCCTTTCATATATCATGTAATTTTACAACTAACTTCATGTTCCCATAATCATTTTCCTTGTTCATTACCTTGGTATTCATAAAATAATCTCCTTTAGCGGATAATCGCTGTGGAGCAATCTCCAATCCTTAGATACATGATTTATAGACATATCTGTATTATATACTGATGTTGATATAAGTGTATCGTTATGAAATCCAAAACTATCTTAATGTTGAATTGATGGGATGGCATCGGATCATATGGCGATTAGTTATTCTGCATTTACTGGTACTGCTTTTATTTTTAGATCTTCTTTAGCAAGGTCTTGAGAAGATACAAAAGTATTAATCATAGTTTTTAGTTTGTGAATCCCGTACCCAGTCTTAGATGATATAGCTATTGGATTGGGTATCATCAAATCGTTCGCTATATTCTTAACTAGTTCTGTTGAGATTGTAGCGCCATCAAATTTAGTTAACACTACAAGAACTCTAGATCTGTCTACTTTTAGATCATCTAAAACGTCCCAACAACATTGATATTTTATTTTAATATCTTCGATCTTCTCTGAAACATCTATTAAAAGCAAAATCAAATCAGCTCCAAGCGACTCTTCTAGTGTTGATTTAAATGCCTCTATCATATAATGAGGAAGTCTGCTAATAAAACCTACTGTGTCTATGAGTAAGGATTCTCCACTTAGATTGTTATTATTATTATTATTATTATTATTATTATTATATTATTATTATTTTTTATTTTAGTTCTAAACGATCTTGTAGTTGTGGAAAGCGTTGTAAATAAGCTATTTGATGTTTCCTTATATTCTGATGTAAGCAAATTAAATAATGTTGTTTTTCCAGAGCTAGTGTAACCTACTAACGAGATAACAGGCATTTTATTTCTTAATCTATTTTGGTGATAAAGTTCACGCTTTTGATGTACATCATCAAGCTTCTTTTTGATAATAGAAATGCGCCTTTTTAGATCTCTGAATTTAACATCAACTGTGTATTCTCCCATACCGCCCTTCCCAGGTCTTTCAGTACTCCCTGAAGTTAGTTTTGCATTTTCCCTTACACGTGGCATTTCATATTTGATCTCAGCTAGTTCAATCTGTAATTTTGCTTCTTTTGTAGTGGCTCTTGAATGAAATATGTTAAGTATTAGTCTCTCTCTATCTATCACCTGTACTCCTGTTAGCCTCTCTAGGTTGTGAATTTGTTTAGAGGTTAAATGTTCATCAACAACTATCTGATCGGCTCTGGTTTCTTTTACAAATGCTTTGACTTCTTCAGCTTTACCAGAACCAAGGCCATATCGAGAATTATTCAGATACTTTTGAGTAACAACTTTTAAAATTTGATAACCTGCAACTGTAATAGACGAAGATGACTCTACCAGACTTTTTGCTTCTTCGAGACTAAAAGCATCAGGATGTGTTACGAGTATAACTTTGGTAAAATTCAGATTGCGCTCAAGACCAGTCCATATAATCTATCGTATCGTATTCATTTGTGTGTTTTCTTGAGCACGTATGTGAAGGATTTGCATTCGTAGAAGTTGACTTAAAATCATCAGTACTTCGTTCAGGAACGTATAACCCCGGAAATACTTCACCACAAGTTTTGCATTTTAACATAAGCATTGGCATTTTATTTATCCATCATCCACATAAGTATGTAATACTTATCTATATATAAATGTAATCACCGTATTAAAGGTCCTGTTAACTTAACAATAATTTTTCGATCGAAATATTCACAATTGGTACAATTTACAATTTAAAGCCAATTAACCAACTACTTGATTATGATTCAATATATGGTAATATGATAAGTATCAGGGCCTCTTCTATTGCCATCAATTTAATCTATAATCCTATCCCTAAAGATTTATCTCTCATGTGGAGGCCAAGAGATTAATACCACCACTTCGTTCTCTCTAGGGGTTGCTGCTGAAAGTGTTTCTCTAACTCACCTAATCTTTCTAAAGAACCATTATTATCTCGAAGACTAGAAAAGGAGGAATCATTCCGGATTCTTTGTAAAAGCAAGAGAACTTGATCATAAGTAGCACCTTGTTTTATGTCATAGTTTATTTGTCTAGCAACATTATTTATTCTACCATAACGTTTATTCATTCTTTTTTCCCAAGAGGTTGCATTTTCTGCTAGTCCTGTTACAAATTTCAAAACTACCTTTTCCAAATGTTTCACATGCCACTCCATCATTGGAAAACTATTCTGAATCAAAAGTTATTACCACGCATATTCATATAATATACTTATACAGATATAAGTGTACTCTTCCCAAGGTTCTGGATGCCGCCTGCTACATCTCAATTTGTCTTAGTCACTTTTCCCAAAAACCCCTTCCTTTTATCTCTTAGCCCTCATGCTAGGATATCTTTCTGAAAATTCTATTTTTTTACAAATACCAGTTAAATATTTCTGGTCAGTTCGTACGCATTAACTAGACCAAAATTTGTTGTTATTTCTACAGGTATTTCCTCTGATAACATAAATATTATCCATGTTATTGTTATTACAGGTTAGTACGGTACTTTACCATATTGACCCAAATAAGATTATAAATGAGAATGAACAGACAAATACACCGTAATGGCAACGCTTCGAGTTTACAAGAGAAATTCGACTTTTATTGATCAGTCTGATTTGGCTGAAGAAATAAGTCGTTTGGGATTAAGTGACGCACTGCTAAAGTACTACAGTAAACCCCTTGAAAAAGAAGCAAAAAGCATTGTGGCAGGGCCTAGCTTCTTGCAGTTCTTAAACAGATTATTTCGAATTCAAATATTGTCAGGAGATATCATACAATTTGAATCTGGTAATACAGGTAAATATTATATGTTGTCGATAACTGGGACTTGGGACGAGATAATCAAATTACAATAATAGTTCTTATCTTATAGGTAAAAAGCCAACCAATTGCAGAGTACTATACAAATAGTTTGCCGTCTATGGTTATAATATGGTAGATAAGGATGAACACGTTATTAAGTGTAGTATTTGTGGACGAGGATTAATAGTTAAAGATATAGTTAATGATGGGATGGCTTTTCTGAGCCATTTGAAAATTGACCACAGAATCACATATACATTTCAAAGAATGACTACAGAAAGGCTGGGAGTCCCCAGTACCCGGAGTAAAACTGTACAAAATCAAGAATTTATGGCGCTTGAATAATTGCATATTCTAACGAACAATACATAATTTGTACAGTATCTGGATTTCTGTTTGGCCTCGTTCAAAGATATGTCTATATGAATATATTCTAGTCACAACCAATATTGACTGATGCAATTAGTTCTGATAGAGAATATGAAAACGTACAAGGATTAGAAGATGAAGGTGCGTGGATGAGGTAAAACAGTACATTTCAGATTTGTGAGGCAGTTATTGGCTGTAAAAATGAGAAATTACAAGGTTCGTGTTATAATTGAGGTCACACCCAAAATTCTTCTCAGCATGGGAATTTGGAAGGCCAAGTGGTTAAAGATTGATTGTGAATCTGCAGAAAAAGGCAGAATAAATCTTCCCCGCTTTCAGCTTCAAATCAAACAAAGATGTAAGAAAAAATAATACGAAGCTAGTAGCAGACTCTGATACATGGCCTGAGAACAATGATAAAATGAGATAATCTGGCAGATGGGTATTGCATATAACGAGTTTAACATTAGGTTATTAAGGTAGGATGCCTATACTGATAGATGACTAATAACTCAAAATTCATAATCGTTGCTGGAGGTTCAATTGTAGCTTCATCTTTACCGACGTTTGTTGATATTTTAGAGGGATAAAGGTATAATAGATGACAATGATAACAGATGGAAAATCATTAGGTTTCCAAGTTAATGACAATAAGGAAGAAGAATTGCAAAACCAAAAAATACAGCTTTGGTCTAACGTATATGAAACAGAATTTGCTCTTTGTTTACCTATACTTGATTCTGCAGGTGTCATTAAGCCAGAAGAATTATTATTCCTTGCAAAAACAGATCCCAATACAAGGTATACCCATATTGTGGCAGAATCTTATCATGTGGGAGATTTTAAGCAAGGTTGGAACTACACTCTAAGACATTTAATTAAGCGGTACAAGGAAGCATTACATTATCAGCCACAAGAAGAATATTTGGAGAAAAATAAACCAATAACTTATCATACTGTTTATCAATCATCTTCAAGAAGAATGGTTGAAGAGGAATTCGAAGAAGCTAGGAGCATTCAAAGAAACATAGACTATCCTCTTAGGTTAGTAACATGTCTGAAATGTCATTATTGTAACCTAGATTTTGATGACGTTAAAGAAAGAAAAGAACATGAATTAGAATGGCATATCTAGCTATAGGTAAAACTCCATTGTCCAAATGATCCAAATCTTACCAACGGTATGAAATGAAATTAAGTATATTAAAGCTGATTAATTTTTGATATAATCTGATTATTAGAGCTATAACTTTAGTACCGTTACAGGACATCGCACAGGAATAAATCTGCGATATTTTACTTTAGCTCTGTCCAGAGTTATCTTAAACGAATGTGCATATAAGCCTAGTATGGTTATATGATCTAACTTGCTACCGATTATCCGACATGCTTTGCACATACGCCGCAATTTGGTGATTAGTGTGTGAGATTCCGGAAAGGGCCTATTCTAGTCAGATTTTCAGCCATTAGTCGAATCATCACTTCACAGAATGATGCTTTGTACGACGAATGAGATATATGATTACGATCAATAATGCTCATCATTAGTTGCGAAGTCAGAATTAATTGCTGACATCAATACCTTTTCTTTGTGATTCGAAAGCATGAGCAAGTATTAGCTAATCCGATAAAAATATGGATTTAGGTAGACCGGCATACTCTGGCGTGTGGTGAGCCAAATTAGTTCGTGCGACTTGAAGGTATATTTACAGCTCTGTACAGCACCTCATCTTATGCTTTCCATGATCGCTATTACGGATGAACTATATCAGTTCATGTAAAGGATACGATTAACGGGTGACTGATGGATCAGCATGTTAACATTCCGTTTATAGGAGTTGTGATACAATGGCTTCAGCACCTCACTTAATCCCGAAATAGCATCTAGAATGATAAGCTCATACATATCTGAATTACCTCCGGTACTTCCATTCCTCCTGTAATAGGCTCACTGAACCAAAATTTCCAGAGGTTAGGAGGCTGCAGTGGTAATTTACTTGGTCAATTCAATTACTCAATGACAAACGTATCGAATTTAGAACCCATTTCTTGTTGGTAATATATTAAAGGCACGTTACTAAATAAACTAATATCTATATGAAAGGGGTAAAGACTAAGGTTATACTACGAGAATATCCTAAGCCGTTTCAGTGGGAAAAACTAGAAGATTGGAATACTAGGATTAACGAGGCGATAAAAGATTTAGATGTATTATCCATAAGTCCCATAGGCTTTGATGGCGTGCTTATAGTTTATGTTATACCCTCATCAGGTTCTGATTAGGGTAAATGATAACTTACCCAAATGTTTGGAAGAGATAAGGTAGGAATAATAAGGTAATTACTCGTGGAGAAATAACCCGCAATGAGTTTGAAGTGCATTGGTAACAAAAAAGGTTAAAAGTAAATAATTCTCAAGCTCAGTCAATTCGATTATTAGAGAAGAAAAGTATTTCAATTGTGTACTAGGTGGGCTAATCAGACTGTTGTGTCGCAAGATAAAATATCTTCTTTATATCTCCCTTATTAAACTGATAATGCAAAATGCCATTTCAGTAATCATCCACTGGATAAATAACCTGCTAAACAATTGGCAAAGAAACAATAAGATTTAAGTGTCGTATTTTCTAATGCACTGGTGATTTTTTTTGTTTGATGAAGTCTTTGTGAGAAAACCCAGATATTCAAGCGTTACTTCCTAAGCAGAATTTGCCATGATTGTCACTAACCCCAAGCTAACGAACCTGCAAACAATGAAGAGTATTAGGAATACAGTTACGCGTTTATGCTAGCATACAATGCTGCAATGATGCACATCTAAGAAACATCTAATGAACAAATTGTTCCAATGTAATTAGGTCTGGCGTTACATCATCCTATATTGTCAGATGCTTGTCGCTTGAATCTTCGTTGTCTTATCCTATATATTTACAGAATGAGTCCTCTTTCTAATAAGGACCGATATGACAAATAAAGAAGATGCCAAGTCACTTGTACAGAAAACAACCAGATACAAAAGACCAAAGTAATGTTAGTTTAAGGTTAAAGTCAAAGAATCATCTGCACTGTTAGTTGTATCAGAAAGTTACATCTTTTCTTATTTAATTATGATTAACTCCTTGCGTATTTGAGTACTATTTCATTTAGCTTGTGTAGTGTTATAGGCTTTTCTAGAAATTTTTCTATATCAGAATTTGAAAAAGAGTTGGGTGCATCCATTAATTCAAATGCACTCATAAGAATGACTTTTACATCCCGTCTAATCATTTTGATTTGTCGTACAAATTCATAGCCATTAAGATGTGGCATTCGGATATCTGAGATTACAAGATCATAACTGGATGGCGTCTGCCTAAACGATTCCAAGGCCATTAACGGATCAGTAAAATATGATACCGAAAGACCTGCTTTCTCTAGACTAAGCTTCATTAACAATACAATATCATAATCGTCATCAACTATTAGTATCATCTCATCTCATCCTGAATCATAAGACTGAATTATTTACTGCCCTTTGATTAATTCTATTACTGTCTATCAATTATTCTGTCCAAGACTGCAAGAATGCTATGTTCTTTTCCCGGGAGGAGAAAGACCTCTTCTGACCACACTACTCTATCTACCTCATCTTTCTTCTTTACATGTGAAATCAGATCCACTAATTGTTCGCTATCTTCATAAACAAATTCTCCTACTATATCGGAATTACCGACATGAATTCCAGCGGACATTATACCCTCTCTTGATAATAGTTCTTCTGCCATTTCCTTCATATTGCCAGTTCGTATATATACATGAAGTAAACCTTTCTTTAATCCTAATTTCTTGTAATTGGGTTGGAATATCTGCTTAACATATCCCTCTCTTAATAGAATCCTTGATCTTCTTTGTACTGTGGATAATGGAATTCTCAGTTTTTCAGAAATAGCGTTATTATCTGCGCCCTGTGTCAGAAGAAGATTGAGTATCTGATAATCGTGCTTGTCTAGAATATGCTTCTTGGCTGACAGCCGTTGCCCCATTATAGCATCAGATTCCACTTACTAATCAAACTATGACTGATTGGTAGTGGAACAGAGAGTCCAAGGCTAATTAAAAAATCCAATTATATCGTTTATACTAAAGATGGCAAGGTATTTAAGTTTATTTAATTTTAATAAAATAAAAATAAAAATTTAAGTAAAATACGCAACAAAATGTCAGATATTGTATTTTAAATGACGCTTTCAAGAATCAAACCGTAGTAATATATACCGATATTGTGTGTATGATTCATTGTCTATCCTAAGTATTAGGAATAAGTAGTTTCAATACAAGATGTCAGACAGACAAATTAACTATTCAGAAAAGATTTCACTTTATACTATAACTATAAAACTAACTAAATGTAAGGAGCTAACTAAAAAATATTCCTGCTGGACCAATTATTCTTATTTTTGGTATTATGACCATAGTTATTATTATTATTATTACCATCCATAATCAAAATGGACCGGCCATGACAGTCAAGTAACTGTGCCTTTTGACGCGTGGACTTGAAATGTGATTCATAATCCTTTTGATGATACAAGCAGATACATTCCCAACCAAGCCGAGATGGCTAGGAACAGCGATAGAGAATTATGTTTCGATGTCATACTATTAGTATCCTTCTTGTTGTTTTTGGCTACTTACTTCAAAATTGTATATCTCTCCTTGCATTAAGTAATGTATTTGATCAAGTCCTGCCTCTCTGACTAGTATCTGGAAGTCCTCAAGTGTTGATTTGAAAACATCATAATCATTATAATGGATTGGATTAGCCTTCTTTGGATTAATTATCTTAAACATTTCAACACCTTCTTTTCCGTCCATTGTAAGCATAATACCCATAACTGTAGTTCCACCAAGGTGAAGTAATGCTACATCAATATCAGAATAGCGTTTGGGAATTTCCTTGATGGAATCAAATACCAATGTGTCGCCAGTAATATACAGCCTAAGTAGATGATTACCATCCTTAGTATGAAAGTCAAGAATACTACCCATTACTTGCGGAAGAAAAATTGACATTGGAAGTGGTCCATGTCTTCCTGGAGTTGCAGTGATAATAAGCTGTATATTGCCTTTCACAAATTAAATGTTCTCCCATGTATCTAGATTCTGCGGGTTGGTAAATCCTCGTAAACTTAATTCTTCTGTAGCATGTAAGGTAGTAACGATAGGTAATGATTTGTCCAGTTCACGTATGGCCACCTGATCAAAATGATCTCCGTGAAAATGAGAGAGTAAAATAAGGTCGAGTGGAGGCAAATCTTTGATACCTATGGCTGGGTTTTTCAGCCTAGTACTGGAGAGACCGTAGCCTAAATGTACTTTTTCATGCAAATGAATAAAGGTTGGATCTGTAAGTATTGTAAATCCAGCATAGCGAATAAGCACAGTAGCATTTCCTATAAAAAATATCGAGCAATTGCCTAAATTAGGAGGTGATTCATTATTTGGGGGGCTGAAAGTACAATTTTCTTTGTCGTTTTTCCAAGATCGCAAACTATTTTTGTACATCACAATTATTAACAATTATGAAACTGGTATGAACCTGCCTAGCAATATGCCAGTAGCAAGAAAGGTGCATAGTTCAGCTCTGAATTCTATAAACCATTTTTATCAACTTTTATTATATGATTGCATTAGGTATATTACATAATGACAGGAAGAAGAGAGTGGCGAGAGGATAAAACATCAACATCTCCTTCCTCTTATTTCACAGAGGATAAAAGCTCAACTATACAATCAACCGATAATGTCTCATCGCAAATAGTAAGTGGTAACACTGAAAATCAGCAGCTACATCTGAATGCAACTAGAAAAATTCTAAAGGAAATCAAAGACTGTATTGAAAATCAATAGACGAAGTAACAATTGAGATTTCACGTTATAGCCAGATTTCAAATATGTATTTTAAAATGGATTATCTAGAGCAAACTTGTCAGAACATAAAAGAAATTTTAGATGGTTATCTGGAGACACTAAATGAAATTATGATATCTTTTCAATCAGGGTTAAATCCATATCTTCCCACTCATGATGATGAAATCAACTATCTTTACCACTGGGTGGCTCCTACATGGGCAGCTCAAACATATAGAAATACAATCTCTAATATGGCAAATTATGTAGCGATTATGAGTAGATTAGCAAACAGTATAATCTTTGCTGATATGGAAGCGATTATGACATCGGTAGAGCAAGCAAAAAAAGGATGGAAGGGAATTATACAGAGTGACATGCTAAAATAAAATATGTATATTTATGTCAGTGGTTTGTGCCCTAAAATGGTAATACTTTGTTGTTTGTAATAGCAAACCTCTGCTTTAGCGATTGCCTGTGTATTGCAACCATCGGACACCTCTGACATGTATGACACCAATCCGGATTGGATCACTTCAGTCATGAGAGAGGAACTTGAATCTTAGATATGGATTGATTTAAAAATGCCTCAAAAGGCTGCATAGTAGAGGAATCTATATTCTAAACTCCAGGACCTATAGCTGGATCCCAATCTGGACTACCGTGTTCATCCATATCAACTGTATCATCTATACCTTCGTCGTCATGTGTATTTTCATTCCCTGGTAATTCTTCCTCAGGCCTCTTTACCGTTTTTATAGGTCTTTCGTCTTCTGGTTTGACTATTGCTTCTCTGGGAACTTCAGAAAATTCATTAATACTATCTTCTTGGGTGCTGTTATTGTCCTCTGTGACCATGGCTAAAGATATACACTAATTGATTTAACAATTTCATAAGCATTCCTTTATGGCTTCCGATGCCTCGCATTTATCCTCTTATTCCGTAAAAGTCTAGAAACCTAGCCAAATTTCCTTGATACTTGTATCTTCTAAGAGGGAACTTCAATGCACCTAGATACAATATCCATGAGTTTTGGTAAGAATACCTCATCCATGTTTTGATCCAATCTTTTCCTATCGCCTATTATACTTAGGAATCCACATAAAAGCACTGATATCGTAGTGGGGGCCAGTGGTTTGTGAACTAAATTTGACATTTATCATGGGCCCACAGCTAGATTTCATTAGTCAATCTAATATTATAGGTATTCTATTATCTGTTGTTGTTATACCTGCGGCTAATACGTATGATGATATGAAAGCGAGCAATAAATACACTTGATAATAGCGTAGTTAAAAGATCGTCTTATAATATCAATGAAGAGAGAAACAGAATCTTTATCTATCTTGATAAAGGATATGACTTTCAAGAGATCGAAGTTCGGGAACCAATAAAGGATATATACCACATTTTTGACATAGAGAAGAACAATCAGTAAAAGAGATTAGTTGTGTTATAATCATCGTCATCATGCTAAAAGATGATTGGTTGTAAAAAGGACCATCAAGTCATATATATATTGAATATTACTATAGACTTGTACTCACTAGATAAGACTTCAGGTTAAGTCCTGGTCTGAGCGTAATACCTTCAAGTCTTGGAACATGATCATTTGCATATTTCTTTCCCTAGGCATATACCACGCATGAGCTTTTTCCAAGGAATATCAATATCTATTTGCTCCAAGAACAGCTTTATTGGCTAGATATTGTTTAAGAATGGAAGCCTTAAATTTCCTTGGATTCCACTCTGGCCTTGAGCAATTTAAGATAAATGAATGTGCAACTAACAAGCCAGTAGTGGTCAAATTTTGCCAATCGAGCTAACATATACAACGTACCTCACTTGGGGTTGTTTTTTCAGTTGCGACGCGAGCAAATTCGGGAAAAATATCCAACAAGCACAAATAACAATTATGTGTTAGTTTCTATTTGAGAGTAATAATCATGCTGAAACGGCCTATTTAAGGCTCCTCCTTCTGGTCATAATCCTGCTCCTGTTTTTTGTTGTTTTTGTATTGCTGACACCATTGTTTTGGTATACACTTATTTTATGTACAACCCAATTTAAGGGTGATATCAGTATTGGCCCAGGGGTGTGTGAATCAAATTTGACCCAATTAAGGGCCCATTATCTAACTATCCATTGAACGATGGCGTCTCCAACTACGATTAGGGCTAGTCTACTGCCTGCGTTCAGAACGATCTCGTTGAATGGGGTCGCAATGCTTTCTCACTTACTCGACCTCGTATGCTGGGATGGATGGCCGTCACAGTGCTAGAGAGGATGATAAACGAAGTACGCAGATAACTCTTGGTTCCATAAGATTTGCAAAAAGCTCCATATCAGAACTGGGTTATGCATACTACTGTATGATATATTCCATAACATTAGTTATGAGACACTTTTTCTGACATTTTCCCGATAGGATCGAAACTTGACTTATTCTTCATACTGATGTGAACTAACCGAACTAAATATTACTATTAAGAGATTATTTTTCTTTAAGCGCATATGTTTTCTACCAATTTTAAAGAACCTTATATACCACTCTGTATTGTAGAATTTTATGACTACAGAACAAGAGGAGGATAAAAATCAAACTCTAGCGCTGCGTTATCACAATGACATTTTTCAAAATGGCAAGCTAGAAATAGCAGATGAGATTTTGTCTCCTGATTTTGTTTTACACAATCCTGTCCTTCCTGAAGAATTACGCAAAGGTCCTGAAGGAACAAAGAAATATGCATCCGCGCTAATAGCGGCTGTTTCAGATAGAAAACTTGTACATGATGATATTTTTGCCAAAGGAGACAAGGTGCTGATTAGATGGACAAATAGTGGAACGAATACAAGACCATTGTTTGGGAATCCACCTACAGGTAAACCATATGTTGCAACAGGCTTCGATCTCTTTCGTATTTCAAATGGTAAAATCAAGGAAATGTGGCAGCAATATAACTTTGCAAGTTGGCCATAGACACAACATAATATAATCAGCTATATACAGCCATCAATCAATCAATCAATCAATCAATCAATCAATCAATCAATCAATCAATCAATCAATCAATCAATCAATCAATCAATCAATCAATCAATCAATCAATCAATCAATCAATCAATCAATCAATCAATTAATCAACATCCATTACTCAACCGAACGTCCATTACCTAGCTGGATCTGAACAGGAGCACCGTGCTGTTTAGTGATGCCAGGAACTATGACGAGGTATCTTGGTGGTACGGTGTCCTGCACTATTTGTCGGATAGGACCTACTGTGTTAACGATAGCAGATCCAGCAGGGTTGGTTATGAACTGCTGCAGGGGTTCAAGGGCACCAGTGCCATTGGGATTAAGTGAGAGAGCGAGCACATAGGCATATTTGGGTTCAAGTCCAGTAACTGCGGCCTGCAGGCACTTGTACCAATCCCTGATCAAATAACGATATGCTGGTGGGTGCGTTAGTATCATTATTGATGATGGCCCTGCCATGGATTGGTGCTGGTGGCGGCAACAAGAGATAGATGAGTGACATTTCCAGCTATGCCAAGCGGCTGCAGTCGCTGAGTTCCAGAACCGTTCGACACAGCATTTGGTACATACGTTATAGCCTGAGGCCCTTGGCCAGTTGAACTGCTTGCAATCATCTTGTTAGTCAGCGTATTGATTGCAACGAGACGGTCCTCATTCTCAAGTCCAACGTAGACAAGTGTTCCATCGCCAGACGGTCAGATCGCATGCGGCAGTTTACCGACCGGAATGGTTGCGATTTTGGAGAAGTCATCTGTGCGAAAGACCTGTACCTCGTTGAGCCCGCCGACTGTGACGTAGGCAAAAGTGCCTTTTGCCTTGTGAGCTATGTTGACATGATTGGTAATCGGACCTGTGTTGATGGTTTTCAAGATGGAGAAAGGTGGACGGGCATCAAACACCTCTGTCTTGCCAATATCCTTTAACGTGAACCAGATCTGCTTGCCATCTGGTGTCACCGCAATGTTTGGACTGAACCCGCTGAGCTGAGGTACCCGTCCGACAATTTTGTGATCAGCGACCGTGATTACAACTGTCTGAGGAGTAACTGAAGAGCAGACATAACCATATTTCTCATCAGGCGAAAAAATCTGCATACCTGGACCGTTTGGTCACGATGATACGTGTCTTCTCTTGATATGTAGTACCATTAAGAACTGAGATATAGTTCTCACCACGGACGGTCACCCAAATCTCCTTACCGTCTGGAGTAACGAGGGCTTCATGTGGTGAGCGCCCGACATAGGTTATGTGTTTTATGGCATTGGTAGCAGTGTCGATGAAAGCTACTGAATTAGAGCCAATCGAGACTACTACGATGGTGTGATGATCAGGCGAGGAGCCCATTCCATGTACCAGCAGTTGCCCATGATAAAGTGGGCTCAGATTGCCTGGTAGCGGGTCTCCGAGGCGGATGACGCCCTGAAGCTTGTTGTCTACCGGATCTGTCACAGATATAGTGTTTGAGAATTGATCAGCCGTATAAACGCGGTCATGATGACTAACAGGTATATCAGGAGAAGCAATAGCTCCTGGAGGCTTGCTCTCCTCTCGCAGATTGGGAGATAAGAAATAGCGTAGAACTAAGCAATGCCATGACCGCGGTGATTAGTAATACAGTGAAGAGAAAGAAGATTCGTTTCACGTATGCACTAAAACCTAGAGTATATAATATATTTTTTTATAGGTAGATTTAGCCTCCTATGCAGGTAAGTTAGCTACGAGTGTCGGTTTAGAAATGGTCCCATAAGTAAGCACTTGATTGATTGATGGCTTACATGTTCTGAGGCCCATTTGGTTGGTAAGTGGGCTATAAGTCCGAAAAAGACTGAGCCCTTAACTGGTTGCTTGAATGCCAACCCCTTAAGCGCTATCGCCACACACGTAACTGAACTACTTTCTTTAACCTAATTAATTGGGTCCAATAATATACCTTAATATCTTGCAATATCCTGTAAGATACGCTAAGATTGTTACCAACCTACATAATCTGTCCGAACCCATATTTCATTGTTTAATTATAGGTTCTCCTGCTCGTAGGTGAACGCTTTCCAGACCCATGTAAATTAGTTAATAATTTAAATACATGTGTCCTATAGACAGATATGCTTTGTACCTCTTATAACTAACTAATTAACTAACTAACTAACTGACTCACTCACTATTTGATTCTACTATATCTGACATATAGAAAATTAACCTATAACTAACAGCTAACAATACTATATACTCGATTGCGTATTTCTACTATGCCACTCCAATCTGACTGTCATCACTAACTGATGACGTAAAGGTATAGTGGCGGGGTGTGGTGCCCCTGTCGACTTCGTTCAACTGGCTACTACGGACGATACTGTTGGAGTTGAGTCCTTGTTCATATGTATAGTAGCGATGGGGCACCAGCGCTCCCTTGTGTTCCTAAGGCTAAAAAACGTTAAATAAGTTGCCGTTGTCATTCATAAATTAAAATAAGATAAGATAAAATAAAATAAATAAAATAATGAAGGTAATAACTAGCGCTTAGTTGTTCGATAGGGTAATTCACTTTAATATCGATTGTCTTTGCTGGTTTAGCTGTTATTACCAATCAATCAATCAATCAATCAATCAATCAATCAATCAATCAATCAATCAATCAATCAATCAATCAATCAATCAATCAATCAATCAATCAATCAATCAATCAATCAATCAATCAATCAATCAATCAATCAATCAATCAATCAATCAATCAATCAATCAATCAATCAATCAATCAATCCATTACTCAACCGAACGTCCATTACCTAGCTCGATCTGAACAGGAGCACGGGGTTTAGTTACCTTAAATTTTGGGTTTGATATTGTCATTGTTATCTACTTACCTGTTTTATATTATGTCGTTCTAACTATAGAAACTACTGTATCGTTTGATCATCTCTGCTGTGTCTCGTTGTAGTTCTATCGCTATTGCTGCCCTTTTCCTGAAGCATGATCAGTTTGTCTATTGCAGGAAACAGGAAGGTATTGAATCTGAGCAAAGCGGTTACGTACTTTGCTAGGTCCGATATCGCTAGCTCTTCCTCATTGTCTTTGTAATGCTTGAGTACTAGATCCATCGCATTGATCATCTTATCCATGTCTTCTATATTATTATGTGGTATTGAGCCGTTGCCGTTGTTGTTGCTGTTACTTGTTGACAAGAGTAATGGTATCCAGCCCCAGACTAGAATAGGCGAGGCGGCCAGGAATTTAGCTTCCTATTATCTTTGTCAGCGCTGGTATTGCTATTGTTGTCGGTGCTGTTTATCATTATACGCTTTCGTGTATCCTCTGGTACGAATAACTCTTAGGACTTGTAATTCAAATATGTATAGAAGACCTATGAGTGTTAGAGGTATTCTCTCCCTTGTGGCAATATCATACTGCTCCTTTACTAGTGGGAGTATATCGTTATCCCAATGGATATAATTGCCCTTTATACTAGCTCTGGGGATGGCTTTGCTATTGGTACCTAAATATTTGCTACTAGTATCAAATTCTGCCGTCTATGTCTAATTTTGCCTCCTGTATCTTATAGTCAAATGAAAGATGGCATCGTACACCGTATCATCGAGATATTATTATACTCGTCACTGGTCCTTCAGCAACGCGTTGGCCCGATCCAATGTAGACACTAGATCCTGTGTCAGGTGTGAAACCTCGTCCTCAATATGATCTCAGAAATACTGCGCTTTGTATTATCCCTAGTTCCCTCAATGTAAACTCTATTAAATTGCTATTGCTACTGTCGTTATTGATGCTGTTTTTGCTAATCATTTTTTAATTCAATCTCCCGATGTAATTTGAATGAGTATCTGACCGGTCTCTTGGCATTTTTGTAAGAGATCTATACGAATCCTATGCGTTGAGTCTAGATGACTGATCCATTCTCTCCCTTTTCTAAGTTGGTGACATAGCTTACAGCGAAACAGCTGCTGTTCTTTATATTCGCTAGCCACTTGTTAGATTTAGCTAGTAACGTTGCTCTCCAGCAGAAATTGGAATCCTTGAGTAATAGGCGCTTAATTTAAGACCCTCATTCATAGTATCAGTATGACTTTCCTTGAAATGTCTAACTACATAGTGTCTGGACAGATAATTCTTCTGACACTTGGAACACTAAAATAAGGAGGTGTGCTTAGACTTAGTCATAGTCATGCGTGTTCGGTCCCCCTCTCTATACTAATAATATACGATCTACCTTATCAAGCAATTTACCCATCTGCACAAAGGCTGTCATACATTCTGTGGCTAAGCAGGCCGTGGTAATCCGCAGCCATACTAGTGATAAGAGGTAAGCAAGAAAAATGACGTCTTTATCAAATAGGAGTCCAGTAAACTAACTAACAATGTTAACCAAGAAAATTATTCTGATGACTATCCTTGTAGTTACAATGGTCCTGGCAGGATCTGCTTCACTTGCCTCGCTTAGTGCTAATGTGAAAGCACTTGGGAATGACACATTTACGACACACACACCAACTAGTAACGGCAGTAGTAGTAGTAATACATCAATGGCTAAAATCTTTCAGCACGCCACGGATGAGATAAAAAAGGATAAATGATTAGTTACTTGAGACGTGGAATTCAATGACAGAAAGAAAGCGTTATAGTTTCAAGATATCTGGAACTTTCGAGTGCGAGAATAGGGATCAAGGCATGGACCACTTATACAATATCATAATAAGACATGTCGATGGTTCAGAGATAACAAACCTCATTGTTGAAGAAGGAGAAGTTACTGAAGAGAGATAATTAAATTATGGTCATAATTTATCGTTCCAATTGAAGCCTCGGATGAAGTAGCAATATTGATATTCTCCCGTACTTCGTAGGAGTCATAGCAACCATTATCTATACAAGTAAATTCCTCCTGTAGAACAGGCGTCTATTCACATAAGTTAGGAATCTAATGAGCTCATAGAAGGACATGGGATTCAGAGGCTACATGAGCCTAGACATAAAACCCTGATAGAATAATCAAAGAATATGAATGTCAGCAAGAGACTATTAGCCAGGTAAGAAATGAAGCTCATGAAAATAAGGACGTTATAGAAGACCTTAAGGGTACAGTCTTACTATGCCGTGATAACATTCACAGTTTAGAAGGAACGCTAATTGAGGCAAGTTCAGCAAATGTTTAGTGATATAAAGATAAATTTAGCATTTAATAGCACTAGCGATGCCGTCGCACCACAAACGAATAGCAGTATTAAGTGATAAGGTGTCCATATTACGATAGAACCAAATATGACACCAGGAATAACGGATGATCATGACGAACCGGACTTTTTCGCTCCATTGCAGGAATGAGAGGAATTCCTCAAGGCCCTATCCTGGAAAGAACGTATCGAGTTCTATAATACATTAGAAATGATAGTCGAAACAACCCGTACGGCTAAGATTAGAAAAGAACGGGAAGAGAAAGAACAAGTTTTTGGTTTATGGAAAAACTAATGATATAGTTATAGATAGATAGATGGTGCGGTTGCAAATCATACAACATATCTAAATGTCGCACCGACGAAGAACCAAGCTGTGCTGAACATTGCTAAAGAATTCTTGAGGAGTAGAGGTGTTCAACAATAGATTGATAGATTTCCACTTAGTTTCTGCTATTCCTAAATAGAATGCTGTGCAGATCTATACTGAAGACAAGGTGAGCCTAGATGTCACTAAGTAAAAACTTATGGATGTAATGAAGGGCCGCCCTAACCCGGCAACGTTGGTTATTGAATTGACAATAGTAATGATCATTGGTTCAGCAGTTGGAATGTTTTACAGTCATAATTTGGCACTTGCAATAAATTTGAATTAAGGCGACAATGCCATGAGTCGCCACTCTGCAAGCATCCTGGATACCGGAGGCCAGGGAGATTCGCATCACGGCTCGGTAGTTCCAACAAATACCAATTCGGGTGGTGGCAATGCGCATCACCAGAAGTAGAGTGAGTGTCTGTTCTCTTCTGTTATGGACTAGAAATGGGACTTAACGAACTGGGTTCCTTTCGAAGAAATCGAAGAGATCTTTAAACGATACTATAGGATGGCTTTCTATGGAGCAAGTATCGAGCAGTCCCCTGTTAAGCAACTCTAGCATCTCATTTTCATTTTCTATGTCTATCAAAAAGAAATGACCCCTGCTATCTGCAAACTGTCCTCCTTCCACGAGTTTGCCGGAATTCATAATTCGCTTTATCTGTGCATCTATATGTTCAGCGTGTCTCTTCAGATCGGGTTCGTTTTGGATGGTTTCAAATACCTTTGTCGTAATTAGAAATCTCATTTACTTATGTTAAATGTACGATAGAGTAGAAGTATATAATGTATCTATTTGTATGTCTGACTGAACGCTTTCCATAGTTCATTAAACCTCCCCCCTTTGTAGTAGGCATATAGGCTGTTAACCTATCCTATCCTAACCTAACCTAACTTCATCAGTTGGTCTGTTTGTCTCTTTCTTAATCGCTCTTCGTCCATGACCATTGCTAACACGAATTGGAGGGTTTCTACTTCCGTCAGGTTGTCTTCCATAATCCGCATATTATGCTTATCTGGGTCGAGTTGTTTCTGCTTCTTTTCAATTTCTTTGTAAATCATTTTTTTAATATCGTCGACTGTCAGTTCTTTTCGCTTTTGCATGCAATCATGGCATTCTATCGTTATTGGTTTTCTATAGACTGAGGAACTGTAGGTAGAGGGATACGGACAGGCCCATTTTTTAAAAAGAAAACCGTTTTAAAATAGCGTCTAATCTTTGTTTTATAATGTCGAGTTGATCGACTATGTCGACCATACTGACAATTACTCCAAATTCTCAATACCCATTTGGTTCCTGTATAAAAGTCACAGGAAAAGTTTTCAGCATACATCCCGGCGGAACAGTGGACATGGCAGATGGCGACCTACATTTTACTCTAACGTTGGATAGCGCCTATGCAAAGTATTCACAGAATGGCCCGGATTGTGAACCAAAAAAGAATACACGTTGTGCGGACATCAAATGTTTACCACCTACTGGACCTTGTACGAACATAATAGTAGAAGAAATATGCCATAACCCCGGTCTGGCCAGCATTAAGGGGTATTTCACGACATGGAAGGGAGACTATTGTAAAGACGTGAAGCTCACGAATCTCTATGGGACTAATCAATTTCCAACACAAGGTGACAGAATATCTGTTAGTGGCAGATTGGTCCATGAGACTGGCTCAGAAAACTGGAATGAAATTCATCCTGCTAGCATTATTAAACCCACAAAGTGAAACAGTGTCACACAATTCATTTAGACTAAGTTCACATCGATTACAATACGAATCCTCTTCTAAAAAAGATAAACATACCGTTAGTGTAGAATGTGACATCAATAAATGGGATTGATGAGTAGGATAAGCATGGATCTTACGGCAGTATATTTTATTATAACACTGTTACTTATCTCGACCGGCTCAATAGTACGAGAAGTACCATAAGTAAATAAATCATGAACTTAGGATGTGAATAGAAATAATTGAAACAATTAATAGCAATCAGCCTAGCGTTAGTTGTTACACCTACATTAGTAACCTTAGTCCAAGGCAACGCCGCACTAGCTGAGATCAGATGCATTAAATCAAGGTTATTGGGATGCAAAGGATACATATATGAATGGTACCGTCAGAGAGAATGTGAGGATCCACACATTAGAGAGTTGATAAACAGTATTGAAAGGAGAGAGCTTGAAAGAATCTGTGGCGGAAGAATAATATCATTTGATTAAGTCATAATTATGACACACACCGCAACCAACCAACAAAATATCCATAGTTACAGCCCTTGATACCATTTTCTTATCAGTAGAATCGTCACATAACATATTTACTTCAATTCGTATAACTGGAAATGCGCTTTGGTGTTTACTGACAATGGTAATGGTACTTTAGAGGATAAACCTGAATGTTTGTGCTTCAACTGTATTAGGACTTAATGAATAAATAAATAATAAATATATACACATACTCGCACTCCATATATTTAGTGTATCACTATATTATATCTCCTACAATACTCTGACAAACTTGAATGAATGACCTTAATCTCAATACTACTAGAGCTCATAATATCAAACATAATTCTCCTGAAGTTAAAGATGTGTGTTATTTTGCTAAGAGGGTTAGACATATGCTAGATGTTAAAATAACCAGCTTAGAATACCTATGCAGAAATCAGATGATCTTCTTAATCGCGATATGTTTATGATAAGAATACTAGCTTTAGAGTGGGTTCAAGGAAAAATACAGGATCTAATTAAGCGCTACCTGCCAAGCGCTTTAGGCTTGTGATAATTGATTCTTATTGTGGTGGTATCGGTTGCATCAAAAGAACAATCCAAGTATTATGAAATACCTTCACTGGTTGATATGTTACTAACATCTTTGTGTTATCTATGGTATCTATTGTTGACCCTGACTTTCCATTTAGAGCATTCTTAAAACTATTGAGAGTAGCAAAACAGTTTTACTTTTATTTATATCAGAATCTGCTATTTTCTGTCCTTTGTAGCCTGTATAAACAACTCTTTCACCTGATGGTAGATTAAGTGATTGAAGATCTTTGTCAAAGACTTTAAAATCAATTCCACCAATCCATACTCCGGCAATATTGGAGTTATCCTTAGAAGAAGAATATACAGGAATAGCTATCGCGCCTGGTCTAAAACTAGAAGCGGTCTTGGTATTTATCACATTTCTAGATAAACATCGTTTGTTTTAATTGAGCCTTGAAAATAATCTCTAAATGCAAAATTGTTTGTGGTAAGATTCTGTTGTGTAGAAGGTTCAAATAAATATGCGTCTCCATTCGGCATGATAAAGAAAACTTCACGCAAGTCAGTATTACTGACTACTATGTTCTTAGCCACCTGTCTTTTTTCTGTATCTGCATGTTCAGGTATTCCATGTAACGTGTTTAATGTTTGGTTGAGTAAATGCGCATAAGATACATTTCTCACTTGAGGTAATTTGCTTGTTATTTCTAAGATAACTCCCGCTTTTTTAAGATGATCTTCAAGATTCTTTGCCAAGATATTTGTAATCAGTTTATCAGTAGCAATAGTTGTTGTAGTGCTATTACTATTGCCTGTATTATTATTGTTCTTATTAATAAGAGCATTAATATGATTAGGATGGGAAATAGTCGCTATGCCTATGCAAGCCACGCTGAATATCACTAAAATTGCGGTATAACCTTTAATTTTCAACATAGCAGTACAGAAGATTCCAGATATGGGATATATATATATAGATAGCTTGTAGTGGCTATGTAGAAAACATCATCAATATTACAAGATTAGTCAGTCTATGCATATTGTAGGTGATACATCTAAATGATAACTCTCTGTTCTGCATTCTAGTCAATCTAGACATAAGATTCTCTCCAAATAGTCGTTTTATAACTGATATTATGGTTTCATCTTTGTTTCGTTGATTGTACAGCAATTTGGAGTAACCACGCTTCATCTGCTTTCTGTACTTACCATGTGTTCTCCACATCGGTACATGTTCATATCGAGCAGGAATAATACTGAATGCATGTAAGTCCTCTCTTACGAGAAGGTGATTATCTTCACTATCGTAACCCTTATCAGCTGTAACTACAGATAATGGAAGAATATTTGATGTCCTTGTTATAATTGGCCTGAAATCTACATTATCATGCCTTGTTGGAGCTCGTCTTATCTTAATTGTACATATGATTTGTTGTAATACATCTACTCCAATAGATAATTTCGCATATTTTCTTCTCAATTCTGTTCGATCAGTATAATATTGTGATGCATGAGTTATCTTAAATCCTGTTGAATCTATTCCTGCAAAGATATGCTTGGTACCACTAATTACAATGAATGACGAAATTATCTTTTCAAGCAATGAATTATTGATTCTATCTGTAAACTTTTGCAATGTTGTAAAATGAGGAATACGTGACAACCGTAGAAATGACCTTAGGTAATAGGCTTCAATTAACCACTCGACAAACATTCTATAACTCTTACCTTCATACTGTCGTATAGCAACTAGAACTATGTGCTGCCATATTGTAAATATGTGATTACTTTTCCTGTTAGAAAATAGAGGAATCCTTGCATGCTTCAAAACACGGAACATAGTACCTGCAAGTCTGACGTACATTGATTCTTTCAATAGACTATTGGTATTATACTCTTACAAAGCTTTGACTGTATGAGATGGTTTCTACACAGCCCTTGTAGTATATCCCTTACATTCAAGGTACAATACAGGATTTAGTTCTTAACAATGTAGCAAGAAATTGGCATGTGTATGACGACAAATAGACTAAAATATCATACTAATGTTTCACCGTCCTGGGACGTCAGTCTATACCTAGGACGCAGCATTTTTGATAATATTTATCATCGGGTTGCCGCCTATCAGATTATAACGCTTTTCGAGATAATTATGCCGGATGCGTTAAAAAGTCCAAATGTTGTCCTATGTTTTAAACTTATTGCATATTAACGGAATTAGTATGTTGATTCACATCGACTAGCTGCTACTATCCAATGGCGTCATTAATTGGGAGTCAACAGATATTAAATTCATCACCAATCAGATAGTTTTACCTATCAATAGGATCCGCTAGCCATAAGTAAGTGAAAAAATTTGCTTACCTATTGGTAACTGTCCAATTTAAATACAATAGATAATGAATAAAGATTTATGCAATATGAAAAATACAGTCAGATAAACCTTTTAGGCGCACTATGTCTAGCCGTGATGCTTATTGTAACTCTTACATTATCTACACAAGCTGGTCTTGCAAATGCGCAGAACATGACAACATTCACAAAACCTAATGAAATAAAGGGCCAGATAACAAATGCTACTAAAATCAATATCGTTTTAGTTCATGGTGCAGGAGCTGATGCATCTTCATGGAGTAAAGTAATCCCAATTCTACTAAAAGCAGGACATAAAGTTATCGCAGTACAGCTTCCTCTTCATTCTCTGGCAGATGACGTAGCTACAGTAAAGCGTGCAATTGATCTATTGGGTGGACCAACTATTCTTGTAGGGCACTCATATGGTGGAATGGTAATCTCAAACGCTGCCTTATAATAATCCCAATGTCAAAGGTCTCGTCTACATTGCTGCATTAGTTCCTAAAGAAGGTCAATCTATCAGTAGCTTCACCGACCCCACCAAATTTCCAAAAGGATCTCTAATCATTGATAGAGGGGGCTTTGCATACTTTAATCCGAATATGTTCCATACTTCATTTCCAGATATTGATCCGGCTCAAGCTAAGATCTTAGCCGTTACACAAAAGCCAATTAACATGTCAATTTTTACTGAAAAATCTGGCCCACCAGCTTGGAAGCAACTTCCGACATGGTATCAAGTATCTGAAAACGATCGCAATATCGCTCCTGCTGTCGAACGTTTATTTGCAAAACAGATGAACGCTACCACTATCTCACTTCCCTCTAGTCATCTCTCGCTTCTATCTCACCCAAAGGAAGTCGCCCAATTAATTCTAAATGCAACTAAAGGAGTCGACAAATAGCATGACCGAGCAGTGATATCTCCCTTATTTGATCGTACCAATCAAATAAGTTATGGTATAAAATGGGCTTTTTGTCTAGTGCCAATTTACGTGCTATTACTAACATTATAAGTACAGCACTTTATGCATCTATTGCACCCAGGATACCCGGGATAAATTCGTACTCTAATTGCACTCTTGATATATCAACTTATTATACTTCAAATTCTACCTTAGGTTGGAAAATAACCCGGGTATCCTGGGTATAATTATAGGGACTAAACCAAGTGCAGCTCCAATTATCTAAAGAAGAGATTCCTGCCCATGTTTTAGTAGAATAGATCTCAGTGCTAAACCTGACCAAATGGATATCACGCTCACTAAGCAACACCTGGCTTATTCTAGTAAATATACAATCCCCTCCACCTCTCCCTTTGCGGCTCTGTTGTTAAAAAGAATGTAAATTCAAGATGATAATCGAAGTGTCTTAAAATGAACAAAATGAAGATGGCAATGTTGATATCCTAGCTAAAGAGATCGAATCATGGAAAGACTCTAGATATGCTCGAAGAGAAGAAAATGCACTTCTTTTTTAATAAGATGCTTTCTGAATGTAGCCACAATAAAGATTACAATGCTCGCTGTTAGTTCCAACGGCGAAAACTATTCAGCCGAATCATTATTTATACTATTGATATTGCAGCAGCAAAAGATGATAAATGAATTGAATGCCAGAGTATCCGAATGTAAAAAGTTACAAAAGCAAACACAATGATTTATGCTGAGTTTAAATCGCTGGGTTTCGTGAGCTGAATAGTAGATTTAAGACTTTAATTCCATGTCATATAGTTTTATGTAGTTTAACTTATTCTTCAGGTTTATTCCTGACGCAATTGCAGCATTAACTTTATAAAAATTAGTTTAAGATTATACATTCAATGCATCTCGCATCCTCCAAAGTCCTTTTTCCATAGGTCATTACATGTAACTCTTTGACAGTAACACTAAAATCAAGATTAGAAAAATTACTGCTACTGAAAATTGCCTTCTAACCCCGGATCAATCCAGAAATCATCACGATCAAAATATCCAACGCACACCAGACTGCATTAGACTATGGTCCAAAGTTGGCATCAAACATGGTTGGTAATTTTTCCTGTAGATGACTTGATAGTCTTTTGGATAAATCCCGGAACCTATAATTATCGTCGTGATTTATGTCGCCGTTGACAAATACTGTTCCATCATTTGATGAGTCAAATTGATCACGAGTCCCAGGTTGATAGAAGGTACCAGGTCTTACTCTATCAAATCTTAGTTCAAATTGTTTTCTCTTCGCTTCATTTTCAAAAAAATTTCTTATTTGCTCAATTGTTTGCTGTATATAAGTGGGATTACTTTTACGGGCTTTGTAGAAACCATGTTCTGAATACCATTAGAGCTTTCTAGATGTATGATCGTATATGGATATTGAAAGAATCAAGATATGTTAGATTGGCATGCACTATGTACCGTGTCTTGAGAAATTCAAGGATACCGTTGTTTCTTCATAGAAAGAGCAACCATGTCTTTACGATGTGGCAGCATTTAGTATTGCTCACAATAAGACAGTACGAAGGTAAGAGTTATAGGATGTTTATCGAATGGCTGGTTGAAGCGCATTACCTTAGATTATTTTTAGGACTATCACAAATTCCTCATTTTACAACATTGCAAAAGTTTGCAGGCAGAATTAGCAATACCTTACTGGAAAAGATAATTTCCTCATTCATTGTAATAAGCGGTACCGAGCATATCTTTGCAGGAATAGATTCTACTGGATTTAAGATGACTCCTGCTTCACAATATTATACTGAGCGAACAGGATTGAGAAGAAAATATGCTAAATTATCTATTGGAGCAGATGTATTACAACAAATCATATGTTCAATCAAAATAAGACGAGCTCCAACAAGACATGATAATATGGATTTCAGGCCAATCATAACAAGAATAGCCGAAATTCTACCATTATCTGTAGTTACAGCTGATAAGGGATATGATAGTGAAGACAATCATTTCTTGATAAGAGACGGCTTGCATGCATTAAGCATAATTCCAGCTCGATATGAACATGTACCTATATGGAGAACACATGGTGTGTATAGGAAGCAGATGAAGCACGGTTATTCCAAAATACTATACAATCACCATAACAAGGATGAAACCATAGTCTCAGTCATAAAGAGACTGTTTGGAGAGCATATAATGTCTAGATTAACTAGGACACAAAACAGGGAACTATCATTCAGATGCATAACCTACAATATGCATAGACTAACTAATCTTGTAATATTGATGATGTTTTCTACATAGCCACTTTTACGATCCTCATTAAATAAGCCAAGGAAAGTCAAATGCACCATTGGTGCGATTCTGAAATTATATTCGCTTAATTTATCAAAAATCGATTCAAACTTATGTCTTATGTCATCTACAATTGCTATGATAGTCAATCCTTTTCGGTTTATCGTTTTAGTCTGTTTTTCCAGTACCAGATGATTGAGGACATATTCGTTCAAATTTCACACGCCGTTTAATTCCATCTAGACCTACTTCAAAATAATCCAAAACCATTATTCTGAGCTGAGATGTCAGTCAATAAATATTTTTGATGGATCATGCAGTTTAGAATACAAACATAGAAAGTTTCACGGTTCGGTCAGTTATATGCATTGAGTCTATACCTGTTTAAATCCCTTGCCAATATCAGTTAAACAATATTCACATTATACTCTAATATGGGAAATACCATGAAGAGTCTATCAAGTTTTATCTTTTGCTTGTAGTGTTAAATGACTATATTTTTCCTCTTCCTTGTTTAATTTTCCTCCACAAGTTTCTTCTTTTATTCAGTTCTCATTTATTGATCGATAAATCCCCCTCAGACATCAGAAGAGCAGATTTAAATAAAACTCGGAGTAAGCCGACGATAGTATGGAGTTCGCAATCGCTATTCCTCAAACGTATTCCGATCCTGCTCGTATTCAGCGGTTCTTGAGACGAGCAGAAGAGTTGCCATTGATTGCGGCATGGTGCATTGAGCAAGTTATCGGGACTGCTCCTGTTCTTGAGTCCGTGACGACCTTGACATATGCGGCCGCAGTCACGAAACGTTTGCGTCTCGGAATCGCCGTTTTGCTGATCGCTCAGCGGAACCCCATTGACCTGGCGAAAGCCTTGTCATCGCTTGACGTGCTTTCGGACGGGCGCCTAATTGTTGGTGTCGGACTTGGCGCAAGTACCCGGCACTATCCCGCTTACGGACTGCCGCCCGAGGGCCGCGTCACTCGCTTCCGCGAAAATCTGGAGATTATGAAGCGGCTCTGGACAGAAGACAAAGTAACACTCGATGGTCGTTTCTCACATCTTGAGAGTATTCCGATGCAGCCGAAACCAGTCCAGAGGCCGCATCCCCCAATCTGGTTCGGCGGACATGTCGAGGTCGCGCTGCGTCGTGCGGTGGAGTGGGAGACGGCTACATCGGCGCGGGCTCGACACCGATGGATGCTTTTTTGGAAGACATCAAACAGCTGCCCGCCGACTTTCCGAAAGCAAAGCGGTTGTATTTGGCCCTGGGAGACAATCTATCCCGCCTGCGGGAGTGGTTCGGTGCCTTTTACCATAAGCCAGAAATGGCAGATCAAGTTGCGGTATGGGGATCGCCACAGCAGATTGTAGACCAAATTATCCGCCTTAGAGACGCGGGCGTGAACTATATTCTGTTAAACCCTGTCTTCGACGAAGAGGCCCAGATGGAGCGCCTGTGCGAGCACGTTTTGCCTCGAGTGTAGTGATCGGGATAGCAAAGATACATCTCTACACATCGTTTTCTGTATAAACCTTTTTCCATGGCAGCCGACTTGAGAATATTTATGTCATCGGGTGACATTTTTTTATTCATTATTATATTATTATCTTCTTTGTCAGGAAAAGATGAATAAGATGACGGAACATATTTTTCAAGACCTATTGGCAGAAAGCGACCCTTCATTGAAGAGTTAATATTATATTTGATCATGTAGTTAGGCACCGAAGTCTAGTTGCCTTGAATTACGACAACCATTAACCCGTTCCTAATTATTGGTAGCTCCTTCAATAGAACACTTAATAACATTAATGGAGTGAGGAACCATGATGCGCTGTAAGTTGAATTAATAGTATGAGCGCGCGCCTAAGAGTGTTCAACTCCTTGACCAAACCTCTAGTATACTTTTTACTGATTATACATTAGCATAAACGAAAAATGAAAATGAGGTAGATAGTATCTACAATTTAGCCCTCTCCCTATAAATGCAGTTTTTGGCGGACATTACTGACGAAGCAGTACATTAACTGTGTAATATCTGACGTAGAGTAAGATCTAGGTATATTGATAAAAATTTGTTATCCTTCATGGGGCACGTGAAAATGCCCATTATAGGCTAGAACTATTCTGAAGCTTTCACAAACTAGATACTTAAGTCATAACACCGGCATGCATACTTATAATGGATATAATCAAACAAATAGACTCATCTCCTTATCGATTTTATGGCGTGACAATTAGGACATATGCCTGACAATTTGATTTATTATTGTTTAATTATATCTCCATTCTTATGGTCCCAGTCAACCACGTTAATGATTCGCTTACATTGCGCGCACTTATGATTTTGTTTTCTTAATATACTTTCCTTTACAGAATCTCAAAAATGTTGCATCTCTCTGCGTTTACCACTCCTCATTAATTTACTAATCGCAAGTGCTATACATGATATAACGACCAGTATTGCAATAATTATAGCAATTCCAAAACTTGCATCATCACCCTGGTCTCTCATTATGGGTGAGGGAGGTCTCGCTTTTAGGGTCGGAGGAAGGCAACTTATTGAATTGGTGGATAGAGCAGGAGTTGAAGCATGATTCATACCCTTGCATAAAGTATCAGAGTGAAAGTTCGGTCCTTTTTCGGGTTGGTTAATGTATCTTTCTGACTTATCAGCTACTTTTGCATCATCACATCCGTGGTTATATCCAGAATCATATCCTGAAATAGCGTATGCACATTATCCGAGTTAAACCGAAATCGCTGCGGATATTACTAGAAGATACATGTAGCAAAATGTCTTTGCCCGGCAAGCCCATGTTATAATAATAATACACTTATTCTTTTAAGATAATAGTTCTGAAAAGCGATATCAAATTTTTCCTGTAATAAGTAGAAAACGAGTTTCATTTCTTTAATTTCGCAGAACACGAAAGACACTGTTTGAATGATTCTGCTTGCTCTTGGCCTATCAAATTGAGCATCCCGTATATACCAGCCGTTCTTACTGATTGCTTCATACTAATTCTCTGTAACTCTGTATAGCAAAGTTCGGCGTAACCGACAGCCTTCGCGAGCTCTACAAAGCACTGTTCAGTCATTATTGTTATTGTCGGCTATGTCCTTGCTGCTCTTATTGTCATCAGCATAATTGCTCCTTCTAGTTTTGGTACTTGTATAATTAATAGTGCATCAATTGGGTCAGTTTTGACTATCGCCTTATCTCATCACCTCTTCATCTTTATCCTAAACTTCTATCTGTAGTGAATTATCAATAGGTACAAAATCCCTCTCATCAATTTCAATTTCTCCATACATTCCTGTATGGTTGGTATCGGATGAGAATTGTAGGGGGGTTTTTTTTTTTTTTTTTTTTTTTTTTTTTTAAAAAAAAAAAAAAAAAAAAAAAAAAAAAAAAAAAAAAAAAAAAAAAAAAAAAAAAAAAAAAAAAAAAAAAAAAAAAAAAAAAAAAAAAAAAAAAAAAAAAAAAAAAAAAAAAAAAAAAAAAACTATTCCATTGCGCCAGAAAGGTTTATCTATTTGAGGCATTATATCCACGACCGTCTTTCTTGTCGCTTTATAGTGATGAGAAAATAAGGGCCATAAAAATTTTATAACCAATTTGAAAGTTTAATGTCTACATGAAAACTAACTTAATAATAACTACTGCGCGGCGTCAACAATTGCTCTAGCCTTTGTATTAGGCCTTTCTTTGTTACTGTCCGGAGTATTCTGCCTGTAAGAAGAATGTAGTTAAAGGTGCACTTACAAGTCTACAGAATGATGAAAGTGGCAAGCCAACTTGGATAGTCTCGGGTGTTTTTAGGATGGATAACATGAACAGTAAATCTCCCACATTTAATGCCGCATTTCAGATGATGAAAAAGGACGGCACTTCGCCGCATACACATACAATATCAAATTTTAAAATTACTGGAACCCCACTAATCAAAGGTAATTCTACTACAATCAACGGTACGTCAATAGTTACCATGAAAGATGGTCCTGTAAATCAGGTTCCAACTAGCATAAAATTAATCGACGGTTCAGCCATAAGTCTTTGGCTTAAACCATCAAAGACTAAGAGCCATTTCGGAAATACTGCGATATATGGGACTCAGCATCTAATATGCGTCGAAAAGCCACAATACTGCAAATAGGGCCCTAAAATCGAAATTCTTCCCATTTTCTTTTGTTCGCCTAAACCCAGCATGCATAGTCAAGAAAGAATTCATGTAGACAGCAGTGTCACATCAACTAATAAAGTTGAATATGGATTAATGAATTATAATGTGCTCACTTTTTTGAAACCGAGGGATATCCCGAATCATGATGGTTACGAATGAACTGGTGAGTAACGAACTACCACGTACCATTTAACAAAGGAGCGGTTTTATTGGTTGGTCGTTTCTTGATATGTCGCTTGGGTTTTAGCCGCGAGAATTGTGCTTATAAAATCAAGAAATAAAAAGACTTTAGTTGATCCGCAGCTCTAGAAATTATTATCCTATGACATTCATGAATTATTGATAAAAATTGGGAGCACCGAAATATTTGAATAAGTCATCTTATCTTCTTCTTGGCTTGAAGATAAAAATGGTTTATTATACATGTACAAAATGCCAAACTCAGATAGCAGATACTTCACTTGATTGTAAGAAACTAAATCAACAGATCTGGGAGCATTTTTGTAGCTTCCACGCCGAAGAGCAAGATTTGGACGCGTTGACTGTCTTCCGTGCCTATCTGAAGCCTGAAGAGTAATACCTAGTATTATCTTGTTCTATCTGTCTAAAATATCGCTAGCGATATAGACGTGATCGTCTATTAATCATCTGGAAATGCGGCCACGAGTTGTAACATCATTTGTTTTGCATGCCTCCTACATTTTCTGCGCAGTTCTTACTTGACTATTTAGGATTAAAGAAATTTTTTGTCGCCACTGTTGCATTACCCAGCAAATCTGAACTTTCATTTACAATAGCTTGTACGGGTTTTGATCCAGCTATTTTCTGAGTTGCGTTGTTTAAAAACTGTCTTGTACTAGTTATTGCACCTTTTATAGATCGTGATGCTTGTTCAGATTGTGTTGTTGTCGGATGATGACGTCTTACCTGTTTGGTTTGCTGATGTTGCATTTGTTTGAGCATGTGCTGTACTGAAGACCGATGATGCTGTGGTTGATAAAAGTATCAGTGTTACAAAGGCTATCGGTATGCTTACTATTTTTGTCACTATGTTAAGTTGACTATTTCGAAATTATATGTTTTATGTCAAGTCACGATCTGATACAACTATAATTTACAAGAATCCCTTGTGCCTCAAGCAAACCTCTTTTTTTCTCTTTTTTCATAATATTAGCATGCGGCCCGCTTTCGCTAAATTATTGAAACCATATTGCGTCAGTCTACTATCTTTAAAAATATGGACTTTGTGGTGGATCATGATATAAATGATCAATTATCATCAGGCCGAGGCTTCACTATACATCAAATCTGCTATTTAAAATGTTTATAATCTGGCGGCACCGCACAACTGTACTAGAAGGCTTGTTTCCGATATAATTATTCTGGGTGTTTCAAGAATCCGATACTGTATGATGTATTAAGACTTACTGGCTATAGACTGAATTAAATATATTGGTTCACATCCATCAATTGCTACTACTTATAGATATCATAATTTGTATCGTCGACAGATTTTGTTTATGTGTTTATCAAGTCTGACTGACAGTTTTACCTATCAATAAAACCAGCTAGTCATGAGTAAGTTTGGACAATATTAATAGTTCTAATTTATGTTTCGCAAGATCATTGTACTTTCTACTGCTCTATTGACTCTAGATATATATTACACTTGTCCTGAAACCCACAAATCTCTTAGTTCGCACACAGCACATGTTGGTAATTGTTGTGTTTATCCCTCTGCCTTTGTCTTTTGTAGGCTAGCCTTTAATGCTGCTACAAGGTCTCTGGTCTCTTCCTCTTTGACTTTTTGTGGTTCAGCGACTACCGTTCTACCCTTGACCTTTGATTCTATCAGTTTTTCTAGTTCCTTAGAATATGCATCTGAATACTTGCTTAGATCAAACTGTTCGCTAGATAGGTTTTCAACTAGCAGTTTTCCCAATGACAATTCTTTATTATCAACAGCAGCACGCTGTAGATCTCTAAGTTCATTAATTTCATCTACCGGTCGTATATCATCTATATAATGAAGTAGATGCATTACTATTACTCTCTGATAGGGTCGAAGAGCGACAACATGCTCTTTATCCTTAAGCACTATTTTTCCTAGTGCTATTTTCTTAGTTTCAGTCAGTACTTTTACAAGAAGTGAGTATGCCTTATCATTTTTGTTCTTATTGTCCGGAGTTATAAAATAGCTTTTTTCAATCATAATTGGATCGAGCTCTTTTTCGTCTACAAATTCTTTAATGTCTATAGTGTTTGTTGTTTTGAGTTTTATTGTCTCTAAATCTTTCTTTTCAAGTACGACATATTGGTCCTTTGCAATCTCGTAACCTTTTTCTATTTCTGAATATGCTACCTCTCGCTCCTCAACAGGGCACCATTTTTTATAACGAATCCTATGACCATTGGAACATAGTTGGTTAAAGGAAAATTCTGCATTTTTTGTAGCTAGATACACTCCTACCGGGATATTGACTAACCCAAAGCTTATACTTCCCTTCCAAGTCCTCGAAGCCAAACAGCCGTCTACCCAGCTAACTGATGAGCTTTAGTTTTTATATCAGCTACAGAACCAAAGCTAGAAGCTTTAGCTATGTGTTTTGTTCTATAACAACATTAGAAGGGTAACAAACTTGCTATAAACAGTTGATTACTAGCGCCGCTGGCTCGGTTTCTGAGCAAGCCTTGCCTATAATGGGATTGTTCCGCTGAAGAAGAAATTATAGAATAATCATCGTCGTAAAACTTGATAGATTTCTTCCCTGGGTGAGTTGTTATCAACCTCGATTGCGCCGTGACATCGGAGTAGTAAAAGCGACCAGGATAATTGTACATAGTATACCTTCTCGGTAGTTGGGGTGCCTTTGATCCCATTAAGATAATTAATAGCCAGAACCTACTAACAAATAATAGTACACTAGAGTCCCTCTACCCCCAGTTCTTCTGACTATAGAAATCGCCACCTATAGAATGACCATATCATGAATGCCAAAGCCAAAGCCAAAGCAAAAAGAACTAACAATAGCTGAAGTCAAGAAAATGATTTACAAAGAAATTGAAAAGAAGAAAAAGGCAGTAGACCCGGGCAAGTTCAACATGCGGATTGTTGAGGATAACTTAGCGGAGGTAGAAGCCATGCAGCAAATGCTAGCTATGATAATGGACGAGGAAATTCGAAGAAAGAGACAAACAGACCAACAAATTAAGTTAGGATAATGTACTTGCTCACATTAAGGGCATTGCATCGCAAACGATACTTCCAAAGATTTTCAGTGTCTCTAGGATAAGTAGGTTTGACGTTCACGGGAACCCTAACAAAGAATTACAAAAGGCGCTAGCAAGTGTTAGTGCACAGACTTACAACCTATTTGCTGGATTCTGTCGTTGACGGTTCAGCATTACTTTTAGGTCTATCAGTTTTTTGCAAATAACAATATGTCTATGGTATGGTCTGGGGTCAAGGTTAAGTATACATTATTCCATTTATCAAAAGGTCACTTCTTTGACGACAACGTCAGCGTCAGAATAAGAAACTGTTACAAACGATTTGATCAGGTTTAAATTGTTCCGATTTCATTCTGATTACTTTAAGTCGATTCAGTATACTCCACTGAATGAATATTATAGACCGATCCTCAGTCTGTGTGAATTACTCTTATCAGACGCATCTTTAGATTTGGTGGCGCAGCGATATCAATCATCATGCCTATGCCAGCATTTCCTCATCCTCTGTTTATTTTATTTTTATTCATGATACAATTATTTGACCTTTCGGACTGCCTTTAGGATATCGAAGGTCTGTTTTTGTAGTTGCTTTATTTGTACCTCGATCTGCTTGATTGACTTGAACTGTTTTTCTGTCATTATAGTGTATTTTTGCAATGGCTTGAGAATTTTTGTTATCTGATCTATATTACTGGCTTGTTTTGCAAGCTCTTTTTTCAGATCCGATGTCAGTCTCGATTCAACCAATTTCGTAGTATGTTTTACCAATCTTTTTTCTTTTCCTCTTTTCCTCTTTCCTTTTGCCTTTGATAATTGTTCATCTACCTTTCGTTTAGTTGGTGTTAATGAAGATATCATTTCATCATCTTTTTCCTCAAGCACTTCAGTTTCAATATCTTGTCCAACCGATAACTGTTCTTCAGGCTGTTTGTTTTTCACTAACAGAGACTCCTTTTCTCCTTTCTGGTTCGAAAGGGTGCCATTATTATCATCATCAATAGTCTTACGAGGCATATACTCAAATTAGAATGATCATTTTTGTTGCTCATAAATATTACTTCTGTTGTCCAAAATATTTATTCACATCGGATAACAACTACTTGCTGGTGTAGGCGGACATCTATATACTAAGAATTCTAACTGGTAATAACATTACAGGTAATTCCAGCGCCCTAGCAGGTGGGCATTCAGGTAAGACGGGGGGCAATAATAATCTGACGCAGGAGATTTTGCCTTCTGTTTGTGCACTGGCTGCAGGAGCTAATGAGTCAGTGCTGTTGACCATACTATAGACAAAAGGATAGCATATGTCAGTGTTGATACCACTATAGCTATCGTTGTATTCATTATTCGATATCATGATTAAAATCATTATAAAGGGATCAGGAACCTTGTCACTCTCTTACAATGCGCAAACGAAACAGCATCAGAAGTGGTTAGCTGAGAAAAACTAATAGTATTTAGAACGTGTTATTTGGGTGTATAATTCACTGTCATCCTATTCAATTTTGTTGGCGATAAAATTCGACTACATGTATGTGCTTGCATTTGGCGCCGCGACAAATAGAATCTGGGCATGAACAATCCAATCCAGGTTTCGTGGTATTGATATTGTAAGTGGAGGAGCTAGATTTTGATTTAACAATAAAAATAGATTCGTTTATCATCATAATGGCGCCGCTTGTTCGGGCTATCAATCTGCCTAGATCTCCATGGTTAACTAATAGTCTAAGCATTTTTAGCAATTGGCACGCGCATTTCTCTCGTAACAGTTAGTTTCTCGTCTATTGCCTCATCAAATCTTTTATTAGGATATTCTTGGCATTCTCTTCTGATTCTAGTCACTCCATTCAGGTCTTTCGTGTATATGCGCATCAAAGCGTTTTGCCCATCTTCCCATGTACTCTCGAATCTCTCTCGAATCTCTCACCAGCATATTCCTTATAAGAATCAGAACCAAAATGCCAGATAGTGACAATCCAAGAATCATGATCTGGAATGGATGATAATGACAATGACAGTGATGAGGGCGCGTTCTATATATCGTAGCGTCGCCTATACACAAGTTAATACATTAGAAAGTCGAACCAGAAGTATAGCAAGGTAGGAAACGATAGAGCTCGAGATCCTAATTTGGTAATTCACTGAAAATATTATTTGATAACGTTACTTGATCTAGCCTATTTGTGCGGCGAAATGTCAGTGTAGTAGATTACTTGTATCTATTTTCTAGATCGTTTCCATATTTCTGAATTAATTTGCGTACTTTGGGATTAATGACAACACTGCAATATGGAGCATCCTGATGTTCCTCATAGTAATTTTTGTGGTAATCCTCTGCAACATAAAAGTTTTTAAAAGCAGTAATTTCAGTCACAATTGGATTTTTGTAAACATCCGCTTTTTCAAGATCCCTTTTTGACTTCTCGGCAATTTCTTTTTGTTTTTGATCATGATAAAAAATTGCAGATCTATACTGTGTGCCAACATCGTTGCCTTGTCTATTAAGAGTAGTTGGATCATGAGTATGCCAGAAAACATCAAGGATTTTTTCATAAGGTATCACTGTTGGATCAAATTCTATTTGAATTGACTCTGTATGCCCTGTTTTTCCTGTACATACTTGCTCATAAGAAGGATTTTCTACTATTCCTCCTGAATATCCAGGTAGAACCGATTTGACGCCTTTGAGCCTTTTGAAGATTGCTTCGCTACACCAAAAACACCCATTAGCAAGCGTTGCTATTTGCACTGTCATGTTATTGTCATTGTCACTGTCATTATTATTCATGTATTATTCTCTTAGGTAGCCGTCTAGCCCGCCTTAAATGGCGATTTTCAAATTGAAATATGAATAGTGCCATTGAGGAAAAGCGTATTCTCGGCATCCGAGGACTTAACATAGTCACCCAGAATATTTATAATCTGGCGCGCCGCACATCTGTATTATAAGACAGTGTTTCCGATATAATTACACGGGACATGTCAAAATCCGATACTGTCCGATGTGTTAAGACTTGGCTATAGATTGAATTAAATATATTGGTTCACATCCATCAATTGCTACTATCTATAGATATCAATTTGTGAGCACCTTATAGTAGGCCTAAATATTGCATCATATTCAACTAGCGTGTGCCGACCGGCCAAAGGTCTTTATTCTTAGTGTTCAAAGACAGATTCTAGTATATCAAGGCAATGTTGACATCCTTCCTTATCTGCATGTTTTTGAACCATATCTAGAAGTTTAAGCAAATCATTTACTACCTCACTTTTGGTCATTAACTTTAATGGTGGTATGATTTTCTCATTTTCGATATCAGCCATTATATATTCACGCTTGAAAGAGCCGATCAGCGGTTAACTGCACATGATCCTTGCTTAGCCTCTGCATTTAAGCCAGAGGCCGCAAGGTTTTGCGCCTACTTATATAAACAAAACGTATAAGCTCTTTTAACAAGTTCTTCACGTTGATAAAGTCATATAAAATGTTCCTTTGTTCTACTAAATTATTTTGTAAGAACAAAGAATTTACCACAGCTGAGTTTAGTCCTATCAGTGTAAGAGACTAAACAAGATCGATTTGGGCCCAAGGGGGTTCGGACAGATATCGATGCTAAAATTGGTTCCTAGATTTATTAAAAGCAATCTAAGCATTAAACGTTTTCAATTCAAGGTAGGTAAGTAGAGATGCTACCTATCTTTACTCTTTGTCATAGATTCTTCGCTTCTTATACGATGTAAAGCATTCCTGTATGCTTCGCCTTCACGTTCTGTTAACTCACGATAAGTGGCATCGTTGTTATGCCGGTAAGAGCTAATTATTTCAAGAACAGAGTCATAATTAAGATAGATCATATCTTTGGCAATCACTCTTTTTTTACCAAATCTTTATCAATATAATGTGATTTTATGTGATCAATCCATTTAGAAAACGTTGTCCCTTGATTTTTGAAGGTAAATGAATCTCTGCAGATTTTGCACCTTAAAGTATACGCATGGTCATCTCCCACAAACATTTGATTTGATGTCTTCGAGCTTTCAAAATTTATAAAAATAATATTCTCTTCAATTTCTCCGTTATATAGCAGTTGAGAAGGGCGATAGTGACCTAACGTACGAGGAAATAATTTAGGATATCCTTTCCCAATAATTTGACCACAAAGTTTGCATTTTAATTTTACTCTTTTCCTTGCACACTCTCTACACATTCCTGCAGTGACGTGTTGCATCTGTGTTATACCCATCGAAGTATATCTCTGTAAAGGTTTAATTCTCCTTTTTCCACAGAGCATACAAGGTAAGTATTTTTCCTTTGTTGTTATGATATCGTCATGTTACAATCGTCCCCATTTGTATTTATTCTGAGCAATGCAAACCAATGTTTAATGAGCCTCTAATTTCAGGGATAAGTAAGTAATAAAAAATGTTTATTTATTTACTTATTTGCAATTTGAATGAGGATTTGCGTTAGCTCATTTGGATTATTATTATAACCTTGAAATTCTATGTCTTATTGCCTGGGTAATTACTCTGACTGCATTACTTCCTTTCTTTTTATTTATAAATAATGAGTTTGCTGGTAATCTTTCACATAAGCCCTTATCTGAAGTCACAATAATAGCAGGAATATTTACGTACGAATTAAATACTCTGATTATTTCATTATCAGAAGTACCTGTGGGAATTATATCAACATAACAATTCATCTCTGGACTTCTCAGATTTTGGACTAACTCTAAAATATGCAATTTTCCTAATTTGCGCCTTAGTGATTCATCAATTACTATTACCGCAGTACTATCCTCAGGATCAGTAGCTGTCGCTGTTAGCGTGGTGGAAGAAACAAGATCATTATAGGAATCCCAGTTTTGAATATTATTCTTGTTCTTTCTATTATTCCAAGGAGATTGTGAGAGCTGTTGTTGTTCTTGTTGCCTCTGTTTTTTGTTATGGTCCGTATTACCTCCATCATAGTGAACACAAGAAAAGAAATCTCTGCAATAGTAGCAAAAGCCGCACCCTTGGCACAAAGGCTTTGATAGTGTAGGTACAAATTCAGAATAGCAGTTAAAGCACTTCAATGCTCTTACATCTTACTTATTATTATGACAGCAGCAATTCATTGTTAGTCTAAGAATAGAAAGCATGAACAACTCAATAAAAAGTTTATCAGTACAATTGCTTTAGCAACAAGTCATGGAATAATAGCCTCCTGATATCTCTCAAACATGTAACAAATGTCCTGATCAGGCACAAACAAACAAGGGGGTTTGAACAGATATCGGTGTTAAAATTGGTTCCTATACTAGAAGAGATAATCTAATCTTTAAAGGTATTCGATTCAAAATAGAATATCTGATTAAATGAAAGGTAATTTGAAAGTTATCTGTATCATTAGGGCCGCGGATTATATTTCATTTCCGTACCATACAAATCAAGATACTATCTTCCCTTACTCTTTCTTATAGACTCTTCATTTCTTATACTGTGTAAGCATTTCTATATGCCTTTGAGTCACTTTCTGTTAAATCAAGGTATGTGACCTCATCTACAATATTTTTCCCATCATGATCAGAATTAATCATCTGAGGAATAGAATCATAGTTAAGATGGATTATATCATTGGCTATCCAGTCTTTTTTTCACGAGGTCTTTCATTAGAATGTGATTTTATATGCTTATTCCATTTAGAAAATATCATATCCTCATATTTGAAGGTAAATGAATCTCTCCAAATCTTACTCAGAACGTGGGAGACTCTTCCTTGCCTACCAATTCATTTGAAGTCTTCGAACCTTCAAAATTTATGATAACAATATTCTCTTCAGCATCTTCCTTGTACAGTAGTTCAGCAGCATTCTAGTTTGCTGTAATATGAGTAAGTAATCTTGGATACGCTTTTGCAATAATTGCACTACAGATTTTGCATATAAGCTTTATTTTGTCCCATGCAAACCTGCATATCCATTCCCTCTGAGACGTTCCCCCATGCGTTACAACCATCGAAGTAGATGTCTGGGTAGGTAGGTTTAATTCTCCACAGATCATGCAGGTTAAGTATTTTTCCTTCTTTGTTATGGTCTTTACATGGTGATTTCGTCCCTATTTGTATTTGTTACGAAAGTGCAAAACATGTTTCAGCTATTTGACGCAAAAATTGATTGCTGCTTCATAAGGAAGTAGCAGATTTATGTAAAATTCCGTCTACTTAGCGAACATATTTGCTAGAAAGACAGGGAGCAGATATACAGACCAAGGGAGAGGAGATAGAAGAACTAAATCAATCGTTGAGAAATCGTGGCAAAATGAAACATGATGCTATAGCACAGCTATCAGACCAAGTCATGGCTTTATCATCAAGAATACAGGAATTTGAGCGGAAAGAATTATCGTATGTGTCATAATCAGAATTAATTTTTTGGCTGAACATTAGATGAAATGTCTTGACGTTATATCCTGCGTTACTCTTTAGCCAGCAAGTCATGACTTAGTCAAACTATCATCGATACGCTTTACCGAGCTTTACATGAACCACAATAGGAGGGGTTAAAAATTGCTACTGAGAATCTACTTTATGATCAAATAATTGTTTGATTTACTAGCAAAATACAAAAATCATGCTACGAATGCTATTTAACCTTTCAGATTACAATTGTTTACTAGAGATTTTTAAACGTAAAAAAATTCTACGAAAATTATACTGTTAGTAGTCATCTAGTTCACGATAACATAATTAGACTCGAGTCCATTTAAGTATTCGATAACATTGTCGCACAACGACAAAGGTTCCAAGTCTGATGTAATAAAGATAATCACTGACGAGCCAACCGCAGAAGACGCGCTCGACTTTAACGATTATAGCCAGAAACTAGCAAATATAATAATAAATTCTACGCCAAGATTCGCTATTGGAATTTTTGGCGGATGGGGAACTGGAAAGACATCATTGATGCGAATGACAAAAAAAATTCTTGATGAAAATGAGATAGTCTTAACAGTCTGGTTTGATGCTTGGAGATATGAAAGGGAAGAAAACCTTGCGGTAATCCCATTTCTCAGAACTGTTAAACTAACATTAGACGCATCAAAAAAAGCGAAAGAAAAAAGATGGAATGGTTTCAAAAATGGCGTAAAGCGCACTGCAGCCGCATTTATCGCATCAACTAAAATTACATACGGTATCAAAGGTGCAAGCGCAGAAGTGGACTTCGAAAAGCTTACTAATCAACTGAAAGGAGATGGTTCAGTTGCTGACGATAAAAAAAGCAATTTATTATCATGTGACAGAATTCCTTGGCAAGGGATTAGATGAGGCAAGAAAAGATGATAAAAGCTATAGAATTGTTGTGTTTATAGATGATTTAGATAGATGCACCCCTGATAGAGCTTTAGAAGTTCTAGAATCAATGAAGAGTTTCTTTGATATCGAAGGAATTGTATATGTTATAGGTATGGACTCGGATACCATAAATTCTTTAGTTAGAAAGAAATATGGTGAGGAATCTGATATCAAAGGGTTGGACTATTTGCAGAAGATTGTTCAACTTCCGTTCCAAATACCAACTTGGATAGAGCAAGATATAACCAGATTCATAAGCCATATAATATCAGAAGATCTCCAAGGCTCTGATCTTGTTGAAGAGTTTGAAAATAATAAAGGGCTAATTAAAAAAGGAGTTGAGTTGAACCCAAGACAGGTAAAAACATTCATTAATACTATAATTCTGGCAAAATCTGTCTTTGACAAACCCATTAAGGAATCAATAGTTGTTCAGGCTTTGAAGTTTAGACGGGAGTGGAATACTTTTTTAGAATTAGTAAAAGACGACGATAAGAGGGTAGAGATTCTAAGGCACTATAAAGAGTTGAAAAAAGAAGAGGTTAGGTACCTGATGGAAAAGCGCTTGAGAAGTTCAATAAACAATCCGAAAAGTATTCATCATTTAAAGAAATATTGACATCCTATCCGAAGCTCTTTATGAAGAATAGTGATTTGGGGGAATTTCTTGACGCAGGCGCGGATGAAATATTGCAAGGTATAAAATAATGGAGGAACATAGAAGAGCGTTAGATACTACAACAATAAACCTGACTGAAGGCAAACTACGCGACGAATTAATTACTACTATAGGTCAAGAATACAAAAGTATCTATAATATGCTTATACAAGAACCCCTCTCAAGAAAGACGTTTATATTGAGTTGGGATAATTTTAGTCCCAAGATAAGACGTAGAATCATTACTAATTATGATGATTACGAAACTATGGATTCCTTCTACTTTCAAATGGCAAAACGGAATCTCGATCTGACGCACTCGAATTTGAGCGATAACCAACTGAAAGATATAAATAACAAATGCGTTACCCTACTGTCGCGTATACGCGACATTATCCCATAATTTATTTAGAGTTTCTGCAATTCAGCTGCTTCACGTTACCAACGAACGAATCTACGCACTTATAAAATATTCAAAATTATAATTAATATATTGGGCCTCTAAACCTATATCTGTGCTTTCGTTACTAGTTTGATATACCTTAGAATCTAGGATAAGACATTACCTATTATAACAGAATGGGTGGTAATAAAGGGACAAGTTTGGTACGGGCCCGGTGGAATCCGAGACAAATTTGACTCATTTTTGTCACCCAAGGTTAAATATATGTCATATGAAACAAAATCCCTTCCAGAATAGTAACACCCTTTTCATATATGAAAGTCGTTTAAATCTGCAAAAGACGTCAAAGCAAGTATGGATTATGACTATTGACTATTAGATAGATTTCTGCTAACTTGATGACTTTTGGACGGTGCAGTAACATGGATTTCATTAATTGCACTTCATATCTTGTTTTCAATAGTCTTTGACTATAATAAGGTGCAATTTGATCGTCCTGTAAAAATGCTGTAGACACCAGCTCGCGATTCCATTTCATTCTCTCCTCCAAAAAACTGGAAATGGCATTTATATTCAAGCAAGAAATGAAGACTCTCCTTAGCTAATGCTGATCTACTTGGCCCAATCTCTCATGATTATTCCTGCCTATTCTAAGACTGTCTCTGTTGCCCTTTTCTCTCTGTCTTGGGGATAGCCATATTTTCCCAGTATTTTTTAACCTTCAAGCGGATTTCGGCCTGCACACTTTCTCTTCGCATCTAATCAATTGTAACGCTGTTTCTTATCATCCGAGTGAGCTCTACAGCAATTTTTTTCAAGGTTTCGTTACCCAAAACCTAGACCGCGCTATCGTTTAGTTCCAACGCATCATAACGTCAGGGTATCCATAAGTGGTATATTGGATTTCATATAATGAATCCTATCATATCTAAGTTTCATTTGTTGTAGCAGAATAGAATTAGTACTATGAATGCTATGGATCCCGTGACAGATAGAACATTTGCTAGGGTATAGTTAGCTGCTTGACATTCAAATGATTCTTCACTCAATGATAGGAGGACATAATATGGATTAACCTACTGGTAAGAAGAACTAAAATTGGGTACATTTGCACGATCGTATCCATAAACTCGAATCACGCGACCACCTTTCGGGAACTATTTAGTTGTGCAATCCACCTGTCCATCATTTTTAACCTCCGGACAGTTATTTTATATCCTTCTCCTTCATGACTTCCTTTAGGACCTCGTTCGTGTATCTCACAATATCTTCGTCTTCAATAGACGCGGCAAGGCCGGTTTCTTCGCTCATAATAACTTCGTTTCTTTTTGCAATAGATAAGACAGTTTGAGTTATCTGCTGTTCCATCTGAGCGGATGCGATATTATGTAACAAACCTGCCTCTTTTAGAGCAGATTTTCTGATCAAATTTCGGAGTGTAATGTCCTGCCCTACTGAAATTGCTGCAGAATAGATGCCAATGAGTACTAAAAAGCATGAAAATCCGACAAAGGATACAGTCGCAAGTCCAAATGGTGGATAATCGTAATTTACGAGAAAAATGGCTTGGTTTGAAACAAACAACAGTACAAAGCCATATGCAGAAATTACCATATATTCACGGACTTGAATTTGGCGAAGACCTCTAGCTATCGTCCAAAACGCAATACCAAAAAGTATACCGCCTATTGTCTTACTCAAGCCGAAAATGAGATTATAGACAATTGCGAATGTAACGGGGTCAGATGAACGGAATTCGATAAATAGGTTAAGGGATGATGGGGCGAATTGGCTCAAAAAATATCCTAAGGGGAGTCAGACGATAAGCCAGTACTTTATCCTCCCTAATTTGTCAGAATGATGACGCATTAACAAAGATGTAGCAATCCAAGTCAGTATAAATGAAAGGAGTGCCGATATGACGTATCCCAAATAAAGTATCGAGTCCTCGGAAATTGCTGCCGACATGTGACCTGCATGCGGTCGCATGATTAGGGGTTGATCTGTGAGCAAATTCAGAACGTAAACTAATGTAAATGTAATATTTATGAAGAGCATTGCGGAGGCAAGTGTGTATGCTAGTACCACTGAGTTCTTATTTACCTTGAACCAAAGATAGAATCTTGAAGCAAGATAACCCATCATAATAGCTCCTAAGGTATAACTAACTCCGATTGTTGCTGCAAGCAACACTGTATTATAGCTGGAAGTAAATAACATCTACAGAATCATTGAGATGAAAAGTGCAACTATTGTGTATTGTATGCCAGAAACTAATTTTTGTACTTTATAGAGGCGGAGGAGTCCTTTCGTACTCACCTCTTTAGTTCTTATTGTGACAGCCTTTAACATAATAAACTGCCCCGTTAGACATATTGCCGTTATTAGAGTAAATCCAAGTACGTTCCAATCAATAGAAATCCCGAGATTGCTTCCTGAAAAAATGTTACCGTATATGAGTATATAGATCCTGGCGATAGAGATATCTGCGACCAACAATAAAATTATTATACACATCAGAATGAAGGCGAGCTTGCTCGTATGTCTATGAAAGCCTTCGAAGATCATATTTTTTAGATCTCAAACCTCACACTTAACCTCATTTGTAGAAATCACTAATATATATTTGTGGGGCTATGGAGTCAGTATCCAAAGTAGACCGAATTGTTTAAATTATCATCCCTGCTCCTTTTGGATTTTCCTGATTGCTAGAGTCCCCATTTTATATTGCTATCGCTGTTCTTACTGGAATGACTGTAATCGTAATAGCAAGTAGTTGTATATTATCTGCTTATGCCACAAGCCAAATCCCTGCTGTTTTTCCCTTGGACTCTAAACCCTATGGTCTGACATACAGTGATTGGGGAGCCAAGCAATGGCAATGGCTTATTTCAACACCTTCCAGTAAAAGTCCGCTGACGGATAACACTGGAGCACGTTGTGCTGTAGGACAACAAGGACCTGTGTGGTTTTTACTCGGTACAAGTGGTGGCAAACTAGATTGTACCTGTACTATACCTTCTGGGAAGGCATTATTTCTTAATATTTTTACTGGCGAGTGCAGTACTAAAGAAAATAGAAATCTTAAAACTGGACCTGAATTACTCAAGTGTGCCATCAATTCCAACAATGGTGCTTCTGTAAGTGCAAGTGTTGATGGAGTCAATATCCCGAATATTAAAACATATAGAGTTCAATCTCCATCAATAAGCGTTGTTTATCCTCCGGCTAAGGAGTCGATCTTTCCTGTAGCTGAAGGAGGCCCAGCCATCTCAGCTGCTGACGGATGGTATGTTATGCTAAAGCCTATGTCTCGAGGGACCCATATGGTTCACTTTAACGGGAGCTCCCCACCATCAGATCTCAATTCTAATAGCTACGTAACAGACGTAACATATCATTTAACGATAAAATGAATGTCTGAGCTGTTATTTCATTTATAGTTAGATACGACTAGATTTTTACTACGAGGAGTAATTTAACATACCAAAAACCCGATTCTAGTTTCTAAATTCCTATAGCCTAAATTAATATGAATACCTTAAAAAAATAGATCCAGGTTACGTTATAGGGTTCGGTGGGATGCAATACAATAGTGTAAGTATTCCTCTTTTTAACTTAGCTTTTCGAATCAAGTATGCCAGCGTAGACGTGCCATCAGATCGAGCTCGGGCAAATGAACGTATGGGCGCTTTGGTGGCGCTGTAGACAGTAGTGTGCCCGGAAATCCTTTCACTCCGGCAATAGAACTATTCATAATGATTGACCCGCCCCCTTCGTAAGCGGGTTTATCACCAGCCAAGTGGCTTTTGTGTGATTTTTCTTTATATAGTTACTCGTACCTTTGTTTCATGTCCAACGAGTTCACTTTACTACTACCAAGAGAGATCGTTTTAGCAGTTCATAAATGGATTAATAGACGGCTTCCAAAATTTAGAAGTTTACAGACTCTTAGCTCGCTAGCGGTTTTTCGGAGATACGTCTTTCGAATCTTATATGCAAGCTCAAGCTCATTGGTTCATGTAACTCTGTATCATGCAGCAGAATAAACCAATATTACTCTCTTTTGGAATTATTTCCAAATTCGTAGTGCTGCTGAAATCATGACTAGGAAGTGTTTCTGCGGGTGGATCTGGTATAAATATCCTTTATGCTCTAGGAAAATTGTCGGTATATTTTGAAAAGTCAACGATAACGATGACGGATTCTATGGATAAATATATCCATGCGAAAATTACCATTAACAATAAGACTCAGTTTTAGTGCTAAAAATATTATTCACCCCAACCCCCAGAAATTAAAAAATATGATTGTTTTATGTAGCCATTAACTACTGCGGTTTAAGTGCCTTGACTGCTACTACCTAGGCTGGGCCGTAAAGACTTCGCATTGCCTAATACTTTGAAAATCTCTAGGGCAAACAACTGTGAAAATTTTCTCGCCTTGTGCCACTACGCCTTTTGTACTTCCACTAGGAGCTAGCTTGCTTGCATCCGCTGTCATATTGGCTCCTCCTCCTATCATATTCTCTGGGCTCCGTGCATAAGTAGTCATAGTATTGACAAATATTGCTGTTGCTGCTATCAGAAACGCTGCCGTAAACAATACGATATATGCCTTCATTAGAAAGATATACATTAGATAAGATTAAAAGCATTTTCATCCCACGTTCATTGGAGCAAAGATCACTGCTAAATCTCCAAGGGCTATCAGTCAGCCTTAAACCTATTACTTTTTCGGCTTTGGGAGTAATAAAGCACATTTGATATTGAAGGTGTTCCAATCCCCGAGTCCTTGAGGTCACAGTTAAAAGTAGTGGGTACTTTTCTAGCAGCATCAATTCCTATAGCGATCCCGGTTATTACGCTTTATATGACGATAACGTCGCCCCATAAGCCACGCACATAATAAAACTGAGTCTGTTTATTAATTGTCCCTTCTATACCGCCTTTACCGAAACGTTACTAGTAAAGGGCTAGACCTTTGAGCACGAAACCACTAACGATATCACTAATGACATTTAGGTATACAAATGGGAGATTAATAGACACTGTATTGTAACAATGTTTTTGTGTAAGCCTTTGATACTAGCAAAACATGGGGGAATTCACTCAAAACTTATTGAAACTACCTGAATTTTCATTTTCTCAAGTATTTCAGGACATTTAATTCGTTGGGATAGGAGTATTGATCTTTTCTCTCTTTGCACTATCGGCAATATGTATTATGTTATAATATAGGATCCAAGGATTGCTAGATAAAGCGTCCATAGTCTTTAGATATTTGCTCGAAGAACAACTTTATGGGTTTGACGTTGTTTCTAAGAGTAGAAGCCTTAATTTCCTTAGATTCCACTCTGGCCTTGAGCAACTGGAGATAATTGAATATACAACTAACAAGCCATTTGTGGTCGCTTTTTGCTAAATCAGCTAACATATTACAACGCGTCTCAACTGAGGTTATTTTTTCTATCTCTGTTGCAACCTGAGCAAAGTCAAGAAAATATCCAAATCTCTGAGGGTATTTCTGTTTTGTCTGGGGGGGATCTCATAGCAAGCACAAACAGTGAGTATGAAGTTGTTTCTAACTCAGCAAAATAATTATGTTGAAACCGTTGGTTGAAAACTCGTCCTTCTGCTTCTGTCTCCGCTCCTGCCACTTTTTGTTGTTTTTGTATAACTGATATCATCTCATTGGACATACCTATTTTAGGTAGAACCCAATTTAAGGACTGATATCAGTATGGGCCCAAGGGGGTTTGGCAAGGCTTTAAAGTGTATTTAAAATCCAAGCTATGAAGCTGTTGCTTTTCTTCCTCATTGTGGCGGTATATCCCAATGTGATCCAGGGCGTAGAAGACCATTTCCATCTCTTACTTCTGATATTAAATGTACTTTTTTATCAGATTTCTCTTGTTGTATTTTGATATATCCAAAGTTAAATAATTGATTTTCTTGATATTTAGATATAGCATTAATGGTTGGATCAAGTGGATTAGCTTTAAGCGGAATTGCACTCAATGGTCCACTAACTAACTCGTGGTAAATTAGCTTATGTCCATCACGATTAGGATCGTCTTCAACTAGTATATTTATTGGGAAGTGTACATCTGTTGCCACTACAACTAAATTTTTTATGTTGTGATCATCTAAGAATCTTAGAAAATCTGAACGTTCTCTTGTAAATGTTTCTTTGAAAGTGGCACTAGTACCATTAGTAGCCCAATTATCGCAACCTAATTGTTTATTGAAGCAGTTTGGTATTGTAGCCGGTACGTCTGCAGAAATAACCTTCCAGGTGGCAGTAGAGTTAAGAAGACTTTGTTCTAACCAATGAAGTTGATCTCTCCCTAACAGTGTTTTATTGTTCTGTGCGGTATCAGGTAGATTATTTCGGCTGCGATAAGAATGCATGTCTAACAAAAACAAATCAAAGTCTTTGCCCCAATGAAAAGACCTGTAGATACGGTTTGGCTCTGCTTTGTTTCTATCTATTGGCGAGAAATTAAAAAATGAATTGATGCCCGCTTTTACTACGTTAGGAAATCCTGTTCTATTTTTAGTAGCATTAGTCCAATAGGACCATTTACCACCATAGTCATTTACTACTTCATGATCATCTGCCTGAGAATACATTGATATATTGCGCAAAACACCTTGTAAATGAGGATCTGCTCTATTATATTCCCAATGTTTGTTGTAAACATCTTGAAGCTGAGTTTGATTATTCCAATTCACCTTGTTGTCAATAACGCTTGGAAAATTTCCTTCTATATTTATCCATCCAGTAACATTTGATGGACCATTTATAGAGCACGCATTATCTCCATAAATTTGATCTCCGTTGAATATAAAGAAGTCTGGAGACAATGATTGCATTATTGAAAATATCGGATAGCCTGGTATTCCTCCTGTACCATCCCGTCTACAATAATTCTGTCCACCAAGGTCTCCTCCAACAACGAAACTGATTGGTTTGCTAGTCAAATGATCAGGAGCTGTCCTAAAACTTCCTATCACAGAATCCGGTCTTGTCGACAATGATTTAGTGGTATTGTTATTGCTGTCCGAAGCAGAAGAGAACCATACACGATAATAATAAATGGTATCTGGGGAAAGTGAATCAAGTTTTATATGGCCAGCAAAGTCTGTTAATTTATCTACCAATAAAGTCTTTGACTTTGCATGCGAAAAGGATTGGTCGGTATCATACTGGACATGCATCAAAGCTCGATCTTTTGCGCGTGACCACACGACAGCGCTATTATCTGTAACATCACCGCTAGCGATACCATCTGTAATAACTAGGTTATTGTTATCATCATTATTCTGTGCAGCTACGATATTAGATAATGATCCGATATTGTTTATAGATAAGATTAATATCGTAATTATTGCCGCCGTTACTCTCAAGATCGTTTTCGGCTGACGTTCAGACATTCCAAAACTAGACAATTATAGTATATTTAACTGTTCTTGGATCCTTAAGTAACAATTTAAAGTGTATCAAAAGCCAATGAGTTTGGAATTCTAGGCATCTTTTAGTTTTATATTTTTCACAATATACACGCTTAATAAAAAGGGCGCGCTTGATATCTTTTGGATTGGATAGCTCGCTGATATTTGAGGAAACAGGCTCCTGTACTTTTGTATATCCTGCCTCAGTAATTTGGATATTACAAGATCTTTATCATTGGTATGCTTAGATCATCACAATAAAAGTCTTCGACAAAATTGTAGGATCTTGTATTAGAAGGTGCAGAAGTAGGAGAGTCTGTCATATTTCCTTTCTATGGTAGAGTGACATCAAACAATTTCTTTAGTTTTGAAATATGACTTGGATTTATATATGCTCTGGGTACTCGTTGTTTAACCAATTCCCATGCATCATAAAAATCCATGTCAAAATACTTGACTAGGAGACCAAGTGCAATGGCATTGCTGCGAGATATTCCAGCTACACAACATATAACGACTCTACCATTTTTCTGTATTAATTCCCATGCTAAATCAATTTTTTTTCATAGTCTTCTACAGCGTTAGAATCATCATCATATAGATCTCGCACATCAGCTACAGGCCATACTATATCAGTAATTCCTCCAGTCTCATAATCAACATCTTTTAATTCATGATAACTAAATTCATGAATCCCTTCCGTGGCAAGCTGATTTTCAATTATCTTGAACATAACATAATAATACTCCTTTTTTATATTGTATCGAACATCGTAGCACTTGTATAAGGTACTGTAGTTAAGTTAAGTCTTGATCATGGTTAGTGTTTTGTATTTTTTCCATTCATCTGTCGAGTTCAAATGTCTTATTAGTTGGTGACTACTGTTATTCCTGTGGCTTCGACGGTATTGCTATAAATATTACTATTACTACCATGTTCCATACTGAGTTAGATCAATTTCTTCATGTGTAACTGAATTTTCTACTTTAGTTATTAAACCCAATGAAGTAGGACAGAATTTGTAGATATAGGCTCCTCCAATTGCACCGTAATATGGTCTAATATTGTCTCCACCTTCTTTGGCAATTACTCTGAATGTTTCTAAGATTGATTCACATACTACATCATCGCTTCCAGGCCACATCTTTCCTGTCTCTACCTGATATCGAAATAAACGATCTTCAATTGACCTCTCCCATTTTATTAGATCACTATACTGCTTTCCGGTAACTTCAAAGCTTACTCTATGTCGTTGGTCCGGGTTCGGTGGAATGGGAACCAAATTTGACTCAATTTTGCCACCCACGGGTATAATAATGACACGGATACACCATGGTGTAATATGGCTCTAAATCATATGAAGCAGGTTGTTAAAGATGTTATATCGTGTCATTTTTTACTCTAAAAACAAATGATGTGGGATAGGATATGCTATTACCTAAAACTCAATAATAGCATGGACGATGAAAATATCAATAACGTTCCAACGACATTACTTCTGGACACTCGATGTTCAATGCGAATAATAATAACGTATCAACTTAGAGTAATTTGATTTCCTCTGGAATAATATGAATTTCATCAGTTCAGCCTCTGCCTATTGAGCGTTTTCTCTAGCGTTTGTTGGGAACAGTTTAGCTTGACCTTCTAAAGTGCCCTCATAACCTAAAAAACTTAGGAAGGATGCAAATCGTTTAGGGTACAGCCTCTTTGTATTGGTGCTTTTAGAGCGTAAACAAATGAGGACATTCGGTCTTGCTCAATGATGGTCTCAGACAATCAAAAATATAGACGTGGGCCCCAATAGGCGGACAAGATTAATTCGGGCCCGAGGGATTTGAGCTTTGCTGGAATGATCCTTCTATTTTTCGGAAATACATTGTAGAACTTATCACACAAAACCCTAAAAGATTGAGGATTTTTTTCGTAAGTTGAGATGATATTAAGTTATCTAATAAATCGTTATTATTGGATTAATCAAGTTTTATAAATAAAAGATGTAATTTAGACAGATAAAATAAACAGCAACGAACAATTCTCTGCATGAGAAAAAGGCTAAAAGAAAGCGCAAAAAAAAATCGTGCTGGATCTAAGGCTAAAACAACTACAACACTATCAGGTAGGCCTGAAGACTATGTTTCTGCAGAAGTCGCCCTTCGTCCAATGTCTAAGGAGTTCAAGGTACTCGAAGGAGATGAGTGGGTACTGTCTAGAAATGTAAGAGACTATCTCCCTGTTATGGATAATGTGGGAGCGACCATTAAAGGATTAAAAGATAATGGCTTCCAAGTTTTGGCAGTTGGTGCCGCATCTATTTCTATAGGAGGTAAAGTGGATTTAGTAGAGAAACATTGTCAGACTCAGTTAAAGTTAAAAACAGTTCAACTTTTTAATTCTGCAATAAGCAAAAAGAAAGTTTCGTTTTATGGTGCACCTGAAGATCAGAGTATTCTCAATGCACCAGATAACATCAAAGATTTAGTGGAAGGTGTTGTTATTCCTGAACAGCCAATATTTTTTACATCTGCATTTCCACCTCATCCTGATCCTACATATTTTAGTCTACACCCAGCTGCAGATGTTCCTATGCTTATGAAAGCAGATCAGCTTCATACAGAAGGTGTATTGGGCAGAGGTGTCAAGTTAGCGTTGGTAGATACAGGATTTTATTCTGCTCACCCATATTATACAAGTCGCGGCTACAACATATCTACAATTGCAGTACCAGAGCCAGGAATTGATCCTAATACTGATGAATACGGACATGGTCACTGGAATATCTGCAAATGCATTAGGAGTAGCACCAGGAGTTAAGTTTGTATCTGTAAAACAAGGTACGAATCCGACACTTGCTTTTAAATTGGCAGTTAGGTGGAGGCCCAATATAATTACCAACAGTTGGGGATACGATATAGATACTTCTTCAACACTACCGCCTGAATTGATACCTTTAGAAATAGAAATAGCTAATGCAGTTGCAAATGGCATAACAGTCCTCTTTGCCGCTGGAAACCATGGCATGAAAGCATGGCCTGGAAGTATGTCTGAAGTAATTTCTGTCGGTGGTGCTTATTTTGACGAAAACCTCAACCTCCAAGCATCAAGCTATGCTAGTAGCTTTGATAGCTCAATATATCCTGGAAGGCATGTTCCAGACATATGCGGATTAGTAGGACTAGCACCAAAAGGCGTCTATATAACAATGCCTACAATGCCAAATAGCACTGTAGATGGTGAGTTTTCAGGCGGAAACTTTCCAGATGGTGATGAAACACCAAGAAACGATGGCTGGCTATGTGCTAGTGGTACTTCAAGTGCGACGCCAATGGTCGCAGGAATAGTAGCATTACTACTTGAGAAAAAACCGAGTCTGCATCCCAATGATATCAAATTAATCCTTGAAGGAACGGCACGCGATGTCGTGACTGGAGATAGCAGGTACTGGAGAGTCAGCAGGGCCAGGATATGACGCGGCCACAGGACATGGGTTAGTGGATGCATACAAAGCATGGCATAGCATACCTTAATAGAAAAGGTCTCAACTAAATTTTATTATTATAGTCTACACAAATGTAGGTTCTCTACTAAACACAACATCATACACCAGACCTTCAAGTTCCTTAGGGATTTTTACATTTCTGTCAGAAACATAATAATGGTTAAATGAAGATTTACTACTCGAAGTATTCTTATTGCTATCCGTATCTTTTGATATAATCATGTTAAGTCTGATCTGAAATATGTTCTCAAATAGTTCTCTTTTTCCAAATATTGATATGCTTATAATACCGTCTGCTGCCGGAACGGTAAAACCAAGAGCCTTTAGGGCACTTGTAGCTTTTTTTATCTTATCTTTATCCGCATGGATATCTTTAATCCTTTCTCTATAAGTCCTGTCCTTGTAGTTTATTGATACAAGGATTGCTTCAGCTCCAACTTCTTTTTCTTTTTCTGACATATGCAATTTTTTCCTTTAGCCTAAGTATATAACAATGATATTTTATTATGCAATAATCGGCCAAATCTAACCATTGATAAAAATTATCCAAATAGAAATTTTTAATTTTTTAATATTACAAGAGGAAAGAGTTGATTACACCCCTCTCTTTTATCTTATTAAGAAATTCATTGGCCTGTTCTTGTATCGAACCGGATAGTTTAAGGTAGTCAAATAGCATTTTCAATCTTTTTGGGTACTGTCTTCTTGCCTCAGAAGATTTCAATGCGTACATAAACGCGTATAATGGATCTTCCTTTGTAAGTTCTAGGCCCTGACTAATTACGGATTGTGTACTCAATTACCTATTATAATAACTCGGGTGGTAATAAAGAGACAACTTTGATGCGGGTTAGGTGGAAAAAGTATACAAATGGAATTTCAAATCATCGTTCTCCCTATTTCCGACTTTTGTGATGAAAATCATTTCTGTATTAGAAAGCGGCAAGTTTTTCGGAGCAAGGCATCCCGTTGAAAGTGAATTAGCGAATGAAATATTTCCTAATGTCAGATATGGTATGTTTTTCCGACTGAACGGTAAATACCTTAAAAAGGCGCTATTTCCATTAAAAATGCGAACAGGGGACGCAATGTTTCGCAATAGACTGGCTGGAACATCCCATATACTGATTTCCACAATATGATAATAAATATTTGATAAAAGGGGTTTTCTTTCACGTGATCCCTTTCCTAATTAGGATCTAAATAGTAGGAATTACCTATCGTCTTACCACGGTTTTCTTATGTTAATCACATTCCTCCTTTTATCTTCCAATAACTATCCTGATCCGGTAGAAGAATATTATAATCAATCTTGTCGAGATGTTAGGAATGAGGCTATCAGGTATGCCTTTCAATTTTAGTCTATCTCATTTCTAAACTTGTATTCAGTCTTAAAAATGGTTATGCCTTTCTGATATTTTGAGGAGTTCATTTATCTGAATTTAAAAATTGAGGCCACAAATATCAAGTGTCCATTTGATTATGCCTTAGGTTTTTCATAGTTTGAAAGTTTCTCTTTTAATATTGAGTGATGTAATTCGTTATTAATTCCTTAGAGTATGCGTTAGATATTTCATTTTCTACACCATCTAATTTTGACACTTTAGAGTCTTTTGGTAGATTGTTCAGAGAAGCAATCATTCTCTCAAATATTTCTTCAGACAACTCTGATATCTTCATCTTCAAATTTTTATAATACAGAGCACTTATCTTTCCTGTCGAATAGGTATCCTCTATGCTGCCTTTTATATTAAATAATTGTTTTAGTTGATCCCCTTTAAAGGTATTAATTAAATCAATTTCTTTTGCGAAAACTTTTCTATAATTTATTGATATTTCTTCTCCTAATTTGTTGTATTGTTCTTTGTTTATCCTGCCTCTTGTATACTCCTCTGCAATGCAATCATTTAATTTATTTAATTCCTCAATATCATTTATATCTAATTTCCCGTCACCATACAAGGCTTTTACTTTACTACGATATTGATCTAATCTGCCAGAAGGATTTGAATCCTTCCATTATTTTTCATCGGGAAAACTAGCGCGCCTATCAGTAGACATACCGCGACTGCGCTAAGTATTATTGTCTTCATTGCTCACACGCCCTAGGCTAACCCAGTGCCTTCTCACACTCGTTGAACTCATCTGTCCCTTCCTTTAGGTGATGGTAAGTAAGGCAAGCGTCATGTACCCTAATATCATCATATGTTGGTCCCAAGTCAGCAAGGATCTTAGTATTGGTATAATAGGAATTGGCATCTATCGTTTGACCATCACAGTTATACCAATTTTGATAGCCAATTTGTATACATGCCTTAGCCTTAGTCGTATTCAGTTTATCTGACACTACGAAATAACCCACGGATTGTGAATTGGGAATATAATCAGAGTTTGTATAACTGAACGGTCCTTTAATAGAGATATGTATACCCGAGTCTCCAAAATTTACGTTTACAGGATTAACAGTTAATATCCAATCCAAAGATTGCGCGTAGACTAGTTGCACGTTTATTGCAGAAATAGAGAGAGCACTAGGTATGTCCTTAATTGATATTACGTTGTAGTATAGAATGTCTATACATGACGTAGATATTCTCCTATTATAGGTGCTTTTGCTAGGCTTAAAATGCTGTGTCTGCCGTTGCGGAAGCGCTCAATAAACCTATTAAGGACGTGGCCCCTATGATAGCTAGCGAGGGAGACGAAACGACGTGCCTCGTGGCGCCAAATGTCATACGCTGTTACCATTATTGGCGAATCTAATTATAGCGTCAGGTCAAAATCTGGTTACAATACTTACAACGGCCTTGTAACCAAATCTGAAAGGATTTGTTCATGTCGAGACTATATTTGTCGTGATGTCAAATGCAAGCATGTATATACAGTAATTCTATCGCCGCCGAAATGCAATGAATTAGGCCACGACATCATGCGTATGTATTTTCAATTTACCAACTTCTGTTTTATTGCAAAATTAAGAAGCAACATTGAATCATCAACTATAATAAAAAATTAGTAGATGCTAAAGAAACCTTTTTCTATTCGAAGATTCTATGACACTAGAATGAAAAACCAAGATACATTTTTGATTCTGGTAGTCCTGACTGTGGCTCTAACAGCCACATTCACAATACTGCCAGCCCTAAATCAAATAGCATATGCTGCCAGTGGAGGTAGTGGAGGTACGGGCGGTAATGGTGCCGCATCATCTCAGACAACTCGCAACTCTGCAGCTGCAGCCGCAGCTGGTGGTGGTGGCGGCGGCGGTGGCGGTGGTGCCGGCCATGGTGGCGGTGGCGGTGGTGCAGCCGGCGGATCAGCATCTACGACAGCAACAGTTGGAAGCGGAACCGGAGGAATGGGCGTAGCTGGCAATAACGGCGGTTCAGGTGGAGATGGAAGCACTGGAAGTTTAAACGGTGGTGGCAATGGCGGCAATGGCGCGAACGGCGGTGATGCTAGCGCAGCAACAAGCCTAACCACCAACAGTGCAGCAGCAGCTGCAGGTAGCGGCGGCGGCGGAGCAGGTGGCGGCGGTGTCGGTCAGAGCGGTGGCGGCGGCGGTGGCGGCAGCGGAGGAGCAGCGACTGCAACACAAATTGGCTCGGGACAAACAACTCACTTTGGACAGGGTGGCTCTGGCGGTAACGGTGGAAATGCTGCTGGTTAGTAAGCTTTAACCTGGCCCCACTTGGCCCTACTCACTTTTTCTGATTATTTGTTAATCGCGTTTTCAGTATAATTCTTGATACTTTTCGGAAATATTTCAGTGTATAGGTGCTTGAGTAGAAAAAGCTAAGACTTAGGCTGTGATATATAATAGAGCGACCTTCCAAGATCTAAAGAAGTGAGTTAGTTTCGAAACAGCACGGCAGTAATCCAGCCTAATCGAAAGACAGCATAATAAACCATTTTGGATTTAGAAACATTGAAGACCATAACAAACAAGACATAGGAATAATCGGAGACTGCTACTTTGATCATATCATCGGTTTACCTCAGAAGGAGAGAGTTGATAAGCCTCTCTATGACTACATTAACCAATAATAGTATAGTGAATGCGGGCTTTTTCGTAATATCAATTAATTCCACTTCTCCTGGAGTGTATGCCAAATCAAATACGAGGGAATCAAAATCGGTGAGGCTCTAAAAGGACCTATGCACTATTTGTATATGAATTACTTGGCATATCCAGAGGTAATTACAGTTAGGCAATGTATTGAATATTATCATTTTAAACTAAACAGTGATAAATTCAATGAATGTTATAGGGCGCTCGAATGATTCCCCCAAACGGTCCCCTGCTAGTGCCATTCAGATACTTTAGCAATCAATTCATTTATCATCTTTTGTTGTTGTAATGCTAAAAGCATGGATAACGATTCAGCTGAATAGTTTTTTCCTTTGGAGACAGCGAGCTCTGATGTAGTCTTTATTTTGTCCACATTCAGAAAGCATCTTACCAAATAGAAGTGCATTTTCTTCTCTTAGAGCATATTCAAAGTCTTTCTGTGATTTGATCTCTTTAGCAAGGATACTAACGTTGCCATTCTCATTTTGTTCATTTTGGGACACTCTATTATCTTGAACGTACATTCTTTTTAACTACAGAGCCTTTCGGGAACTGAGAACGCATAAATAGCAGTCCTAGATTCCACGGTCACATGGCTCTAGGAGATTTAGCATTCGAAGAAACTGGGAAGTTCGCAGGAATAAGGGCACTCCCCGGCGGAAAAGTGGAAGCGACCTATCAGGGAACTGGCAAATTGTTCGGTGCAGACTATTCATCTATCTATACAGGCGTCGCAACCCCTCATGGAGGAACCTTGATTGCAGAGTTCAATGGAATCTGCACAACCAAAGAAGGGGACACTGTAGGTGTGTGGGCTCATGGAAGGGGGCGACCTACCGGAAGTGGCCTAAAGGCGAGCTGGCGGGGTGGAGTTATCTGGCAGGCTTCCTCGCCGAAATTTGCAAGGTTAAATAGCTTGCCGGGAGTTAAGGAGTTGGACATCGATGAAGGAGGTACCTTCAATTTGAAGGTTTGGGAATGGAAGTAGCCAACAAACCAGCAATAGACCTCCCTATCTTCGTCGTGTGGTGTTCCTTATCCCTATAACTCGATCTCAACTGGTGTGTGAGACAACTCACTTAGGTGACAAGTAAATGAAAATAATTCTAAGTGTAATCACAATAAGTCTAATGATAGGCGCGCAGAGTGCCTATGCAGCCGAGTTAAAAGACGCCCCATTCTCTAAACATCCAATGGCTGATGTTATATCAGGACTTGCAATTGGGGCCCAAGATGCAAAGGCTGGTTGTAATTATCCAGACGTATGCCATTGGTGGATCCTTATGCGCGGTCATGGTTTTATCGACCAGACTCAGGAGTTCATTGAAGGTTACGTACATGGCTTCTGTGGTATGCCAGAAAATGCACGTGGTGGAGGAAGTGACGCAGAGCAGGCAGATATTAAATCATGTGATGACGAACCGAAAGGCGTCCGCTGGGCAGAACCTGGAAGTCTAGATGATAACAACACTACATTTTGGACCCCGAACTAGGAGGATGTGTAAATGAAAACTTTGCTAATTGCAGTTGTAATAGTAGTCCTAATGATAGGCGCGCAAAGTGCCTTTGCATTAACTCAATATCAATTAGGACATAAGCACGGATGCAATGACGCAGATAAACTACCAGGTACTAACTATATCAATTCAATAGGACATGAAGCAAGTCATCATACAGCACAATTTATGAATGGATATCATCAAGGATTCAAGGCTTGTGCAGGCCCAGATGACCAAGATACTTCTGACTTTCCTGACCTACTCAAAGGGCAACATTATGGAGAATGTGAAGAAAGAAGTGTAGGGCTTGTATGTGATATTCTAAACGACACCAGAAGTACTACCGGAGGTCTATATGATCTTAAATTAGCTGATAATCCAAAAGCAGATTTTCAATCTGGGCTTGAATACGGAGAGGCCGATGTAAAGGCTAGCTGCAATCACCCCGAGGGCTGCCATTGGTGGATACGTATGCGAGGTAATGGCTTTATGAATCAGACACAGGAGTTTGTCAGAGGATATAGCTTGGGATTCTGTAGCAACAGCGAATTCGGAAGTATTGGAAGTGTCGTTGATCAGGCCTCATTTAATTGTGACAAAGGTCCGCAGGACGCGCGTTATAAACCAATGAACAGCAGTGATTTTTGGACTCCTTAGCCGGCTGCCATAACCAGGTGGTATGATTTCAACAACTTCATAAGACAATTAACAATACGTCTGCAAGAGCGATTATGATATACTTAAGGTAGTTATGATCTCTTTAATTGGTAAATATCACGCCTCGGAAGAATACGGTGTATAGTTTTTCAGGATCTTCTTCTTAAAAGAATAAGTATATTGTTACTATAGAACTTACTATAGTATAGACATGAGTAACACAAGAATTGGAAAATCCAAACCAAATGGTCCAGACATAAATGAAATTTCTACGCATACTAGTGGCTGTGGTCCTGGGATTGAAAAGTGCAATCGTCTTCAATATGGCGTGGGGAATGGTGATGCTACGTCCGATTTTCATGTTAGAATCACTATCCCGCCGGATTATAAGGCAAATGATACAGCTACTCTCCAACTCGGGGGGGGTCGGCATAGTGATGGCTGTTCAAGCGTCGCGGGATACAAGGGCTATCTCGGTATAAATGGTGGCAAGACCGGAATAGGGAAAGAATATAACACATGTGATAAGAAAAAATACCTGGATTTCAAAGACACAAAGGTAACAGAGAATGTTGATTTACGGCCAGGTTCAACATATAATCTTAGGGGTACGAAGGAGAATCTACCTGATGGCACGGTTCGTGTAACCTTGTATCTTGAAGGCAATCAGGTGGCCCAAGTAGTAGACCGAGGCCAGCTAGGAAATGGAACACCTTTCGTTGACCGACAGGGAGATAAATCGCCAATAGATCAACTACGTATCGATAATTGGACTGAAAAGAAGGGTACAGCGTCTAAATTCACTGGTGGCGTTAGCGGGGGACCATTTCTGGGCTAGTCGCCAATGGTATGGTAATCATTGAAATTTATACATACCACATTATTAACTGTCATCTGCCTTGCACATGCTCCGTTATCCAAACATCCAATATCTGATATATTGCCTGGATATGATCATGGAGTTGCTGATGCAAAAGACCCTTGTCAGCCAGAATGTCATATCTATATATGGCATTCACCTAATGGTTTTATCAATCAGACGGAGTTCATCGATGGATATGTCTTAGGATTCTGTTCAATTGTCGGACCGAACGCATCAATGGATGATGAAGCAGATTTTTGGTGTAGTGATGGTCCATCTTCGGCGGTTTGGATGGTAGGGCAAACTGTTACAGATAAGTATACGTGTAAGTTTGGGCCAGCGAACTAGGGGAAATGAGAATGAAAATAATAGTAATTAGTGCGCTTGTCATCATCGTATTGATTTCGGCCATTGCACCGAATGTAATGGCAAGTAAGGGGTATTGGACAGCAAGCAGTTCATATTCTCCAAGGGGTATGACAAAATATCACTTATTTTTAGTTGGAACATATCAGTCGGCTACAGACCCCTCTGGCATAGGGGCTAAATTAGTAAACCCAAATCTTACTGCATGTTTGGATTTCAATCCTAATTATACCAATCCCAAGCCGGTCGTCTGTCATCCAGTAAAGGAAAGTGAAATACCATTAAAAAATGATAGTGTAATAGACGCAGGGTTTTTCGTGGTGTCAGATAAGTTGAATGCAAGTGCTGCTACGGCATGCGTCCACATTAGCTATCGTAATATGTATTCATGTGGCCAGAACAGTGTAATAGACCCTTACTCCCCCTCTATACCTAAGCTTATTTATGATCTAAGCGGTGGGATATACCAAGAAGCAAGGGCATATGATTATTGTATACATGACCATCCCGAAGACGATCTAAACTGGTGTGTGAGGCAAGTCACTTAGGTGCAAGTAAAATGAAAATAATCTTAAGTGTAATTGTAATGATGCTAGTTGCGTCGCTAGGCACTACAATAATGATAGGCGTGCCATCAGCGCAAAGTGTATCGGCAAATCGGGCGGATACAGACTGTGACGACTCATGTCAAGAAAATGGTATAGGTGGTGACAGCTTAGATAGACCCTGTACATACGGTCCAGATCATGATGAATGTCATGACCAATTTCTCGAACGTACACATAACCTGCCTGCACTTCCACCAAATCAGTATTACGGAGCGTGTATAGAAACTGGGCCTAAAGTAACATGTGATATTCTTAAAGTCTCTATCCCACGTGGTTAAATTTCGTATACAATCGCACTCTAAGCTGCTTGGATACTGATGGTACTTTCTGTGTATCAGTATTGTAATCAATGAATTTCCCTTGGCCTTGATGTGACTGTCCCATTGTGAGGAGCCTGGGGAATCTAGACTTTAGGACTGCGGGCTTGGCCACTGCAGGCTTAATTGGGGGTTTAGTGCCGGCCGCTAGAGCATGTTGCTTACATCAAGTGGCGTAAGTAGCTGGTCTGTTCAAACGGCTTGCGTGCAGCAGCACATTGAACAGTAACGGCATAAGCGCGTGCCAATGACTGATACACACATGAAGTCTTACCTGTTCAACTTACATGTATATCGAACTGTCAGTCTATACATCTGATGTCCAATTTGTTTTGTCGTTCCTTTGCACAAATGTTCTCTCATATAGTGTACATCACCCTTTTGGGCTCTCAAAACATGAAAACCTTATCTACTTCAGATAGGGTTAGGCATATAGAGGATTTGCGTTGCCCTTAACTTCGATAGTTATCGTTTTTATATTATTATTTCTGTTATTCTCCTATCCTTTTTTTCACAATGCTTTTGCTGCATCTCCTGCATTTGATCAAATTTTCATAACTGATGAACAAATGAAAAATCAGAAAAATGATTGGGTTCAAACTTATGGTAATGACAGCTCTCATTTAAAGTCCGACTATGCAAACATAGTGGCAGTAGATTATCTTAGTGATGGGAAAACTCTAGATGCTACACTTTGGTTAAAATCAAATTTGGAAAATTCTTCTACATATAGTCAACCACTCAAAAAAATCAGGTATGGTATGCTTATTGCCATTGTTTCCTTGCCTCCAACTTCAGGATATAACGGAGCCAATTACAACTATTATATTGAAGCAGTTGATGGGAAATGGAGTGAATATCTTTACCAATTATCATCATCAGGTTCTTCTGCGCTTGTAAAGTCTAAGATAAACTATACAATGCCTTTTGGTGGGACTACGTTAGGGCCAGGATATGTTAGACTACGATTGGATCTGAGCTCTTTAAACTATCCTACTGGATACGGCTTATCATTTTATACTGCAGAATCATACAAATCAAATGAAGTTAGAGATTTTACAAGTTGGGTTGCTATTCCTCCCGCAGGTATCGACATATTAACGCATCCAAAGAATATAGTGATAAGACAAGGAGAAACGCAGTTGATTCCGGCTGAGATGTCTACGCCCTATTCTAATAATGTTACCAGTATAACTTTCAGTAAGCTCACAAATTTCAGTTCTACCGGGTTACATGTATCTGCCCAGAGAATTCAACCTCCGTTATTTAAAATAGAGACTTCTCCACAAACACCAGTAGGAGTATACAGTATACCGTTTGTGGCTTCAGTCTTAATAGCAACAACATATAGCACATCGCTTATCAGCGCTGCCTCCACTGCTCCTGTCGAAAAAGCAACTCAAGTTGTAGATCCAGAGTTTGAAGTATCTAAAAAATATCCGACAATTGGCTATATATCTGGTCCGGCAAATTTAACAATACATGTAATACCACCACTTACTGTTGGTGAGACATTTACTGACCTATCAGGGAAATACGGAACTCCATAGCGATACTTGCGGTGGGTCAGCGGAGATTTTTCGACATTTTTATTGATTATCTGAAAA
>CAVXZB010000018.1:0-45991 GCA_963765895.1 uncultured Nitrososphaeraceae archaeon | reverse complement strand
TGATGATGGGATAGTCAGTCAGGAATAAGCGATGCAGTATATGGATCTTCAACAATCTTCGATTTGAGGGATAATAAAGTGTAAACCATAAGCGGTCTCTGTAATTATTATTAAACATCAATGCATATACTGATTGGTGTTCGCAAACGAAAGTATTGGTTATAAGTAGCCCTAATTTACCTACTCCGCCTCCCGATTAATTTCATCTCGAAACTTGAAGATCGAATGGAGGTCTGGAAGCCATAGTTATGTGGGTTTCTAAAAATATAGCCAGAAAATCTCATGATGTGACTTTGATATCATCTAGAGGTTCTTCAGGTAAGGTAAAAGAACTGCCATCCAATCTACACATAATAGAAACGATAAAACCTTCTTGGGAAGGAATGGCTGCTGAAGAAGCACACTATCTCAGGTACAAGGAACTTCTGGAGAAAGAATATGGAAGTGGAAATGGAATAGTATGGGATAATACATGGCACTGCTTTTCCTATCTGTCAGCAAAGAAATTTCCAAAGATGAAAATAATTCATACTAATCATGGTACCGTAGAACGCCAAAAAGTTCCGGTTAAACAATTGCGATATCCTAGGTATATTGGACTATCTAGTCTTCATGCTAAATATATGTCGTCTATTCTTAAAATACCAGTTAGGTATGTTCATCATGGAATTCCTCTACCTCTGATAGAGGAACTAAAAAGTAATTATAACAATAAGAACGGAGGGTACCTTCTCTCGATAAATAGAATAGTCAGAGAAAAAGGAATTGAAGACTCTATTGATTTAGCTATTAGAACAAGAAATGCTATAAAAATAGCTGGTGACGATATTCATGTACGAGATCTTTCATATGTACAAATGATAAGAGAAAAATGCCAAAATTCCAATGGTTTGGCAGAGTACATTGGACTTGTAGACAATAAAACAAAGGCAGAATTAATTAAGAAATGTAAAGCTGTTATTGCTTGCCCTAAGCCCACCTGGATAGAGGCATTTGGATTATATGCTGTAGAAGCTAACGCTTATGGTAAACCGGTACTTGCTCGAGCTAATGGAGGACTAAACGATATAATTGTAAACCAAATCAATGGATTTCTAGCTAGAACTCCACGAGAGTTAGAAGAATATGTTGAGAAGATCCACGAATGTTCGCCAGAATCTTGTAGAGACAGGGTTGAAAGGCATTTTACAGATGAAATAATGACTAAAAATTATCTTCAGATCTTCGATAAAGTAATAGAAGACGAGCCCACCTTTCGATGGTAGTAAAGAAGAGGATTGAATTAACAATCGAATTTTTATCTTCTAAATCTTAAAGGCTAAGCGGCCATTCATTATTAAATATGTCTTAAAGAAAATTAACTACTATACAAATAGTTGATTTACATAGAAGAAATACATAATATTAAGATCTTTCAAATTCCAGAAGATGAATATCCAAAGTAAAAGGCTTACGTTTAAGACCAATCAAATGTTTTAGATTGCTACTATACGGGCCGTGGTAGTAAGGGGTATTTACTAGCGATACATACCTCAAGAGGATGAAATAGTGATAATAAGCAAGTTGAAATACGGTTTGGTTAATACAAAACAGAAACACCCAGCTACTAAATTGTATCTCATCTCAGTAAGAGGTCCTACACAAGCTATGGATAGACCTCTTAACTTTAATACCAAGTATTTTAAGACAAAATGCAAAGGATTATTGACAGGATATATGATACCAATAATAATAACAAAGATGTATTATGATAATAATGAAATTCATAAAAAGGCAGAAGATTGTTATATTTTCTCCACGATCGGACGGCCAGAATTGCAGCAATAAATAAGGCCTTCATATTCAAGTTGCGCTGCTTTATTTACTAGCTCATCAGCTAGTTCGTTTTCCATTTCTCGCTTCATAGATTGGGCCAATCTTTTATAGAACTTTGCTTTAATCGTGGGTATTTCCTCAGGCTTTAGGATACCTCTTGTAAGCGCAATTTCAATTGCCTTGGAAAACCCATCAGTATCAACTCTTGCTTTTATCTGATTAAAATTGCTCTGACCTATTCTGGTTCTTGAAGTTTGATATTTCATAAAACTTGGTATTCTGTATTTAGTCGGGATTGATGAAGTATATTTAAAGTTGGCTCCAAAAGCTGACATTCTCATCCAAGAATGAAAGTCTTCTGACGCTTTTTCATCCGGGAAAGGGCATTGATATGCAAATTTTGTACGTACAGCTGTAGAGGAGGTTATATTAGTAATCCCAGTTTCTGTTCCCATTTTTATCCAGATGTTATTGCCTTCCAAGGGGTTCTGCATATGAGATTCCAATATTTCTAAAATCGGTGAAGAAATTTTTTCAGCAGGTGTTAATCTATTATTCTCATCTATTACTTCAAAGGTAGAATATACTACATCGATTTGAGGCTGTTCCAAAAATATTTTCTTGACCACTTCCAGCCGCTTTGGGTGAGATATGTCATCTGAATCATTAAAAAGTATTATACTATGATTACGTTCTAATGCTGCGAGAATCCCTACATTTCTACTTACTCCAGGACCCACATTTCGCTCCAAAAAAATGATGTCAATCTTTGGATAGTAATTTTGCTTTAATTTCATCAAGTAATCGTAGTTTTCTTTACTAAGATGCATATCGACTACAATAATTGCACTCCAGTCTTCATCAGTTTGTAAAAACAATCCTTCGATTGTATCAGCAATTACTAGCTTTTTTCTGTCATGTTGATCATCATATCCATTTGCATGATATGGAATAATAAATGCACTGGAAAGCTCTTTACTATTGCTTGTTTTTATCATTTTGAGCTTGTTACTCCTCCTCATCCTCTATTTTTTCAGCTAACTATAATCTATAATTCTGTAACTACCCTACTTTCTAACCTCTAACCTGAGGAATTATCTCTTTTGAAAGTAGCCTTACCAAATTGTTTCTGTCAGGGCTGGAGTTAATTAATACTATATCAGTAAATCCTATCTCGGTATATTGTTTTATTCTCTTTATACCTTCTTCTGCATTTGATACGACAAATGCCATTTGCTGCATTGTATCATCCCCTACTACCTGACCATTTTCCTGTATTTCTCGGGGGTCATGGACATCTACTTCGAAAAATGCCTTTATCATTGCACCTTTCCAAAAGGCAATTGACTTGATCGCCTTCTCTTTATCTTGGTCATAGGAGGCCGGTATAAATACTGCTTTTGTTAATAAATTATAATCTTTTCCGGATTTCTCTGCGCCTTCTCTGAATGCTGGTAAGACTTTATTCTTTAGATTTTCCAAATCAAGCTCATTTGTTACTAGCCCATCACCTTCTTCACCAGCTAGCATAGCTGACTGTGGTTTCATGGCTGCCACAAACAAGGGAATTGGCTTCTGAGGCTTGGTATATAGATTAGAATTCTTAACCCAATAGTACTTGCCATAAAAATTAACCCATTCTTCTGTCCATAGTTTTTTGATAAGAGCTATTGCTTCCTTTAATCTTTCGAATCTTTCCATATTTGATGGCCAATTGTTTCCAGAGGGAATTTCATTTACTGCTTCTCCTGTTCCAACAGTTAAAAACACCCTATTTGGAAACATGTATCCTAACGTAGAAAATGCTTGAGCTACAATTGCAGGATGATATCTTAGTATTGGTGCTGTTACGGAAGTTCCAACATGTATCTTATTCGTCTTGGCTAGCGCTGCTCCTAACCATGGCCAAGTGGCGCCGGCAAACCCTCCATCATGCCACCAAGGCATATAATGGTCACTAACCCAACATCTTTCTAAACCGCCTTCTTCCATAGTTATGACATCAGATAACAGATCAATTGCATTCACTTGTTCCTGAGATGCCATAATACCAATTCTTATAGCCAAATTACATTATCAATGCTAATAGCATATCGCACTGTCCTCTCATTTCCCTAAGTATACAATATTATATAAATTACTTATAGTATATCCAAAATGATAGTAATATCACGATTACTATTTTTTAGTTCTCCGTCATTAATGTTATAGAAACTGATTCTAATTATGTTAAATTTACCTACAGTCCATCTCATTAAGAGCAAGTATACACATACCAACCTTGATATTAAAAAATATAGCCCAGCATTAATTGTGATCCAGTCGAGACAGCCTGGATGAAATAGTGATGAAAATGATTAGCGTGATTGAGATAAGTCCTAATAATAATGTAAACTATTTTAGCTGATCACTGGCTAATCCACCTAATACAAGTTAGAAAATGAACGTATAGGAGAAGGATGTACCATGCCTCTAATATTGGTAAGAGTCACAAATTAATGGTTAATTCTAGTTGATAGTTTTGATTGACTTACAGTAGTAAGGACTATAGATATATTCTATGATAATCAATCTCGGACCATACATACCCTAATTTTACTCTATTCAATAAATAAGTGCTGGTATTTTATGTCTACTTCGTCAATTTCTCTTGTTTTGCTTCTTTTGCTAATGCCTCTCGCAACATCTGCAAATGTCTAGTTCGATCTTGCTTTATCGTGTTCCACATATCTACAAGATCCGATCTGTTTTCTTTTTCTGCATCAGACTTGTAGGTATCTACAGTAGAGTAGAGAAACTGAGCCTCTTTACCAAGAGCTATTAGTATATTAAATGTCGTATTTTCTAATCCTGTTGTTTGATGTTTTGTATCCATAGTGGGTGTCTGTATTCAAGACAATAAGACTAAAAACAGTTATAGTAAGGTCATTGTTCTTTACAATAGGCCTATCGTTTATAACATCATTATACTGATAGAATATGATTTATATGTTGATCCTTGTTCAATTATTTAAACACGAATAACTAGAACATAATTATTATCTGTGTATGTGTGGCTCACAACTTCCAATCAGTCTTCAGTCATTATTTGTTTGAAGATGAATATCAAATTCAGTAGGATCTTTATATTCATGCTTTCTATACCTATACATATACCGGTTATCATTAGAGTTTGTCTAATCTTATCCACCGTTTCATAGTAAGCTTACAATACCATCCCATTATCCTCAAATGACACCTCACAATAATTAGAATAACTCTCTATGGGCGAACATAGATCTGTGTAAAGAAGGATTTTGTGCTATCCATATTCTGTCATATTGAATAAGAATAGTAATCATCTAGTCCTCGTCTCTTTTACTGATATCTCATAATCTAAGGTAACATGAGTACAGACTTTAGTCTAAAAGAAAAATTTCAATTTCTAAATTTCTTAGATATATTATTTTTTATGCACTAGACACAATCAAAAATGCAAGTTTGCAATGATCATCATCAGCTCCTTTATTTTGACGACTAGTACAAGTAGTAAATTTTATTGTAGTCCAACAAATCTGTTACAAACAGTAAAGTTCGTACAAATGTATTTGTTCTGAATATACTTATAGTTACACTATAAGCACTTGTTTTACTGTACTTGCTTTAATATCCCTGATTGCTTGAGTTAGTATCGAATTACAGCAAGGGCAGCGTAATATGTCGGTCTTGGTAGCAGTGATAAACTCACATATCCTACAGCGTTTCAGGCCAAGATCTTTGTGTTTAATCGTATAACGTTTGGCTAGGCTTGATTTCATCCTTGATTTGACTGTATATAGTTTATTCATACTACTGCGCCAGAATGTATAGTTCTCTTTATTTTGCAGTAACTTGATTGAGAAGCATTCGCTCCTACATAAACCGTTGCATTGTCTTGGACCCATAAGGTACTAATTATAACATGGATTACTTAGTAAATAAAAGCATCATTACCCACTTACCTATCTATTGTTGTATTACAATTATCTTAAACATGTACTGATCAAGCAGTGGCAGCTGTTTCTCTACACTTATTAATACTAAGAATAATATAGAAGAAAACCTAAGCAATTTTTCAAATACTACCAGTTCGATTCTCGGAAAAAAAGGCATTTACAATTGCGTACTAGACTGACTAAAAAACTGCTATGTAGTAAACATTTACATTCTTATTAATCTGTACAATAGTTGAGGGTTGAAAGCGCCATTTATCATAATTATCCAATAGAAAAGCAATTAACTGGCCCGTCTACCTTGTCCTAGTTCTACTAAACTCATCTGGGAAAACGGAACTTATATGAACCCAGTGATAATATATAATATAATATCCAATCTCCATAATAATTAGATTATGAAACAGATTACGAATTATTAGCTAATTACAGATTTGATAGCAATAGTCGACAGGAGATTACTATTGGTATAGTGGGTTACAAGATGTCTAGACAGGTGTAATATGTATTGTAACATTCACTGTAACACTTTGTTCATGTTATCCTATCTTCGACCTTTTTATTTTTTCCTGTAGCAACATCGTGCCTTGAATCAATGTTTCTGGTCTAGGAGGACAGCCAGGAACATATACATCTACTGGGATGATTCCATCAACTCCAGGAAGAACATTGTATGAATCAATATACAAACCCCCAGTAATTGCACAGGCGCCCATAGCGATCACGTATTTGGGGTCAGGCATCTGATCATAAACCATTCTGAGTCTTGGTGCCATTTTTCTAGTAACAGTTCCCTGAACGACAACCAAATCACATTGTCGTAAAGAGCCAAAAGCTTCTATAATGCCAAACCTTTCGACATCGTATCTTGGTCCAGAAGCAGCGCCAAATTCTACACTACAACAGGCGGTTTCTAGATGAACAGGCCACAGAGACCAAATTCTACCCCAATTAATGGCGTAGCCAAGTGGCTGATCAAGTGCTTTTACCAATACGTCACCCAGCTTACCTACTAATACATTAAAGTTAGTAGGATTAATCAAGTCCTTTAACATAACCCTTCATATAATTATCCACATTTTAGTTATTTAATATTATCCGATGCTGTACTTTAACTGACTTGCAGAATAGGTTAGCTTGGTATGGGCTTTTTAATATTTATCTCTAATATAATAACGATTTTTGACGCCGCTGGCAGCAGATCTTTAGCAGATTCTCAAAAATTAGTCACTGTCTCTCCTAAAACTTATTGCTTGGCGACACAGCTTATCTAGACTTGTTGTGTGTCTTTCCAGCACCAATCTGTGTTAGAGTTATCACTGCTACACCGCCCAAATCTATCTACCAATTTATCATATGTCTGTGAAACCTTTTCGTTTTCTATAGGTGATCCATCGTTATAATGAGATGAAGTAAGAATTTCTGCCTTAATCTGAGGTATTAAAATTATTTTATAACAACATATCTTATTTACTGTCTAAAATAAGGATCTATTTGAAAGCGGATTAGCTGAAAGTTTTACTCCTATCATTTTGGGCGATATAATAGAATCCTTACTAATAGAGTATCTGACGTATTGGTGACATGTGAAAAAACATACAGTAATAAATAATATAATTTTTCTTTTTTTGTAGGAAACGATCAAGTGTCTCTAAACCATATATCTCTTTACTACTTCGATCCTCCCCTCTCCCCGAATGGTGTTATAATTGTTATAAATTATTCAGTCTAAACTAGACAATATGGCTCATTTAGATACTAACAAGGTTCAAAGTAGGCAGCACCAACAAAATCAAACTGAAATTCTGGAGTATGGAGATATTTACTTCTTCTATAGGCCAAAAGTTAGATCTGAAAAAGTAAAAAGTATTGAAGATGTCCGACGCTTTTTTATGATCACTGCACCTGAGCAGCGAGCGAATGATAGTAATAGTGATAACCAAATCTACAGACTTTTTGTCGTAGGTAAGAAATCACTTCCGACTATTAGAAAGAGTGAAGCTAGAGCATCCGAACGATTTTGGGCAAGAATAGGCGGCGTTTTTAACAATGCAAATGAGCTTACTAAAGAACTTTTGTCGGATGAATTTAGGAGAGGTGATGCCGCAAGACCTGTTGGAGAAGGAAAGTATGCATTAGTGAAGTATCGAAATCATGCCGAGATTGTGTATATACTTGAACTACCAAAAGAACCAGGGGAAGCGCAAAAGGAATTAGGTATAGAAAAAGAAGCAAGTTATATAATATCAGTTATTAACCCTAAGATAGGACCATCGACAGAAGGGTATCCTAGTACAGAAGAACCCGCAAAATATCCGCCTGAAGTGCTAAATGAGTTCAATGAGAATGAGAACTTTATTTCATTAACAAAGGATACGAAATTGATCGATTGCAAAAATGCACAGATAATTCTTATTGGCGCAAGAGAAGGAAAAGACGTAATAAAGAACGACATTGGAATAGAAATAGAAGCAGAAGAAGAGGGCGATGGTCAGACCCAGCGACAGCAGTTTTCAGATATATTTAGTAAGCTCAAATTACGAAAAGATCAAATTCCAATAAGACCACTTATAGAAGGAACGCTAGAATAACTGGTAACTGTTTTCACAGGGAAAGGTAGCATCTCGAAGCGATACTAACGTAAGAAAATAGATATAGATACACTGGCATGCTAGAATAGATCTCTTATTGGCAGTATAATTGGAGGCATTGGAGTAGCTTGGAATTAGCCTATTTTTATTGAGCCAAGAATGTGTTAACGATTACGAGTCCGGTATTTCATCGCCTACTATATATTAATACAAACCGACAATGAAGTGAAAAAGTTTCATAATTCTAGCCAGATATTTGTTTAGTATAGACTTTTTAAGCATTATAAAGCTCTTATATTATTAATGATCTAATATAGTGATTTCCAAATATGGAAACTATTATAATTACATCTCTACTACGCCAGTCGTTTTCGTAATCTCTGCTATACTGTTATAGTCCTTTTCTTCTATTTGTTGTATCCATATAGTCCTTTCTTCTCTCTATATCATTTTATTTTTTATAATCCAATACTAGGCTTTTCCTTTTTCAAAATTCTGATGATGTACTAGATATCATCCCTCGTTTGAAAGGGTTTGCCACACATATCACAAATATAATTAGACATAGCAGTCGGTGTAACTTCAGGATAGTCTTTTCTTTCTTCATTTAAATTTACAGCTTCTTTCTCTTTTGTACTACTGTCAATTGTTATGTCGCGTGTCCTAACGTCAGGGTTCTTGCGTGTACTATCTGTTATCTGATGTTTTGTTTTATTTGCATGATTATTTTCTTCAAGTGCTTTTCGCACGTGATATATATCTTTGAATCTAATATAGCCATCTAAGCTTTGAAATAATGATATTACATCCGTGTCATTACTTACACGTGAAATATAATCTAAAATTTCTTCTTTAATAGCTGGGAATTGCATTTGTTGTTTATTGTCAAGTAATTTTATTGCAGAGTCTAGAAACTTTTGGTCTTTGTTAGCTCTTGTCAATGCATGGTTTATTGCACTTGTATTATATGCTGGTTTGTGTGTAGAGGAGTCTATATCAATATTTTCTATAGTATCTTCTGCTTGTCTTTCTACCATAATGCTTTATTATATGACAACAACTTTCATAATAGTTTCATAAACTCGTCTCATCGACCTGGATAGATAGATTTTGTTCCTTTTCATATACCATACATCGTTGTCCTCCTCCTACTCCTCCAACAGGAATAAAAAAAGACGTACATGTGTCCAGTATACCTACTAGAAACGCTTATTACATTCCGATATACTTTTTAAGTACATATAATCAGGCTAAAGTCCGATAATCGAGAATCTAGTTGATTCTTTTACTAACCACTTCCAATTTGCTTGTCTGTGTTAGTAAAGTCTACCCCAATTTTTCTTCTTCTTCTTGCATATTGTATTTTTCAATATTGTTATTACTAGCTAGAGATCTAGATACAACTGAGGAATGTAATGATGGAGCTGATCTGCTATGGACTCTCTTTATATGCTCATTAAACTCATCAGTATTACGGAGAATTTTATAACATGACTGATACTGATACAATTTGTCAACGTGGATGTTAATTTCATGCACAGTAAGCTCTATAGAGTTTAAAAATAGCATGCCACAGATTTTACATTTGCATGATTTTGACTTCATTTCAAATTCAAGTTTTCTATTCTTCATGCTATATGCGTAATATCTTATTTGAGAATTCATTGTTTTTAGCAGCACTAATATATTTTGATCTGAAAGATAATCAAACATAAATATGATTAAATATTTTATTTTCCATAGATCTTAATATGTCGTCATCATCATCAACTGAATTAACAGATACAGCATATGATATACTGAAAGTAATGGGTAAGGATGCGGATTTTTTGTATGATACCATTGAAACTTATATTCAGGATGCACAGAAAGCCAATAAATCAGAGTTAGTTGAAATTTGGAGAAAAATCAAAAAGGATAGAAAAGATCATATGCACTTGCTTAAAGAAGCTTTAGAAAAGGAGATTCATGGATGAGAATATTTATTCCCCTCAGTTACCGGAGGTTATTTTATCGTCCTTGCAAATGTAGGTAATCTATAAAATCTAATAATTATTAGCAGGAGATATCTACTCTGCTATGCTTGTTACAGCTTTTAATAGAGTATTATGCATAAAGTTGAAGAATTAGGATTAATACATTGAGAGCTAATCTGCTGTATGGTTGAATCTGCATGGCCAGAGGATATTATATATTTTCATGTTTGAAAGGTAGAAGACGATGAGTCTGATGCAATCATAGCGAAAGATCCTGATTTTACAAAAGGTTTTCACTGTCAGATCTTTGAGGTGTTATAAGTTTGAATCGTTTCATAAATTAAATGAAATAGTACTTTGCACATGTAGCAACACTTCACATTCCTGCAATCTTTAAAACAAATATTGCATAAGTAAATCAAGATATTAATGTCACGAGCATACAATCAAGACAGATTCCTTCTATATTTGAATTCCTCATTATCTATGGAAAATGCGGCATATGAAAGACTACAACGTAGAGAACATCAGACCACACTTGAGAAGATTAAAGAACAACTGCATCTCCATCTACAAGAAACAAAAGAGCAGCAGAATAGATTGATGCAATTAATTAGAAATATGGATGGAACGCCAGTACAAGAAAAAGGAGAATTACCTATATCAAAGCCGCCGGAATTCATAGTAAACACTATACATCAGTCAGCGACCAGTGCAGAACAAGAAGTAATACAAATAGCAGAGGATATGATAGTTGAAAATGCCGAAGTAATAGGTTATGATCTACTTATACAAATGGCAACAAAGATGAACTTTAGTGATACAATACCTTCATTAAAACAGAGCCTGGAAGAAGAGGAAAAGATGTCTATCTGGCTAAGGACTAACTTTCCTGCTATGTTTGCAAAATTATGGACAGAGATTGAATCAACTTTGTCACATGAGGAGATTGAATCATCATCTTCTCCTTCATTAACTAAATAGATACTAAATTCGTTAGTGATCCGCCTGTTCATATTTGTACCCGCCAAGAGCACTAGTCATTCCCCCAATTATAATAGAACAGAATTTACCATTCTATATAGCGTTGCAATTAACGATAAATTATTTCCTATCAAATACAATATCACAGTGACAAGATGATGTGGAGTGTGGTAGACAAGGATAGAACCACATTAGCCTTGGTTCTTGATTCAAATCAAAAAGGTGGTGATCTTACTGTCGAATTACCCAGAAATATTAGACTCAAAGGGCACTTCAAATGATGTCAGAAAATTTCAAGTTTAGATAGATGAAAAAGGAGTAGGTTACAGAATTATTAAATAGCATAAATTAAAGGACTTTGTCTATTAACTTTAGCAACGACAACAGATTTGAGTAAATAATATGCACCCACATGGCACCATAATTCTGTTATCTACTCTGATTATGGTTAGAACTAACGCCATAATACAATATAGTGAACATAGTGAACACAGTATTATGATGGTATGATGCAGTCAACTTACCTCTATTCTACTGAATACCCTATCGATAATTTTATATTAAATTAGATGTCACAGAACAAGGACTACGTTAGTTGTAAATTCTCTAGTCCTTAATATTTTTCTTTCCTTTCCTTCTTTTATCTCTTGCTGGATCGATTCAGAACTTTTATTATATAAGATATCGGTCCTTTAATTCAATTGAAAAATTTCACATCAGAAATTACTGAGAAATATGAAGATCTAGGTAGGCATAAATCGTTGGTTTGGTCATTTTGTATGAGATCGTTATAAGAGTTCCTATTCTCAATATCATTCAGATCACATTGAAGAATCCTGTTTGTTGGCGCTGGTTCCTACACCTACCATTTGTTCAAGTACTCACTCACACCTGAGAATTAGTCCTGCTCACTTCATCCTGTCTTCGTCTTTTGATGTATCCCATACGGGACTAGTTTGTAGTCACTACTCTGACTGTTGGGAACCAGCCTTTAAATTTATTTTCGTAGCCAATGTTCATTAATTAGAATTCATTTATTATTATCATCGCAACCCAAGAGCATCCTTTAGATCTATTTCGTGATCCTGCTCTTGTCTGATAATATCCCTTAACGCTTCAGAGAGTGCAAATTCACCTGAGCTTTCAGCCTGACGTATTCTATCCCTATAATTCTTGATAGTTTCTTGTTCGGCTCTTGGATCAATCTCAAGCATTGTCTTTGAATCATCGGAATATTCAACCTCTTTACTTTTTACCGTTGGATCTCCACCAAGGTAGTCGATCTGTCTAGCCACCTCCAGAGCATGTGCCAGTTCCTGTGAAGCATGTTTTTTCAACTGTTCTGCTATGTCCCCATATTCTGCCCCCTTCAATGTGGAACTGAAAACCACATACTGTATAATCGCTTTATATTCTCTTGCCAGATCCTCGTTTAATCCTTTGATTATCCCTTCCTTGTTAGAAGCTGCTTCTGCATCAGCCGCATTAGATTCGTTGCTCTTTGACATAGATCTGCATCAATTCTATTTAACTTAAGTGTTGTCAGTTATTGTTATATTTTAGCCGCTGCAGGTAGTGACAAATTTAATCTAAACAAAATATTGGTAAATATCGATTGGGTTTATTGTTTAGGAACTATAAATAATACTATTGAGAATGCATTAAACACTAAAAATCAAACTGCGCATCAACTAACGCAAATTCCTATCGATCATCTATTATAAATAATGATTATTAAAACCATCGTTGAGCAAATCATCTCAAATATTTAGATTACACTAATATCAGTTGGTAAAGAAAGGTATTTTTAGCGAATTATGTGTGTTACAAGCAGGACATTTTTCTGGCAGTATGAAAGGATCTATATTAGAGCAAACTTTGTCCATCTCCAATTTGTAGATTTGAAGCGCCACACCAGATAACTCCGAGGAATCTATATTCGCTAATATCATCCTGATCTTGTACTTGCGAACATCCAGCATTCTAAGGATATACGACCGACACTGTTTACAATTACAATTACATTCAAGAATAACCTGGATTTTCGGATATTCTAAAGCTTTTAGCATTAGACTCTCATAACCTCTAAGATTTTTCAGCCCTTCTACTACTTTTCTTTCTATATCCAACTTAGCATTATGCAGAAAGACATTTCTTGTACGCTCATCAAGAGAATTTAATGTACCATTCCATAAGATAAGTCGAAACAGTAGTTTACTATTTTCAGACTTAAAATCAAATTCCATTAGTCTATGTATGAAATTTTCCATTGTGATCATATCCTCTTCTAAGCGAAGTATCTCATTCATTAATTGAATAAGGTTGCCAAATAAGTTTTGTTCCTTACAGATTTCAAAGAATTTAGAGTACAATACGAAGGTTGATGGGGCATATCTCTTTCCTTTTTTTAGTATATCCTGAAGTACACTATATATTTCATCGTTAGCGATTTTTCTTCTATCTTGATACTTCTCTACATCACCTATCTCTGTATCGCAAATATTTTGATACTCAATAATCCAGGCTATAAGGAGTCCAAATATTGTATGTTTGTAAATTGGCGTATTACCTGTTCCAGTCTGTATTTTTTCGCTGCCTATTATTTGTAATAATTCGATTTCGACTAGTCTATCTAAATTTCTCTTTATAGTCTTCTGTATACTTTCAATTTCTTCAGTCCTATAACGTAAAGGCTTATTTCGATATCTAGTTACATATATGCTGTGGTTAGATCTTAACCATGTAGCAGTCTGCCATCTAGTAAAGGTAACAGAATTAGCATTTTTATTATTATTTTGAACATTATTGTGACCTTTCTCACTGGCTTTTTTAATAGGATAGCTCAAGATGTCTCGGTAAAGAAGGGCATGGTCATCGTACTGTCCGTTATCCATCCTTCTAAATATTGAGCTTATACTTCGTAAATCTTTCACAGCAATTTAACCATTGGTAGGATGATACGTAGTCAAATAAAATGATTATTAAAACTGTTTTGAGGCTAAAGCATTTATGCTTTAAAGCATAGGAAGGTCTATGCGACAATTCTGACTACATACGGTGCATTTAGTAACTACGAAACTGTCTAGTGAAGCGCTTACTCTCTTCATATAATCTATTATCTTTATTGGTATAGCTGATGGAAGGTGGCAATTTGAACATGTCCCCTCTAATGCAAGCGTATCATAGTTGCTTCGTAAATCAAACCTTAACTCTTCAAAATCCTTAATATTCTTTACAGGTGTAGTTTCCATTAATTCCTCTATTCTTAATTTCAGCCAATATAGACAATAATTCCTCGTTTCCTCATTAGGTAATTCATTGAAGGCTTCTTGCCAAACTTCTAGATATAATTTTGCATGATTTTCATCATTAAAGCTAGGTAAGGGACTAAGTGTCAATAGATCCTTCATTGTATTTATTTGTCTATTTGATTGGGAGATTGTGTTTCGCAGAACGCTTGTGTACAGTTCGTCAAAAACTCCCTTTTCCATATATTTCTTGTACTCTAACGAACCAAAAATATCATAAGATGACTGATCGTAACTCGCATTACGTTGAAGAATTCTGTATATTTGGTTATTTGCCGCCATTCTTTTGTTTTCGTCAAAACTTTCAAAGATCCAGGCTAGCATATATCCTGATTCAGTAAATCTGTAATAGGTCGCATTAGATTTACTATTCTCAGTTATTTGTTCTATTAAATCTAAATATGCTAATCTCTTTACTTTACCCTCAACACCATCAAATTTTGCTTGAATCTTCCTATCTGGGGTAAGCTTCGAGTCCCGGAAGTCATCACGAGATTTAGAATAATTTTTGATTAGCCAGCCTGTAGCGCTGTATATCGAGAATTGATTAAACTTCTGACCGTTATCTGGACATTCTCCATCGAGTACAATCGAATATCTAAGAATATACTGCAATTCAAGTGCGTCATCCGTAAATCTTCGAGCATCACTTTTTTCAAAGATTGAACCTAACCTAGGGATTTTTGCCATTTGAAATGCCATGCATGGTGACTGAGTAAGCGACCGCTTGATTATGGTGAATTTCTATTATATAATTTATGTCTAATACAGACAATATAGAAATCAGACGCGTCCAAGCGTTACATGGTGAAAGGAGCTTTACCGTAGTATTGCCAAAAGAGTTTGCTGTAGAATTGGGAATAGGAAAAGGCGAGTTTTTAAAATGCCGGGTTGACGGCCAGAGGCTAGTTTTGGAAAAGGTGGAGAGATTACATGAATAATATTAAGAACTCGCTATCTCAAGACAATGGTTCGACTTATACCCATAGTCAAACAAAGAGCAGGAAGAAGGGGGAGTTTGAAGTCGGGCAATGGCCGCTAGACAGTCTTTGTGATGAAATCTATTTACAGTTGGATAGTAAATGGACGAAGGGTAAAAAGGATGGATCACGGAAAAGAAAGTATCGAGAACTTGCCAAATCTTATGCCTATAGACTACCAATGGATGGTCTAGCAATTTTCTATATAGATCCTGACGATTTGTCAATGAGGATCATTGAAGAGCTAGAACACATTGATTATGAATTAGCGGATTATGTAATGAAAGAAGTTATTGGCAGAATATTTGATAGTGTTGGCGAGTCGGTACTTGAAGCTAAGCGTCAGACATCATATGGAATGGGAGTAGATCCTGAAGTAAGAGATATGCACTCGCCACATTCGATACAATAATCGCCGACTGAGATGGTGCAATCTACAAATGCAAGAAAGCCAAAAGCAAGCCATAGCCGAAGAAAGGGCAGAATTACAACTACTTAGCACTGCGGCCATTAGAGATGAGCTTTCATCTCAACTGGGCTCAGCAGCAATCTATGAGATTACCAAAGATGGACACATAATAATAGATCACAAGTATTATGCCCAGGCCGAGTATGTTCTCTATAGAGTAAGTATATGGAAGCCTTCGCCAGTATTTGTGATCAACTGTTCAGACTTGAAAAAACAATTACTGAACGAGCTTGAGCAACTAAAGCATTGCGATCCAAGGCTTTTTGATAAAACAGTGACAGAAGCAATTCAATCATTAATGGAAAGTGTAAATCAGAGATATTACCACGTCAGCGGCGCGGCTTTTAAGGTTTTGTGGAGGTTTGAAGATTAAGATGGGACTTGTTGGCGCGACAGGCGGCCTAGATGGTAGTGATAATAAGAAAAATAATCAAGCTCCGACATCACATCCAAAGCCAGATCCAAATTATTTGCCAGCCAGGCTGCTTGAAAAATATGAATGTCTTAAAAAAGTAACACTAACTAATATTCCCAAATTATGGCCAGCATTGGAATTTGCACTGTCAGTAAAATCTATTCTGAATATCAAAGATTGTAATCTCCCTTTTGCTGGTATATTGTTAGGACCAGCAAGCTCATTAAAGACAGTAAGTATAGAGCTATTTAGAGGCCCCAATAATACTTTCTACACTGATAACTTTAGCGCAAAAGCGTTTGTTTCTCATAACTCTGTCGTGAGTAAGGATAAGTTGAAAGAAATCGACATGCTTCCCAAGATCAAGAATAAATTCTTCCTTACTCCAGAACTGGCCCCGACCTTTGCACAACGAGAAGAGGAACTAATTCAGACACTTGGAATTATGACTCGAATACTGGACGGACATGGCTATGAGAGCGATACTGGCGCGCAGGGTCATAGAGGTTATAATGAAGAGATTATGTTTACTTGGCTAGGAGCTGCTGTTGACATCCCTCCCAAAGTACACAAACAGCTGTCTGTACTGGGACCGAAATTGTATTTCTATAGATTGTCGAAATCAGAAGAGAGCGAGGATTATTACTATGATAAAAGGAATGAGAATTTTGGAGAGAAAAAGCAGGCAATCCAAAAAGCTTTGATTGAATACCTAGAATATTTTGAGACAAATCCGCAAATAATATGGGATAATAATCATCCAAAGATATCATCAAACCGTGATAAAGATGAAGAATTAGCACACAGATATATTATAAGGTTAGCCAAATTACTGGCGCCTTTAAGAGCTATAGTCCCTACGTGGGAGACTAAAAATACTCAGGGTTCAGAATACGCATACCGTCTTGCAAATATAGAAGATCCGTCAAGGGCAATAACCCAGCTTAGTAACTTGGCAAGAGGGCATGCTTTGTCACAGGGCAGGGATTATATCGCACTGGCTGATATTCCCATTATTGCAAATGTAGTTTTATCAACGGCTTCAATAGAAAGAGTCACCATATTCCAGCTTCTAATATCTAATAATGGCAATCTTTCTACACAGCATATCGTAAAGGGATTGAATACAACTAAACCCACGGCTCTTAAAACCATGACAGAATTACAGGCGATAGGCCTAGTCCAAAAATATGGGGATGAGCTGGATATGTACAATTCCAAAATGGAGATACAACTGAAATCTGACTATGAGTGGTTTCTGACCTATGAGTTCAAAGAGCTGGTAGGCTGGTGTAAAGAAAAATGTACCCCACGTCCGCCTAGCATGTGTAAAGAAAAAAGCGCCACATGTCAGTCATATACCTGTAAAGAAAAATGTACCCCACGCTTGCCTCCAATGCCTATATTATCATATAATTATATATATATAATAGGCTATGTAGAAAACATCATCAATATTACAAGATTAGTCAGTCTATGCATATTGTAGGTGATACATCTAAATGATAACTCTCTGTTCTGCATTCTAGTCAATCTAGACATAAGATTCTCTCCAAATAGTCGTTTTATAACTGATATTATGGTTTCATCTTTGTTTCGTTGATTGTACAGCAATTTGGAGTAACCACGCTTCATCTGCTTTCTGTACTTACCATGTGTTCTCCACATCGGTACATGTTCATATCGAGCAGGAATAATACTGAATGCATGTAAGTCCTCTCTTACGAGAAGGTGATTATCTTCACTATCGTAACCCTTATCAGCTGTAACTACAGATAATGGAAGAATATTTGATGTCCTTGTTATAATTGGCCTGAAATCTACATTATCATGCCTTGTTGGAGCTCATCTTATCTTAATTGTACATATGATTTGTTGTAATACATCTACTCCAATAGATAATTTCGCATATTTTCTTCTCAATTCTGTTCGATCAGTATAATATTGTGATGCATGAGTTATCTTAAATCCTGTTGAATCTATTCCTGCAAAGATATGCTTGGTACCACTAATTACAATGAATGACGAAATTATCTTTTCAAGCAATGAATTATTGATTCTATCTGTAAACTTTTGCAATGTTGTAAAATGAGGAATACGTGACAATCGTAGAAATGACCTTAGGTAATAGGCTTCAATTAACCACTCGACAAACATTCTATAACTCTTACCTTCATACTGTCGTATAGCAACTAGAACTATGTGCTGCCATATTGTAAATATGTGATTACTTTTCCTGTTAGAAAATAGAGGAATCCTTGCATGCTTCAAAACACGGAACATAGTACCTGCAAGTCTGACTGTACATTGATTCTTTCAATAGACTATTGGTATTATACTCTTACAAAGCTTTGACTGTATGAGATGGTTTCTACACAGCCTTATATATATATAATAAATTAAATTTAATACGGGATTTTTCTTTACATCGTCCAAACTCACAATATGAGTGCCCACGTGGGGGGCAAATTTCTTTACAGCAAGTAGGTGGCGGCGTAGAAAAATCCAATTATAATGATGAGGTAGCCTCAACTTGTACTAATCAGAGGTCAAAGAATAATGCTGGACATATCCGTCGCTTGTACGAAGGTTCGGATATTAGAGTATGTGAAGACTGCGGACGAAAGGGAGACAAGTGGGAAATGGAAAAGCATATCTGTCGAATTTACTGACCTAGAAAAAAAGTGATGCTCGCAACAAAAAAGTAGATTATATGTTCGAATGTTCGGATCTCATCTCATAAGCTGCATTAATCTCATTGAAAGGCATCATCATCCATTAATCTCAATCGGTCTTTGGTCTTGTGAAAGAGGGTATGGCGAGATTGCTGCGAACATTTGGAATTAAGGACATATTGAAGAAGGAGAAATTGAGGTTTACGAAGACTTAATACAATAGCCAAGAGTTGACATATATGAACAATTGGAAAGAAATATCTTCTGAGATTACAACACTATTGAATTTACAATCCCTCCCCATAGCCATTACTTTTTCTAATGTCGTCCCGTCAGAGGTGCAGCAATATGAAGGAAATATGCCAGAACCGACATCTGATGGAAGAACCGGAAAGGTTCCTGCCGGCTGCGTTTTTTGGATGAAAGCCGGAAAGCAAACCTTTACAACGGTCCCGCAGGACCACGGGAACTGTAGTGTTGGTAGTGTTACTCATGGTCTAAAGACGTTAAGTGAGGTTGCAAACAACTCTGATGTGTTGAGCTTACTAGAATGTGGTTGGGTTACGAATGACATGGTTAAGCAGCTCCCTATGGTGAAAAAACGTCCAGAATTCATTACGTATGGTCCACTTGAAGATACTAGTTTCGATCCTGACGTTGTTCTCCTCTTCGTAAATGCAATGCAGGCTATGATTCTATCAGACGCGGTATCTGATATTCATTTTGAAGGAAAGCCGCAATGTCATATCATACCTATGGCAAAGGAACAAAAGGCTATCGCCTTAAGTTTGGGCTGCATGCTAAGCAGAGTACACACTGGAATGGCGAGCCACCGACATGACCTGTGCGATACCAGCCAATCGTTTATCTGATTTAGTTAATATGCTCAAGAATGCCAAATCAGCAAATACTGTGGTTGCCAAGTATGCGAGTGAAGATATGAATAGATTCGCGGGAGTGATTCAATAATAAGGAAGGTCATCATATTCGGAACATTTATTGGTTTAATATTTAACCTCCACTTGTTCCATTAGGACTTACAATAGCGCAACCCCGAGTTGTACACTAATTAGAATGATAATTTGAATAGGGGGACTTTTAGTTAAACTATGACCTTGAAATGCTGATGCTATACCCGGAAATGGATTTGCTATTGTTGGATCTGCCCATAAAAATGGCATAATGTAAAGTCCACATTAATTTTTTTCCTAATTCAGAAAATAGTTAAAAATGACCTTCTTTATCTCTAATGTGGTCTCCTATAATGAAGTGTCTTCGTACGAGCACCATAGTAGGTGCCGTTATTTGAGTTATACTTTGTGCAGTACTGAATTCTTTTACCCCGGTTGGAATACCTGCTAAGGCGCAAAAGCAGAGAGTTACGATTTCGGTAATGCTTGAGGACCAAGAGGATCCACAAAGTTGGAATGCATTACTCCAATCAGCGCTACAGGAGCTAAGAGTAAAACATCCTGATCTAGAAATATTACTAAACGTCACAAAGCTTCCATATAGTCAAGCTAGACCACACATGTTAGCGGCATTAGAGGCAAAGACTACAGTTGATCTAATATCGTTGGATCAAATATGGCTTGGAGAGTTTGCTCAGAAAGGACTCTTGACTGATCTTACCAATTATACGAAGAATTGGGGAAGACAAAACGACTGGTACCAACAGAATTGGGATGGCGGCATATACAGTGGAAAGGTCTATGGAATATGGGCATGGACTGATATTAGAGGAATATGGTACTGGAAAGATCTATTAGGCAAGGCGGGTGTTGATCCCAATTCCTTAAAGACTTGGGATGGATATATTGCAGCTGCAAAAAAACTAAACACAGTTCTTAGACCCCAAGGAATAGAAGGAGTACATCTTACAGGTGCCAGTCATTCTCCTGACTTATGGTATCCATATCTTTGGATGCTTGGTGGCCAAATTTTGAAGATGAAGTCTGGACATCCAACAAAAGGCAGTTACTGGTTTCCTGCGTATAATAGTAGTGAAGGTGTAAAAGCAATGAATTTTATCAAACAGCAGGTAGATGCTGGAATTAAACCACAGAGGAATCATTTTGGTGGGTTAGAATTTCTTGAAAGGAAGTTTGCAGTAATGATTGAAGGATCATGGTTACCCGAAGCATTACAACATCAGATAAACGAGAAATTTTCAATTACTTCTCCCGAAAAACGGGCAGAATTTGAACAAAAGGTAGGATTCATACCTATGTTTCCGGTACCAAGTCCAACCAATACGACCGCTAGTTTAATGGGGGGTTGGGAATTGGCTGTTCCTTTGACGTCGAACCATAAACAGCTTGCGTGGGAGCTTGCTCACAATAATGCTAAAACCAAAAATACTTGCTCCATATTTAGCAGCACACTCGACTCTTCCCACACAGATACCTATAGGCCAGGATCCATATTCAAGAGTAATATTTAATACAACACCCTATTACGATCAATTGATCACTTTACTCAAAACAGGACACAGTAGACCCAGTATACCAGAATATCCTCAGATAGCGGAAAATATTCGTCATGCACTTGACGAAGTTTACTATGGCATAAAAGAACCAAAGCAAGCTCTAGATGAAGCAGCTAATAAATCCGCAAAGGCATTGGGGTGGTAGCAGACAACAGATCATTATCTACTACTGCACTCACGTCTAGTAAAATTTCCGTACAAGATGTAAACTAGACAATTTTCTAATTGAGGATCTGGAGACAAAATTCCTCTATGCCGCAGACTACTAAATGCCAACACGCCTCTTTACTGAAAGTTATTGTAGAATTATGTTTGCATCTACTAATCATAAACGTTTCAGACACGTCGGGAGTTCTTAACATATCCTGCAGAATTATCCCGGAAATAGCGATATAGTATGATATGTGGGGTGCCAGATTATAAATAGTTTTGAAGAGGCTGCGTCATAAGCGTAGACTGACATTCCCAGGATGGTAATAAAATTTAATTGTATTTCGATCACGAGGCGCGCGCAAAATAATGCGTGTTATGGATATGGATCCGTTAGACGTTAAAAACAAGTTGCTGTGAATTTAGGACAGTAAAATCACTACTAAGGTAATGAGTCCAGAATCCAATCTTTGAATATTCTTCGGCATTTTCCTCCTAAACTGGATAATATTTCTTGAACAAATGGTCCTGCGATATCGGTGTAAGACCATCAGCATCAATTATCCTTGTTGTCCCACCAAGAGCGATGACTTCCTCGGTAAACCTATGAATTTGGTCTGTTACTATCTTAGTAATTCTTGAGACTAAGGTTGGAATCATATCATGATGACCAAGGGTTCCAGGAGGGGATTGGGCTAGAAAAGCTGCCGATTCTATGTGTTCCTTACTAGTTACCTTTAATGGATATCCGACTTCTTGTGCAGGATCAGTCGGTTCGAACATGGTATATTTCAAATCTTCCAGAGTAGGAATAACCAAGAACGATACTCGTCGATTGAGATTATCAAATGAACTTATGCATGGTCTATGGCGGATATTAATCTCTGCAGACGTAAGCACATCATCATATATCCTACCAAGCTGACTCAATTCTGAGTCTTCTACTAATTTCATATAAAAATCTCCCATTAGATAGTGTATTTATATTATTGTCACTAATTCGGCTTGGAGGGGAACATTTCTAAAAAATTGTGTTATTACCAGGATCACGAAGGCCTTGGATAGTGCTAATACCCAATACTTTTAACACCTCGGACTCTACATCTGACATAATTGTACCGGAATTGGCGATATGATACTACATGAGTAATGGCAGATTATGAATATTGTCAAAGATTCTGCGTTGTAGGTGTAGACTCAACGTCATAGAATGATGATAAAATTTATGTATGCTAAATATGATAAGGCGAGCCAAATATACCGTTTTAGAGTAAATCAGAAGAGAGTGTCAGGAATATCCTAATAAAAGATTCGATGATGCAATAGATGAAAAACTACCTACGGTCGTTAAGATGCGCGCGCAAACTGCTAAAAATGACTAGACAACTCGTGAACCGTGAAGCACTAGACAAGCTCATAGCTCAAACAAGTGAGAAAATTCTGTCATTTCACAAAGTTAAACAGTCTGATACAGTTCATTTACCATCAAATAATACTATTCAATATCCATGGTAAAATTAAATGCAATTGATGATAAAGAACTAAGTGCATGAATGGTGTGCGCGCCATCACAAGCAACCATCTTAACTTAGCATAATCTGATGGAATGCAGGCAAGGCATAGCACGCACCCATGGCTTAGTTACTAACGAGTTTTTCTGATCAAGATCTATGTATATCGAACAGTCAATCTAATCTTAGCATACCCCATTTTTCGATAATATTTATAATCTGGCATCTCGCATATCGGGTTATAACGCCATTTCCTGATAATTATATGGTATGGGGTTAAATTCCGATCTTGTCCTATGTATAAAAATTTATTGAAGGAGTGACACATAGGGATCTGACAGATGGCGAGCGATTACACCCGTCCTCTAGGACAGTAGACACAAAGTAATGAGATAAATTACTGGGAATCTCGTTCGCAGCTACATTGTTTATATCGATTGTACTAAACTAGTTGTTAGTAACAAATCTCTTAGTTAACCTACATAACTGAGCGATTAAAATCGTTTATTAATCTTCGGTATCGTATTATGCATCTCTCTATTTATTAGTATATGATTCAAAACATCATTTGACTGGCAGTGAAATATGCAATCTGTTATATGTCTGGTCTAAGCGTTATTCTAGCACTTGCATTATCTGGCACTTTTATGGGTATAGAAAGTGCCTTGGCTGATGCTGTAATTGCAACGATAACTGTAGGTACTGGTCCGTATGGCGCGCTTTTTAATCCAATTACAGGTCATGTGTATACTGCAGATATTGCTTCAAGTACGGTATCTGTAATAGATACAACATCTAATAGTGTACTTGCAACTATTCACCTACCAAATAATTATACTCCACGCGAACTTGCTCTTGATTCTAAACGTAATTACGTCTATACAGCTAACGTATATTCAAACACATTATCAGTAATAGATGCTACAACTAATAATGTGATTGACACGGTACAAAGCAGTGGCTCAATAGTAGATGGCGTGATTTATGATCCTGTTAATGACTACATATATGCAGTTAACGCAGGAAGTGGAACTATTTCAGTAATAGACGGAGCAACCAGAGCAGTTATTGATACCATAACGGTTGGAGGACAACCATTACAAGGAGTCTTTAACCCAGGTAACGGGCTTACATACATTCCTAATACAGGTTCTGGACCCATCTCGGTAATAGATGGAGCGTCTAGAACTGTGGTAGCTACTGTAGCAAATGTACCAAACCCTGTATTTCTTACATATAACTCGGTCAACGGTAACATATATGCGGCAAATCACGATACACAAGTTGTCTCTGCTATAGATAGTTCCACAAATATCGTGACTAAAACAATTACCGTAGGTCCGGATCCGACGGGTGTTGGATTTGACGCAGATAATGGTATTGTCTATGTGGGCAATCAGGGCGCAAACTATGTCTCATTAATTAACGGCACTAACAACCTGGTCATAGGTAATGTTACCGTGGGGCAAGGACCAGTTACTCCAGTATATGACCCAGTACATCGAAATGTTTATGTGACCAATTTTAATTCAAATGAGGCACCTGGGAATACTGTTTCCGTGATATCTACTAGGCCTCCAGGTCTTCCAAATACTCTGATAACTTCTGCCATTGATGGTAATAATAATCCTGTTCAGAATGCTGGCTCAACTAGTTCGAATAAAATCACGTTCCAATTAACATCCTCTGGCGGTACACCACCCATAACATTTCAATGTAGTCTAGATAATTCTGCCTTTTCAAACTGTGCCAGTACTCTGACCTACACAAATATAGCTATCGGCCAGCACACAGCTCAGTTTAGGGCTACCGATAGTACAGCACTTCAAGGACCTTTTGTCTCATTTATATGGCAAGTAACGGCAGCTCGCTCCGCCTCCTGATAGTTCATGTATTAGTACCAGAACTAACAGGATCATCATGGGTACAAACGGAGATGATACTCTAATAGGAACTTCAGGAGCTGATATTATTAATGGCAGAGGTGGAAATGATGGAATAAATGGATGCAATGGAGCTGACATTATAAATGGTGGTAACGGAGATGATCGTATTGCAGGAAGCCAAGGAAATGATATGTTGTATGGAGACGCAGGAAATGATATGATACAAGGCGGTTCAGGTAACGATCAAATATTTGGAGGTAATGGCAATGATATCCTTACGGGAGGTGCAGGACGCGACCAATTTAATTGTGGTGCAGGTACTGACACAATTACTGACTTTCAGCCAGGTGTTGATACGAAGGCAAGGAATTGCGAGTGATTAGGACAAGTGTAAACAGAATGAAATATCGTATATCGAGATACGTAAGCAAGTGCACTTTTGTTGAAACTTATAAACAAGTATAGTATCTTTATAAGATCAAACAAGTCACACAATTGACCTACATGAGTAAGTATTACATATCGGAGTAATGAAATATGTATTATGCTGATGAGTCTGGAATATTACACAAGTCGGTATACTCCAGCGATGGCAAAAAATTGGGATTTGTCAAAAAAGTTTTTGCAGACACCATAGTTATACAAAGCGAATTTACGTGGTTGAGGAAATATGCTGTTCCCAGGTCCACGATATTATCAATAAGCAAAAAAGATATAGAACTTAAAATAACTGCTTATGAGGTACATCACAGATATTCTATCGAAAGGATGAAAAATACTATCACACCTTTAGAAATTGTTGATAGAACATATAGTACTGCTACTACAAAGGCCAAGAGGATTTTCTATGACATATATGAAACTATACGATTTAGCAGATGGGAAAGAAATCAGCTAGCTGCGGTTATTGCTTTTGTTTCAGGGATTATATTTTTGATTTCTGGTTACAAAGCCGATGTAAGATTTTACTACATAATTCAAAATGAGATGTTGACCAACTTACCAAGCAATATTTGGGCGCTAGTTATAGTTCCAATAGGCATAGTAGTAATTATTAGCCAGTTAGGAGGAATTACTGTGCTTGTAGGTGCAAGTTTGTTTGCAGCAAACAGAGTTAACCTTGGAAAGATTTTGATAGGAATTGGTGCAGGTCAGGGAGTGTTTACCATAGCTTTGCGAATAATATATGACGTTTGGTCTGGAAGGATAGATCTTGCAAATAGCTATATTCTTTGGCTAATCTCATCTGCGACTGGTCTGGCGATTCTGTTTTCAGTTATAGCAAGAACTATATCAAGCGGAGATAATGACAATATCTTTATCAGAATAATTAAATTTGTTAGAAAAAAATGAGAATAAACAACTTGTCTTTGTGGATAAAACATGTTCTAAATGCTAAATGTTAATGTGCAACTACATCTCCGGCAGCATGTTGCAAATATCCTACTACTAGTTTATTGACAATAAGAACAAAAATGATAAGGCATATTCACTTTTTGTAAAAGTACTAACTGAAACTAAAAAATAGCACTTGGAAAAATAGTGCTTAGAGAAAAAGAGTATGTTGTGGCTCTCAGACCTTATCAGAGAGTAATTGTAATGCATCTACTTCATTATATAGATGATATACGACCGATAGATGAAATTAGTGAACTTAGAGACCTACAGCGCGCTGCTGTGGATAATAAAGAATTATCATTGGGAAAATTGCTAGTTGAAAATCTGTCTAGTGAAGATTTTGATCTGAGCAAGTATTCTGATACCTATGCTAAAGAATTAGAAAAACTGATAGACACAAAAGTAAAAGGTAGAATGATAGTCTCCGAGCCACAAAAAGTCAAAGAGGAAGAGACTAAGGATCTTGTGGGAGCGTTAAAGGCAAGCTTACAGAAGTCTAATAAGGCTAAGAAATAAACGCAATGAAAATATTAATCATAACCGCGCGCGCAATTGTATCTCATGTTATAGAAAATCAACCCTGACGGATTAGTTTTGTTAGTGATTTTTCATAATATTTCACGCTCAGATCACTAGTGATATTCTGTCTCGTCAGGGTATCCATAGTAACCATAGTACATATTCATTCTGTAAGTGAGAAGATGTTCGTAAAAAAGGTGCCATTAGCTTAATGCATAATGTAGAACCCAATATAGCACTATGGATACCCTGACATCTATGACGGCTAGGCGCTTTTCGTATAACTATTAATCAAAACTTTTCGAAGTTCATACACTATTCGTAACAGGGATGCCTACACATGCTAATCCTATGGCTGTTGATCTAAAGGGCATAGTACGACTCTAATGCGTTAACTCGCGTGGAGGGGCGACTATTAAGAGATATAGAAAGCGCGCCACCATCACTATCACTATCATCATCCATTCCATATCATGATTCTTGGATTGGTGCCAAATAATGAAGGGTCAAAAGCACAATATCCTATTTCATTTCATAGCCCTAGAATTGAATCTGGTTGTATATGCTATGATGTTAAATCTTGTAATTGCAAAAGTGGTATGAAATATCATCACTCTTTGCCAAGAATAACATAATAATAACAATTGTAACTTGTACATAATATATCATGCTTGATTGGTCCTGTCTACTTGGATTGCCTTCCGATCCTTTGAAAGATACTTTTATGCTTTATAAAAGAGTGACAGAGCAGTATGAAAATCCAGAGATCCTGAAAAAAGTTAGATCGTTAATACCACAAGACGTTATTTTGAAAGCAACAACAAAAGAAGATGGCAACATTATACCATTATTGAAATGGTTCAAAAATGAGTTTATGAAATGGATTCCAAAGGATCCTGTTTGTGAAGTGTGCGTTAACAGATGTGATAGTCCTAATGGTGTTAGTGACAGTAATAGTATTAGTAGTAGGTCAGTAGCATCAGCAGCACCAATAATGCAAATTAAGAAAATAATAATAGGCGACCCATGGAAGATACGCAAAGTAGAAGTCTTTGGCTGCGAGCGTCTGTAAAAGCGAATATGCCTTTCCTAGATATGGCGAAATTCTAAAGATTGTTGAGAATAAAACCGGAAGGTGTAGTGAATGGTCCATGCTTTTTGGAGCTATATTAAGTAGTTTAGGAATAAAAACAAGAATTGTACATGACTTCCTTGACCATTGCTGGAACGAAGCTATGCTTTCTTATTCTTCTTCTTCAGAAGATGGGCAATGGGTCCATGCAGATTCTACTTTAGATTATCCAATCTCACTAAATCATCCACACTATTATGAAGAAAACTGGAGAAAAGAATATCAATATGTGTTGGCCTTTACTGCAGATAAGATAGAGGATGTCACTAAAACATACACACAAAAATGGGAAACTGTACATCAACGAAGATTGAAAAACAAAAATAATGCAATAGATTTTCCAAAACTTTATTCCAAGGTATGATAGCAATCCATGAATTTAAATCAGAATTTTTATGGCAATGAACATTTTTGACAGTAACTACAGCTTGACTAGGTGTGTATCCTTGAATAGTTCCATTGCCTGCAGCTTTTCTCTGTTATCATGCGAATTTTCCAAGACATCAAGTGCACTGAATGAAATCTACTCCTTTAGTAATCAGAAATTTTAGTTAAAGGTAGTTCAAATGCAGTATGGATAAATAAAATGTATATTAATCAAATTAGTATTAGTCATATAGATTACAATAAACACTGGACCAGCTCAAAAACGAAATAATGGTATACAAGGAGGGAATTTTTCTTTCACCCCAATACAGAAAGAAATCTACCCCCTTTGTAGTCAGAATTTAAATGAGGTAAAACAGAATCTAAACCTCATATTATCGCATTTCCAAGGGCCCTTTTTCCCAAGTAATATCATGACTAAAGCACTTGGATATCAGAAAGAGGTGTTCAACGCACAGGAGGCCCTTGAATATTTTTAGAACTTCAAACTATGAGGATTGCAGGATCAACGCATATCCATCATTTACAAAATATGATGATATCAATAGAACTGCACCAAGTTTTCTAATGATAGATATAGATCTGAGGGACTTTGGGTCAATCGATAAGCTTGATAAAGCTCTGAATAGAGTCTTAAAACAAATCGAAAGCAAAATGCGAGGCCATCCTACAGTACTTTGGACTGGCAACGGTTATCACATCTATCAGCCGATGGCAGGATTTATCCTAGAGGAAGAAGAAAGATTTGCCAAATTTATAGATCCTACTGGAAAAGATCTCACAACTAAATTCATGCAATTTGAAGAGGAATTTCTAACTAATAAGAATGAGTCCAATCATTTCTTGGGATAATCGTGCTCTTCTAGTAGATCAACGAGCTCAAGTATAATCTCTCTCTTTTTCTCCGCTTCTCATAAAATTTCTTTTGCTCCTCGTACTGCTTGAGTTCATCCCTTGCCTTCTGCACATATTCTGATATATTCACTGGCAAGGATTTTCTCTATCAAGATGATTGGGTGGATCCTTTTCTCGATTGCTCGAATTCAGGTTCTCTTCCTCATCGTATCGACTTGCGTCTTGCGTCATCGAGCTAATCTCCAGACCTATGATTGTTGATAATTTTCTGTTCAATCGCATCTGCCAATGTGGTTCTGGGATACTCGTGCTGCTGGTACATTCTAATCGTAATCATTCACTTTAAAATAGTGGACTGGGTGGATGAATTTAATAATTTGCCGCTGATCTTCTACCAGGCAAAGCTAGACTGAAAACATTGTGCTTCATGTCCCTAAGTTAACACTTGAACATCACCCTAAGTTACCAATGACCTAAAATGCCCTAAGAGTTACCAGTGTCAATTTTATGATATGATAGAATCAGAAGAATGGATCAAAGGAGGGCATGTTTGTGGTGGCCCAATAACAAACAAGCGTATTCAGAATGGATTTGGTATGTTATTTATGACCCTAAATAGTATATTTAGAGGGAGAAAATAATGGCTGACCCCTTAAATGACCGCAGGATTGTTTCCGAGGAAGAATGGGTCAAGGCTCGCACGGAGCTGCTCAAGAAGGAAAAAGAGTTCACTGCTTTGCGTGATCAACTTAGCCAACAACAACGCGATCTGCCGTGGGTAGTCGTCGATAAGGAGTATGTCTTTGAGGGGAAGAATGGGAAACAAACGCTGTCAGAGCTTTTCGACGGAAGAAGCCAACTATTAGTCTATCACTTCATGTTTGATTCAAGTTGGAACGCAGGATGTCCAAGTTGTTCCTTTTGGGCAGACAATTTCAATGGAATAATTGTGCATTTGAATCGGAGAGATGTGACCATGATCGCTGTTTCTCATGCGCCATATGGCAAGTTGGAGGCATACCAAAAGCGGATGGGCTGGGATTTCAAGTGGGTTTCCTCCTACGATACAGATTTCAATTTCGACTATCACGTGTCTTTCACCCAGGATCAGTTAGCCAAGAAGGAAGATTCATACAACTATACGGACCAGGCCTGGATGTCAGAGAGGGAAGGAATTAGCGTATTTTACAAAGACCCTGCTGGTCGCGTGTTTCACACCTATTCAGCTTATGCACGTGGCATTGATATGTTAAATGCGGCATACAACTACCTTGACCTCGTTCCCAAGGGCCGAGATGAGGTTGGTCATGCCTTTCCTCAATTCTGGGTGCGCCGCCATGATGAATATGGAGATCCCCGTCGCATTGACACTGAGTATTATGATGTGACAAAGAACCTTTAATGATTTTCGCCGGAGAAAAGGCTTCATTAGTCGTACAAGTAAAACCATACAGTGTCAAAATGCGCCCTATGTCTTTGCAGCTTTTGCAATCTTTAAGCAGTAAAGAATAGATAAAATCGTTTTTACATACAAATGTTGCCGTTTTTTACACGGGGAATAGTGTTATTACCAATATCGCACCCTCTTTGTCGAAGATACTTTAAAGTTAATTTATAGACTAATTCGTCATAGTCTGTTACTTCCAATACTCTTCTCCAGGATACCTCCCCATTCTTCGAAATTTCTTCTGATAGTAACTCTGTAGTTTTTCTGGCTTCCTGTCTGCACTGCTCCATTGTTTTGCCATTTTTGTAGGCGTGAATTCGAGAATCGCAACTGCTGCCCTGACTTTCCATTATACCAAAAAATAGCCAAACTACGATTTAAACAATTTTGACAAGTGTCTTATTACTGTCATTGGACTGGACTCGTAAGATGGATTTGCTTTAGGCCCGCAATGCGATCTGACTTTGAAAAGATGCTATCTCTCTTGTCCTAACTAGGTTTTTGTGGTTATCTCCAAGGTATGTTCTGCATCTTCCAATAATTATGTCTACATAGACAATAATGATAGAAGTTTATGCATCTATAATGGGGCGTGCCATACATAACGTTAATTGCTTAAATGAGGATACCCTCTCATTATTCTGAATTGTTTGTGTAATAATCATGGACGGTTATGCAGTTAGTAAATGGGATTAATCATAACATTACTACTACATCACTTTAACTTATTCCATAGTCTGATGTCTTTTTATCAACACCTGGCTGAAATACTATCTATCATTTCCAGGTCTATCAAAAGTGATCTGCTAGAGTCTCATAAGTACTTCATTACGATCATCTTGAAGTATCTAATCATTTTCTGATTTTCATATTTTCATAATTTCATACTAACGGATTAACTGACGAGTTCGGCAACGGTAACAACTAACCCCCATATCTTTTTTCTTTATTCTATACTGTCTTCAAATGTGTATTATTTAGACAAGTATGTCTTGATAGAAAAGGTTCACAGATTAACAGACGATTAGGTGTATAATCGAGGAAACGTTGTTATAATATTGATAACATTATCCCTTGCATAAATACTTGAAAGACTAGTATATAGTTTCATATGGTTTCGTATAATCAATTTTCCTTCCCTTGTTAGCCGCAATCATAAACGTCATCGGTATATACTAGGAAAGGACAAGGGTTTTGCATTTCATACAAAGGAATTCATCAGAAGATATATTGCTGCCATGTGTAAGGCAGGTATCAGTAGTGATGCAGATGAGGCAACATGGGATTGTCCTTCATAAAAGTCTTGATAGGAGCAGTGGCAGTCGTGGTCCTAATGATAGGCGCGTCAAATGCAATATCGGACTATCAATCAGGCTTTCAGTTCGAGGTAAGTGATGGAATGGGCAGTTGTATCCCTCCACATAAATGCGGGGCAGATGAATATATAACGCATCTAGGTAATGGTTTTCAATTCCATTTATGGGATTTTGTAAGAGGCTATGTTATAGGATGGTGTTCAGTGGGAAGGAAATGGGGTTTGTCTGTCGCCATGGCAAGCAGCTGCATGCGCGACTAAAAAAGACATTTCTCAAAAGACAACGACCATTGGAATCCAGAACCTACGAGGATATTTTCGAATTTTCAATCTAACTATCTATATATGGTATATGGTATGTTGCTTGCTTGATGTACAATTTTACTATACCTAGAACGACTGCGAAGCTAAAATTCCTTTGTGTAAAATAAAAACTGTCCATATTGATCTATTGCTAAAGCTCCCATAGCTGATTGCAGAAACGGTGTGTGAGTAATGAACATTTGTAGTATCTCGGATTTTTTTTCTCCTAATTCGGAGTATGTCAAATTAATGACAAAGGCGATCAGACGCCTTAGAGTTAATATGTCAAAAGCATCGATATAGCCTTTTGAAACATATTATTGCCGTTTTTATTAATAATAGCAACTCCCTCTATTATTGAATGATTATGAGGAGTCATGATGATTATTTTTCTATTTTCAATCAAATTTTGCAAAATGTCAGAACTCAAATCAAGACGATACCATCTCCATAAATGTTCATAATTTTCTGCTGCCTGCCCTAAATATCTGAGACTGCTTAAGATAATTACATATCATTTCCCTATCCTTTGATGTTGCAATTCTGGCTTGGCCAGTATCAGGCTTTTGAAATACTGTACTAGCAGTAGGTCCTGATATAACAATAAGTCCATCTTGATGTCACAACAAAACCATTTTTTTCCATCATTGCCTGTGAGGCGAGATTCTTTACTGATACTAGACCGGCTGCTTCTTTAGCTCCTTGTTCTTTGCCATATTGTACCATTCTCTTTATCAACTCTGTTCCAATAGATCTGCGTCTGAAATTTGGATTAACTCTGACACCTTCTAACCATACCCTTTTCCTATTAGGACATACATAAGCATGAGAAAGTGCTGCTATTACTCCACTGTCCTCTTCTTCTTCTGCAACCGTCAAATATCCATTTGGATCAGAGTTCCAATCATCCCATACTTCCTCTATGTAGTCACCCCATTCAAATGTATCAGTACAGAATTTTAAAGCATTATTTTTATCAGATTGTTTTGCGTGCCTGAATTTCAACAGTATTATGCTGTTGTATTAAAAAGGGCTATAATACGTTTTTTTGAAATTAATAGGCGAGTCCTCAATTGTATTTCACACGAGTAACATACCGATATAGATATATCGAAGAATAAAAGTTACGGACGATACAAGTGGAATTTTCGTAATTTATAGAATATTTTTACTACCTGGTGGATTGGGTAACGAAGTTATAAGATTTGCTAGCGGGGGACTTTATGTCAGGTGATTCTGTGACAGCATGCAAAAACAGACTTTAACACGAATGAGAAACAATGTAATACAAACACTGGATGAAGTAAATACGGCTGCTTTTTCTTCACCGGATAACGGATCTGTAGATTGGTCCAACTGAGCCCTCGAGAATGTGACCAAAATGCAAAGAAGGTCTGCATTATTCGTAGCCTGACCCGAGGAAGCCAGCGGATGAAAAAAGTAATAATTGCTGCTATCTAGACTAATTGGCAATTTTTATTAAATTCTATTGTTTGCTATAGTTTTTCAATAGAAATTGATTAGAAATGGTTAGAGTAAAAAGCATGAAACGGGCCCATATTCAGAGTCATATAGTCATGTTCAAAAATTGATAGGAATCTGCTTAAATAAGATGCTATAGAATACTACAATATGTGTGACTTTATATCAGACTACGAATATAGCAAGCTCTTCAAGAGAAGAATGGATAAGCTAGCTGAGGAAGAAGAAAAACAGCAACCAGAGCTGGAGAAAGTAGAAGAGCAACCCTTAGTGGCTTTAAAGTAAAAAGGTTGGTAGACAACCAGGCTGCGGACTGCGATAATAATCTTACTAAAAACCCCTATAATTGAAAATACAAAAAATGGGATTCATGATGTGATTGAGATACTCAGCAATAGATCTGCTTGGAGATATATCTAAGGATTCACCTATCCACATACACCCAGATAGTTAGATATGATCTTATTCTTCGAAGAAAGGTCTAAACTGGACATCATAACCAGGAGAGTAATTTGCAAATTGCTTTATCGTGATCATTTTGCATATTTTATCTTGCAACTCGGAATGTTCACTCATTTTCTTTTTACAAATTGGACATGATGCCATATGCATTATAACATAACAACAAATTAAGAGGTATTTATTAGATCTATTACGTAATTAGAAGGTTAGCTATCTATCAACGTGTCCACCTTTTGTTTTCTTTATATGGCCACCTTCTATATCTGGTATACCAAATAACTATCAGAATAACTCCTATGATTACTCCGAAGAGTGAATATACGTAAGAATTAGTGATGATAAAGCAGTTCCTTTCAAGATCTGGTAAATTTTGAACTATAATCTCAGATCGCTGGACTTTACTCAATTTCGACAGACAATCGAACCCTTCGAGATCTAAATAGACTGCCGAGACTCCAGATGCAATTACCATTAAAAGACCTATTTTTAAATATTTATTAACCAATGTAGATGGCATTTCCTAGTATGAAGCAGATACGGAACAGGACATACCCATGTAAGGGCTCCATCGGCAATTTGTCCAGCTAATTGAAATGCTGATTTTCCTAGTGTCGAAATAAGTATCGGAATCTGCGATGCATGGGATAATGTGGCTATAACGTTATAGAAATGTCCGTGATGATTGACCTTCCCTTCCCAGAGTGCCGCACGCAGGACTTTCAGATATTCGCGCAGATGGGCTAACGGTGTTCTCTGTTGCAGACCATAAATATCTTCTATAATAAAGCGGTGACTGGGGCCTATTCCAAGACGCAATCGACCAGGTGCAAGATCGTATAAAGCTAGAACCTCCTGAGCCAGGACCAAGGGATGACGTGGATAGGTTGGTATAATCGAGGTTCCTAGGCGTACTGTAGATGTTTTTGTTGCTGCCAGCTGCAAACATCGTTAATACATCTGGCAAAACAGGTGGTTGGGCCATCCATATCTGTCGCACTCCGGCAGCTTCTGCTGCAGCGATAGTTTTGACCGCAACCGCCGCGTTAGAACCATGTACAATGAGTCCAACGCGTTCTCGTATTGGCGGAAGACTGAAACTTGAAGACTCTGATCCTCCATCACAGATTCACCTCGGAGTGTAACCGTTTATTCTCTCAGGGTAGGATATCATGCTGAAGTTTCATTCAAAATCTACTATTTCAACTTTTAAACAGTACAGTCTGGTTTAACATCTCTGGTAGTCAAGTAAAAAGATAACAATAGCATGAAACAAGCAATTTTCTTGTGAATATGATCACCCTACAGATTGAAGGTATCTATTGATAGTAGCAGCTAGTCGATGTGAATCAACAGACTAATTCCGTTAACATGTAATAGGTTTAACACATCTGACAACATCGGATTTTTTAACCTATCCCCAATAATTATATCGGATACGTTGCGTTATGAATAGATAGGAGTCGTGCCAGGTTATTAATATTATCGAAAACGCTGCGTCCTATGTGTAGACTGACGTCCTAGGATGGTGATAAAATTTTTTTATGCTGATGAGGCACTCGCATCAAATACCATATTGGATGGACACAATTCGCGCTCTTTGTATCAAAGCCTGGCTGAAAGTCGGTAATTGTGTCTATACCTGCACCACAGTTAAACTGATCACTTCCTGGACCACCAGTAAGTACATTATTACCATCGTTACCATATACTTGGTCGTTGCCGGAATATCCTTCAATGATGTCATTTTCTGCATTGCCATTTATAGAAAATTTCAATCTGATCTTGATAAGCGCTAAAACTTATCAGCACCTGTGGGATTTTGTTCATTTAGCAATAAATCTGTTGATAACATAAAAGAAGGTTCGTGTTTCACTATACTATGAGATTTGTTGGTCAATTGGTTATACTCAATTACAAGGACCTACTACACCTATGATACTAATCCAATTTGCTTGTATAAACAGGGTTTTATTGATTTGTCTTTAATTTTGCAGGCTGTGAAGTGCCAAGCTGCTTCAAGTGCGTCACAGCCTAGGGAGTATCAGCATCCGCTTGAACGTCACAATTCTCTCCAATACGTCCTGAGTCTCTACAGCCTTGGTCCCAACCACGTGTATATCCTAGACCCCAAGACTCATTGTGAGTTATGCCCTCGGGTTTATTATGATGATATTCACCATCAAATAGTCCATCGTGAAATCCTTCTGTTAATCCTTGAAAATAACTCTGTGGATTAAAAACATACTTGGGTTGTGGTATTGGCCAACTAATACTGGATGGACCCTGTACACAGTTAAGCTCTACATCTGTAAGGAATCCTGCAAAATCCGCGTTAAACTTACAATATCCAGTGACATAGCCATTGACAAACTCCTTTGTCTGATTGATAAAGCCCTTACCAGGTTGCTCTACGTAAAGAGTACCTGTACCATTATTTTCTATACTATCCTTTCCATCAATCTCCCCAAGTGTAAGTCCTAATTGATAATCTGATATTGCACCACCAAGGCCGGCTGATGTAACAAGTGGTATAGCACTCTTCGATAGATCAAGGCTAACAATACCACCAGTTTCACCCAGTGTTATCGTCTTGTTGTCGAGAGTAGTTTGTGGGATGCATTCCCGATAGCCATATGTATTCAGTTGTGGAATACACTGGCTTACACTCACTGTCACTTTATCTCCGGGGTAAAACCCGACTAGTTCGTCAGTATAACCAAGAAAATGCATCTCTCCAGTCTGGTTTACCATTCTGGTATCCGAACCGGATGAACCTGAAGTCTTATCGTTGAATTGATATGTTACATTCACGCCCGATGATGGAATGCCATAAGTGGCTACAGCAATACCTTCCTTGATGGGCTCGTGCTTGCCTATGAACCATTTCGCAGAGCTTGGACCATCCGGACAGTAAAATGCGGCCTGTCATCATCAGTTCCCACATCTTTGTTGGCAGGTATGCTACAGTATCCATTGACATATCCTTTGACAAACTCCGATGTATGCCATGCAAAGCCATGTTTTGGCTGGTCAATATACGATGTTGCATTTGATGACATATTTCCATCAATTACGCCGTGTTGAAAGCCTGACTGATAAGCAGCTTGTGGATGGTCTGAATGTGGAAGCTGTGATAATTGTCCAGGTTCAGTTGATACGCTTGCTCTAGATTCAGCTTGTGCAAAGGCAGATTGTGCGCCTATCATTAGCGTTGCGCCTAGCACCAAGACTAGAATTGCACCTAGCGTCACTGTCATTTCTCATCCACCCACGAAGCAGAATCTGGGCCCTTATCACAGTCCCAGCTAGCTTGATCTGCGTCACTTGACGTTCCAGGACTAGCAGTGCAAAATCCTGTAACATAACCTCTTACAAAGTCCCATGAATGAAATGCAAAGCCCTTGCCTGGCTCTAAAACATACCAGTGGCATCCAGACGGATGTAAACAACTATCCTTTCCATCAGTTACTCCATGATTGAATCCCGATTCATATGCAGATATTGCAAAGACATCTGAGCTCGAGTATGGAAACGCTGAAAGCGCTACCAACAAGGGCACAAGACTGATCGCTGTGGCTATTATGGTTTTCATTTCACTTCACCGTGCAAAACTTTGGTGATGAACTCAAAGTAAAGGACTGCGAGTGCTCCATATTTTCTTCGTTCCAACCTACTACATTTAAGATAGATAGATAGCTTTGAACATTCTTACTAAGATGTCTAGAAGAAGATTCTGTCATTTCACAATGCGAAACAGTGGGACACAGTTCAATTACCATCAAATAATGCTATTCCGCATTCCACATAGATGATAGATTTTGCAGCCATTTCATGCTCAGATTAGGAGCGATATTTCCTCTAGTATTCCTAAAGACTACAGTGCAGAGGATGAAGAAAAGATATCTTCGCATTCCTTAGAACGCGCAATAATATGGTTCCTGAAAGTTTGACATACACAGATTGATTCGTTCACACATCAATGGTATAGTGCTATTACATAGTTTTTATCTCAGCAAATAGATAATTTGAGAGTCTAGTCTGTATATCTGGATTTATATTCCTGATAGTATGTCTGCTTTAGATTTTCTGTTAGTTCACTTACTTCTCGTTTATCATTAAGATCATTTAATGTCTTTGGGCTGATACCTAATGATTCCAGCTCACTTAGCCACCAATCATATTTCTCAGGATGTTCATTTCTGATAGCCATAGCAGTGTTCTTCATAAATCACATATTAAGAATTATAATTCAGTTAATTGTACTAGTAGGTGCACCCAATCTAAGACCATACTAAAAGCTTATTACTTCTTGAATCATGCTGTGCTACTGTAAACGTGATACATTCTCCCTGTTTTTTCGTTTAGATAACTCCAAATATTAGGACTGACATCCAATTCTTCAAAAGTCGACTTTTGCTTTTCGTCCAATATATCATATGCTGCTTGGCCTATGGTAAAACCATTAGGTTTTGCCAGACTTGTCATTTTTACTGCTACATTTATTGTATGTCCTAAAATATCATAAAGCGGTTCTTTAAATATTATTTGATTTCCTTCTCCTTCTTTCTCTACTGTATGTATATCCCATCCATCTTGTATTATTGCAACTTCTCCGATGTCTATTCCCGTACGCACGCCTATATCTGAGTAGTCAAACTGATTGAGAATTGGATTAATACCTTCCTTGATTACTTTGATCATAGATCTTGCGCAATTAATTGCATTTATGCATGGTAAATAGTAGTACTCTGATCGTTTGTACTCTTTATGATTTTGAGAACTACTATCATTGTTAACATCTTCTTCCTCGACATTATTATTATTATTATAGTCATTTTTAGCTAGATTTGTCACAAAAAATGCTAAAACTGCATCGCCTATATACTTTAAGACATGTCCACCATACAATTCTATCATAATAGACATTTCTTGACAAAATGTTTGAATTATAGTTGTAAGCCTATCAAGTGGCAGCGTCATCGATAATTGAGTAGAACCAACAATATCAATATGTAGGATTACAAAAGTAACCTTAAATTTAGAAAATTGATTTAATATTTTTTCTGTTCCTTCGGTAGAGATATTGAACTCTGGGCCAGAGCTTAATGCCTTCCACATTCTGGTTTGCGCATTTCTGATAGCCAAATCAATGTTAACTACTGCATCTAGATAAAACGAATTACCCATAGAAGGAGAAGCATCTAATATTTTCTGTTTCATTTCCAATTCTTTCTTTTCTTCTTCTTCTTCTTTTATGACTCTGTTAACTTCTTCTTGGCCAATATCTAATTGGTAGGCTATAACCTCAGGTTCAATACCTGAATTGTACAAATTTAGTACTATTTGTCGTTGTTCCTTAAGTATAGAAGGACTAGTAGAATCGATAGTGTTATTGTTATTGTCTCCTTCCTGTTTGGTCATTAGCTAGTTTCAGTCTCTTCTTCAAATATTCTTAGCATAGTGTATAACTTTTTGTGTATGCTATGTAATGTTGTCCTATGTGTTAAACGTATTGCATATTAACGGAATTAGTCTGTTGATTCGCATCGATTAGCTGCTACTATCTATAGCTACTATCTATAGCTACTATCTATAGCTACTATCTATAGCTACTATCTATAGCTACTATCTATAGCTACTATCTATAGCTACTATCTATAGATATCAGACTATAGATTAGGCAATTCTGCTAAGTTCAAAATCATGTTAGTTTTACCTATCAATAGGATCCGCTAGTTATGAATAAGTTTGGACAATTTTAATAATTCTGATTTATGCCTTTTAGGATCTTTGTACTTGATGTGATGCTCTATCGATTCTAAATATGCATTCTTTATTTCAAGATATAACCTACAGTAAAAGTATTCTTGCTTTTAGCTATAATGAGATGACATGGGCTCTGGTCTAAATCATGTTCTGGAAGGGGTACATAAATCATAGGTGGATCATCTCAGAAGAAATTAGTTACCGAGCTCACTTTGGCTGCCTCCTGTTCCCTACCGATCGATGATACGTCGTCTAACAGTGAACATTAACTTGAATTGCGCATGATCTTTCTATTTGCATCATGCGTAGTAAGATGATTCTCGGCCTAGTTTGACTATCGTCAATAATTAGATCATCATCATCAACATCTTCTTCGACTCCAAATTTCTGTTTGACCGCTTTTGTCACTCAGTTTCATAATAAATTGATGGCTGATAATATTATACTATGCAAACTAGCTGCAGAACCTTTCTGTCCTTCTAAGGAAGATTCTATTCCATGGGTGCCAAAATACTTAATTATTTGTTAATAAGACTAGCCACACCTGCACTCATTCCATTAAGTGCAATCATTAAACCACCACCCACAACGACCATTAGTATTGTCAATATAGCTGCCTGGCTGATAGATATTGAGAGTTAGGCAGTAAAGGTAATAAAAGTGAGTCAAAATTTGAGTCAGCTACTGATCGTAAGGGTAAGCAGATAATAGCGAGAATAGTGGAATCTGTCGCCTAGATAGGCTGGAACACTCCTATCTTATAGTCTTAATTTTGAGACAGAGTTAAACGAACCTACCCTTGAGATAACTTTGTTATTCAATTTTTATTAGGAATATAACCAATAGAATATTGACTCGTTCGATTCATATGATCGCTAACTGAATCCAGTCGGCAATGTCGTAGGTTGATAGGCATAATCCCCTATGACGGCTGGGTTCTGTAACGATCATTTTCTTAGCATTAGACCCGTATTCTTGTTTCTGAGAATCGGGCTAAATGCAAAAATAAGTCAGTGCTAATTATTGATATCACATACCTTGCTCCTATGGATCGTCCTGACAGGACTAGGCCAGAGGTAATTTTTACCTGTCCGGTTTCTACCTCAGGCCTAGTAGTCGACAGCCGCCGCGTTTCTTAGTTTTCCAAATAGAGATCCGGCCATAAGAAAATAAGTCATTTTGGTCAAAGGTAATTGAGATAGCATCACCGTTGTGGATAATAGCCTTCTCACAAGAAACCAACTATCTAGGCCATTGATAACTCAACCAGTGGTTTGTAAGACACAAACATTTCATTAACTTTTTCGCGAAAAGATATGTTTGAATCAATGCTAGTTCAGCCAGGCCATCGTTGGCGTCTCTGATAATATAGACTCGAATGTACTAATGCACCTCACGGAAAGCACTAGTCATCGTAAGGATGGAAATACGAAATTCTTCAATGTTTTGATTATGTTTTGTGAAAGCAAACCATTAGCGAATACTAAAGCCCCGCAGTATTACATCTTAGCATTATTCGTCCAGTCTTTGTAGGCTTAAGCGTCGCCATTGAATTGCAGAATAGACAATGCACAATACGTTCTCATGGATCAATAATAGACAATTTTCTATGATATAATATTTCGCAGCTGAAATATATATAGCGCCAAACAAGTGAAAATGTAGCGAAGGTTATGTCGCTGAAGAGATGGGGTATGTGAGTATGATAGATACATTTTCCTTGTGCGATAACCATTATGAATATGCTGAAGGTATGGAAGAGAAATGAGAACAAGAACAAGTAATGTAACGCCTAATGGTGTTCGAATAGGACTAGTGAAGAAATGAAATATCCTAACTATGAACAATTAGTCGAGATAATAAAAAATAATGGTATAGTATTCCAACGGATTACCTTAACGTCTAATATTCAATCAGATTTTTACTATGACTTGAAGAAAATTTTACACGATCAAGAATCACTCCATTTAATAGCAGGTTCGTTATTGGAACAAGCAATCAAATATAGTGTAAAGTCCATTGGTGGATTAGAGTTAGGTTCTATTCCATTAACTACAGCTGTTCTAATGCTGGCCTGGGATAAAGGCGTCAACCTAACCGGATTTACAGTTAGAAAGAACGTAAAAAAGCATGGACTGCAAAAGAAAATAGAAGGTATTGTTAGAGAACCAATAATGATATTAGAGGACGTAATAACTTCAGGCAAGAGTGTAGCAAATGCCGTTGATGCATTACTTCAAGAGGGTTATAGGGTGAATAGTGTGGTTTGTGTATTGGATAGACAAGAGGAAAGTATAACCAACATCCTAAAACAAAGAGATATATCTTACATCTCGTTATTCGAACATTCCGAATTCAAACCCTACATTGAAGAAAGACTAAGGAATAAAAAATTTTAGGTCTTATTGACCATTTGACCCTCTACCATAGTAGTAGGTACAGTGCCAGGACGACAATCGCATTGACAATTAGGAAATTCGATTGCTCACAAGAGAGCTCACAAGCACAATTAGGGTCTGATTTTCAACACGGAGTATCTGATGCATATCTTGATAACGCTAATATGAGTACGGCCCTTTGATTGCCTGGCATGAGATAAAGCACAAGATTACGATATGTACCAGTCCCCAGTCAGCCCATTAAGGATTGACTTGATGTGGTGATATTTATTACACCCAGGATACTCGGGATAATTTTGTATTCTGATGGTACTTATATTCGCTTTTTGAAATTGCATTTTTTAATATGTATTTTGAACTCTTCCTTAGGTTAGAAAATAACCCGGGTATCCCGGATGCAATTAGACAGCTATGAAGCTGCGCTCTATCGGCAGTAGGGATCTGGTCGTCTTCTCAAAAATAAATGATATCTTTTCAGGCCCTCTAGGGGTCGTGAGTCGCTTGCAGTCCAATAGGCTTGACTTGCTATAATACTGGAATAATGACCCACATTTCTGCTGAATTATGATGATTTACGAATAGACAAACTCCTTTTGTCTAACGTCAGCTTCACTTTAAATACTATGCAGCGAGTATAGGGTACATGTCAAGTCACAGACTTGTTAGGAAAGTTCATCTAGTCTTAATTGCTGTCATATCTACGCTTGTTATCGCAGGTCCTTCAATTAGTAATTATGGTTATTTTGGCATTACTAAAGTAGCGTATGGTCAATCAGATCCAAACCAAACGAATTCTAATGCTACGAATTCGGTAAATACGCACGATATCCCATTAAAAAAAGTCCATGTAGGAGATATCGATGTTGCGTACAAGATGTTTGGTAGAGGTGACCCTCTAATACTTTTCAATGGTGCTTCTGATAATATGGATGCCTGGGATACTTCCTTTCTAACGGGTATTTCTTCAAATCACACAGTGATTGTGTTTGATCAACGTGGAATTGCAAATTCAACAGTTGGTTCCAAACCGTACACCTATCCGCAACTAGCAAACGATACAGCTGGTTTGCTTGATGCTCTGAAAATACCAAAAGCAGATGTCATGGGATATTCTTTGGGAGGACATATAGCTCAGGCATTTACAATTAGTTATCCAGAAAAGGTTAACAGGCTAATACTTGTTGCTACATCATGTGGTGGAAAAGATGGTATACCTAAACCACCCGAATTTCTTAAATTGCAAGCTGATATTGTAAACAAATCTCTACATAATATTCCCGCTACTCAGGAATTGAAAGCGCTTAATGTTGCCTCGTTAGGATCAGGATGGATTAAACTACATCCTGAAACTGCTGTCATTCCAGCAAACACTACATCATTACAACAATTGAAGCCTGGTTTGTCCCCTGAAATAGAGAATAAGCAGAATAACCTAGGTAGTTGGGAGAAAACAAACTGGAGTGGTGCTTGTGATGCAGAAGCTAAATTGGCAAAACCCACGTTAGTTATAACTGGAACAGACGATAATAACTATATGCCGCATGCAAATGCTTTAATTCTTGCAAGTAAAATTCCAGGAGCCTGGCTTGTACAGATTAAAAATGCTGCTCATGCGGTAATGAATCAATATCCGGCTGAGATTGGTAAGATAGTAAATACATTTCTATCGACTACTACCCCAAACAAATGAATCATCCATTGAATGAAGTATGAACTGATTTCAGGATCTAGCTGCAACATGATTCTATAAACTGAAACACTTTTTTAGGCAGAATAGCTCATACTGGTAATGAACCCTTTACCTATGGGAATCTACTCCCTTGGCCCCATACTAACATATAGCCAATCTCTCGAAATGAAATTGACAATCCAATTGGTGTCAATTTGATACAAGTTCCAACCTAAAATTGTGTCAAATTTGATTCACACCCCGACGGGCCCATACTGAGTGCAAATCCCTAGCGATATTTCTGCTGAGCTAGAGTGGTTTGTTATTTTTTGTTCACAGCATAATCTTAGCGCGCGCCTACATCCTGTCTCCTTTCTATTTCCTGTAATCTAGCTGATAAAGACACAAGTTGATCGGATAGTTGTGCTATGGCATCATCCTTTACTTTATCACGCTGTCTTAGTGATTGATTTACTTCTTCCAATTCCTCTACCTTTGTCTGTATGTCTGCGCCCTGCCTTTGTAGTTGATGGACATTAAGGAATGTTAGATAAGGCTCAATTTTACGGAATATTTCAGCTTTTTCTGAATCCTTTTTGCGCCAGTATGTGGAACCTGCATGTCCTATAAAATACTCGGAATAATCTGCATATCCCAGATCAGATATGGTAGTTTTAACAAACCTTCTAAATGAATGAAGAGTTATCTGTCTTCGACGTTCGTTACCATCCTCGCGATCACCCTTACCATTACGATCTAATGTCTTTTGAAATACTTTGAGTAAGTCTTTATAAAGCCAAAGATAGTTTGGATGTGTAGTATCTTGATAAACTGCAAATATTAAATCAGTATCGTTTCTAGTAATACTTCTGTATTCTGTAATAGTTTTTTGATCATGCCCACTTTTGTAGCAAACTCTTCGAGTTCGATATTTGTAATCCAGCCATATTTTTAATTGATGAGCTACCTCGTCGGTTAGAAAAATAATTCGGTCTGTTCGAGTCTTTGTATATTCACCTTGCACAAATAGTTTTGAAGGATGTGAAACAAGATCTAAATCTTTAATGCGGGTTGATAAAGCCTCGCCGGCGCGCATTCCAGTCGCTGCTAGCAGCAAGATATAAGTTTTTATTCTAATATCAGAAGTTCCATTTAATATCTCTGCAATGTCCTCCTTAGATAATGCTTCCTTGTTTTTTCTAATTGTCCTAGGTAATTTTACCTTCACTTTGAATCTTCGCGGGCTAATATCTATATCATGATACTCGAGGAAGTTTTTCACTGTGACAACTCGCTGTTTGAGCGTAGAGGCTGAAATATTACGTTCCTCCAAATATCTAGCAAATTTCGTTAGAAGAGAGTAGGGGTCTTGGTTCTTGTTTTTAATATCGAATATAACCGAGTCCACATCGAGAGAATATTTGGTCTCGACAAAATCTTTGAAAATGTCGAGTCTTGCATGATATTCATTTCCTGTTAACTTGTTCATGATGTTAACATTTGAAATGTAATCGGTTATCGTACTACTTGGCCTTGAATTGATGGTTCGATTCACTTTGTCTATTTCCAATCTTGTATGCTAATAGTTGATTATATACATTTCATATTTATAGTCTTATATACGCTATCAATAGTATT
>CAVXZB010000017.1:0-19626 GCA_963765895.1 uncultured Nitrososphaeraceae archaeon | reverse complement strand
CGCCCACGCGGGCCGCCGCCGCTGGGGGGTCAAGTTGAGCCATGATGTCCGGCGAGCACAACGTTGCGCAGCGCCGAGACTCCCAGGAGCGAGACAGGCCGAGGCAATGGAGCCGCGGCGGTCGCGGTACCTCGAGCGTCAGCTCGACGAGTTGATCCGGTTCGCGTCGTTGACCGCCGACGACCGCATCGTCGAGGTGGGCTGCGGGATGGGTCGGTACACGCTGCTGCTCGCCGACCGCGGGTACGACGTCGACGGGCTCGACCTGTCGCCCGTGCTGCTCGAGCGGCTCGCTGCCGAAGCGGGTGAACGCGTTCCCCGCCTCCACGCGGCCGACGTCTCCGACCCGCCCGATGATCTGGCCGGTCGCTTCGACGCGACGATCGGGCTCTTCACGCTCCACCACCTCCACGACCTCGAACTTCTGCTTTCGCGGAATGGCTTCAGCTTTTCAAACTCGTTGTCTATGCGCGAGAGCATGAGGGCGCGGACCGATCAAGGACATTTCTCCCTTCAGGACGTTGAAAAGCTGCGGCAATTCGTCAACGCTCGTCGAACGTAGCAGCCGGCCGATCTGCGCTACCGGGGTATCGTTCTGGGCCAGCTTGCGTTATGACGTCGCCGTTTTCCTGAACGCGCATGGTCCGAAACTTGTAGATCACGAATTGCGTACACTTGAAGCCGTTGCGGCATTGCCGGAAAATGGCCGGACCGGAACTATCGAGCTTGATCGCAATAGCCGTGAGCATCATGACGGGCGACAACAGCAAAATCCCGAAGCCTGCGCAGGCGAGGTCCATGCCGCGCTTCACGAGAAGCTCGGCTTTGGACAATGGAGCACGTTTTAGATCAATCGCGAGGTCTTGTTCGCTCGGCGTGGGTACATGGCTAGTCAGCGATCTGAACCCCAGCGTCCGGCATCAGGGCGTCAACAGCGACAGGAAGCTCCTTTACGGAACTCGTGGACAAAATCAATTCGATCATCGGACCAGGGCAGAGCCAGCAATATCTGCGGATAGTTATGCCCAACGTACACCAGGCAACGATAGCCTTCATCACCTCTCGATCAGGCGAGCCGCCATTCGTAAGTAATTCTTTATCAAGGACAAACCGGACCGTTGTGCCCGAACAGGGCATCTTCCCGATCCCTTAGCGCACGAGTTCCTGCGCATCGCCAACCAGCACAACGTCCCGTTGGCGGATGGCGCCGCTCAACAGCGCTTGTCTGAGTAGGCTCTTTGTGACACTTCTGACCCCGAGAAGGCCGGCAGGCGCCAGAAGATAGAAGGTGACGGCAGCTCCCCTGGAATAGGCTACTCCAACCTTCAGCAGAAACGCGAAAAACGCCAACATTAGTCCCGGTCGTGCACCAGCAGAGCAGGACTTCTCCGAATTCCACGCCCGGCTTGGCGCTCTTGGAAACCTGATAAATATCCTCTTCCCCGCAGTCGCAGGACATGGATAAAGCTGTGCAAAAGCCTACCGCCAAATAGGGCCGCAAATCCGGAAGTAATAACCAGCCCACAGCTGATAACCGATGCCCCCTAGCACGCTTGCCAAAATGATTGCTGCAGCATCTAGCGCAGGTAGCAGAGAAGGGACAGCAATACGTAGTCTAACCAGTAACAGGAACAGGAACATGGCCATCACCAGATTGCTAGACGAGCTTGACGAAATTGAGGCTCGGTTTTGCCAAGAGCTAGAACGCCCCTCGACGAGATGAAAACGTCTTCGGTCTTTTGCAAGAGAAGGACGATACTTGGCTACGGAAGGCGAAAGAGCGGGCTGGCCACCGCATTCGAAAGGACACGCCGATCACGTTGCACCTGCTCGGTCGTCGAAGAGAGGTCACAAGCTTTCCCTATATCTTCGGCCGCACCAGTTCCTTCCCCTGCATCGATCGATACCTACCTACTTTATCGATGCGGTGCATTTCATCTTTGATTTTTCCGAACTCGCTGTCGCTGTAGATCGCCATCAGGTCGACCCCGCAAATGTTCTATGCCGCTACGACTTCCAATACAATCGAGCATCTGATGGGCCTTTTCGCCGACCCGGCTCCCGTTGATTGCGTCTCAACGAAATGAGGCAGCAACAGTTACAAACGCCGAACCGGTCCTGGATTCCCGGAACCTTCCCCCACTACTCCAACAGACAGGTCTAGCCATGACAGATCAATTTAATCAGAACCCAGAGCCAGTGCCCGCTGCCTCGCAGTTGGCTGTTATGCCGTTTCTGGCAGCGGTCAATGGCTTCCTTAGGAAGGACCATGATGTTACTACTTAGAATTAACTAAATATATTGAGTATAGTATCTAGGAGTAGAGTCGAATATACTTCAGTACAATACTGTTTTTGGAGAGATAAAGTCAATAAACATAAATTTTCTATCATCTCAAACACACTGAAATATTGTGTTATAGATTCTAAGTTATTACTGCTACATATTTTCTACAAGGTTTTTGACAATGTATCTATGACAATGGTCACCAACTATGGTGGAATCACAATAGCACAGTAGCGTGATATCTTTACCATCATTTACTAATTGTTTTAGTTTTCTAATTCGTTCTTGGGCATCAGTAGATTTCATTTCCATTAGAAATCGCTTTTTGTATTCAGTCCAGCCAATTTTCTTATCCTTCATGTAATCCTTATGCAGATTTTTACTTGGTGCCAGTTCTTTCCACCATTCATTCCAGGTTTCATTAGATTTGGAGAGATATCTTGGCCTGTAGCGTGCTATTAATATTCTAAGACCGTCAGATTCTTCTACAGTCTTTTCTTTCAGTGATTTAACTTTTAATGTCATTACTATTTTTCTTCATTCCTTAATGTATCACTAGTCATCTTATTCACGGAAATTCTATTGTATGCATTATTCCATTACTTTGTTCCCTAAATGTTCTGCGCTACTTATATCATAATGTCTACTAATAATTCTATTTGTAATTAATATAGCTAGAATAATCCTTGAAAAATTTATATGTTTTCGTCGGATGTGTCATTTTGTCATGAGGCGTCTTGGACATTACTTTTAACATTTACCCTACTTGATTTGTTGTAGTAAAGTTCAGCCACTAATATCGTCACCGCCGTCGTAGTCCTTATTCACTTTGACATCGTCTGCAAGAGAGTGCAGCACTAGTTGCACCGCAATAACTCTATGTCCTGCATTCTTTAGAATTGGAATCACTTTACTCCATGAGGATCCATCAGCCCATAAACCATGACTAAAACTATGTTCGTAGCGTTTGTTTCCATATCCTGTACCCTTCAGGTTGCATTAATGTTCTATTCTGTCGAGCAAGCTGTAGCGGAGCCAGAATATGCGGGTGACAAAAAGCCCAGAGCTAGAATCGTGCTCAGACACAGTAAACCAAAAAATTTTATATTTTTCATTCTTATGGCGACATTGACAATATCTCGTATATAAGTATGAATATTACGAAAAAGTATTTCCTGATAAAAAGCATATGGTGTTATCTGTCTTGAAGAAGAAAATATTAGTTGTATGAAAAAATTTGCTATCACGCCCTTGCCAAGCTGAATAGCTCCACCCAGAACAGCCGATATGGTATTGCAAGTGTGAGAGCGTATCCTCCTTATCTTGTGGATCGGTTATCTACTTAATAAAGCGTTACTACTAGACTTAAGTGATATTGTTGTATTAATATACCGATGACTTCTACTATCAAAACTACCGAAACTGCCATTTTGGTTACTAGTGCAACTGGAACCGTTATAAGTGAAGTAGTAAAACAACTTACATCACCATCATCACTTTCTTCAGGTATCCGAGTTAGAGCGGCTGTTCATTCGAAAGATAAAGCTGATAGACTTAGAGATGAAAATAAAACAATTGAGATCGCTGATTTGGATTATAATAAACCAGAATCTGTTGTTGATGCATTAAACGGAGTAGACAAACTCTTTCTAGTAACGCCACCTGCACCTAACATGAATGAACTTTCTTCCAGTTTGATAAAACAGGCAAAGAAAATTGATCTTAAACATATAGTGAAGTTGTCTGTCTTATATGCTGATGCTGAGCCTGGAATTATGATCGGACGGTGGCATAAACAGGAGGAAAAGAATATAGAAGAATCTGGAATACCATACACCTTCTTACGCTCAGGTGCATTTATGCAAAACTTTATAGACTTTTTTGGCCAGACAATTAAAAATCAAAACGCAATTTATCATCCTGCATGAGACGGAAAAGTTGGTTTTGTAGATGTCAGAGATATTGCAGCTGTAGCTACAAAAATACTATTGGCTAAAAATAATTGGAACAAAAGCAATCAAGAACATGAGTACAAAAAAATATGGTATTACTGGTAACGAGGCATTATCATACAGTCAAGCGAGCAGAAATTCTTTCTAATTCTCTAGGTAGAAGAATATCTTATATAAACATAACAGAAGAAGACGCTCGCAAAGCAATGAAGAAGATGGGGAATGGAGGACTGGCTTATTGATGCATTGATGGAGCTCTATAGTGTGATTAGATTTGGTTACTCATCACAAACTACTCCTGTAGTTGAACAGATTACGGGACGGAGGCCTATATCACTTGAACAATTTGTCAGAGATTATGCTAATTTCTTTAATTGAATACAGATTTATTGGTGAGATGTGCCATATCATAAGGTAATGATAAGAATGTATAACCGAACACCCCTAGTCAAATGAAAGATCTCCTAGGGCATGACTAGAAAGAACATTTCCGTGGATGAACTAATTGCTGCCTCTGAAAAACGTGGTGATTATTTCCTTCCAGGTATGACATACGAACAGAAGAAAGCATTCATGGAAAGCATGTTAGATTATCTAGAATCCATTGGAGTTATTGTCCATGATGAAGACGAGTAAATAATGCTAAATAATATTAGCACTTATCGTGCTCAGAAATTTAGCAGCATTATATTTGATCAGTAATGTTGATTCATACTTATGATGAGACTGCAAGGGATACGATAAATCTAGATATAATGATGAATTTTCTGGCACAACAAGATTCTAAACTGAAGCGATCCCTAAAACTATATCAAAGAGATTTAGACAAAAGCAAGATACGGAGAAATAATTTGTAATTGTTGCGGTCAGGAGATCAATTGTTAGAATTATGACTGAACAGGCATTGTCACTGTAACGAAGATAGAGCTTGATAGTGGTGGTGATTTGAAAATTAGAGAAACAGCTGATAATAATAGTATACTAGGATTCCCATTATGAAATTCAACAGACTTTCAATCCAAGATTTGGAGTCACTAATTAATATAACACTAGCAACTGAGGTCAAGGCAATTATAGCGTCAGTTGGTATTCGAGGTATAAGAAAGGTCACCTAATGTCAAAATCAAAAAATTATTTGCACGACACATTTCCAGTTAATGATCAGTTAATATAATCATATAAAAAAAGAGGTAGTAATGACAATCCTGGAATAATAACTACAAAGTTTGGCGATATCAAGTTAGAATTTTATCCTGAACACGCACCAAAAACCGTAGATAACTTTAAGGAATTGGCAAAAAAAGGATTCTATGATGGTTTGATCTTCCATAGAATAGTTCCTAAATTTGTAATACAGGGTGGTGACCCTAACACGAGAAACCTATCCAATCGAGGTACTGGGGTACAGGCGGGCCAGGATGGAATGTAAAAGCAGAATTCAATAAAAATAAACATTCTCGTGGTGCATTATCAATGGCAAGATCCAAGATCCAGATAGTGCCGGATCTCAATTTTTCATAGTTCTAAAAGACTCTAGTTTTCTAGATGGTCAATATACTGTATTCGGAAAGGTTGCTTCAGGAATGGAGATTGTAGATAAAATAGAGGCATTAAGCACTGATTCCGCTGACGCACCGGTAGATCCAGAAGAAGCGAAGATGACAAAAGTAACAATCAGAGATTAATCTGTTATACTAGATCTCAAATTATTTGATTACTTAGGTTTACAACCTGTCTCGAAATTATCCTCATGTAAATAAGAATACAACGGCCTACACATACTAACACAAAATAGTATTTTATCTTCTAATATCTAACCAAAAGTTTTTCTGAGCCTGTTGCGCTTGGAACTAGTTCTTCCAACTATACATCTTCTTTTCGTAGTATGACGATTACCGCCCTTTATTATTAATCGCTCGCTTCTATGTCGATTGTGTGATAAGTATCCTTTCTTGATAACATCATTCTCAATATCCTGGAAGTCACATCCTATATCAAGATAGAGGTTCTGTTTCTCTTTATTGATATTATGAGACGATCCTTTGACTATGATATGATACAGTGTATATTTTTTATAGTAGCCTTGATATTATGTGTAATAGCCCCAGTTAATATTAACAGATATGGTATATCTTGTCCATCAGTTATTAATACATGAAGTTCTGTTCCCAACTTACCTACATGTAGGATTATGACCAGTCATTTCCGCCTAGGGGCGCCTTTACAGATACACTATCAAGTGATTTGCCATCTCCATTGAATTCCTACTATACAATCTTATACGGTAGTCGATTTGGGTCATAATCTTTGAAATACTCATGTAGACATTATTGGAATAGTGCATGACAGGAAAATCGCTTCTTTCGAAATCTATGAACCTTGAGATAGGATTAAACTAAAGAACTTGATATCAATGAAAGCGAATAGGCGAGTTATGTAACAATCTATATTCGGCAATAAAGAAGGTAACTTGTATAATTATTAGTTAGCTAAAAAAGCTCATGTGATTGACAATCAAACATCTTGATTTCAGATATGCTATTTAGCTTGATTCAATAGCACGTTTCACCATATTAGCTACAAGTGCACGATCAGCCGGCTTTTTAATTATAAAATCTAATGTCACATCAGGTAATATACTAACCAATTCGTCTGCTGCATCAAGGGCAGTCACAAATATTATTTTGACATCATGATTTATAGCTTTTATCCTATAATATAATTGCAATCCATTAAGCCGTGGCATTCTTATATCTAGAAGAACTAGTTGATAGTATAAAGGGTCTATTTCAGCGAACCGTCTTAATGCTACATATGGATCAGTAAAAGTCTCTACGTTGTAGCCTTCCTCTTGTAATATTACCTTATATGTATATATTAAGATCCAGTTAATCTTCTACTATTAAAATATTGTATTTCAATCTTTTTTCGGGTCTTGTCCTTGTTGTAGTTCTGCTTGTTCTTTTCGATGAGTAGATTGCTTTTCTTTGCTAAGGGTTATTTCATCCTTTTGCTGCAATTCCATTAATTGCTTTCTTCGTCCTCGTTTTTCTTGAATGATTCTTTTGTTATCAATTTCTATAACATGATAATAATCTTCATTAGGATATTTGCTAATGACTGAATACACAGGATACGCATTCTTTAATCCATCAACAATATATTCTCCAACGTGTTTAAAATAATAATTATCTAGAATAGACAAAGATGAGGAAAAGACAGATTTTAACATTTGATAAATATCACTCCCTATAACCATGCCATTTCGAGCATTTTTGAATTTATCTTTGCACAAAAATTCATGGTTGGACCAAACAAGTCATAACTTTGTGACGTAAGTGATTTTGCGATACTAAACCTTCCATAGTCTGCACTAATCCGATAGCTGACGTCTGGAAGATCCATTTCATGCATTCTAATGTTGATAAATCGAAATGCAACCATCATGGTTAATCCACATTCGATGACATTTCTAAATGCAGATTATTGTTATAGTCTGATGTTTCTGGAAAGTAGCACACTATGCCATCTCCAGTATTTTTGATTATTTTTCCCGCAAACTTGTGAACTATGATTGATATCGAGTTAAGAAATATAGAATAATATTGAGCGATCTTGTCACTCTTATTAATTTGAGATATGACTCTCGTAGAATCTACCATATCTATATAACAGACACAATAGTGTTCTGAATTATCAAGAAATTAAATCTCATCACCATCCATAGCACTACTATCCACTTCTGTGCTGGGCACAAGAGATATAAAGGATAATGGCGTATATTTGTCTTGATATAGCTGAGTCGTTGAACATTTACGACAGGTAATTGAATCCTCTCTGTCATGTAGCAATGTATAATCTAACTGATTAGAAAAGTAAAAATATGATGCATATCCCTTTCCATTCTTATTATCTTAACTGTTCTTTTTGCTTAGGTTCTAATCTTCCTTGTCTTGATACCATGTATCCAGTTATTCCTATGTATATGAACTGAAAGACTTCTATTGCTATCCCTATAGAAGTAGTTGATAATGCTCTGTGGGTAATTGGATTTGGAACTCTTGTTATAAAGCCAAGTGTTATCAAAACTATTTACCAGCAATTCCTATGTAATACCATACCCTCCCCCATTGCTTTATCATGGGTAATGCCCAAAATAGTTGAGCTAACCCTGATATCATAAAAAATATCCCAAACGTTGGAGGACCGCTACCAAATAAAGTCGATGCGAAAATAATATGTAGTATTCCGGCTATTGCTGTAGCAGCAGCTTCTGTATAGTAATAATAATTAACATGCTTGATCGTATTTTCTTGTTTTCACCTTAGGTTAACTAACTTACTTTCTCTCCATACAATATTGTATACTCTTTGATTTATGTGTTAGTCTTAAAGCTAAGGACGTTCATTATATCATATAACAAAATTGTTTGTTGATCGCATATTAGAACTAGACCAAATGCTCAGGAAAAACGGGGAAGAAGCACAAGCACGTAATGATCTAATGGTAAGGGTAGGGTTGACTTGAGCCGTGGACTAGGTCTAGTCTCATAAAGTCATAGCGAGTTGCAAAGGGGAGGGCATTATTAATCTAAAACCCCTTTCACATTTGAGATAAAATGAAAATTATCGCTCCTAGTTTATAACTTATTTAAATGATGTTAGACATTATGAACTATTAAAAGTGAACAAGCCTTCTGATGAACATACTCACCATCCTGTCTGTGAGGCATGCGGAAAGGAATTTGATAGTGTTCACGAACTAACAGTTCATGTAGATAAAGAGCATCAACACAAATATTAGTAAAACAACAAAGACTTGCTAAGTTCTTGAAAGTTCTTCTAAGGCCATTTCATATAAGTAATACCATGAATAAAAGCAGTCCTAAGATCGCACAATATTTCTTAGGGAATGTAAACTGGTCGATTGTTACGACTTGGTGATTGTATTCTTTGAATTAGTAAGGCAAGAATTTCGGCTAGTATTCTCAGATTATACTTAGGGCATTTATCAGGCAGCCGATTAGGTCAGCTGAGTCAACATTGGACACCGGTTCATCTGAGGCACTCTTACCATGGACTACCGAATGATTCATTCTATTCTTGACATTAATTCACAATAAACTATCAGTAGCGTTATAGGTTTACTCAATGCCATTCAATCCGATATTTTCAACTCCATAATCATCTCCATATGCGAATTGAACTTTTTCCTTATTACTTCTATGTATAGCCATCTCCCTCCGGTCCTAAGAGTGGAGTATTAGCACAAGGCACTATTACTTCTGATAAACTAGAAGGACCATTGAAAGACAAACAAATCTCAGACCTAGTCAAACTGATTGAAGATGGTAACGCCTATCCAAACGTTCATACACAACAGAATCCAAAAGGGGAGAGTAGAGGGCAAATATCGAAGCGAAGCAAGTCAGCCTTTGTTGTTGTTTCCGTGTTTCAATTTGCGGTAAACATTATTATGCATAATTGAGAGTACTTGATTATGATCGGAAAAAACGGATTTTAATCTGATATTACTGGCTTAGGATATTTCATTCAGCATAATCTTCCTAAAAATGCGATTTACTTTTGTATACTGTTGTTTAATGAGCGTGAATAAGTAGATCTGATTTCTAAATTAGTCTATTTATGCGATAACTGTTCACAGAGCATGGAGGAGGGAATGAGTTGTTCCTGGACTCCATACTGACTGTAGGATTATTACTCCTATTTGATGTATGTAATCTATGTGATCCGAATTTACTGTCGAAAGTATTGCCATAAATATTATTGCACCTGTTTTTGGTACATAAGCATCATTTTCTGCTTCATCACATACATCACATATATCACATGCGTCACATGCAAGCACATCTCTACTTTCTCACGCATTTGTTCAAGCTATGTATCTGCTGGACAAAGGACTAAACTAACCGAGCTGTGCAATAAAAAATAAACAAGATCTTTATCACGTGTTAACAAATCTAGAAATGTTTGATATGATCTTGGAACAAGGACTTGATTATATATTATCTGATAAAGATACATTGATGATATGTCTAAGTTCGAACAATTATAGAAAGATAATAGGGATAAAATTATCGACTATTTTATGAATATTAAAGACATGTTAAATTTTGAAGAATTAGGATTTTACTAGCACATTTGCATTTCACTTCTGACTAATTCAACGCTTCTCTATGGTTAGAAAATTCAAATAGTGTATTAAATGCTATTGTCGGCCTAATACTAATTGGAAATTATACAAATTAGGGAGAGTTTCCGTGCGAACATTAAATTTCTTACAAATTCTACTATAATTACAAATACTTTTATTGTTCGCTTGAATTAAGCTAATCGATTAACCTCATGCTTAACAACACTATGACAGACAATGATGCTGGTATCTCTAAACAAATTGATGATACCGATCTTAAAATTATCGATATTTTAAACAGAGACTCCTCAACACCATTTGTTGATGTAGCAAAACGAATATGTGTATCAGATGCAACCGTGCATATAAGAGTTAGAAGAATGATCGCAGACAGGCATTATCAACAAATTCACGATCTCTGTAGATAATGATCTTCTAGGATATGATCATATGGCGTTTATGGGAATAAATATTTCTCCAGGTTCTGCAGATCAAATTGTATCCGATCTATTGAGAATTGAGGAAGTCTTGGAAATTCATGAACTGCATGGTCAATTTGATTTATTGTTAAAGATTTGTGCTAAGGATCTAAATCAGATAAGAGAGATAGTAGAGAATAAGATTTGTAAAATCCCTCATATCCTTGAATCAGAGTTAATGACAGTGCTAAAAACAGAAAAGGAAGAACAAATGATATCTCTTGAGAGTGACACGGAATATAAAGAAATGCTGACTTTAAAATAATATGAATCATATCATTCTGTTTCCTTACTACATACTGCAAGAGGAATTCAGAATCATAATATAAGAAGCGCTAGTTCTATTCTCTTATATTGTCCTGGTCTGATAAAAATAACGATTATTATTCAGCAATCATATCTATCTCCTTCATATGATATCATTCTCTTTTGTTTTATCACAAGTCTATTATATTCCAGTTTGTTGTAAAGACACAATGCTTAGCTTTAATCCAAGGTTTGTATGATTAGGATGGCAAAGCTTCGTATCTTAAATTAGTTTGTTATATCTATACTTGTCTGCTAATTTTTTAATTTATAATAGAGATAAAGTCCATCTATAAATTGGCATTCGAAACCAAAGAAAACATCGGTCGTTGTGTGTGTGAATTCCGCCTGCTAATTCCCTGGGAGTTAGGGTTGAATTCTTATAACGGCCAACTTGTGACAGTCAGGTTATGGAACCTAGTGTTATCATTCACCCTCTTCCATACTTTAGTTTATTTCTAATCCTTCATACATTGTCATGAGAGGAAAAAAGTAGCAGTTAGAACAAATGAGTGTTAACAGAAAATAAGAATCCTTGACTATTTTAGCTGCCTAATTATGCAAAACTAATTATGCAATAGAGATATTAGATGGTCTGTCCAGTCAATTTCGTGAAAAAGATAATCCCAATCCTTATTTTGGTCAGTTTAACTGTAAGCGTACTTACGATAATGTCTCAACACGTAACCTTTGCCCTATATTTCTTACCACTTAACAATACTCTCATTAATCAGGAAGGAGAAAATGTTACGAATCGAACTATACCTGCTGGTCCTGCTCCTGCGCCTACCAATAATCAAACTACGCTTGCTTTACCTGCTGGTCCTGCTCCTGCGCCTACCAATAATCAAACTACGCTTGCTTTACCTGCTGGTCCTGCTCCTGCGCCTACCAATAATCAAACTACGCTTGCTTTACCTCCTGCGCCTACCAATAATCTCTCGCTATTATCATATATCGATCCTACATTCAAATTCAAAATATCTTATCCGTCAAATCTTACAAAATACGGTGTGCTAAATCTAAACATACATAAAACTACAAATATAGGACACGAAAGCCTTGGGAAGTTGCGTTTGGATTACCTAAAAGCAGCGGAACTTTTTTAACTATATCCTTTGGTAAAGAACCAGGAAATTTTCTATTAAAAGATTATGTAGCAGCAGAAATCAATTTCTTAGTAGATACCTGGGATTTAAACAAGTTGAATCGATTCCCATGTCATTGGGAGGAAATCCTGCGAATAGAATTGTATACATTTACGATATAGTCAAAAATGGTGGAGAGGTCAAGCAAGGAAAGAGTATGGAAATCATCACAATGCGCAATTCCTGGCCCATTTTCGTAGAGTATAGAGGTTCATTAAGTGACTATCAAAAATATCTTCCTCTAGCACAGAAAATCATAGATTCATTTCAATTTACAAAGTAAATAAGAAAAATCCGAAACAGAGAATGGTAGCATCAAGTCCATAAATCAGGATTATTAGATTTAGATATCCTTCGCTGAAAAGTATTCTAATTGCCATAATAATCACAAAAAGCTTCGTATATCAAGACTATTAACGTATAACTCAAAAGAATAGAGATAAGAAAAATAATATATAAATAAATAGTCTGATAAAAAAACAAGGCATTTACTGTTAAATGAACACTAGAATGAAATCTTATTCTATAACGATATATCCTACTCACTTTATTGAAGATAAATCAGATTAAATAAAGTGCATTAATTGCTCCTAAATGAAATATACTACAAAGTCCAACTAATTTCAGAATTATGAATAATAAGAACACGATAATGGCCAGTGTCGCATTAGCAACTTTGTTTATTGGAATAATGGCAATTATGACAATCCACGGCGCATATGCATCAAGCAAAAATACTGAACGAGCAATCAACAAAACAGTTGTGGAAATGATGTCCTAACAATGAATATCATCTGTCAAAATAGTAATTCAAGAGATCATGGGAGAGATAATACTGTATTTGTGAATTCAACCCAACCACAATAAGAGCCAATTTCTAATACAATTATCCTATTTTTGTTTTAGGAGTCCTTCGCAAGGTTTATTCATTGCACGTATATTTCTAATGTATTTGTCCATTACCTTGTCTGAGCTTTGAATAAGAGTAACTCTGCCGTCTGTGTAGCAGTTGTTTTAAGTATCTTTTTTGTTGATCCAATCGTCAAATATGTTAAGATCATTCTTTATGTGATAATGATATTTAAATAGATTTTGTATTATTAGCTTAATATACATAAACAACCATGCCGTTTATGCATAGACTAGTGGTACGTCAAAATGATAACCGCAAGACAAGAAAACTCATAACTACTACCGCCATGTAAGATGAATGTTGAATGCACTAGTAATAGGAACTATAATGAAATTTAGGAATATAACTACTCTTAGTGTTTTATTAGCAGTACAAATTACTGTATTATTTATTTTAACGTCAGTGCTTTTGATTGGCTTATTACATCCATTGCATGCTCAGATTGGCAATACGTCTAGCACTAGCATGATTTTTCATATACTCAAAGGCGGCACTTTCAAATCTGGGGAATTGATTCCATCTTATTCTAGACTATACAATCTAACATTAGGAGAATGGACTTCTCGGTGGTGGCAGTGGGGTTATTCTATACCAAAAAATATCAACCCTGCTTATGATGATAATGGTAGACATTGCGCTGAAAAACAAAACGGCCCGGTATGGTTCTTAGCTGGCACCTACGGTCATCCTGTTGTTCGTCATTGTGATATTCCTTCAGGAAAAACAATCTTACTACCCATATTAAACTCCGAATGCTCTTTTGCTAAATTTCCCAAGCTTAAGACATTATCCGAATTACGTATATGTACCAAAACTATTCAGGACCAAGTGACTAAAGTTAATGCAAGTGTTGACGGAATGCCTTTACCACACTTAGAAAAATATCGTATCCAATCGCCACCATTTAATTTTACTCTACCTCATGGAAATATTCTAGGACTTGCTGATAACACTAGTACACAGGCGATAGCAGATGGTAACTGGATTTTTTTAAAACCACTTTCTATTGGCACTCATAAAATAATATTTAAAGGTGAAGTACAGCCACAAACAGAAAGAAACTCTATTACTAATTCTTTTGCATTTCCTTCAGGATGGGATTTTGAAACAATCTATAATTTAACAGTGAAAAATGCAACAAATGTCTATCATATACAGAATAAAAGCTCAATAGTAGAGAGACAAAATTCAACAGTCAGGACTGGCCAAATCAATATTGCAAAACTATTAGCTGACATGGTTGGCAATACTTTGTATCATGCAGTTAGTCTTTTGGAAATGACAAGCAAAGAGCCTGCTGTACAAAATGTATCTTTTGCAAATTTCATTGACAAAAAGTCCATGGGAATTCCAGCTAATATGGATTTAGCAAAAAGAAAAGTGGCACAAGATATCTTGGAAAGAGATAAGGATATCAGAAATATTTACTTTCTAACTCCAGATGCTAACGTATACATTGGGGAGCCATTCTCTTACCAAAAACAACTTCCAAAGCTAAATTACGCTGACAGAGATTGGTATAAGGGAGTAAAGGCATCCAATAATACCTACATAAGTGAAGTATTTATCTCGGCCTCGATCCACAGTCCAGCAACGGCAATTGCTGTTCCGGTATCTAGCGTTCAAAAAACTGATGTTTACACTTATGATAACAGTAATAAAACTAAAGCCATTTCAGGATACTGGGTGGGAATATTGGATCTACGTAGTATATTACACAGTATAAGAAACCTGAATCTTACTAATGATGGAAGGATTCTTGTGGTTGATCATAATGGTACAACAATAGTGGACTCTTCTCCACCTTATGCTACAAGTGATAACGCATCTTCACCCTCAAGTAAATTGATCAATTTTAGTTATCTTAAGAGTACAAAAGCCGTAGTGCATGGAAGTGCAGGATCATCATTTGAGACAGTTGATGGTACCAAGAAATTTGTGGTTTATCAACCGATCCAAGTGGGCAATCGTTTCTGGGGAGTTATTTTAATCGAACGGTCTCATCATCCTAGCCTTAACTGTACATAGTTTGTAAGACGGAATATTGATGCTTGTCAAGACCAAAAGGATATAAGCCAAATCCTAAATATCTTGACCCATCATTATTGATGTCACGTCGATGTTGTTTACTATGTACTTCACCAATCAGCCAAAAATGATTATAAAACATGCTTTCTAGATATATTAGAATATGATAAAGGGTTAAACCAATCAAATCACAGAACCTGTAGCTCAACTTTTACTAGATAAAAATTTTGCATTCACATCTACATTAATGTCTAATGGATCTCCCCAGGTCACCGCCACATGGGTAGAGTTGAAGATGATATTATTCTTATAAACACTGCAGAAGGCAGAATAAAACATAAGAATATATCAAGAGATTCGAGAGTAGCGGTCTCAGTTACTGATTACAATAATCCATATAATATGATAAGCATTAGAGGAATAGATATAGAACAAACTAATGAAGGTGCCGATGAGCATACTGATAAACTCGCTAAAAAATATATAGATGTAGATAAATATCCAATGAGATCACCAGATGAAAAAAAGAATTATAGTAAAAATAAAACCAAAAAAGGTATTCATTTTTCATATTCATAAGATTAAATATTTCATTAATAGGAGATTCAAATATCACTATGAAATACTAGTTACAAATCTGACTCGTTTGTAAATCGTTACTGACTAAATCAAGAGATATAGGTACTACACACTAATACTGCCGTTACAACATAGCGAAATTTGAAAAATAAGATGTTTCAAATTACAGTCTAAAATTAAAGAATATATAAAAATAGATATCTGTCTTTGATTTAGTTGATCTAATAACTAATTAAATAGTAAGTATCATTGCACACGATAAAGAATATCTGGTAAGTTGATACAGTTATTCTATATTAATACATTGCATTGCCTGGTTGCTTAACCTATTGTAGCATCGTTCAGGTCAGTTTCCTGATGTTATGATCACTTAACTCATAAGAGAATGGCACAATCAAGAGCATAACTTTTATTACTAATATTATCGAAGTTTTTAGCTACCCGAATGTCAATATCAACTCATTATAATAATTCAATAAGAACTCACTATAGCTTAGATGTCATTGTGAAGGTTCTGAAGACTAAAGATGCTAATAAGGCTAACATCAGTGATAATAACAATGACGATACGTATATCAATGGTAATAAAGTCGATAAAGGAATAAATTTTCTAATGTGTAACACGTGTTTCTGGTGTGCATCAATTTATTCGCCTATCTATTCAAATACAAGTAGTATTTCAAATACCAGATGCCCTCTGTGTTATGATAATAATGGTTTAGAGTCAATACCGATATCTAAAGATGAATCGTTTAGAATTAATTACAATCCAAAAACAGGAGTTGTATTAGAGTTTTTGCGATAAACAATACTTATGATAAACATAATTGATTGGCAGAAAAATCAGTCGTAAATCATTATTAAATGAACCATACAATTAATGATATATCTTCTTCTCAAAGCAATCGTAGAAATGAGGCCTTTTGCAGGATTCCCGTTAATATAGATCTGGAAAGAGGCTGATTTGTCCACCAGGTTAATTCAGACAGTTCATTCTGATATTCAGAATACATAATTTTGATATAACTATCGAAGTTAATTGACGAATATAGAAACTCCGATTTCGAATTAATAGTTTTTGATATTATCATAAAATCCTGATTTTAAGATGGCAAAATAGAACACATTTATTTATCAAATAGTAAATATGAAATCATGTATGTTCTGAGATGTGTCTTAATATTCCAGTTCACCTATCCATACTACAATAACAAATCATCATCCATACAAATGATAACAAGTTTATACACACATTTACTTCAGTCAATGCCAGACCAAGTCTTTATTGAGGGAGATAGAATGAATATCACCGAGTCTGAACAACCAGTCAAAATCATTGCAAAAACATGTGGCTGCAAGGATAAGGGAACTAAGAAATAACATACTCTTTTATTGATGCATATCATAGCCTTTGCATCGATAAAAAGGACATCATATCATCCGAATTGGAAGCATGCGAGAGTCTATTGATGAGTACCACAGACGGATCAGATCGACTGGCTATCGAATCCGAAATGGTAGAATTAAAAATGGCACTTGATCTAATGCCCTGATTCTAAAGGAAATATTCCCTGTTGTCAAATATATATGGTAGGATTTTCTTTAATATTATAAAATCTGCTTCGGTGTCAACATCAAATGTTAGTAACAACAATAGTCTATTCTTTATATCGCTATTTGATTGAATCGGTATTGTGTCTCTAATCTCCAGAGAATATCTACTGATCGAAAATAGTAGATTGCCAATTTTTGATTTAAATTTGTCACGAGTTGCAGAACGAATGACCGCTTGAATGCGGCTCTTGCATCTTCTTGTGGTGACATCAAATTAACCAGTCCTCGTCTCGAAATAGAGGCCAATATATTTCCCAGATTATCGGTTATTGCAGCAGATCGTATAAAGTAATCTTTTTCAAGAATTTGAGTACAAAATGCTTCCAAGTAGATTCGGTCATTTTGATTGTCATCGGAATTGTAAGTAATTAGACTTTCTCCACTCCTAATGATTTCAGTATGATATCATTAAAGGATAGTATAAACACAAGACAAGACTACTAGAGTTGCTATCAAATTTTTCTTTATCAATACACTATTTTCTTAACTATTCCATAGATTTGCTGTCCCATAAAATGGTGTTGAGTATCTTTATCAGCAAGATTAATACGGGATTGTTCTACCTTTTGAGACAACTACTGTCGCATTCACGTCATCCAATATTTTCTTACCATTTGTTCCAACGTCTATTATATCTGAGATAAATGTGCTCTTATCCCTCTTACGCTGGATAATGTCGTCATCATTACCAGCTCTAAAGTTACTCACTTTATGTATATGATTACTCGTTTCACCACTAACAAGACCAGTGTAAAAGTTTGCTTTAAAAGTCTGCCAATTTTCCGTGATTTACATCTATCCTAATCGCCGGATAGGGTACTTTTGTACAGTTGTCATATCAATAATTCTCGTATTTGCTGTCATTCCAAATACCAAAAGAACTTATAGACCAATTCATATTAAAGTTGGTAGTAGCATAATAGCACTAAGCTGTCCCAATGCCAGTTTATTTATCTGATCTGATGTAGCACGTATCATTATAATCATAATTAGAAGACGTATTACAGTTATTGACATTAAATGTCATTTTTGAGAGTTTTATAAAATGGCATCACATAAGTAAAACCAGGAATACTTTTCAGATGCCACTCACTCATACTGAAGTTCCCAGATCTTGCTAATCCTATGATGGTTTTTATACTATAATTATTAGTTCAAAGTTTAAGAATACGACCGAATCAAAAATAACATATTAGTAATATATGATTAACTAGGCTTTGTAGAAACCATGTTCTGAATACCATTAGAGCTTTCTAGATGTATGATCGTATATGGATATTGAAAGAATCAAGATATGTTAGATTGGCATGCACTATGTACCGTGTCTTGAGAAATTCAAGGATACCGTTGTTTCTTCATAGAAAGAGCAACCATGTCTTTACGATGTGGCAACATTTAGTATTGCTCACAATAAGACAGTACGAAGGTAAGAGTTATAGGATGTTTATCGAATGGCTGGTTGAAGCGCATTACCTTAGATTATTTTTAGGACTATCACAAATTCCTCATTTTACAACATTGCAAAAGTTTGCAGGCAGAATTAGCAATACCTTACTGGAAAAGATAATTTCCTCATTCATTGTGATTAGCGGTACCAAGCATATCTTTGCAGGAATAGATTCTACTGGATTTAAGATGACTCCTGCTTCACAATATTATACTGAGCGAACAGGATTGAGAAGAAAATATGCTAAATTATCTATTGGAGCAGATGTGTTACAACAAATCATATGTTCGATCAAAATAAGACGAGCTCCAACAAGACATGATAACATGGATTTCAGGCCAATCATAACAAGAATAGCCGAAATTCTACCATTATCTGTAGTTACAGCTGATAAGGGATATGATAGTGAAGACAATCATTTCTTGATAAGAGACGGCATGCATGCATTAAGCATAATTCCAGCTCGATATGAACATGTACCCTATATGGAGAACACATGGTATGTATAGGAAGCAGATGGAGCACGGTTATTCCAAATTACTGTAAATCACCGTAACAAGGATGAACCCATAGTTTCCGTAATAAAAAGACTATTTGGAGAGCATATAATGTCTAGATTAACTAGGACACAAAACAGGGAACTATCATTCAGATGCATAACCTACAATATGCATAGACTAACTAATCTTGTAATATTGATGATGTTTTCTACATAGCCGAT
>CAVXZB010000016.1:0-53271 GCA_963765895.1 uncultured Nitrososphaeraceae archaeon | reverse complement strand
GCACTGATAATAGTTCTCTAAAGGGACTCGTGAGAATAAAAAAGTGAAATCAAGAGTTGACAGAGAACCATTATCATGTTCAAAAGGAAGAAGTGTTCATAGACCCTTACAGTATGTTTGTATACGCTATCAGATCTCCTTATACTAAAGAGTCGTATCTTAGACGGTTGCGTAGATTCTTTGATTCTATTAATTTTTGTGAAGGTGAATCTATGGATAAACGTTGTAATATGTTTGCTTATAGGGGTAGAAATGAATCTAACTGGGCTTTTAGCAATATCCTCAGATTTCTACACTCCCAAAAAGAGAGAGTAGAAAGAAAGGAAATAACAGCAAGCACAATGCGTAACTATGTCAAAACGATCAAGATGTTTTGTGAGGTGACAGATATAGCCATTCAGTGGAAGAAGGTTACTAGAGGATTGCCAAGAGGAAAAAGATATGCAGATGATAGAGCGCCTACCATAGAAGAGATTCGTAAAATTATAGAATATCCTGATAGAAGAATAAAACCAATCGTGTACACTATGGCCTCTTCTGGAATAAGAGTAGGAGCCTGGGACCATTTAAAATGGAATCATCTTTCTCCAATAACCAGAGATAGCAAATTACTTGGTGCGAAAATCAATGTGTATGCTGAAGATGATGATGACTATATCACATTCATAACACCAGAAAGCTTACTTATCTTTAGAGTCATGGATGAAGCATCGCAGTGCCTCGGGAGAACAAATCAGTAAAGACAGTTGGGTTATGAGAGATCTGTGGAACGCTGCTAAACTACCAAAGAAAGAAGAAAAAGGAAAGATTAACGAGCCAATCAAATTACAATCGGTAGGAATTAGAAGGTTAGTGGAACGAGCTCTGTGGGCTCAAGGTATTAGAACTGAATTAGAGTTCGGCAGGAGACGCCATGAGTTTCAGACCGACCATGGTTTTAGAAAGTGGTACAAGACTCAATGTGAAATTGCCGGAATGAAGCCAATAAATATAGAAAAATTGATGGGGCATTCAGTAGGCATCTCTGATTCTTACTATAGAGCCACAGAAAAAGAGCTTTTAGATGACTATTTAAAGGCAGTCCCAGTACTTACAATAGGCAGCGAACACAGGCTTCAAAGCCAAATAAAGAAAATTGAAGAAGAGACAAGAAACAATGAGACTAATATTAAGTCTCAGCTATACGAAAAAGAACAGGCAATTGCTATATTGTCGGACGGAAATTCATCAAATATTGATGCAATAGCGGCTTTATCTGATCAGGTAATGACACTAACAAAAGAAATTGAGAAGTTGAAGAAGGATAGGATCGCTAATTCGAGTATATTATTATAAAAATGTCTATTCACGTTAAGCCCGGTAGCTAGCGGTAATCAGTTAGTGGTCTGATGCTCCTCGCACAAAAGCCTAGACAGAGAGAAATCAACCGGCTGCTCGAGGCATTAAATACTAATCTCCATACTTATAGAAGATATTAAGACATCTAACCTCATTGTTAGGAACTACTGTCATGTCAATGTACGCAATTCGCTTCGTACCTCTAGGATGCCACTGATAATTCTTTGGACCTAGTAGCATGAACATTAGAGATCCCTTTTTACAGACTCTTGCTCCTGCCTCAAGTAATCTTATTGGTTTTGGTAAATCGGTTCCGTACATCTTTCTGGCTGTATTTTCATTGTATGGAGGGTCACATCTCCATCGATTGAATATATCATTTGGAATCTTATTTAGAATCTGTCCATCATCAACAATTTGAGGATTTGTTTCTGGATTGAGATCCACAGTAACACATTTCTCAGCAACACTTCCACTGCACACTTCAATTGTATTCTCTTCCCTGCCAAAAACATACTCTAACATCTCCAGATAATGAAATGGATATTTACCGCCGCCATTTCCCCTAACTCTGGTTAAGGATAGACTCACACAATCTGGTAGTTGGTATAGAGAAAGACCCAAGATGATATCTGCAGGATTTAAACCAAGAAATAAGGTAACTGATAGTAAAGGACGAGAAATATATGATTGGAATACAGTTAGAAAAGGCTTTACAAGCAGTATTAACAAAGTCATAAAGGAATTGTGGCCAGATGGCAGTGTTACAAGGGAGTCTTTAGGAATTGTTGCAAAAGCGAGGGCCATGTTATACATCAACGGCCGTGTATATCCCGTTAGCTTTGATAGTAAAGAGGAACTTGCCAGAATAAAAGTAACTGATATGATTATTGTCGAAAAAGAGGGTATCACAGATGTATTACTTGATGCTGCACAAAAGTATCGTATTGCACTAGTTGCAACTGCTGGACACTTTGTAGATTATGTAACAGATTTAATGAGACTGGCACATGAAGCTGGCCGTATTAACGTTTGTGTTCTGACTGACTTCGATATTGATGGAATAAACATGTGGCGAAGGGCTAATGAAAAAATGCGTATTAATATCAAGAGGATTGGTATCAGTCAAGACGTCGTGAAATGGCTGCAGGATAATGGTTATGATGATGATATAGATTTAGAGGATGTAGAAGAAGAGTATGCCCCAAATCCCAAACTGTTTAGGGAGGAGGATGATCCATATTTACAAGAAAAGCGTATAGAACTAGATTCGATAATCCAAAAAGTTGGACCTGAAGTATTTTGGAAGTACATTGTTCATCAGCTAGAGACGGACTTTCCCGGTCCGAGAGATTACAGAGGAATTGTGCCAGAACCAAAACCACAGGATTACTATCCAGACAAAATAAATGAGTTTTTAGAATATATTACAAAATATACTAAACAAGTCTATACATCAAAGTGGGAAGAGATTAAGGAATCACAACTTAAAGAAGTAAAAGGATTATTGCAGGTTGATGACAAGAAAGACGAGATTGATGAAAGCTTAAGGTACATAGTGCAAGAAGAGGACAAAAGCATCCAAAAAATTATTGCAAAATTGGAAGAGCTAAGAGAATCCGGAGAACTACCAGGAATAGAAGACGAGAATGAAGAGGGAGAGCAGGATGACAAAACAAGAAATCAAAGATTGACCGATTGTTAGATACTCTACTCTCCTCTATTATTAATCAAAGTACTCTAACTGTGACAGTCACGCTTAATTCCTGACTAATAGTTCTCAAGTACTTACCTCCTTGGGATGGATTATGATATGTATAATATATCCAATACAGAAAAACCAGAAGTACGCAAGATACAGGCTATACATGAGGAAACAACATTCGTGTTGGTTATACCCAAGGACTTTGTAGAGAGATTAAGATTTACCAAGGGTGACTACGTAAAATGCAGTATCCTTGACGATTCACTTGTTGTAAGGAAAGCAGAGCTATAAAGGAGTGATCAAAAAAATGGAAAATAACTCATCAATAGATAATAATGTCAATAAGGATATAAACATTCGGGCTAAAACGAAGAGTTAGCCGAGATATTATTAAAAATGAAAATGATATCTCTAGTAATACTAAAACAATCCTCGTCCAAACACTAATTCAACTTTATAGAATAGGATTTCGGAAACTAATTCCGTTACATGTGGATTCAAGACGGGCCAATGTATATGATAATTTGATTACCGATCTTGAGATCACACAGTTCCCATCAGCAGAAGGCAAACCTGTTAGAATTATTTATGAAAATGTCAATTTCTGGACAGAAATACGATTGCAGGAAAAGTCACATCTCTTCTACAACGTTGCGAGCGTACGATCAGAACATTATTACAATTATTACTATAGTATGTGGCCAGTATAGTTCAATATGATTGTAAGTCAAACATCATACAAAGTTATAGATTCATATCCATAGTATTTAGGATCTGTGGATCTGGCGTATGCTGGCCCATGATTGTGTTACGTCTCTATGATTTCATCAAAATATTCGCTAAAGATTGGTTTATCATGAATACTCTTCTTATTAGCAAGTTTCTTATTGCTTGTGATATATTGTTATATATTGTCTACATGACTACGGGCAAGTATTTTAATAGAGGAGTAATGGCGTTAGACTCTCCATATATTGGACATGTAGTAAGAGAAACTTTTGATAAGATAGTTGTATTTGGAGAAGGAAATGACAGGTATGATATACCTAAATCTGAAATACAAACAACTGGAAGAAATGTGTTAATTGGTCTTAATCTTTATGAAATTGCAAACAGCTATAAAATAAATCGTCAAGAACCATTACCTACAACTGTACCAATAGAACAATGGACGCAGGGTAAAAATATAGATTTAGCAACTTATGAAAGGAAATATCCAAAAGGACTGTTTAACAAAGGAGTCAGAGTTCTAAATGAAGACCATGTAGGACATGTAATGAAAGAAACAGATGACAAGATAGTAATATTTGGTGACCACAACTATAGATTTGATGTTCCCAAATCAAAAATAAAAGAAGTAGGTAGAAATGTAATTTTGAATATTGACTTTCCAGAACTAGCAAGTATATACAAGATAGATAGAAATGCACCATTACCTACAGGGGAGCATATTGAGAAAATAAATGACGAAGCATATCCTGAATCACATTCTAAAGGAATTAAAGGAGGAGAAGAAATAGGAAGGACCAAATATCGTCAACATAAAAAAACAACTAAAAAGTCTTTGTCAGTTTATAGAAAATGGAAAGAAGAGAATAAGGAAGATGACAATTATAAGGTCAATAATACATCCAAATCAATAGTTAATATGATAATGGGTGATAATCAGCAGTCTGAAAATGCAGCGACATCAGCGTCACAAATACCAGTATCTGCTCCCTTAGAAATAGTTGATTCGCAAACACTGGTAGCTAGAACACAAGACAGGATGTGGAAAGCATTAGAGGGCAAATATCTATATGATTCTTCATTAAAAGATAGCCAAGCTTATCTCTTTAACCATGTCAATTCAAAGGTTTCACTCGTAATAATGTATGCAGATTTAGTTGGCTCAACTAAAATGAGCATGACTTTGCCAGTTGATAAAATGGTCACTATAGTTAGAGCATTTACATATGAAATGACTTGTACTGTGCGTAGCTATGGCGGTTATGTGCTAAAATATGTTGGTGATGCGATTATTGCATTTTTCCCATCTGGCTACAATAAATTATTAGCATGTGATAAAGCGGTTCAATGCGCAAATTCAATGATAACTGTTATCAGAAAGGGAATTAATCCAATATTAAAACAATATGATTATCCAGAGCTTTCTGTGAAAATAGGTATAGATGAGGGGGAAAATGTAATAGTCCAATATGGGCATGATAGAAGCTCTTTTATTGATATTCTTGGATACTGCATGAATGTAACTGCGAAGCTAACTTCATTAACTAATCCAGATACAATTACAATAGGTCAAGATGTTTATGACATATTGCATCCAGAAATAAAGATTAAATTTACAGAGGTTAAATATAATATTGAGGACTGGAAATACACCGATAGACAGACAGGAAAGCTTTACAAACTTTACGCATTAAAGAATTAGTAATATGTTATAATAGCTTCCCAAGATGCTACTAAATGAAAGTAAATTTGTTTACTATTGATATAGTTAATTATGTTAAGGATTGTAGCGGAGAGATCAAAACAGTGATCGAACATCTCTTCTGCTAATGCTGAGTAGAGGGAATCAAAAAAAACTTGTTAATGGAGTGTCTGGCAAATTTCAGTCAGTAACAGATATGGTACTGGATATAGCAGTAGCAGAAATAATGATCTTTGTGGACGCTTTGAGTATGAATCAGCATTGCGAGAGATAGGAATAGAGTATTTGCGTACCTGGTCATCCATTAAAAAAAGAGTTTATATTTTAATGTAATTAGAATATGAAATCAGCTAAGCTGCGGATTTATCAGCAGATGTTTTTGAGTTATAATAAGATCTTGTATAAAAATATTTTACATTATATTGTAAATATTTCACTGAAATGAAACAAAGTCAAGAATTAATTATCAAAACATCAATTCACTTGAATCCATACATTACCAAATGCAAGAATTTCGGTCATCAGATCTGTGATTGTGGTTATTGTCATGTTGATGGTTAAGAGCTAGATTAATAACAAAAATAGGTAAAGTAATAACATACCAATAGATTCAGATTTTCCAAAAAACAATCAAGTAATAGGAAAACACAAACACGCTGACGGTGAACACTATCATTTTGTATGAGGACCAGGTAGATCTGACGCCGAAACATCAACAAACCCAGAAGTTCAAGAAGCATACAAAGCAAGGGCTGAGGAATATCTCCCATTAGGGGTTCATGGAACTATGGTTGCTATTGATTGGGATTCTTGTTTCGCAGATGGTGCTTGTATTGAAGCATGTCCTGTTCAGGTATTTCAATGGTATAGAACAGAAAATGATGTTCCTGCCATAGAGATGGCCAATGGAACAAGTGCTGGTACTGGTGAAGATCACGACAAAGAGGGAAGAAAAGATTATACCGATAAATCTGATCCCATACGAGAACACGATTGTATTTGGTGTATGGCTTGTGTACAGTATATCCGCCACAGGCAATTAAAGTTGATCAATCTAATTTAGAATTCCATGAAAAGGCATCAGGAACTTTCAATGAAGCCTTGTCTAAAAGCAGTGCACCGCCACCGCATGCCCATTAATTTATTTTTTATCAAAAGATGGGCTTTCTAATTTAGAAATAAAACCAATTGAAGATTTCTAACTAGCTATTAATTGTTTACAGTCTGTATTTAATTATATTATTCGTTATAAACCAAGGACAATGATAATGATAATTTAATAACCAACTAACATTCTATTTGCTTGTTAATACCTTAATGATTATAATAGATCTGCTTTTAGTGCCAATGGAAAAACTATTTGTTCTTCTTCAGAAAAATGACTTCTCAAGTTCGTTATGAATTCGGTTAATTCTTTCTTGGATTGTTCCTTTTTATCAGTATGATTCTTTGAGTCAACCTCGGAATTTATCCTGTTTTCAATATCTTCAAGTTTGTTTTTAAAAAAATCTATTACCCAGTTATGTTCTTGCATAATTTTGATAGACTTGTGAGATTCATCTTTTGCCTTTTGCATAATTACTCTCATAAGCCTGGCTTCTTCTTCAACGGCATGGTGAGTGACCTTATCGATCATGCTCCGTATTATTTTCGTTGCATGTTCAATATCGTTATTGTTAATGTTACCTTGTACTTCTGCTATTTTGGATTCAAAGCTACGATGTTCTGATTTTAGTCGTTCAATCATTTGTGGTATTGGTTCGTTAAAATCTATTCTTCTGCTGATCATAGTCATTTATTACTATACTTTAATTTATTATAATGCATCATGTATATCTAGATATACAATTGACAATCAATAACCTGTAAACTCTTCAACTTTGATTCTTTCTTTTGGAATCTCCAATTCTTCTTGGAGCAAAGACTGCATAGATTTTAACATGCTAGGAGGACCACAGATATAAAATATTGAATTGTTCAGTTCGTTAGTATCTAGATACTTCAAAATCATTGCTTTGTCTATTCTCCCATATTCTCCTTTCCAATCATTTTTTGCAGCAGAAGACGATTGCTCATGTTGTCTATCTTCTCCTTCATTGATTGTATAGATAATCTTCAGATTTCTATTAATGTTCACCCAGTCATCAAACTCTTTTTTGAATAAAATGTTGTTACTGTTCCGATTAGAATCAAACATCACTATTTTTAATGGCAGTTGTTTGTCGGTAGCATATTTTATCATACTTCTAAATGGTGTTACTCCAATGCCACCAGAGAGAAATACGGCAGGTTTTGAGTAGTCTTGATTTAATACAAATTGCCCTTCAGGACCTCTTACCTTGACTTTTGTGCCAGACTCTAAAGTTGAAAGTCTCTTCTTATAGGGAGAATCTCTGATTCTAGTGCTGAACATTATGAAACTCTCAGTAGGAGAAGATGAAATAGTAAAATGTCTGATTGGACCTTTGGGATTATTATAGACTCCGCCTATATCAAAAAAAGCAAATTGACCTGCAGCGTAATCCAATAGTGTTTTGTCTTGTAATTGACCATTCTGTTTACTAAATTTAAATGATATTACATCAGTACCTTCAACTACATCTTTTTCTAATAGTGTTAGCTCAATTTGGAGAGAAGATTTACTTTTACCTTGTTTCTTAATTAGTATGCTATTGCCATCTACTTTTACTTCATAGGCTGGTTCGGGTTCACTTGCAGGGGGGCTTGTCACCTCTCCTGTTCTTACATCAAATTTGGAGCCATGCCAGGGACATTCAACCTCATAACCTTCAAGCGTGCCATCAGCTAGAGGACCTCCCTCATGCGTGACAAATACTGCCAATTGCATAGTACTTTCCCTCTACGTTAACTATACAGATATTCTCACCCTCAACTTGAACTTCTTTTAAATGTGAAGGTTGGATATCCTTTGTATCAGCGATTTTAACAAAATCCTGACTCAATACTAAAACCATTTTTATTTGAGTCCTATCTTTATTATGGTTTTCTATTTGAATTTCATATTTTATAAAATAGTGAAAATTATTAAAATGAATGTGTATTACTCTTAATAATGCTAGCACTTTTCTTTTAATGTTTATGACTTTTGAAGGATTTAGTCTTACCTTTGTATCAAGAACTAGCGATCAAAATTCAAGAATTCGTAACAAGTGGTAAGGATAAAATGATATTACACATATGTCACATGATTGAATGTCTGGAAATTATATTTGTCATGCGTTTCCCTGAAATATTGAGTAGATGTAGCCATTCTAGTGTTTAGGCATTAAAATGATGTAAAATAATGTAAGATAGTTACTTTTTATCAAGTACGACTATTGATTCAATTTTATTATTGCTGAAGTCGATCCCTATCATCGTTTATTTATGTCATCCCTTTTCCATTCAGATCAATATAATGAGAATAATATGTTGTATGTTGTATGGTTTTCAATTAAATTACCTGAATTTGCAATCTTTTGCAATTATTCAAAATAAGGTGTTTGCTACGAACGAGATATACAGAGCAATCTATATACATTGACAATTTGATATGTTCATTGTGATTGCTTAATTTGACTTCTCTAGAGAAAGATGCCATAGACCTTCATCGAATGTTGAAAGGCAAGATTGAAATTCATAATCGAGTATCTTTAGACAGTGATGGTGCATCTAAAGACAAGAATGATATCCTTGAATTAATCTATACTCCTGGTGTTGCATACGTTGCCAAAGAAGTGAGTAATAATAAAGAATTGATATACGATTACACATCAAAATGGAATAATGTTGCAATTGTGTGTGATGGGACCAGGGTACTTGGTCTGGGCAATATTGGCCCAGAAGGTGCGATTCCTGTTATGGAAGGTAAATCCGTTTTGTTTAAAGTTTTGGGAGGTATAAACGCATTTCCATTATGTATAGATATTAAAGATAAAGAGGAGATAATTAGATTTGTAAAAGCAATACAACCGGTATTTGGTGCCATAAATATAGAAGATATCGAATCGCCTAAGGTACTAGAGATAATAGAAAGGTTGCGCAAAGATCTTCAGATACCAGTCTTTCATGACGATCAACACGGTACGGCTGTAATCACTCTTGCAGCATTGATAAACGCTCTTAGGCTGCTTCATAAAGAAATGAATGCAATAAAAGTAGTAATAGCCGGTGCAGGTTCGGCTGGATATGGTATATTTAGAATATTGCAAGAAGCTGGATGCAAAAATATTATTGTAACAGATAGCAAAGGAGCAATATATGAAAACAGGATTGAGGGCAGTGGTTTAGATAATCCATACAAAAAGGAGATCTCTATCAAGACTAACACTGAACAACAGAGTGGAAGCCTTGATGATGTCCTTAAAGGAGCTGATTTATTTATCGGCGTATCAGGAAAGAGCAATATACTAACTAAAGAGATGATACAATCAATGGAACATGATCCAGTTGTGTTTGCACTCAGCAATCCTGACCCAGAAATACTTCCTTCCGAAGCATTAAAAGCAGGAGCAAGAATCGTGGCTACTGGTCGATCGGATTTTGTCAATCAGGTTAATAATGCAGTGGTATTTCCATCTGTACTGAGAGCATTACTTGATCTTAGAATTAGAACATTAAGCGAGGATATGCTTGTAGCAGTTGCAACTGCAATTGCAGATATAGTGGATAGCACTCATCTGAAGGATGATTACATCATACCCAAAGTAGATGATCCCAGGATTATCCACATAGTTACTAGAACCCTAAGAGATGCGATTCAAAAACACATAGATAAGAAAAGAAATCAGCAACAATAGCAATAGTAACAATAATAACAATAATTATTGTGTCATTGCCTGTGATAAAGAGCTTGTAAATAAAATTATAAATTCAAGCATAATAACTGTACCTACGCGATTAGATTAAAAGAATGACTATAGCATTTGTAACAGTAGACTATAATTATCCAAGTAAATCCTATCATGTGTTCTAGTATCTTAATCATGCTACAAAGAGTGAGTGTGAATATTTTTTAGCACTTCATGGACCTTATTTCTGAATAAAGTTAAACCTATCCTGCTAGCATATGGTTGCCCTCGCGCAAATGATTCAGCTAGATTATTGACAAAGCTCATTTCTACCTTTGGCGGCATAGGTGGTTCAAAAGGATCAACATATGCTTCAATTATAGTTGGTTTTCTTTCTTCTTTCATGGCTTGATGTAATTTAGATTTTACTTCATTTGGTTCTTTTATAGAATAACCCTTACCACCACAAGCTTCAGCGAACTTTACCCAATCGATCGCAGAAAATTCAACACCAAATTCAGGATTTCCAAGAAATCCCATTTGCTCCCATCTAATCATGCCTAATGTATTATTTTTGATAACGATTACTTTGATAGGAAGGTTGTATTGTACAGCAGTAGCAAATTCACCCATCAGCATTGTTAGTCCGCCATCGCCAACAAACGCTATAGACTGTCTTTGTGGAAAAGCAATCTGTGCTGCTATAGCATACGGCAAGCCATTAGCCATACTTGATAGTGTACCTGACACAGAAAATTTCATTCCTTTTCTTATGTTAATGTAACGAGCAGCCCAACTTGTGTTTGTCCCACAGTCTACAGAAATTATTGCATTATCATCCAGTTCATCAGAAACTGCTTTGGCGATAACTTGTGGTTTGATTGGTTTATCGGTTCTAGTACTTTTTTCTTCCAATAATCTATTCCAATTTTTCATTGCATGTTGTTTTGATTTTAGAAATTCTAGATTATCTTTTTGAATTAGGAGTGGAAGCAATGCGGATAGTATTAGCTTTGAATCACCTACCAAGCCAACTTCAACAGGATATCTTAAACCAATTTTTTCAGGTTTTATATCAATTTGAATACCCCTTGCTTGACCTGGCTTTGGAAGATACTCAATATAAGGAAAAGAAGTTCCAATCATAAATAACGTATCTGCTTCACTCATAGCATCGCTGGATGGTGTTGTTCCAAGTAAGCCAATACCTCCAGTAGTATATGGACTGTCATCTGGAATTACTGCTTTACCCAAAAGTGCTTTAACAACTGGAGCACCTAATTTTTCTGCAATCGCGATTACCTCTTCTCCAGCTCCAAGTGCTCCTTGTCCTACGAGTATGACAACTCTATTTCCAGTATTGAGAATTTGAGCTGCCTTTTCTATTAAAGAGTGACTTGGAATTGTTTCGGCAGAATAAACATCTGAGGTATGGTAAGCAACATTATGCCTAGAATATTTGCCATTCAATTTCTTTTCTTGTACATCTATAGGGATTGTTAAGTGGCTTACTCCTCTTTGTGCTAGTGCAGTTCTACATGCAATATCAACTGCCATCTCTGCTTGCTCTGGAACGTTTATCATATCATTGTAGACAGTCACATCTGAATATAGCTGTAGCAAATTAACATCCTGTTGATAGCTAGAATTCATTAAATCAGAGTAAGTGGTTCCGGTTATAGCGACAACAGGAGTATTATCTGCCTTAGCATCATATAACCCATTTAAAAGATGTATAGCTCCAGGGCCTGAAGTTGCAACACATGCACCAAGTTTTCCAGTATACTTTGCATATGCACAAGCCATAAATGCTGCTGATTCCTCATGTCTAACCAGAATAAATTTGATTTTGTCCTGTCGTCTTCTCAATGATTCAATAAATCCGTTTATACCATCACCAGGTAAGCCAAAAATGACATCAACTTTCCAATCAAGCAAGGCTTCAGCAACAATATCCGCAGTACGCATATTTTCATACTCGTTACTCATCGCAGTCACTATAGGGCGTTATAGGATATAAAAGTGAGTTTACTACTAATACGACTATACGCATGCAGTATACACGGTTTAGTTGCTCTGGTCATAAATGACTTGCTAGTATGAAAAAACAGTTTTATGTAGCATTATGAATGACGACTCACCCACTATAATGTTGACTATTCTTATCTTAATAGCTTGAACGAGTAGACCTGGGATCCTTTTTTATTATACAATTCCTAATAAGAACTGGCTGAAGATTACTACGTACACACAATTACGGGTGAAGAAGAACAAACGAACATAGCTAGCCAGGATATTCTTTAGCTTTCTCTTCAAGATATTCTTTCAACGCTGCTGCATTGTTAAATCTCTCCTCTTTTGTGCCATATAGTAGTGTTATTGTTGTTGTTGATGACTCTTCTTTCACTTTACTAAGAATCACATTAACTAACTCTTTTTTTCCGTCTAATTCTTTATAATATCTTCGTTTAAATTCATTCCACTTCTTTTGATCGTGTCCAAACCATTTTCTTAATGAGTTACTTGGTGCTATTTCTTTTTGCCACAAATCGAATCTTACCTTGTCTTTACTCAACCCACGAGGCCAAAGTCTATCTACTAAAATTCTAAAACTATCGCTATTTCCTTTTGGATTATCGTATATTCTTTCAATTCTTATCAATGATAAATATCTCAGAGTTAAATTGTCTTATTATGCATAAAAAGTATTTGTCTGGCGCAATATTCTTCACATCTTATTGTTAACGCGATATTGAGCTTCTAATAAAATACTTGTGTTATAGAAATATCCATTTTACCTACTTCATATTATTCATGCTACTTTCCATTTCATTAATAATATGCTTGATCTAGTAATATAATGATCTAAATCTAAGAGATGTATAGAAGTAATCTAGTATTAAAAGAGATAAGTGAAAAAGTTATTCGTTGTAGTTTGTGTCCACGTCTGCTATCTTATATTAAGCAAGTAGGGAAGATCAAAGTAAGGAGATTTATTACTGAAGATTATTGGGCAAAGCCTCTTCCAGGCTTTGGAGATCCAAAAGCACAGTTATTTGTAATTGGATTAGCACCTGCAGCTCATGGTGGAAACAGGACTGGTAGGATATTTACCGGAGATAGTTCTGGAGATTGGGTTGTAAGAGCCATGTTTGAAACTGGATTTGCAAACAAACCAACTAGCTTATCTAAGAATGATGGACTTGTACTTAATGGTGCATATATGACTGCTGCAATAAAATGTGCTCCGCCACAAAATAAACCAAATCCATCTGAAATATCAAACTGTTCACAATATCTCTTGGAAGAAGTAAAGGCACTAGAAGAGACTACGGAAGTTATTTTGACTCTTGGGAAGGTTGCCTTTGATGCATATTGCAAACTACTTAAAATTGAAGGATTAGCATTTATCCATGGTGCCTGCTACCGTGTAGAAGGTCAGAAGACTTTATTGGTTTCCTATCATCCAAGCAGGCGAAATACTAGTACAGGGAAGCTAACATGGCCTATGTGGATTGATGTCTTTAAAACAGCCGGGGCTATAATAATGAATAAGTACATTAATAATTTTAATGGATTGATTGAAAAAGTATAATTTTACGGGATCAGATTAATTTGATAATGTTTATTTAACATAATTTTTATTCTTTAAATAGTGATTCAAGAAATTGGGTAGAAAAAGTCGAGAAATAGTAAGGGCTAAAGTGGATGATGTTGTTGCAGATCTAACTAAAGCCTATGCAGATGAATGGCTTGCACATTACCAGTATTGGTTAGCTGCAAGATGGATTAGAGGAATGGATGCAGATACTCTAAGAGACATACTGATTGAGCAATCTAAAGATGAATTGGGACATGCAGAAAAAATTGCAAATAGAATAATACAATTAGGTGGTACTCCGATAATGGACCCTGGTAAATTATTACAAATATCAGGTTGTGGATATAAACAACCGCCTAGCGATCCAAATAACCTCAAGCAGGTAATCCAAGATGTACTTGATGCAGAAGCATGTGCAATAGAAACATATAGCAAACTAGCAGAAAAATACAGGACAACTGATTTAGTTACACATGAAATGTTTGAGGATCTTTTGGAAGATGAGGTTGAAGACGAAGAAGAATGGGAAAAACTTGCTGGAATATGGAAGTAGTAGTATAGAACGAATTCTTATCTATAGAGAGTAGGAAGTTTTTATCTCTCTCTCGTATTCCTGAATGCTATGCAATTTCTATTTTCTTGCATTCTTCCTTGATTTGAATTCTTCTCATTATAACTTTAGGACGATATCATATCTTTGCCAGTTCCTATTCTAAAAATCTCAAAGACGGTTTTGCCATTTTTCAGTTAATTATATAATGATGTTTTCTACATAGTGCGCCAATCATTAGTGCATGTTTTTATTAGATTTCAATGTATCTAAACACTGATTTACAGCATATCATCAAATGAAGGATCTGCTGGAAAAAACATTAACTGGGACAATGTAATAAAGAAAGAAGCAACAGGTATCAATGATGCTAACGTTGAAGTTCAATTAATTGTAGGAGATACAGTCATTAATGAGAAAGGTTTGTAGATAAAGCAGATTTTACTTGCCAAAAAGCTTTGTAGATAGATTTGATGGACATAGTCTGTGATTTAACATAACACAAGACGAAGCAAACAACAGATATAGAGATATTGAACAGATCTTGTGAATCCGCTTTAGAAGTAGCGTAGGCAGAGTCTATTATTATCAATCTATTGTTATCATCAAATCCTTTGTTATTAACCAGATGATCATGAATATCAGGTATTATTACCAATTATCCACAAATAAGTATCTCTAAAAGGGGATCAAGTTTCTTCATATACACTTTAAGATACAGATGGGAGAAGATGAAAAGTATGACCACCCATTTTTGTCGTCACTACTCTATAGTAATTCATTATTCTATAAATGGTTATTTTTTCTTAGATAGCTTCAATGCGGTAGTAATTATATTTCTTGGGTTCATTCTATGAAGATATAAACTCCGTTGTCTTCAACCTTAACATTATATGTTTTTAGAGGTAGCTCTGCAGGTGGATTCTGTGGTATACCATTATCCAATCTAAAAACAGACAAATGAAGTGGACAAGTGACTGTCTTTTCTTGTTCATTTAGGAATCCTGTTGAAAGATCAGCATATTCATGAGTACATATTCCATCAGTTGCATAGATTATATCTTGTGCTTTGGCTATCAAGATTTTCTTGTTATTATTGTTGTTATTATTAATATTGTAGTCAAAACTAATAAGGTCGCCATTGCTTAGTGAATTGGTATTACACGCTCTTACGCATTTCATATCAAGATATATCTATTAATGTACTCGTATTATTTTTTTCTATTTCTTTGTGTATCGAGGGAATTATTAATCATTGATCTGTATATTATTATTATTGTTATTATTATTCGAATTCACGATGGGGTTCTGGTTTGACGTGCGCTATAAGCAAATCTGCCAACGGTCCTTTGATTTCTTTAACATTCTGTTTAAACAATGCCATTTCTGTTGCTCCTCCTCCTTCCTTCCTGCAATAGATATTTACCTTCCATTTTTCGTCATTAAGCTTTGGAAAATCAGATCGGTAGTGAGCTCCTCTACTCTCTTGTCTCATCAATGCACTTCTTATAATGGCTTCGCAAGCAATCAGCGACGATTTTACTTGCCAGGTTAAAACAATATTTTCACAATTGTCATCATCAATTTTGAACCCTTTTATAATATTAACTTTGGAATAAAACTCGTTCTTTAATTCTAAAATTCTTTTCAATCCATCTTGAAGCTTTACCTCTTCTCTTATTATTCCTGCATTTTGTTTCATTAATTCTTGTATTTCGCTACGGAACTTAATTGGTTCCTTAACTATAAAGATTTCAATGTCATCAAATTCTTTTTTTTCGTTGTTAAAGTTCCTTATTATATGTGACGATGATTCTCCTGATTTCTCTCTTTCTTTTACTTCATTTACTAATCTCGCTGCTTGACTACCAGCAATTTTTCCGAAAACTACTGTGTCCAATAAGCTATTTCCACCTAAACGATTAGCACCATGAATCTGACTTATTACTTCTCCAGCAGCAAATAAGCCCTTAACCTTTGTTCTACACTTTATATCTGCTACGGCTCCACCCATAGAGTAATGTGCAGTCGGCCCAACCTCCATTTTTTCTTTGGATATATCAATTCCATCAAGCTTTTTGAACTGTTCATACATTGTGGGCAGCCTGTCCAGAATTTCTTCCTTTGGTAGATGGGTTATATCCAACCAAACTCCACCATGTTCTGTACCTCTACCAGCAATTATTTCATTATAATTCGCACGAGCTACTATGTCGCGTGGTCCTAGTTCCATTCTTTCTGGATAGTAATTTTTCATAAACCTCTCACCTTTTGAATTTAACAAAATACCTCCTTCGCCACGTATTGCTTCTGTGGCTAGAGTACCCAATGCTTTCTCTGGCCAGACCATTCCAGTAGGATGGAACTGGACCATCTCCATATCTACCAAATCTACGCCTGCTTCGTACGCAAGAGCCACGCCTTCTCCATAGTTTTCAGTAATTCTAGAACTACTAACTGCATACACTCGTGTATAGCCACCAGCAGCAAGGATTAAAGACTTGCATTTGAACATTACAATCTCTTTCTTTTTGAGATCAATGCCAAGTGCTCCTCTGACTACTTCTTCTCCTCCTTCTAATGATGATCCTTCTGCAGTCACATCATCAGCTGATTTTAATAATTTTAAGACGTATACATCATCTATGATTTCGATTTTTCGTTGATTTACCTGCTCCATCAATACACGAATTATTTCCTCACCAGTCCAATCTTCGTAAAATACAGTCCTTCTATAAGTATGAGCTCCAAAAAATCGCTGTGTTAATCTACCGTCTTTCTCTCTATGAAACCTAGCACCCCAATGAACTAGTTCATTTATAGCATCAGGAGCACTCCTGCAAAGTACCTCAACTCTTTCATAGTCTGCAAGAAATTCGGCTTCTCTTAGCGTATCAGCTGCATGTATCATCCAGTTATCTTCTGGGTCCATAGTGCCAAGCGCTGCATTGATACCACCTCTTGCAAGCGTTGTATGGGGATCTCCTTTTTTGCTTTTACTAATAATAAGAACGTGAGCACCGGCATCATGAGCTTCAATCGCAGCTCGAAGTCCAGCAGAGCCGCCACCTATAATTAAAACATCGCACGAATAGTTTGATTGTTTTTTCATATTTTCAGCCATTTTTATGTATACACTCAACTATCTTCAAGTAGTAGTAATATTTAACAAATCTGGGCAGCTGCCTTTTCTATGAAGCTTTGAAAAACTTGCTTTATAAAAGAGTAGATATCGTCGGCATAACTTGTACATATAGTGGCTACCATCAACTCCTATGCCGTAGTTATTCCTTTGATTTACTTTTTCTTTTCCCGTCGCTTCTTTTCCTTCTTTCTATATTCTGTATATGCTTAACCTCCATAAGTTGAAGGTGATTCTACATTTTCTTCTGAAGCATCAACGTTGCTCATAGGATATAGTCGATCTTCATGGGAATATTTTTGTTTATAATTTAATTTGCTTTGTTGCATACACGGTCCTATAAGCAGCATATCCGCCGGTTACTGAAAAAGCCATTTAACCTCACCTGCGTCGCCATATAGGCGTAACCCAAACGTGCAAAGCAGATTCATAAATACTAATTCCGATAGTACATTGGTTGAGTAAAATTCAAAGATGCATCTACGCTACATTCCTTGGTTTAATAACCAAGGAAGTAATGCGGTGCTAAAAGCGGGAGGCTATGTATCAGATTCTGAAGTTGAAAAACTAAAGCCAGTCTACTGCAGCAATTGCAATGAAGCTGATATCAAAAACGCACAGTGATGTGTAAAGTGCAGCATGATTGTTCTTGTCATTTTCCGACTATCAAGGAGCATTTAAAGAACAAAAGCACAAAGATGAGAAGATTAACTTGATTGAAAGAAGCAGAGGGAGTAGACTGCTTTTTTTAACTAATTTTTGAGCATGAGTTTAGCTTCGGTGGAGATAGTGGAGGATTTCACATATTATAAATTTAATTTGTGTTGATTTGCTTTGTTCTCATTCACAATCACATCTATCCATATAGTCAAAAATGTGCAATAATGTAATCTGCAAGCACTTTATCATTGCCTCATATCTCCTTCAAGCAGACCACCACCAATATGAATTCTATCAATATGTTTTGATATTTCAGCTTTATCTTTAAACTGTGATTGACAATAAGGACAAATTATTTTTGTTGCCTCTCTTTCAATTGTATTAATAGGCAATTCAACTTCAGCAAGGTCTACCTTATCGCTTGGAACATTTCCTACTATAGACATAAGGGTTATAAGCCCTGTAATATTACCTCCTGCATTCTTTACAGCCAGTCTCCGGATGTGTTTACCCCTCATCAATAGTACTGCATTTTTAACCGATTCTTCTTCAGCAATTGTAATAAGTGGAGAACTCATTATCTTTTTCAACGTAACCTTGAAAGGGCCTTTATTTTTGGCAAGTACACGATATAACATGTCTCTTTCAGTTAGAATTCCAATGGGCTCATTTGAATTTTTGCTAGTAACCAGAACACTCAAAACATCTTTATCTTTCATTACTTTTGCTGCTTCACCAACAAGAGTATCTTCAGATAGAGTTACATAGTTTTTTTCAGCAATACTTTCAACATTTAGTGATAAATAAGAATTCGAATACATATCTGATAAATATCATGAGGATTACGATATATTATTATTATCATTATTATTATATAGTATTGTGTGAAAAATTGTCTGAATCTGTACTTTTATCAGATAACTCTGTTCTCTTCGAAAACCTGATTGTATTCGCTACCATTAATAATATCTTATTCCATTGATGTGGGACAATTATATAATCTGAGCAAAAATTAATACACTTCCATGTTTTGATTGAAAAGCAATAACCTAGGTGAATTGCAAAAGGTTGCAGCAGGTACTCCAGGAATGTTAAAAAGCCTCCAATCCTGTGGATTTAGTATCAAGGCTATCATATTCGATATGATTGAAAAAACAGTTTGTTTCTTAGAGCATGCTAATTATTACAGTTACTGTCATTAGCAACGCTACTCAAAAATTTAGAAGGATCATATGAAGAGGATAACTATATTGACTATCTTGGATATATTATAATGTGTAGATATTTTTTCATTACGCAACCAACTAGAATATGCTACTACACCGAAAAATATCTGTACTGTTTCCACTATCTACAATTTTGCTTATTTCATCAAAAGGAGCGAGATTTGATCTTCATTTACTGGAGGTATTGTGATTAGGCATTTCCACTTTATTATGATCGAAGCAAGGTGATAGTGCTGGTATCTGGAAAGATTTGTAATGATTCTAATCTATTGGTGAAATTGGAAAAATAAACAAAGATATTATATTAAATATTTGAGTGATGATATTGCTAAAGCTGTATTTTATATATGTGGTCCACCTGGAATGTTAAATGCAATGAAGAATCTTTTAACTATGGAATTGAGCATAACAAAGGATAGAATAAGAGAAGAAGAATTCTATGGTTATTGAGAATCTGGAAAAAATAAGACTCTTCTTATATAATCTAGTGAACTAATTTGTGTAATATATCTCTAAGTAATAGATGCAAATAACCGTCACATGCAAAGGATGTACGGTTACACAGTATATACTTGTATTAGATGGAGTAAGCTAGGAAAATCAACATTTGAATGTGACCTTGATTTTAAGATTGTAAAATGTGTTAACCCTAACTATAAATCAATTATTTCAAGTTAGATCAAACGACTATTAACGAAGAACTACATTCTAATGCTTTTTCTAAAAATCAGGATATCGGTAAGATATCCTTAACGGATTGATCACAATCTAAGGCTTTTGCGTAAGCAAACAAGAATAACTTTACAAAGGTAGAGTATAAAGGTTCATGATACTGCATTTGGATGCATACGCTTGCAATCGAATCGAATTCCTTATAATCATTGCTCTATTAGTTTAAAACAGGAGAAAGTGGACATGCCAATAAATCAAGAATTTCCAAAAAACTATCAGGTTGTAGGAAAGCACAAGAATGCTGATGGTCAGAATTATCATTATGTGTGGGGGCCAGGAAGGATTTCTGATGCTGCTGAAAATGAAGATGCAACTGCAGCATATTCAACAAGAGGCGAAGAACTCGTTCCAATAGGAGTACATGGAACCATGGTTGCAGTTGATTGGGATGCTTGTTATGCAGACGGTTCTTGTATAGAGGTCTGTCCTGTGAAACTATATGAGTGGGCTAGAAGTGATATCGATATACCCACGGTACAGATGGCAAATATCACTGGCTCCGGAAATGGGAGTACTGACAAAGAAGGAAGAGTAGATTACACAGATAAATCTGATCCCATACGTGAACAAGATTGTATTTGGTGCATGGCTTGTGTTGCAGTATGCCCTCCTCAAGCAATTAAAGTGGATCAATCTAGTCTAGAATATCATCAGAAAGCAGACCAAACTTTTATAGAATCTGCTACTACATCATAGTAAATAACAAAACAAAAGAGAGTGAAAAATTATAATGTCTTCATCATCAACGGTAACAAATGAAAAGATAGCAACCTTTGAGCTTAGTCCATATTGGCAAGAGCATAGAGAAACATTGGATAAACTATCAAAAACCGATATGCCACCAAAATCAAGAATGTTCTACAAAGAAGTAATAGCCGATAAACATCGTGAAACTAATAACCTGATAATAAAGTATAGTGTTATTAATTTCTCTCATAACATAAAGAACTTTCTTACAATAAATGCAGAGATGACACCAGACCTTTTTATCAAATATGAGGAAATTATCTTTAGTAGCAGTGGACTTGGCAGTAGCGAGCGGTAGTGGTGAAATCAATAAAACCATAGTACACCATGATAATGCTGTACATAAAGGACATAAAGAATGGCTAAAGAAATTACATGATAAACATCATCATGCGAAATAAGGAAGAAAATCTAAGTCTTCTCCTTTTTTTATTTATTCTATTAATAAAATATGATCAAAGATTAGAACCTATTTTATAATTAACTGTATTATTAGATATCAAAATACACATTTCAAGTTCGAAACAATCGATATTATTTAGCTATGATTTATGATTATCATCTATTAAGATATGAACTTCATTTTCCTCAATTTTAACATTATTAGTTTTCAGACGCAATTTAGCAGGTAGATTTTGCGGTATACCATTATCTAATTTAAAAACAGATAGATGCAATTGACAAGTGACCGTTTTTTCTTGTTCATTTAGGAAGCCTGTTGACAGATCAGCATATTCATGAGTACATATTCCATCAGTTGCATAGATTTTATCCTGTGCTTTGGCTATCAAAATTTTCTTGTTGTTTTTGTTATTGTTATCGTTAGAGTCAAAATCAATAAGTTCACCGTTGCTTAGCGAATTAGCTAGCGCTGCGCACAGTTCAATCCACTGACCTAATTTTAGATAAGGACTCGACTCGGTCATATGATGTTTTAGATGCAATATCCTTGTCGGCTAAAGGGATCAGTATTAACCGTTAATATAAAGTGGACATGGAATGTAAGCGTCATCAAATCCTCCGTTCACAGTCTTCGAATTTATGTTTATTGAGTATAAGATATGATTATATAGTTTGTTCAGTTTATTACTATAATGAGTAAAGAAGCTCAAAATGTAAAACCAGCACAGGATGCAAATACACCACCAAATGTCATTGCTAACGCAGCAAGGTTTAACAAACAATTTCTCGATTCACAGTTAGGTGGCAATCCTGCTACTGTAAGTATAGGCAAATTGTTAACTGTAATGGGAGAGCAAGACAACACAATAAGAGAATTATCAAAAATTTTGGGACGAGATTATAATGAACAACATTTACATGATATGCATAATTCATTATTCGGAGGTCTTATAGGTGGTTCTGGTACCGGTAGAGAAGGCATGCATGTCGGCAATGTTTTAACTCAACTAACTACATTCATACGTCAACAACATCAACAGATTCAGACACTTATTGATGAAATTAGTAAAAATGTCAACCAGATCAATGATCAAGTGCAATCGTAATTATCATTATAATCAAATACTGATAAACAATTTTTAAGACAATTTAGCCATATGCAAATAGAAAATTAATTAACAGCAGGTTACTAGTGAGAGATCTTCGTCAATTACTAGTTATTTTCCAACAGAGAACAAAAAAATATTAACCGCTTAAAAGCTTCCATTATCTGCTGCTGAAGGTCTCCAGCAATAGCATATGTTAAAGTGTTATTTCCTTAAGTCAAATTAGATGCATTTACGATCATGTCTTATTTAGGTAGGTGGTGGAACCTGCTTTTGTAAGATTAGGTGCTGCCGCAGCGGAATATTGCATTTGTAGCCTGTAGAACACATGAGCGTTTTGGTGCAGTCTTGCTGTTTTTATCAAGTAATATCAATTGTTGTAGATGACAATAAACCGTAATGCTCCATCTCTGGTTTTAGGTTGGTGTCACGAGCCATTTGAAAGGTCCTCCTATTGCATCTGATTGCAAGATATTGCGACGGCTTGCAAAAGTGTTTTATAACGTATTGAAATATCTTTCCAAATATGCAATCAGCAAGAATAGTTAAACCAAAGGAATCTTTGGAAGTACAACAACTTGAAACTCCAAAACCCAAGGGTTCACAGGTCCTTGTTAAGGTTCACTCGTCAGGCGTTTGTCACAGTGATATCCATTTATGGGAAGGAGGCTATGAGGGTCCACATGGGCTATTTCTAAAAACAACTGATAGAGGAGTAAAATACCCGTTGACTCCAGGCCACGAGATAGCAGGAGCAGTGGATACTCTTGGCGAACAAGCAGAAGGATTTAGCAAAAATGATAAAGTCCTTGTATATCCTTGGATAGGTGAAGGGCTGTGTCCCGCCTGTAGGATTGGCGAAGAGAATCTATGTGATAAACCTAGATCGTTGGGTGTTTATGTTGATGGAGGTTATTCAGAGTATGTATTGGTGCCAAATTACAAGTATCTGGTGAAGATAGGTGATGAAATGGATATTGATGCAGCTGCAACACTTTCATGTTCTGGTCTAACAGCATATGCAGCAGTAAAGAATGCTAATCTAAAACCAGATGATATTGTAGTAATTGTTGGCGCGGGAGGATTAGGCTTAATGGCTATGCAGTTAGCAAGAGCAGTCACTGGCGCTAGGATAATTGCTATGGACATAGGTGATGATAAGTTAAAAGCTGCAAAAGAAGATGGTGGTGCAGATGACGTAGTCAATTCAAAAAAGGAAGATCCCGTTAAAAAAATTATGGAATTAACTGATAACCTTGGTGCAGATGCTGTAATTGACTTTGTCAATGCCTCAAAGACTGTAGAAAGTGATATGCAATTTCTTAGAAGAAGAGCAAGGTTAGTCTTGGTAGGACTCTTTGGAGGCGAATTAAAATTGAATTTAGTCAGCATGCCGACAAGAGCATACAGGTTAATTGGATCTTATACTGGAACTCTAAGTGATATGATAGAGTTGGTTTCGTTGGCACAAAGAGGAGTAATCAAACCACTTGTTTCAAATCGATTCAAACTTGATCAAGCTACGGAAGCATTGACAATGCTAAAAGAAGGCAAAATTCTGGGTAGAGGTATTATAAATCCTTGAAAGAAAACGGAGCAGCAGTAGCAGAATTAAAGACCGTAAATCCTGCAACAGAACAGGTTATCAATCGATACGAGATGATTACTGAAGCGCAGATAAATGACAAAGTAAAGAAGGCGAGAATTGCTTTTGATGAATGGAAAAAGAACTGGGACAAAAGAATAGATCTTCTACATGACTTTGCACAGCAACTAAGAAAGAGCAAAGAAGAACTCGCTAAGACTGCAACAAGAGAAATGGGAAAGGCAATAAAAGAAGCTAGATCTGAGGTAGAGAAATGTGCATGGGCAATGGAATATTTTTCAGATAACGGGAAGATTTTTGCAACAGATGAAGTCATTAATGCGGATGCTCGGAAAACTTTCGTAACATTTGAACCATTAGGAGTAATAGGAAGTATAATGCCATGGAATTTTCCTTACTGGCAAGCATTAAGATTTGCAGCTCCTTCGCTGATGGTTGGAAACACTAATGTATTAAAACCAGCTAGTGCAACTATGCAATGTGGAATTGAAATTGAAAAATGTTTTAACAAGATTGGAACACCAGATGGAGTCTTCCAGACATTGGTTGGAGATTCCAGCATTGTAGAAACACTTATCGATTCAGCAGAACTTAGAGCAGTAACATTTACAGGAAGTGTTGCGGCTGGAGCCAAGGTGGTACAAAGGGCAACATCGCAGATAAAGAAATGTGTACTTGAATTAGGTGGAAGCGATCCGTTTATAGTATGTGAAGATGCGGATATTGAAAAAGCCTCAAAGGGTGCGGTCAAGGGTAGATTCATTAATTGCGGTCAGAGTTGTATTGCATCAAAACGATTTATCGTAGTTAAGAAAATAGCCAATGAGTTTATTGAAAAGTTTACCCAGACTGCTGAAAAACTGAAAGTTGGTGATCCTATGTTGGATGATACAGATATGGGTCCCCTGGTCAACGCCGAAGGCTTGAACAAGATCGATTCAATTGTCAAGGACGTAATTAAAGAGGGTGCTGAATTACTTACTGGAGGTGAACGAATAAAAAGTAAGGGTTATTTCTACAAACCTACTGTTCTCAAAAATGTTTCTCCAAAAATGCGCGTAGCACGAGATGAAGTCTTTGGTCCTGTTGCACCTATAATGGTAGCCGATGACGAAATGCAGGCTATAAAGCTTGCAAACGATACACAATATGGTTTAGGTGCGAGTATATGGACGGAAGATCTTGATAAAGCAGAGAAATTCTCAAGAATGGTACAGTCTGGAATAGTGTCTGTAAATAGCGTGGTGGCTTCGGACCCAAGAGTTCCATTCGGAGGGGTAAAAAAAAGTGGATTTGGTAGAGAGTTATCAAGATATGGCATGCTAGAGTTTGTAAATATAAAATCTGTTAGGTTTTACGATGAATTGGTGCATCATCATCATGTGGAATAAAACAACTAGTATTAGTAACAATAATGATAGTGGCAACAAAGAAGAACAATAATAGTTAGCTCAAGAAAATAAGTAAGGGTGGGAAGTGTGACTAATCAAATTAATGATACTGCTGCTAATGATAATGAAAACAAGCGACATCTGCTAAAACATCCCTCTTTGTCATCATCGTCATCATCCACCAAACACGTAATTATTTTAGGTAGCGGCTTTGCAGGAATTGAAGTTCTAAAAAGAGTTCAGAACAAGTTTAAAAACACCAAAAATGTCGATATTACTCTAGTAAGCAGAGATAACTTTCTGCTATTTACTCCAATGCTTGCCGAAGTAGCATCTGGTATGATTGAGACAAGGCACATAGTAACGTCTGTTAGACTATTTTGCAAAAAAGCCAAGTTCTATGAAGCTAGTGTAGAATCAATAGATCTTAATAATAAGGAAGTTATGATAACTCATTCAATTGGTAAGCAATCTCACCCAACTTCATGGGATCAACATACACTAAGATATGATTACCTTGTTATTACATTAGGAAGTGAGAATAACTTCTTTGGGATGACTGATGTAGAAGAAAATGCGTTTACCATGATGACTATTGATGACGCCATTATTTTAAGAAATCACATTATAAACATGCTAGAGCAAGCTAATTTTGAGGAAAACAATATAGAATTAAGAAAAAGTCTTTTAACTTTTATAGTAGTTGGTGGCGGTTTTAATGGCATCGAAACAGTAGGAGAGTTGAATCATTTTGTACGTGATAGTATCGAAAAATACTATAAGAATATCTACATGACAGATGTTAAAGTCATACTTATCAGTGCTACTGACAAAATATTAGAACAAGTAGATGAAGAGTTAGGTAGATTTGCGTTACAAAAACTAAAAGGAAGCGGAGTAGAATTCATAATGAATCACCAGGTTAAAGGAGCAACTCCAAGTAGTGCAATATTGGATAACGGTACCACAATTCCTTGTTATACGCTAGTTTGGTCTACTGGTGTAACTCCTTCTAAATTGATTGCAAATCTTCCATGCCAGCATGACAAAGAACATAGAATTATAGTTAACAGCTACTTGGAAGTCTCTGGATATGAGGGGGAAGTATATGCGCTTGGCGACTGCGCTTCTATAATAGACCCACACACAGGAAAGCCTTACCCTCCGACAGCTCAATATGCCATAAGGGAGGGAAAGGTTGCTGCAAAGAATATTATTTATGCTATAAACGAAAAAGGAAAACATAATAATAATAATAATAGAAAGAAGATAAAGTTCGATTACAAAACCAAGGGAATGATGGCAGAAATTGGAAAAAGAACTGGTGTTGCAATACTATTTGGAAAAATAAAGATACATGGATTTATAGCATGGTGGCTTTGGCGTACATATTATTTATCTAACTTACCAACAACAAAAAAGAAGTTAAAAGTTATGGGTGACTGGCTTTTGGATCTACTTCTTGAGTCTGATGTAGCGATGATTAAGAGAAGAGGACGAGTACAAGATAAGGAGGAACGGCAAAGAGACATAGAAGAGAAAAAGGAAGAGGGAGAAAAGAAGCAGATTCAAGAGCAAGATAGGAAGTAGAAAGATAAGAAGCATTATTGGAAAAGGAGAAGCAGATCTGATATTGTTATTTCTACTGAGATACAGGAATGTGATATTTCATCATACTTCTATATCTATATTAGAAGCAGATTTTGCTTATAGTATACGGACGATGGTTAAAAGTTAGAGTGCATGTGATATTTTTTATAAATCGTAATATTGATAACTCTTCATTACCTAGTTTAGTATGATTTAGTAGATTAGATCATAGATTCCAAAATGTCAGTACAGCAAAACTATTGTTGCTATTCCCATCTTCACGTTCTAACCTCAATTACTCATCTAAATAAGGTATTAACCAAAAAGACTTTGCTCCATTAAATCCTGTTATGAATGATTTGGGATTTTATACTTATGTTTTGGGATTTTATACTTATGTTTTGCAGCTTCTGACATATAATATGATTGAATTGATATCTACGGCAGCAACGTTTCCTGCATCTTGCATGTCAATAGATTTAACATTTTTTATTGAAAGTCCTATCCCAATCCAATACTGCTTCTGACATTTATTTCACGTATGAAATATAGTCAGTCTGACTAACAAAATTACCTTGCACTTACAATATTTAGCAGTCATTTTATTCTAGATAGTCTGCTAAAAATTAAAAAAGGACAAAGAATTTCTATTCATCCTTAATAAACAAATTGCTGAGATGAGAATGTATAGCAATATGGAAATCGACAGAAATAAACAAGAAGAAGAAGAACGAAAAGAAGAATTACCTACAGAAACAGTTCTTGTACTCCAAGGAGGAGGTTCACTTGGTGCATATGAATGTGGAGTGTACAAGACTCTTGCAAAACATAACATAAAATTTGATATAATTGCAGGTACTTCCATTGGAGCTCTTAATGCAGCAATAATAGCAGCTAGTGCTCATAATCACCATAGCGTTAAAAATTCTGCAAAAGAACTTGAAAGCTTTTGGTTAGAACTCGCAGAAACCCTTATACCTTTACCACAACAATTTTCATCAGCATATTTTACAGATGAGTCAAGGGCTATTTTAGCATCAATGTATTCTGCTATCTATGGAAATCCAAAGGCTTTCTTTCCTAGGTGGATTAGATCAGGTTTTTTCTTTAATTACCTTCAACCACTTAGACCATTTCCTTATCCATTATTTGATATCGCACCTCTAAAGAAAACTCTGAGCCGTTATGTTGATTTTACCAACTTAAGAAACCCAAATACACCTAGATTAATTGTAACTTCTACAAATATACAAACAAGTGAACCAGTCATATTTGATAGCAAGCACACAAATATTAATGCAGATCATGTTATTGCAAGTGCTGGTTTTCCTTTCTATGGCATAGCGTGGACGCAAAAAGATGGCAAATATCTGTGGGATGGTGCTTTACTTAGCAATACTCCTCTACGCGAGGTTATAGATGCGTCCCCTACATCAGACAAAATAGTTTATTTGGTCAATATTTTTCCTCACTACCAAAAAGATCTTCCGCAAGATATGTTTGAAGCTTGGCATAGAGCCAAAGACATAATTTACTCGGACAAGACAGATAATAATGTCAGATTGTCAAAGATTATATCAAGACATTTGTCACTTTTAAAAGAAATGCATGATTTATTGATGATTACTAGTAATTTCAAAATTAAAGAAGAAGGTGGCGATGGAAAGTTAAAGGAAAGATTTGATAGAATGGAACTTGAATACAATAAACTTGCCCGTCGACGGGGTGCAATAATAAAGGAAATTGTGCGCATAGAAAGACCAGAAAAGGCACATTTTCTTTTTGAAGACGCTGACTTTTCAGTTGCCACCGTAAAGAAATTGATAAAGCAAGGGGAAGAGGACACAGAAAGAGCTTTGGTTATGAATAATAATCAATGACAGAAGTTTTTTCCATGATAGAATCTATAAGTTCTAGATAGACAACTATAAATCTCAATTCCAATTAAAATTTGGGATTGCTAGGATGTAATAAATTCCGAGTCAAGTCAATTAGAAGTATACGACATTATAAAGGGTGTTTCTAGTTATAAAGGATCAAAATTCTAAAGTATGATTTTACATAATCAGAGACTGATATGGACTTTTCAGAAATTATCAACATGATTATAGTTGGAATACTTGCGTCTTTGTTTGGCATGTCGTTATTGCAATTTTCCTCAGTGAAGAAAAATATGCGTATAGAAAGTGAACAACAGACATACGCTAGAATAATAGAGACAAGGATGAAACTTGAAAATACTGAAGCGTTTACAAAAATGGCAAAAGAAAGCAAAGTATTTGCAGAACGGTTAGATTTAGTCGATAGTCCTGATGAATATTATACTGTAGTTGCATACCTCGATTTAATTGAATTCTTGTTTCATCTTCATAGAACAAAAATGATGGATACAAAGCTTTGGCCTCGCTGGAAAGCATTAGCGGAAACACTTATGGACATGCCGAAATTTAGAAAAGTTTGGGACAAGACAAAACACGTTCATAATTCTGATTTCATCGAATTTATGGATTCATTGTGATCTGATCTCTCTCTCTCTCTCTCTCTCTCCCTCTCTCTTCTCTCACTCCATCATTCCTTTCGCATAATTTAATCAACCATGATTTTATATTATCTCGTACTTGTTGCAGGTATATTTTGATATATGTCCAACGCTGTAGATCCTTCAGGATTACTAACGGCAATATTATAGACTGTATAACATAATTTGATATAACTGTTTAAAGATCTAGTTCAACACCAATTTAGCTTGAAAGTGTCATGAATAGATTCGGTATTCACTTTGATCTCTGCAGGAGTTTTAAACACAGTCTATAGAAATGAAAGGGATGTAGATATACGAGAAAGGATTTTGCTGATAACACGAGTTAGAATGGATAGGAAAGAAAGCATCCAGTGTGGCTGAAAACGAATTCCATCGATCTAGATGGTGGGCTTACAAATGGCTCAAGAGATTTGATAATGCTGGTTTAGAAGGACTAACGAATAGGCATAGAAGTGGTAGGCCTCCAGAAGTATCAGAAGAAACATCTGCTATGATACCTAAAGAACTTTCGGGAAATCAGTCAGGATGGATGGCTAAAGAAGTCATGAATTTGATATATGAAAGGGCTAAGTAGAAACCATCTTTTGAATACCGTTAGAGATTTCTAGGCATATGATCCAATGGATGTTGAAAGAATCAAGATATGTCAGGCCGGGCAGGTAATATACACCGTGTTTTTGAGAAATTCAAGGATACTCTTGTTTTTCACAGAAAAAGTAATCATGTCTCTGCGATGTGGCAGTAGTTAATATTATTGTGAACAATAATAAGACAGTACGAAGGTAAGAATTATCTACTGTGTTTCCCAGTCTTGCATGTAAAAGTGATCATCAAAAAACTCACAAATGTCTTCGATCTGCTGGACAAATTGCTTCATTGTGCCTCCCAACCTGAAACTTCATTATTAATACCTAGTTCAGTACAGCGCACTATATTCTTATTTCTTAAATTTGATGATTTGTTAATAACACCACTAATGATGATATGAAAGTAATGTCTCGAAAGTGATTGAATTAAATTCGTAGAAGTACAAATCACGATCGACCAATTTTTAGTAATAATCATCAACAGGTATTAGGCGCGCAGACACGCCTGGAAGTATATGATTGTTCTAGAAAGGTAGATAGCAAGTGGTCTGAAACGAAGAGGTCAGTTGATATTCTCCATGTACTAGAAGGTTGGATAATAGTTAATGGCAAGCCCAAAGAGGTAATACATGATAATGGAAAGCAGTTTGCATCTAGAATCTTCCAGAATTTTCCTTGTACACAATCAGATTAAGGATAAACAACGATAAAAACAGAGAAAAAATACCATGACAATAAAAATGCCGCTGCTTCTTAGGGGCTTTCTGAATTACCTGTGAATAAATACTGCTACAACTGCCACTGGCTACAGTAGCGCTGCTAAAGAACAATAAATATAAAAGAATATTGATTTATGACGCAAATTATATCAAAAGATCGAAGCAAAGGTAGATAATAGATGATATTATGGAGTCACTCGCCTGGCATTTCCTGAATGAACTGCATTTCTTTGCTTTTTCATTAAGTATCATCTGATGATACACCTTGATATATGGAATGTCTTTATGTTATTCCACTATTTCAATTATGTTGCTCTCTTTAACTGGCCTGAATCAATAAGTGATTGCATAATTTGTTCAAACTTTTCCTGCCTCGTGATCAAGGTCTTAATCTGTTCATCCTTTTCTCGAAGTCTTCCTTCGATTATATATTCTGTATCTGTTCTTTTCTCGTTTAATTCTTTTATCTGTTTTTCAAGTTTAGTTTTATCCTCATGTATAGTTAGTAAATCTACTGAAGAAAGGTAATCCTTCAGCAGTTCTTGCTCTGTGGGTCGATAGTAAGAATCTGCCAGGCCAATATCATGACCCATTAGTATCTCGACATTTAGTGACTTCATTGTTCTCTCTGTTTGTGTTTTGAAAAATTTGCGAAAACCATGCAGCGTCTTCCAGTCATGATTTTTTCTGCCATTAACTAAGGTAAGTTTTGGTCTAATTCCCTGAATTTGTAATGCCCTGCCCACCAACGTCTTAATTCCTGTACTCTTGAACTGTTTTGGATATCTTGCTAACCCAATTCTATGACCATATCTTGGTCTGACTTTTTGCCATGTATTTCTCAAGACCCAACTCTCTCCTGTTATTTCTTCCCCAAATGAGGCGCGAAAGTCCATCCACTCTTTTGCTGCCCTATAGGCTTCAGGTGTCATAAAAGTAAAGTATTGGTCGGGATCATCAGTTTAGCTGCAAGAACGACTCCATTTTCAATTTTCAGAGGGCTGATATGTTTCCACCTCATATAATCCCATGCTCCAACCCAACAAATCTTATGTAACTGCATACACTCATATTCTCTAGCAGACTTTTGCTGTTTCCTGTTTCCTATTTGTATACTCATTAATAGAATATATCCAGATCTACAGTACCTGATTACTATTAGAATTATTATTTGATCTCTTATCGTTATGCATATGATCGCCAATGTATTTTTTCTTCAGCTTCTTGCTTTCAGGATCTTTCCAGTAAGCGTAGTAATAAGGACCATGTTGATCATGGTAACAATTGGCTTTTTTACACTTGATATACTCTTTTCTTATTGTTGCATTTTCAGGTATTGATTTATCCCTATTATCATAAGCAAGCTGTCTAGATTTGATTTTGTTTATGAACTTGGTTGATCTCTCAATTCTTTTCTTAGCATCTGCAAGTACTTTATGTAATGAAGTGCGATCTTGTCCAAAATGAGGTTTATCACGATCAAATAATGGCTTCCTGTTGTTATTTTTATATAGCGAGGCTAGGTCGTTAGAATATAATGGAGAAGTAGAATTATCATTATTATTGTTAGAGGGATGATGATATCTACCTAAGCGTTTTGTATTAGTCAAACATTGTTATTGTAGTCATTTATTGTAATGAAGTTATCTGTAGTAGTTTTAGATTAATCCTAGTTTTCAAAAGAGGTTTATGGAACTTCATTTTTGCTCTTGTTTCTCTTGCTGATATCCTTACAATAACAGCTTTAAACTTGCTTAAGAAGGGGACATAAATATCGCAGTTGGTAAGGCGAAACAAACCAGTTCCAGAAATTTTCGATCACATGATACTTAGTATCCTTACGATCCTTACTTCTAGGTGGACCCTAATTCCTGGGAGTATAGTTACCATTTTTACTATTTCGGTAAGGATGGTAAGGATGGTAAGGATGGTAAGGATGGTATGGTGCAGAGTTTCTGGATTCGGTTGGTAATCATGATATAGATACACACTAATACTGCGTTTCCATAAATCAATATCGAATTTTAATAACTCTTACTAATACCTGCTGCCGCCAGTCAATCGATAGTTCTCAGGTTACAATTTGACATTTTCCAATACTCTTACTCCATCAGTGATGTTTCTACAAAGAATTAATTACATTCACAGGACGCACAATAACAAGCAGAAAAGTAACCCCTGTAAGTAATCAAAAATGTAACCTATCTGAGTAAGTGCAACAATTAGCTTAATGTATACTGATTTGTACAATGATCACTAATCCAAATATGAGAATTGTATTATTAACCAGTTTCACAATCTAATCTACGTTTTAAGCGCGCGCTATAAAGTGATCGGAGATGACTGCTTAGTCGAATGTAAGATATCGATGGAAAGGTCTATCTCCTATCAATTATTCGGTTCAGGACAGCAAGCATTTTGTGCTTCTTGCCTGCAAATAAAAACTACTCTATCTACCCAATCCATCTTCTTTAGCTTTGAAATTAGGTCTATCAATTGTTCACTATGTTCACAAACAAGTTCTCCTACTAAACCAGAATTACCCACGTGAACTCCAGCTGACATTATACCATCGCTTGACAGCAGATCTGCGGCAACTTTCTTATAATGCCAGTACGTAAGTATACATGAAGTAGTCCCTTATTTAATCCCAGTTTTTATAACTATGTTGGAATACCTGTTTAATGTAGCCTCATCTTAGTAAAATTCTCGTTCTTCTCTGAACTGTACTTGGAGGGATTTTCAATTCTTCAGCAATAGTCTTATTATTTGCACCCAATATCATAAGATTAACTACCTAGTAATCTAGCTAGTCAAGAATATGAGAACTGTTGGATGCATGTCTTCTCACTGGTGTGTCACCCTTTTATGCTTATCATAGTATATTTGATGTGAATCATTACAAATCGTATTCGTGTACTTTGCTAGACAGTGCATTGCATTTGGACCTTGCCATATGCCTAGCTAACATTGATTGCATGCTACCACTATCTATAACGGTTATAGTTTTTTTGTCAAGCATTTGTATAACTGTCAAAAAATGATACAGGATCCAATAAACTTTCATGCCTATGATGCTTTATGTCGGATAAGCCGTGCAGAATATGGCACATACTATATCATACGTTACCCTGATTTATTTACAAAAAGAGAGTTGTATTCCAATTACATAAAAAACAATTTGAGGAGAACAGTGACTAATCTTGCTGTCTATTATATATTAAAAACTCAACCGGGGATGTGGGGCAGATACGGTAACAGAGGATGAAAGAAATGACGGTCAAGTGTTACCGATGTTCCCGCAGCATAGGTAGCAAGTAAAATAATTATTACTAGGGTGGCGACCATTACGTATAATAACATAATCTCGACACTATTTGGTCTTATAAGAAACCGAAATAAACGGTTGTTTGTAAAGCCCCTTTCTTCAAGATATCTTTTGGTGTCCACTGTTTTCATAGGGAACGATTTTGTTCCAAGAATTTTTTCTAATTCATTCATAAATTCGGTTCTTGCGTCTGCAGTAAATCTATGTTTTGCAACGGCTACCAATAGACCAAATTGAAGCGCTATTCCTATACAAAGTAGCCCAATCCGCGGCAATTCGCTAAGCGTAGAAAATGATACAAGTATTATGCCAGCCATGATCGTCACCGCAACACTTGGAATTTCCCAAATTAACTTATGTTGAAATCGTAAATCTGCTGCAAATCTTTCGTACTGTTTAAGCGCTACATCTTTATCGACCGGTTTAAGCACCCCATCTTCAACTTCTGTGTCCTTATTTCGAATGTCCTTTGTCAATTTTTTGTATCGCCTATTATGAAGCGGTTATACCTATCTAGATGTCTGTTAGGCAATTTCCAAATGGATTAGGCTATAACAGCGAGGGTTATAGATTCACTTGCATGAGCTACTAGTCCTGCTTATGTACTATTCAATAATCGAAGTCTGGATTCTCTGTTGTGAAAATAATCCATTAGCGAATACGAGAGCTCCGCATGTATTACATCGTAGCATTATTTTTCTGGTCTAGGCTTAAGTGTAGCCATAGCATTACAAAAAATACAATGTACCGTTCTTTCTCATGGTTCAATAATTGACAAGCTACTATTGTATAATATCCTACAACTAATCTATATATAGCACAAAGAGGGTGAACAACTTGGCTTATTCACAAGCTCTTATAACTTGAAGATCTTCGCCGGCAAAACAGGCTAACAAAATAAGACGAAATAACCATCGAAACGAGTTCGAATATGCTCCTCTTCTTAGAGTCAGACATCATTAGTGATATCGTTAGTGATTATGTGCTCAAGGGTTTAGTCCTTTATTAGTAACGTTTTGGTAAAGGCCGTATAGAAAGGCAGTAATTTTTAGACGAATTATAGATTGGTATTTTCTGATACTCCCACTATTTCTTCATATTTTAGATGGCCCATACATGTTTGATTCTCCATTAGAAAGGGGATCCCTCCGGACCCTCCACATTTTCATAATACTCAGAAATTTTGTCCTTTAGATATTGACGATGATCCTCACTTATCTTTCCATGTATATAGCAATTCCGTTTATAAACACAGGTACAAAGATGAGGTAAACTAAGATATCGAAAACCACCAAACACTTTTGTATGCGGAACCTAATTCCATAGAATTATCACCATACTAGAATAATGAAAAGGATCTGGATACTATCAGACCCAATATAAAAATAGACTTTTATAGTCGAAGTGAAAATCCAGTTGCAAACTCTGCCATAATAAAAATGATTACAAATTGAGACACTGCCTGCATCGCAACTACTTTGACATATCTTCTCATGAGCTTCTGGATCTTTGACATGTCTGGTTCATTCCTCCTTAACTCAAAATAGACTCGAAGGTTAGTAGGCAGTAATATTCCTAGGCCTTGTATGAGCATTGCTGCCTACAATCACCAAAACTGCAAATATCCAATATACTGTAGGTGGGTGCAAAGTGATTAAACCTATTTTAAAAGCAAGGTAGTAGCCTGCAGTGGTTGTCACAGCGGCAACAGTTGGCATGTAAAAGATCATCTTTGGCATAAGCCAAAAAATAACTTCTTTACGTGTAGAAAGGCTAACATTTCTTAATATAGGTCCAAGTAGAAAAGCCATAAAAATGTCAGTCCCCGTCCAAAGCATAGAAGTAAATACATGCACATAATTGAGAAGAAGTAAATTAGCAGTCAGAATTGCTACTATTAAAGCAGCTATTGGTATAGTAATCCATATATTTGCACGTATAGATATTGTTGGGATTCTAGTTTTCTGCATATATACGTGTACCTTTTATAATCGTCATGGTATATGACGATAGCTATCTATACTAAAAGATCATCTTTACCTAAAGACTATACAAGCCAAAGATAGAAATCCGAAATTATTATTTAAAATGAAATGATGAATCGTCTGGTATATCTCAAAAAGAAATCCCCGAACTAAGAAGGTTTGTATTACAATTCGTTTTTTGACATGAGTTATGAAGAGCTGAATAACCTTTAGAGGCCCGGATACAGGGATAGGTATCGTTTCGATAAAGGATTATCTCCACGCATATACATTTCATATACAATTACGCGTAGTCATATAGTTAGGTGTGAGCTACATATGCATTAAGATGGTTCTACGTTTATTGAAAGATTAGAAGGTGTTGAGGAAGAAGCAACAACATTAAAAACAAAAAACAATAATTATAACACAGTAAATCCACAAAGACGTAATTTTAAGCCAATGTTTTATCTAAAATGAACGTTATGTGAATTGTTATTTAATCATCAAAAGGTGATAAAGCATTAGACAAAAAAAGGAATCAAAGATGACCACATAGATAATTGGCTTCCCCACAAATAAGCAGTTCGGGAACGAATTAAATATCCACTGCTCCCTCAGTTCCAATTTTTACCAGCATCTTGCCAAAGTTTTCTCCATTAAATAAGCCAATAAATGCATTAGGTGCATTTTCTAATCCTTCAACAATAGTTTCCTTCCACTTAATTTTTCCTTCATTAATCCATTTGATCATCGAAGAATGAAACTCATTTAGCATATCGTAATGATCTCTTACGATAAATCCATGCAATCGAAGTCTATTTGTTATGGCTAGAAATAAGTTTGGTATAGCATAAGGCGTAACAGCATTATATTGTGATATCATACCACAAAGCACAATTCTTCCAAATGTATTCATATTATCTATTGCTGCTTCTAGATGTTTTCCACCAACGTTATCAAAATAGAGATCAATTCCTTCTGGACAGGCCTTTTTTAGCTCAGAAGAGAGGTTGTTATTTTCGCCTATGTTTTTATAGTTAAAAGCATGATCTAACTCGGCCTGATCTAATAACCACTCTACCTTTTCTTCAGAACCTGCACTTCCTACTACAGGACAGCCTTTTATCTTTGCTATCTGGGCTACAACAGATCCTACTGCTCCTGATGCAGCTGAAACAAACACTGTATCCTTGCCTTCTTTTAATTTCCCTATTTTGAAAAGTCCTACATACGCAGTAAGGCCGGTCATACCTAATACGCCTAAAAACGACTGTATTGGCGCAATTTTTGAATTAATTTTCAAAATATCACTACCATTTGATAGCCAATTTTCCCTCCAACCAGAGTTCCCAAGAACATATTCTCCTACTGTAAAATGTTTATTCTTAGATTCTATAATTTGACCTACACATGCACCATCAAGAGGTTTATTTAGTTGAAATGAGGAGATGTATCTCTTAGTTTCTTGAGGACTTCTCATCCGTCCACGCATATACGGGTCTACAGACATCCATACATTGCGTACTAAGAATTCTCCTTCCTTTGGTTCTGAAACATCTACTTTAGCTAGCTCAAATATGTCTTCAGTAGGCATTCCTTTAGGATATTTCTTGAGACGAATTTCTTGACCTGTTCTTGATACCATATTTTCACATTAAGGTACATCATCCATATTTTATTTATCAAGAAGGCATTGTCGCTCACAAATCCGCCTCCTTACAGAATACATGTCCTTGTGGTGTGTGTAGATTGGCGAGGCCTCAAGATTCTAAAGACGATGTGGCAAACGGAGACTTATTCAAAAAGGAATATGAAGATATCGCTATTAGCATTAGACATATACTGCAATATTTATATAAATAATGTAAAGCAATGCAGTCTGTTTATAGCCACTTATTTACTGAAGTGTTTTGTATGATAGAGTCTTATCTTTCCAAATGTCTATGTCCCACCATAACTGAGTCTTCCAAGCAGTAAATTCAACTATTTGGGAATGATCTATAAACAAATTCACGTTAGGTCCAAATTGCTTAAGATACCATTTAAACACAGGTGGGTCTGAAGCTTCAAACATAAAGCAATTAAAACCAAATTTTTTATTCAGCTCATTGATAGCATCTATCCTCCATTCTTCTGGCGGTAGATCCTCAGTTATCCCTTCAGTAAATTCCCTTGTTCATGCATCGAGTAAAATCTCTGTTCTGGAAACACCTAAGATTTCTTGAGCCCCATGATATATGTCTCTTTCTCGCAACAAGAATCGCATTCTAAACAAAATGCCTGCGCTGATCCATGCAATGCTATACGCTTGCCAGAATTTTATTCCAATAATGAATGGGTTATAAATATCATTTTTGGGGTCATAAACTGCACGTGATTCGTCTAAGTAATCTCGTTCTACTGATTCATTGTGAATAGCAGGAACTTCTGATTTTACATCCTGTTTTGGCAGTATGTTATCTTCTTTTGATCCTATTAAACAATATCCCTTTCTTGTAAGGTCGGCTCAGTTATAGTAGAAAACGTACCAAAATCATATTACTCAACATTAGTGATTGGTTTACAACTGCCTTATTTCCAGACCAGATTGAAATTCGAATATTTCCGACTGGTATTTTTCAATCTTCTTTACCTGTAATAGGAGCTGTTTGAGACATCATAGGGGCAATCTAAAGTGATAACTCTTATGACTAGCCTCCGGATTGATTTATCATATTCTTTATTTCGTTACGATCCTTTTCCGGCAACTTACTTAGTATTGCAGCAACCCTCTCTTGAGGCATTCCTTTCATAATAGTACTAACCTTTTCCTTTGGGATATTCTTAAAAACTTCTACGATGTCCTTCTGAGCTAAATGATCTAACGGAATCTGAGCAACAAGTTCAGGAGATGACTCAAGCAACAGTTGCGCGACCAAGTTAGTAGTAGGTAGGGTATATGACGTAACTGGCTGTAATGGTTCAACCTTTTGTTGATCTAAATTAGCCTTTGAGGCTGAAGTGGTACTAATTCTACTTTGGTTATCATATGTCTTGTCAATATCTGCTGAAACTGAAAATATTGCATTGAATGCTTGCGTGTTGGAGTGTAGAGATAGTGAGTTACCTGCAAAGGAAACTGAAGCTGAATATTGGAAAGATTGTAAAGGATAGGCTGGCGTAATTGTTGAAATGCCAATATTTGAAGATTTATATAGCTTTGTAGTTGATTCAGGTATCGGCCTACTTTCGTTTTCATAAGTCTTATTGCTATATAGATGAGCTACTTGTAAATCAACTGGCTTGTTTGCTGTAAAAGTAATTGTACCTGAGTAGATCATACTTTCGTTAACTAGAGGTAGTACCGTCACAGATTGTTGTTCATGATTGCTCAAGGGATCTCTCACAGAGGAAGTTGCCCCGTTAAATGCAACCCTATAGGATTTTGAGACAATTGTAGTATTCAGTAGCGTACCGATAGAAGTATCCGGATTGTGGGCCGATTCTAGCATTCCTTTTGCAAATGCAGTCCCTAGTACTATGTAGTTATTTTGAACTGTTTCCATCTCAAGTCCTAGAGATAAAGAAGTAATGGATACAACTAATGCTCCAATAACTAATGAAGCAAAATTGATTTTGGAGTGTAAATTAGTAATCCTATTTTCCAATTAATCTTTTCACTAGCTAATACAATATGGTGTATCAATATTTAAGAAATATCTGACGTAGGGCCATGTAAAAACCATCATCAATTAAGATTGGTCACTCCATGCATGTTGTAAGCTATGCATCTGAACGACAACTATCAATTCTAATTCTAATCAATCTAATAGTAGGGTGCTCTCAAAATAGTAGTTATATGACAGAAAGTGGCTTCATCTTCGTTTCGTTGATTGTACGGGAATTTAGAATATCAGTGCTTCATCTATTTTCGGTGGCTAAAAAGTGTCTTCCATATGGGTAGATGTTCACATCGAGTCGGGTTACACTGAATGCATACAACATTTCTCTCACCAAAATATGATTGTCTTCATGATCTTAGCCTTTGTCGCCTTTAACTACAGATATGTAACATATATGCCGTCCTTGTCATGATTGGTTTGAAATCTGTATTATCATCTCTTGTAGATGCTCGTCTTCTCTTAATGTATATATAATTTGATGTAACCCCTATGTCTTAATAGATAACTTTGCATATTTTCATCTTGTTCCTGTTCGTCCACTATAGTATTGTGAAACATGAGTTATTTTAGGAATAACCACACGTAATAGACCTCAACGAACAATTCGACAAACATACTATAATTCTTATTCATATTGTGTTATCCTGAGGAACACTGAATGCTATCACATCGGTATAGACATGGTTGCTATTTCTAGTAAGAAACAATGATATCCTGAATTTCAAGACTTGGTACGTAGTAATTGCTTGCCAAACATATCTTGATCAGTTCAACATCCCTATTGCATTATGTTCCTACAAAGCTATAACAGTGATCAAAATATGGTTAAGTCCTGACTTTATAATTTTAGATTTCTTAAATAGTCTTGCAACAAATAACTGACGGATTTATTGCGGCTTATCTTAGCTATCATCGAGTTTAGACACCTCTACTTTTACGTTTCTAGTCCCTACATTACATGATATACCAAGCGTCAGAATGCCTTACTTTTCACTTTAATTAGATTTCCTAGGTCCAAGAAAGGTTCTTGATTTAGGTCAGGATCATTCCTAAAATAGCCCCGACCAGAATGGTCACAAATGGTTTTGATCGATGAACTCGAACTTACTAATGCATTACGTATCTCCAATAAAGATGCATGCGGATTCTGTGACTTATACAGCCCGGCAGCACCTGTCACGAAGGGTGCAGCGATGCTAGTACCGCTTATCAGTGCATATGTCCCGTTTGCTGAGGTCGTGTTAATATTAACTCCTGGTGCCGCGATATCTACTACCTGGCCATAGTTGCTAAAACGAGCAAAGGTATCATCATCTGAAAACCCTGACATATTGCCAGCATCAACCCATAGAGGAATTCCCATTGCTCCACATCTACCATCTTGGTCGGCTATAGCCGATACAGTAATAACTTGTGTATAGTTAGCAGGCGAAAATGTTGAGGCATCAGCGTGAATATTGCCTGCCGGACTACGTAGGTCACATTTGCTCCGACAGATCTATGTATTGCTTCAGCTAATGCGGATGAATTACACTTGCATCCCAGGCTTAAATTTGTGACATCGATCTGGTTTGCGTGTTTTGTCACATACTCTACAGCTGCTACTACGGAAGATATTGATCCTTCACAATGTTTGGTGGCGTTATTCCAGTCTAGCACCTTGATGGACCACAGCCTTGCTCCTGGTGCTACTCCCACTATTCCAAAAGAATTATGTTTTGCTGCGGCAATGCCTGCTACTGAAGTGCCATGCCCACATACATCATCTCCAGCTGAGTCGATACTCTGAGAAAAAGGAGGATAAAATGCAGTCCTATTCTTTTCCAAATTTAGAGTATTAAGGCCGATTTTTTCTAGATTGATATTATTAGCGACTAATGTGTTATGAATAGAAGTTACATTTTGAGGAATTATTGCAGATGTATTTCTAAATACGTTAAGATCTGGATGATTTAGATCTACACCACTATCTATTATAGCAATGTCTGCGTTAACTCCAGTGGATCCTACTTTAGAATCTGCTGGTGTGAAGATTGCATCTATCCTGCGTAAACCGGTTGATGATTCCTCCGAAAATGGGACTACGGTCCGATCCTGTTCGACGTATCTCACGCGTGGATCAACCCTAAGAACACCTGTCAGCTGATTAAATATTTGCTGATTCGGTGCTTTGAATGCAAATCCTACAATTGTACTATTATATGTATAGATAACTTCCGCACCGAAATTCTCAACTATCGCTGTTAAAGCGTTGAACGAATTTTTTAATGTTAGAGTGTTATTAGCAGCCTCGTCTTTTAGGACTACAATATCCTGAAAGGGTATTATCTTGCCTCCTACCTCCACATTTACCTTCTTTGTTTGATTTACATTGATAGGATTTATGAAAGTTCCCTGCGGCTGGGTTGAGGATTGTCCGGTAGGATTTTTGTTAATAGTTATGATCCCCCCTACACCATTATTTTCGGTGGGCTGTGCATTCACGGTAATATTATTTGCTAACAAAACCAGGGCAAATAGAAATAAAATGATTGATCTCAACCCTACTATTCTGCTAAGGAAATTATTACTTGTCATATGAATTGAAACCTCACGATCCTGTAATACACCTCACATGATATTTGAGAATCTCAGGATTAGGATTACCGCTATTCATCTTGATCCAATAACTGCTCGGATTCCTGTTGTTAACTCCAGCTGACCCGTCACTAACTGAGGACTCAATATTGTCTACCTTCACTGAACAGCCTTCTACCATGGGAACAAATCTTACAATAACAGAGTTACTTTGCACCAATTTTACTCTAAGATTTCCTCCTGCGGCAGCAGATCCTATCCTGTCCCCATTGGAATCATAGACCAGAATTTTTATACATGAGGATTTATCGTCAAGAGTCATCACTGAATGATTTGCACATGATGGGGCGTTGCCACAACTTGTATCAGAATCTAACTGTTCACCCTTCGGACAAGTACAACCTTCTGGAGTAGGCTGTTCACCCTTCGGACAAGTACAACCTTCTGGAGTAGGCTGTTCACCCTTCGGACAAGTACAACCTTCTGGACTAAATTGCGCATCCCCGAGACATTTACAACCGTCAGACGTTAGATGTGCACCGGGGGGACAAGTACAACCGTCAGTACCACGGGGCGAACCATCAGGACACTTCGGACAAACACCACCATCCGGATGCGAACCATCAGGACAAGTACAACCGTCAGTACCACGGGGCGAACCATCAGGACACTTCGGACAAACACCACCATCCGGATGCGAACCATCAGGACAAGTACAACCGTCAGTACCACGGGGCGAACCATCAGGACACTTCGGACAAACACCACCATCCGGATGCGAACCATCAGGACAAGTAGTACCACGGGGCAACCATCAGTACAAGTACCACGGGGCGAACCATCAGGACACTTCGGACAAACACCACCATCCGGATGCGAACCATCAGGACAAGTACAACCGTCAGTACCACGGGGCGAACCATCAGGACACTTCGGACAAACACCACCATCCGGATGCGAACCATCAGGACAAGTACAACCGTCAGTACCGGGGCGAACCATCAGGACAAGTACAACCGTCAGTACCACGGGGCGAACCATCAGGACACTTCGGACAAACACCACCATCCGGATGCGAACCATCAGGACAATACAACCGTCAATACCACGGGGCGAACCATCAGGACACTTCGGACAAACACCACCATCCGGATGCGAACCATCAGGACACTCTTCTGACCTATCACGTACGCACTTTTCTCTATCGGCATCATAATGGCGCCCTAGTTCACATTGTGTCTTATCCTTTTCCGAACTAATGTCTACACCATTACCACCTACGTCACCACCATTACCACCTACGTCACCACCATTACCACCTACGTCACCACCATTACCACCTACGTCACCACCATTACCACCTACGTCACCACCATTACCACCTACGTCACCACCATTACCACCTACGTCACCACCATTACCACCTACGTCACCACCATTACCACCTACGTCACCACCACCATCTGCTTGTCCAAAACTCATCGGTACACGATCGGAAATTGATCCAATCAAAATGATAGCTAATCCTACATATGATAACATAGAAAGTACAGGATTTCTTCTGGGTCTTGAAAAGGCTAGTAGAAAGATCTTCTCAAATAACTTCATTATTGCTCCAAGATAAAAGCTTTCCAAATTTGTGGTAGAATTTGATACATGTCAGGGCCCAGTTTGGAGGAATTAATCCATGACCGATTATGACTCAAAGACATGCAAATCATAAAAAGCGCAATGTAATCAGTTACTGGTAAAATCTTTTTACAGTCATTGTCAAGTTCTGCACATCCTTGCGAAAAAACCTCACCAAATTCGATTCTCTCTCTATGGATAATTATATATAATAATTTTTTTATCGCCATAGGTTAAATCACATCATCCAGATAAATATACTTCAATATTACCATTTTATGAGATGTCATATTACTAAGTCATTTTCAAGTTCGTCTGTTACATTTTACCTTTGCTTGTAATTGATATTTCATCTTCGAATACCATTTCTGAGGTTGCCCCAGGTTTAGATATAGGGCTATGACTTTTTGATAGGTAATTTTTTAAATTAGTTGATCCAATATTGGATATTAAATTCATTACTAAAATTATTATCCCATGTGTTCAAGATTTTTTAAAACCCCATGATAGAAAAAACGCAAATCAAAACAAATTATCAACAGCAATTTATACTCCCATCAATTAGCCACGCGGCTCTAATATGCAGAAAACATTGGCATTGGATTGTGGACAAGTATGGCGACCAATGGTTAAGATAGCACTTTCATCCCAAAGTGCTGGGTAAGGACAGGGCTTTACTACTTGCTCTTGCATTTACTGGTCGAATTTCGCATAGTAAGACATTAATCATCTGTTCTGTAGTTTTTAATAAATGCTGACAGCTTCAGCCCTTGACTTTAGAGGAGAAGCATCTTCCATTATCTCTTTAATTTTCGCTTTACTACGCTGAAGATCCAAGGTGAAAGACCAGCTGCTATGCCATATACAAATGATATCGGCGACCCTAACTTGTTCCAAAAATCACTTATTCGATCTATATTCGATAACGCGTCCTGTATCGTTACTACTAGAACCGTTCGACTAGCCGAATTCTCTTCCTTCGGGGTCAGGTAGTCAGGTAGACTTTTTCCTGGTAATCCTGAGTTCGGTACACTAGCCCCAATAAACTCAGCCGTTGGATAACTGGAATTTGTAGATAACAATAGAGTATAGGGCGAAGGGGAGACAGTATTAGACGCAGTTATTTTTAGTGGAACACTGGTAAATCCCTGGGAGGTTATCTGTATTGCCGTATATTTAAAAGTCATATTTAAACCTGGAACATTATTTATTGATAGATGAACTAAGGGTTCAAACCCTTGTGTAGAATTCAAACGTACTTCAACCGTTTTTTGTTCTCCCTGCCTTAGGACAATAGGGTTAGGAGATGTTGTGATTGCTAGATTTGCTGGTGGAATGTTTATCCAGTTACTAAAATCGGTAGTTAGCCTCCCACCTTTTTGTGACTCGGCATAAAATGCAACCCTATATTTATTAGGAAATAGAATGGTCGATAACTCTAGTGGTAACGACACATAATAAGATCCATTATGGTAGAAGCCCGTGTAGTTTCGATTTTCAACTAACAGTTTACTGCGTCCGGAAGTTGACCACTCTGTAAGCGTCTTATCCCATGTTTTGGTTTTGTTTTTCCAACTCACTTCAAGTTGATAGTCGACACCACCAACTCCAGTTGTCTTGTCATAATCAGAATCAACCATGATACCGTAATTCAAGGCATCATATTGAGTAGGTTGTCTGATAAACGGAGCCAGAACCCAAACCGTGGAATTCAAGGTTTGTCCATTACTAAAATAGCTTACACCCACGAGATCTGTAGCAGGTTCACCCTGTACAGTCTTCGTGCGCCTATTAACATCTAACCAATCAAACAGACCGTCTTTCATGTAATGACGAGTAAAGACTGGTGAGGCAGCCTGAGCGGAACATATTAGTTGAGACACGAGGAATACAAGTACTAAGATGATCATGACAAGTATTCCTAAACAGAGCCTGTCTGAAATGTTCAACCTCATATTTTTAATGATCGTATGTGGCTGATTCCAATTACTTAGTGAAAAGATTCACTCATACACGAGAGAAAGATATTCGCAAACCAGCTGAGTTATCCCCTCTTTTGTACTTTTATAAGAAAGAAATAATGGTCTATTTTCGACCAAAGACAGGCCTCTCTAGAGTACAATTTAGGGGCCCATACGCCAATTACTAGGTTGTCAAAGCGCCTTGGGATCCTTAGAATAATATAGATCAACGTTTAGACGAATCAAAAAATCCCCTCTATTTGCTCTACATTGTCCTCAAAGACTTGAACTTTATTATCAAAGCTTTCCCATAAAATTTATAATGGTTTATAGTTTTTGTGCCATAAAATGTGAAAGGCGGCTTTTTCATTTTGACAAGTTTCATAGAGCGAAGAAAAAAGCTAAATAACGAAACAACCGAACCCCTTTACATGCGGGGACAGAATCCCACCGAACCCGCATCAAAGTTGTCTCTTTATTACCACCCGGTTTGTTATAATAGGTAATTGAGTACACAATCCGTAATTAGTCAGGCCCCAGAACTTCCAAAGGAAGATCCATTATACGCGTTTATGTATGCATTGAAATCTTGAGGCAAGAAGACAGTACCCAAAAAGATTGAAAATGCTATTTGACTATCTTAAACTATCCGGTTCGATACAAGAACAGGCCATTGAATTTCTTAATAAGACAAAAGAGAGGGGTGTACATTGGGCACGAGATAGTATTATAAAATTTCTCGACTCCCACAAGGAAAGAGTCAGACGTAAAGAATTAGCCCGCTGGTACTCTTAAAAATAACTATAGATCTGCCAAACTGTTTTGTGAGATGAATGACTTGACGCTAAATTGGAGAAGAATTGCCATAGGGTTGCCAAGAGCAAAGAATTCATCTAATGACAGGGCACCAACAATAGAGGAAATCCGCAAATTGATTGAATACCCAGACCGGCGGATCAAGGCTATAGCCTATGCTATGGCTTCGGGAGGTTTCAGATTAGGGGCATGGGATTATTTGCAATGGAAAAATGTGACCCCAATAACTGATGATGAAGGGAAAATTATTGCTGCTAGGTTACTCATCTATGCCGATGAGCCCGAAGAATATTATACATTCGTTACTCCAGAAGCATATAAGGCAATCAAAGACTGGATGGATTTTCGTTCTTCATACGGCGAGACAATAACTGAGGAATCATGGCTTATGCGAGACTTGTGGCAGACGACGAATATGAACTATGGAGCAAGACGAGGCCTTGCTACTAATCCTAAAAAATTGCAAAGCATTGCAATCAAAGGATTACTAGATCGTGCCTTATGGGAACAGGGACTCAGACAAACCCTCCCATCAGAAAAAAACGTCATGAATGGAAAGGTGCGCACGGATATCGTAAGTTTTACAAATCAAGAGCAGAACAGGTCATGCGACCTGCTAATGTAGAAATTTTGATGGGACATGATATCGGTGTATCAGAATCTTATTGGAGGCCCACAGAACAAGAAGTCCTTCAGGACTATCTAAAGGCAGTTCCCCTGCTGAGCATAAATACAGAGAATAATATCTTGCAGAAGAAGATCGAAGAACTTACAGAAAAAAGTACAGAAGAGAATTTTGTCATCAAAGGAAAATTATCAGAAAAAGAAGAAGAGATCAAGTTGCTTCGCCAGCGGGATTTAGTAAATACAGATGCCATAGCCAATCTATCGGACCAGTTAAACAAGGTTATGCAGGAGATTGAATCAATCAAGAAACAAAAATGAAATCTACTTCGATTTCAGCAATTCGTCACTATCAAACTCTAATGTTCTATCTGGCAGATCACTCTTTACATTAAACTTGACCGCCAACATTCCAGTCCATGCTATCGCTCTGTCGAAATCTGCGATTGCTGCATTACATGCATCATCGGTGACAAGTACACTTCTTAGGTTCTGTTTTACCTTGTTTCTCACGACTTGTTGAAGAAGATTATTCACTGTCAATCTGAAATCATCTTCATTATTGTTTTTCTGAACAAATAAGATCGAATACAATAATCTAGCAAAAATGTAACCACTGACTTGCTGTTGCGGATTGCTACGTCTTATTCCTAGCAAATCTTGAATGTCATCTTCGAAAAGTTCCTCGAGAACTGGATATTTCGATATGCACTCAAAAAAGAAAAGGAGATTTGCCATTGAAGTAAAGATTTTCTCTAGCACGTTATAATGACTAGACAATTCAAAATAACATAACCATTATCTAGTTCAAAATTATTAAACTGGTAGATAAACCAATTGGAAAGCATCAATAAGCTAAAAATTCTCGGATTCGCAGGAAGTCTAAGAGTTGGTTCTTATAATAAAGCTCTTCTGCGTGCTGCTATAGACCTGTTACCAGAAAATGTTTCTCTGGAAATTTTTGATATTGATGGCATCCCTCTATTCAATCAAGATATTGAAAAAGATATGCCGATAAAAGTAAAAGAATTCAAATCGAAAATAAGGAATGCAGATGCCATTCTAATTGCAACTCCAGAATATAATTATTCATTGCCAGGAGTGTTAAAAAATGCGATAGATTGGGCATCTAGGCCATATGGAGATAATGCATTTGACGGAAAGCCAGCAGCCATAATAAGCGCATCTGTAGGAATGTTGGGAGGTGCTAGAGCACAGTATCATTTACGTCAGACCTTTGTATTTCTAAACATGTATCCAGTAAATGGGCCTGAAGTAATACTCCCATTTGCACAGGATAAATTTGATTCAAATGGCAAGCTAACTGATGAGAATGCAAAGAAATTCTTGAAACAATTACTTCAGAATCTTGTAGACTGGACTTTAAGGCTGCAAAATAAGTAGACAGGCTTTTGTTGAACTCCTGCGGTTAACACTCAATTGAGGAGTGCATGTGTAGTCTATACGGATGTTGCCTCATTTTAGGAAGTGTTTAGATTTGGCGAGCTGCACATTTGGTACTAATAGACACTTTTCAGTCTCTTCAGTATATCATCCATCGTTTTGCAGATAAAGCTGCAATGGAAAGATGGGATAATTCAGAAGAATTACTAAGACTACTAAAGGAAGCAAATGATTATTCTACACGACATTATGATACATCCACTGGTTTGGAAACGTGGTTTACATTACCAGACTTTGAAACTCTCAGTCAATCAGCACCACCTAGATGGAAAATGGCTATTGTCATCTTCTTTGCTGCGTACGCTATTATCTCTATATCACGATCTATTCTTAATCCTTTCATAGGACAGTGGCCAATTCTTGGTAATGCCATAATTTATACTGCAATACTAGTTGTTTTACTTACTTATTTTGCACTCCCTATTGCGAATCGTTTGCTGCGAAGTTGGTTATATCCTGGAAATGTATAGTCTCCAGAAAGGATACACTATGAATTATGAGAACGAAAAATTGAAATGTGTGTGTCTGATACAAACTTTATGACCTCCTCTACCATAGAAACATTTGTGAATAAAAATGACTTCATGAGGCGCTAAGGAGATTGTGACAGGGATCGTCTTTTTTGGCTAGTCCGAGCTCGTCCCGAATCACCGGCATGATGCTCTACGTCACTAATCATGGTATAATAAGTGTCTAGCCGAACAACCCGTACAAACTTAAGACCTACCAATACGAATAAATAATTATGGGAAAGCTTGAAGGAAAAGTTGCAGTCATCACAGGCGGAAGTAGCGGCATAGGCCTAGCGACTGCACAGCAGTTCATCTTAGAGGGCGCCTACGTTTTCATCGCCGGCCGCCGCCAAAATGAACTCGATACAGCAGTCAAGCAGATTGGCAAAAACAATAATGTTACCGGTGTTCAGGGCGACGTCTCAAATCTCGCAGATCTTGATCGGTTGTATGCCGCGGTGAAGGCAGCAGAAGGGCAGCATCGACATCCTGTTCGCCAACGCCGGCATCATCGAACTGGCACCTTTAGGATCAATTACTGAATCCCATTTTGATAAAATATTCAACATCAACGTTAAAGGGCTTCTATTCACGGTACAAAAAAGCGCTTCCACTGTTTCAGGATGGTGGTTCTATCATCTTAACTGGTTCGATCGGAGGATCCAAAGGCTATGAGGGGTCGAATGTTTACGGCGCAACCAAGGCCGCTATTCGATCGTTCGCGCGTTCCTGGACCGTCGATCTGAAACACCGCAAGATCCGAGTCAACGTCATCAGTCCTGGTGTGATAGACACGCCGATGACCAGCGAGCATGGTACAGAGTGAGGAACTAGGTGAACAATTAAAGACAAACCTCGTGAACGCTGTGCCGCTGGGAAGGATGGGCAATCCTGACGAAGTCGCAAAAGCCGTCTCGTTCCTTGCTTCTGATGATAGTAGTTATGTTACAGGTATAGAACTGTTCGTTGATGGGGGTATGGCACAAATATAACGTCAAAGCTTGATAGCCTTTCGGGGGAGAACAATTACAATGAGCAAGCAAATTGAAGAGAAAAACAAAGAACTTGTCCTTGAAGCTTTCGATACGCTGTTCAACCAACATGACTACATAGCAGCTGAGCGCTACTGGTCGCCAAAATACATCCAGCACAGTGCTCACATCGCGCCTGGTCGCGAGAGCCTGTTTAACCTCATTAAGAGCATCCCACCAACACTGAAGTATGAACCGGGAACGATAGTGGCCGATGGAGATTTCGTAATCGTCCATGGACGGTTTTCTGGCTTCGGCCAGCCTGTGAACTGGATTGCAGCCGACATCGTTCGTATAGAAGATGGAATTCTGGTCGAGCACTGGGACGTGATCCAAGACGAAGCTACCCAGGAGCAGTCAAAGAGCGGCCTTCATCTTTGGGGAGAAGTTTCCGAATACTTAAGGAGACAAGAATATGAGATCAGGTACAAGTTTCCAAGCCTAAAGGAGCTTTAGAAATCATAGAAAAAGATATTCCAGAACCTGGTGCACGGCAAGTTCGTATAAAGGTACAAGCATGCGGCATATGTCATAGTGATTCCTTAACTAAGGAAGGATTATTCCCAGGTATACAATATCCAAGGGTTCCTGGTCATGAAATTGCAGGAGTCATAGATAAAGTGGGCAAAGACATCACTCAGTGGGAACCTAGGCAGAGAGTAGCTGTAGGATGGCATGGGGGTCATTGTGGACATTGTGAATCATGCCGGCGCGGGGATTTTATTACATGTAAATACGCACAGGTACCCGGCATTTCATACGATGGTGAATATGCCGATTATGTGATAGCACCTATGGAAGCTGTGGCATTAGTTCCCGAGCAGCTTTCAGCTATAGAAGCTGCACCACTTATGTGTGCTGGTATTACTACATATAACGCTCTTCGGAATAGTGGAGCGCGTGCAGGCGATGTAGTTGCTATATTTGGAATAGGAGGACTTGGACATTTAGGTGTTCAATTTGCGGCCAAGATGGGTTTTAGAACCATCGCTATTGCAAGAGGAAAGGGTGAAGAAGAACTAGTGAAAAAGTTGGGTGCAAGCCAATACATTGATAACCGGTCACAGAATGCAGTCGAAGAACTTAACAAGCTAGGAGGAGCTAAAGTGATACTTGCAACTGTTCCAAGTGGAAAGGCGATGACTGAAATCTTTGGAGGTCTTGCCGTTAATGGGAAACTCGTCATAATTGGAGCTTCTGATGAGCCAATTCAAGTGCCTCTAACTCCATTGATATTAGGACGTCGATCATTGATAGGTTGGCCATCTGGTACGTCGATTGACTCTCAAGACACACTCTCATTTAGTGTTCTCTCTGGTGTAAAGTCTATGAATGAAGTCTTTCCATTAGAGCGCGCCGCAGAGGCATATGATCATATGATGAGTGGAAAAGCGAGGTTTAGATGTGTACTTACAACTGGTAATTAGATGAAGCGACTATCTTTGTGTAGCCTAAGTAGGTTACCGATAAGAACACATTAGATAAAATATCTCTTGTAGTCTTTTAGTCCGATGTTAGTCAAGCAGCATCTGTTAGCAATTCCTGTCTAAACCCAGTATCTAATTCTAATACCAACGATAATATGATAAGTAACGGTAATTGTGGCGGCACTGTGTCACAACACCGACAACTGTCCAAAACGCAAATCCAGCAATTGAAGTGAGCGGGTCAACTCCAACACAACCCTCTACGACACCAAACACAGACTCAAGCGCAACTTTGGATGTTGCCTATAACTGTGTAAATCAGTTTGGAACTTGCGACAGCAACATTGGTCAAACTAATATAACGATAACAGGCAATAACCCGCAACCACGTACATTTCTTATTACAGATGGACATAGCCAGTCTGTTACATTAGGTGCAGGAAATTACACTGTAACTGATCATACACTATTAAATCCCAACAGAGTAGGTTTTAGTGGCGATTGTAAGTCATCTGGCAGAAATTCTCTTACTTGGACTGGCACTATAGCTGCAGGACAAACGCAGAATTGCAACATTGTACATATCCAGAACCTACAATAGTCTGGATTTATATTCCATACATCAACTATGGCTTAACACCAGGTGGACATTTCCATAGCATAGGAAGTCCATCACAATCAAAAGTTGCAGGTGTACAATGTTTGTCTACCAATTCATTGCTTTTTTGTTCTTTCCAGAAATAAGCACCAAGGAATATTCCCGACAGGACTACAATTATTGCAATCAAGATAAACAATCCCTTTTCTTTGAGTTTCATATCAATTCATTCACCTATCTACAGGCAGAACTTATCATGATTTGATATTAAATTTTAGTTATCCTACTTTCCTTTTGGTTTAGTCCAATGTAACTTTAATTACTAAGATCTTATACTAGAAATAACTGCTTTCTGGCATTGATTGAAATGGTAACTGACTTTATTTGCTAATGAGGCTAACGAATTTCCTCAAAAGATAAGGCATTAGAAACAGGAATTCATAATCCTTTGCCTATAGTTATGTTCCATTAGGTGCAGAATCACCAATGTCGGGATGTACGGTCACGACGTGAGCGGATGACCATAAAACCTACTCACGCCGCGTTTATGGAAGACTATTTGGTTTGGGGGAAAACTAAAGTCTTCTTTCTATTACTCGCTACTATCTATTACTACTTTGCCATTTTATGAGGTTTAACACTTTTAGGTAAGCCGGCTAAAAACTAAGGAAAGGAATTAGGCAAGATAAGTCTTGTGACTAGTAGAATTATTTTTCAAGTTGAGATATTATAAACTGAGTCGAACCATATTCTTCAAATAGCGATCCCTGGAGACTATTGGAATTGGATTACATACACTAGTGTATTCCA
>CAVXZB010000015.1:0-17919 GCA_963765895.1 uncultured Nitrososphaeraceae archaeon | reverse complement strand
ATAATAACTCACAAAATATGTTGTCTACTTACAATAACTTTTGTAAAAGAAGATTTTTGAATTTATCTGCTTAAAAATGTAGAATTTACTAATCTTTCGCCTGTTCACCTATTCAATGTAAAAATTTCATGGTAATGGTCATTCTATTTTCGTTCAAATTCTCAATACGAAGAGTGCTCTTACAGATATATAGAAAAGGGTTACAAATCAACTTATTTTCCTCAAAATACTTGTAATGAGTCAGGTACTATCGCTACATGGTTTAATGTTGATGTTGGTCATCTGCATGCAATTAGAAAATCTAAGCAAAAAGATACAGCATTATTTTACTTACTTCAGATATAGTAATTAATAATCAAACAATTAGGGCCACGAGATATATTCCTAATAATTCAGTTATCTGGATTATGTCACATCTAGCAATGGCTATAACTTTACTTCTTCTGCTATCGAGTATTTTGTCGGTATATATATCATCTCAGATAAATGTCGTCATAGCCAAAAAGTGTACTGATGGAAGTACCACTGATGACAGATCCCCATCGTGGTGTAATTCCCAAGACTCAAATTCCTTTGCTCATTCTCCATCTGGGAATGATGGCAATGGAGAAGTTATTCCACTGAAACACACAAAAAAGTATTTTAATCATGAGAGTCATGATGGAGACTCAGAAAATGACACGCCATTTACCTTACCATTCCCATAAATAATTGTAATAGGGATTGCGTTTGTTATTCTATTTCTTCTATATGTATAATACAATTAATATTAATAGATGAGAAGATGTTATGCCTTATAGGTCATCTTCTAGAGAGATGTACTGGTATTAAAATAGCATAATGGTTTTCTTAAAATTGATATCTTGTTAATAGAATTAGTAGTTGATGACTTCGAAAGGTGAAATTATCTCTATTATTGCAGTTATAGCAATATCTGCAGTATTAATAACATCATCAATAATAAGCCATGATGCATTTGCAAAGTGCAAAAAATATAGAGGCCATGACAGTAGTGGTGGTAATAGTCAAAGCCAGACTATTGCTCAAGCAAACGAATGTGGAAATGGAAATCTTCCATTGAACATCAAGTGTCAGAACTTAGCCAGCCAAATACAAGGAGATGGTAACGCAGTAAATGTAATAGGAGTACACTAAAATAATTAGTATCAATCTGAAATATTAAGTAATTACGATCGTAACAACGACCGTCGTTGAAAGGTCTACTCTTTTATTTGGTTATATACGATTCTTTTTCTTTTATTGTGCAGTATATGTTAAAAACATAAACAAGCTGTTGTTTAACATAGTTAAGTAAAGTATTATAAATGCCATAATATGCTGTTCCTATGCACATCACTATTGATCAAGGATATCAAAGTTCAATTAATATAGATCCTTTAATTGAGAATTTTGGTAGTAAGGCGGTAGCTGATAGTGACAAATCACTGAAAAATTGAAATGAAACAAATCTATAGATCGGTTGTCATATATGATGCTCGAGTCTGATCATCTTCATTATTGTAAAGAATGCAAACATTGGTATATACAAGAGGACTGAATTTAAGTGCAAATTTATATCAAATTCTATGACCAGCCATAGAAAATATATTGATTCTATGGATATAGATAACGATGGTATAAAACATATTTGAATCTTCCAACTACATACTTGGTAAATAATATTACTAGGCCAGATCCTTCTTAAGTTCCTTTTAAAATATCACATTTAGAAGATTGTACCAGTCTGAACTGATATTGTTCTGGTAGCAGAGATCGTTATAATAGTGCAACAAAACTGGCTCCTTAATATTTCTAATCGAAAGGTTAGTTTTTTATACGAGTTAGCTATAGCAAAAGTATGCAAAAGAAAATAAGTATCACAATATTTTCTATATTTGCATTATCACTAATTTCAGTATTGATAACAGTAATTCTTATGCATTCCTATTCATATTCTCGAAATAGTGACAATAATAATAATAATAATAATTACGCGAATATTGTCCCACTTGCATCACATACAGATAGCCATTATAACATATCACCAGCAACATCTTTTCCGACATATCAAGATCCTGTTTATGGGATAAAAATTCAATACCCCTCAGATTGGGAAAAAATAAAGCTTGGGAAAGAGTTTATTGTTGGTTTTGTATCTCCTTCTAGTCGTGATTCAGGAGTATTAGAGAATGTAATGATATCTGCTACCAGATTATCTTCCCAAGCTACATCTTTAAACAATTTCGGCAATACAAGGATCTCAACACTTGAATCACAGTATCGAGACTTTCACTTAGTAATCTCTGGTCCTTTTATAACTTCAACAGGCTCACCGCTCTATAAAATAGAATATACGCACACGGAGGGCATCTTACCAATCACTACAACAGAAATATGGTCATTGAAAGGTGCTGAAGCATTTATGCTCTTAGCTAATGTCGATACATCTGAAACTTCACCATACATGCCCATATTTCAAAAAATGATAAATTCATTTAGTTCATCTTCATTCTCACCTTCAGCTCCGGTACATCAGATGAAAGTACACAGTGTATGAAGCTATTACTGGAGAAGAATCCTTTTCTAGTTACACGTAATTATAATAGGCAGTATAGAATTACACCATCTGCTTCTGCAGAAACAATTAATACCTCCTCAGAGCGTATGGTGCTCAATACAAAGAAAGCAAGCCTATGTTAAACAGCAATACAACCATTCTTGTGGTTATTTTAACGTCTCTGGGGATGCTATTACCATTATCGACTAACAAAGCATTCATCAATGAGGTAGATGCTGCGGAGCCACAGCAATTATCTACTTCTATGTTACATGACATAATAACTGTACAGAATACGTCTATGTCAGTACCAGCTCCAAATGCTCGGGCAAATAATCAGTCTGTCCCACATCAGATAGTAGTTGCTCTTCCAATAAGAGATGATGGAAAGATTTGGGTAGGTACTGCTACTTTTACAGCTAGTAAACCTATCGAAGTAGAGGTAGAGCATAAATATGATCCCAAAGTCATTCCAGATATCAGACACGGAGCACCTCTCATTGGTAAATGGACCGATAATACTACTAGGATTGCTCTATCTCCAATGACGATATTTTCTAATACTCCTGTAACAATTACTAATACTCCTATAAGTACCGGATCTTTTATATTTGCAGGTAGCGCTCTTGTCTTTCATAAAACTGACGGCCAACCATTTACTGTAACATATACATTAGATGCAACAGCAAAACCATTAACATCGAAGTAAGAGACTGAATCTATTTTTAACTAACAGTTGTATTGCAATCCCTATTTACTTCAGACTGCTATCTTGAAACACGATATTTAATATACATAAATCTCCATAATGTAATATTAATGATGATATATTACATATCGTTCCTAATGTGCCAAACATAACATCGTGTTACTACCCTTCTGAAATTCAAATTGAATTGGTACAATATTATATGTAATTCAATACTGTTTCTTTGGTATAAATAGTAAATCTATCATCTGTTCATATGGTTCTAAACTCGATTTTTTGTAAAGGGATAAATTCTAATTTCTCTAGAGTATACCATAAATAACTCAATATAGACGACAAAACGAATGTAAAGTCAATCTGTGGCTGTACGTAAAGAGCAAATGCCCTTTTTGTACCAGTCAAAGCTCTTATCATTGAATGGTAATCTCGGCAATTTGCCATTAGGTAACGTTTTCTTTTTCTTACATTCTATAATCTGATATAATTGATCTAGCACCAATTTTTCTATACTCTCTTAATTGTTCTATAAATAAATAAAAGTTCTAATTATAAAGATCTGGAGGATATATATCAGGTTTACAGCATATTCAGTGTCTTCCTCGCCTTTTTTACAATATGGAAGAGAACAGGTCTTTTGCTTATAGTACTATTATGGTTTTACACATCAGAGGATGATAGTTTTTTTGTAGTCTTTCTTTTGCCATCCCCACTTTACTTTTTTTGGTTGTTCTTTGCTCAATAATGGTAGAGGGAACCTCTGCAAATTCAGATAACTCTTTACAATAAGAGAGATTATCCTTAAGTTACCTCAGTAACATATCTGAAATTAACTCCTCTTCTTTTTTTTGGCTTTTAGTCTCTCATTTTTTATTGCGTCAACACCCATCATAACAGACGATCCAGTAAGGTCTAGACAAGCGTCTATTGCGGTGTCCGCATTAGATGTAAAGTCTAAAATGGCTTTGCTTGCCTCTTTTATACCATAAACTAATTTAGTCTTTTCGTTATTGTTATTATTATTATTGCTGCTAATACCATTATTAGCTGCTATATTTGAATCTCGAAGGAAATTATTAACAGTATCGGGATCTACCGAATCTTTAATACAGTCTTTGTAGGGAATGATTAATCAACTATCCTACCATTTCCATAATAAACAACCTACTAGATAAGAGTATAAGTGGTCGTCTCCAGCGCCTACTTTATCATTATGAAAATAGTAATGCAGATATCGTTGTTTATTAATTACAACGCATTATTATGTATCATTGTAAACCCACCAACATAGATAACTGATACAGTACAATATTTTACGTAGTAAGTTATGGCTGAATATGACAACTTCCGTTGTGCAGATATCGTTGCAGAAGCACTTATTGATTGGAAAGTAGATACCATTTTTGGGTTACCTGGTGACGGAATAAATGGATTTATGGAAGCATTACGGACTAGAAAAGATAAAATAAAATTTGTATTAGTACGGCACGAGGAATCAGCAGCCTTTATGGCATCAGCATACGCAAAATATACTGGAAAATTAGGAGCTTGTCTTGCTACATCCGGTCCCGGTGCTATTCATCTTCTAAATGGGTTGTATGATGCGAAGTTAGATGGTACTCCTGTAGTTGCAATTACTGGTAGAACGTCCTCAGATTTAATGGGATCAGGATATCAACAAGATGTAGATCAGTTACAACTCTTTTCAGATGTTTCTGTATACAACAATATAATAAACAAACCTGAACAAGCTGAGATGGTTGTCGATATGGCCTGTAGAGCTGCTCTTTCTCAAAGAGGAGTTAGTCATTTTACTATGCCGATTGATGTTCAAGAAAAAAATACTAGAGGGTAAATATTCGAAGCATAAGGTACCGGGACATACCTCAGATAAATTAATTAATTTTGATATTATGACATCAAGTCAAAAAACACTAAAAGATGCCGCTGAAATTCTAAATGCAGGAAAGAAAATTGTAATCTTTATAGGACAAGGGGCACTAAATGCAAGAAATGAGGTACTTGCAATTGCAGAGAAACTAAATGCCCCAATAGTAAAATCGCTGTTGGGCAAGGCCGTAGTTGAAGATGACAATCCATATAATATTGGCATATTAGGTATTTTGGGAACCGAACCAGCTACCGATGCTATGAATGAAGCAGACACGTTACTTATGGTAGGAACGTCATTTCCATACATTGATTATCTTCCTAAACCAGGTCAGGCAAGGGGTATTCAAATCGATATCAAGCCGGAGAGAATAGGTCTTAGATATCCGGTTGAAGTTGGTCTTTTAGGAGATTCTAGAATTACTCTTTCTGCATTAATACCCTTACTTGATAGTCATAATAAAGGACAAAAAGAAAATAAAAATAGCAATAATTCATTTTTATTGGATAAACAGCTAGCTATGAAAGAATGGATTAATAAGCTGGAGACATTCCAAAACCGTAGTAATAATAGTGGTGAGACTATTTATGATAAACTTATTAAACCTCAGGCAATAGCTGCAGCTGTTTCAGAAGAATTAGAAGACAATGCAATTATTTCTATCGACAGTGGTACAAGTACCTTCTGGGCTGCACGTCATATCAATGTTAGAAATGGCATGAAATTTTCTGTTTCCGGTACTCTTGCATCCATGGCTTGTGGTTTACCTTATGCCATTGCTGCGCAGATGATATACCCGGAAAGACAATGTGTAGCATTTGTGGGAGATGGCGGCTTTATGATGCTCATGGCAGAATTTGCAACTGCTGTCCAGTATAATCTACCCATTAAGGTCATTATTTTAAAAAATAATACCCTTGGAATGATTAGGTGGGAGCAAATGGGTTATCTTGGCAACCCAGAGTATGGCGTCGAATTTACACCCATCGACCTTGCGGGATTTGCTAAAAATTGTGGTGGAAACGGTTATACTATAAAGAAATCAGAGGACATACAACCAGTTATGAAAATGGCAATGCACAAAGACACGGAAAAAAACCAGTAATAATCGAAGCATATGTTGATCCACTTGAACCTATGGTTCCACCGAAAGCAAAATCAGAATTTATTCAAAAGATATCAGAATCTTTCGCAAAAGGTCAACCATATTCAGAGAGAATAGGCTTGACACTGTACAGAAACAAGTTTGAAACAATATAGGAATATTGGAAACCATTTCAACACTATAATTATACAATAATCAATATATTATACGAATTCTTACTAATTTAGCCTCGGCCTAGGCAATACTTGTTTCTTCCATATTACTAATACGGTAGAGAAACAGCTGTCACTGCTTAGTCAGCGCAATGAATTTGAAAAAAGGTCCGAGTGAACCGAATCAATACCATTAGTAATTATAGTAATAAAATCAGAATGAGCTGCTTACATTGTTGCTATACTTCTTTGTTTCAGAATGTGCTAGGCAATTATGCTCTATAAAGCCTGTTCGATTACCTATTTTAAAGTTCATATCCCATATTAACAAATAAAAAGGAAAGCAAATAGTTCCAAGCTATCCAAGAAAATAAATTATTGTAAATTCATGATACATTATTCAGATGTCTCACAAAATTTTTCCTAACTGAAGTGTAGAAGATCAAGAACTTTACTGAATCATAGTTCATTTTTTATCTTCTGTACCCCATCTCTCATCCATGAATCTCCTTTTCTAAAGCTTCTTTAAGCAAGTGCATATGATCTTTTCTATCCTTTTTGATTTTTCTCCAAATTTCAACTAACTCTGATTTATTGGCTTTCTGTGCATCCTGAATATAAGTTTCAATGGTATCATACAAAAAATCCGCATCCTTACCCATTACTTTCAGTATATCATATGCTGTATCTGTTAATTCAGTTGATGATGATGACGACGACATATTAAGATCTATGGAAAATAAAATATTTAATTATATATTATGTACGTAGTCGCAAGTAAGGAATTTGATTTACAAATAGATTTATTAATATTCAATACCTGACACAAACAGATTATCAATTATCAATTATCAATTATTAATGAATTATTCTGAATCTAGATAAAATGACTTAATTATCTTTTAGATAAAAATATATTAGTGCTGCTAAAAAACAATGAATTCTCAAATACGATATTACGCATATAGCATGAAGAATAGAAAACTTGAATTTGAAATGAAGTCAAAATCATACAAATGTAAAATCTGTGGCATGCTATTTTTAAACTCTATAGAGCTTACTGTGCATGAAATTAACGTCCACGTTGACAAATTGTATCAATGTCAGTCATGTTATAAAATTCTCCGTAATGCTGATGAGTTTAATGAGCATATAAAGAGAGTCCACAGCAAATCAGCTCCATCATTACATTCCTCAGTTGAATCTAGCTCTCTAGCTAGTAATAACAATATTAAAAAATTACGATATGCAAGAAGAAGAAGAAGAAAATTGGGGTAGACTTTACTAACACAGACAAAGCAAATTGGAAGGAGTTCGTAAAAGAATAGGTTATCCACATAGAAAATCACAGCAATTGATGGATAACATTAGAGATGAATTATCTATAGCTCCTACATAACATTCTGTCTATAGTGATTTATTATTGTCTTATGGCCATATCAAGAACCAAAAATTGCCAGGATGATGTGAGAAAATAAGCATTTTATGCATGTTATATATAAGTCTTTACATCCTCTGGATATACCATAAACAAGCTTACTAGTAATTGATTTTACTATTACAGTTGCATCTATAATTACATTCTCATGTCAGGCAATAGTTTCAATCAAATGTCTTATTCTATTTCTGTTTATGAATTATAAGACTAAAAAAGGATGATGCACATAATATTGTAGATAATCATGGTCTCTGATAACGATAACAATATTCGCAAACGAGGAAATCCCGAACAAGTACCACAGGAAGACGTTTCTGGAGATGTCGAAAAGGTGATAAGCGAACAGGGAGGAATAGTAGGTCAAAGAAAGCAAGTAAATGTAGAAAGTTATTCAAAAGCTGCCTCTATGGGACAGATACTAAAAGATCTTGAATTTCCTACAAACAAAGACAGGATAATAAAATTTGTGCAAAAGCAAAGTCTTGATGACGATCTGTTATCAAGACTCGAAAAAATTGAGGATAAAGAATATCAAAACGTTTCTGATGTTACCAAGGCAGCTGGATTAGTTTATATATGATCTAAACACATCATAGCCAGCGACCTATTTTAGGAACATGTATAGAATACAAGTACAGTACTGAATCATTATCGATTTCTCTTTAGCTACGAGATTAAAATTTCTACCATATGTTAGAATATAGGACATTACCAACATTCATATCAAGACATATGAGCATTAAAAATGAAAATGTATTGAAAAAGGGAAAATCAGAAACTAGATACTTGTAATAAACTAACAACAAAATCAGATATATAGAACATCCCTATACGTACATGATTGCGACTATTAGGTTAGAATTGTGAAGGCAAAAAAATAAAATTCCTGTTTTTATGCATATTTAAGTATTATATTAGTAATCTACTTTTTATGATCAATTTGCAGGATGAAATAGTTTCATGTCACTATTTTACAACGTAAATAAGAAATTAATCACAGAAGTTAGGCCATTATTTAGTGTTAGCGCAGGTAACATTACTTAGGGGATTTGTTAGTGGTTTGGCTCAGAGTGAAAACAGATCGAGCAGGTCAAGACCAGCATTATATCCCACGTACCTCTGGGACTGATGGGAACTCCTGATGAAGTCGCAAAAGTTGTTTCATTTCTAGCATCTGATGACAGCAATTTTATCACGGGTACCGAACTGTTTGTCGACTGAGGTATGGCACAGATTTAAGTGATCTTGTATGAAATCTGTTTCTAAAGCATTCGTAGCGTATACAATCTATGCAGACAAAAAGATAAAAAATCTGACTTAAATATTATGTAGCGATCTATTTTTTTCACATAATAATGAATAGAAGTGAATCATCACAATTAATTCAAGGAAATTAATAGTCATCTACGAATATTTGGTAAGGAATCGTGGGAAATAAACTATGATCTATTTGGGTATTGCCAATTCTGCAATTCACGAATAGACGAATTAGGTTATTTGTGCCTGCGGTGGATCTGCCGATTAATTGCTCATCTTTAATTATTAATTATGCGTTAAATCAGATTCTTATGTCATGATATTATTCATATTCAGTCAGTCCTTATAGTCATATCTATGATTGTATTTGGATTAAAAACACTGTCGGTCTAGTGTTTCTTATCTTGTTAAACACTCTAATTATTTTCCCTTGTATTCCATATTTTTGCTCAAGAAGTTGATTAGCATGTTCTAATTCTAAAGAGCCTGCCATTTTTATCTTACCTTCAATCCATTTGCCCTTGAGCTGCCCCGAACGCCAGATGGAGTTATACGAATATTTGGATTGTTCTTAATGCGTTTTACCTTACCGGAATTCATATCGGTTCTAATATATATTGTTCCAGCATCCATGACAAACCAGACAGTGGTCAGTACTGCCTGTCCATTTCTCCTGTACGTCTCAAGATTAATATATTTTTGATTCAAAAACTGCGATATATTATTATTATTATTTGTACTCATTATCATGACCACTAATTGATAGTATAATACTATCCTATTCTAGAATGACATGACGTACCTCATAACCTTTTCCACACTACACCTCACAGTTATCCAGAATCTTACAATAAGTATAAAATATTGTACGTGAAAATAATCACTAAAATAGTTTGTATTTAAACAAGCATAAATTAACTATATCATAACTAAATTGCTCGTGAGTGCCGGCATTGGCGAGCTCAGCAAGCCGCTTGGCCCCATTACTGAGAAGAGCTTTGACGACACGTTAACGTCAACGTTCGCAGATAGGGCGATATTCAATATGCTCCTCAAGAAATGAAGTACGGCTTCGCCCCTATAATCCCGATGGGTCGAATAGGCAAGCCACGCGCGAGATTGCGACTGCTGCGCTCTTTCTGGCATCCGATGATTCTGGCTTAGTTACCGGCATAGAGCTGTACGTTGACGGCGACGCAGCAAAGGTCTAATTGATACTCGGTTACCAAAACAAGTATGGGAAACGTCACCATAGCCTATGGCTAGGTCCTTTTCGTCTGGGTCATCATTCGGTATAGGAAAAGTGCCCACAGAATATAGACTGGTCTTAAAGGTTATACTGGAGGCATCACATCGGGCAACCTCAAATGCATTGTTGGTAAGCCGTAGGCTCTAGACTTGGGTCCTCTACCTAGAACTGATAGAAAGTATGTCAAAGTATGTCACAGATTACGGATCCAAGACTTGCCGAACAGCCAAAACTAGTGGCTTATAATAAATAAATGAAAAAACTAGTTAACCGTCTTCAGCCGAACCGCACAGATCCCTGCATTGCCTTCTACTGATAGATAACCTGACATAAATCCGTGGTTATAGATCATACCGCAGCTCTCATCTTTTGTTGAATCAAACGATTTATCTCTGCCATCGTCCTAGCCAGTGTTGAAACACCCATCGCCTTTCTTTGCCATTACGCAGAACTGCTCTAATATGTGTTTCAGGACCATAGAGAATTGGTAATCTATTTCAAATTACTACTTGAATAATACTCCAAAATACCCAAACCCAGCTTTTCTATTGTCAAGTTCAGTTCTTCTTCTTGTTCTTCTGCTGTAATCTATTACGTCTGACAATTTCCTTGTCAATTTCTTCCTGTTTTATTTCTTCTCCTCTACGTCCTGGTGTTTTCCCTTGTTGATGACTTACCTTTCTTCTTTCTTCGGCCATTTCATCATCTTGAGAGTAGCTGCGAGCGTCTGGCTGATTCATTTTCTTTTGCAGCTCCTGTGCATACCTTTCCCTGAAAAGTCTTTCTTCATCTGTGTCATCATTGGACATATGCCCTATTTGTTTTCTGTATTAAATGAATTAAAATATTTCCATGACTATTATAATATATTCTCTTCTCCTCCAGCCCTTTGACGACCACTTGATTCAAAATAGCTCCAGCAAACATCATAATGATTAGGGTAAGGCTAAACATACTGAAGGCAATGTTAGGAACTGCACTAAGAGGAATCTGTACAGGCAGCCCACTACGAGAAAAGCTGAACTGACTGAACTGAATTAAAATTAATTGGTCTACTATTGTAGGAGATACCCGGGATAGTTTGATTTCTATTAGATGAGAAACGAACCAATGCAGTAGAAATGCGTGCGCGCTAAAGATGCCTAGAAAACTCGTTAGCCGTAAGGAGCTATCGTCATTTACTACAAATTGAAAAATACCATGTATGTCTATAGTAGATAGGTTCAATCATGGTAAATCCATTTCCACGTATTCAAAGAGTACTGCTTCTTCAAGGTGGTGGCGCGCTTGGTGCATATCAGGCTGGTGCTTTCAAAGCTCTATATGAAAAAATAATAAATGATAAAGATAGAAACGGCGATAATGATAATGCACCCTTATTTGATATCATTGCAGGTACTTCTATAGGGGCCATAAACGCGGCAATTCTTGTTAGCTATTTCCTTGAGAACAAAACCTGGAATGGCTCAGCAAAAAGGTTGGAAGAATTTTGGAAGTATTTATCAACGCCTACCCCGCAAATATCGGAAGCACTAAAACAATGGAGGGCAGAAAAGGAAAAAGGAAATCCTTCAATTGCATCTGAAGAAGCAGCTAGAAGATATTATTCAGTAAAAGAATTCCTCAAATCAGGCGTCGAAAGAGTTTTCACGCCTATCTATCCAATAAAAGATGATAACAGATTTTATGACTCCCAAAATAAATGGCTTACCTATAATAATGAGCCCTTAAGAAAAAGTATAGAAAGATTTGCTAGATTACCTATTGCTACTAGCTTTGAGAGAGGTGAACCAAGATTACTTGTAGTTAGCACTGATGCGGCGGAAGGAACGACTGTAACATTTGATAGCTATGAAAAGGAACAAGGAAGACGAGAAACAGAATATGGAGATTACCTACTGGAAAAACCCATAGTTATCAAATATAACGAAGGTATTGACGTCAAACATCTGATTGCAAGCTCATGTCTACCGGAATTCTATGTTTACGAAGATTTAGACGGGCGTAAGTTTTGGGACGGTGGGATTCTAAGTAATACTCCAATTAGGGAGTTGTTTGATGCACACCAAAAGTTTTGGCAGAGAAAGATAGGATCTCAAACTCTTGAAAATTCCTTTAAAAAAATAAAAGGAAGTAAGGAGAGTAGTTCGCCTAATGATAACGAGCAAGTGAACATGCAAAAAATTCCGGATTTAGAATTGTACATAGTAAATCTATTCGATCCGAGGGATAGCGATATTGATACTTGCTTTGATACTGTAAGTATAGATATTGATAGAATTAACGATCGACAGTTGGACATAAATCTTAGCGATGGATATGATGCAAAAACAGATGGTCTTCTTTCAGATTATGTAAATTTAATTGAAAGGTTGATTAGTCTTGGGGATAGTGATGAGTCATTAAAGGAGAAAATAAACAGAATATTAGATGAATATACACCCAGACGGTTCTATACAGAAGAGTATAAGAAAAATATTGATATACTTAAGAATACATTTAAGATAGTTAAAGTAATTCAGATATATCGTAAAGACGACGATGATACTGTTTCAGGAAAGCTCGCTGACTTTACATCCGAAACGATAAGCAAACTGATCCAACAAGGCTATCAAGATACGCTAAGTAAATGATGTGGAGGATCTGCCTTCACATTTAAGACCGAGGTAATGATTGTTGGCAATGTGACTCCGACCACTACTAATATCCTATTGCAGCTATCAGTCCAGCTTTTGTGATCAGATATGAAAATGTGTCTTATAATACAGATGTGCGGCATTCCAAATTATAAACATTCTCTAAAATGAGATCACTATATGTAGAGACTGACTCGGTTTGATGTACATATAGGTTAATGATAACACTTTATGCATGATAGTCATGGGCGCATGCCCGGCCACATTCTGTATAAGGTTTGTAGAATCCAGTTCCGAATGTGATGTCTGTAGTTAATAACTATTCTCAGTCTAAGGGTACCTTTACTGCTCTAATAGTTAGCACCCAATTCTGACTTTGTGCTTGTGATTGAGGTGGTAGAGAGTTCGCATGCTGTCCATACTATCGATCGTTTTATGGGACATTTCCAGTGGAACGTAGATAAAAGATATATCAACTATCAACTACGCAAGAAAGGATCAGATCGTTATGATTTTGAATGATAAAGTACGGCAGGCATTGACAGCGGGCCATCTCGCTCACCTTGTGACCCTGAACGAAGATGGAAGTCCTCAGGTTTCTATCGTCTGGATTGGCCTTAAGGGCGATGAAATTGTCTGTGCTCATCTGAATCTCTACAAAAAATTGAAGAATATTCAGCGCGACTCCCGGGTCGCACTCTCTATGGCGACTGGTGGGAAGACTAATGGGCTGGATAATTACCTTGTGATCAATGGTCGTGCCAGAATTACTGAGGGTAGTGCACCCGAATTGGTAAACCAACTTGCCCAGATCTATATCTCCCCAGGCACAACATATGTTCCTGATGGGGCACCACAGGGCTATATTACTCACATAACTGCTGAACGTATTCATGGCGTCGGACCATGGAGTGAGTGATATGGGCCTTAACCAGGCTCCTATTGCTAGGTGAACTAATATTATTACCGTAATGTACCGAACTCTCTTTAATATCGTATGTCAGATATCATGATGACGCTACGAACGTATTGAGTCATTGTACACATGCTTAGTATTCTCAGCCAGAAACACGGTAGCCCGATCGGCTGCATTCCCCAGCCAACCACAATCGCCTCTTCTAGTAATTGGGTAGATAGTTCTAAAAGTACTAGAGTAGGTAGGATAAAAACAGCAATTGTGGAGTCTATGCTACAAGAAGATTTACTGAGAGACAAAAATAGGTACTAAGCAGCTCATGATGACGCATTGTCACATTGATCCATAGATAACACCAAAAATATGATATACAATTAAGGAACGATATTGAGAGCCTATATTATAACCCTGTCTATTTTTAGTTGTAGGATTATGTATTGACCAAAACACATCAACAAGGTCCTCATAGTATACTTCATTCGGATCATCCTCTACCTGTACTGCTTCTGCATGACCGGTCTTGTGAGAACAAACATCTCTATATGTGGCGTTCAAATTTATATCCAATTACATTACAGAAATAGCCTTGTCAAACAATACACCCATCCTTGTTACCGGAGCCGCCGGAAATGTTGGTTCCGTAGGGCGAGATGTCGTCAAACTTCTTCGAGAGCGCGATCTTCAAGTCAGAGCGCTTGTACACCGCCTCGGCGAACAAGTCCTTAACTGGTCTGGAGTGCCTGTAGCACATGTGAGGTCGACGATCTTCCTGGAACCTTTCTTCTCTAGGCTGGCAACCTCATCAATCACCAAAGATGGAACAATTAGATTGCCATTTGGCTCAGCGCGAACTTCACCAATTTCATCTAGCGATGTAGCAAGAGTCGTTTCCACAATTTTAGAAGATCCTGCAGATCACCGAGGGAAGGTCTATGAATTGACTGGTCCTCGATCAGAAGACATGAATGAGATCGCAAAAGAATACACAATCGCACTAAATCGGCCAGTGAAATATGTGGACACGCCATACGACAAGTGGCTGAAGGAAGAATTATTGCCACTCAATTTACCTCAATACGTTTTTCACCACGTTTCCACTATGGCTAAGCTCATCGCAGAAAATCGCTACGATCGGTTGACTTCGGACGTGCAGAAGTTAACCGGAAAACCAAGTATGAGTGTTCGAGAGTATGTAACTGCGCATCAGGAGGTATTTTTCACTGCGCAGTCACGCGTTAGATAACAGGTAAAAATTATCGATCCATCAAGGGGAGCATTGATGGTTGCTCTAAAACTGAACTCCGAGTGTTACCTTGTTCATATCTATGTATTGCCTCACGCGTTTATATTGCAGAATTATGGGAATTCCTCATTTACTAGTTTCTGCAGGATTACCACTAAAGAAATTGTTGAGTAATTTTACTACAAAATCTGGCTGCTCTTCTGCAATATAATGTACTGAATTTGGAACTATGATCCCTGTTACATTTTGAGCTAATATCTTCATCCCGTATTCGGCAGCAGACATAGTGATGTTACCTCCCAATGTTGGAATATACCCTCCTCCTAATGCTAGTACTGGCATTGTAAGCTTAGTTTTAGAATAATTCTGATTTTGAATTGCATCCTGAGGTATAGCCCGATAGTGCTCAAATCCCGCACGCATTGCGCCTGGAGCAGAATAATGGCTAACATATTCATTGATAGCTGCCTGCGTTATCGCAGATGGATTATACGCAAGATTTTGATAGTGCCACGATAGATACTCCTTCTCTTTTCCTTCTACAAGAGCTTCTGGTACGTCTGGTGTTTGATGGAATATGACCCACCATAATAGAGGTCCTCCGTTCACGGAGGGCGAAGGGAAGAAACCAGGAGGCGGGATCTCCATTACTACTAACCTCTTTACTTCCGTAGGATGTGCAGCCGTGTAAGGATAGACTACAAATGATCCGATATCATGACCCACTAGGAAAATTGTTTTAAATCCTAACTTAGTAACTAGTTGATGTATATCTTCAGCTAAGGTCTTACCATCATAACCACTTAGTGGTTTTGAAGAGTCTCCAAGGCCTCGAAGATCAGGTGCAACAACAGTATAGTTCTTAGCTAAGGCTGGCATTACTTTATGCCATGCATACCATGTTTCTGGCCATCCGTGCAATAAAACTACAGGATCGCCGTGTCCTCCAATAACATAGTGCATTTGAATACCATTAACAGAAGCCGTATGATGAGAAAATGTCATGTTATCCATCTGAAAAGACGTACCAGTCAGCCCTGGTTGTGCGATTGCAATATGATTTTGGTTTAATATCAGTGTGCAAACAAATATGCCAGTAACAATTATACTAATCAGGAGAAACGTTATTGTCGTCAAATGATATGGAGCATCGGATGGGGATTTATCCTTACGATCCATTACATAGTGTAGCTTTCTGGCTTCTATAAAAGTATGATCAATATATTGCCATGAGTTGTACCCAGAGCAGCATTATAAAACATAGTCATTTGAGCCAAAATATGCATGTCGCATTGATGGGCTATAGTAGGATGAGTGTCATGCCAGTTTCTTTTAATAATCATAACGTGCTTCTTCTTCCTGGTTCACACAATAAAAAAACGCAATCTGAAGATAAAGGGAATTAGCATGAGATAATATTGCATTACAATACCTCCACTTGTTCTCCCACTTCACGAAGTGCTGGTGCGATAAGCGTACCTATTAGTTTGGTAGCTTGCATTAGTTTCTCATGAGGTAATGAGGCTGGATTCATCATAAAAGTGATGCGGGATATGCCGCCTAACGCTTTGCTGTGTCTAATTATCTTCTCGGCTACTTCATTCGGCCCGCCTACAAGCAATGCGCCTTGAGGGCCTGTCTGTGTATCAAAACTGGCACGTGTCATCTTTGGCCATCCCCGCTCCTTCCCAATCTCCGTCATGGTATATACGTAGCCTGGAAAGAAGTCATCGACAGCCTCTTGCGTACTCTGCGATATAGCCTAGCGAATGTACGCCTACTCTTAATTGATCAGATGAATAGCCAGCTCGCCTTCCAGCCTGCCTGTAAAGATCAATGAGTGGTCTGAATCTGTGTGTTTTGCCACCTATGATAGCAACGATCAATGGGAGTCCAAGCAAGCCAGCTCGGACAAATGATTCTGGAGTTCCGCCAACGCCTATCCATATTGGTAAAGGATTTTGTACTGGTCTAGGATAGATTCCCTGACCATTCAGAGAAGGCCGATATTTGCCAGACCAAAATACATGCTCATTGTCACGAATCTTTAGTAGTAGATCGGGCTTCTCTTCGAAAAGCGAGTCATAGTCTTCCAACCTAAATCCGAATAAAGGAAACGCTTCGATGGATCAGCCACGGCCTACAACCATCTCAGCCCGACCTTGCGAAAGAAGGTCTAGGGTTGAGAATTCTTGAAACACCCTTACTGGCTCGGTTGCACTCAGGTACCTGTTACTGCACTTGTAAGTCGTATGCGTTTAGTTCGTGCAGCTGGAGAGCTAGGATGACAGCAGGAGCCGAATCAAGGAATTCCCTACGGTGATGTTCGCCGATTCCAAACACATCTAACCCAATTTTATCTGCACATTCAATTTGTTCGACTAATCTTTGCAAACGCTCAGACGGGCTGACTGACATTCCAGCGCTATCAAATGGTGCACAGCTTACCCATTCTACTTGCATATAATGTGTATTAGGTACATACATTATTTTAAATACAGTAGTAACGCCTAACTTAGTCGGTATGACGCACCGTAACTAGTAAAAAGAAACTTACTTTTGAACAAGACGGTAATATCAGTAGCTCTTTTAACATTATTAAAAACAAGCCATCGGGCGCCCTGCTATATAAAGCATGAGTGCATTAGATTGTGTTATAATTGCACCCGGGATACCCGGGTTATTTCCAACCCCTACAGGAGAATTTGGATGTATGTATATACAAAAAAGGGTTGACTAATGTGAGAGTTATATTAGAATTCGAAATTA
>CAVXZB010000014.1:0-26310 GCA_963765895.1 uncultured Nitrososphaeraceae archaeon | reverse complement strand
ATAGTATTATTTATTCCTAAAACCGTATTGCCTAAGCGAATTGCAAGACAATATTCCGTTAGATGAATATAGCCGTATATTACTAATACCATATAGTTAGATTGACGCCTCTCCCGTAGCCGCGACAGACGCTTGTTGAGAAATTGTATATATTCCTTGAATCACTAAGATTATTAGGTGTTGAACGAAATCCTTAATGTATCGAATGTAAGAAAGTATTTTCATGTTAAAAAGAGTCTTAGAGATTCCTTCCATCTGCACGGCGATGCTCAATATGTTAAAGCCGTTGACGATGTAAGCTTTAACATAAATAAGGGTGAGGTATTGGTTATTGCTGGAGAATCGGGTTCTGGCAAGAGGTACATTGGCTCGATTAATACTTCGAGCTATCGAACCAGATAGTGGTTCCATATCCTTTGAAGGGCACGATATTACAAAAAAACGGGGAAAAGAACTAAAAAATTTTAGGACGAAAATTCAAATGGTACAGCAGGATCCTTATACTTCCATTGACCCACGTTGGAGAGTGATGGATATCGTGTCAGAACCACTTGCTATCCATCATCTATATTTCTCAAAGAAGGAACGGGAAGATAAAGTAATTAAAGCATTAGAAAATGTAAGATTAGAACCCGCGTCTGAAATATCGAATATGTTTCCACATATGCTCTCTGGGGGTCAAAGACAGAGAGTCGCTCTAGCCAGGGCTCTTGTAATAAATCCAAAAATAATTGTAGCCGATGAACCTGTCTCGATGCTTGATATATCTGTCAGGGCAGAAATATTGCAATTGATGAAAGCCTTAAAGGATAAATTACAAATTTCATATATCTACATTACTCATGATCTTTCTACGTCCAGATATATAGGTGATAATATCGCTATTATGTATGCTGGCAAAATAGTAGAAACCGGGCCAATCAACCAAATATTATTGAATCCACTTCATCCATACACCCAGGCATTGATCGATGCAGTTTCTGAACCTGAACCAAACAACTTGCAAAAAGAAAAAATAATTCGTTTAAAACATGGGGCCTCTAAAACCTATGTTGGTTGTCAATTTTGTCAATTCTGTCTTTATTCTATGGACAAATGCTCGGAGGATCCTATCCTGGAACAAAAAGAGACTAACCATTTAGTTTCCTGTTTTTTATATCCTAAGTTGATCCAACAATAGTCGATTGACTCTCATTTGTGAAAAAGTTGCGAGGTATTCATTTTCCTAACCGATTGGAATAATGGAGGTGGAATTGCGGATTCTATTATGACAAATAACCAGTACGATCGAAGCCTGACTTCAGACAGGTATTTGCGCAAGACAACGTAATAGATTGGATTGGTTGGTCAGTTGTATACACTCTACGATTTAATGATAAATATTTCTTAACTTTGAATCAGAAATTAATACTAATTCCAGTCATAATTAACCAAACTAAACGATGTACTAAAATACTCGTTGTCTTTTTATCTCCAGTCAGAGGTGTTATAAGATCCTTTTTTACAACTACAGATTTTCTTTGTCCTAACTTTAGTCTAGCGTAAATAATGATTTTAATTAAAATCAAAAAGGAGTTGAATTCATAAAATTTCTAGCTGCTGATATGAACTGAATGTACTAGATGTTATTCCGTAGGTTTGAATTTACTAATGTCGCCATGTTAAGTGCAATGTATTCTCAAATTAAAAACTCCCAAACTTAAATAGTCGAGTAATTATTAAACAATGGCGAATTTTTTTGCCTGCAGTACTACATTTGATCTTTGAATTTCAAGAGCGTAGAGCCTCCAATGAGATCACAAATTTACAAAATAAGACCCGGTTAAAGTTTATTGCATCTAACATTAGCCTCCCTGCCTCTTCCTAAACATTTTGAACATAAATTGCATGGCCTAACCCCAGAAGACTATGTTCTCAACTCGTCTCCCAGGGAAATCGCAAATAATGAGAGTATTAATGCATCATTCTATACCATAAGAAATGCCCCTGGGTTAAATAAAACCAAGCATCGAGATAGTCTATTATCTTAAGAGACACTAGATCTGAAACCTCATTTCTATGTTCGAGATGATCCAAGATTATGTACTAACATAATTCTTAAGAAGAATCATATGATGTCTAGAATGTATGCAACGGGCTAATGATATTAAAACTCCAATTAATGTAGACAAGGAGATAACAATCAGAGGCTGGGTACATAGATTACGTAAACAAAAGGAAAAGACTTTTTTGCTTATCCGAGATGATCGGGGCGGAGTCATTCAATGTGTATTTCCAACTCGACAGGTAACACATCTAACCATCGAGTCCTCTGTTGAAGTTACCGGTATATTGATAGCAGATGATAGAGCGCCAGAAGGTGGCTATGAAATCAGAGGTAATAGTTTAATAGTTATTAATATTGCTGACTCCGATTTTCCCATAGGAGAATACCAGAGTGCTGAATTATTGCTTGACAATAGGCATTTAGCACTAAGGACTCGAAGAATGATTGAAATTGCAAAAATCAGGTCCACAATCTTAAAGTTTGCCCGCCAGTTTTTTATAGAAAATGATTGGATGGAAGTAACTCCCCCAATCATAGTGAAAGGTGCGGTAGAGGGCGGTTCTACACTTTTTAAACTGAGGTACTTTAATGAAGAGGCATACCTTTCACAGAGTGCACAGCTCTATCTCGAGGCGTTAATCTTCTCCTTGGGTCCGGTATGGAGCCTTACTCCTTCGTTCAGAGCAGAAAAATCAAGAACAGTAAGGCATCTCGCAGAATTTTCACATCTAGAAGCAGAAGCGCCATTGGCAAGCCTTGAAGATATTTTACGAGTTGAGGAACGACTGATAACCTATATAATTCACAATACTATTAGAGAAAGATCTGACTCCCTTATCTTTCTAAAGAGAGATGTTACTAATCTAAAGGACGTCAGAGTTCCGTTTGATAGAATTTCTTATTATGAGGCAATTGATACACTCCAATCAAGGGATTTCAGAGTAGTAGACGCGAAGGGAAACAAAAGACCTATTAGAATAGGCGATGATCTAATATTGACTCAGAACGTGAACTGACAAAATCCACCTTAAATCCACTTTTTGTTAGTGGCTATCCTATCCGGATAAAGCCCTTCTATGTTAAGGAGGATGAGCAAAATAGGGGAATTGGACTCAGTGCTGATTTATTAGCTCCTGGAGGTTTTGGAGAAATTGCTAGTGGGGGAATGAGGGAAGATGATATCTCATCTATTAAAAAAAGAATGAAGATTGAGGGACTTGATTCATCATCATATGACTGGTATATAGACCTGAGAAGATTTGGTTCGATACCCATGGTGGTTTTGGACTAGGTATCGAACGTTTAGTGAGATGGTTAGTCGATATTGAGGACATAAAGGATACAGTGTTATTTCCTAGAACAATGTCTAGAATTATACCATAGTGCAATTTCTGAAAGAATGGACTATGGTCAAGATTATTACATTAAATCACACCTGATTGTTTAATCTTCAGACTATAAGTATGAATACATTGTATTAAAGAACAGCATCTACTTTATCTGAAAATCTCATTTTAGTAGAAACAAATTACTCCGTATACTATGTTAGCTCAAAACAAGATAGAAAGCGCAAAATCAAAGACCAGATGAATTTTGCTAATTTGATTAGACTATACATTTGTTTGTATACTGTGACTCAGCTCAGTCGAATTTTGTTAATGAATTGTACTAGAATCGCATGTGTATTCGAATACAATCATACATGTACAGTATATGACCTTTTTTTATAATATATTATTTCCTAAACTGTTATGTTATGAATATGTATGAGAATAAGATTAATTTGTGAACGTATATCTGAGAGATGATTTTACCTAAAGTTCAGTTTGAGTAGACATTTGCGGTAAAATTAATGACTGCTTTCGAGATATGGTTCTGATAGGATTTAGCCGTATCCCAGTTATTAGACAAATTAAAAATATCCCTCTTAATTTATGAATAATATGGGAATACAATCAGAATCACCTATTAGGTACAACTTGGAATAAAAAATGTTAAAGACTTGCCAGGACAACAAATATACCAAAGTCTATTCTATTAAGCACTCTTTGTTTTCAAAGCAAATATGGTGTTTTAATTGTAATAGTATGAGGAATGTTTGTATACATGATTCATGTCCAGAACATTGTGATCTATGCTTTAGGATAAAGAAGATAAAAGATGCTAATGACCATGAACTAACTTAAGTATAGCTCGTTTCTTGACTGATTAGATATGCGATTGCGGCAATGCGTCCAACGATATATTTCTTCAACCGATATCGCATGATATCTATAATTTATCTTTCAGACATTCAACATTTTCGTATCTAATAGCCGGTATCCACAAAGATTTCCTCTAGAGGTGCATTTTGCCCTCCTCTACAAAATAAAGAGAATAGGGCGTGTAAAGTACAATGCATGTTTGTGGTTTACAAAATGTATGACAACTTGTAGGAAGTGCTTAATGAAAATTTCAGTGTTTGATTTAAAACAAATGGTGCTCTTGACTTTATGAACTAATTGTAGTGGATTATCACACATCTCGTTCTAAGTAGTGTATGCTAGTGCCATCGGAATTATGGAATCAACTTTTTTAGAAATGTGACACTATTTAAGAAAACATAGATACATTCGCAAGTCCAATCTCTAAAACGGCAATAGGTCTAAATCATTGCAGAATTGATCCGGCGGATCCCTAATCCGCTGATAGATCCCAATAATTAGCGTCTTTAAATTCCTCTTTACTCTTACCTAACATCTTCCACTCTCTGAATGATTTAGAATAGAGTTTTACATTCTTTATTCCAGCTAATTTGAGCGCATAATATGTCAAGCCAGATAAGGTTCCAGCACTCCCACAGTATGTGATAAATTCAGAATCGACTGACATTCCTCTATTTTCAATTAATCTTCTTATCTCTTCTGGTTTACGCAGTATGTTTGTATCAGATCTTAACATAGCATATGGTAGGCTTTTGGCATTTGGTATATGCTCTGTCAGAAAATTTAATCGCTCTCTTGTATCTATCAAAAACTTATCTTCTTGTTCTTTTGCCAAATCGACATATGAGGCATCTGCCTGAATTTCGTGGTTGATAAGTAATGTATGTTCTGTTTTTGCAAAGGTATTATTTTTTGACTCAGTTTCTAATCCCATACTTTTCCATTGGCTAAAGGTCATCTCGAGTAGTGCAGTATTAGCGTGGCCTACGTACTGAAATGTCCAAGCTACACGAGCAGCCAATGCGCCGAATGTATCATCATAAATCACTACTGGCATAGTGTCGGTGATGCCCAAATTTTCTAAAATATCTACGATTCCCGACGGGTCTTTTTCTAATATTTGTGAGAATGGCAATGATGCCGCACTCTTAATATGACCCTGAAGATATTCGTCGAGCTTCCGAACATCTACAATCCTTACAGCATTCTCTAAAATTAACGCTCGTACTGTGTCTGTATCACAGATTACAGGGATCCCGATATGAGTACTAACGCTTGTACTGCTATCACGTTTCTTGGTATTCATATACATCATATTCCGTGGCTTAGTTCTTAGAATATTATGCCGCACATTCTCCTCTGGCTGTCTTTGCAGAGAATCTTATATCGCTACCATAGTCCTTATAGGATTCAGGATCCTGTTCTACTGGGTCTAATTGTGCTACTGGCGATAGCAAAACCTTTATATCATCAACGCCTTTGACGCTTCCAGTCCCAATTCCATTTACGATCTTAGAGATCCATTGCCTTAATGTTTCAGTCCCGGATTTTTCATGTTTATATATCTCGATTATTTTTCCAAGTATATTAATCACACGTTTTGCCGGAACACGCATTATTGTCTTTCCCAATTCGCCCCGTTCTCCTGTATTCCCTGAGAATAACATCGTATACGTAGGTGCCATTGAGTTGTTAATCCTTGAAGCTCCACCAAAGAATCCGATTGTGGCGACCTCATGCTGCCCGCACGAGTTGGGGCATCCACTGATCTTAATTGTGGAATCCCTAAGATCGTCATCAATATCATGTTGTGACTCCAAAAATTTGTACTCTATTTCCTTAGCCAATCGATGAGAATTTGTAATCGCCAAGTTACATGAAGTAGTTCCAGTACATCCAACCGCGGACGCAATAGTTAATGCGCCAGGGTTTGTTAATCCTGCAGTCGCAATCCTAGCGTAGAAATTATACAAGTCTTTCTCATTTATGTATCTAATTGCAAAATTTTGCTCGGCGTGTTCCGTGCAGTTCCTTCTACCGAGAAGTCGCGAATAGCTCCAGATAAAACTCTTAGTTGATTCGCAGTGATATCTCCGGCGCCTAATGTTACAAAGGCCGTGAAATACCCTTGCTGTTTTTGAGAGACGACATTCGTGTGCATCCATCTCTCGTATGGATCTCCTCTTAATGTGTTCTGTATATCCAAAACAGGCAATTTCAGATATCTCTGAGCCTTAGACATTTCCTTTTGTTCATTCTCTATATGAAAACGAAATAACTCCAAAGTGGAGTTAGCAATGGTCATTTCCACTATGGATCGTTCTTTGATTACCATTCTTTGAAACGTATCCCAACCTGTTTCGTTAACAAAATATCGCATCCGATTTCTGGCCATGTTTTCACGGTTTCCGTATCTATCAAATAACCTAATGGTAGCTAAACAAGTTGCAAGCAGCCTATCTTCAGATGTGAAATCTTCCAATAGGTGCCCCAAAAATGAAGCAGCACCCAAGCCTCCACCAAGATATACTCGAAAACCTTTTACACCATCATCATTAATCATTGGTACCAGACCAATATCTGCAATTCTTACTAACCCATGGTCAGCGCAACAGGAAAAATTAATTTTGAATTTACGTGGAAGATTTTGACATGCTGGGTTGCGAAGAAAAAATTGAGCAATTGCTTTAGAATATGGAGTCGGATCAAACTCCTCCTTTGCACACACACCCGCAAAATGGCTGCACATAACATTTCTGACCGTATTACCACAAGCCTCCCGCGTAGTTAGGCCGACATCAACAAGACCTCGCATCACTTCACTAACATCTTCAAGTTGAACCCAATGTAGTTGGATATTCTGACGAGTAGATACATGAGCGGAGCCTATTGAGAAAGCCTCAGATAATCCTGCTATTTTTTCGAGCTGATCTGGAGTAATCTCTCCACTTGGAATCTTAATTCTTATCATACTGTAGCCCATTTGTAGTCTAGAGCCATAAGCACCATGTTGCAATCGGAATCGACGAAAATCGTCGTCAGATAGACTATGCCGTCTGTACAACTTAACTTTTTGAGCAAAATTGTCGGTTTCCTCTTTTTTCCCCCATTTGATGTGAGATCTCGTAAACAAATTGCTATCAAATTTAGAGTCTGGAGCGACATTATTACTCATGATAACTTAATTCTATTTGAAACAATATATTGTTTATGGAGTTCCAAATAACCAAGACTTATGCAAGTGCCTGTCCAGCATAATGACTATGGCTATTTAACTGGCAATATATAAGGTCAAGGATCGTTTTACCAAACTAGCAATAATTGGACTATTAGTTTCGTTAGTAAATCGCTTGCGTAATTCCCGTAGTCATCTGATTATCGCCATACAAAGACAACTTGAGTTTATAAACGGTATTCTATTAATCGTATTCTAAACATTTAAGAATTTTTAGAATCCTTGGAATTACACAAATTCGTGAAGATTTTCATATTGATGTATTGCCAAACCTGCTTCCGATAAAAACTTGAAACACATTCTGCATATAACCTATTTATAGTACATTGGAATGAGGTCATAATACCAATTAATCAAGCTCAAGGGATAACGACTTCTGATACCTAATTTTCCTTAACTTTTAGCCTAGTACGACTATCAGAGGAAATAGTTACCAAGGTTTGATAAATAATATCTGAAAAGAATTGTTGTCACAGAACAAATAGGATCTTCTTTGTGCAACACATTCGAAATTCTCGTTTGTTGCACAATAACTCCAAACAAAGACCCGGTCAAAAATAAAAAATCATCTAGTACGTAAATTTCGGATAAGTCAGATTCGAGGTGTATAAATACCTCATGAAAGATCAATCGCGAAGCGTAACGATCTGTGCCTTTTATAATCATCAAGTAGAATCTTAGCCAATTTTTTAGTTATATCAGTCACACTCAATAAACCAGTGATTCGATTGTCGTCTTCTAAAACTACAAGATGCTTAATCCTATTTTTAGTCATGATCCTTGATGCAGTATCAACTGAGTCATAGGACATTACAGTGATAAGTGGTGTCGACATTATTTCTTCTACTAGGATTTTATTCGAACTAAAATTTTCAAGGCAGACCCGCTTGATTATATCGCGTTCAGTAATTATGCCGAGGGGCTGCATTTTTGTGTCAATTACTATGACTGAACCTACTTTCTTCTTTATCATTAGATTTGCTACATCTTGGATGGTTTTCTGTGAATCTATAGGAACCGTAACAATATCGTTAGAAGACATAATTTCGCTGACTGAGCTCACAACTAAAGTATCATATATCTCATTTTTATAGTTATTAATGCTAAAAGAAGAGATGGTTACCGATAAAGACTACCATCTCATATCATTTCAGCGTACAATGAATTCCGTTAGGTCATATCAAACGCCAACTACAAACGCAACTGGAAAAAGAAATGTTAATCTAACTGAAAAGGGGTAAATCTTATACTCATATGAAGGGGCTGTTCATATTTTTTGATCTAGGCCAGACTCTAATAAATGAATGGGGTTTTATCGATTATTTTGACCAACGATTTCTAGAACTGTTGAACGGATATGGGACGAAAATTGATAAGCGAAACTATCGAACCGTTAGAGACAACGTCATAAGGAATCGCATGATTGGTAGTGGTGGCATTAATGAATTGATACTTGAGATCTGCCGGCTTGTGTGTCATTCAAGCTACGGTAGAATTATCCTGAAAAAATTAGAGCCTGAATTCAAAGAAATGCGTTCAATATTATTTCGACTTTATGACGATACAGAAATTACGATAAATACCCTGGTAAAATCTCACAAGTTAGGAATAATAGCTAATCAGCCGCTAGACGTTGTTGATCTATTACAAATTTACAACGTTGACAAGTTTTTTAATATTAAACTAATTTCGTCCATAGTGGAAAAGGCGAAACCTTGTCTTAAGATATTTCAACTAGCATTAAAGCAAGCATCATACGATCCGGAAAATTGTATTATGATAGGAGATAGACTTGACACAGACATATTTCCGGCAAATAGCTTAGGGATGAGAACTATTAGGCTCACCAATTCAATTTTCAAAATACAAGAACCAATTAATAAATATGAATATCCTACATATACAGCTCGCCAGATTAGGCGAGATTCCCGATATTATAGACTGTATTAGCTAGCCACGTATATGTTAGAATATTTCTTCGTTCGAAGAACAGTAGCCATATTATTTCAGCCTTATTAAACAAGATCATGAAAAACAGTAAAGGGTAAATATCTACTACGTCAAAACTTGGTATACTAGATATCCCCGCAGAATAGATTCTGATGGCCTAATCATGAATCTCTATGCCATCTCTGAGTCCATTGTAATGACTTAGATTTATAAATCTATAAATTGACAGTAAGGTTAAAATGGATTTTGAATTCCCAGATTCATGTGATAAGCAAACTAGTCGTATTGATACCCACCATCATTGCAGCTAGTATTGTTGGGGCACTTGGTATTACATTCTTTCCCTCTGAGACTAAAAACAGCCATACAATCGAATTCCCTATAGGAACAATCAGAATAGGTCAAGATATAATTAAAGTCGAAATCGCGAAATCAGACGCCCAGAGACAAAGATGGTTAATGTTTAGAGGAGAAAAACTTCCAATGAACTCGGCCATGATCCTAGTATACGATAGACCAGATCTCTATGCAATGTGGCTCTTAAATATTGATTTTAATCTTGATCTTCTTTGGTTCGATCCTATGGGAAACATGGTTTATGCAGTAAAGGACGCTCAAACTTGTAAAAACGCCTTAGATACGGTAAATTGCACATATAAGAATACAATACCTGCCAAGTACGTAATTGCTGCTACATCGGGATTTATAACAAAACATAATATCGATAAGGGCAGTAAGATGAGTATAATTTCAATGTAGCTCAAAAGCAGAAAACAATTGATGCTGTTTGGAAAAAACAAGCTCTGTCTGAAAATAGACACCTAATCTGAATATGTGTCAGGTCGTATCAATATCAACCAGACTTAAGCTGGTGACTTGTGACTTTATCGTGTATCGGTATATTCACTGAATCTTGCAATTGTGATGGTTATAATAGCCTTAAAATCTCGAGTATCAATTTATAGAAATGCGAGTCCTATTATGGTTTATCTAAACTACGTATTACCTACTGTGACTGATGGGTTTGGTTAGATCATATGATTATTTTCGATTCATTAGGATATGGATTGTTTAATGGCAAAATATATGATTATTCACTATTCAATGTTCACTAATTATCTAATATGTACAGTAGTTTAGAGCGGTCAGTCTAGAGATAACATTACGTAAATGAATAGTATTCTACCAGAACAAGTTGTATTCTCATCTTGTAAAGAGCAACCTTCTCATTACCAAGCATTTAGTGCTCAACATATGATACTGGAATTCAAAACTGGTTGCCCAAGGCGTAACTTACTCCCATTTTCCATTACAGCAGGATAGACATCTAGGTTAATAATTTTAGGGAAATATAATTGGCTCCAGTAACATTACCCAACCTTCTACGCGATTGATAGATCTGTTGAAACATAACTCAAATAAATTTGGCATACTCCTTTAAGACATTGTCATGCAAGCTATACACATGGCTAAAATAGAAATAGATGCCATCGGTAGTAGCAATATTCTAATTTGCAAGTCTTGCGGATTCGAAATACAAACTGATGATTATCAGGATGCTAGCGATATGAAAGATATACATGAGCGAATAGGCTGTAGCGCTTTTAACCACCGCTTTAGGGAGCTTACTAAAGAATAAAATACATCTTCAATTTAATCGGATTGTTGTTAATATCGAAAACTAGCACCAAAATTATTTCGTTAACACATATACATTCATAATTCATTGATTGGATCAATAGTTATTAAGTTGATTCAGAATTCTACATATTCAAACAGCCTTCATTCGCCTAAACGAGAACATTCCAACTGTACCTACTATTATTACTGAAATGAATAGGACGATAATATCATAAGTAAATGAATTCTTTCCGGTTATACCAAGCATCATGTTTCTTAGCGCGTCCACAGCATAGGTAGCGGGATCCAGTGTGGTTAGAATGGATAGCCATATTTGTAGATTCCTAAGCGGAAACAATGCCCCACTCAAAAAGTAGAGCGGGAACACAACAAAACTAACTATTAATTGGAAGCCCTCTAAGCTTTCCATATAACTTCCAATAGTAAGTCCCAGAGATGTAAGTGCAAAGGAAAGAAGCAGAATTATAACAATCGTTAGGACTAGAGACAAAGGACTATAGTGAATCCCAATTAACAATCCGACTACCATCAATATGGCGGCTTGAATAAGCGAGGTTGTCATGCCTCCAAACGTCTTGCCTACAAAAATCGTCGTTCTACTCACGGGAGCAACCATGACACTCTTTAGAAAATCAAATTTTCTATCCCATATTATATATGAACCGAAAAAGATAGAAGAAAATATGACAGACATACTAATTATGCCCGGAAATATGAATTGTTGATAGGTCATTCCTGACGCTGTTCTTAGTTCTGAATTATCATTAATAACTGAACTTTCGGATGGATTAGTCATTAAAGCCCCGAGTCCACCTCCAATAACAAATAACCACAACAACGGAGTAAATGTAGATGCTATGAGCCGACTTCTCTCTCTTAAAAAGACTTTAAACTCTCTAAGCCATATCGCATACAGTTTTCCTAATTCAAGCCATATCGCATACAAATTATGCTTCATTACAGGTGATATTTAGATCATCTCCACATTTCGGCGCCATCACTTAGAACGATCCACATTACATTATCTTGAATTTATATACAACGGAAATTATAGCTGGTCGGATAAATTGACAATGGCAGACTCATAATATATGCATAACATGAATTAAAATTTAGTACACATATTTACCAAGGGGGAGCTGAAAAATGGATGCGAACACATAAGAATGTCTACAATTGATGCCTATATGAAAGAAACCTGTTCTAATGAATCACTATTACTTGGCTTTAACTTTTTCATTCTTGTTATACAGTTAAGCACCTAATCTTTGGCAAGCAGAAAATTATCAAGACTTGAATTAGATGGAATAGAGAAGTCTGCCTTTATTCCTGTAGTTCATATTTTCTTGTTATTGATCATGTAGTTACTTATATAGTTCTGTATGATATGTGTGTATTGCCGTGTACATTTAATGTAAGGTTTTCCATAGAATATTCATATTACGTTGTACGATGAATGATAAATTACTCATAAAGCTACTAATATATTCTATTAACTCATTATTAGGAAAGCGAACTGACGTATAAATACTAATGCTGATCTCTGCAAACAACCCATGGAAATTAAATATTAGCCGTGGAGCAATAAATTTTTTTAATCTTAATCTTCCACATAATTCCTATCTACCTTTGAATTTTAAGATAGATTACAAAGACAACAAACCTTGGCAATTCTTAACACTTAGTCTCATACGCGAAGAATTTTATCTGAGTCTTGGATATAGTACGTATGATGATGAGGAGTTAGGGAGCGATTTGGTGCTCGAGAAATTCGATAAAGTAGTGTGAGATATAAAATGAGAGAATCACCCTTGACACCATTCGATAACCGAAGTACTCGCAAAGAGGACATACTTCAAGATGATATATCAAATGCAGCCTTAAACGATTTGAATTATTGTCTCGATGCATTAAAAATAAGGAATGATTCGCCAGGCTTTAATCTAAATAAGACTGAACATTTTCTCAAAAATATTACTACCGAAAATATTGCTATCTTCAGTGTTCGAATTCTTGTACTTAAATTTATCGCAGATTTTATTGGTTCACATTTTGGTCAAATTATCCCACAGTCCCAACTTTATGATTTTTTGACTTTAGCAACGGAAGGCATACGTGAACAGAGACGACTTGGTACACGAGATATAGTATTCAAAATTTATCAGGATATCATGGAAAATTACCAGAATTCAGACAATATAATTAGAAATAACTATCCTGGAATTATCGTTGATGTTGTGGCCGTTCTAGACACAGGCTTTGACACAACTGGCAAGAAAGTGGCAGTATACGGAGTATATGATTATTATCTCATGCGAAAATCTCAAGCAAACGTCTTAGCAGAACCGAAAATAAAAACTGTTGATAAAACACAACATCAAATTATGGGGGAACACATACTAATTCAAACTCTCATTCAAATCACCGACAGAAGCGAGGAAGAATTAGAATTATTGTTGACAAAATTGACTGAATCAGATATTAGAAAGATAAGCAACCTTTGTACCAATTATACGAGAATAGAAAAATACTGCAGATTAATTTTAACCAGTCCTAAAGATTTCAGAAGTGAAGTAGAGAAAGAACTAGGGAAGAAGCTTACTGACAACCAAGTTCAAATTGCTGCGATATCAATTAGAAAAGTAGCAAAATATATTGAGAATATCCTTGATGGTAAGTTTGTACCTCATGATTCACACGGGATAAATCATATCAAACATAATCTCGAGTATGGTTATCAAGTAATGGGATTAATCGAGAGCAAGAGAAAAAGATCAGGATAAAAATTTTCATAATTCATAACAACATCTGAGTAGGCCAATCATGATCTAACGTTGTTAACACTTGAGCCGTCTCAATCAGAAGAGATATAATAGAATTCATACCATTCTACAAAAAGTCAATAATGAATCTGTTTATGCTGATGGCTATTGTAATATCGGTTTTATTATTCACTCCTTTAATATCCAATGTTAACGCTCAAATTGCAACTCCTCAGAGCATATATAAAACGATAAAGGCAAGGGATACCGAGAAATTCGTTATTCCGTTTAACGCATCAAATTATGAAAGGAATAAGCCTCTAATTTACAATTTTTCCGGATCAATTGGTCAAAATTGGATTTTGACCCTACAAAATAATTTAGACTACGCTTATAGACAAGATGCTAAGACTGTTATAAAACTACTCGAATCGGCACCAAGTGAAAAATTTATTGAAATAGCAATGTTTGGAAATCAGTCTAAGGGATTCTGGGCCGCGGTCAATACAAAGGATTCTGGTTATGTAAGAGTATACAGTAAGGATAAAGATGGTTGGTTCAGTGGTCAGCCTATAATCATTGCTCATGCCAACAATCAGGGACTAACTATTACTGATGGGAAGAGAATCGTAGTCGATAAATTATCTGTAAATGGTTTTACACCTAGTTCCGTAGCAATTTACGGAAAAGATGATTCAGAATCCCCGATTAATGCATATGCCGGCAATATTTCATTTGACATGGTTTTTGGGAATCCTGCTGATTCTCCAATCTTCTATCTACCACTCGGAATGTTAGTCGGAGTAGGGGGACTCTTGATTGCGCTACTTGCTTTCAAGAGGAGGAATACTTGATAATACGGTCGTCAGGAGCGCCAGCATTGGTACTGTGATAGAATTTGCAAAAATTATTTAGACTGCACCTGTAACATTTTGGTTTTACCGGAAGACAAATTATTTGGCCATACTTAACAAAGGTATCATTGATCTTAATCCAATTCTTTCTCTTTATAACAGAATACAATTCTAATTCTGTAGCTTCAGGGGTTTTTGTATTAACTAGTCCTAACCTGTTTGATAGTCGATGCACATGAGTATCTACTGGGATCGAAGGTTTACCAAACCCATATACTAGTACACAATTTGCGGTCTTTCTTCCTACGCCCGGTAATTCAAGAAGTTTTTCAATATTGTCAGGCACTACGGCATTGAAATTTTTTACGATCATCACTGAAACCTCCTTAATGCGTTTTGCTTTTATATTGTAAAAACCAGTACTGCGAATTAGTATCTTGATCTCTTCGACATTTGCATTAGCCAGTTGATTAATATTCTTATATCTTCTGAATAAATTACTCGCCGCTTTTATCGTACTTTCATCTCTGGTACGCGCTGATAAGATCGTTCCAATAAGTATCTTGTACGGATCACCGTGTTCCTCCTTTTGCAGTTTTTCTAGAGCCGTAGATCTTGGTGAACTTTCGTGTGAAAGTGTTATTTCCATCTCGTGTAGTATTTTAGTCGAAATGTCTGTATGCAAATTAACAATTTCCAAGAGACCTAAAGGATAAACCTACATAAATGCATAGAGAGCCACAAGATAAAATAAGTCACAAGTCAAATATTCAAGGTCCTCCAATAAAGATATCATGATAAAAAAAAGTTCTATGAGTTTGTCCACACATATTTCAGCGTTTCTTTATTCTACTACGTCCTGTCTTTCTTGGTGCTATGTTTCCAACCTTCCGGCCTGGAGGCGTAGTTCTTCCCACAGATGATTGACGACCAATATGTTGATGTCTACCTCCTCCATGGGGGTGGTAAACTGCAGCTTGAGCAATCCCTCTGACTGTCGGGTAAAGTCTGCCATGGGCCTGCATGTACTTGGCTCTATTACCAGCCTTCAGAAAAGGTTTTTCCATTCTACCTGCTCCTGCAATCACACCGATCATTGCTCTACACTTTGGATTTGTCGTCAGAAATTTGCCTGATGGAAACTTTATCGTTACCCCACCTGTACTATGAGCAAATACCAGGGCCGACGAACCTGCAGACTTAATTAGTTTGCCTCCATCGCCAACATTCTTTTCAATATTGCAAATCAACGTCCCATCTGGAATTGCTTCCAATGCCAAAATGTTCCGTGCTGTAGATGCTGCCCTGGCGCCCATTTCTATTTTACTTCCAACTGTAGCACCTTCGACTGCAGGAATGTACGAATAAGTTCCATCATCAAAATGTATTTTAGCAAGAGGAGCATTTCTACCTCTCTCATGAACGATATCGACAATAGTACCAGAATGATTTTGATCTAATCTAAAATTAGGATATTTGGCTGGAGCGATTTTGCCAACTGTAACAGCACGGAACTGTTTTCCGCCTCTGCCTCTTCTACGTACAAGTGTTCGTTTACCCAATTTGATCATTTAACCTCCCAGATAGGTGATTTTAAGTTTTGTATTGTATAGACATGAATTTCAAATGATGCAAATCTTAATCGAATCAAATTGGAAGGTAACAAGGTATAAAGATGAGTAAAGTTCTAATTGTCATTGTGAGTCAGAATACTCTCTCTCTAAAGGTATTGGAAGCCTATACAAGAGATGTTGGCCGTGGCGTAGCACGTATTGACTATGACTCTATGGATTCTTTAAGCGCCTCTACTGGGGATGTTATAGAGATTAGAGGCAAACGTAGAACTGTTGCCAAATGTTTACCTCTCTACCCTTCAGATGAAGGTAAAGGGATTATCAGAGTAGATGGTCTGGTGAGGAATAATGCAGGAGTGGCAATAGGAGATACTGTAGTAGTAAGAAAGATTAAAGCAGTTCCAGCTGAAAAAGTAATAGTTGCACCTTTGGAAGCAATACCTCCTATAGATGAAAGATACCTAGCAGATGCCTTGGAGAGCGTTCCACTCATTAAGGGAGATAACGTGATGGTTCCATATTTTGGTGGAAGACTTACTTTCCAAGTTATAGGCGTAACTCCAGTTGCGGACGCAGTGCTCGTAACACAGAAAACTGTATTTCATATTGCAGAAAAGGGCGAAACTCTAAGAGGAGTTCCTCAAGTTACGTATGAAGACATTGGCGGATTAAAGGAGGAAATCCAAAAGGTTAGGGAAATGATTGAGCTTCCGCTAAGACATCCAGAAATATTTGAGAAACTTGGGATTGAAGCTCCAAAGGGAGTCTTGTTATATGGACCTCCTGGTACAGGTAAAACATTACTAGCAAAAGCTGTAGCTAATGAAAGCAATGCTCATTTTATCAGTATTTCCGGTCCTGAAATAATGAGCAAATTTTATGGAGAATCTGAAGCTAGGTTGAGAGAAATCTTCAAAGAAGCTAAGGAAAAAGCTCCATCTATAATATTTATAGATGAAATTGACTCTATAGCTCCAAAAAGAGAAGAAGTAACTGGCGAGGTTGAGAGAAGAGTGGTTTCCCAGCTGCTGTCGCTAATGGACGGTTTGGAGGCAAGAGGTAAAGTAATCGTGATTGCAGCTACAAACAGACCAAACGCAATAGATCCTGCTTTAAGGCGGCCAGGTAGATTTGACAGAGAAATAGAGATAAAAGTTCCTGACAAGCGAGGAAGGCTTGAGATATTACAAATTCACACTCGTAATATGCCACTGGATACAGATGTTGATCAAGATAGAGTAGCAGCCGTGACTCATGGATTCGTAGGTGCAGATCTAGAATACCTGTGTAAAGAGGCTGGCCATGAAATGCTTACGAAGATTGCTGCCAGAGCTCAATTTAGAAGATGAGAAGCTCGCACCAGAGGTTTTAAACAAGCTAATAGTCACTATGAATGATTTTGAAAATGCAGTAAAGGAAGTAATGCCATCGGCTATGAGGGAAGTTTATTTGGAATCTCCAGATATTCCTTGGACATCTATAGGCGGTCTAGAAGAAGTTAAGCGTGAATTACAAGAGGCAGTTGAATGGCCGTTGAGATATCCTGATCTGTACACTAAACTGGGACATTCTATGCCAAAAGGATTGTTAATGCACGGTCCTTCTGGAACTGGTAAGACATTGCTAGCAAAAGCTGTTGCAACAGAGTCTGAAGCTAATTTTATTAGCGTACGGGGACCTGAATTACTTAGCAAGTGGGTAGGCGAATCAGAAAGAGGAATTAGAGAGATATTCAGAAGGGCAAGGCAAGCGGCTCCATGTGTAGTTTTCTTTGATGAAATTGATTCTGTTGCACCAACTAGAGGCATGGGAGGAGATAGTATGGTCACAGAGCGAGTGGTATCTCAATTGTTAACAGAGTTAGATGGTATTCAGGCATTGTCTGGAGTAGTAGTTTTAGCAGCAACAAATAGAGCTGATATGATTGACCCGGCATTACTTAGACCAGGAAGATTTGATAAAATCGTATTTGTTCCAATGCCTGATAAAGCAGCTAGACATCGGATATTAGATATTCATTCGAAAGACAAACCAATTGGTCCGGATGTAGATCTAGCCAAAGTTGCTGAACTTACTGAAAACTTTAGTGGGGCTGATGCTAGTTCAGTAGCGAATACTGCAGTGTCACTTGTCTTGCACGAATATTTGGCAAAGTATCCCACACCGGAAGAAGCAGCTAAACATGCATCGGAAGCGCATGTAATGATGCGACACTTCGAGGAAGCTGTAAAGAAGATAAAGACTCAAAGAGAAGGCAAGCCTGGAGAAAAAGTAACTGTGCCTTACTATAGGTAAATTTCCAAATCTTTTATCTAAAAGTTATGTAAATTCAAGTATCTATGATAAGCGCTCTTATATTTTATCATTTGAGCCATACTTGAATTGAATCGATGATCAGAATGATTAAAATTTGTACTAAAATTATTCCAATCTACTTGGCTGAGTAATAAACAAAACAGTTCTTCTATATGGTATCGATAATCTAAAAATCTGTCTATTATCTTTAACTATTTCTAAACTGATGGGCCGTTAGTCATCCTTGGAGCAATGTTTTTAAGTTATATCCTTTACAACTAAAATAACAAATACAAATTGGTGGAAAATTCTCAAATCCAACTGGTGGAAAATTTAAACGCAACGACACCAGCGTTAAATCGTTTTGTAAAACCTGATGACATCAACAGATTGGTGAGGCAATATGGTACACCCCTATATCTAGTCGACGAAGATACATTACATGCAAAGGTAAGGGAGTTACATGATGCATTTATGAAATTCAATGGTCCAACAAAAATCGCATATTCAATCAAGGCGAACTTTAGTCCGGCAATATTGCGTGCGTTCATAAATGATGGAATAACCTTCGATCTGACATCCATCGGTGAACTTCATTTCATGAATCACTGCAAAGCAGATCCTGCGAATATCATTTATACAAGTGTAACAGAAGAATACGAAGAATACGTAGAGGTCCTACGATTTGGAGTACGAAGAGTTGTAGTTAGCTCATTTAATGGCATGACAAATTTAGCTAAAGCGGCTTGTAAATTGCGAGTAAAGCCTCTGACGATGATTAGAATTAATCCCGAAGTAGGCGTAAAAGCTGAAATTCGTGCATCATATAAGAACGGCAAATTTGGAGTCCCATTTAACGGTGGAACGATTGATAGCGCAGGGCAATTGGTGAATTACATTATGGGAAATGAGTTCCTTAAATTTGAAGGCTTTCATTTTCATTTGGGCTCGCAAATACTAGACTTCACGTGTTATGTCCATGCATTCGATAAGATTGATGCATTCATGACAAAAATGAAAAAAGAATTTTCAAACTTCCGAGTTAATACCTTTGATATAGGCGGAGGAACACCAGTATACTATAGCGAACCAGTCCCTAAACCTGCCCAAATGGCAGCGAATTACATATCTAGGCTAAATGATTTGGCCAAAACACATGGCGAATTTGAACTAATGATCGAAAGTGGTAGATTTCTCGTTGCAGAGTCCTCAATTTTAGTATCAAAAATAGTAAATACAAAAGAATACAATGATCATAAAATTGTCATAGTTGATGCTGGATATCACCTATTACTTGATGCTGCACTATTAAAACAAGAATATCCTCAAGAAATATTGGCCTTATCTAAAAACGAATATAGAATTCCAGCAACAAATCCACCTAAGAATACGCATTTAGCCGGTAGATTGTGTGATACATATGATGTATTTCCGTTATCAAAAGCATCTAATCTTACTGAGGCAAATATTGGAAGATATGTATCATTTTATAATGTTGGGGCATACTCAATCGTATTCAATATGCCTTTCCACTGTCAGACCAAACCACCCATCGTCATGAAGACTCATAATGGAGATTTTAAATTAGTTAGAAAAGGAAGTTCCTATGAGCAGCTATTCGTTGAGGAAGGCGGAGATATATCATGAGTCATTCCCCCTGATCAATCATCCGTATTAGAGGGATAGAGTTGTAATGCCATCGCCAGCAACATCTGTAAGAGGATCTAAAGAAAAGATTAGGGCCCATCTCTTTATATTGGGCAAAGTTCAGGGTGTTTATTTCAGACATAACACTCGGATTATTGCCAACAGGTTTGGGGTAAAAGGATGGGTACGTAATCTCGAGGACGGTCAGGTGGAAGCTGTGCTAGAAGGAGATGAAATAAACGTTAATGCAGTGCTTGAATGGTGTCACATAGGGCCACCTAGAGCATTAGTTAATAATGTAAAGATAGAATACGAAAGATACTGTGGCGAATTTCAAGATTTTAGTATTAGTTAGGTATTTGAATACGTAATTAATTACTTTCTATGATCAATCTAATATTGTCTCACTAACACTTATATCGCCAATTTCATCATTTCTAACAATACCTATTCTAGTCGTGGTTGGAATTGTAATCCATAGAAAAGTATGTCATTACCGTTCACATCTTTTAAAAACCAGTATTTTGAACTAACTTCTTGCTAGAATTGCATCAGGGCTACAAGTTAGCAAGAGAAATAATTTGAATCTAGTGTAATCTATTATCCGTATATGATCAGCTGTGAAGGGCATAATAATTAAAATCGTTTTTAGATACTTTTCTCCATATATCTAAATACAAGAGGATTGAGGATTTGCCGCTACGTTTGTAAACGGTATGGTGGAACAATACTGCTCGTCTCTAATGAACTGATGAATCATCAGATAGAGAATTTTTATAAGTGTAGATGATCGATATTATGTGAGCAAAATGTTTACGCTATTTGATACTATCATTGCCATTTATTCGGTGATCATTTAGTTATTCAGAAAGGAATGGTCTAGTCAGAGTTAGTTATCTAAAGCTTCGGCAGCATTGCTTGAAAGTAGCATTTTTTTCAGCATCATTTTATTAATCGCATCGATCATTGCCTCCACTGATGCAATCACAATGTCTTCTCCAGACTTTCTTGCGGAGATAATGTTTCTATTTTTATCCTCGATTTTGACACAAACCTCAGCCATCGCGTCTGAGCCTCCTGTGATAGATTCTAACCTGTATTCATGTATCTTGATACTGTCGATCTGGCCGGCGATTTTCTGAATTGCTTTTAATGCTGCGTCAACTGGTCCTACACCAGTCTCTGATGCAATCACATCATTACCATTACTATTCAATCGAACGACTGCGGTTGGGATAATATTCATCCCAGTAACCGTATGGAAGTCATAAAGTTTAAGTTTCTCTTCAAATTTATAATTTTGCATAATTTCACTTGTTATAGATAATAGTTCAGTAGTTGTTATAGATTTACCCATATCTGCTGTATTTTTTTGCCTTTCTACAATCTGATGAAGCTGCTCCTTAGTTGGCCTTATACCAAACTCTTCAAGCATATAACTAATACCATGTGCGCCAGCATGTTTTCCGGCCTGCAGCCATCTCTTTCTTCCGACCATCTCTGGATTAATTGGTTCATAGGTAAGCGGGTTGTTTATTATACCATGTGTGTGAATGCCAGATTCATGACCAAAAGCATTTTCTCCAATAATTGCTTTATTGGGTTGTACAATTATTCCCATAATATTAGAAACAAATCTTGAGGTATCATAAAGTAACTCAGTTTTTATATTATGCTCACGACGATACAAACATTGAAGCGCTACAACCACTTCTTCTAAGGACGCATTCCCTGCTCTTTCCCCAATTCCATTTATTGTTACCTGTGCGCAAGATGCTCCGGCATTAATTCCAGCAAGCGTGTTTGCAACTGCCAAACCCATGTCGTTATGACAATGCATACTTATAGGAACATTTGTTGCAAGCTTTGTACTCCTTACAAGTTCAGCTATATATTCAGGCGTAGCATATCCTACTGTATCAGGAATGTCTAATCTGTCTGCTCCTGCTTCGACAACTGTTTCAAAAATAGCGTTCATGAACTCTCTATCAGATCTTGTCGCATCTTCGGCAGAAAATTCAACATGTAATCCATGCTTCTTTGCATAATCCACTGCCCATACCGAGTTTTCACGAACCTGCTGTCTACTCATGTTCAATTTGTATTGCATGTGTATGTCCGAGGTAGCCAAAAACAAGTGTACATACTTTAGGTCGCAAGACAATGCTGCATCAATATCTGACTTGACTGCCCGAGCCAGTCCACATACTTCAGCGTTCAATCCTTGTTTAACAATAGATCGTATCGCTCGCATTTCTCCAGAAGATACTATCGGGAACCCGGCCTCAATAGTATCTACACCCAATTCATCCAACTTGATAGCAATTTGCAATTTTTGTTCAGAATTAACAGAAACGCCCGGTGTCTGCTCACCATCCCTTAATGTCGTATCAAAAATTCTTATCTGTTCAGCAATATCTAGAATGATATTTGAAGATGTTTAAAAATGTATGGTTGTTAGCGACGCATTAAGATGAATGAATGATCTTAAGCACATAATAATTCAAAAAAGACGGTAGTTCTGGATTATCTAATTATCGAATGTTATTTATTCTAATGACTTGGAATACATCCAGTCTGAAACATTAGAATTTAGTATATTTATTTAGTCGAACTATTAATGAATCAAGTTATAGTTCCCAGCATTGACTAGCTAAAGCATATATTTTTTTGCTAAAACGGATGTCATAAAGAATAATTGAGACAACAGGTTCATAATATCGGGTATGTATCTTGAAGAAAAAAGGAATTATCTGCATTAATAGCCTATTATCTAGAACATTTCTAACAAAAAGCTACTATTGAAATAGAAGTACCGGATCCAATATTCTTTAACTATGACGATTTATTTCCAATATTACTTAATACGTGACGGTAATTCAGTCATAGGATTCGGAATAGGATCTATTCTCAATTAGCCCAAAATCATTTTTGCCGACTCGTATATATTTGGGAGGATTAACAAAAATCGTAGAAATTATATATGTTTGGGCCGGTGGTCTAGCCTGGTTAAGATACCGCCTTGACATGGCGGGGGTCGTTGGTTCGAATCCGACCCGGCCCACTACAGTACAGATGCTATTTGTGGATTCAGTTTATATAGCCCATACGGGCAAGTAGATGTATTATTATTGCTAAAGACTTCAACTCATAGACAGGAGCTCAATGAAAGGAATTTAAGTACAGATGAATCCGTGCCAGCAATGACCCATGATGATCCTATGGCTATCTTTATGTACGCTCTTCGAGCGCCTGAAAGTCAGCGCCAATATCCTCGAAGGTTCAAAGTTTTCCTAGATTATTTAGGTTTACAAGGATCTATACAAGACCAAGCCAGACAATTTGTAGAAAAGGCTAGAAACGATCCCAAGTGGTTTCATAAGTCTCTTATGAATTTCATAGTCTTTCAGAAGGAACGCGTGAACAGAAAAGAAATCTCTGAAGGTACTATTGGTAATTACTACAAAGCTATTAAATTGTTTAGTGAAATGAATTTTGATCAGCCATTAATTAACTGGAAAAAGATAGCCCGTGGTTTACCTAGAGCAAGAAAATTTGCTTTAGATCGCATTCCCACAATAGAAGAGATCCGCAAACTTTGCGAGTACCCGGATCGACGCATAAAGGCTATAATCTACACAATGCTCTCCTCAGGAATCCGAGTTGGGGCTTTTGATTCCCTACAATGGAAACACGTAACACCTGTCACAAACTCAGAAGGCGGTGTAGTCGCAGCTAAATTATTAGTCTATGCAGGTGACCCAATTGAAGAATATTATACGTTTTGTACACCAGAAGCATATAATGAGCTGAAATCTTGGATTGATTACAGGGAACAGTGTGGAGAAAAAATATCTGGAGAATCGTGGGTAATGCGTGATATTTGGCAGACATACGGAATGGATTACGGGGCCAAGTTCGGCCTTGCAGCGCAGCCGAAAAAGCTCGAAAGTGCAGCTGTTAAAAGGATAATTGAACGTGCATTGTGGGAACAAGGCATTAGAAAACCTTTGCCTAAGGGAGTGAAACATCATGAATGGAAAGCCGCTCATGGATTTAGGAAATATTTTAAAACTAAAGCCGAATTAGCTATGCTTCCGCTGCATGTGGAAATGCTACTGGGACACGACACAGGTCTATCTATGAGTTATTATAGGCCAGCAGAAAAGACACTTTTGGAAGATTATATGAAGGCAGTAGACGAATTAACAATCGATGGTGACAGAGAGTTGCTTCAAAGGCAAGTCACAGATCTAGAACAGAAAAGAAGGAATAGTGAATATATCATTCAAGGTAAATTGCGAGAGAAGGAGCAGGAGATCGAAATCCTGAAATCACAAATGCACGATGTGCTCACAACATTAAGAATGGCTAAGACACGGGACGGCATAATTGCCAAGAATAGGACTGTTTTAGATAAAAAAAACGTAGAGTAACATTCGGTTATATTGGCGAAGATAATGAACTAGTTAATGTGAAGATCCCAACGATTCAGTTGAAGTACATTAATTATCACCCGACCTACATATATTTTGTCATGTTAGTCTACAAATGAAATGAACTGTGTCCTCTTTTAATCAGAAGAGCACAAATACGCCTAGAATCATATTTGATAATTTCTAGACATGCCGTAGTTTCCGAAAACAACTGAACCCCCAGACACTAATTGACATAATTGTGAACCTGTCCATGGTTTCGAGTAGTACTGCGTGCTGGGCAAGTCATATGATATCGAAGAACAGGATTCATGTTCGATCATAACAATACCTATTGAATCCTATTTGGTCTTATAGATAAGTATAGCCTCGAAGGCTATTTAAAAGCTTCTGGATGCTACAGTAGCAACATTCAGGTTCATCGATTTTGTTTAAGACCTATCTCATCTCGGATCTTTTCCATTGCAATAGTTTTATTATGTTCGTGACTTAATAGATCGTTCACCCAATTAGAAAGCCATTTCCTAATGTCCTCATCTTGGCTGAATATAAAATCAGCAATCTGTTTGGGAGAAAAGGGATAATAATTATCAGTCTGTGGACTGATGTCGTCGGATACTTTTCTTGTATGATCATATTTTCGAGGTTGATCTAAGACATCGCAAACTGACAATAAATTCAGAAAATAATATAAAGAAATCGTATCAGCGAAGGCAGTTTCGATAGTCTCTATTTCATATTCTTTGGCAACTGCTTGTAATGCTGCTGAGTTGATAAAAGGTGTGCCACTCCTAATGATCATAATCATGTCTTCGACATAGGAGGCAGGATCGTAATCGAAGGGTGATAATAATGCAGAAGTTTCAAGAAATTTGTACAGTAACGGTTGTATTTTAGTACCTGTCAGGATTTGAGTACATATTTCCAGCTAGATAATTGAACAGTTGCTCCAATCCCACAGCTTGAATTTTGGCCATCTCGTTCCTTGTACTTTTTATAATACTATCAATACTTTCATAAAATTCCTTGTTGCCTCCCTGACAGATCGACGTTTCCAATTGTTTAGCCCGTATCATCCTATCTAATATTACGTCAAAATTGTCTATCATGGAGGCTCCCAAAAACTTCTTAAGTAAACGACGCTTCCCAAAAACTAAAGGTAGCTTCTGCTCGTAATTGTCAGCTATTTTCTCGAAATAGGCTTCTGACGAAATTGAGTTATAATATAATCCATGATGTAGTTTACCAGACCAAAAGAAAACCCAATCCAGATGGTCTATATGATGATATAGCAAAATCCTTTGCAATGACATTAGATAGGATGAGTAAAGGTGATAATGAAGATGGTAACGAACAACGAAGACAAATTACTCTTCATTCCTTTAGGAGATTCGTAAAAACTACCATCTCCGATCTTGGATGTACATCACCATCAAGTCCAACCCAGACAATAGAGACCTGAAGACTTCCATCCTTGTTCAGGGTCACAAGATGAGTGAGATTGCCTGCAGTCAATGCTTGCCGTACTTTATCATTCAAAATCATAATTGTGCAAAGTACATGAAGTTTTCTGAGTTAAATGAATTTGTAGCATTTGGCCGCTCATCCAAATATCATTATCAGACAATACTATTATAAATATTGTATTAATTACTTATCTAATGT
>CAVXZB010000013.1:0-56360 GCA_963765895.1 uncultured Nitrososphaeraceae archaeon | reverse complement strand
GAAGTCCGGCAACCATCAATGCGTCCATTGAAAAAGGCCGATCTTCCGGCTTGGATATTTGGATGCCACGCTATGTCACATCTTGAACACTGGTCACATTTTTGCCGATTTGGTTTACTACTTCAGGTCAAATATTAGTTGGGTGCTAAATATTAACATGAATCTCACTATTTTTGACACATATGGTAGAGTTATTTGTTGCCCAAAAATGCTCCTACAATTTTACAAGTGACTTAATAGCCCGGCGTTCGTCCATGGCAGCATAGGCTTCTTCGATGCCGTTGAGATCAGTCGTGAAGTCAAAGACGCGTCCAGGATTGATAATTCCTTCTAAAACATCAACAAGAGGCTCCGGCATATAGGCTCGAGCCGGCGCCGGACCACCATGCATTCCTACATTACGATAGAACATATTCTGAACAGGTATCTCGACGCCGTGAGGCATACCAACATAACCAACTATCGAGCCGGGTCGTGCTATAGATAGTGCCATCTGCATAGACTCGTTTGTACCAACGTATTCAAGTGAAGCGTCGACACCTACTCCATCTGTCAACCCCGGTCCAGCCTCGTTTGCTTCTCCACCACGCTCTGCTATGATATCCGTAGCACCGAATTCTCGAGCAAGCTTTTGGCGGGCCGGGTTTCGGCTCAAGGAAATGATTCGTTGTGCGCCTAAACGTTTAGCAGCAATGATAGCACAAAGGCCTACAGCTCCATCACCGACGATGGCAACTGTATCACCTTTCTTGACACCTGCACATATGGCTGCGTGGTGTCCTGTGCACATGACATCAGAGAGCGTGAGCAATGAGGCTAATGTTTTGTCTGTATAACCTGAACCGGGAACCTTAACTAGAGTGCCATCTGCTAGTGGCACCCGTATGGCCTCGCCCTGTCCTCCATCGATCCCATTGGCTCCCCATACGCCGCCTACAACACATGCAGATGTGATTCCTACTCTACAGTTTGGGCATATGCCGTCGCAATATAAGAACGGTGCAATGACAAGATCACCCTTAGCGATGTTTTTCACGCTATCTCCAACTTGTTCCACAACACCAAGAAACTCATGGCCAATCGGGCTACCGGCCGTATAGTCGGACTGCCCACGATAGAACCATAGGTCAGAGCCACAGACACATGTCAGCGCGACGCGAACTACAACATCGGCTGGCTCTTTGATTATGGGATCCGGTCGTTCACCAAGCTCAATGACGCCTTTATTCTTGAATATTCAGCTTTCATAATTAATACTTCATCAACTCCACTAAACTATAGTAGTTATTGTAACCCGTGAAATGTATACATTGTGGTATAGGAAATGTCGTCAACATAAGATATGGTTAGTCTAACTAAGTTGTTACTATCATACTTTCACAGTTTTAGTCATAACACAACTACTGGAAAATCAATTTGTAGACCTTGCAAAATTACGCTGCAAGATACTTATTATTTTCCAGAGTTCCGGGTGAAAGATAAGGAGTATAACATTTTATTACATCGGAAAAATACATGCAACTACAATGTGGAACAGCATCCAGTATCTCACAACGCGATACCTACCATTAGTAATTTAATGTATTTCTTTATCATACGGTTGAATTTTGTGTGATCAATATCAATTGATTGCTACTCTTTAGTGAGAATGCCTTCATTTGGAAAGAAGCTCAATTATTCAATGTGAGGAATACTCGGGATCTTTTAAGTATTGGATCACCTATAGGGAAAGGGATTATCGATAGCGAACTATGTTCTATGCTTTCAAATTGTTATTCTGTGCAGGCAACTAAATTCTACTGGTTTGTTGGTCGCTCATCAGCTTTTCTCTTTATGTTCCAAACGATAGCGTTCTATCATTAGTCTAATTACTTCAGTGTATTTACTTGGATGGGAGTAAACGTCCATCACTATTTTTTTTAGATTTTCTGGACTTAACATTTGTTTTGAATAATTCAGATCCTTACCAGCTTTGTTTAACTCTTCTTCTGGGATCTGCCACCTCATTTGTTCTTCTTTACGTTTCCAAATTCTCATATGTTCTAGCTCTATTTTGTATCTGTCTCCTTCTTGTTTTGCTTCTTGTAGTTCCTGCTTTAATTGTTGGTTTTTTTCAAATAATGGCCTATCATTCCAGTACTCTTCAAGTCCTTTTTTAGTTGTATGATAACTTTCCAATGAGATTTGTTTTTCTGACTCTAGTTGTTGTATTTGATCTATTAGACTATCTTTTTTAACTTTCAATTGTTCAATATACTCTGGAAAATTCTCAAGAGGGATATTGAGCTTATCTGCTGCCCAATACATTCTATAAATACTATCAAAAAACTGCTTTATGGATAGGTTCTGTTTAAAGCAAAATACTTCCAGGCTTACTATCAAGGACTCCATTTTCTTTTCAGTTACTTGGTCGAGATCGTAGATATAATCTTCTTCTCCATCTTCTCCATCCTTCTCCTCCTCTCCTGGTCTAACATCTAATAACCATTCCTTTTCTTCAAGAACTTCTCTCAACCTAATCAAGGCTGCAAATGATTCTACCTTCATACCTCTGTTTACGAGGTTTAGGCCAACTTCCCTTAGCAGGTCAAATTCGGGATCATCCCTTCTATATTCCTTAACTATGCCACTTACAGTACCAGCTCCGATTTGTACTTCATTTGCAATTTGATCTCTGCTTTTCCCTTGAAGCCATTTTCTAATAACCTCAATTTTTATTGGCTTTGGAATCTTCGAACCCAATTCTATATCTCGATAAATATTACAAAAGCAACAATAAAACAGACAGAATAATTAATAAATTTAGTTGTGAAAATCGGCTTAAAATGAACATGAAGGCTATATGACATAGATCTGACGACTATTTGACGACTATTTGACTGACATTTGACGAAGATTTGAGGCACTTCAAAACAGATTCAATTGAATTTAATATATAGTAATATGGCATTATGGAACCTGTTCATAAAGAAATAATCCAAACTTCTGATGATTCCCATTACATTGTTTTAAAACAATTGGATAAGCTGGAAGTATCTTGCAGCAAATGCTTGTTAGACTAGTACTCATGATGATTTGCGAATAAAGTAAGAATTAGCCGCCATTCAGATGAATGTTTGCTATTCTTGTAGTGCTTTATGAACAAAAGAGATTGCGATTGATCCTTCGCCCACTGCGGACGCAACACGTTTGATACTGCCGCCTCGTACATCACCCACCGCAAAAACACCTGGCAAACTAGTTTCAAGCAAATATGGTTGACGTGTAGGATACCAGCCTGCAGCGCTAAGACTTTCTGGGGATAGATCAAGTCCTGTCTTTATGAAACCTTTATTGTCGAGTGCGACGCAGCCATCAAGCCAACTGGTGTTTGGATCGGCACCCATCATGACAAATAGGTGTTTAATATCGTGCTCCTCAGTCTGTCCCGTTTGATTGTTCTGCCAGCGAACGAATTCTAGATGATCGCCCCCTTCGACTGCTACGATCTGAGTGTACGGCAGTAATACTATCGTAGAAGTTTCTTCTATCCGACGAATCAGGTAGCGCGACATGCTCTTGGCTAAACCGGCTGACCTGACGAGCATGTGCACGCGCTTCGCAGTTTCAGCCAGAAACACGGCTGCCTGACCGGCTGAGTTTCCTCCACCAACCACAATCACCTCTTCTCCACCACATAACTGTGCTTCCACAAAAGTCGCGCCGTAATATACGCCCGCACCTTCGAAGCGCAACAAGTTTTTGCATGGCGGCCTTCGATAGGCTGCCCCCGTTGCAATCATGATACTGCGTGCAGGAATTCGAGATCTATTCTCTATTTCGACAACGTACGGTTTACGGTCGCAGATAAGTTGTGTGGCCTTTGCAATGAGTATATCAGCGCCAAATTTTTGAGCTTGAAGATAAGCTCTAGATGCCAGATCCTGGCCGGAGATACCAGTGGGAAATCCCAAGTAATTTTCGATTTTAGAGCTTGAACCAGCCTGACCACCAGGAGAACCCGTTTCCAGTACCATAACATCTAGTCCTTCTGATGCGCCATACACTGCAGCCGCCAGCCCTGAGGGACCAGCGCCGATGATTATGAGATCTCGCACATGGGTTTGCTCAATAGACTCATTAAAACCAAGGCAGTCTGCAATTTCTTGATTACTAGGATTGCGCAGTACCAATTGGCCTCGACAGATCAATACTGGTATTTCGCTGGCAGAAATTTGAAAGCTATCCACTAAATTCTGTACATCAGGGTCGCGTTCCAGATCCATATAGGAGTATGGTTGTCCATTGCGCATCAGAAACTCTTTGATTCGATGCGTACTGGCAGAATATGTTGACCCTACCAGAACAACATCTCCAACACCAGCAGCTATTAATTCTACCCTACGCAGGATGAAAGCCCTCATCAGTTATCTCACCAAGTTCAGCATCAGTCTGTATCAAAGCCAGCATTTGTTGCCGATCCAGTTCTATTACCTTACCTGGCTTAGTGGCACGAACGCGGAAGAGACTCCTCCGTCCGGCGAGTGTGCCAACCTCGCCAGTGAACTGGCCGGGTTCATAGGCTATGACAAGGGTCTCAACAGGAACAGAAGGTCGCACAACCTCAATCTCACCAGAGATAATCACAAAGAATGGTGCCGCGCTGTAGCCCTGCTCATAAAGTACTTCGCCGCCCGTCATCGAGTGTGTGTGCCCGCGTGCTGCAATGCGACTGATCTGTGCTGGCGTTAATTTCGGAAATATTTGCTCAATATGAGAGCTGGTTATAGGAAGTCCCCTACGCGCATTAGACATAGTTGTGATTTATAGTGTAGCTGCTCCTCATAAATCATCGCTTGAATCTTTCTGTCTTTCTCTAAAAAAGAATATACAATGATGTTGCGAATTCTTAGACTTTACTAGAAGATAGGTTGTAAAAAAGATTAGATCTGGCACTAACAAACTCAGGATTGTGGCGAAGTATGCTGATGCGTGCAATCCATATGGATCCATTGAAACAGTAAAAAGAAAATTGACTATCTCAAAAGAACATTACACAAGTGTGTGCGCGTGGGTTGAGCGACTCAATTTTGTCGAGTGCAGCGATCCACTTCAGGTGACTCTTCGCATTTGACTCGGCGAGGTAGAGGTGAACATCATTGTAGACAGCATCACCAGCTACCACTAGGCCGACAGAGGGGACATTTAAACAGGCCGTGTAGTCAGTGTCAGTATGACCAAGTTCCACTGCGACCAAGTCGTGCCCCTTGAGATCAATTACATTTCCTTTGAGATCCTTGGCGATCACGATGTGGTCCATGATTTTGTAGAGATGTTCCGTTTTCACGCTAAGTACATGACGGAATTACTAAGCTTTATCATTTTGCGTATAAGCCGTAGCATACAAATATGCAGTTATGAGAAGGAAAACAGGCTTAACACTTTGCATATCAATCGTCAAAGCTTGGAGCATTATCCAAATGACTCGTCAGATGGATTGTTAGGCTTATTGCACTCCCTACTAGAAAGTCGTATATAAGATATGACCTCTATTGTGTTGAATATATTAAGCAATTTTGTCTTCGAAAGATGTGCTTCTTGTCAAAGGTCCTGCGATTGTTTGCTTAGAAGGAAAGGGATGGGTACTTGGAAAAGATGTTTCCAATAGCACAGTATCAGTAAATGTTGGCAAAATTTTGCCATTTGAGAAAGGTCCTGATTGTAAAATTACTTGTATAGGTGGAGAAAGTTGGCTAACTTCATGTTCCGTTGCTGGTACATCAATATGGAAAGACATTGTTCAGAGTATCCTCTCTAACATAAAGCTTTTAAGAACAGTACTAATAATTGGAAATACCGATACTGGTAAATCAACGTTTGCAACCTATCTTATAAATGAGGCTTTGAAGAAAGATTTCAGACCTAGTGTAATCGATGCAGATATAGGTCAAGGGGATTTGACACCGCCAAATGCTATAGGAGGAGCTATCATAACTACTCATATTACTGACTTGCGAGATGTTACCCCAGATTTAATTGAGTTTGTGGGAAGTATCACCCCAACCGGTTTTGAAGAAACTATCATCGAAGCAGTAAAAAAAATTTTAAGAAAGACCGGGATTTTATCCAATGTTTGTATTATTAACACTGACGGTTATATACTAAACAATGGTATTAATTATAAAATTAGTATGGCTCAGGAATTAAATCCTGATGTGATAGTATGTCTAGGACATTTCTCTATATTTCAGATATTCAGAAGAAATTTTTTGTCATCTCTTGTCTTGTATGGAAAATCTCCTAGCAATATGATAAAATCCAATATTGATCGTAAGCAGAGGAGATTAAGTCAGTTTTCACGATACATATCGGGAAATAATAAAAGGTATGCTATCATTTCAATTAATGTTAAGGAGGTAGAATTTGTATATAAAGGAGAGACATTTCAAAAATCACAACTTAGATATGGCATTTTACATTTGATCAATAGAAATAATGCTATTCACATTCAGCGAAAAAAACTTGTAAGGATGTTTGTGGGATTGGGATTGAGTAATAGTGTCATCGGATTTGGGATCATAGTGAGTGTTTCTCGATATAGGCTATATATCAAATCACATGTATCCAAGTTTGACAAAATTTACCTTAGCAATTCAGCAATAATCGCGGATAATCTATCAGAATTTAGGATAATCGACTAACACACTTTTAATATCTATATTTGCTAACTTCTATTAGTTCGACCAATCTCAGCTACATCTTTCGGTATAAACTGTTCTAATTAAATGCGTGCAACGTTATTCCGCTCTATCAGTCTCATTTGCATTCCATGCTTAGGACGTAGGGTGACAAGTGGCTGAAGTACAAGAGGATGCCCGCGCATGACTTGCATTTTCCACCGTCGAGCAATAGTAGCGATAACCAATATCCCTTCCATCCATGCAAATGTCTCTCCGATACAAGACCTTACACCACCTCCAAATGGAAAATAGCTAAATCTTGGCCGTTTAGCCTTTTCTTGTGGACTCCATCTTTCCGGATCAAATCGTTCGGGTTGAGGAAAATAACGGAAGTCATGATGCATTAAATATTGGCTCATTAGAATTGAAGAGCCAGCAGGTATAACGTAGTCGCCAATCTTGCAATCTTCTATAGCTTGACGTCCTATTGCCCACGCTGGTGGATAGAGCCGCATTGACTCGGCAAAAACTCTTTGTGTATATTCTAATTTAGATATGTCTTTAGCAACAGAAGCCACATTATCCTCATCATGAAGTACAGAATCAACTTCATTATGAAGCATTTTTTCTTCTTTAGGATTTTGTGAGAGGAGATAAAATGTCCATGTGAGTGCATTTGCTACAGTTTCATGACCTGCAAGGAAGATGGTCATTACATTATCTCTTAGTTGCTGTCTGTTGTTCCTAGCGATATTGACACCTTCATTGTTTTTGCTTGTTGAAAAATAATCATTAGCTTGACCTTGCAGTAATATACTTATGAGGTCTTTGTGAAGGTGAAATCCATTTTGTTGCCTATTATAGGCATTATTATTGCTATCATTGTTTATGCGACTATCAATTATGCGATAAATTATTTCATCCAAGTGCTTTTTAGCTTGATAAAATCGTATATTGCTTGGTAACGGTACTTTTTCTATAATTCCAGCAAAAGGTATCCTTGCACGATTGAAGTGTTCTATTATAGTAGTAACATACCGATCGATTTCTTTAATCTCTAATTCTTCAATACTGACATTAAAGAAAATCTTGCTAACTATAGCTAATGCCAAATGCATGAATTCTTTGTGAATATCTATTGTGGCTTGGTCAAGCCATTGACTTGATATATCTAAAGTATACTCTCTCATAATATTTGCATAGTTAGGAATTTCATCTGGATGAAAGATAGGTTGTATTAATTGGCGTTGCCTGTGATGAAGCTCACCTTCGCTGGTCAATAATCCTTCTCCTAATATGCGTTTTGCCAATTGCAAACCTCGGCTTTTTATAAAATTGTTGTCTTGATTTACTAATACATCTTTTACATAATCTGGATTGTTGAGAAGATATATGTGGTGCTTTCCAAATTTGAAGTGAGAAATATCACCATACTCTTTTGAAAGATTATGTAAAACAGTAAGAGGATCTCGAAGAAAGTTAAAGAATAGCTTTAGGGTTAGCCTTGAAGAAGGTCCTGGAGGGTAATTAATTGGCGAAGATTTTGACAAGTTGCTGCATACTTTTGTTATTAGTATATTATTATTTGAAGGATACAACCATCAGTAGCAGCCATTGCATTTTTTCAGGATAGGTTACGATTTGTTGGGTATCAACTATAACCCGCTATATTAAGCGAAAAACTAATTCAAGACACTTTTACATTCAAGAATCTGAAACAAGAACTTGTAGATCTATTGGAGCAAGATGCTAAGGCTGATAAACTTCGAAGCTTACCAGGCAACTACGGTATGGTGTGCAGTGAGCTCTCGACTCAACGGCAAAGGTGACGTATATTGTTCAGATTGTGACATCGCTGAACTCGTGCCAGATGACAGCCAATTGTCATCGGGGGTTCGACGCTGGACGATTGATAAGCTTACAGCCAAAGCAGATTGATAAGCTTACAGCCAAAGCACTATGGGACCTGAGTGAGAAGATAACTGATCTCAAATGGCCAAAATAACCTTTAGAGTGGAAGATTTTCTGATAAGAGTAAAAATATTCGTGACCAAAACTGTAAGTTAAGAACCCTCAATGTCAATGCTTATTGCGATAAGACCATGACAGGAAACTTGTTATGTTTCCAGTATTGGTGTTATTTCATTGCCTTCAACCGATTCATATCTACTAGGTCCCTGCATGTAGAGGGGGGATTCAATGGTGTTGCTTATTAGTCGTTCTACAAAAGATACTGAACAAGGATAGTTTTACATGGAAAAACGATATTACTTTGTTGGTATTGACTAATTTTTCCACTGTTATTAATTAGTTGGCGACTAACCAAAGATGTCGGTAAAATCCAAATATTAATTAGATAAACTACATATTTCCCGTTGCACATTGAAACTATTCAATTCCTTTTTACAATTGATTTGAAATCAATTACAGCTATATAGAGATAGAATCACAGCAAATGATATAATATAATGATGACAAATATATTCACAGTACAGCTGATGATAATATATGGAGATGGATGATACACTTGCAAAAAAGCATATAGATAGATGGACAAAGGCGTGGAACGACCATAATATAAAACAAGTTATTTCCCTTTATTCTGAGAATATATCATTCTCTAGTCCTAAGATAAAATTACTATATCCTAACCGGACTTCAGCAACGATAACAAACAAGAGAGATTTGGAAGAATATTTTTGCGCAGGTTTAAAGAAATTTCCAATGCTACGCTTTATGCCAATAGAATATTTCTTTAAAAATCAAAAAGTAATATTTGAATATAGTGCAACGCCGGATAATAAAATTAAGTGGTCTGTAATTGAGAAGTTTGAATTCAACAACGACGAATTGATCGAAAAATCTACCGTATACTATGGTAAGGAAGATTTGATTACATAATGTTCCATCGTTAGTTAAGAATGGAGACTCTTTATTAATTTATCAAATCTATCTTACACTATTTTGGGTATTTTTCATTCTTAATTTGACAATGATACTACTGGCATGGGAGTATTATTCCTTACATCATTGAGTCCCCAAGAGTTAAATGTAATCGCTAAAGTCCCCCTGGAAATTACCTCCAATTGGATAGCTTGCTGGTTTGTTTGTGTCTTTTGCGGTATAAATTGGGTCATGACAGTGGCCATTTTCTGTTTTTTTGGGTAAGGTTAACTTTTAACCAGGATAGTGCCGTTAGACCTATCATAAGCGTGATGCTTTCGGTATGTCAATAGATATACCTAGTGATTTGTTCTTCTTTATTACTGCATTGGCTTTGTGTGGGTTCGCTAGAATATTCTTGGCTGCGTAAGATTACGTTTATGGCTAATTAAGACTAAAGATAGCCATTTGGTATGATTTTATTATCAGCCACGCTATAAGGTGGACCAAAAGCTGCGAATGTGTCCTGTATAGCTAAGTAAAAGGCATCTGGATCTAGCTGTTTTTTGAACCGTCGTTTATTTAACATGGATCCATATTGATGGCATGGCATATGTTCAAATCTGGATTTCTATAGAAATACAATAAATTTGAACCGAGCAACCAGTAATTTATAGCAAGAATAAGTCAATCAAAAATTTCTATTCAAGAGCAACCGTTAAGCTTGCCAATTTAAAGCATCAGATGGAATCCAGCTGTAGTTTTTGAGCTCTTGTTAATGCCCAAAGTACTTTACACAAGTAAATCCCTTCCTTATCCACGGATTTGAGTTTGATTGATTTATTAACCAATTATGAACTAGACCAGCTCTAGTTATGCGATTCATTCTCATCGCCAGGCCCATATTTTGAGTTCAGCCAAAATTGCATGATAATAGACGATAACATATGGTAATACATGAAAATGCATAATCATGAGAGGATATCAAGGCAGTGGAAATGATAACGGAATGGTAATATAAGATATGGAATGGTAATAATGCCTTTTTTATTATATACTCATTTTTTATAAATAGTCTCAACTAATGTATTCATATACAAACCCAAATGGAGTATTAACTAGAGAGCAAAGAGACGAGCTTGTTTTAGACTTGTATTTCAAGGAGAACAAGACATACAGCGAAATAGCCAAAATAGCAAGAATATCTCCTCGTGACATAAAACCTATTATAGATAAAGCATCTCAAGAAAAAGACAAGCACACAAATCATTGGCTGTACAAGCTTACGAGTCATTCTCTAAAGGCAAGACACTATTAGAGGTTACCATCGACTTAAACTTGGGACAGGCCCAGGCAACCGCGTATTATGGAGAATATTTAAAGTTAGTTGGTCTTGACAATATTACCAAGATATATATGGAATTCCAAGGTGATACCTCCAATTTCGTAGAACTATGCAAAGAAGCTAAGGGAGCAAAAATGGGCGTATCGCAGGTAGTTAACTTATTGGGAATCGTTAATAATTATTTGCCATCAGTTGAGCATAGATACGGCGAACTACAAGAAGAAAATAATTTCTTGGACTCAATCCTTCCAATTAAACGTAAAGAGATTCAGGATCTAAGCAACTATACAACGCATATGTCCAAAAGACTGGACACCTTTAAATCAGAATGTGAAAAAGAGAGTGCGGTACTCCATGATTTAATATACCAATCAACAAAACTGCATACATTTGTAAATAACTTTAAGAATAACCACCCTACATATGTCAAACTCATAAAAACTATCCAAGAAGAGATACTTAGGATTTTGTCAGATAAGAAGGCATTACTAAAACTGGCGGTATTATCTTTAGCCGAATCAATCAGAAATAATCCAGATAAATACATGTCTTTAGTCACTAATCATAACGACAACTTTTATCCGTCACCATCAATGGCTACAACAATATATGATCCTCGCTCTGCATGCTCTTCGCATGATATATATCAGCCGTTGCATGTAGAAGAACAACAGCACTCTTATCTACTACAGAATAACTATGTTGATATGCTTGTAGACGAAGCGCATAAACTTTACACATTTCTTACTGAGCGATTCTTGTGTGATATAGTCAACGAAAATGTGTCCAAACCGTCTATACCAGCAGAAGATTTACCCGCAGCTATGTCACCGTCAGAACAAGGACGAGGAGCTGATGACGATAAACAAAATTGTGTATAATAATCAAAAACAAGAACCATCAGATTATGAATATCTAATGGACCCATCAATATGAAAAAGACATATTAACTGACGATATTTTAAAGTCATAAAGAACCTCTGGAACTGATCTATAGTATGTAATCAAATGCAACAAATACAATCTGCTTGGTGATGGATATATATTTTTGAGTACTAAAACATATGGATGACCACCATCATGCTTCATTTAAAGAAATAGGATCATACCTTGAAATGTTAGGACCTTAAGAGAGTCTGTTGTTGATAAAATAAAGTCCCCCGGACACTAATTACCGTATGTATCGGTATAAGTGAATTTTCCCTTCGCTATATATTGGGCACGATATATAGAGTCAAATTTGATTCAAACGGCGGGAATTATCATACATATCTTCTACCGTAGCTCAAAGGTGATACACTCATATATTTTACTGTGAACTTCTACTGCTTTTCATATTTATTTTACCTATATGTGTTGACCATAACAGCGGAGAGGAGGATGATGAATAGTAATAATACTGTCCTGCTACCCATAAACTATTTGGTTCAGATGGATCCATCACTGCTGAAAAGTAATCTCCATACCTTGTAGATAATGAATTTGCAGTTCCGTCCTTTAGAAATTGAAAATACTTTGAATTGAAAATAATATTGTTTTTGATTGAGATGGAGCTAACTAACAGGCTTGGATAAGTATTAGAAGAAGAATATCCAATGATAATTCCCATATTATCTCCAGATTTATCTATTGATAATGCTGGGTAATATAGTGAAGAACCTAGATGACCAATATTAAAGTCTAGTAATACTTTAGAAGTGCTTGTATCAAATTCTATTATACGAATACAGGATCTACTTTGGGTATCGCCATTAATAGAACATCCAATATTTAATGCAAACCAAAGCTTTCCCTTATGCCATATTGGACTTTGCATCCTTGCGTCTCCTGTATGTACAAAGTATTCTGGATGTTTTTCTTTCACAGTAGCGAGCGTTTCTTGCCGTATATTTTGTTGTTGTCCCCTATTATCATTATTATTGTTGTTGCTGATTGCAGAAGATATTATTGGTTGAATACCATCAGGGGATATACTTGTAATATGAATATTGCCAGAAATCGGTTTATTAATATGCAAATTAGATAACTTACCGTCAATAGTCACAATCTGCACCGTATCATGATTAAAATCATCAGTTGTAACTAAAAATAAGGTTGTTGTAGGCGATAAAATCAAGGCAGGTCGCAATGAAAAGTATTTTGTATTAGGAACGGATTGCATTGATTTAATATGCGTTATTTCTCCTTCAGCGAGTAAATCATGTTTATCTGCAACAACGAATTGAACTCCTCTGAATTTTGGTGACGATGTTAAGTTATCATTATTATTTGACCAATTACAATTGTTACTCCATGTGTTAACACCAATTGCTAGCTTATCATCGCTTACTGCAATAAAGGGTTGATCTGAACAATTATCTGGCAAATTTTCAAATGGAAAATTATATGTTCTCCAAACTACTGTTGGATCATTAGTTTTAGATACTGCAATGCGTATACTATGTGTAGTGACATCTGAAATTGATACAAACCATCTTCTATTGTCATTATTATTAATCCCATTAATGTGGCTGTTTGATGCAGTGTAATTGGTAGTACTGTCAAACAACAGAACAGGATCAGTAATACTATGACTATCAGATGATTCTCTTGATGGAAGACTAAACAGAAATTCTAATCCAAATTTCTTTATTAGGCTACCTGTTTTCGTATAAATTGCTGCTTCAGAATTTACAGTTTCCATTACATATTTTGAACCAACAGCCAATTGTATGTCTGGAGGAATGCAACAAACTTGTGATAATCCTTGAAAGCGTGTCTTAATGATGGCAGAAGAATTATTATTGCTAGAATTAGGTACTAGCAATGGCAGATCAGGGTGTTGAATCTCAATAACCCTGCTAGTAGGTGTATTAGCCGGTCTTAGCAATTCGGCTTGCTTCTTTGCATTAATATATGATGTGTAATTTCTGGTAAGGTAATGTTCCTCCGGATCTACGATTACACCAGGTTTTGATGATGGAAGATTCGGTAAGTTACTTACATTAACTTCACCAGTGAAAGATACATTGTTAGTGATATTATATAATGTTAATAAATTGTTATCATGATTTGATGAACCAACTACCGAATTAGAACTGTGTTGGTTATCACTACTGTTACTCTTAACATTATATGGATACGCTAGAACAATTGTAAACCAAAAATTAGCAAATAGCGTTGTAGACAAAATTATTAGTGCTACGAGAATTCCTTGCATGTTAAGTGGTATATTATGTGACAATATTTCATATTTGCTTACACCATATACCATTTATGCCTTAACATGGCTTGGATATTCTTATTTTTTAAGTACCATTGGTGAATACATTCCACATATATGATCTCTTTTATCATTTCAGAATTTAAAGTCACGAGGAAACCTCGATTCTATTCTTCAATAGATTATAGGCTATCTTGCTCGCTTTACTATAGTAATAGAACTTACGCCAAAATATGATAAAGGTTATCTTTTACACTGCATATCTGGGCCAGACGAGTTAGAAACCGGAAATAAGAGTTCAAATCGACAATTCATTGGGCGATAATTTATCATCTAATGGTAGTTTCAGAATTGATGGACAAAGGCTGTATATTTAGCTATACATAACAACTACACTGCTCATAGTATTGTAATTGATGTTAAAGGAAAAGGATTTTAATTCTATACCTTCGGGTAGATTGAGAGACGAGACGACAACAACAAGACCCTATTAATTGGAATCAGCCATTTTTTCAGGGCCACCTAATATTTATACATTGTAAGTAGTTTTCTTTTTCATATCAATGATAAGCAATTTCTAAAGATTTATCCCGAGCCAAGCAAACACTTTCTTGCAGGCATTATTTTGCTGTTATTGTTGTTTTTCTTCTTCTACCAACTATGTTACGTCTGTTTCTAAAGTGACGATACAGTAACAAAATAACAGGAAAATAATTATTTATTTATTTGACTCTGATTTATCATATTTGGATCTAAAAGTTACAGATATTATGGAACAGAAGTAGACAAAAACAGCATCAACATCAAAGTGAAAGTATCACATTTAGACTAGATACACTATTTTAAATAAAATACATCATAAAGCAGAGCAAAAAGATAGTTTTATAACAAACTGACGACCAGACAAAGTAATGATTTGGAAAAATAAATCCACATTTCATGCTTCACATCATATAACTGCAATAACGTTTCTTACAATTGGTATAATTGCGACTGGCATATTGTTTGTTTGTACAATAGCATTATACAAAAATCATACCGCAATGGCACAACAGCAACAACAGTCCACTGGTAATTCTTTTAAGATTGATAACATGACATTCTCTCATCATACGGCTACTGTTAATGGTATTCAATTGCACTATGTTATTGGAGGACATGGCGATCCTGTAGTTTTATTACACGGATGGCCAGAAACATGGTATGCATGGCATAAAGTAATGCCAGCCTTAGCAAAGAACTATACTGTTGTTGCACCTGATCTTCGAGGCCTTGGAGACTCTTCAAAGCCATTAACTGGTTATGATGGTAAAACCGTAGCTGAGGATATACATCAACTAGTTGGTAAGTTAGGATTTAAAACAATTTTCCTAGTGGGCCACGATTGGGGAACACAGGTAGCCTATTCTTACGCAGCTGCACATCCTACCGAAGTAAAGAGGCTAGCAGTAATGGAATTAACGATTCCCGGTTTCGCACCTCCCGGAAGACCGCCACTATGGTGGGGCGTATTCCATCAAACACCAGATGTACCAGAAGCCCTTGTACAAGGAAAAGAGATGATATATTTATCATGGTTCTATCATAATCTTGTGTATAATCCAGCTGCAATAACTCAGGCAGATATCAATGAATATGTCAGCCATTATTCTGCCCCAGGCGGAATGCGTGCGGGATTTGAGTATTATAGAGCTTTTCCACAGGATGTGATTCAAAATATGAATTATTCAAAAACCAAGCTCCCAATGCCTGTACTGGCATTGGGAGGAGGATACATTCCAACATTTGGGGGTAATATTACTATGCCTACTATTGTGTATGGGATGAAGATATTAGCTCAAAATGTCCAAGGTGTCAAAGTTCCAAATTCAGGACATTTTATCCCAGAAGAGAGACCAGACCTGGTAATAAAAATGCTTGATAATTTCTTTGGGCGTAATACTACTAGTATTGGTAAATGAGTACCACCCAACAACTCTTTTGTATTTTCGATATACCTCAGTTCAAGGAGTTGCGGGACTCTATACAATCAGACGTGTGTCAAATTCGCTAATTTAAAAGATAAATATAAAACAAGACAAGACAAGACCTCGAGTATTATCTATCTAATCCTCTAGTATATCCATAGAAATAGTGGCTTACTATTAATTAATTAGATCTCTTAAATGTAAATGTAATCTTCTTGGTATGTGTATGTATATTGTCTGCCAGTATTTGATGATATCTAGAACTATTGGATAATATTTTGCATTATTATATTTTGTAATTCTGAATATAGTATATTTTTATTTGCTTGCTATACAGTATAGCGTCAATAAATAATATCTAAATTCGGACTTTTGAATTGAAAGCAGCTTGTACTATTTTTATAACTTCCGGTTGTGTCTATTTCCTTGGCTGCTTAAGATCTTGGAAAGTCATTTATTATTTCTCTCTTTATGAAATTCTGAAAAGCAGGATTGAACCATTTGTCTTGTTCTATCTATTTCCATATTTCCTTTATCGTTCCCTTTAGGAAACAATTTCTCATAACTTGTAAACCATCCTGGCCATTCATTATCATCAAGCACATTTCTTTGACGCATCCCATGTGCATGAGAAAATATCAGAAGATGTAAAATGAGAATGCTAACTTTCGTGATGGCCTTGCTTGATTATCTATCACTTTTCCTAGGGATGATAGTACATTGTAAGCTCTGCCATCTTGTGAAACCTTCATCCAAGTCATTGAGAACTCTAGTTTAATCATGAATTAACAGACTCTATATTTGCTTTCTAGAGAAAATCAGCGTCAAGATCATAGTTCCTACTACTCCAGCTAGTTTTTCTTCACATGTAGAGGCGATGGGGGTTCTTCAATTATTGATTACATATAGCACTTAGCTTGGCATATAAAGTTAGTATAATATATCAACTTATAATAAGGTTAGTTTCTTCTGAATATTCACTTATCAGATTAAGCATTTCAATTTAGATGCCGCTGAATGATCGATACTTATTATATTGTGTTAGTTCAAGGTTTCAGGTCATATATCATTTGCCTTAATTAAGCGCCAAATGCTTTCACATGATTTTAGATCATAACGGTAAAGGTACAAGAGAAGATGGCAACGAAGGAAGAAAACAGACTACTCTTTCTTCCTTTAGGAGATTTGTGAAGACTACGATATCAGACCTCGGTTATGCTGACTATTCAGTATTTTATAGGACATTCAGGGTCTACATACTGGCGCAAAAAGGATCAGAAAAAGCTGAAATATTTCGTAAGATAGAGCCTTATCTAACATTTCTTAATGTCCATCATCTACAAAGACAGGATGCAGACATACAGACAAAGGTAGAAGAAGTAGAAGAATTAAATCAATTACTAAGACAGCGTGACAAAGTAAAAGATGATGCAATAGCGCAATTGTCAGATCAACTCGTGGCTATAACAGGAAGGTTGCAGGAACTCGAGAGAAGACAAATAACAGCATAAGCACATTATGATGAAATAACATAAAGCAATGAAAGTAATGAAATATGATACAGGACTGTCCCGATGACCATGTCGCTTATGATAGCACAATCAAAGGATGATTATTCAGTCAGCTGAAAGTGAGGTGTGGAATGTTGAATATGACATTGGCTATGATTCCCAAGTACGCCGGCGATAATTTCATATTTCATCTTCCTTGACTTCTGTTTCTATTACAGTTATTGCTGATCGCCAGATTTTTGTCCGTTGTTCATGCTTTTTGACTGGAATTCGTTGGTTCTATTGATATACTCGTGTATTACTTTTGCTTCCTTCTGGCCCAGCACGTACCCAGAGGTCATTTGTGCCATCTTGCAGTTCGCTGGGATTTTCCCGATGCCACATGCAGTCATAAAAACTGGCGAACAGGCGAAATTATTCCACGCTATTCTCTTGACGCCATATATTTGCTATCGTGTTTCTTTAGAAAGATAACTCTCTGCATGTTCTAATGCTCTTGATTCAGTTCAGTTAAAGGTGTGCCGGTCATTTCCTTAAATTGTAGTGCATTAACAACAGCTTTTCCTCCATAATGATTGTTAAAATATACTCTAAGAACTTTGGTTTGACTCTTTATTTGGTTCACCTTTTCAATCCAAGGTTGTAACTCTTGTCTAGAATACAAATAATTATACCAATAATGACTTTTAGTATTTCTTCCATGAAACCTAATAAAAGAGTGATCTTTTGCAGTAACTACAACATCTGACAAGAATTGCAAATTTTCTTTTGCTGGTGAGTCTGTGATTACTGGGGCAATATTATAATGCTTTAACATTTCCCAAGGTCCTTCTGTCTTCCACGACGGATGTCTGAATTCAATTGCATAATCATAATTATTACTATTGGTGTTAGGTAGCCTATCAAGAAAACGTTCTATATTTCTAAAATCATTGACAGTAAAGCTTGGTGGTAATTGAATCAATATTGCTCCTAACTTATTAGCTGATTCTAATGGTGATATCTTATCAATGAAATCTTCAAAGTCTGCCATAGCACCCTTTTCTATGTCTAATCTTTTCTCATGTGTGATTGTTTCTGGCACTTTAATAGAAAACTGAAATCTCTCAGGAGTAGCTTTGGCCATTCCAATGAAAGTACCTTTAGTCATTTTGGAATAGAATCTGTTATAAAATGTAGAATCCATTTCTGCGGTATCAAAGAATTGAGAGTAGTAACGTAGTCTTTTTGTAGATTTATCCGGATAGAAAATCTCGGTCCATCCTCCACCATTATCGGGAGTATCGGGATAATTCCAACCAGAACAACCCAAAAGAAGATTTCCTCGCATGTCTTATGTATGCAAAATAATATTGTTGTATGTTAGTTATATCATTTATTGACTTATTCATAGGAATTTCTTTTTTGCTGCTTTCAGATATATTATCCTCAGCCGCTTATAATGATGAAATAAATCGACATCGAAGTATGTTAGTTACTATGGGTTTAAATTATATAGTGATGCTTCTTTGAGAAAACCAACTTATGTGGCTTGAGTGCTAGCGGGTTGTGATTAACATAATAAAAGCTTCACAATCTTTATCCAAGATTATGTCATATTAAACTGCGTCATTATACTTGCAACACCATATTGGCTGCTCTGGATGGAGTTGTTCAGCCTGGCAAGGACCATTTTATCCTCCTAGTCTAGATAATTCCAGATGGTTAGGCTATTATTCTCACGTGTTTGATTTTGTTGAGATAGATTCTTCTTTCTATAGAATTCCTAAATGTATTTGTGGTAAGAACTGGTGTAAATAAAGAAAGACACCTGATCTGGATCTAGTTGGTCATCACGAGGAAATAACACCATAGAACTGACGCATGTCCTGTTACCATTATTTGATCTAGACGAATACTAGAACCATCGTTCATTATATCTCTGTTTGTGGACAGTGTTTAAGAACTTTCTATTTTTAGAGCCTTACCGTGATGTTTAATTAACTCTTGCTTTTGCTTGTCTGAGAACTTGTTAAAATCCTTTTGGTGGTATAAACAAAAACCTTTCATGTCAACATCAAATTCTGTTGGTAGTGATAGTTCATAATCAACAAGGTCATTATGCTTAGACTTGTGAGGATAGGCACCAATGTCACCTATGATTGAAATACCATTCTTTCCTGTTTGCTTAGCATAATTTACTAGGTTTCTTTTAAAAAGCATATCCGGTTGTGAACCAAAATATTCTTGTAGAGAATCGATAATTACAAGTCCTTTCTCTTTTTCATATTTTGATACATTTATACCATTTTTTGAAAGAATTTGTCTAACAGAGTCAGTAGTTTCATAAAATGGATTTATAAGAATAGTTTCATTGTTTTCGTTAATTTGCTTTTGAATATACTTGGAATACATCTCTCTTAGCGTAGTCAAATCTGGATAAACTATTAGATAATGAGAGCAGTATTCCGCTTTAATGATCTGATTTACAGCCTCATTAACATAATGATTCTCTAACAAATCTTGTATCATACAATCCATCAGTGAAATATTGGACATCATTGTATATAATACGCTGTGAGTAAACATCTTACAATAAACAATATTGGACTAATTATAGTAGTTAGGTATTTTACCTGATTTCCTTTAATACATCATTTAGCTTGGACATAGAAAATGGCTTTTGAAGAAAACCATCTATCTTTATTGATGGCAAGATACTGTGAAACTCCTTGTCTTCTATTTCAAAAGCAGTCATAAGTATTACGTTTATTTTTGGGTTGATTTTCTTTACTTGTTTTACAAACTCATATCCATTCATACTAGGCATCCTAATATCTGAGATTACAAGTTCATAATCTGATGGTTTCTTTCTAAACTCTTCTAAGGCTAACAAGGGATCGGTAAAAGAAGACACAGAAAGACCCATATTTTCAATGCAGATCTTAATTAAAGATGCAATATCACAATCATCATCAACTACTAACAACAAGTCATCTACCCAATAAATATAGAATTATTTATGATTTCCTGGCTACACTACAAAACAATTGTTTAGAAGATGGCACAACTCTCTCAAATAATCAGAATTAATGCTGCGAACATACGAGCTGTTAGTAATACTTTGGTATCTTGTTGAACTCATGCCGCCTAAAACTGGGGCATTCAAAATTAATGTCAGTATAGTATGGCTTATGGTTTTAATATCGTCTGCAATTTTGAAAAACCGGAGCGGCAATCGCAGTGTTGATCGAAGCTTTGTTACCTATTGCAGTAGCAATATTAGTATTCATTAAAGCACATATAAATATTAAAAATATTCAAAAACTGTTAATACTGCACAAGATATGATTAATTCTCTTGAAGAAACCGACAAGCGGGTCTTATCACATCAAGAAGGGTTGACCAATCTCGTAGATGCTTTATCTACCAATCCTGATATAAAGAAAGCAACGGTCGAGCATAATATGGATATAACAAAAATGAAGTAGATCTTGATAAAAACGATATCTGAAGTTAATGGTCTTTATGACGCTCCATCCTTCGATATCTACTACTGATCTGGTCGACAATAAGCTTAAAGAAATAGATCAGAGAACAAAGGTAACACGCACATGATTGACTGAATTGATGATTCTCACAGCGCCTTAGATAATTTCAAACTTTACTAAAAGAACTCTTTAAGATACTATCCTCCATTATTTCTAGCTTTACAAAGTCATAGTTGGCTACTTTGGGTAGAGTTATTCATCTTGGCAAGGACTAACTTCATGGACTTGTTGAGAAAGTTCCTCTATGTTGAAATAAGTTATACATGGATAGAGCCACTTTAGATGAGACTACCCTCCTCTCTTTTTCTTGTAGGGATACACGAGAACAATAGCCTAACCTTTTTCTTTTAATAAGATGTATTCTATCGGTAATGACGTTGTGTGCGGAGACTGTGTTGATATCTATTAGCCATAGTGACAATAGTGTTAGATCATATCATTAAGATTAAAAATAATGGACTAAAGCTCTGAAATGGACTCAGGGATAATATAGGTAAGCTAAAGGGCTCGTCTATCACTTTTATTACCGTTATTTATGGTTACAAGCCAAAGATACTGCAAAGCTATCTTGAATTTTCCTTGATATACTTGATAGTTTTCAGTCCATGTTCCTTTACGCCATCGCTTATACTAGATAGGCCAATAATCTCGTTTATGGCGTCAATCGCCGGCTCTCCGAAAGTTGCTAGTGTATCGATTGCCCCAGTCTGAACAACCGCATCACTAGAGCTATATACTAAATGTTTTACCCTCGTGATTGCTTCTTCATTCTTGTTTGGGGTTGACAAAGTGCCGCCTTACCTCACATATTAATCGACACCGGCTAACTATATTAGAGTTATATAGATTTTATCACAAGTTATGTCAATTATTTGTGATTTAATAGAATGTAATTATCATTAACTTAAACCAACACAAATTTCATAATCATAATCATTTTAGATTACTGCTAAATTTCTAAAGGTTATAACTCATGTATGATAAACGACTGAGGGATATAGAAAAAGAGTTGTAGTGACCGTGACTGCTCCCTTGCCTTATCAATTCGTGATTGCAGCTTTTCTATCTTCTGCTGCAGCTTGTTTTGATTTTGATTATCTAATGCTTGAGTTTTGGTTGTCAGAGTTATGGTTATTACTATCGCTAACAGAGCTCCTAGTCCTGCTGCTACCAATATCGGCTGGTACTATATGGCTTTCATTGCTAGGATGAAATAAAGATGATCGTAATGGTGACGTTGAAGGATTACTATTACTGGCCGCGTCATCTTTTATACATACAACGGCATTTAACTTATAATCATTGTGACATTTATTTCTCTGTCCATGAACCATTTTATAAAGGAATTCATTGCTACTTTGCAGTGGTAATGATAAAGATGAATAAGGAAGTCATTTTCGCTCAGTGCATAAGCAAAGTTAGTAATTGGAAATACAAATGAACTTAGAACTACTATTATTAGGATTAGCGTAATTGCAAAAATACTCTTTCTAAAGCTCTTATGCATTGTTCTATAGGAATAGGTTATCGTAAGTTTAATCGCGATTCGACAGTTGGTGTAGTTGATTTCTTATCTGCTAAATAAGCATGACAATTAGCAAAGAATGATTGATGTTTGTTACATCAATCTAATAGATTGATAAGAATCTCCACGGATGCCATGTTGTCCCATTTAATTAGCCACTTACTTTTGCCCCTTAGTTGCTTGGTATAAATCAGAGTGTAAACCAAATCTAAGGCTAGTCAAGAAATTAATACACAAATACGATATTATTAAAAGAGTAGGAGGAGGATGAAGTAAATAAATTCATTATTTCTCACAATTTAAGAGAATCGTTGATGTGCGGATAAGAGATTTTGTTCATAATAACAACAATGGCACAAAATATACCTCAGATGACTAAAACTGTTATCAGATACTTTAGAGTATTAAATATCTTATAGATCATAGATCATATTACGATATGAGTTCGACCAATAAAAGAAGAAGGCTGGAAGCGGGGCACCATGTCCTAAAAAGAAACAAATTGGTTAATTAATGCACAACATATCAGAAGTATTTACGATAAAAGAAAAAGCCTTTGCCATGAGAATGGCTTATAACGATGGGACCAAGGTTAATAGTAGCAGCGGCAGCAATATAAACATTGATTATTTGCATATAAATAAAGAATGATATATTGGAAATGTCATACACCATATTCTTACTATGAACATTTTCTGTCAATATATAGTAAATAATTCGCTAAACTAGAATGTTAAAGATAGAGGATATGCTACATAAGCTGGAAGTAATTCTAGTAACTAGTAATCAAATATCCGCCCAACTATAGTATATAGTTATACCAGAAAGTACTCTCATATTGATAACAATTACTAAATAATAAACAATACAGTAGTGCATGTGATGATGATAAATGACTTATCATTCTAAGAAGATAGGGATAATTACAATCCATGATGTTAGCGCATTTCAAGACCACTTATCTAATACTATTGAAACTATGAAGCGAATAGAAGAAGCTCAGCGTGAAATATAATATAGCTATTATTCCCAACTACCTCAAGAAATATCCGGTTACCAAAGATACCTTTTCAATTTTTATCGATAAGTATATCATGAAAGATAAACCAAATATAGCACTCCATGGTTTATATCATGAATATAGACAGTCTGTGGAGGACTATTATACACTTACGACTAAAGAAACTAAAGAAGAAATTGCTAAAGGTCTTGCAATATTAAAGGAAGCAGATATACAGCAACCCAAAGTGTTTATTTCTCCTGCATGGCACATTAGTCCATCTACAGCTGAAGCATTACATGATATGGGTTTTGACGTATCAGAATCTTTGGATAAAATTGATCTTATCCAAAGAGACATTGCGATAGTAACACAACAGGTAATGAACTGGGATATATCTGGTGACTCAGAACAAAATAAACCTACAATTAAACAGAATCAAGAGATTTATGATAAAATAATGCAAGGGTTCAAGCCGACAATATTACGTATTGCTTTACATCCGCCTCATGATCCTCCTGAGGCTTTAGATCAACAACTTGAGATAATACAAGGTCTAGAAAGTGAGGCTGGATATATATTCAAAACATATGATGACTTCGTTAAAGAGGATATATATGGTTACTAGTTGGCCAGCTAGCCTGACTCAGAATGTCAATAATAATCCAAACTGCTATTATTGATCTTGTAAAAGGAGGAAAGTACCGGCCGGCGATAGGCCGTATGCATATCAAGTAAACATAAGTATAATAGTGCTGTGATTGCAAAATGCTATGCTGAAGTTATTAATTTAATAAAACTCGATTAGTTAACTGTTTACCTACAATATTTATAGCAAGTGCCACCTTCTATCACCAATATAACATTAGATAAATAAAGCGTAAAGTAATACTATGAAACTGCAATCTGTTTGGCCAATCTGATACATAATTGAAGATGTCTTTTTTCTTCTCTGAGAATTGAATTGACTGTATTTGATAACTGTTTATTTTTGACCTTTTTTAATGCTAAGGCACTCAGAGCCTCATAATGTGTCACTTCGCCACCTTCTGCAAGACACAAGAATTCTATTGCTTCAGATGAATCAGGATCCTGGCCAAGATAAGTTTTCATCATCTCAGATGCTTTCTGTTCTGTTTCTTGAGCTGCTTCTTGTATTGTTGCAGAATCTAGTGATCCGGATAATTTCTGAACCAGCTGCTCTAGCTTTGATTGATGATTTCCTGCTTCTTTTTGCATATTCTTAAGCTTCGATAAAATGCCTCTTTTATCTAGTAATCCCATTGAGGATAATTCTTGCACTGCCTTTTGTGCGGCCATTTCCAAACCAAGAGCTTCGCCCAACTTCTGTTCAAGTTTTTCTTTACTACTACTACTGTCTGTCGACATTTTATCGTTCTTTGGACGTAATAATTTATAATACTATTAGAAGATAAATAGAATAGATCTTTAATTACAAACAGCGCGATATTATATAGTGATATTCATAATTAAATAATTTGTGGTATTACGAGGATACGAAAAGTTTTACTAATAAGAAAACTTCCACTGAATCAGGATTGGGTTTAGGACTGTATATAGTATTATTAAAACTCGCTGCAAAATATGAATGAGAAAATAATAAGTGTGAACTAGGAGCCACTTTTAACTTTACCCGACCTACTGCACTTTGACAATGATTTGGCAGTAAAATAGTATATTGATTGAGAAAAGTAGGCTTTCCAATAATCTTAAGAAATCAACACCTTAAGACTTACTCAAAGACACTTTTCCAGAGCTATGCACTTCTAATATATTAATAATTTAAAGACATATACTTCAAATAAAATTAGATGATAATATTAAACAGTCGATAGTTGAAGGTAGCCAACTAGTCAATGGCCAATCTTTGGAATATTTGACCAGACCTTATGTTGGCTACCTAACATTTGGTATAGATATTGCTGCCGGGATAATCATTGCAATATCGGCTGCAACTGCACTGATTGCATTCTTTAAGATATTACGTAAATCGCCTAAGGAGCAAACCCAAGAGAAGGAGACAATTAGATTACGTCTGGCAGGAGGATTATTACTAGCATTAGACTTTGAAGTTGGAAGTGATATTCTCAAAACCATTCTTGTCCCTTCATCCAATGAACTCTCGCTACTTGCAGTAGTAGTAGGCATAAGAATAGTTCTTAGCTGGTCATTATCAAAGGAGATTAGTAGACATAATGTTGATCTGTTAGAAAGTGGTAAGCAACCAATTGCAGGAAGAAAGACAACAATCTTCAGCTATATAAAAAATAGACAAGAAGTAGGAGGAGGAGGAGGAGGAGAACATAAATCAAGTCATAATCGTGCTAACTCAAAGAGCTCTGCATCTGAGAAAGAACAATAATAACCGGCTTCGTAGTTCTGGATAATCTTAAATTCATTCCTATATTCTCATTTATGTTTTTTAATACTCTGATCATTATTTCAATAATCACTTTAACTATCTACATATTTGCAATTACTGTTCTTACAGTTTCTGTTCTTACAGTTATACCATCATTAATCAAAAGTACTGATACGCAAATGATAACAGTCATTTCTTTAAGAGAAGAATTACAAAAGAGAACCCTATTAGAGGATTGCAATTAGCTTTGGAGCTGGAGTCAGCAAATGCAATATTGAAAATGAGTTTGTTTACTTCTAACCTTATCTGAATTCCTACTATACCATCAACTAGCGCATCTAGCATTAATAACTTTATTTTTTGTAGGCATATTTTCAGTCAGAATTGCAATTCTCTGACTCAATCCAGTTGCCTCTTAATCCATAGTTACTTGAGATTATTATAATTAGATTGTAATCTCTGTTTCAAACAATGGGTTGTCATACTACAACCTTTGATATCCAAAGATATGTTTTCAAGTGTTTCCTTCTGTGATAGGCCGAGGATATGATTAAAGCAGCAATCTCCGCAAGTTCTTACATTCTCTCGTTCATGTTCTTCAATATTACTCCTTGCCGGAACTGCTTATTCTGTAGTCTGTCGAGTAACCTAAATCGTTGCTTTTCTATTGCTAGACAACTAACTCTTTTTCTTGAGGTCTTTAAATATCAGGTCTTGTATGACTGTATTGTCAGCTTTACTCTACTGCAGGTGCTAGCGTACAGTATTCTTCTAAATATTTATTATGTATGCTATTCAATTTGGTCTTTTTAATGCATTTTCCTACATACATACATACATACATATTGTTATAATCTTAGAAACTGTTCTATCTGTTTAGTCATTTTAGGAATTGATATTGGTTTTGATATAAAGAGAAATTTATCCTGAGAGTTTTTGAATACGTTCTTATAACTAGAAGCAAACTCTTCAGATGCTGTGAAAAAACAAACTTTGATTTTATCATCTTCTTTTTTGATCTTGTCTAGGAGGTCTAGACCATCCATCTTAGGCATTTTAATGTCTAAAATTAATAACTGATATATTCCCCTTTTGAAAGTCTGCAATGCTAATATTGGATCTATATAACTGTCAACTTCAAACCCTTTGCGTTCTAATCCTACTTTGACAAGATATACTATATCAAGTTCATCATCTACAAGCAATACTCTTCTTGCCGTGGCTAATTTCAGTCATTCATCGCCAGATGTTTAAAATGTGATTAGCATAAGTAATAAGCATTGTAAATTAATATTTACAAGACTTTGTTAGCCAAAACTACTGTTCTATATATGTAAATTCAGTGTTTGTTTAGGAGAACAAGTCTTTTTGCTTATAATAATACCATTATGGTTTTACGCATTAGAGAATAATAGTTTTTTGTAGTCTTTCTTTTGCCGTCCCCACTTTACTTTTTTGGTTGTTTGCTCAATAATGGTAGAGCGATAGTAAATGTTGCTCCCCCGCCATCTCCATTGTTCTCGGCCCATATTTTGCCACCATGTGCTTCTACAATATTTTTGGATATATGTAAACCTAATCCCGTCCCTCTATGAGACTTGGTAGCAAACTTTGAAAATAATCGTGGCAATATTTGAGGATCTATTCCAGTTCCAGTATCTCTAATAATGATATTTGCATATTGTTGTCGTTGTTCTAGGTCTCGTTGTCGTTGTTCTATCTGTTCTCCTAGTTGTGGTTGTCGTGGTGGTGGTGAATGTGCTTCTTGTTTCATTAATGTAACTGTGACACTTCCTTCGGCGTCAGTAAACTTAAATGCATTATCAAGAATATTATCTATAACTTGAGTTAATCTTTCTTTATCAGCCTCTATAAAAATGTGTTCTTCATCTTTTAGTTTTGATTTGAATAACAATTTTGTAATCATTGTCTTGCCATATTTACTCCTCTTGTCATCATTACTTACATTGACGTTTGATAATTTTTTTGCTGTAATCTCATGAGCTTTATAATTCTCTAGTCTGTTTACATAATCCTTTATAATGTTGGCTATGGCAGAGTTTAGGTTTAGTGGTTTTATAGTGAGTCGAAATGTCTTGCCTTCTATTCTTGCAACATCCAAAATATCAGACGCTAATTTCCGAAGTCTTTCAGACTGATGAAGAATTCTTATAAGTGCCTGCTTTTTTCTATCATCTGTTTCGTCCTCTAGTAGCAATTCTGTATAGCCTAGAACAGACTGAATAGGTGTTCTTAATTCATGTGCTGCTACGTTGATAAACTCCCGTTGCATTGAATTTGTATTCTCAACTTTTTGATAAGCGTCTCTGAGTTGCATGTATAATTGATTTTGCTCATAAAGATTTTCAACTATAGCACAGTAAGATGCTATAGTTGATTTGCTATTTGAGTAAGTAGTTAAGCCTATTGAGTTATACAAATCATCTTTTGTGCCATCTTTTATCTCCATTGCCAATGAATCTTGTTTGTCTACAATTATTATTTTGGCGTTAATTGAGGAACTTGGTGCAATTTCCTGTATATCTATAGCAGAACTTATATCAGCGTTATTATTATTATTATTTTTTTGTTTGCCTGCTTTTTCTGGTATATCTCTTGTTCATATTGTTTTTTTAGATTAGACGTTAATTCTTTAACATCAATATCCATCGGAGTTAAAATTCTAGTTCTTACTCCCTGTTTTGACAGGTTAGATAGTATCTTGGTAATACCTAATTGTCTTTCCTGTAAAAGAAAAGTGTTAATCGTAGAAAAGATTATTTGAACTTCTTGCTTTGCTGACTTCAAAAGCCTATACTCTGTTTCTAGCGCTTCTTTAGGATCAGCTATAATCTCTATAACTTCTGGCTTTATACCTTCTTCGATTTCTTTTATTCTAACCAGAAATGGAATTGCTTTATTCCACAGAGTATCAAATACAAACTGTTCCTGTTCTACAATCTCCTTAACACTGCTGTATATAAGTTGGGTAACAGGCTCTGCTTCTTGCAGGGTTGCAGTGGCTATGTATTCTCCCTTCCATTCTCCTCTTCCTTCTCCTTTTATTCTAATTTTACTTATTTCAAAATTACCTTTAACTCCATTTAGATGACGAACCTCTGCAAATTCAGTTAACTCTTTACAATAAGAGAGATTATCCTTAGTTACTTCAGTAACATATCTGAAATTAACTCCTCTTCTATTGGCTTTTAGTCTCTCATTTTTTATTACGTCAACACCCATCATAACAGACGGTCCAGTAGGGTCTAGACAAGCGTCTACTGCGGTGTCCGCGTTAGATATAAAGTCTAAAATGGCTTTAGTTGCCTCTTTTATACCATAAAATAATTTAGTCTTTTCATTGATATTATTATTATTATTGCTGCTAATACCATTATTAGCTGCTATATTTGAATCTCGAAGGAAATTATTAACAGTATCGAGCTCTACTGAATCTTTAATATAGTCATTGCGGGGAATTATTAATCAGCTATCCCACCATTTCCATGATATACAACCTACTAGATAAGAGCATTATTGATTTTGTATACGCAGGCATCATACTTAAACTAGCACAATACTTGGCAGATAAAGTCAGTCTCCATTGCATTAGTGACACACATATTTAATATTCTGTGTAATTAAAGGCACATATCTTGAATATTGAATCTAATTCGGATTTATTAGCATTATAGATAAATTCAGAAGTGAAACGGTAAACTTTTCTAAAGTATTACTACTATAGTAATTTATTATACTTTATTTAAGATCGGTAAAATTAGAACCTCAGTTAGATCATATGTCTTCTACAGAATTGATTGATTGATTGATGGGAGAAAAAGTAATCGCTTGCGAAATTCATTTTGTATTTCAGAATTAACCAACTAAATCGAACTTCATGACTTACAAGTATCTGCTTTTCTCCCACTTCGCGTCTAATCCTACTATCATGTAGTAAGGACTCCAGGTAGGTCTTAGTTTACTATTTGTCTTGGTTAAGAAATTTTCTGGCAAGGTAACCTCCTACAATTTCATTATTTTGGCTTGCTTTGTATTCATAATTTTCGTGTCACGTGAATGAAAGACAACGAGGCGTCATAGACGTCAGGGTATCCATAATGGTATATGGGATTCTATATTGCTACAATAAAACGTGAGAGTGTGGTATAGTGATACAATGTTGCATTGTACAGGATTGAATATGTGCTATAGATACCATAGATACTATGGATGCTCTGACGTGATGGATATCACTAGCGATCTAAGCGTGAATTTCTATGAAATCCTATATAAATAATTGATAAAATCCAATCCGTCAGGGTGATTTCTGTCATCAGGATATCATATTTTACCATACAACATTTCGTAATCGTTTTAACGTTAATCTATCGTTAACAGAAACAATTAGACTCAATAGTATATCTGGACTTTGTATTAGGACCCATAATGCTTTTTTACCTCTATTAAGACTTTCTATCATGAGTCGTTCCGCAAAAGAATGGTCTAGTCCACAGAATGCTCTGGCATATCTAAATGTAGCCGATAATCTTCCACATAGGTCAGAGGGGGAATCTGTCTTGATAGATCATTTGCCTGAAAGTACTAAACGAATTTTGGATTTAGGTACTGGAGATGGAAGATTAATCCGGCTGATAAAGGCGAATCGATCAGATATAGAGGAAGCAGTAGCTCTAGACGTATCTCCAACAATGCTTAAATCTGCAAGAGAACATTTTGCCAAAGATTCTAGTGTCACGATTACAGAACACGATCTAAGTCAACCTCTACCTGATTTAGGTTACTTTGATGCTGTTGTATCAAGCTTTGCCATACACCATCTTAAACATGAACGCAAGCGCGAACTCTACGAAGAAATTTATGATATCATTAATCCAACAGGAGTGTTTTGTAATTTAGAACATGTTGCGTCGCCCTCTGTTGAACTGCATGTTCGCTTTCTCAAGGCGATCGGGTACAGTCCAGAAAAGGAAGATAGAGCTAATAGACTATTACCAATGGAGATACAGTTAGGTTGGTTAAAAGACATTGGATTTGTGGAAGTAGATTGTTATTGGAAGTGGCTTGAAATGGCTTTGCTAATAGGATACAAAGCATGAAGGGCAAGTTTTACTTGGCTTATTTTTCTCTTTCTGTCTATGGATAACAGGACTAGAAAAAAGCAGCGATTGGATTTCATAATCCTAATTATGTTCTTGGATTCTTGTATTGCTTAAAGACTGCAGTTTTTCATAGCCTACCAATCCATCATGATACCCACTTAATTGTTCTATTATATCACGCAAAAGGACAAATGAAGTGAACCTTTCAGATAATCTGCTTTCAAAGAGATATTCAGCTAGTAAATTGAATCTATTGTGGAGGTCTAGCAAACTAGGAGGTGATTATTATCTTTATATTGATTGTCTAATGTAGCAGTCATAGTATGTCTACCAAAATCCAAGCCACAATTTTTTACAGAATTCTATTTGATCCTCGTTTTGTTGGTAGACCGTTTAAGATGCTTCACTGATAGTGTTAAAAAGTGTTTCATTACCTAATCTGATACTTATTATCGGTATTACTCTAGCATAAACGATTTCACCATTGGCCTCTTCTGGATGAATTAATTGATAATTAGATATCCATCATCATATGCTGTTTAGGTAGACTGACACGATTTGATGAATGGTAGACCAGAGTAGATGAGACTTGGGAGATTGTGATCGATAAAACTGTTCACATCTCACCTTATGTTTTAACTATGGCCGCTATTGCAAATGTATTTAGTTTAGATATTGTTGAGACACAATCAATGGTCTGCTGGTAGACCAATATTTTGATACTGCTTTTGTATGAGTTTGGATAATTGGTTTTAGTACCTCAGCTAATGGTTCTAATTAGATTACTGACTAATCAAATCAGAAAGTCTATACATTCGCACATCCCTTCAGATAGATGATTATATCCTATATTATCCTCACATCTTTTGTTTTTATGTTGACAATATGCTTTGCTTTCATCAAAATGAGAGGACTTCAAAGCCTATTTTGTATTTCGAAGATTCTTGAAATAAATTTGATCATCGTAAGAGCAAGACTATCATCACAAAGGCTTGGTCATACTCACTCACTGCTTACAATACAGAAATCAGGTTATCCCTGGACGGAGCGGTTTACACAGTACTTAATCCAACAGAGCTTGAATGACCTATACAGAAGCTTTTTTTAGATTTTACTTTGTAACTTTATAAGAATAATTATGGTAAAAACATATGATCTAATTTAGACAATGTCCAACCATAGTTATCATTTTGTACATGCAGCTGATGTTAAAGATATAGAAGCCGAAGATAAGTGTCTCTCATTATCAATCAAGAAACATCCCATTGCACTTTTTTCGTACAATTCTGAGGTTTATGCTCTAGACAATAGATGCCCTCACATGGGCTTTCCTCTTAGCCAAGGTACTCTTAAGGACGGTATCCTCACGTGTCACTGGCATCATGCACGATTTGATCTTCATAATGGAGGAACATTTGATCAGTGGGCTGGTGATGTAGAATCGTACCCAGTACAAATTCGAAATAATAGCGAGATCTGGATAGGTATACCAGGCCCAATCGAAGATAAATCGTCTACGAGAACAGCTGCTGTGTCTACCACAACCACCAATAATGAAATAGTGCTAGATATAGGTCTAAAAAGAAATATTTCATTAATAATAGCAAAGGCAATAATTGGATTATCCTTGCTACCCTCATACCAGAATTTCTCTAAATCTTCAATGAGAGATAATAAAGCCGTCTATGATGGTTTCAACTACTCCTTTAGAAAGGGCCTTGAATTCGGAACAAAGTACAAACAGTCTGGATGGGGAGTTGGATTAACAATCCATACTTGTATGATGAATATTGCTAAACTATATCTACACAAAAACGATAAACTGCATGCTCTCTTTCATGGTCTTTCTGCAGTGGCTCAGGATTGTGCTTCTATGCCGCCTAGATTCACAGTCGCTCCTTTACCAAAACCCTGGCCTGACCTATCGACTCTTAAGAGATGGTTTCGTCAGTTTATAGAATCAAGAAATGCAACAGGCTGCAGAACGATGTCTAGTAACAGCCATACATGCAGAAGCAGATGCAGTGCAACTGGCTGATATGCTTTTTGCGAGCAGCTACAGATCACAGATTTATAGGCGGTGGACATACTTTGGATTTTACTAACAAAGCATTAGAAGCGCTAGATATCGTTGGTTGGAATGATAAAGAATTAGTTGTCTCAGTACTAAGTAGCCTTGTCTCAGGATATGCCGATGCAGAGCGGATGGAAGAGTCTAGCTCATGGCGTTATCCTATAGATTTAGTTGCTATACTTGAGAACGCATTCAAAGAACTTCCAAATATCCTAGAAGAAGGGAGAGCAATAAGAGATAGGATAAAACATACAAACAAGGAGAGAGAAAATAGAATTGAAATTGACCTCATTGATACCCTCTTAGGAGATGATCCTAAGTTAATAGTTAATGTTCTACTTGATGCATTGAGACACGGAGTGTCCGGAGAGGAGCTGGCAGAGATGGTTGCATATGCGGCTTGCTCTGAGAATAGATCACTTTAACACACGCAATGAATTCACAGATTGGGATGCTGCTCTTCATACTTTTACGTTTGCCAATGCTGTACATCAATGTATGAGACGTGTTTCTGCATCTGCATCTAAGAGTAGTAAAATTCAATCTCAATATCCTGTTAATATTCAACTACATGAACTAACACGAGGCGTATTTGATGCCGCAACGCGGATATACCTAAATAGATTTCTCAACATACCGCCAGCTCCTATACCTAAACCGAATAGTACTTCTGGTACTCTCAATAATAATGAGAAACAAACTGCAGTTGAAGAAAAGCTATCAACACTACTAGATAAACAACAACAAGTAGATGCAGTAACACAGTTCGTTGCTGACTATTACGGTCATAACTCTACAGATAACAGCAATTTTTTTATGAATTTGATTGGAACACTATTGTTACGAGAGGATCGTAGCTTTCATTTGATTCAAATGACTGAGGCTGCACTTAAACAATGCACTACCATAAATGGATCATTATCTTCTATAAATAAACACAAAATTAAGGAGTATCACTTTATATTGGCAGCAGTCCGCTATTTAGCTGCACATTCTCCGACCATGCGCTCGCAAACACATACATATCAAACGGCTGTTCAACTATCTCTAGGCCAGAACCTGTTTGAATAAAATTTGCCTAAACTCAAGCATCAGGTGTAAATAAGACTGGTGAATATACACTACTGTACGAGTATGTCTTGATGGATATAAAGCTAAACTTAGTCAGCGGTATTTAAGATAAGGCAATACTATGACAAAATAAGACTATTATTATTTTTTAATATTTCTACCATATTTTTGCAATATGGTTATTAATATTACAAGTGGCATTAACACATCCCTTTTCTAGATAATGCTAAAATATTATTGGAACGTCACAGTCACTGCAAGAAATGCCGTCATGTGGGAGAATTATCGACAGAAGTCACCTTAATTATATAAAAAAAGAGTCTGTTGCTCGAACGAGCTGACTCAAATTAAAGCAATGGATGCACTTGCAACATATGGAAAATAAGCAATAGACCCCATAACTGAAATCATTAACTCAGCCGGTATAGATAATCAGGTTAAAGAACATGGGCTGAAGGTTATCGAGGATATCAAGAAAAAAATCAAGTTAATTGATGTTACACTAATCAGGAAGTAATTGTAATACTCCTTCTTGCGGCTAACTTTTCTATTGTGATAAGTGAGGGCCATATAAAATGAAATGAATTACTACTCTACACAGATACCTGGGACTGCAACTTTCTTGAACAGATGAGGAGACATTATAACATTAGGAAGAACATCTGACATCTTCGATTGGAATTCTGATCTATTAAAGGCTTGTTTAAAGTCTTTTACGGATTCCCATATGACATAGTTAAAAAATGTGCTACTCTTACCAACACCTCTATGCAATTGAGCTGAGATAAATCCGGGTTGCCGCTTAAATATTTCTGTTGTATCGGCAAATGCCTTTAAGAATTCATCAACATCCTCAGGTTTCACAGTAAACTTGTTTAACAGGATAACCGGACCTACGTCTTCTTCCAGTTGTGCCCTTAAAGTAACATTTTCATCCATTTCAACTATTTTTACCATGACCAATGCTGTTATTCTACTTGATATTTGAGTCTTTGATCAACCACCCACGCTAGATTTGTCCTTTGTGGCCTATCTAGTTAACCTATCTAGTTAACACCAATTTGCTTTGTTAGACCCCTCTATTTTTTAGTTTCATTAATTAAATAAGTTATATTCGGTACTATGCAGAAGGTGTAGGAGTGACTGTAGGGATGGGCCGGTGTTGCATATGCTGCATTTCCTCCTTAGTTAACGATAGCCCTCTTGCTAGCACCCTTGAGGGTCAACTACTTTATTTTGATTGCATAACAATAATAATAATAATTATGAATCCATGAATAGAGAAGATTTACTATGAAAATTGGAATAATAGGATCTGGGGATGTTGGAAGGAGATTAGCTGATGGATTTATTGAATTGGGACACACAGTTAAAATTGGTTCGCGAGATCCAAATCAAAAGAAAATAATCGAGTGGGCAGACAAACATGATATGGAAAGTGCATCATCTGGAACATTTGCTGAAACAGCGTCATTCGGCGAGCTGAATGTACTCGCAACTTCGTGGGCAGGAACAGCTGAAGCCATAAAGATGGCTAATCCTAAGAATTTTGCCGGCAAAATTGTGATCGATGTCACCAACCCCTTGGACTTTTCAAAAGGAATGCCACCGAGGCTAGCAATAGGTCATACAGACTCTGCTGGCGAGACGGTTCAACGCATGATATCAGAGTCAAAAGTTGTAAAGGCATTCAATATCGTTGGAAACCCGCACTTTACACATCCAGATTTTCCTGGTGGCCCGCCTACTATGTTTATATGCGGAAATGATGACCAAGCTAAAAAAACGGTCACAGATAATATCCTCACACAATTTGGTTGGGAAACAATAGATATAGGGGGAATCGAGGAAGCTAGGCTTCTAGAACCACTTGCGACTCTGTGGATAACACATTACTTTAGAACTGGTAACGGGAACCATGCCTTTAAGCTATTACGAAAATAAGTGTGTGTTATGAAATGCTACTTGTTAGATCAGTATAATAATGAAACTTCTGGTATAGTTGGCTTTCAGTAAGTTCTACATATCTCAAAGTGGGCAGGTTAAACCTCATCTCATTTTTCTTTTCCACATTCTATTTGCAGAATTTCCTTGACTTCTTTAGAGTTATGAATAATCAAATGACTGACATATAAGCAAATGATAGTAAAGACTAAAGATTGTTATCAAGCCATTTTGGATTAAGTGCCATTATGACGCTATTGGATTCTCTAAGATAGGAATATTCGTTACCCCAATCATACAAGCCGGCATGGCAAGATCGAGTATGACTACATCTGTGGAAAAAATAACAATGCAACCGATACTAATACACTTAACTTAGTTACCTTCTTGTAGATATTTTTCAATTTTAAATAAATGTAGTGAAGTCAATATTAAACCGGCTATAGAACTGACTTATTATTGCCTAGAAATGCTAGTGATTAGCTACATGATTATCCATTATGCATCCATAGAGGATGACAGCTCGCTCTTGTAGATGTTCAAAGTACAGTTGCAGCCTTGGTGTACAGCTCGCTGTACATTATCTAATTACAAAAAAGCAAGATTAGATAACCACTCTCTTGCTATCTTGATCTCATCCATTCTTAATTCATGGCCACTATTTTGCCAGTGCAAAGACACTTTTGCACCAGCTTTTTTAAATAAACCCATAAGGCGCTCAGTCTCTTGTTTTGGAACAATTTGGTCTTGTAATCCAGAGGACATAAAAATATGCTTGTTAGTAAGATCCGGCAGTACCTGTGGTAAAAGCGGAACCATGGCACGAAATAGGATAGGCAGCAGAGAGGACATCTGGGCAAAGTAGTAGCATACTAGATGCTATGTTGGCGCCATTAGAATAGCCTACAGCAATCAAGTGATCCATATCAAAACCATACGTATTGGAAGCATTTTTTACAAAGTTTGCTAATTCATTGGTCCGAAATTTTAAATCCTCTATATCGAAAACGCCTTCGGCTAGTCTACGAAAGAAACGAGGCGCTACACCATTTTCTAACACCTTCCCTCGAGGACTTAGTATTGCTGCTGACTGATCTAACTCGTATGCAAGGGAAATTAGATCCTCTTCATTTCCCCCAGTACCGTGGAGTAAAAGAAAAGTAGTTGAAGATATTTTTTCCCTCGCTTTTTGTCCATCCAGTGTTCCCTTCAGGTCATCAGAATTTGTCGGATAAATAAAACGATGAATGAATCCTAGTTGAGGAGTATTACTGTCGCTCATTTTAATTCCTCCTTAGATAAATTTACTCTGGGCAGGATATTCTCCAAGATCTTTACGTACAGATTCTAGCCATTTAGGTAGCATCAAATGTGTTCCAAGTTCCTCTACCTTTTCATCTATTGTAAATCCGGGAGGATTTGTAGCTATTTCAAAAAGTATACCGCCAGGCTCACGGAAATACACTGAGTGGAAATAAATACGATCGATTATAGGTGTTGCATTCAATCCAGCTCTGATTATTTTACTGCGTAATAGCTGTTGTTGTTGATCTGTAGGCGTACGCCATGCTATGTGATGTACTGTTCCGATACCCATAAACCCGGGCTGTGAATATGGTATGCAAAGTACATCAACTATGTTGGATCCTTGGTAGACCCCGTCATAGTCACCACCATCTTTATTTCCTGTGGCTTGGTAACGAAAGCGATTTCCATCTTGACCAATGAGTCGAAAGCCCAAATCGTCGGTCAAAACACCGGCTGTGCGTTCGTATCCTTCTTCAGACAATGTCGCAGAATAAAAACCTCTAATAGCATGTTCAATAGGAATAGGACTTTCCCTCCATACGCTAAGAGTTGTATGCTCTGCTGAATTATGTGATACAAGCTCCAATTCCAGTCCGTCAGGATCAGAAAAGGTTAATACTTCTTCGCTTTCGCCAAAACGTTTTATTGGACCATGAAATTCAATTTTTTGGTTCTTTAATCGATCTATCCAATATTTTATTGAATTTACAGGAATCAAGAATGATATAGCGATCACTTGTCCAGTTCCCCTGCGTCCATTGGGTGCGTCTGCCCATGGAAAAAACGTAAGGATTGTACCGGGGCGCCCTATCTCATCACCAAAATAGAGATGGTATGTTGTTGGATCGTCAAAGTTTACTGTTAACTTAACTAATCTAAGGCCTAATACTTGAGTATAAAAGTCGATATTCTTTTGTGGATTGCTAGCTATGGCAGTAACATGATGGATGCCTAGAACACCTTTTTGATTTTCAGTCTTATTTCTATTATTACTGTTATGTAGATCCTGTGATTTCTGGCTCATTTTTTACTCCTACATATCCTCATAAATTGGAACGCCCTTCTCATGCTGTGAACAAGTAATAATCTTTGCACAATACAAACTCATCAGCATTTCTATTATACATATCGGCAGCAAACTGCCAATAAGTCCACTAGGATTTCATCTCCGCCCCTCCAGATAATATCGTAGGCCAAGCGCTTGCCATTCTAGTCTATAATCCTTTATGGCGGTGGTAAAACAATCGTGTCTATTGTTCGAGTTTTCAATCTCATCTACGACGTTTAAATTATTTGAGGCCACTTTCGCTAAACCAGTGTACATATTTGAAAACGTATAGAGGAATAGGGCAATGAAAATCAAAAACACCTTTACCCGAATTTAAAAGTGAAACAGAAAGAATAATTTAATTAGATAGACTAGTACTAGCTTAAACGGCAAGAGAACAACAAATTAAAAAGTTGACATCCAGACGTGCAATAGATGATTTTGTACAGCAATCTCTAATTACTTTTGCTGTTATTATCTAATCCTTTCCAAGTCTCTTAATATGACAATGCCTTTTTTAGCATATTGGAAGCTTGTTCGATCGCTCCCCTCGGCGCCGGATCATCAGTAATTGCATTCAACATTACAAAGTCGTGGATGGTACCATGATATCGAACTGCAGTAACGCGCACACCAGCCTCCAATAGCTTACGGGCATAGGCTTCGCCTTCGTCGCACAGTACGTCATTTTCTCCATTGATGACAAATGCCGGCGGCAACCCCTTGAGCTGATCTAACGAAGCCTGCAGCGGAGAAACTTTAGGCTCATTGCGATTTGTCTGATCTGAGATGTAATTACTCCAGAACCACTTCATGGCCTCACGAGCAAGCCAATAACCTTCTTGATACTTCATGTAAGAAGATGTATCAAAACTAGCATCGGTAACTGGATAGAAAAGTACTTGGAATCTAATTGGTGGTCCTCCTCGTTCTTGCACAAGCAAGGTAAAAGCAGGAGCCATATTACCACCTACGCTATCTCCAACAACTGCCAGACGCGAAGAATCTACGTGTATTGTTTGGCCATTTTCAGCAACCCATTTTGAGGCTGCATATGCCTGTTCTAGAGAAACAGGATATTTGGCTTCTGGAGATGGAGTATAGTTGACAAAGACAATGGTCGCATTTACATTGCTAGCAAGTTCTCGTACCAATCTCTCATGAGTATCAAATCCACCAAGAACCCATCCCCCACCATGAAAGGACATTATGCCTGGTAGGGTTTCATTGTTACTATCTGGAGGTCGAACGATAGTAATAGATACATCTTTATCACCAGGGCCGCCAGGGACAGTACGGTTCTCAATGATAGCGGGCAGTTGTTTGACAGGAATATTAGCTTGAAGTCTAGATAATACAGTGCGAGCGTCGTATGGTGACAGAGTATAAATTGGTGGTCCTCCCTCTTGTTGCAAATTATTTAGAAAGGTTGGTGTTCTGTTCTAACTCATTATATAGACTTTTATTCATAAATAGGTAAATACATTGGTACATATTAATAGGGGTTTTGTTTGTGTTAATAGTAATTAGATTACACTTTAGTCATTGAAGTTTTATGACTAGCCCAAAAATCCGACCTATTAAACAATCGCGCTCTCTCCTAGAATAATTTTTCTAGCACATTATTGTTCTTATTGACAGTAGCTATTCTTATTAAAACAACATGACTCGTAAGATCTGGGTCTGTGTCATCACGGTTTATGCAACAATTACACCAAAGATAATCTCTCTACGATAATTTTTGTCAGCCTTAAAGATTCAGTAAGATCTTTAACATTTTTTGTAGTTGATAGAATATTTGTTGTGCATACCCGGTTGATAGTCCAACTCCTCTATAATCGATTACTTGAGAATCTGTTTAATATCAGTGAATCTGTGCCTTATGCTTACTGCACTTGTATTTCCAGCAAACGCCAATTGTGCTTGGGTCATTTTCTCACCTTCTTTCAAGCAAGGCAGCATATAATATGGCGGCTGTCAATGCACTAGGATCTTTTCCATATGATATATGATTTTTCTTTACCTTGGCCAACATTTCAAGAGCTATCCTATATGTTTTTTCGCTTACTTTAGCCTTATTTGCGATTTTGGACAAATAACTGGTAGAATCTATTATCAGAATATTTTGAATTTTTAGATCTTTTAAAAGTAAACGATAACATTTGCCTGCAAAAACCTTATCATTATTTATGGTTACAGATATTTCGTCAAGCTTTCGTGGAACGTTTAATTTTCTGCAAGCCGCATATATGGAAGCAATGACCATGGATTCAGTAGATCTGCCCTGTATTAATTTCTTGACGAGAGCTCTACGATAGATATATGCGGCTTTCTCTATAACCACATCAGCTAAAGAAAGCTTGTCTTTAATTCTTGACATAATTTCAAAGGCATATTTCAGGTTCCTGGCAGAATTATTATTGTCAAAACTAGAAATTTTATTCCAACGACGTATCCTCTTTATAATGGGTGTTTGCGTCGGATTTATAGTATCACCTTTTGCATCAATATTTGAGTATGAAATTTGAGTCGATAGTCTCATATCGTAAAGAGCAAGAGAAGTTGGCCTCCCGGTTCTAACTTTCTTGCTTATTTCCACTATGCCGCCATCAGAAAAGTTTCGCCATTCGGGCTCGAGAGATTCCATATAATCATTAATTACCATTCCACAAGTGCTGCATACAATTTCTCTGGCGGTATAATCGAAAATAGTAAGATTATGTCAAATGTAATTTTAAATTTCTTTATGGATTTTGCAATTCTTATGATTTCCTTTTTCCCATTTTCCGTAAGTCCAGGATTTCCATTCTTACTTTTAGAGCCTCTGCCCTGACCAGCATTTTTTATTGACTCGCCGTGTCTTAATAAATATAATTCCATTCTTAATTGCGACTCATATTTTAAGTCATAATTACTTTTGGCTGTGTAGAAACCATCTCATACAGTCAAAGCTTTGTAAGAGTATAATACCAATAGTCTATTGAAAGAATCAATGTACGTCAGACTTGCAGGTACTATGTTCCGTGTTTTGAAGCATGCAAGGATTCCTCTATTTTCTAACAGGAAAAGTAATCACATATTTACAATATGGCAGCACATAGTTCTAGTTGCTATACGACAGTATGAAGGTAAGAGTTATAGAATGTTTGTCGAGTGGTTAATTGAAGCCTATTACCTAAGGTCATTTCTACGGTTGTCACGTATTCCTCATTTTACAACATTGCAAAAGTTTACAGATAGAATCAATAATTCATTGCTTGAAAAGATAATTTCGTCATTCATTGTAATTAGTGGTACCAAGCATATCTTTGCAGGAATAGATTCAACAGGATTTAAGATAACTCATGCATCACAATATTATACTGATCGAACAGAATTGAGAAGAAAATATGCGAAATTATCTATTGGAGTAGATGTATTACAACAAATCATATGTACAATTAAGATAAGACGAGCTCCAACAAGGCATGATAATGTAGATTTCAGGCCAATTATAACAAGGACATCAAATATTCTTCCATTATCCGTAGTTACAGCTGATAAGGGTTACGATAGTGAAGATAATCACCTTCTCGTAAGAGAGGACTTACATGCATTCAGTATTATTCCTGCTCGATATGAACATGTACCGATGTGGAGAACACATGGTAAGTACAGAAAGCAGATGAAGCGTGGTTACTCCAAATTGCTGTACAATCAACGAAACAAAGATGAAACCATAATATCAGTTATAAAACGACTATTTGGAGAGCATCTTATGTCTAGATTGACTAGAATGCAGAACAGAGAGTTATCATTTAGATGTATCACCTACAATATGCATAGACTGACTAATCTTGTAATATTGATGACGTTTTCTACATAGCCTTACTTTTGTTTCTTCATCTTTTTGAGATTCTTTACTTCCTATTAATCTTTTTCATCCTTCTTTAGGTTATTAGATTCATGAACACCCTTAACTGCTTGTTCAATTTTTTGTGTTTGTATTTGTAACTGAGATATCCTATGATGAAATTCATTAATTCTATTTGAACTGTTTTGGGTTCTATTATCATTGCGGCATACTTAATCTTCTTCTTGATAGATGATATTAATTCTTCAATTCTTGTGCTTTTCTTGTCAAATCCCCTTTAATCTGTTTGGATAGTTGATTAACATTACGTAGCATATCATCGATAACAGACCTTCGATGTAAGTTATCGCCGTTTTGACTCCTTACTTGCTCAGTCTTTACGTTACTATCTTTAGAAAGTTAGTTTTCAGTTAACTGTTCTATCATATACCAATACCATGGAAAACATCTATATATTATAGATCTATATAGTGCTCTATATACTATAGAGTTTATGTTTAAACTGATATTATTGTATTTACTATTACTGGATACTATATAATTTCACTGGAACTAAATACAAATTATATTTTTATGAAATAGGCTTATTTGTAAGTCGATTTACAGGAAATGCTTATTTCTGGTTTATGTTTTCGTTTCAGGGTCTAGGGATATAGATTGATCATAATAGATAGTCTTCAGACACTCATCTTTTTCCATCAGTGATAATCATTCACATAATTACTGAAATATGTCTTTATACATAGACCATAAAATGAGTTTTAGTTGCACTATACCGTGTTATACAATATTGGATTATCCTTGTGAATTCTTTATGACTTATTGCATTGTTTTAGAATATTCGTATCACTAAATTTTATGCTTGGTCTTAAATTAAAGCATAAACAGTAATTAGTTTATATAATTGAATCGAATTTCGCCAGTTTATCAGTATGATTCAGATTAGACATTAATTCTCATAAGCGTCCGTGTTTTAGAGCTTAAGATTAGAGAACTAATAAACTATATAAATAGATGATTTGAACAGATATTTCGATAAGTACTGATCCAATTAAATGTTAAGTTCTACAAATAAATTCTGTACTCTGCTTAGCTCTTTAGCGATATACGATAATAAATAGACATTCTTAAAGATAATCATTTAGTTAATCTAACTGTATAAAGAATATATCGAACACGGTTATATATGACTTCTCTAAGTAGGATGGTGGTGAATGGAGGATGGTGCTGTTTTAGGGAAAATTCCTATTACAATATCGCCTTACACATTCAAACTAAAGCAAATTTATCTGTTTCATGTTTGAGGTAACTACGAAATCAATATCTTTAGAAATTCAAAAAATTAAACCAGCCAGAAACTCTATATTCTGATCTCTGAAGAAACTTGGACAGCTTTTCTAATCTTTGCGGTTCTATATCTGCAATAGATTTTTATCCACCAAAATAAAATTGCAATACTACTGCTTACCTATTTTTGATATAAAGACGATTACTCATTTCATCGTATCCAAGATCGTTCATAGTTATCACCTTAAATCCGTGTTCGTGCAAATATTTCATCTCCGATTCAAAAAGACCAATATCTGTACTTGATCTACCTCTATTATCATCTATACTATGGTAAGCGATTAACGGAATCGCATTTATCATGCCATTTTTATTGTCATTGTATTTGGATTGGCTATTTACAACTTGTACAAACGTATTGAATAGAGCTGTACTATTGTAGGCATATTTTCTATCCTTGGCATTATGATTCCATTCTCTGATGGAATATCTATTTGTATCAGTAATTGTGCCATCATCAGAATATGTTCTGCAATCCGTCTGATGGCTGGGGCTAACAATCTAGGCAGTTAATCCTCCCAGTGTTTGCCGCGGTTGGTCTTCATATCCATGTACAATTCATTAGCATTAAATTTGAATAGCCATTAATTGCCATATCATAGTATTTTGCAATGGTATGTATAACTGTAGAATTTAGTAATGCATTTCCGTGGGGGACTGCAAAGGCCGACAGAGGAGTTATTCCATGTTCTGACAAGCATTTCTTAGACTGACTAATTACATAATCCAAATTACTGGCTGATAGATCGATAAGGTTCTTGGCACCTTTGGCCTGTATATTGTGTCCTTCTTCGTACAATGTCTCTATATCTTTCTAATCCATACGGGAATCCTTACCAACCATATCGCATGGTACAAAGAAACTGCCCTTAAAATTATACTGATTTAATACCAGTCTAGCTGTGGTAAATTGATTTTTGTGGATGTCGCCGAAGGTTAGTATAACCAGCTTGTTTGATATTTCTCTCGGATTCTGTTGGTCTTTGGTACCAACACTATTTATAGCAATACTATTTTGAAAAGAACCGTTCTTTTTATTGGCATCCAAAAAAATTCCCAATAGTAAAAGTGGAATCAGACATAAAAACTACAAAAAAAGTAGATAATATAATAATGATTACAGTTATTCTAATGACTGCTGGATAAGATACTAATCCCAGTAGACCCGTTCGCAATAGTTCCAATTTAGTCATTATTATTTTAATTTACTTATTCCAAACTATATCAATATTAGCCAAATAGCAGATTGACCATAGAAATATTGATATGTATACTCTAATTTTTTATATTAGTGTTTATTTCAGAAATGAAACATCAATATGAAAAAATCTGATACGGAAAACTTTTGAAAAGCTGATAATTCAATATTTCTATAAAGATTAAACCTGGTGGCTTACATAATGCACACACAAAGTTCTTATGTTTTTAATCTTATTTAGCTATTAATTATATAACTATTTTGTAATATTTACGAAACGAACATGTTATTGAAGATTTCACCTTACAATATATATTTTTATAATACCAATTCCTATTATCTATTGTACAGCAAATGAAAATTCGTCAACTTGTACACCAAATGATAGGTCGTATAGGAATGAGACATTATTTTTCAGATGACTATGAAAATGGATGTAAGGATAACAGCCAGAATACGAAACGAAATATACCACAAGATTATCCAAAAATACCTTCTGATTTTCAATGCTTTGTATGCGGGGTACGATTTGATACAAACATGGATAGATTACACCATTTAGAAAAGGAGGCACACTCAGGTTTATATGTTACTGGAATGCCAAACGACTCAGAAGTATAAATGATAAATTCATACCAGAGAGGTAATCATCATTGCGTTTTGGTAGAACTATTGCAAATATATTTAGACAAGATATAAAAATCTTTGATAGTCAAGGAAGAAATCCTTACACTGGTTAATGGGCATCGTTCTGTGATAAATGAAAACAATCAAGAAATAAGGCACTTCAGTGGGGATGAGCCATAGTATTATTAGATTTATAGAAAAATAGATTCAAATATTGTATCTGAGCAGAAGAAACATAAGGATTATCGTGAGCAGAGCAGACGTAGATCCAGAATTTAAGCTCGTTATGGAATTAATTTAATAATTATTCGGACCATTATCCAAAGGAAACTTTAGGCCGACATAAATAAATAAATAAAGAACATAGCAGAAGTCAGGCTAGCTATCCAACCTCAGTGCATCGGGATGCCAAATTGTTATTTTTGGATGAATTTAAAAGTTGCATATACTCTTCTAGAGTATTATGCCTAGAAAATAGATTTATCACCATTCCATCTTCCGAATAATTTGAAGCTTGAATTTCAGAAGATGGATTATCTCTATTCATATTATAACATGCTTTCGTCACTGGTATAGGCATGGATTATAATATATGGCAACATCCTATATAACCACTTGCAAATTTCCTTGAGATTATTTTAGTCATATTTAATTGAGCTACTCTGATAGACCATTCACTTTTCATTCTGCTTCGATTTATATGTGATGGTAGTAGTTCTCTGTTCCTGCAAATAACACGGGCTTTCCATAATGTCTTATAGTTCTAGTTGTTTATTCTGGGTGATCTTCGGGATCTTTGGAGAAAATACGACTACTTTGTTTTGGAAGTTCTCTGTTCACTAATAAATGGTAGAAAAATTGACTAGCATTGAACATCATTCTAAACACAATTCAGTTGATCCCTGGTTAAATTAATATGACGATATTCACATATTTATCTATTTCAAGAATTTTTCTTCTTAAGCGACATAATTTCTAGATATCTAATTACAATATCTAACTCAGCAACAATACTATCTGTTAAAATGCCTTCTATCCTTACCTGTATGCGACTATGTTACTATATTAAGTAATGTATGCGCGGCTCTTATCAGCTTAGCATGATATAACAATACTATTAGTTGCTTCAATATTGGCTTTTAGCTATTTATCTTAATGATGCTACTGCATTGAATAACAAGAAGAATATTCTGGATGTGTTGGGCAAAAATAAATAAGAGGAATAAAGAATTTATTTAATATCACCTTATTCACGGTACTAGTTGTTCCTGTTGTCTCTTCCTTATTTTATCCTTTAGCAAAAATCCCTCTAATAATCAAAACAATAATTCCAATTAACGATAATAATTGTCCAGATATTGCCATAACACTGAGTTCGTTTTAGGCTGGCCGCAGGCATCAAAAAACGCGATGCTACCAAATATAACATTTGCATTCACTTCTTTTGTACCTAATTTGTATTATAATATTATTCATACCGCACTTGGTACAAAATTAGTAAATAAGCTGAGAGTAAAGTTAAGATCTATTATCTTAGCTACATTCGCTTATTGTATAACTAGAATATTTAAAGGTACAGATGGTTGTTAATAATTTACGGCTATTGCCATCTTCTTACCTGCATTGACCTCAAAGATCTTCATATATTTACTAAGGGAAATTGTTTCGAAACTGGATTGATTGATAATTCTGTTGTTTCAATATAATAAATGTCATTTCCATTAAAATAATTCTCACAATATGAATCGCAGTACCGGCAATTACCAGATTATATCCTCGTCGCGTATTCTCTAGCTCGCCATCCTATAACGCTTAACATTAAACTTATCAACAAGTATACATAAATTATGAGGCTATAGTGAGAAACTAGTAAAATCCTGAATGCAAGAGGTAGGCTAATATAGAGATAGAGCAAAATAATTAATTGATATGTTCTATGCCGTAAAATAACTTTAATTATTCCCAGATATTATTATTATCCAACACTATGAGGCTTAGTGACATTAAAGAAATATCTTCTGATAGCGTGAGACTTATCACTGAGTTTGGATCACCGGGGATGATAAAATCCCTGCATAAGATCAAAGAAATTGCATCAATAGTACAAGAAATTACAGATTTTATAGAAGAGCCTCAAATGGCTAACAATATCGAATTGATGCGTACTGTCTTTGAAAGAGTGCAAAATGCTGGAGATAGGATCAGAGCTGTCTCTATACAGGTCAACGAAACTAATATTATTAATAATACAACGAATTTGGCATTCTATGCTAAAAATAAAATGGATACTGAGTCGGATCAAAATTTAAAAGAGCTGATTATTGCCTTTAAGGACCTGACTAGATCATTTAAGAGTTTATCAGATGAATTAAAAGGACATCATCGTGCGTCATTGGAATAATGTATTTCCTCAAGTGATTCCTAGTCTAATGTAATACCTGACTGGAACTGGGCTAGGTGATATTCTTATGGGTGAATTCTGCCTATTTGATTATGACAACTAATAATTATGTGACATAACTGAGCGATAATAGATTACATAAATAGTGTATTCCATCCCAGTGAACCCTAGATTCCTGCAAATGTATAAAATGAGTCCACACCATTTCTATAGAAATTTAGTAAACGTAGCTCCTAAATAGTTTGTTTGTGATTATTTATTGGCAATCTATGGCTCAGCAACAATTATTAAAGCAAGAATCATCTGTTTCTCAAATATTACGGACATATAAAAAGCAGTTGATACAGAATATCGAGCAACATACCCATGAACCCGATATTAGTACAATCAGTCAACAGCCGAACCAAGAATCATCTGTTTCTCAAATATTACGGACATATGGAAAACAGTTTACACAGATTAGAAGGCAGTATACAGATGGACTTGGCGGAAGATGTGTTATGGGTGTTATCATGTCTTATTATGGTTGGGATGGCAAATGTATCACTAACGCAGAAAGAAAATTATATGCTGCATTGGTCGCATTGAGACAGGCCGGCGTTAGTAAAGAATTACTAATAGAGTTGAATGATTCTGGTGCTACATTCGACGAGATAGCTGATTATCTGGACAGAAATCCCGGGTTGGCAAATAGCAATAGGTAGTCGTCGAACTTTTGGACTTCATAAATCTCACTCTTATCGCTAGTGATTATTACACTTAAGGTTGACATCATTGGTATCACATCTCATTAACTTACTGCTGCCTTATTCTTATCATATGGCAATACAATTGATTGTAGAGGTCTAAACAATGTTCACAGTAATACTTATTTGTTGTAAGTTAATGGCAAAACAGGCTTCTACTTCAGGATAAGGCTGGTGCCATAAAGATTTGATAATCCGTATTTTGAATCCGGCAGTCATTCTTTTCCCGATAGGATTCGAATTACCTTAATGTTAGACGTACACGTCTTTACCTCTCATTTTTTGTCTTCACAGCGTACGGGTATTATTCATAACAAATATCTGTGACGACCAGTCTCGATCGTATAGTGTTATTACCATTCTAGGGGCCCCGTTATCTGATTGGTTTACGTAAAGAATGGAATTAAACTAACCAGTCATAGCACTTAGTGTGGGTAGGACTCCATATCTCAAGGGGTACATTGACTTATAATAATCCGTAACTAACACAAAAGGGGGATTGTTACAATTAGCAGGAAACAATATAAAAGCAACGATTCAACACAAAATTGATATGAAGCAGAAGGGATGTACAGTGAGATCGGATGAGAATAAGGGGAACCATCTAGCCACATATTATTGACACGATTGTGAACCTTCTATATTTTCAAGTAGTATTATATGCTAGGCAAATTATTATGCTACATTTAGTTGTAGAATATAGTCAGATCATCACCGTATGTTATTGAATACTATATGGTTGTTTAGATGACTAGAAATCTGGGGTTAATTGTTTCAACATTACAACAGTGGTAATTCTTGTTCAGTTAAGACCTATCTCATCTCGGATCTTTTCCATTACCATAGTCTTATTATGTTCATGTTTTAACAGATCTTTCACCCAATTAGAAAGCCATATTCCAATGTCCTTGTCTTGGCTGAATATTAAATTAGCGATCTGTTTGCTAGAAAGGGGATAATAATTATCAGTCTGGGGGCTGAAGCCGTCGGATATTGTTCTAGTATCATCACATTTTAGAAATCGATTTAAGGCGTCGCGATCTGATAACAAATTTAGAAAATAATATAAGGATATTGTATCAGCAAAGGCATTCTCGATAGTCTCTATTCTATATTCTTTAGCAACTGCTTGTAATGTTGCTGTGTTGATAGGTGGTGTCGGACCCTTAATGGTCATATTCATGACTTCAACATATGAGGTAGGATCATAGTCGAAGGGTGATAACAATGCAGAAATGTCAAGTAGTTTGTACATTAGAGGTTGCAGTTTAGCCATTTTGGGGTTAGAATAGATATTTCCAGCTCGATAATTAAATATTCGCTCCAATCCTACAGATTGAATTTTGATCATTTCATTTCTTGTATTCTTGATTATGCTATCGATACTTTCATAAAATTCCTTGTTACCTCCTTGAAAGATCGATGCTTCTAACTGTTTAGCCCGCATTTTTCTATCTAGTATTATGTCAAAATTGTCTATCATAGAAGTTCCCAAAACTCTCTTAAGCAAATGCCGCTTCCCAAAAACTAAAGGTAGTCTTTGCTTGTAATTGTCAGCTATTTTCTCGAAATAGGCCGCTGACGAAATCGAGTTATAATACAATCCATGACGTAGTTTACCAGCCTGATCGTAGCGAATGAGTCTAAGCGCTAACATTATACCGAATAGCGATAATTCATATTTGACTACGCCTTTCGCATCTTGCCTCACTATTATCGTATTGTGCAGTAATAAATTTGGGGCATGCGATGTTTCGCTGTTTGATTAACCATCACGAGGATAAGTTTTCCTGCTAACAATCATAGGCTTATGTAAAACAGGCGAATACATCGAAATGATATCCCTTAATGACTCGACATCTTTTTCATTGGCCAACTTCAGGAGTTTATCATTTGTGATCTGTGGATATAGTGATAAGATCTCCAGAACCTTCTGGTCCAATCCAATCTCGCTATCTCTTAGGATATAGTTCGCGAGCCAAAATTCCTCGACATCGTTAAATAAATCTGGATGGAAAACGTAACCTCGCTCGCTGGAATAATTTAGGAAATGCTTAAGCATTAGTCCAAATAGATCTTCTACATATACCCTATCAATAGAACGTTCGCTGTGATGGCAAAACCCTATCATTATTCTCCAGAACTTTTCCGGGACTGGATCGTCGGTTAACAATAAACGGAGCCCTTTATCGCTAATACTGTAAAACTTTTCTGGCCTTCCGCGGCCGTACTTCCAATTAGCTTTCGAAATATATTCGTGAGCTAGTAAGCTGTCAATAGCACGAGATACATCGTTATAGTGACGCTTTGGCATGTGAGACTGTAATTTACTTTTTGACAATTTTCCAAAGCCTGCCAGACATGCCAGAATATCTATCTGTAATTGTGGTTTGCTCCGGCTGTACCACTTTGGCTCATCTAAATATATGGTGTTTATACTTGGACATATAAAAGCCATATATTTAAATTTTTTAGAATGGTAAGAAATTTAATGATAAGAACTTTAATCCAAATCTCCCCTCAAGTATGGGGAAAGGTGAAAGACTTCGCAACTGTTAATGACATTTCTGTGAACTTAGCAGTTGAACAGTTGCTTACGCTGGCACTTACGCAGTCAGGTTATTTGCTGGGAAGAGTCCCGGCGAGGGCAGCGAATTGAACCACTACGAACTCGATATGAACAAGGATCAAGACACTATATGCGAGGCCTCAGGATGTCATGCAAAAGCTACTGATACAATCGCAGTAAAAGTGGGAACACTAGGCGTAATTTCTTTATTGCTTTGCACCAGTTGCGTCTCTAAATTCCAGGAGGTTACACAGACATGCTGAAAATCAAGCCATTTGAAGGCAAATGTTCAAAGTGCGCGCGTCATGAGAGACAAATTTCGAAGTTGACAAAGGCATTCATAACGGCAGACGATGAAAATGTGCGTCGCTGTAAGCAGTGCGAAGCCATGATAAGGCGGTTCAAAGCTGAGCACAATTCAGACAAGTCAGAGCAAAAGGCTGGTGTTAGAAGGGGTTGAGCGACCAGTTTCTAACACACACGATCATCATCTTTGGTGTATACCAAAAATGACTATCACTGATATATTATCTGATCTTGAAAATAAGGGTTTCCACAAGATAGCTCAAATTAAAAAGTCAACTGCATTAGACCAAGTTAATTTAGAACTGGAGTGTACAAATGATCTCCAAAATGCGGTTGATTGCGCGAATAAGCATACTCTGAAGAGCTTTCAACTTAGGCTAGTTATGGATGAGGTTTGAAAGAAGATGGCAATAACATCAGAAGATGATAAGCAATCATCTGCTAGTATTAACTCCCCACTTGATGTTATAGCAAAAGAAGTAAAACAAGATGATAGGCTATGCAGACAAGTCTACTATACACTTCTGAGTATGTATACGAAAAATCCTATTAATCTGGCTATAAATGCCCCTACGGGTGAGGGCAAGTCCTACCCGGTAAAAAAAGTAGCAGAGCTATTTCCGCAATCAGATGTTTTATTTCTAAGTGCAATGTCTGATAAGGCATTATTTCACAGACCTGGTGTACTTGTTATAAAAAATGAAAATGGAGAATATCAACCTGTAGAGGATAAGATAGCGGAAATTGATTCAGAAATTGAAGATAAAGCAAGTGAAGTTTACACTACAAGTGATACAAATTTAAAGAAAGGTCTGAAAAGTCAAATTAAGTGCTTAGAAGACGAAAAGAGAGAGCTAACAAGAGGGGCAATGAAGTTAATTGATTTAGATCACAAGGCATTAATCTTTTTGGACACACCAAATCATACGCTACTAGAGGCAATAATGTCTCTTCTTAGTCACGACAATTATGAAGTGGAGTATCATTTTGTAGATAACTTGAACGGCATAAAAACAAAAATCAATGTGTTAAGAGGATTTCCAACTGTGATCTTCACAGCCGCTGTAGATTACAGCAAGTATCAACGCTGGCCAGAAATTCAAAGGAGATTTATAGTAACCAATCCCAAGATGACACCAGAAAAATACAGAGTCCATAGAGCTTATGGGGGCCAAGAATGGTTTACCCGATTTTGTATACGATGCAACAGTAGTTTCTGAAAATGAAAAGAATCAAGCAAAAGTAACGATAAAAGAGTTGAAAGCAAAAATACTGTCAATTTCAGAGCGTAAATAGCAATGGCTCTCCTAATGTATTCATACCATTTAGAGAATCTATAGAAAAATCACTGCCTACCGATAAAGCTTCTGATATGACAACTGCCCAAAGACTTTATAACTACATAACATTGTTACCCATAGTAAATATTGACAAGCGACCCAGACTTGTTACTCGGCGTGATGGTGATCCTATATTAAAGATATGTCCATTTGCAACCTTCGAAGACCTTCAAGAGTCAATATACCTTATGGAATATAGCAATGGGGTCAGACCATATGTGTTGGAGTGGTACAATGAAGTATTTCTAAACAGGTTTAATGAAATAAATAATGCGGCTTAGACAATGAAGGAAGTACAGGTTTAACAAGTCGCCAGTTAGCAGATGCCACATTTCAAACCAAACGACGTAGATTATCATCAAAGCAAATTCTCGAAAATTACATAGAGCCTCTTATTAACGCAGGATATCTAGACAAAGTAGAAAATAAAGAAGACAGGCGCTCTTATCTCTTTTATCCAGTACTAAATATAAAACAGAAGAAATTATTCGATGGGACACAATCTAATAATTTATCACAACGAAACACAATTGGTATTGTAGATTCTACAATATTTCCAGATGGAAATTATCTAATATCTAAAATTCAGGAGGTGTTGAGACATTCGTCTGAGATACATAAAATATCAAAATTAGAAAATCATGAAGACAAGGAGATAACTGCTGAGCAATTAGTCGATCAGGTACTATGCGGATCCTGGCAATTATTTTGAGACCTCCCCGACTTCGGCCTTGGAGAAAACCACAACCACAGCCATTGCTATCTCTAATACTTCTATAGAGTTGGCTAAACCACTAGAAGTAAAAAATAATGAAATACATGGAGTCATAGCCGAATATTCTTTGAATACGATAAACAAGGATAAATCACAACAAACTCTAGATATCAATATAGAACCTATACAAAATAAACAAGAATAGTCTACAAATTATTCGATTAAAGCAAATCGAATAATATTCTATTCTCAAATACCATTAGTGAACTATACCTGTCTGGGTATGACCCAATTGCTTCGTTATCTTAGTAATGGCGCTAATCCTCTTGTCCATGGGCGCCAACATATTCGGTTCTGTTAATACTTAAGTACATTTAACAAATTGGCCAACATTGGATTTTTTAACGCCGTCTTGATTATCACAGAAATAGGGTTACAATACGATGTCTGAGTGACTAGAATTTGGACATTTACTCAAATTGGATACAAGATCATAAACTTGCAGTATGTAACAAATGTACATTGAAGAGATCTTCCGTACTCCAGCTAATTGCACACACGATTGTACGTGCTTTCTAAAATAGTTAACTTCTTGAAAGATCAAGTTCCTAACCAAATGATTTAATTCTTGATTCGCTTGAAGTTCTCATCTTCTCATACGCTGACTTTATGTATTTGATACAATCTAGCGTGTCAACACAAATATTAGCATTAGCAGTAATAATATTTCGTATTTCTAGGTCTGATTTATTAAAAGGGGCCCTTATCTCAACTATGTCTTTATCAACAATAATTTCAGAAGTCTTTCTACGTTTGGTCTTTACTACAGAGTAATTGATTGTAGTATTACCATAATCCAGCTTTACTTTCAATTTTGTTGGCCCAGATTGTGTTCTGCTAAATCTATGATCTTGTGGGTTAATTCATCGGGAAAGCTAATGGGAATATTTAGCGGCGCATAAATCAGAGTTATTAAATGCCCCTAAATTACTCATCAATAAATTATTCTATAAATAGGTAACACTTTCATGACTTGAAGTGAACTTGATTAGTCATAAACAAAATTATCGGCTCTACAAATCGATGATATCTATAGATAGTAGCAATTAGTCGATGCGAATCAGCATATTTAATCATGCAATAAGTTTAACACATCGGACGATATCGAATTTTTAACACGTCCGGCGTAATTATCCTGAAACTAACGTTATAATACAGATATGGGAGATGCCAGATTATAAATATTATCAAAAATGCTGCATGCTACGTGTAGGTATACTGATTATGAGGCGCGCACCAAATAGGTAGGTATTATGGATAAGATCTATCTCGTAACACGACTACATTTTAAGCCGTAAGGGTGACGCCTCAATTAATGGCTGATTATCAGTCAAGAATCATAATACATAGAGAGAATGAAATGAAAGAAAAGAGATATGGAATATGAAATCTACTATCATCCAAAACGACATCGACAAGCATGTGAAGATCATTATGCGTACAATCACGGAGTACTCATCCACTATACTAGGATCGGCCTAGGAACCTTTGATCGTCGTGATCCCTGGCTTTCCTGACTTTGTTATACCTGGCGCATGTTTGGCATAATACGGTAACAGGACTTGTGTTCAAAACATCTACGTTTTTTCTCTAGTCGGTTTTTTGCAAATATTCTGTGTATCTTGGTGGCAGATAGAATATCTTTTCTGGCTTTATTTTAAGAATAATCCTCTTTACGCTGGGTGAATGAGCAGGATACGTTGCTGTATTGAGATATCTCTTTGCAAGCTTATCAATGTGTTGATCAGCTCCTTCAGTTGTCTGTTCAACTACTCTTCCCTTAATAGTTACCATACTGTATGGGTTATCTTCATCTACTATTGAAAGTGATACCCTTGGATCTCTGGATACATTCTTTTGCTTTAAACGATCCTTGGCAGTATTTATCAGAATTACTTCCTCTTTATTACCTTCCTCTATATCTATCCACGTAGGTGTAACTTGTGGCGAACCGTCTTTGTTTAAAGTACTTAAAAAGCCAAAATTTGTTCCTCTGAAAAATTTGACAATTGGTTCTCTTAGTATGCTACCATTGTTTTTCTGTTTGTTCATGATTCATCAAGTACTACTCATTAACTCTTAAAAATCAAGCAGTTACGTCTATCGCGAGTAGACGCTATGTCTTCTAGTTTCTTATAGTTTAGTGAAAAGCATTGCAGAAAAATTGAACAGTCTATCCCTATGTACGAGTATGTATAAACCCCTAATTCAAACTTCATCACTCATAATTATATTAACTGCACTAGCGACTACTCTGTCGTTATCTTATACTAATGTCTGGGAAGGAGCCAACAATGATCCGATAAAAGGGATGACAATTACGGCTGGCTCATTTAACCAGCCAGGGCAACATGACAAGCAGGGACCACAGGGACCTCCTGGACCTACACCAGGACCGTGGATATATTTAACATTTGATTCTTGCAGTGGAACAAATGGAAATCACGACGTAACATGTAACGTACACGACGAGACAGATATAACACAACTAACATTTACAGTAGCAGATCCTGCAATTTCAGGAGGAGTTAACGTAGGTAAGCGGCGGACTACGAACAATGGCAAACATCTACAATGCACCATTCCTCCTCAACCAGGTGTTTTTGGATGTAACTTACAGTCCTAAAT
>CAVXZB010000012.1:0-81507 GCA_963765895.1 uncultured Nitrososphaeraceae archaeon | reverse complement strand
TAGCAAATCTAATGATAAAGAAAAAAGTAGGTTCAGTCATAGTAATTGACACAAAAATGCAATTTTTCCCTTCGGCATAATTACTGAACGCGATATAATCAAGCGGGTCTGCCTTGAAAATTTTAGTTCGAATAAAATCCTAGTAGAAGAAATAATGTCGACACCACTTATCACTGTAATGTCCTATGACTCAGTTGATACTGCATCAAGGATCATGACTAAAAATAGGATTAAGCATCTTGTAGTTTTAGAAGACGACAATCGAATCACTGGTTTATTGAGTGTGACTGATATAACTAAAAAATTGGCTAAGATTGTACTTGATGATTATAAAAGGCACAGATCGTTACGCTTCGCGATTGATCTTTCATGAGGTATTTATACACCTCGAATCTGACTTATCCGAAATTTACGTACTAGATGATTTTTTATTTTTGACCGGGTCTTTGTTTGGAGTTATTGTGCAACAAACGAGAATTTCGAATGTGTTGCACAAAGAAGATCCTATTTGTTCTGTGACAACAATTCTTTTCAGATATTATTTATCAAACCTTGGTAACTATTTCCTCTGATAGTCGTACTAGGCTAAAAGTTAAGGAAAATTAGGTATCAGAAGTCGTTATCCCTTGAGCTTGATTAATTGGTATTATGACCTCATTCCAATGTACTATAAATAGGTTATATGCAGAATGTGTTTCAAGTTTTTATCGGAAGCAGGTTTGGCAATACATCAATATGAAAATCTTCACGAATTTGTGTAATTCCAAGGATTCTAAAAATTCTTAAATGTTTAGAATACGATTAATAGAATACCGTTTATAAACTCAAGTTGTCTTTGTATGGCGATAATCAGATGACTACGGGAATTACGCAAGCGATTTACTAGAAACTAATAGTCCAATTATTGCTAGTTTGGTAAAACGATCCTTGACCTTATATATTGCCAGTTAAATAGCCATAGTCATTATGCTGGACAGGCACTTGCATAAGTCTTGGTTATTTGGAACTCCATAAACAATATATTGTTTCAAATAGAATTAAGTTATCATGAGTAATAATGTCGCTCCAGACTCTAAATTTGATAGCAATTTGTTTACGAGATCTCACATCAAATGGGGGAAAAAAGAGGAAACCGACAATTTTGCTCAAAAAGTTAAGTTGTACAGACGGCATAGTCTATCTGACGACGATTTTCGTCGATTCCGATTGCAACATGGTGCTTATGGCTCTAGACTACAAATGGGCTACAGTATGATAAGAATTAAGATTCCAAGTGGAGAGATTACTCCAGATCAGCTCGAAAAAATAGCAGGATTATCTGAGGCTTTCTCAATAGGCTCCGCTCATGTATCTACTCGTCAGAATATCCAACTACATTGGGTTCAACTTGAAGATGTTAGTGAAGTGATGCGAGGTCTTGTTGATGTCGGCCTAACTACGCGGGAGGCTTGTGGTAATACGGTCAGAAATGTTATGTGCAGCCATTTTGCGGGTGTGTGTGCAAAGGAGGAGTTTGATCCGACTCCATATTCTAAAGCAATTGCTCAATTTTTTCTTCGCAACCCAGCATGTCAAAATCTTCCACGTAAATTCAAAATTAATTTTTCCTGTTGCGCTGACCATGGGTTAGTAAGAATTGCAGATATTGGTCTGGTACCAATGATTAATGATGATGGTGTAAAAGGTTTTCGAGTATATCTTGGTGGAGGCTTGGGCGCTGCTTCATTTTTGGGGCACCTATTGGAAGATTTCACATCTGAAGATAGGCTGCTTGCAACTTGTTTAGCTACCATTAGGTTATTTGATAGATACGGAAACCGTGAAAACATGGCCAGAAATCGGATGCGATATTTTGTTAACGAAACAGGTTGGGATACGTTTCAAAGAATGGTAATCAAAGAACGATCCATAGTGGAAATGACCATTGCTAACTCCACTTTGGAGTTATTTCGTTTTCATATAGAGAATGAACAAAAGGAAATGTCTAAGGCTCAGAGATATCTGAAATTGCCTGTTTTGGATATACAGAACACATTAAGAGGAGATCCATACGAGAGATGGATGCACACGAATGTCGTCTCTCAAAAACAGCAAGGGTATTTCACGGCCTTTGTAACATTAGGCGCCGGAGATATCACTGCGAATCAACTAAGAGTTTTATCTGGAGCTATTCGTGACTTCTCGGTAGAAGGAACTGCACGGAACACGCCGGAGCAAAATTTTGCAATTAGATACATAAATGAGAAAGACTTGTATAATTTCTACGCTAGGATTGCGACTGCAGGATTAACAAACCCTGGCGCGTTAACTATTGCGTCCGCGGTTGGATGTACTGGAACTACTTCATGTAACTTGGCGATTACAAATTCTCATCGATTGGCTAAGGAAATAGAGTACAAATTTTTGGAGTCACAACATGATATTGATGACGATCTTAGGGATTCCACAATTAAGATCAGTGGATGCCCCAACTCGTGCGGGCAGCATGAGGTCGCCACAATCGGATTCTTTGGTGGAGCTTCAAGGATTAACAACTCAATGGCACCTACGTATACGATGTTATTCTCAGGGAATACAGGAGAACGGGGCGAATTGGGAAAGACAATAATGCGTGTTCCGGCAAAACGTGTGATTAATATACTTGGAAAAATAATCGAGATATATAAACATGAAAAATCCGGGACTGAAACATTAAGGCAATGGATCTCTAAGATCGTAAATGGAATTGGGACTGGAAGCGTCAAAGGCGTTGATGATATAAAGGTTTTGCTATCGCCAGTAGCACAATTAGACCCAGTAGAACAGGATCCTGAATCCTATAAGGACTATGGTAGCGATATAAGATTCTCTGCAAAGACAGCCAGAGGAGAATGTGCGGCATAATATTCTAAGAACTAAGCCACGGAATATGATGTATATGAATACCAAGAAACGTGATAGCAGTACGAGCGTTAGTACCATATCGGGATCCCTGTAATCTGTGATACAGACACAGTACGAGCGTTAATTTTAGAGAATGCTGTAAGGATTGTAGATGTTCGGAAGCTCGACGAATATCTTCAGGGTCATATTAAGAGTGCGGCATCATTGCCATTCTCACAAATATTAGAAAAAGACCCGTCGGGAATCGTAGATATTTTAGAAAATTTGGGCATCACCGACACTATGCCAGTAGTGATTTATGATGATACATTCGGCGCATTGGCTGCTGTGTAGCTTGGACATTTCAGTACGTAGGCCACGCTAATACTGCACTACTCGAGATGACCTTTAGCCAATGGAAAAGTATGGGATTAGAAACTGAGTCAAAAAATAATACCTTTGCAAAAACAGAACATACATTACTTATCAACCACGAAATTCAGGCAGATGCCTCATATGTCGATTTGGCAAAAGAACAAGAAGATAAGTTTTTGATAGATACAAGAGAGCGATTAAATTTTCTGACAGAGCATATACCAAATGCCAAAAGCCTACCATATGCTATGTTAAGATCTGATACGAACATACTGCGTAAACCAGAAGAGATAAGAAGATTAATTGAAAATAGAGGAATGTCAGTCGATTCTGAATTTATCACATACTGTGGGAGTGCTGGAACCTTATCTGGCTTGACATATTATGCGCTCAAATTAGCTGGAATAAAGAATGTAAAACTCTATTCTAAATCATTCAGAGAGTGGAAGATGTTAGGTAAGAGTAAAGAGGAATTTAAAGACGCTAATTATTGGGATCTATCAGCGGATTAGGGATCCGCCGGATCAATTCTGCAATGATTTAGACCTATTGCCGTTTTAGAGATTGGACTTGCGAATGTATCTATGTTTTCTTAAATAGTGTCACATTTCTAAAAAAGTTGATTCCATAATTCCGATGGCACTAGCATACACTACTTAGAACGAGATGTGTGATGATCCACTACAATTAGTTCATAAAGTCAAGAGCACCATTTGTTTTAAATCAAACACTGAAATTTTCATTAAGCACTTCCTACAAGTTGTCATACATTTTGTAAACCACAAACATGCATTGTACTTTACACGCCCTATTCTCTTTATTTTGTAGAGGAGGGCAAAATGCACCTCTAGAGGAAATCTTTGTGGATACCGGCTATTAGATACGAAAATGTTGAATGTATAAAAGATAAATTTAGATATCATGCGATATCGGTTGAAGAAATATATCGTTGGACGCATTGCCGCAATCGCATATCTAATCAGTCAAGAAACGAGCTATACTTAAGTTAGTTCATGGTCATTAGCATCTTTTATCTTCTTTATCCTAAAGCATAGATCACAATGTTCTGGACATGAATCATGTATACAAACATTCCTCATACTATTACAATTAAAACACCATATTTGCTTTGAAAACAAAGAGTGCTTAATAGAATAGACTTTGGTATATTTGTTGTCCTGGCAAGTCTTTAACATTTTTTATTCCAAGTTGTATCTAATAGGTGATTCTGATTGTATTCCCATATTATTCATAAATTAAGAGGGATATTTTTAATTTGTCTAATAACTGGGATGCGGCTAAATCCTATCAGAACCATATCTCGAAAGCAGTCATTAATTTTACCGCAAATGTCTACTCAAACTGAACTTTAGGTAAAATCATCTCTCAGATATACGTTCACAAATTAATCTTATTCTCATACATATTCATAACATAACAGTTTAGGAAATAATATATTATAAAAAAAGGTCATATACTGTACATGTATGATTGTATTCGAATACACATGCGATTCTAGTACAATTCATTAACAAAATTCGACTGAGCTGAGTCACAGTATACAAACAAATGTATAGTCTAATCAAATTAGCAAAATTCATCTGGTCTTTGATTTTGCGCTTTCTATCTTGTTTTGAGCTAACATACTATACGGAGTAATTTGTTTCTACTAAAATGAGATTTTCAGATAAAGTAGATGCTATTCTTTAATACAATGTATTCATACTTATAGTCTGAAGATTAAACAATCAGGTGTGATTTAATGTAATAATCTTGACCATAGTCCATTCTTTCAGAAATTACACTATGGTATAATTCTAGACATTGTTCTAGGAAATAACACTGTATCCTTTATGTCCTCAATATCGACTAACCATCTCACTAAACGTTCGATACCTAGTCCGAAACCACCATGGGGTACCGAACCAAATCTTCTCAGGTCTATATACCAGTCATATGATGATGGATCAAGTCCCTCAATCTTCATTCTTTTTTTAATAGATGAGATATCATCTTCCCTCATTCCCCCACTAGCAATTTCTCCAAAACCTCCAGGAGCTAATAAATCAGCACTGAGTCCAATTCCCCTATTTTGCTCATCCTCCTTAACATAGAAGGGCTTTATCCGGATAGGATAGCCACTAACAAAAAGTGGATTTAAGGTGGATTTTGTCAGTTCACGTTCTGAGTCAATATTAAGATCATCGCCTATTCTAATAGGTCTTTTGTTTCCCTTCGCGTCTACTACTCTGAAATCCCTTGATTGGAGTGTATCAATTGCCTCGTAATAAGAAATTCTATCAAACGGAACTCTGACGTCCTTTAGATTAGTAACATCTCTCTTTAGAAAGATAAGGGAGTCAGATCTTTCTCTAATAGTATTGTGAATTATATAGGTTATCAGTCGTTCCTCAACTCGTAAAATATCTTCAAGGCTTGCCAATGGCGCTTCTGCTTCTAGATGTGAAAATTCTGCAAGATGCCTTACTGTTCTTGATTTTTCTGCTCTGAACGAAGGAGTAAGGCTCCATACCGGACCCAAGGAGAAGATTAACGCCTCGAGATAGAGCTGTGCACTCTGTGAAAGGTATGCCTCTTCATTAAAGTACCTCAGTTTAAAAAGTGTAGAACCGCCCTCTACCGCACCTTTCACTATGATTGGGGGAGTTACTTCCATCCAATCATTTTCTATAAAAAACTGGCGGGCAAACTTTAAGATTGTGGACCTGATTTTTGCAATTTCAATCATTCTTCGAGTCCTTAGTGCTAAATGCCTATTGTCAAGCAATAATTCAGCACTCTGGTATTCTCCTATGGGAAAATCGGAGTCAGCAATATTAATAACTATTAAACTATTACCTCTGATTTCATAGCCACCTTCTGGCGCTCTATCATCTGCTATCAATATACCGGTAACTTCAACAGAGGACTCGATGGTTAGATGTGTTACCTGTCGAGTTGGAAATACACATTGAATGACTCCGCCCCGATCATCTCGGATAAGCAAAAAAGTCTTTTCCTTTTGTTTACGTAATCTATGTACCCAGCCTCTGATTGTTATCTCCTTGTCTACATTAATTGGAGTTTTAATATCATTAGCCCGTTGCATACATTCTAGACATCATATGATTCTTCTTAAGAATTATGTTAGTACGTAATCTTGGATCATCCCGAACATAGAAATAAGGTTTCAGATCTAGTGTCTCTTAAGATAATAGACTATCTCGATGCTTGGTTTTATTTAGCCCAGGGGCATTTCTTATGGTATAGAATGATGCATTAATACTCTCATTATTTGAGATTTCCCAGGGAGACGAGTTGAGAACATAGTCTTCTGGGGTTAGGCCATGCAATTTATGTTCAAAAATGTTTAGGAAGAGGCAGGGAGACTAATGTTAGATATAATAAACTTTAACCGGGTCTTATTTTGCAAATTTGTGATCTCATTGGAGGCTCTACGCTCTTGAAATTCAAAGATCAAATGTAGTACTGCAGGCAAAAAAATTCGCCATTGTTTAATAATTACTAGACTATTTAAGTTTGGGAGTTTTTAATTTGAGAATACATTGCACTTAACATGGCGACATTAGTAAATTCAAATCTACGGAATAACATCTAGTACATTCAGTTCATATCAGCAGCTAGAAATTTTATGAATTCAACTCCTTTTTGATTTTAATTAAAATCATTATTTACGCCTAGACTAAAGTTAGGACAAAGAAAATCTGTAGTTGTAAAAAAGGATCTTATAACACCTCTGACTGGAGATAAAAAGACAACGAGTATTTTAGTACATCGTTTAGTTTGGTTAATTATGACTGGAATTAGTATTAATTTCTGATTCAAAGTTAAGAAATATTTATCATTAAATCGTAGAGTGTATACAACTGACCAACCAATCCAATCTATTACGTTGTCTTGCGCAAATACCTGTCTGAAGTCAGGCTTCGATCGTACTGGTTATTTGTCATAATAGAATCCGCAATTCCACCTCCATTATTCCAATCGATTAGGAAAATGAATACCTCGCAACTTTTTCACAAATGAGAGTCAATCGACTATTGTTGGATCAACTTAGGATATAAAAAACAGGAAACTAAATGGTTAGTCTCTTTTTGTTCCAGGATAGGATCCTCCGAGCATTTGTCCATAGAATAAAGACAGGATTGACAAAATCGACAACCAACATAGGTTTTAGAGGCCCCATGTTTTAAACGAATTATTTTTTCTTTTTGCAAGTTGTTTGGTTCAGGTTCAGAAACTGCATCGATCAATGCCTGGGTGTATGGATGAAGTGGATTCAATAATATTTGGTTGATTGGCCCGGTTTCTACTATTTTGCCAGCATACATAATAGCGATATTATCACCTATATATCTGGACGTAGAAAGATCATGAGTAATGTAGATATATGAAATTTGTAATTTATCCTTTAAGGCTTTCATCAATTGCAATATTTCTGCCCTGACAGATATATCAAGCATCGAGACAGGTTCATCGGCTACAATTATTTTTGGATTTATTACAAGAGCCCTGGCTAGAGCGACTCTCTGTCTTTGACCCCCAGAGAGCATATGTGGAAACATATTCGATATTTCAGACGCGGGTTCTAATCTTACATTTTCTAATGCTTTAATTACTTTATCTTCCCGTTCCTTCTTTGAGAAATATAGATGATGGATAGCAAGTGGTTCTGACACGATATCCATCACTCTCCAACGTGGGTCAATGGAAGTATAAGGATCCTGCTGTACCATTTGAATTTTCGTCCTAAAATTTTTTAGTTCTTTTCCCCGTTTTTTTGTAATATCGTGCCCTTCAAAGGATATGGAACCACTATCTGGTTCGATAGCTCGAAGTATTAATCGAGCCAATGTACTCTTGCCAGAACCCGATTCTCCAGCAATAACCAATACCTCACCCTTATTTATGTTAAAGCTTACATCGTCAACGGCTTTAACATATTGAGCATCGCCGTGCAGATGGAAGGAATCTCTAAGACTCTTTTTAACATGAAAATACTTCCTTACATTCGATACATTAAGGATTTCGTTCAACACCTAATAATCTTAGTGATTCAAGGAATATATACAATTTCTCAACAAGCGTCTGTCGCAGCTACGAGAGAGGCGTCAATCTAACTATATGGTATTGGTAATATACGACTATATTCATCTAACGGAATATTGTCTTGCAATTCGCTTAGGCAATACGGTTTTAGGAATAAATAATACTATTGAGAATGCATTAAACACTAAAAATCAAACTGCGCATCAACTAACGCAAATTCCTATCGATCATCTATTATAAATAATGATTATTAAAACCATCGTTGAGCAAATCATCTCAAATATTATAGTTACGCTAATATCAGTTGGTAAAGAAAGGCATTTTTAGCGAATTATATGTGTTACAGGCAGGACATTTTTCTGGCAGTATGGAAGGATCTATATTAGAGCAAACTTTGTCCATCTCCAATTTGTAGATTTGAAGCGCCACACCAGATAACTTCGAGGAATCTATATTCGCTAATATCATCCTGATCTTGTACTTGCGAACATCCAGCATTCTAAGGATATACGACCGACACTGTTTACAATTACAATTACATTCAAGAATAACCTGGATTTTCGGATATTCTAAAGCTTTTAGCATTAGACTCTCATAACCTCTAAGATTTTTCAGCCCTTCTACTACTTTTCTTTCTATATCCAACTTAGCATTATGCAGAAAGACATTTCTTGTACGCTCATCAAGAGAATTTAATGTACCATTCCATAAGATAAGTCGAAACAGTAGTTTACTATTTTCAGACTTAAAATCAAATTCCATTAGTCTGTGTATGAAATTTTCCATTGTGATCATATCGTCCTCTGAAAGAAGTATCGAATTCATTAACTGGATTAGGTTGCCGAATAGTTTTTGTTCCTTACAGATTTCAAGGAATTTAGAATACACTAAGAGAGTTGTTGGGGCACATCTGTATCCCTTTTTTAATATACCTTGAAGTATATCATATATCTCATCGGTAGCAATTTTTCTTCTTCTCTGATCCTCCTCTAAATCGCTTATCTCTGTATCATAAATATTTTGCAACTCGATGATCCATGCTATGAGGAGCCCAAATATTGTATGTTTATAAATAGGCGTAGTGCCGGTTCCTGTCTGAATCTTTCCTTCCCCGGCTATTTGCAATAATTCGAGTTCGACTAGTCTATCTAAATTTCTCCTTATAGTATTCTGTATACTCATAAGTTCGACATAGGGAGAACCCAAAGGTTTCTCTTTATATCTAATCACATATATGCTATGATTAGATCTTAACCATGTAACAATCGTCCATCTGGTAAAGTTAACAGATTTAGCATTATTGCTAACATTTTTAACAGTATCGTTATCATCATCCATACTGGCTATTTTAACAGGATAACATAAGATGTCTCGATAAAGTAGAGCACTTTGGTCATACTCTCCATTTTCATTTCTTCTAAAGATTGAGCTTATGCTTCGTAACTCTTTCACAGTTATTGAGTCGTTAGTTATATAATAAGCAGCAAAATAAAATGTTATTGAAACTCTTTAGATTAAAGGTTACGTTATTAATGTGTTCCCAAACAGTGCGATGAGTTTGAAATAAGGGTTATCTCAAAGCATAGGGAGTTGTATCGAGCAATTCTGATCACATACTGTGCATTTATTAATGATAATTTTCTCTGCTGAAAAATTTATTCTGTTCATATATTCTAATATATTTATCGATAGTGCTGATGGAAGGTGACAATTTGAACATATTCCTTCCAATGCGAGCGTATCGTAATTGCTTCGTAAATCAAACCTTCGTTCCTCAAAGGCTTTAATATTCTTTGGAGGCTTAGTCTCCATTAGCTGCTCTATTCCTAGTTTTAGCCAATATAGACAACAATTTCTAGTTTCCTCATTTGGTAACTCGTTGAACGCTTCATGCCAGATTTCCAAGTAAACTTTTGCATTATTTTCATCATTAAAGTTAGGTAAAGGACTACCTGTGATAAGATCTCTTATTGTATTTATTTGTCTGTTCGAGTGGGAGATTGTGTCTCGCAAAATACTTGTAAATAATTCATCAAACACTCCTCTTTCCTTATATTTCCTGTACTCGAGCGAACCGAGGACATAATAGGATGATTGACCATAGCTGGCATTTCGTTGCAGAACTCTGTATATTTGGTTATTTGCTATCTCTCTTTGCTTTATGTTAAAACTTTCTATATTCCATGCTAGCAAATATCCTGATTCGGTAAATCTGTAAGAGGTTATTGCTTTACTTCCTACGTGCACCTTTCCTTGTTCCGACTATGTAGAAAACATCATCAATATTACAAGATTAGTCAGTCTATGCATATTGTAGGTGATACATCTAAATGATAACTCTCTGTTCTGCATTCTAGTCAATCTAGACATAAGATTCTCTCCAAATAGTCGTTTTATAACTGATATTATGGTTTCATCTTTGTTTCGTTGATTGTACAGCAATTTGGAGTAACCACGCTTCATCTGCTTTCTGTACTTACCATGTGTTCTCCACATCGGTACATGTTCATATCGAGCAGGAATAATACTGAATGCATGTAAGTCCTCTCTTACGAGAAGGTGATTATCTTCACTATCGTAACCCTTATCAGCTGTAACTACAGATAATGGAAGAATATTTGATGTCCTTGTTATAATTGGCCTGAAATCTACATTATCATGCCTTGTTGGAGCTCGTCTTATCTTAATTGTACATATGATTTGTTGTAATACATCTACTCCAATAGATAATTTCGCATATTTTCTTCTCAATTCTGTTCGATCAGTATAATATTGTGATGCATGAGTTATCTTAAATCCTGTTGAATCTATTCCTGCAAAGATATGCTTGGTACCACTAATTACAATGAATGACGAAATTATCTTTTCAAGCAATGAATTATTGATTCTATCTGTAAACTTTTGCAATGTTGTAAAATGAGGAATACGTGACAACCGTAGAAATGACCTTAGGTAATAGGCTTCAATTAACCACTCGACAAACATTCTATAACTCTTACCTTCATACTGTCGTATAGCAACTAGAACTATGTGCTGCCATATTGTAAATATGTGATTACTTTTCCTGTTAGAAAATAGAGGAATCCTTGCATGCTTCAAAACACGGAACATCGTACCTGCAAGTCTGACGTACATTGATTCTTTCAATAGACTATTGGTATTATACTCTTACAAAGCTTTGACTGTATGAGATGGTTTCTACACAGCCAGTTTAGTAATATGATGAGATCATATAATTTCTTTATTTTAGTAGTTAGAGGCAAAAAGCACGAGTGAATATGATATTAATGAATGAGGGTTTTACTTGTAAAAGATTTGTCACAGTTGATAAACGAACAGCTTTGGACAATTCAGATTGTCCTAGTAATGGTCAGAAAAATGTTAATATTTTATAGAATGCTAATATGATGGAATCCCTTTTTGGCATCTTAATTATACATTGCCAACCAATAGCTGTTCTCTAGTCAACTTAACAGGCAATACTTTTCCTGCCTTCGCTTTATAATCAGGCCTACCAATTCCGATCGCAATCATTGAATTCTTATTTTCTGCATGTGGAGAGAAAAATTCGGTTACTGCCTCATCAAAAAAAGTTGATCCTGATGCTCCTATACCTTGAGCATATGCTGACAGATATATTTTTCCAGCTATCACTCCAGCTTCAAATTGTGCGGCTCTATATCCTCTATTACCCAAAATGTCAAGTATATTTTTTAAGTTGCACATCAGAAATAGAACTGCACTAGCATCGCTAAAAAGAGATTGACCTAGACAAAGATATCCAGACATCTCCCTTGAAACATGTTTTTTCAGTACTTCCAAACTATTCAATTTACTATTAAAGAAATACCCTCCTCGTGCTAAGTTATCTATCCCATTAGCTATTAAATAGATGTCTATTAATGTGTCTCCTTTTCTAAGAAAATCCATAGGTGTTCTTGTAGTTACACAAGATAGTATGACAGATAATATAGAGAATGGAATAGGGGCCACAGTAAACCTGCGTGTTGAACCTCTTCTTAGTATGGTTTCACCTAAACCTGCTACACGGTAATTAGACGATATGGATTCCTTAAATGATGAATGTTCACTGGAAATCTTGATATTATTATATGATGACTCACGTTTCATATCAGATGCCTTCCATACCGTTTCGTCTGTATTGTGGTCATAACTATTAACCCATTCTTTTACTTCATTTTTGTTGTCTAGCTTAGAGGCTTGATGTAGTCTCCAAATTTCAAAATAATCTATTTCCCCACTTTTTGATAATGGGACAACTTTTAAGACAGGCAAATTAGGAATACGCTGTATTTCTTCCACTTTTTTAGTATCTTTAATTTCAACTTTCTCTAATGATGATCTTGTATTAATAGCGAGCCATCACTATTGTTGCTTCTTTTTGTTTCTCCAATCGAAGAAGATTATTGAGTGCATCATCTACAAACCCCATTACCAGTTCAGCAGAAAGCCTCATCGAAGTGGTTACTGCAAGAAGATTTGCAGCTATTACACCAGAGTCCCAATACCAATGGCGATAAGATCTTGCTTGATATTTCCATGCGTTTCTCCAAGCAAACGATGTAAATATAATGGAAATTTGAGAATTTAAAATGTTTGAATTATTTCCAGTAGCTGCAGACAATTGAGTCAGATAATCACCACTACGAATTTCGGTAAGGTTAAATTCTGCAGGGCAAAAATGGTACACTCCTGCTTTTAAATTTGGTGAGAGATCTCGACAAACGATATATAATTCTATAGGATAAAGCGCACCAGTAGCAGAAGCTGCACGCATATAGTAAGTACCATAATTATATCTCATCTCCCGAGTAATTCCGGCCGAAAAAAATAGGATTTCTGACAAGTCTTTTAAAGTTATATTACCATTACGAAGCACATTTGAATCGCTTGTAATTCCAGAATTGTGATTGTAATATCTATTGCAAATAGACGTGATGGCGTTCAGGGTTGGTATAGGAAAATCTGTTGGAAGATTATACGTAAATAAATTATCAGTATACACTTTAAAAGGCATAGGACGATTATTCCAATCTAAGCGATACCTTGAAGTCATTAGACTAATTTCGGAATGATTCGTTGCCTCATGATAATTAATAGCATACGAAATATCTTTATTCATAGCTCACTATACATAATTCAATATATTAAGTCTGATTGATCTTTTATTCACATATTTAATTTGACTACTTATATTAAATCAATTATTACAATATGCATACACATTACAAATGACTTTACGTTATTGCATAAATATCAGCTTCATTTCTAATATTTTAGTATTTATGTTAAATTGTGTTATCTTATTGTTAATTGCCTCATCCATAAAATTTTTATACGTTGTAAATTCTAAAACAAAGCTCATTTATAACTTTAAAATGATAACTCACGGTTATATGATTTCATAGATCATGATGTGGAATATGATCTTAACAAAACAAACTGAAGATAGATCTATTCTGTTAAAGATGCAATAACGTAGATCAGTCTTTAGAAGCGACTAAAAAACAAGGACAAAATGGAAAATCTCTATAATTTATCTCATTTTTTATTAATATAATTAGAAACTGTTTGTTAATCCGAATATTATATAAATTATAGTATAATAAATTTATAGTTTAATCGTACAACAAGTGTGTACAATTGGTGCTTTTCTAACCATAAATAAACATGCTTTTTATAGGGTTTTCTATGTTTTATGTTTTTTATGTTATCATCCAATTATGCACAAAAAGATTATCAGAATAGAGAAGCAGAACGCAATAGCGGTGTTGAATGTTCTCTATGCAATAGTACCTTAACTATTTTTGACGCAGAGGCCGGAGAAATTGTTTGTAGTAACTGCGGCGTAGTAATACAAGAAAACATTGAGTCGTTAGAAAAAGAATGGCGTGCATATACAGCTGAAGCATTAAGGGGTAAAGAGAGAAGTGGAATGCCTACTTCACTTGCTATTCATGATAGAGGTTTATCCACTTACATTTCTGATTCGCATACGGATGCAGCCGGTGCCATCATAAGTCCAGAACAGATGAGCAAAATACGTAGATTACAGAAATGGAATAAAATTTCTAACTTTAACAGCAGGGCCTATACAAGAAACCTAAAAAATGCATTTGCATTATTGTCAAGAATTAAAGATAAACTTTCTCTAACTGACGCAGTAACAGAAAAGGCAGCATATTATTATCGTAAAGCTCTTACTAAAAAACTGATTAAGGGAAGATCTATAGAAGCTATGATTGTTGCCTGTATTTATGCAGCTTGTAGAGAACTTAGTATATTAAGAACACTTGAAGAGATAGCTAAAGCTGCAAATACTGATAAGGTATTTGCAGGTAAATGTTATCGTCTACTTTTGAGACATCTTAAGATCCAAAATCTGCCTTTAGTAGATTGTGGTAACTATTTGTCAAGAACAGCAAATAATGCAAATGTCTCTGAGAAGTCATATAGAAAGGCTCTTGAAATGTTGAGCATGGTGAAAAAAGACCCCATATCTTTTGGAAAGGATCCTAATGCATTAGCGGTCGCTGTATTATATGCAGCCTGTATCAAAGAAGGAGAAAAAGTAAGTCAAGGACGGATGGCACTAGCCGGAAACACGAGTATAGTAAGCCTAAGAAAAAGATTTGCAGATGTAATAAAGATCTTCTCTTAATTTTATGATTTATAAAAAATAAGAAGAATGTTACTTAGCAATGCCTTACTCAATGTCAAGTAAATAAACGCTCTTGAGGTCGAATAAATCACATACATAGTTCAATAAGAATCGGAACAGTTTCAATTAATTTTGGTTGAATAATCCTAGATAAATAATAGTATGCGTGCCTTTATTGCATTAGATATATCTAATACATATCTGCTTGATAGGTTGCAAAATGAGTTAATCACTGAAAATCGATGGAGTCAGCAAATAATCAGACCAGTGAGAAATGATAACTTCCATTTTACTATCATTTTCTTGGGAGAGATAGATTCAAAAAATATTGAGAATATTAGAACTCGGTTAGCAGACTTATACTTCAAACCTATTAATATAACATACGTAAATATCGGAGTATTTCCAAATTTGTATTCTCCTAGAATTGTATGGGTAGGTGTGGATAAAACAGGCGGACAACAGCTAATTAGTCTTAGTGACAGGATAATATCAAGAATATTGGATATCGGTTTTAAACCAGATAAAGAGTTTATGCCACATTTGACACTGTTTCGAATTAGAACTAGGAGCTTGGATCTAAAAAATATGTTGTCAAAGTATAATGGACACACATTTGGATCTGACATCATTACAAGATTACAATTAAAACAAAGTATTATTAGCAAGTCTGGTCCAATTTATTCAAATATTTTTACAGTAGATGCAAAATGAGCATAAATACTATACTAAATAAAGCATTACAATATTGTGAACCATCATTAGCAGAAGTAAAAAGGATATCTAGAATAGCTAATGAGGCAAGAGATCTTGTTAGCAATTATCGATCCTCAAAAATAATTGAAGTGACATTTGGTGGATCATTTGCAAAGGGAACGTGGTTAAAGGGAGATACGGACATAGATATTTTCGTGAAAATCGATGAATCTGTTGATACTGAAGAATTTGAAAGTTTAGGCAAACGAATAGGCATAGAATCTTTACGAAGATACCGACCATATATGCGATATTCTGATCATCCGTATGTTGAAGCTTTCATTAAAGGGGTCAGGATTAATATTGTACCTTGTTATAATGTAAAGATGGGAAATTGGAAAAGTGCTGCTGACAGATCTCCATTCCATACAGAATATGTTAAAGACAATCTAAATAATGAAATGATAAGACATATTAGACTTTTGAAAAGAATGCTCAAATCTATCAATGTATATGGAGCAGAAATCGCGACGAATGGTTTTAGTGGATATGTCATTGAAGTGCTAATTTTAAAATATTGTTCACTTCCATCATTATTACAAGCTATATCTGATATTAAGAAAGAAGGGAATGTATATTCCATTAATAGGGTGGATGAAGATATAATAAAGACCTTTGCAAGTCCTCTTGTTATAATTGATCCGGTGGATTCTAGAAGAAACCTAGGATCAGCAATTTCTAACGAGAGTGTCGGGAAATTTGTACTTGCTGCCAGAAGATTTTTACAGAAACCATCTTTAGAATTTTTCATAAAAGAAAAGAGATATGCCAGACCTCACGAGGAGATTTATCCAAATTTATTGGTGATGGAATTTGGGCACAATCCGAGGAGTCCAGATATTATTTGGGGTCAATTAAAGAGAAGTCTTGATGCTTTATCCAAACAGTTAGAACTTGTCGGTTTTAAAGTAATAAAGAGCACTTGTATTACAGATGAAAAAAGATCTGCTGCATTTATATTCTTATTAGAATCCATTTTCTTATCGCCATACACTGAGAAGATGGGTCCAGAGGTTTTTAGAAAAAAAGAAACTATCAATTTTATTTCAAAGAATAGTAAAATAAGTAATCTTATATGGATCAATAAACAGATGAGAGTAACAGCGTTAATTAAAAGAAATATAATAAGCGCAAAAGATTATATAAAAATGCTGGTTTCTAAAAAAATTGAAAGCACCGGAATTAGTAGTGGATTAAAAAAAGATGTTCAACAAACACTACGTGTGTATACTGCTAATGAATTTAGATTAAACGGAATAATAAGGGAAGCAATTAATGCACTTACCACTACAGAAAGACTTACAATCTAATAAAATTAGCATAACTCCGTCAGAACTAGCTACAATTATTTGTTATCCTAATTTTAGCATTGAAGATTATACTATCCGTTTGAATGAAATACGCTCCCTTGGGATTAATACCATCTTATTTGGCGGAAGAACGAAAATTGGTAGAACGAATATTGTAGGTAAAGGTTGTGTGGGTCTTGTAGTCAAGGTAGAAATAGAGGATAAGATCTATGCTTGCAAGATAAGAAGAACAGATGCTGACAGAAAAGATATGAGAAGAGAAGTATTATTACATACGATTGCAAACTCGATTGGCATTGGCCCTAGTTTATTCGCATATACCGAGAATTTTATTATTATGGAATTTATAGATGGCTTAACTATAATAGATTGGATTCGACAACAACAGAATCTTTCCACATATAAAGTTCGCGACATAGTTGTTACTGTCTTAAAGAAATGTTATGATCTCGATAAAATACATTTGGATCATGGAGAGCTGAGTCGTCTTGATCGTCATGTACTAATTTCCGAACATGATGATGTGAATATTATTGATTTTGAGAGCTCTAGTAATCTCAGAAAGATATCTAATGTAACCTCCGCAACTCAGGCATTATTACTTAACGGTGTGATTGCCAGACGAATAAATGATCTACTAAACATACCAAAAAATGAAATTATTCAAATATTGAGATTGTATAAACAAAAACCAACAAAGTATAACTTTGATAGTCTTATTCAAATTGTTCGAATGGGTTAGCTGTTAGATGTAATTAAAGGCAATGAATGACGCCGAAACTAATATACTCAAATTACTGATTTTTAAAAACATACAATGACTAATCCCTCTCCGTGTTTAAATAAGCTTTAGCAATTAAGGTTATTGATCGGATCAACACACTTTACAGTAATGACTTTAATTCCAAAAATAAGAAAATGAATAAGATTTCATATATTTATAATATATTTTGTGTTTTTAAGTAGAGGACTTATATATAGAAGGGAAAGTATAGTAATAAGTACGTATTTAATAAATACGTAATAATGATATTGAATTTTATTATAACTGCTCTATTGGAGGTTCTAAATATTACTTATAAATGGATTGATAATAATCTAATTACTTATTTCATAAACTTTGGTAAGGGATTTGAATATGCTTTAATCATTCTGTCTACTATTTTATTCTTACTAATTAGTGTATCTATAGTCTTAAGAAATGCCAAAAAATTGCCGAAATCTTATGTGATCGAAGTCTTGGATTTGCACGATAAAAAGATCGCAATTGATGGTATTAGATGTTCATTCTCAACCCATGACGTAGCAGAGAGCTATGTTCGTCATTACCGTGAAGTCTTTAAACATTACAAGTTCAAAGTAGTAGGAAATAGGAATAACTAAATATGTAATGACGAAAACTATAAATCAATGGCCCCTTATTACAATAAATTATCTAAAATATCATTTGTACATAAGAAATTAAGATGAGTAAGTATCACTATTCTTTCAGACAATCATTTTATACACCGCTTCTTTTTTATCTCGCTTAATCATTTGCATTATCATGGAAGCATATTGCGTTAAATGCAAATCAAAAAGGTCAATGAATGATGAGAAAAAGATCACGATGAAAAACGGCAAGCCTGCAACGCAGGGAATTTGTACTGTCTGTGGAACAAAAATGTTTAAGATAGGTAAGTGATCCCTCTCATTTTTTATTATTTAGATAATTATCTGTGAGGTATAAATTTAGAATAATTAGATTAAATAACCTGTTTTTTCCAAATAAAAATCAATACATAACTATATATTCTCAATTAGCCAATTTTTTTGTATAACACTTAACTAATTAAGATTCCGCTAACTTATCGAAATAAATTGAAAAAGTGTTAGCCGTCGTCTGAGAAAGGAATAAAGCTCTTCAGGATGTTAATTGTGTATTCTTACTAATAGATAAAAATGTCGGATCGAACTACGTAGTGGATTATGAGTGTGAAGATATCGGTTGCTATTGCAGAAGCGGTAATTGCACTGACCGCCTTTGGGGCAATTGGCCTTTTCGATTTTAACTTTTATAACAGAAGACGTAATAGGCATTACAGATAATTAAAACAATTTCGTGTTTACACCACTAAGTCGTCTAAAGTTAAGCGACAGGCCCCAATCTGATCTCATTCAAGATGATTTCAGACTCGCTATAATTAACATCACCATATTAACTCACGAATATGTTATTTCTATACTGCATTGGAGTGCGATAATCTAGATCTCCACATTCGATAGAAGAACTGACTTCCCATGATGTATGAACATGATCAACTAATTACCCATCTGTCTTGTCAAATTAGTTATACAATAAAAAGTCGATTGGCAATATCATATTCATCGCCAACAAGAATGGGTAGTAGATATGACTACAACTTCAAAATGGTCTATCTATATCTTTCACAAGTTTGGAAGAAAATGTCCACACAGACTAGAGAGGATTGAACATCATATTGGAAATTCTAGTCCGAGATACAGAGAGCACATTTTATTTTGACGGCTTAGCGATAGATAAAGACAGCGAGTAGAAATCTGAGGAGATGAAGGATTTGTACGATATTTCACTGGATAGTCATCTATCGGACCAACATTCGAAACTAGATACTAGTCGAGTGCTTGTCTATACAGACTACCAGTATAAGATCAATGGCGACTGAACTAGTCAATTCATATAACAATAATAACAATAATACCTGGTCTGATGGCTAATGATGATTCGCTATAAAATATATATTATTGTAATTGAGATATAATATTTATCGAAGATAGTATGTATATTGTGCAATTCCATAAATATCCAAATTAATGACCTTTCTATTTACATAATAAATGTGCAGAGATCAAAATAGGCAGCGAAGCATATCAATAGAACATTTTAAAATAATAATGTATATATTGTTTCAAATATTCAGACTTATTAATGAGTGTATCCAAACAAGAGTCAAATAAATTTCAGTTGTTTTTGGGCATGATTTTCTTACTAGTAAGTATAACATTATCAATACTATTGTCACACTCTTCTTTATTTCAGATCGCCACTGCATCTCCAATATCAAATCAGTCTAATCTTCAAGTTAATGCTACTAATATCTCTAATACTAATTTCACTTCTAATATCAAAGATATTTTCAAAAAAGTAGAAGGATCTGTAGTTCAAGTTACCAGTAAGATACCAATATCAAATCCAAATTCTTCACAACAACCGGGAGGAGAAAACCAAACAGCGTTGGGCTCGGGTTTTATTTATGATAGACAGGGACATATAGTTACCAATAATCACGTTGTAGGAAATTCAAAAGTAGTTGATGTGACATCTATTGATGGTAATAGATATAGTGCCATTGTAACAGGTCGAGATCCTTTTAGTGATCTGGCAGTGCTAAAGATAAGTCCAGACAGTAATAGTAGTCAAAAGTCATCACTCTTTCTCTTTAAACCAATTGTATTAGGTAATTCATCAGAACTTGAAGTAGGTGATCAAGTGATAGCTATTGGTAATCCATATGGTCTGGATAATACTATGACAACAGGTATTGTAAGTCAGATAGGCCGTTTATTTCCAGATCCTAGTTATGGATATTCCATATCAGATATAATTCAAACAGACGCGGCTATAAATCCCGGTAATTCTGGTGGTCCTTTACTAAATATGAAGGGTCATGTCATTGGATTAAATACTGGTATTCTTTCATCTACTGGTGGATTTTCTGGAATCGGATTTGCAATTTCATCCAACACAGTAAAAAAAATAATTCCAGTCTTGATTGAAAAAGGAACTTATACTCACCCTTATCTTGGACTTACAGGTACGTCGCTTACGTCTGATTTGGCTCAAAGATTCAAAAATTTACCGTCTGATCTTAAAGGAGTAGTAGTCGACAACATAATAAAGAATGGCTCTGCTGATAAATCTGGTATTAAAGGGTCTACTACAGATCAGTATGGTCAAAAACATGGTGGAGATATAATAACATCCGTCGATGGGAAAAACATTACACGATTTGATGATCTAGTATCATATCTTGAACAGAATAAATCTCCGGGCAATAATATTACATTAACCGTATATAGAGAAGGCAAACATGTACAGGTGAATATTGTGCTTGCCGGACGTCCAGCATTATTTCTAACTTCATCTATTCCGTATCCTCCACCAAATCCTTCTCCAGTACCTCCTAAGCCGCCTAATCGGGCACCAACTACGCCATAATATGGACATATTGCGACACGATAGTTATCGAAGATAACTTTGCCATATTTGCTTTCACATAATAATTATTAATATTTTCGGAAAGTGATAAATTTAGCATGTGATATTTAATGATATTTATATGACTTAATTAGCTGAATAAATTACTTAGTCTTAATACAAAATTTATCACGATATGCAAAAGTTTTAATGTAATTTGTATCTTTATAGAAAAAGGATCGGGAAACGATCGTAATACTTGCTCCAGGTTAATACCATTTGATGCTTTATCTCACTGACAGTTTCGTTAATAAATATAATATAGTTACATATTTGAATAAAGACTATGCAACTTCAGATTGTTAATGTAACAAAATTATTATTCAGAAATTTTATATATCTATAATCTCGTAAATTGTTATATGTTAATAGCATTATAATCTGTGATCTGAAAATATATCTATTTAATATGCAATAATATTAGAAGATAAAATATAGATTTATACTATAATTTAATTATCATAGAATTTTCATTATACTTACAAATCTAGTAATTTTATATTCAAACCATATCAAATGTCTAATATTAGTATTATCATATCCAAATAACATGCTGGAATTATCTTCTACGAAAATTATTAATATTAAATATTACTTTGTGATAGATCTACTCCATATTCATAATATATAGTAATCAACTTCAGTTATATTTTAGATATAGAAACAAAACCAGTAAAAGAATTGTCGAAAAATAAAATCTAAAAAATTATATATTATATTTACTTATAGCAGCAACAAATTCAATTTGCTTAAATAATCTATAAAAGCAGATAATAATATTCTGATCCCAAATATCTTAATGAAGTCGATGAAAAATAAGCCAACCAATTCAGTAGTCCATCTGTTTCAACTAGTGGTATTACTAATCCTTACATTATTCATTATAATAAATCAAAGTCATGAAGTAAATGCTAATAATAATAATAATAAGAAAAGGTTAGACCTAGCATGTCTTACAACTAATCCGTGTCTTGGAGGATTGTGTTTGGGGAAGCATTGCAGTACTGGTATTTCGTCTCAACATAAAAATGATAATGATAGGAATGATATTAATAAGATGCTTGATAACCAATTGCTAACAACAACCAATTTATCTTCAATCGAAGGACAAATGACATTCAGCAATCCTATTACGACATATTATGGTGACAACAGTAATTGCGAAGCAGCATCTATTGCATCTGTTACTGTTAATGCGCCTACAATAAATGATGACAATAATAAAAACATGCCTACCAATACTATAGATAATAATCTAGAAACAAAATGGAGCGCAACAGCCTTTGGAACGTATCTTCAACTTAATCTACATAGTATAAAGAAACTGTGTAGCCTAGACGTTGCATGGGATAAAGGCGATAGACATGAAAATAACTTTATGATATCAACTTCAAAGGATGGTAAAACATTTACTGATATTCTTAAAGGAACTAGTTCTGGTTCTAATAACGGATTTGAAAATTATGGCATTGTCCCACAAGTAGATGCTAAATATATTAAGGTTTCATTCTATGGTAGATCTGGGCAAGGCAATAATGACAGTGATAATAACAATTCTGTAAAAGTTTCAGAAGTGAGAATAAATACCGCAGCATCAATATGATATCCTAGAACCGCTACTTGATTGATTAGCTGATAGAATATGGCTAATCCTTCAACTTCTTAATAGAACAATTCTGTCTCAGGAAGAGACAAAAGCGCCTGAATATATGCTTGAGCAAAATCGAAAGCATTCGTGATACTCTCTCTCAAGATACGAGTCCTAACAAAGAGGAAAGATATCTGATGTATATATTAATATAATACTATTCTAGATAAATAACATCTCTGTTTCTTTAGAGATCAGAATACAGTACATCCTTATGAAATTCTGCAAGGTAACAAAAATGGAGCTATATTATTAGAAGTAAAAATTAGAAGGTTTGATAGAGACTACATTATTTATTAGAGTAGACAAAAAATTATCCTCAGCCACTGCTTGTCCTGATGACCACTTAAGAACATCCAATTATCCATAACCGTGACAATACTATGAAGTTCAAGCAACGGTTCATGATAAGCAGTATGTCTATATAGATAAGTATTACATACTTATGTGGATGATGGATAAATAAAATGCCAATGCTTATGTTAAAATGCAAAACTTGTGGTGAAGTATTTCCGGGGTTATACGTTCCTGACCGAAGTACTGATGATTTTAAGTCAACTTCTACGAATGCAAATCCTTCACATACGTGCTCAAGAAAACACACAAATGAATACGATACGATAGATTATATGGACTGGTCTTGAGCGCAATCTGAATTTTACCAAAGTTATACTCGTAACACATCCTGATGCTTTTAGTCTCGAAGAAGCAAAAAGTCTGGTAGAGTCATCTTCGTCTATTACAGTTGCAGGTTATCAAATTTTAAAAGTTGTTACTCAAAAGTATCTGAATAACTCTCGATATGGCCTTGGTTCTGGTAAAGCTGAAGAAGTCAAAGCATTTGTAAAAGAAACCAGAGCCGATCAGATAGTTGTTGATGAACATTTAACCTCTAAACAAATTCACAACCTAGAGAGGCTAACAGGAGTACAGGTGATAGACAGAGAGAGACTAATACTTAACATATTTCATTCAAGAGCCACTACAAAAGAAGCAAAATTACAGATTGAACTAGCTGAGATCAAATATGAAATGCCACGTGTAAGGGAAAATGCAAAACTAACTTCAGGGAGTACTGAAAGACCTGGGAAGGGCGGTATGGGAGAATACACAGTTGATGTTAAATTCAGAGATCTAAAAAGGCGCATGTCTATTATCAAAAAGAAGCTCGATGATGTACATCAAAAGCGTGAACTTTATCACCAAAATAGATTAAGAAATAAAATGCCTGTTATCTCGTTAGTAGGTTACACTAGCTCTGGAAAAACAACATTATTTAATTTGCTTACATCAGAATATAAGGAAACATCAAATAGCTTATTTACAACGCTTTCCACAACTACAAGATCGTTTAGAACTAATAATAATAATAATAATAATAATAATAATAATAATCTAAATGGAGAATCCTTACTCATAGACACAGTAGGTTTTATTAGCAGACTTCCTCATTATATGATAGAGGCATTTAAATCAACACTAGAAGAGTCGCTTGGAGCTGATTTGATTTTGCTTTTAATAGATGTTTCAGAGAAGATCGAAGATATTAAAATAAAATATCAATGTTGTTGGGACGTTTTAGATGATCTAAAAGTAGACAGATCTAGAGTTCTTGTAGTGTTAACTAAATTTGATGGCGCTACAATCTCAACAGAACTAGTTAAGAATATAGCGAACGATTTGATGATACCTAATCCAATAGCTATATCATCTAAGACTGGGTACGGGATTCACAAACTAAAAACTATGATTAATACTTTTGTATCTTCTCAAGACCTTGCTAAAGAAGATCTAAAAATAAAAGCAGTACCAGTAAATGCAGAATAACTAATCACTTCATAATATGATGCCAAGTTTAGTCGATTAATACGAAATTCAAACAATCTGGATTTGCAAATAGTACACGCATATACATAACAGTATTATATACTGATATGAAGCTGGTTACAAATCATGCAACTATGGATTAAAATTCGTACTGCAATGGATATCTACTAAAGAAAATTACTTTATGAATACCGAGGCAATGAACAAGATAAATGATTATGGAACATAAAGATCACGGTAAAATAAGATGATGGACGAAATGATGTAAAATATAGTAACGCATATTTAGTAACGCCAACCAAAGAAATTACAGTCAATAGCAAGGCTTGACTATGCAGTATTTGTCAAGGCAAAAGAAAGAAGAGTCTTGTCGTAAGGATCATCAATATTATGTTACCATATTATTTAATATGGTATTGAAGACTTTTGAGAAGATGTTGAAATAATAATAATAATAATAATAAGATTAGATTAGTTAATGAAGAGCAGTAAGGTTGAATAATAATAATAATAATAATGTCAAAACAGAATAGGAAAAATAGACTTTGATATTTAAATTTACTGTAAAAAATGTGGTGCTTTGCATTTTATAGGTGAACAGAAGGAAGGCAAATATAGGGTTGGAACAGTATCGGAATAAGCAATAAGAAAGATTTATCATTCTTCCACCATATTTTCACTAAACGTTTTCGACATACACGTATATATTAAATATAGACATAAGAAGCTAATTGGTGGGGTATAAATCGGAAAAGTGTATGCAAAATGAACATGGCTTATGTGAAGGCAATGTAATAGAAACAATTCATGGTTCAAAAATAACAAGAATTTGCGAATGTCAATGTCATGATAATATGTATCAATTAACCCGAAGAATTCAGGCTGCTACGAAGAGCTACTAATAATTTATATTATTTTAGATCCCACCTTTTAATATTACCAATCTGGAGTAATGGGAAATTATTATTGCTAACTACCAAGATGGTATGGAAATTTCATAGTATACCACTTTTTTGCTGATGGTAACGCTGGCCGGAGAATAATAAAAGAATGAATGAGATTCATATATACTATGAAGTCGGATCTCGGGACTATCACTAAAAAATGTCTTCTTTGCAGTGTAGAAATTCACTGCAGGTTGCGGCAGTACTCTGAGTATACCTATGACCTAGTTGATCAACTTATAGTTGCTCTAAAGCGAATTATATTTTAGTGCCTGATGCATCCCAATTACATAATTATCAGGCCGATGAATGAAGTATCCATTCTAGTCCGTCCCGTTCGCGTCATTGACTGTAGGAATTCTCTGACATTGTATGTTAATAGTCATTTTTTTCTAATTTGCATTAATTAGAGCTTATCTTGCCTGTTTGTCGATACAAGGCCTTGATTATCTTGTTAGATATCCTATATGCTGTGAGGCGCCAAGCTACGTCGATTGCAAGTTTCTATAAATAGTATTCAAATAATAAACAAGTTTAAAAATACATTAATAACTTTGATTAGCTTATACTTTATTTTTTCGTTCATCGTAAATCATCTATACTAACATTATATATTATACTCATCATGGAGGCGCATCCAGAATTGTGGGAAGTCGTGACCATCTTCACCGCGTCCCTTAGGAACTAAATCAAGGTATTGGTATATTATATTCAGAATATTAATACCAGGTGTGTAGGGCAGACTAGGTATGAAATACATGATCCGCAGGGTCTTTAAAATATTGACTCCCTGCTCCGAATTATATGGATCTTGTGTAATGAAATTGTAAAACGCTTTTTCCGGGCTAACCATTTACGTATGAGGATACATTGTAGTCGAAATTGAAATGTGAATTATAAGAAGACATCCATTTGAAATTCTAGCCCTCCACTTTCGGTACGCAGCCAGCTTATCGTATGGCGCCCGAGAGACAGCGATCATGGTCACATCTCTTTGATTCATGTGCACAATTTATACAGGTGAAATTGTCAGCCAAAAAGGAACAGTGCGGACACGCTGCCTCAAAGCTTGGATGGAACATAAATTTATACACTACTAATTGGCTTCTTACATCAAAAAGTTCTGGTAGAGTTTGTTTCCATTTGGTCACCAAAGATATATTTTTTATTAACAACTACCAAATATAGATCGTGTCGCTGCCTGGCTAAGTCCGCTACACAGGATTATGCACTCCTTTTCATTCTCGACCAGGATCTTATGACATTCAACACACTCCTTCTCGGAAACAATATGGTGACATCTAAAGACTGTGTCATTATTTTGTCATCCTCTCTACTTCTACCTTTTATGAAAATTGGATAACGCTTTACATAACAATATCACGATATAACTATTCTACAATTGTAGAACTACTTGAACACTTAAGTGTTCAAGTATATCGTACATCCAGATACTAAACTTAAAATGACAATTTTTCTTCTTCCTGTATCTTGATAGTAATGAGTATGAAATATACTTATGAATTAAATATTCAAGTAAAGCCTATCAAAAACATCACTATTGAAATCAAAATCATTATGTTCCAAGTATCAGAAAGTATCAGAAATTCATTCCAGCAATTTTTACATATTATAAAGTACCCTACTCTCCACATTGATGATATGAATTCTTATATGAATCTATCATACTGTTATTAATATGACGTAAAAAGCTAGAAAGATTATTTATCACATTACGCGATCTCATTTATTTATAGAGGACAATTTGTAGGATTATCGATTGCAGCACAGGTGTTAGTCATAAATCAAAGCGATTATAAAATATGAGTATCTAAATTAAATAAATCTAATAATGAGAATAAGATAGGCTGCTGCAAATATATTCAAGATACATGGATAAATAAAACAAAGAATTGAATATGATTCTAAAAAATATTAGCTTGTAAATAAGCATCATATCAACGATGTATCATTGGCGTAAGATAAATAAGGTATCATAATTATATGTAAATGAATGAATTGAGTAATAATAAAGACTTTATTTCACAACAATTATTGTGGATAGCAATATCACTCGGAATCAGTCTTGCTATATCGTTATTTATACCATTTCCATTCTCTTTGCCAATCATTATTGCAGTATTCATACTACTTAGTTTTTACATGAGAAAAAGGGCATTGAAAAAGATGGGTTTGTCTGGTTCTTCGATGTTTGGTGGGTATGGTAGTGGTAGTTCTCTGAGCTATTATTGTATGAGCTGCGGAACAAAACATAACCAAGCTGCATGTCCAAGATGTGGTTCAAAGATGAAAAGAGTAGGGTCCTAATGATCTTATAATAATATATTGAGACATATTCATTGAACTTTACATTATACTTTCATATTTCCGATATATCACAATATCACTTTAATCGAATTTTCCCTACGCGATCTCTATGATCTATTGTATCATAAGAGCATTTATAAGCACAAATATATCATTCCATTACTTCTTGGCCATTTGATTATATACGAATGGTTGAAAGCAGGATAAGTTCTCAGCCTCGGATAAATTACATACTCTTTTTTTATTAATCTACTTTCTGATAACATCGCTTAATGTAGGCTGAATGGGCTAGTAAAGACAAAGGATCTAGTATCCCGAACTTTACGGTGTTGCAATTCTTGTTCTAATTGGTCTTACGACTATTCGATTTATAAGAGTAACATGGAGCGGTAATATATCGATGAAAGCTGGCTTAACCAAACTAGAAATTAGGTAATGATATATGATATAACTGGGACTGAACATAGTTCAGTACACCATTATGGAGAATGGTCATATAGTCTTGGAGATTCTATGTTGCTATTCGATGGCCCAGTCTATTCACTCTGCTATTTTTATCAATACTATCGCCAGCAAAACAATGTAAATCATCCAAGAGCACCGAAAGTGCAGAACCGTATGTTTTTAATCTTTTCAAGAACTGCAATTCTGATAGAAGCAAAGACTTATGATGAACTAGAACCTTTAATTCCAAGCAATGTATAATCAGTTGTAATGCCTGACAGCTTTCCAGAAGAAGATGCAGAGTATGTACTGGTAAAAATAAGTTACGTTGGTTTTGCAGATCAACTAGGACTAGAAGGTATCGTCATCTTAAAAACATTTGAAGGAAAAGAGTTTCCTATGCGTGCATTTTCTGGTGAAGTTGCTAGACACATATCAAGGTTTCAAGAAGGCGATAAGAATACAATACCTACAATCTATAATCTAGTAGAAGAGATAGCAGTCATGCAAGATCTTCTTCTAACTGAAGTAAAAGTATATCAAAGCGGCTCGGTTTTACGGGCAAATTTATATTTCAAAAGAAGGAAGGAATACCTAGTATTGCGGAATTATCGCGCTTCAGACTCTATTGCATTAGCTGCTTATTATGATGTACCAATAAGGATACGAAGGAATTTATTTGAGGAGGCGATAGAAAGATGACGAATTTATGTTACAATATCTTCAAGCCTTCCTTCTGTAATCGCATTTTTGATCTCCATTGCAATTCTTCGTCCTACGCCCATTGTATTACCATGATAATATTTTGTGTATGGACTTGTGGTTGCCATTATGGGGTTTCCTGGAACTCTTAATGAGACATCATAAACTACTAAATTAAGTTCTAATGTTACTATGCTTTGTAAAGAGAATGGTCCAATTATCCCAGGAGGATATTCTTGTTTCACAAAAGCAGTAAACCTATCGCCTATTTCGAATACTTTTTCTAATAATGATTCACGAATACTCGCTGGAGTGTGCCCAACCTCAATATTTTGAGGCTCGATTTCAATTTCCATTTGTTGTTTAGCTGGCAATAGGCTAGTAAAATCATTAATATTGGTTTGTAATCTTCTTTCGATACCTAGAAATTCAGTCTCTTCTTTTAATGGAGAACTAAAGAAGTTAAAATTAAAATGTGTACCAACTACATATTCTTCAATAACTGCAGAATTAATGTCTTCTTCCGCGATTAGTCCCTTTTCAACTCTACTCTTACTTTTTCTTTTAAAATCCTCATATGATGAAACCAAGAAAAACGCCCGTTCTAATTTTCGTTTTGCTTCCTGAATTTTAACCATTGCTAATCCATCAATATCAGATGCTTTGTTGTAAATTCGAGGGTGTTTAATTCTAGCTTTTTCAAGTAGATAATATTGATTCCTATGAGCATTACGTTCTTCAGCACGTAGGAGACTTCTATTTCCAAATATAGGTACATATAATTTGGTTTCTATGTTGTCATAACCTAAATATGCAGTAAATGCTCTATGTGCAATAATAATTGTATTAGATTGTAGTAATCTCTTTTGATTCTCTTTACTCATTATATCAGAGAACTTATTCAGTAAGACAATTTCATCAGTTATCCGTTTAAATCTCTTATATGGAGTCTCTCGCCCTTTTTCGCAAATGCACAATGTTTTCATATTTTCGTCTTTAGCACCATCCATAATCTCTAATGCAGAATGACTACCTATAGTCCCAACAGTGATGTCTTTTGAGTTATACTTATTAATAATACTTATAACATCTTGCCTAGTGATCAATTCTAATACTGAAGTACATATCAGATAATAAATAGATTATATCGATTTAGCCTCTGGTTTAGCCACTACCTCTTTGTTTATGAAATTCTCAAAATCAGGATTGAACCATCTCTCTGATTGGATTAGTTTCCATTGTTCGCTCAAAGTTCCATATTTAAAGCAGTTTCTCATCCACAGCAACCATCCTTTCCATTCATCTTCATTGAGCACTTTTCTTTGGCGCATTGAATATGCATGAGAACAAATAAACAAGATATAATACGCAAATGCTAACTCTTCTGATGGTTTTTCAAGTTTATATATGACATTTTGCATCGATGGTTTTTCAATTATGATTTCTGCCATCTTGTGAACCTTCTCATCCAAGTCATTAAGAACCTTTGTCTGGATGTCTACTGAGAGACTCTGCATTTGTTTTCTTGAAAAGTATAATATAACAAACAGAGTGGCAATAATTCCTATCGCTTCACCTATCCCAAATAGGCCTTCGAGACTCAACTCGGCCATGTCATGTATCTCTCGGTTATTTGGATATCTGTATTTAGAAATATTGTTACGAGTTATTCTTAGTTGGAATAATAGCAAAGTCCTTGCAATAATAGGTCGATGTATGCGGAGCCTTTGACATCAGTTGTCCCTAGCCGGTGCATGCATACAATAACTCGGACGACACTGATGTAAACAAAGATTTCATAACGGAATGATAGTCTCATAATCTGAAGGTATAGAGCATCTGAACGCAATTTAGTTGAACATAGATCTCAATTCAAAAAATCTGATAGACTAGTTTATTTTTGTTTTGTATTACCAGATGCTCCTTCTATCTTGGGGACTTGAACATCCTCATTCCATGTCACTTCTGATAAATCCAACATTTTTCTGAATGTGCTAGCAGTTCCAGTCCAATCCAGCATAATGATTATTAACTGCTACAATTGCTAGGTTTAGTCTATCTCTTTGTTCTTCATCATCTCTGGCTCTCTTTAGAAATCTAGTCCATTTTTTCATCTCTAAAATCCTAGCTTAGTTTATGATGATGATTACATATTGATTACCAATGTTAAGCAAGGTTCAATAGATAAAGAATTTTGATATTTTCAGTTCATGAAGAGGGATTAGGTAATATTAGATTCATAACAAGATTGGGAAGAAAAAAAGGTCCATCAGAATCAAATGACAGCAGCAATACTAGCAATAGTCTAAACTTTAAAGGAAAATCCATTATTGTTTTAGGTATAGTTATGGCAGTAATCGGTTTTACTGGTGCTATATATTATGGATCACAATTTGTAAAAGAGGAAGTAAATGGAGGAGCAAGACTACCCTATACTACTCCACCCCAAATGAAAAATCTGTCATCTATGGACTTTGAAATAGTGTTTGTTGTTATTGCAATAGTAGGATTCGGATTGTTGATTTATGAATATGCTGGCAGAGTAGATAAGTCACATGATTTCTATCCAAAATGAATGAATGAATGATCATTCTTTATTGTGTGACTAAAAGCGAATAATCCATGATGATGTCGAAACGAAGGAACAATTCTGAAACTAAATGGAAAGTGTGAAACAAAACGTCAAAAAGAATTCTAGTAGTCGACGATGAACCCGATGTTAATACCGCAATAGCGAAAACATAGGAACAATATGGATTCAAAGTTGATTCATATGAATATCCTCTCATTGCTCTAGACAATTTCAAGCCTCACTTCTACGATCTATTAATTCTTGACATAAAGATGCCGGAGATGAATGGTTTTTCCTTTTATAGAGAGATTAAGAAACGTGATGATAAGTTGAAAATATGCTTTCTTACTGCTGGACAAATGTATTATGGGTCATATTCTGATATATTTTCTTCACTTCCTGCTAACTGTTTTATTCGAAGCCTATAACAAATGACGAGCTCTTAGAACATATAGACCGAATAATGTATGGTGGGCGCGAATAATTATTGTTAATACGAACACTGAACTTCCATTTTGTAGGTTTTTGTGTATTAGTATCAAATGGTGTATATCCAAAATGGTGTAGACATACAACCCTTAGTGTGTGATTCGCTCCAAGCATTACCTATCGGCTCATCTTTTTGAATTCATCAAAAGGCCTCTTTCGTAACAAACTTTAAAGTGACAATTATTACAAAGCCCTTTGTCTAAAATAATGACATCCGGATAAGTGCTCAATTCAGTAGTTAGAGGTATTAACACAGGGGATCTAAAATTCTCTTATGACGCTCTATGAGGCTGATGCGTGTTTTGTGTCGCAACCAGGACAACTTGCAAAAAGTCCAGATGGTATACACCAAAGTCTACGTAGTTTTATCGACTTCAAGGGCAAACTAGATCTAAAGGTAAAGAGGGTTCTTCAAGCAAGCGATCTTGCTTTTGTAATTACTGAATGGTCATTCAGTGGAACTGGATCTGATGGTAATCCTGTTAACATGACTGCTAAATCTGCGGACGTTCTGCGTCAACAGTCTGATGGTTCTTGGCGATTTGTCATAGATAATCCTTGGGGGACGAACTAATAAGACAGGTCTAATGACTTGACATGATTTGTTAGTAGAATTAGGCAGTTACTGTTCAAATAGGATTTAGTCGTAATATGGTTGCTTTTACGCACATGCCTCCCCAATGTCATTTCAACCACTGCAAGTAGGACCGACATACGAATGCCATAAGGAAGCCGAAGCAAAAATACCAACTAGGTCTGAGGTCTGATTAGTAGGATAGAAAGCTTCGTATCTTAATAAATCTAGTTATAGCACTATCTCCTTGACATGCTATGATCCATGATCCTGACTCATTTCAAAAAATCTGATAGACTAGTTTGTTTTGTGTTACCAGATGTTCTCATTTCGGTATCAGGAATCTCAACATTCTCCCATGCCACTTCTGATAAATCCAACATTTTCCTGAATGTGTTAACAGTTCCTGGACCGAATCCAGCATAATGATTGTTTGCTGCTACAATCGCTAGGTTTAATCTGTCCCGCTGCTCTTCTTTGGCTTTTTTTACAAATCTAGACCACTTTTTCATTTCTAAAGCTCTGTCTTTTTGTATCTTACCAAAATCCTTTTCTTGTATAGTCCTATCGCCAATGAATCTTATGTAGATAAAATTTGATGTAACTATTGGAGGAGTTCTTATATCTGAGAGTTGACTCCAGACCATGCACATATTGTTATTTGCAAAAAAACTATATGCCAAATCCTGAAACCACAAACTATCTCTAACTTCTACAGCATATTTGAATCTTCTATCTAATTCAGGTATGATAATACTCTCAGACCATCCATGCCTTCAACTATACCCATCGAAGGTGGTAACTGTATCAATAAAGCGAATTTTTGCCTCCTGAGTAGATTAATACGCCTCTACAAATATTTGGCAAGAAATCGTAGAAGATGGACTATGATCTATTTGGATATTGTCAATCCTGCAACTCATGAATGGACGAATGAGATTATAGTGCATCCGGTGGATCTGTTGGTTTGTAGACAAACATAGTATATCTAATAGCTAATGGAATACATACAAGATTATAAAATAGATATTTTTAAATATTAGATGCAAACAATGCTATGTAAGTTCTTTTCACATTATTAGTCACTTTTCTGCTCTCATCAATGAGTAGGCTAATGTAGCAGAAGATACAACAAGGAATGAGATAAAAATTGTGATTACTGAATCCAGTTTGACCTCACTTCTCCATATTTATTAAGAATTCATGATAATGTTCAGGATACTGTCTCACCAAGTCAAGATTTACTTCCAATACATTGACATATTGTGGAGCAAAGACCAACGCATTACTTACTTTATTCCTTTCTATATTAAGATCAATTAAAGTTTCGAGAACATTGTGAGGGATTCCAGTTACTTTACTTACATTAGAGATTTGTGCAAAAGCATTTTCTGGAGTAATGTGTGGATCAACAGTTGATGCCGAGTCTGAGGCAGATCTTGAATGAAAGAATTTTGGAGATTTTAACTCTTGAGCAATTAGTTTTGAACCTACTACTTTTCCATGTAAAGTTATAAGACTACCGCTGGACTGATATGGTAATGCAAACTCTCCTATTGCCACTAGAATAAGAGGATAGGCTATTCCGACTACTAAAATCATGAGTCCTACGACTTTTAGACAAGGTTTTATATTTTGATCAAATAATTCTCGTAGCAGTATGGTATTACTTTGTAACACATCTTTTATGGTTTGCTTCATTGCTTCATCCTCATTTCTATATACTTACCTACCAATGAAAGCAGATAATAGCGTATCAATTGCCTTTATACCTATAAATGGTAACGCAGCCCCACCTAAACCATAAATTAACATATTTCTTATAAATGTCTTTTGCGGCGGCTCTGGCTTGAACTTGACTCCTCTCAATGAGATAGGAATTAGGGCGGGTATTATTATAGCATTAAATATTAATGTAGATAATATGGCCGTCTCAGGACTGTGAAGATGCATTATATTTAGCATTTGTAATTTGGGAGTAGTTCCTACAAACATTGCTGGAAGAATTGCAAAGTATTTGGCGGCATCATTAGCAATGCTAAATGTGGTAATGGCACCACGTGTCATAAGCAGCTGTTTGCCAAGTTTTACAACTTTCATTATATTAGAAGGGTCAGAGTCCAAATCCACCATATTTGCAGCTTCTTTAGCTGGTTGCAGTTCCACTGTTCATCGCTAATCCTACATCAGCTTTAGCAAGTGCTGGGGCATCATTAGTCCCATCCCCTACCATACCTATTACATGTCCTTTTAGTTGCTCTTGTTCAACTCTGGTTAGTTTGTCTGCAGGTTTTGCTTCAGCTATTACTTCATCAACGTCAGCTTCTCTGGCAATGACTTGAGCCGTCAATTGGTTGTCTCCGGTAATCATCACTGTGGTTATCCCAGTAGAACGGACCTCGTTTAGTCTCTCTCTAATGTTTTCTTTTAGATTATCTTTTAGAGCTACAAGTCCGATTACTTCATTATTTATAGATACTGCCAATGGTGTTCCACCAACCTTAGAAATTTCCTGTGCTTTCCATTTTATTTCTGCTTGATTTACATTCGGTCCTGTAAAGTCGATTATCATATCTACTGCGCCTTTAAGAATTCTTACTTCACCTTTTGTCTGCTCTAATTTTATTAGTAGATCATGGACTCTACTTTTACTAGCACGTTCTACATCTCTTTCAATATCTTTTATTGTTGGATTAACTACCTTTTTATCCCCGTCACTGCTGCTTGTAGCCTTACTACTATTACTACCAATGATATCTCTTGCTAATGATCGGAATTCATCTTCTTGCTCCTTATTTAGTATAACATCCTTATTTGCAATAAATTCAATACCACTGCATCTGGTTTCAGCAGTGAATTGAATGGATCTAGCTGGAATTATTTTTTCTAAAAGAGGCAGAACAAACTTTTTCTCTTCTGCAAGATCCACTATTGATTTGCCTTCATGTGTTGTATCATGGATAGACGCTGCGAAAGCTGCTTGTCCTATATCTTTTTCAGTATATTCGTTCATAGGTATGAATTCTACAGCACTTCTACTACCTTCAGTAATTGTTCCTGTTTTATCTAATATCAAAACATCGCAATCTCCAGCAGCTTCAATTCCTTTACCAGATTTTGCGATGATGCTGTCCCTTCCTAGTCTGGTTATGCCAGCAACGCCTATGGCTGGAAGTAGCGCACCAATTGTAGTAGGCATAAGTGCAACTAGTAGAGCCACTTGTGTAGCAATATCTGCTTTTAATCCAAGAAAATCTGTAAAGAATAAAAGTGTTCCAACTACCATTATAAAAATTAAAGATAATCCTGCTAGTAACATTGATAAGGCAATTTCATTTTTGGTCTTTGGTCTGGTTGCATTCTGTATGAGACTAACCATCTGATCTAGAAAGCTTCTACCAGCTTCAGAGGTAATTTCTACTATTAGCTTATCACTTGCTACTCTAGTTCCACCTATTACATGATCTCCTTCTTCCTTGAACACAGGATTTGATTCTCCTGTCATCATTGATTCGTCTACAAATGCTTTACCATCATTTACAAGACCATCTCTAGGTATTATTTCACCTGCATACACCATTACTTCGTCTCCTGGATTAAGACTAGTTGAAGTTACAGTAACTTCCTTCTCATTATTTACAATCTTGTGTGCAGATACTTCTTTTTCCAGATTACGAAGAGAATCCACCCTTGCTCTAGCCTGGGCCTCGGATAATGATTCTGAAAATGTTGCAAACCAGACGGTTAAAATCAGTATTATCGCAGTCTGAAAATATAGCGCTTTACCTTGATTTACAAATTCTATTGAAATATTACTTGGAAGCAATGCAATAGTAAGGACTACTATAAATCCTGCTTCTACCGTAAACATGACCGGATTATTTTTTGCTAGATATCGTGGGTCAAGTTTAGTTAGTGAATCCAAAATTATTCGTGGATTTAAGGAATCTAATGCAATCTTAATTTTATGACCGGCATGTCCATTTCCATTGCTCTACTTATTAATAGCGTTATTGGTATCATTATTGTTATTACTCAAAATAGACATATCATTATCTTTTTTATCGAACCGGCTTATTTTCTTTTTAAAGTCTTTCAATATCTTCATTAATATCATATTATTCATTAGATTGAAAACGGTCCTATAACTAAGAATGGGAAGAAGGTGAGAGCTGTGAGCAGGAAGGTTATAACGATCAATACTGAGATGAACAAAGGTCCTTGCGTTTTTATTGGTTCTATAACTTCTCTTCTATCTTTTATTGTAAATGAACCTGCTATAGCTAGCATCAGGCCTAAAGGGGCATATCTACCAAGAAACATTACTATTGCGGTTGAGACATTAAAAAATGGTGTATTTGCCGAAGTGCCAAAGTAATCAGAACCATTATTAGCTGCTGCTGAGGTATATTCATATAACGTTTGAGTAAATCCTAATGGAGTTAGTTTTCCTCCTTCTTCTCCCATTATTGTCTGAGCATTACCACTGGAGAATGCAATTACAGTTGGAATTAAAATTAATACAGGATGAATCAAAAATATGAATACTGATAATTTTATAACCCTTGGACTAATCTTCATACTTAAAAACTCTGGTGTTTTGCCCACCATTAGACCTACTATAAACAAAGTCAAAATAACATAGATAATCATAGTCATCATTCCTGTTCCAACAGCTCCAGGAATTGCTTGAACAAACATGGCAAGTAACAATGAAGTTACTGCATTTGGTGACATTCCCAAAAGTGAGGAATTTACAGCTCCTGTATTAGTAGTAAGTGATACAATATTAAACAACACACTACCAAAACTACCAAATCGAGTTTCTAGCAATGATGGTCCACTAATTGCTGTGAAAGCTATTATCAACAAGCTACCAAATGATATAAGCATAGCTACCAAAATCGACGCCCCTCTCCATTTTCCTATAAGCTTAGCATATGCAATTGGAAACGACAAAGGAATTACAAGCATCAAAAACATTTCATACATATTTGAAAGTCCTGTGGGATTTTCAAACGGATGCGCAGAATTAGCACCATAGAATCCGCCGCCATTGCTACCGAGTTGTTTTATAGCTAGTAAAGAAGCTACTGGGCCTACCCTAATATCCTGCTTATTCCCTTCCAGAGTATGTGTAGTTACAGTTGTATCAAGAGTCTGAGGAACTCCTGTTGTCATAAACACCAACGATGAAACTACTGCTACAGGAAGTAATAGCGTTATTAATACTCGTATAAAGTCTATGTAAAAATTTCCTAAGCCAAAATTCTTTCTAATAAATGATCGAATAAAAGCAAAAGCAGCTACGATCGCAGAAGCAGGAGCCACAAACTGGGTAAATGTAATGGCAACCATTTGCGAGAGGTTGGAAAGTTGTTGATCTCCTGCATAGTGCTGCAGGTTAGTATCTGTCACAAATGAAATTGCTGTATGAAATGCCAAATCTAATGATAGCCCTTTGAAGTTTTGGTGTGACGGTAAATAATTCTGCAACGTCAGGATTAAAATAATAAAAACTACTACTATCATGTTTGTCAAAAATAAAGCAAAGAAATATTGTTTCCATGTCATCTGTTTCGATGCATCAATTCCAACTAATTTATAGAACCCACTCTCTACCTTAGCAAGTGTCTTCTCTAATGGTCTCATTTCGAAGGAAATCATTCTGGCAATATAGAGCCCAAAAGGAATTGCCAGACCTAATGTTCCTCCAATCAAAACTGCTAACTGTATTATTGTGTCCACATAGGTCACTCACTATTAGGCATACTGCTTTGCTATACCTAAAATCCGTCAACAATAATGAGAGATAAAAACATTGTGATTAGGATTAATAATAAGATCCTAGTTTAATCTATAAATTAATATACTAATAATTTTCTAAGCCATGTTAGATAATTGTTAAAAAAAGCTTTATTATACCAAAATTATCATGTTTACTGTCAACGCTAAAGCCGCATTTTTTGTATACAATGAGCAGCCCAATGTGTAGCTGACAATGGACGCACAATCAACATGGAGACATCACTAGTTGGAGCAACAACACCTTACTACTCAGCGTATGCTGGCAGCAAGACGCATCTAGAAGACTTTAATCGAGCCTTAGCCAAAGAGATTAGAAATCATGACTGTAGAAGTAATGGATAATGACATTTATGTTGGTGAAGATGATTCCGTTATTGAGACACTTGAATTGACAACATATTCTAAATTGAATCAACAGCGTTGTCATATACCCCGATATTTGAGCCCTGTGTCTCATTCCAACAATCTGATAGAATAGTTTGTTTTGTGTTACCAGTTCTTCAGCCGTGGGGACTTGAACACTCTCATTCCATTTCACTTCTGACAAATCCAACATTTTCCTGAATGTGTTAGGAGTTCCAGCCATTAACTTTTGACTCCTAGGCAGCTATTCAGAAATTGATAGACTTGCTGGTTCTGACCACGATAGACTTTATCCATCCATGCTACCTTTAGCGCATCATAGCAAGTTCTGCTTATTCCTGTCTTATGACTTGAATGCGAGGTTTTGTGTATGTTTAGAATGATGTTGATTTCTTGTATTAGTGTTGGAGGTTGTTTTGGTGGCAGTTGATCATTGACAGGGGACTGCATCCTCCATGAGAACATCCAGGTGGAATTTTTCCATCACCATTCGGGCCCTTGTTAAACATCTCCTCAGAGCCTCCAGTCCATTTTCCATCTACCCAACCCTGTTCAGGGATATGAACAAGCCCATCATCTTGTTGTTGTTTTGGTTGTGTATCGCCTCTCATCTTGTCCTTGTTCTTGTCGTCATGAGGAGAATTGTCATTACTACCACCGCCGCTGTTATCTGAGTCGCTACTATCGCCGCTACTACTATCCCCACCGGAATCAGAGCCAGAACTTTCTCCTCCTCCTTCACCACCGCCTCCATTCTCTTTCGCTAGCACTGACAATCCAGTAGCGAAAACAGATGAGGTTATCATTGTTAGGCCTACAATCAAAACAAACAGAATCTTCGCTTTTGCTTCCATACCTACTAATCCCTCTAATAGCTGGCAGTATCCAATAACGATAACGGGAGTATTATAGATACGATTATCCAATTCATCACTATTTTATCCATATTTTCACCGATTGAGAATAAATGAAAATGAGATGATATTGACAAAATACTTAGCACAGTTATCTACAGTGGAATTCTCATTACAAAATAAGTATTTTTCCTATGATAAGCATATCCTATGCATTTTCATATTTGTAGTAAATATTTAGGCAAGATAGGAAACGTATTCCATACCAAAGATATTGAAAAAGCAATAGAACTTGGTCAAAAATATAGTGTAGAATATGATACTGCAAAAGATATGCGAAATCAAAGTAATCTGAATACTACATACGCTGCTAGGAAGTCCTTAGGTCTAGATCCAGGTTATGGTAGTTCTGCATTTGGTGTTGTTGCAACTCAGTTTGTCGATGGCCAAATACAAATAATATATGCAGATCAATTCGAAAGACCAGACTTTAACCAGATGTTAAATGTCGTATGGAATTTGACCAATTACTTTCACTTTACACCAGAGAATAGCAAGATATACGTGGATGCAGCAAATCCTTCCTTCATAAAATCATTAAAGATACAACGAGGAGAAAGGGAAGATTATGATCAAGCAATAGCAGAATACAAACACACTTTCCCAGATCATGATTGGACTACTGCTAATGATATGTTTATAATTCCAATTAATTTTGCTCAAGAGCACAAAAAGATGTTGCTACATACTAAAATGCTTTTAGAAGATAATCATGGTTTGGTTGCAATAAATCCTAAATTTGATAAACTAATAACTTCATTAAGAACAGCAGTGGAGAAAGGGGAAGGAACTTTAGACAAGGAGGCAACTTCCTACAACGATATATTCGATGCTTTTAGACTTGCATTACATCACTATGAGAAAAAGTCTGCAAAGAATGTGCTGTGATTTGAAATGATAATTGCTAGTAATTCTGTTGTAAATCGCTATTGGCATAGTCGTATTCACAAATGTAAATATCTGATTAGTCATTATGGTCTGTTGCTTTCGTCAGATCTGTGACTTTTAAGTTGTAGTTTCATGCCATATTATTATCTCATGCATTGGAATAGGACGCTTTGCTGGTGCTGTTTGTTTAGTAATGCTTCCTGTTGTTCTCAACAGTCTATCTCGCTTATTATCATGTATTTGTGTAGAATATTGGAATGAATAACATGGACAACATGATAATGATATAGGTTCAGCAGTTATGTATTCATATGACTTACAGCATTTGAGTCCTGCTTGCTTATGTTTGTAAGTGTATTTGTTGATTATACGTGGAGGTCTGGCATAGTGAACTGCTACCTTTCTCTTCAACTCAGACATAAAATACGTGTATTGAAAATCTACCAGCAGTTTCTTTACAGAGAACGCTTCTTCTTTACAAAATCCTTTACATCTGTCCAAGAAGAGGATAGATAAAAAACGAGGATAAAAGCAGTATTGTATTACACAAACTCATGTGCTTGGTTAGGAATGCACGAGTCAACCCATGCGAATTGTTTGCCGTCTAACGTTAGATACACTCCTGTTTGTGGCATACCGCAGTGCTTACACTTCAAACTCTTCTTTACAACTGATTCGGATTTGTAATGTCATAATTGGAGCATTGACTTGGTTAATGCGGTAGTTAAGGATTACCTATCTGATTCTTATCTAATATACTTCATACTCATCAATATAATAATCGTCCATCCATGACTTCACAACAAAATACAAAAATAAGTTATAAAAAAATGGTTAGACAGTTTGACTTGATGTTATTTCAAAAAATAGGTGGGAGGTCTGCCTATCAGGCACACCTCGGCGGACAAATGCCATGACCGCCGTGGTGTCCGTCGTGATGGTGATGATGATGGTGATGATGATGATGATGATGGTGATGATGATGGTGGAAGCACTTCGGACAACTTCCTGGCCCCGCATGGGCTACTTGGCTAATGGCTCCAATTACTGCTGCTGACGCTATCATACCTACTGCAACAGTTGCAATAACCGTTGCAATAACTAGAGATTTATTCATCTTACGAAAGAAGTAAGCATACAATGAAATCCCTCCAAGGGTAGAATATAGATTAACCAATAAGGGAGAGGAGTTGGTAGAATCCATCATCGATCTATCAAATTGGATGAAAATGGGCAAAAGATTAGTAAAAATTAGTGGAAATGTAAAAGGAGTCTAATGTCCAGATAAGTGACTTTGCTTTAGACGAGCAGAAAGATAATATCATAAGTTTATCGGATAGCGATATGAATATATTAGTTCAAAATACGTGATAATAGGATATTCCCCAATATTATTATATTGTAGTAATTATCACTACCTCAAAATGCATAAACATAACTTTCATGAATAGAACAATGCATATAACAATCTTGGTAACGCATAATTTCAAAATTGAAGATAGATGCAGAAAAGTTGGAACTCTAGCACAGTCAATGACAGAAACTGAAATAGCACTTGAATTAAAGATAGACCAATCAACTATCAGTAGGGAAGTCAAAGTTTTTAAAACAGTTGTCGCAACGATTTGTGTTTGATCTAGCAAAGTCTGATTTGGCGTATTATTACAAACAGTGCATTGATGGAATAGAAGAGGTCAGGAGGAAACGATGGGAGATATTCAAAGGACGTTGCAATTTAACGCTAGCTTGTTTATATGTGACTAGATTTCATTTTGTAATATACCTAGTTGATCTAATATAATTAACTGAGGAAGAAATTACGAATAATGATAGTAAAGGTAACTTCATAAGGATATGCTAAATAATTGTAAGAGTTGACTAATACAAGGCGTTTAGGCAGATATCATAATCTATCATAATCTATCTAACGACAATAATCATAATGACAACTCTTCTAGTCCTGCATCACACTTTAATGAGCTAGCGTGGTTTTATAAAGAGAACAACCATGAGAAGCTGCCTGGTTGGAGTAAGTCTCCTTTTGGACATAAGCGAACTTCGTTACAAAAAGTACTTGCAAATGCTAAGAAAAGAATTGAGAGGTCAACCAAGTTCATAAACAAAGTTAAAGCAATAGATTTGGCTTGTGCTGGTAGACTCAAGGCAATACCTGGAAATGCAACGATAAGAAAAGAATATGTCAAATGTAAAAAAGCCAACTGTCATCATGATCAGCATGGTCCTTACTACTATGCTTACTGGCAAGATCCAGTAACTAAGAAATTAAATAAGAAGTATTTCGGTAGTTATATGCCAGAAAACAGACAAGGTCAGAAAAATATTGTAATGTCCCTACGAGAATGAAAAAGGATCGGATGCAAGGTTTAACGTTCTAGATCTGTTTAAATTGGCTGCCTTCACTGTGGAAATTGCCCTTGCAGTAGCCAGAAAAGATTCATCTGCTGTTCAAATAAAAAATAAACAATATCTTTATCAAGCGTTAACAAATCGAGAAATGTTTGATATGGTGCTGGAACAAGGACTTGATTATGTATCAAATGATAAAGAGACGTTTGATGACGTATCCAGGTTTGAAAAATTACAGAAATACAACAGGGATAAAATTGTAGATTATTTTACGAATATTAAAGACAAGTTAAATATGGAAGAATTAAGATTTTATTAGCATACTATGCATCTAGCGTTTAGTTTTATGCTTCGGATATTCTGCTGCCAACAATCACTTCCACTCCCATGCTTTGGATGACGTATTTCCTGACTCATCTGTTTCATATTCAAATACTCCTACCAAGTTGTTAAGAAATGCTAGCTTTCCAGTCGAAGATGTGCTAAAGAACAACGAGCCTGTTAATCTTATCTTTCCTGGGTTAGTAAATCATCCCATGCCTTGCCCAGTCCAGGTTGCCATTTCCTGTCCATCCTTACTCATCACTATCCCTTTACCTTGACCATATATCGCTCCACCAGATCTAGGAGTAGACCAATATGTTATAGTAGAAGTTGTCTCTGCACCTCTATAGTTCCCTGTTTCTGAGAAAGAAGTTTCTATTTTTGGTATCCCACCTTCAACATCCAATACTCTTTGACTTGTTATCTTGCCTTTCGATTCACTTATTAGATCTCCTAACATGTAATAATAACAAATTATTAGGATATTTAACTCTTGAGAGATTCTATAAATTAAAACAATCTTCAGTGTTATGTGATAAGTATGGGATAACTGAACCTAGATCTCATTTCAAAAAATCCGATAGACTAGTTTGTTTTGTGTTACGAGATACAGTTTCCCCAGTATTCGGAATCACGACATTACTCCATGTCACTTCTGACAAATCCAGCATTTTCCTAAATGTGTTAGCAGTTCCAGGACACAACCCAGCATAATGATTGTTTGCTGCTACAATTGCTAGGTTTAGTCTATCTCTTTCTTGCTCATCTCTCGTTCTCTTTAGAAATCAGCTCATTTCTTCATGAATTAGCGTTATCTGGATCCGAATTGTAATTCTACTCCACGTCTTTCATTATAAAAGTAAATGATTCGTTGGACATGATAGGAAAGCTGGACAGCTCAATTCCAGCTTTACATTGTGGACAGTCATAATGTGTCGGTCTTCTTTTCTTATCAAGATATGTTGCGCACCAGTAACATTTGTCACACAAAATGAATACTGGAGATGATGAAGAGTAATTGCGGGTTTTATTGGATAATCTCAAGCTCATATCTGACTACAAATTACCTCCTTTTCGCATTCAAGAAATGCCTTTTAATGAAGTATAAAGCAATCGGTTAAGATTTATGTGATTTTATGCATCAAAATGTATATATTTACAATAATAAAATCTAGAAGAGGCTATTTGTGAAGCATTATATGATATTTTTCAATCCACCTTCTTCCGCTGTCTGAAGCTACCCAGGTTCGGTCAACCGTATTTCTACAAACCCAGTTAATCCATATTATGTAATCTATCCAAACACAAACTAATTCGATATTACCACCAAAATCCTTGGCTATGTCCTCGGGGCTCCTACCTTCAGTCAGACAAATCAGAATATGAACTGCAGTCATTAAAGCAGATTCACAATAATGCCTTGTTACTTCTTTATTTACAATAGACCCGCCGCATATTGAACTGTCTGGTGTCATATAGAAAGTTATTCATTAATTGAATAATCTCTATATTATTTATATAATATAATTAAATATCACATTACTTTTATTATACTTATGATGTATTCTTAACAATGTATTAAATACAGAAAATTAACGCTCGTCTATATCCTTTGGAGTGATTTCATTATAATAAAATTCTAAGGTTCTCTTAGACTCTATGGATCTTGATCAAAATACTGAATATATTTTGGGCTCTTCATTATTCAATAATACTAAATCCTTCATTTTCTCGTAAATATCTGTGAATTGAATTCCTTTTTCAGTAGTTCTATAAGTATCAGTGTGTCGTCTAATTTCTATTAAACCAGACTCTAGCAATAGTGGTAAATATCCTTTAAATATTACTTGAGAAATGTTTGCTTTATTTAAGATTTCTATTTGTTTTACTTCGTTATCATAGGCAGTATTTAAGATTGAGTTAATTATATCAATTCTATTTCTATAGACATTTGCCTAATTAACTTCTGATTTTGTTATGGTCAATATATTATACAATTTGCAAAAATAAGTTCATGCACTACTACATTAGTATATACGTAAAATCCATATTATGAGGCAGACTTTATAGGAACAAAATTATCAACTAACTAATTAGATCCATCATTGGCATAGAATTAAAGCCAATGCCATTATGCTTTATTTTGTTCTTCGGTATTGCTGATAGTAAGCTATATCTTGCCGGTGCAACCGCTAATAAATTTTTTCTGCTGCTACTTCGCACTTATTCTAAGGACATCTACTTGACCACTATGCAGCCAATCTCTTAGCTCTTCATGAGTTGGCTTTGCATCATGCTTTCCAGCCATATGAAGATTTAAAAGGACATAGTTAACCTGGTTTAGCAATGGTTTGTTTACTTCATCTCCCTTACGTGACTTATATCGAAGATCTTCTGGAACAGTCCCCCACCAATCGTTAAAGCTCTTCATGTTATTCATAGAAATTGAACACTATTTGATATATATCTTCCATGGATTTTAGCCAGCTTGTTTATATATTTTTATATGGTGAGCTAGTCTTGGATAAGCATTGTGAATCTTTTATACTTGTTAATTGACAGCTTGGCTATTTGTTTTGATGGTCAATTAGCGTCCCTTTGAAATTTTTCTAACTATTTTTTCAATTTCGCTCGCGGGATTGTAGTTTTTTGAAAAGTGACTATGTGCCAGACAATTCCCTCTTTAAACTAGCAACTATTGCTTTCATCTGTTCCTTACTCTCGTCATATCCGTCTTGAATTAGCTGTCGGACCGTAGTTTTTGAAAAGTCAAATGTCTTATTTGAAATAGTATGACTGTCGTTCTTTCGCTCCAAGCGAGCAACAAAATCAACATCTACTCTACCCTTTACTAAATCAATATATCTCCCATGCTTGCCCGTGGCTAAAAAAGTAGCCTTAGCTTTTCTACACTGATCACTTTAATTAAAGTTAATTTGATGATTATATTTTTAGTATTCATAGCAAATGTAGACAAAAATAGAACAAAATGTTAGGGACAGTCATTTCATACTAGTCCAAAGAAGCTTTCTTAATAACGATTAGTGATAATAATTCTAGTGTACAAAAGCACAGTATGCTAGAATTGGTGTGAGCTACAAATATAGTTGTTGGATGGCTGGATGAAAATTCGGTCTTTACAGAATATAAATGGAATTGGTATGGGATACATTGATCAATATCTTAAATCAGAAATAACTTTAACTAATATAAAAGAAATATAATAGAATTAAATCGGGAGAGAAATTAGATAATAGATCGATACATGATGAATATCATGATTTCCTTTACATTAAATCTAAGGCGTTAAAATTTACTAGCATCCTTATTTTCATTGTAGCTTTCAATTATATATAATCAAGTAGAATAAATTTTTGATCATCTGTGGCTATTATTGCCCTTGGCTAAGTATAACAAATAAAGGAGTATAACAGAATCTAAAATTAAACATGCTACTTGATATTATGGTAGTATGCTCTTATGTGTAATCATATTACTCTAAATAAGCAGTTTTTATATGATTATGAATAGCTGCAAATGTTGGCAAGATCCTAGTTAGGGAATTTGCAATAAATTTGGTTTATTGGAAAGGATGTACTTATTAATATTTAATACGTTGTATTATTTGCAGCTAAAACCACTATTTTATATAGGTTTAAGTGGTGTAAAGCTAAATAGTAGTATTCATGACTATCTTATCGATAAGTAATTAACCTGATATTTGATAATAATACAATAAGAAAATGGTAGACAAACCAATAAAAGAAGAAACTCTGGAACAGCGGAGAGAACGTTTTTTATTAGAATTTGAAAATCCATTCAAATGCGAAAAATGTAATCAAAGATTTAAGAAGAAAAAACATTTAATAGAACATAAAAACGAAGTTCATTCTTATTGAAATCACAATAGACATAAATATTTGATTCAATATATACATTAAAATCATAAAATTATGAAATATGGCCGACTCTTTTATTACATAATTTATATTCGTGATTGAAATATCATGTTTTAGATAAGTATCTTATTTTGGGCCGACATCGTACCTTATATTTGTACAATAGTTGGCATGGCGTGTCGAGATATCTATAGTTAGTATTACTTTTGCCTTTTGCTACATTTGAATTGAACCACAATTTGATTGTTTCTCTTCTTTAGTGCTACCTAATCAATAAGTGTTTGATATTGGATCACATTTTATGTATTGCTATGTACAGTCAGCGGATAGCTTATGTTTCGCCAAATATACTAGCAATACCTATTTATATCCGGTAGAATTTCAAAGTTAAACTATATTTTCTTTGACAAAATTAGCAAAATCTATGGAGCTAGAGTAATAGGACGATCTAAAATTTTATTGTAACACATTGAAATTATTTTTATCTTACTCAAAGTTATTGATAATGCGCATTAATTTATTACAGAATATTAAATCTTAAATAATAAATAATATTTAGTACCAATATTCCGTAAAATGGAGTTATTTCTATTTCGTCATGGTGAGGCAGGAAAAAGATTGCAGTCTGGAAGTAAGGACTTTGATAGACCACTTACATCTACAGGTCAAAAAGAGGTAGAAAGTATATCGATATCATTAAAGAAATTAAAGATTAATTTCGATCGCATAATTACTAGTCCTCTAACAAGAGCGCATCAAACAGCTGTTATTGTATCTAATGTATTTGCAATTGAAGATAGAGTGGAAGATTGGGGCGAATTAAAACCTGAAGGCAATAGATTAGAGCTGTATAAAAAATTATCACAATTGAAATCGGACTTGTCGCTCTTAATCATTGGGCATCAACCTTACCTTAGCGAAATGATAGGTGATCTGATATTTGACCATGATGGTGATAATGATCCTAGGATAATTCTTAAAAAATCTGGCTTGGCAAAAATTGAAATAACATCCTTGATGCCTACAATGAAAGGCGAACTACGTTGGTTATTGAGTCCAAAACTTTTAAGAAAAATATAGAAATTAAACCAAACAATGTGAGAAAATAAACCCTAGACCAGTGTAACGATTGACTACTTACATCAGAGTACCTTGTAATTATATTGGCACATCTGTTCAAGCTGAAATAAAGCCCAATGTTGATGCTGATAGAAATAGTCGACGTGATATGTTAGAGATATGTACAATTTACTTAGTATATGACAGTAATCATGGAAATACATGGTTTTAGAATCCTGCTAATACCAACTTGAAGATTACCAATATGATATAATATAGTTACTGCCAATTTGGATTTCCAGAATGATTAGAAAATGTAGGTATCATAGCTGTAAGAGAAGTCGAATATAGGTCGGTAGCTTGAGTGGATCATCTTAGTGAGACAGCCTAGATGAGACTTGTACAACATCTCCATATTTCTTATCAACTAGGTTGGCAAGCTTCCGTGAAAAGTTCTGTTTTATTCGGTGGTTCATATCGTATGAACTAGAATAACCATTCAGCATCATTTCGAAATTTCCAACAATTATCAACTTTTCCTTAGATCTTTAGATTGCAACATTCAGATCTTGAAGTGACCCTACTGCACCAACAATTCTCTCAGGATTGTTTCTTACTATGGAAAAAAGAACTACATCAGCTTGTGTTCCCAACGCTCCAGTAGATGTCAACACTCTTACGTTAACATCAAAATTCCGAAGATATTTGGTTATTGTACGTCTCTGTTCGGTGTATCTAGTTACAATTGATATTGACTTGGAAGGTGCTACTCTTCTAAGTTCACAACAGATCTTGACGCAGGCCTTAGCCTCTGTATCATTATACCAGGAGCTAGGACCAGCCATTTCTTAGGTACCATTCAGATCTGCCCAAGTAATCACTTCATCTGGATTAATTATAGATCTAAATTCAATATCAATATCCTTATTCACTTTTAATCATCTAGCTGCTATGTCTTCAGCGGCCCGTAAACCACCATAATCAGCAAATTCGTCGACGAGCATAGCAAGCTTATCTGGTAACCGATGAATTGTAAAAAGTGTGTCAAATTTGGCCTGTTCACTAATACGCGAAAGTAAGGGTCTATCTCGTTCCATACCAATAACTCTTACAATCCTACGAGGCTCCAACGAAAAGTCATCATCATTTCTTGACAAAATCACTCTTTCCTCAACATCAAAATCATAAATATATTTAGCACAAATTACTCCAGTTCTCTCTAGTCTTCGTAAGGCCTCTTCCTCGCCGTGTCGATCTATCAACATGGAAGCTACATGTTTATGTAAGTGGGTTTCGGCTCTTTCCTTTAGAATAGCGTAACGCTTAGCAAAAAATTGCCTTGTCATCTTGTCGTACTGTGCGGGTAGTTTACCATAGTAGACTAGTCTAGAATCAAGCTGATAGAAAAGACATTCTTTGCTTCCTTCTAAACCCTTGTCACATACAGGACAAAATGTTTGCCTCTGTATACGTACATACTTACAACAAAGAACATCATGAGCAAATTTTCTGTTAATTTTAACTTTCTCCACTTCTTTCTTGATGATGCCAAGTTTAGGAAAATAGGCTCCAGTATTGTGAACAATGCAAGAAAAATTATATCTGTTCCAATCATCTTCATTCTGACGATATCTATAATTTGCGAGTAAAATATTTGCGATTAGTTGCCATTTCTCGCGATCGCTAATAGCCTTGCTTAAATCATATGTTTTCCAGTCAAGTATCCCATAACCATGAGGATATTCTAGTAGGGCATCAATTCTTCCTTCATGATGATCTTTGATATTCGTTATTGTAATCTCAGTTATAATTCTATTAGGTTTTTCATGCTTCTTCATTAGCCGTTTGCTGATTCCTATAATTAGACCACGATAGATCTCATTGACGCGAGCTTTGAAATCATGTGGAACGAATCTGTTTTCTTTATTTGTAGTATCTAGTGTATAATTAATAATTTCATTCAGTATATCATGTGATTCATGGACTATTTTCTCGGTGAGATTTTCATAGTCCTTTGAATCGGTACTGCCAATTTTCGATGATTGGACCGTTCATGCACAAGCTCATTATATCATGAACAGTGTTGGCAATCAGGTAATCCTTATCACTTCGAATTGCACCATATGGATAATCCAGCTTGAACAAATTTTGAGAGACACAGGCCGTAGTTATCTCTGAAGACTGTACAAGATGTAGTCTGAGCATTTCGCAAAAAACTATAGGTCTTTCTGACATCAAGTATATCGGTATTCAAGTGTTTTATCTCCAACTATATCTTGATATTCTAGACAATCACTACCCGAGTGAGTATGAAATGCCGCTAATCTATCACATTATTATTTAATTGTGGATATTTAAATTACGAAGAACACGATATGGAGGGAGTGGATCGTATGAGAATTACTCATGGTAAATCATTTATTATTCTACAAGTCTTGTATAACTTGTTGTAGATTAGATTTGATTTCTTAATTGTTACAGGAAGAGGTAAATAAGCTGTAATACTGTTATATAGTAAATAGATCTTAATTTAGGAAGTTATCTTCAAAAACAAACATGTTAGATAAAAGAAAAATGTTCTCTTTTACATTTGTTCATTCTTGTGCGAACTAATCATGCGAATTAGCGAATTTTGAATGTCCATATACTTTACTTGCGGCATATTTAATTTTGTTTAGCATCAATAGTTTAAATCTATCTTTCTTACCTTGTAACTTAATTGTCTACCAAAGCTTTGTAAATAATAGGCTCTGTTCACTTAAGCATTTTTAATTCACTATTGTGATAGTCAAGAAACAGATTTAACCAGTTCATCACATGCTTTAATTTACAACTTTTTATTCTACATTGAAAATAGTCGTCAAAGCATTCTATCCTGTCCTTGATATACTATATTGTCCTTTCAATAATGCTTTTCTCATAGGGTGAATGAATATGATGCTTTAAGTTCAGGAACCGACATGCCTGTGGATACCAAGTACCCCCAGCTATGGAAACTGGATGTTTTTCTGTAAATCATAGTCAAACCAGAGATAAACCTCTCAGCAATGAACATGTTTCTCTCTTCGGATAGGCTTAGTGCGAGAATTTCCTTGTTTTTGTCTCAGTAGCGATCCAAAGCCAAATTAATTCTGAACCAGCCTTGATTTGGGCTTCCTCGATAATAAACTCGGATACTTTTTCTTGAAGATATCCTTTATGGTTTGTATTTTTGAATCCAGTTCCAGATGGAAACATGGTTTCGCTTGATAAAACAGGAAAGCCTTTCGGACACTCTTCTCAAAAGACAAACTTGAAAAGTACAAATACAGACTATAGCCAATATACGGTGAAGATGTTCTGTTTCTAAATAATCACAACGGAGATAGAGCATCTTCAAGCTGTAGGTTTATCGTTAAGTGGACAGGGCCAAATAATATAATAGTCTATTATAATATTAAATTCGAATTGCTAAGAGGCTATATTATATGAATACGGAGCCGGATTTTTAATGCTATAGAATCTATGTGATCTATATACATCTAACTAAAATATAAGGTCGAGCGAAGACTTTTATATAAAATGAAAAACTTCCTTACATTTTTTAATCTTATTGTTGTTATTATAATGCGGGATGGTAGCTAAGATTTGAAAATATCTATAATAGATCTTGGTTATAATTCAATAAAATTAGCGAATTATAAAGTACAAAGAGGTCTCTATAAGGCATACTTTCAAGAGGGTATAAAAGTTAAAGCCGGAGATGATCTCGTTACCACTGGCAATATTGCAAGAAAATCTATTCAGCGAACAGTCAATGCATTAAAAATGTTTAGAGATATCATCAAGTTTGAATCAATTGGACATGTGCTTCCGGTAGCTACAAGTGCAGTTAGAGAAGCTGGAAACAGAGAAAAGTTTCTTAAGGAGCTAAAAGAAGAGACAGAATTTCAATTCAGGGTACTATCTGAAGAGGAAGAAGCATTATACTCTTACATGGGGGCATCAAATTCCACATGTATTCCCACGTCCCTCTTCTTTGATTTAGGTGGTGGTAGTCTGGAAATGGTATACACAGAAAATTTTAATATCAAGAAACTTGTATCATTACCATTTGGGGTATTAAGGCTATCGCAGAAATATGGAATATCAAATTCCCAATATACTATGTTTGACAAAAAGGATTATGAAAAGATGAAGGATTATATAATTAAAAATCTGCCAAGCAGAAAAGATCTTAATTTAAGCCCTGATACTTCGCTCATCGGGGTTGGAGGCACGCTGCGTGCAATAGCTAGATATGATCAAGAAGTTAGTAAATATGCACTTAATAAAATCCATAATTATCACATTGACAACAAATCAGTTGAATTAATTAATAATAAATTCTCTAAAATGACACCACATGAACTTGCGAATATTGAGGCAATCGGTAAGGATAGAGCAGAAACTATCACAACAGGTTCATGTATAATACATCTTTTAATGCAGGAATTACGATTTGATAAGATCATTGTAAGTTCGCAAGGATTGAGAGAAGGAGTTCTTTTATCATATCTAAACTCTATGAAATTTTCGAAGAGTTTAGATCAGATTCAAAACTCAATCAAGTCTAGTTGCAAGTTACAAAAACTGCCAAGATCTGGAAAAAACTTTATGCTATCATTGCTTTCAACAGGATTAATTAAGGAAAGGGAATACGAGATACTTGCTATTGCATTAAAACAAATATCTGAGTTACCATATGTTACAAATATACACAATCTGTTTTACATGATTATAGATGATGATTTCAAATATCTTACCCATGGTGAGCAGCTGGTACTTGCTCTATCAATAGTTTATACTAGAAAGGTAAAAACTGCAAATTGGTTATTTGAAAGATATAAATCCATATTGCAACCTCAAAATAAACTATCTATTGAAAAAATTGCTGCTTGTATTACGCTTATTAGTATACTACAAAGGAATAGATGTAAGGTTAATGTACAAGATTTAAGCAAAAAGAAGATTACACTTGATATTAATATAGGAACAAGTAAAAAACATTTCCCATATATATTATTAGATGGTGCAATCAAGAAAATAGAAAATGCATTTGACATTTCAATTGATTATTCCCTTTATTTTGAAAAAGTGGTATCTGATTCACATAATATTAACGTTCCATTGATAAGAATGAGGGATAACAAAAAGTAGATGTAGATATGAAGTATTCTTTATCCCAAGACAAATTCGAAGTTAAAGGTAAGCTTGTCGTAGTTGAAGGTATTGATGGCTCTGGTAAGTCTACTCAGATTCGGTTACTTGAAAAATGGCTAAGGTTCGAAGGTCTGCCAGTATTTTTAACCGAATGGAATTCATCTGAAATGGTCAAAGAAATCACATCGAAGGGAAAAAAGAAAGGTAAACTAACGCCAACAACTTTTAGCTTATTACATGCAACTGATTTTGCTGATAGATACGAACGAAATATTTTCCCACTGCTTCGTGCGGGTTACATTGTCTTAGCAGATAGATATGTGTATACCGCATATGCGAGAGATATTGTAAGGGGATGTAGTTCTAAGTGGATACAACAAGTTTATGACTATGCAAGAAAGCCTGACTTGACTTTTTACTTTAGAGTGCCTATAGATATTGCAATCGAAAGAATATTGACAGGTAGACCTAAACTAAAATATTATGAAGCAGGAATGGATATGAATTTGAGTAACGACCAATATGAAAGTTATAGAATTTTCCAAAGTAGAATTATAGACCAGTATGAATCGATGACTGAGAACGAAGGATTTATTATCATAGATGGCACTTTTGGAATAGAAGAACAACAACAAATTGTACGAAATCATTTTAAGTCCACAATTCGTCGAAATCAATTTCAATTGAAAGAATTACGAAAATAATATGGAGATGAATACTTGAATTGGGTAGGCAAAACAGGAGAAGACCGAGGCGGCATTTGTTGCAAAATACAAAACATGGCATCCTTAATTCTACTAATCTAAAATCCATAGGTCACAAACAATTAGCCTATTATGGAGAGGGTATTTCATATTTAGGGGATAAAGAGATGAAAGGTCGTCTTATTGTTATTGAAGGACCAGATTCTTCAGGACGAAGTACGCAGATCACAATGATTACATCTAAATTGGAAGCTGATGGCCATGCTGTATTAAATACTGGTCTCAGGCGATCAGAACTCATAGGAGCTGGGATACTTGAAGCAAAAAGAAACTTCGTTTTAGGAAAAAGGACATTAAGTTTATTTTATGCTGCAGATGTTGCAGATCAACTTGAAAATAAGATTGTACCTGCTCTGTGTTCAGGTTATGTCGTGCTTGCAGATAGATACATATTTACCCTTATGGCCCGGGATGCCGTCAGAGGGATAAACAGAAGATGGTCTCACAATTTGTTTGGATTTGCAATTAGACCAGACTTGGTATTCTATCTTGATGTACATCCAAGTGAATTAATGCATAGAGTATTTCAAAAGAATTTGTCGTTAGATTACTATGAATCAGGCGCTGATCTTGGTCTATCTGAAGATATGCTAGATTCTTTTTTGAGATATCAAGGCATGATAGCTAAGGAATTCCTCAGAATGCAAAAACAATATGGCTTAATTCCAATTAATGGAAATAGATCTATCCCTGAAATTAACAAGGATTTACAAATTAGAATTGATAACTTTCTCAGTTCTGTATAATAATGATACTATATTGTATGATTAAATATTACCGCATAGTAATACTCCCTCATAGAAAGTATTATTAAGATACTAGTTTGATACAACTGGAGTGTTCCATAAGTTAAAAAGACTATAGATATTAAAAAGTCAATAGCTGGCACAATAACGACAGGCGAACTAGCAGTACTAAACGATGAAATACTGGAAAGGAGAATAACTCTAGCAACAGAATGTTTTACAAGAAAGTTCCCTGAATTAGCTCTTAACGATAGAAACAGAGTATCAAAAGAAAATGCCATGACAATATGTGACTATATCATAGCAATGAAAAGAGAAATTAATCCAAGATATAACTACGTTAGATATACAATTTAGTTTCTTTCAGAATTATCAAGGATAGTTGGAACTAACAAGAAATTTATTAATATGACAAGAGAGGATGTTCTTTCCTATTTGGATAAAAGTCGCAAGCCTGAGGATGAAGATCCATTGCATAAATGGATAGGAAGTTACAATATTAGATGTGTAATATTATTCAGATTTTCAAATGGTTGTATTATCTTAATATCACCAGTCCTAAGAAAAGAAATGAATTATCTTCACAAGAAAACCTAGGTTGTTGACCATTACACATTATTCGCTGGTGGATCGCTTGGATAAGTTAGTGTATATAAAAACTAGAATACGAGCTAATTTCTCCTCACTATAACCTTTGTTCCATAAAAGCAAAAGATTATCGTCCTCGCTATCACTTACAACTTTCACTACGAACCTAAAATAAACGATTTACTATAATCAATAAATATTCATTCTTTTTTCTGTACCTAACCCTGCAGCTAACTCTATTGTATAGACACTGTCATATTTAACACCATCTTCAAGACGATTTTGAACAGCTTCTAGTATATCATTAATTCTATTTGCCATAGTAGGGGATTTTCTATTTATATGGTTTTTATATCTTCTTTAGTTGCCGGAAATTGTAAACCCTCCAGTAGATTTGCCATTTTAGATGCTGCATCTCTATCCGTTGTCTCATTTGTAGCTGGTTCCCCTGTAGAGTCACTACCCTTTCCGTCGTTGCACCGACCCCAGATTGTGTATTGTCTGTATAGTTTCGATCAGTTGATACATTGGACATTTGTTTTATTATGATCGAAATATCTCATAAGGGTTATAGTCTTTGGTCTTCTTCACATTGCTTTTAAATCTAGTTATTGAAGAACTGATAACATTTAATTAGGTTCTTAATTTCTTAATAATAAACCTTAGTGCAATTTTAAGAAATTAAAATAATCTGTAGTTTTCATGATTACCATAATAATCAACTCTATAACCTCAGTACACAACTTTTTTGGCTTTCACTCTGGCTTTGAATATAACAATCTTTCATAAGGTATCCTTATGAAGATGCATTCGTAAGCAATTCTTAATTAAGCAATGTAGATGATTATTGCCAAATCTCTAATACATCTATGATACTTTTCTCATATGGTAAATGGATGATGTTTTAATTTCAGCCATACTGAATCTGAAGCTTGATAAAAAGAGATTTCTGTATTATAGTGATGCTTCAATTGCATAAATAGTGATTATCACTTCTTCCTTTTTTTAAAGTGGTATTGCACTTTCCTATCTGTAATGCTGTATCCTCATTCATAGATAAGTGAACATAATGGCGATTCATAGGTAAGACCTTCTGACATTGTATTTTTGGCTGCAGAAGGAGATGTACCTTGAAATTACCAGACTATAAATAGAATTGAAAAGAACAGCCTAAAAGTATCTGAATTACATTCTGCCTGCTTCCTTTAGACGAGAAATCATTCTTGCTTCACCTTGTTGAAATCGTATTTTATAATCATCTCTTTCCAATATCAGTGCTGGAACTTCTGTAGGCTTTCCATATTTATCAAGAGCAACCATGGTAACAAATGCTGTTCCTGCGTGAATTCTCATACTGTCGTCTAGATCTTCAGCTTCCACAGTAACTTCAACTTCCATAGAAGATCTTTTTACATAATTTAGTCTTGCAGAAAGAATTAGTGCATTACCAATGAATATAGGCTTTAAAAAAGTCATTCTATCCATACTTGCCGTGACGATATTGGCACGACCAGCATGTCTTTTGGCGCATAAACCTGCAATAAGATCTACATGTTTTAATATAACACCTCCGAACACATTGCCTTTTGGATTAGCGTCTGAAGGCGAGCATCATAATTGTCATCTCAGCTCTCGAATCGTTTGGATGTTTGTCTGCTTTCGAATGTTGTTGCGCTCCCATTGAGAGATCATCATCGTGGTATACAGCAAGCTTTTAATTAAATATTGCATAGGTCAAGAAAAAACAAAACAAGATGCCTAGATGATTATGTTTTATAGTCTGTTATATTAGTTTCCTGTTGCGATGGACCTGAATCTATAGTAGTACTAGTAGTTGAAGCTGCATTTTCTTGACTGTAAGCAGGATCTAGCATGAGAAAGTCAGAAACACGTAAAACAATAAGGCTCTGATTGTTTTACCAATTTGTAATTTCAAGAAAAACGTATGGAGTAGATGCAGAATTGAATGCCTTCAACGTCTGAAATAAAATACAAAAATATTGCATAAATAGTAATCCGATATTTTTTCTGCGCCGAAAAAATCTAGACATTAGCATCATGAGCCTAGTCCTGGTTCTTGGTCCTTGTAAGCCATCAGTATCAGATCCTCCGACTGGAAGTCATAAAAATACGATTACAAAGCTCCCGTGCGATAATTCGGAGCTACTAAGATGCGTACTAATAAAGTAAGCATATTGACATATGATTCTAATAAAATAGGAAGGATAGACAGATTTTATAATGATGAGATCAAGACTATATCCAAGAACTGTGAAAGACGAATGCAAAGTCAGAAATGTTTAGTAGTTATGATAATAATAACGTAAATCCAGAAAATGATAATGACTGCACTGATGGCTTTGACGACTCTAGAGGTAGTGCCCATGCCGGTATGTATCCATGTCATGTTCCAAATTGAGGTATCATACGTATAGAATGACGCTCCGGTATGTTGATAGAAACTAGGTATATTGTCTTTTAAGAGGCGCGCACTGGAAACTAGGCAGCAGTTGAGATATCATCAGTTATTCTAACTATCTTGAATCTAGCTGCATTCCAAGGATTCGTCGTTATCATATAGGACTTTAGATTTCTACGCCTAATTCAGCTAGTGTAAGTGTGCAGATATCTTGTCTTGCAGCTTTCATAAGGGGAGCTATAAAACGCCAGCATCAGGCACCATTTTCGGTGCCGTGCACTAGAATAAAGATTGTCGTCATAATTACGCTGCAAAATAAATAACCACTAGTCCTTTGGATATTGACAGACAGAAGCGTTCTGCGTCAACAAAAGTAAAATTTGTTATACTACTTTGAATGTACTTTTACCTATTGCCAATGAACAGTCCATTGTTGCAGGATAAGTTTGGTATATGACACAGGATCGTGCCGCGAGTACTAATGGTTGGTCTGTATGCGCACTAACTCTTGGCTCAGTCTCGATGATAGCAATACTACTAACTGCTACAATCGCCACAGCTATTATGAGTAGCCTAAGCCTTTCATGGTTTATTCCTTTTTCCATAATAATTATTTAGTTAGAGATATTGATATATTGTAGTAGATCCTATTTGTAATTTGTAAAATCTTGCTATGATATGAAATGAGTAAATATGATTAAGGTACATTATGCAATACTCTTTACTATAATTAAATAATCCTACAGTAAACTCATGTCTCGCGAGAGTTCCTGGGATCTGGGACCATCAATTCAAAATGCGCACAGGAAATTAAAATAGTACAACTATGGGATGGTCAAAGACGTGCAATAAACTACCTGTTGCGCGATTTTATGAGGTGGCTCATTAATGAAAAGTTAATGCAGAGGCTAGTAGGTAGTAGAAAGGCGAAGTCCACAAATTCAACTACAATCTCATGGATAGAAAAACTATTACAAACTCCAATAGCTGTTAAGAAGCATATGAAATACTATTATTGTATATAATGAAAGAAATAATGATTAGTCCATTAGCTAGTAAGCAGAGGCTACTGCTCTTACCATTATTTTACTTTACTTCTCTAAAGCCTTCAGCTTCGGCTCCCTTGAATCTTTCAAGCTCTGTTTTCTGTACATTAAGTGATACTTGATGACCATCAAAACCCTGTACAATATGTTTTGGTATCTTGTATCTTGTTCTTCCGCCTTCTGTGGACACCAATATAGAATTTTCATCCACTGCATCAACATTTCCTATTAAGTTTCCATCACTTGATCTGACAGTTTTTTGAACTAGTGATTCCCAGTTTTCTACTGAATCTGCCATATTTTATCTCATAAACTTGACTATGGATAGTATATAAGAATTGTGAGCTCTAACCATGGAAGGCCTGTAATGAATTGATTGCCCAAACAAAACTGTTGACTCAAATTTATGGATAGTAGCACATTAGTCGAAGTGAACATGTATTTAATTCTATCACATGGTAAATTCTATCAAGTCGCATAATATCCGATTCTTGAAGTCAGCTATAGTCATATCGGAAAAGAGTGTCATCTATTAACGTTATGAAATATATCATATTAAAGAGGTTTTCTGGATTGAGAGATCAAATCTATAGACTGAGTATATGGACAATAATAATAGAAGCCATATCTTTCATGAGGCGCGCCAAATACTGTGTATAAATTAGGATTATTTAGAAGCGTCATGATCTTCTAGTTATTATCATCTCTCTTAATTGAGGCTAAATTGTGGCTTCTACAGATAACATTGAGGTGTAATAACTAAACCAGGCTGGTATATTAGAGATTCCTAATTCGATAGGCCAATAGCGTCGCTGGAATCTTTCCGATACGCCCGTGGTGTAGTAAAGAAAAGAGAGGACAAAAGATAGCTGAGATTTATTAATCTTGTTTATGGGCAGGGTTCGCTTAAAACTTCATGTTAATATGCCTTGATCCCTCCAAATCGAGAAAAGCGATTCACGTATCCAGGTGATTTTGAGTCTAAATGTATGGTTGTAATGTCCTATTTGATAGCAAGAAGGAGTTAAGGAGTCATAAATACAAGATTCATGCACAATGATAAACCTGATAAAAGAAATTAGTCTAGTCACACACCTAGTAAAATTGGTGAATTAATAGAAACTGGTGAAGGGTTGGAATTGATAGACCTGATTGCAGTCTTCTACCAGTGTTTGGATCTACACTCACCAATGAGATATCTACACGACTATAAGAATAATTAATAAACTGAACGAATATTGTTAGATAGTCAACTTACTGTAATCCAATGGTGAGACAAAGTCTCAACCACTGCTGATATTGATGGAAGCCATTTGATTTGGTTGCCTAGACCTAATATAACACGACACGCTATGGCTATGCCAAAAAATTTACGGTACTTTTTATCGCTTTGTAAATACATCAGATTTTTCTTCTTTCACTACTTCGAACCCTTTGTTCATTTAACATATTATGGAGGCCGACAATCTTACTTCAGTCAGAGCATTGGTCCTATCTGCAATTAATGAAGACTCACCGTTCCAAGGGCAACTCTTGGCTTCAATATAATCAGGCCCAGTTTTACCGATCAAAGATAATGACTTATGTTTAATCTGATGCCATATTTAGTTCATCTATCTTTGGTATCTTTGGTGTTCCCAGTTTGTTACCATCGTTGAAGATCCCTATATGAATCCAATTAAAATTCTTTTTGGATTCTAACTGTAACCTTACTCGTTCCAATCCTCTCCACTATCTTGATACTTTCCCATAGTATCGATAAGCCATTCAACGTCTTCCTTTTTCTTAGTCATCTTTGCGATCTTTAAACATTGCCTTATGTTTGGTGTACCCATTTTGTGCCATACTGCACTGGCAATTACAATAGCCAAGTCCATCTTTACGTTGTATCGTCTTCCTAAAACATGGACGGTTACTTCTTCGAAATCTTCGTATGTATACGGTTTAAGAGTAAACACCATGAATCTTGTGAGTAATGGTTTCGATAATCTTGTTGTTGTATTAGCGGTGGCAAATACCCATGTCTTCAGTTTAATGCTTCTAGTTTTATTTACCTTAGTTTCTACCATCTCACCCGTTTCCATCAGGCCAAGCAGGCTTGCCTGGTCACTTGCGGACATTTTGTCGATTTCATCGACCATCAGATACTTTGGCTCTTTCATGAATAGCATATTGACTACTCCTGCTTTCGTACTACTACTTCCAATAGCAAAGTAGGCTTGCTTATCACCCAACTTATGCATCAGTGCTTCAAGGAAGATTGTCTTCGCACTAGCTGGTGCACCGACCAACAATACATGGATTGGCTCGTCTGACTTTAGAGCCATCCTGAATACCTTTTTTATATCATCATATCCTATAACTTCTTCGAATATCTTGTCTTTTTCTTGTCTCGTTCCAATATGCCAATTTCTATTAAGACCAACTAATTGACGGAGATTCATCGATCTTTCATACCTTTCTATCTCATGTGAGAGAGCGTAGGTAATAAGGATACTGTCAAAATGAGCATCACATTCAAGATTTGGACTTTGAGGCTATAAGGCACAACTGAATTGTAATGAGGGGGCCCCACTGATCATAATATCGCGATATTCCTGTTAGACATCTTACAATATCTTGTGTCCCACCAGTTGTTCTGTTACTACATTCATAGCGCCATCGCCGATAATGAATCCAAAAAAAGTTGTTCCTTTATTGCTGCACGCTTTATTAATATGAGTTAAATTCGCTATCACTAACGAAAGATAGTAGTAACAAAGGAAGACCCACTATGTGTATTTGTGTATGCAAAGTCTTCTAAGGCGAGAAGACAATATCCAAAAATGTTGAAAATATTGTTAAAGTAGGATCGCATGATTCGTGATCGGATCTTTTGTGTGACATTGTATGATGATGATTCCAGTATATGAGGATGCAAGATCAAACCCTGATGGCGGCGACGATTTAGTAGTATCAGAATCCGATCCTGATAGATCGTTTTATCTGCTCCAAGGACTAGTGTCGGACATTTAATGTTTGTATAATATTTATAGTGTAATTTTGGACTTTTGTAGAGTTTAAACGGTGTATTAACTCCAGCTGTCCACCTTCCATATCTCTTGTTAAACCTTACATTTAGATCAGATTCCATCAAATTGTAAAGCAGTGTATTAACAACTTTTGAATTACCACTCTATTGCAGTTAGTAAGGATTTAGGAAAGCCCGATATGGAAGCATAGTAACCATTAAAAACATCAGCATTTAATATGCATGCGGTTATACGATGATCAAAAGCAACAGCTCTGGCAGCTAAATATCCTTCCATGCCTAATAATTAACGCTTTGCGTTTTATGGTCTACATCGTTTGCCCTGGTTAATGCATAATCTACAATTGGCGTGATTACTCTTTCCCAAACGTATCTAAATGGAATCTTTTGCTTATATATTACTCCATCCTGACTAAGTACTTCAAATGTTAAGCAATTATGACCTCTCTGCAGAAGCAGCTGCAAAGTAAAGTGCTTCTACAGTTGAATCGAAAACCACCATGACTATTAGAGTACGTCTAGAAGACTTGTTGTCATCCACTTTATAGAAATACTCTGGTAAATCAGCCGTTTATATAGCTTCTACAGGTTCAAATGGTGGTGAAAAGAGTTTGCTATTCATCTAATATTTCAAGTTAATGCCTATAATCTCAAAAATAAAGAAAGATTGATTGGTAAATTTCGTGATAATAGGAATAGACCAAATTATAGATGATTTACCTACGATCTAACAGGATACTCAACTTCGAAGTCTATGGGAATTCTTTATCATAAATCCATATTTGCAGGAACCAAATTTTTTATATCTGCATAATGCTTATTTCTATCTTTTTCAAGTTCAGTTTTCTTTTATATTGTTTGACATCATACAGAATTGCACTTCCTATTATCGCTTCTTGCACAAGTTTCTTGTAATCGATACCTAAGGATTCCGATCTTCCCTTATCGATATTTTTGAAGCATGTATCAAGAATTTTCCTCTAAATTTGGTGTTCCAATTTCTCAATTCTATGGTCTCTTTTCCTGATGCCAAAAGATCTGCATATGGCTGTTTTAGAGATGAGCATTTCATATGTTCTAGATGAATTAATTAATGAATTATCTTTTTCTTTAAAGGGATCTTTTTCATGTCAATCCATCAAATATGTAAACATAACCTTCACAAAAGAGTAGATCGCATATAGTAACCTTGGTAATGCATAATACAAATTGAAGATAGGCGAAGAAAGTTGCAACTCTGTTAGTATAGTCAATGACTGAAACTGAAATAGCACAGGAATTGCTTAGAACATCCTAATGTACTTGCTCTTGGAGATACCAAGGAGGAAATGGAAATAGCACAATCTTACGAATATCGTCTAGATATCGGACTGGAGTTTGTGCGCGCAAAAAAGGTTAAAAAGCTGATCCTCAGGCAAGATATTGAACGCCGCGACCATGATAGTTCTCTACAGGACGTTGCATTATCACAGGACTCAGTCCAGCAAATAACTTAAATGCTGTGTTTATTAAAATAATGTCATGCCATGTGTGAACGATAGCTCGAACCACTTAATGATGCTTGACGTAATTCCAAGGGGGATGAAGTCGGTAGGCAAGATAGCCAAGGTCACGAGGCTTGACAAGACCCTCATGGAGATGGTGGTAAACGGCCTCATCTCGCAGCGCCTCGTGGTAATTGCAGAAAAGAAGGGCTTTTTTGGCAGCAAGAAGGAGAGAAACAATGACTGACCACAAGATCGGAACGCGTGAAGAGTGGCTTGCGGCCAGGCTGGAGCTGCTCAAGGCCGAGAAGGCGCTGACGCGGCATAACGACGAACTGGCGCAGTGGCGGCAGAACCTACCGTGGGTTCGAATCAATAAGGAGTACAGTTTCGAGACCGACGAGGGCATGGCATCCCTTGCCGATCTATTCAGAGGACGCTCGCAGCTCCTTGTATATCACTTCATGTTTGGCCCTGAGTACACTGGCGAGCTGCCCGGCATGCTCTGCGATCGCTGACGGCTTCAATGGCTTTGCCATGCACCTTGAGCACCACGACGTCACGATGATCGCAGTCTCACGCGCCCCGATCGCCTCGCTTCAGGCCTACAAGCGCCGCATGGGCTGGACATTCATGTGGGCGTCGTCACTGGACAGCGACTTTAACTATGACTTCAACACGTCGTTCACAGAGGAGCAGCAGCGCTCCGGCAACCTGTACTATAACTATCACAAGGGCGGCATAGCCTCAGGTTCGGAGGCCGATTCAGAGGGCCGTCAAGACCGACGTCAAGATGATTTGGCGCTGACGCCAAAAGTGTTCGCTGCCATGACCGGTACCGATGTCCCTACTTACACCCGCGAGGCACCGGGCATGAGCGCGTTCGCGCTCTCTGACGGCGTCGTCTACCACACTTACTCAGCCTATGCGCGAGGCCTCGACGTGCTCTGGGGGATGTACCAGTGGCTCGACCGGGCACCGAAGGGGCGCAATGAGACCAAGTCGTGGTTGCGGCGGCGCGATGAGTACACGCGAGATTCTCAATAGCGGTTGTCATGTAAACAAATGATCTGGAAACTATGAAGCGCTACTGTATTTGCGTTGGTTGCGAGCATGAACGTGATTAGTTTGGAATTCCAATACTTGATTGTCATATGTGAGTAAAAAATAACATGAGTAATAGTCTAGTGTCAATGAGGATCCAATCGTGGAAGCATTCCATGCATAAATTTATAGACAAGCGGATAATCCAGTCAATCCTTTAGTATAACAAGGGGTTTAATAGGACAGTCATCTATTCATATCTACTAACACACTGCGAAAGAAGCATGTGATAACTGTCAAATCCTTATTTCCAGCAATAGCACCTCTAGATATAGTATCATTTTGATAGTATCGCTTTACTGTCACTAGGAAAGTTTGCTCCTACTGGTGGGAATTTAAGACCATTTATCCATACTCCAGTTCTTTTGACTATTTTTAGGAAGTTGTTACGACCTCAAGGTGGGTATCAAATGACAACAATGACAAACTAAACATACAAAAAAATAATCCACCTATTTTCTGACTATTTTTGCATACAAACAAGCCCAGATATGAGGATAAATATTTTTCCATTTATTTTATTGCTTCCTATCTGATTACTCATAATTTCGACAATAAATTGAGCCATGTAAAAATCGAACAATCTTTTCCTAATTTAGATATTCACTGAACAATGAATTAACATTATATAGTCTATTTTTTTAATATCTAATACTATATATTCATAATATCTGCGCATCCATTCCAAATGTTGACTCGTAATTAAGAGCATTATTTTTGTCATCACAATGACAAATAAGATTTAATTAGTATGAATCCACTTTTGTGTCTGTTGTGTCAAAAACTATTCTAACTATTCTAACTCTGATAGGAGTGTGTCTAATTATTTCAATTGTTTATCTTTGTGAACAAAAAAATTTGATGGCCATTCCAGAAATTATTACTCACAATATAAAATCTAACAATAGTACCATTAATCCATTATCGAATCAACAAAATATAAAAATTTTAGACACGGAAGAAACCTTGCAAATGAAGAAGGATAATAAGAACCAGTCCATTACAAATCAAGTAGACTTCAAAAAATGGAATACCCTTATTGGTAATAACTACGATAATGACTCTTTCAGAAAATTTCAACATGAATTTTGCGGTCTTAATGCAGAAGCTAATTATAATATTTATGTAACTGAACATGTTCTTCCGCAGGCTTGTGAAATGCCTCTAGGAATTGCTTTCGATTATGGTGCAAAAAAGGTCTGGTATGCATCGACTAAAAACGGTGTGTTAGGGAGCTATAATATTAAAGAAAAGAGATTCGATCAAGAGCACATCATCCCAGAATGGAGCCCGCGTGAAGATTCTCATAGCTTTTCTCAAATATGGGACATGAAAGTTAATGGAAAAACTGGAGATGTTTGGTTTACAGACGAGAAAGGAAATGCAATTTGGCGATTTATTAAGTCATCACAAAAATTCGAAATATACAAGATCCCTGGTAGCTCACAGTATTTCGGTACAACATACCCAATTTCTATGGAATTTACTTCTGATGATATTGGTAATAATAACAACAATATTATCTTCTTTGTAGGCACATATTCAGAGTCACTTTGGTATGCCAACATTGCTAAACTGAAGAATGGAACGTCAGAAGGAATTTCTCAAATTGCTCTTCCTGTTGCGAATAATTTTAAAGGAATCGATCCTATTTATATTACAGTTGGCTCGCTTGCATATGATAGTAAAAGGCATGACATTTGGATCTCTGTAATGGCATATTCTAAGAAAGGTTACTTAATAAGGTATAATTTAGATACGAGAACTTTCAACAAGTTCGAGTTACCTAAAGAAATAAGCTCACCGTTAGGAATGACTGTAGACCCAGATTCTGGAGATCTATGGGTTACAAATGCAGGCACAAGCATATTTTATAGATTCAAATCACATGGACTTAACGATGATAACAATAATATTAGCATTGTAAAATTTGCTACTTCACGTGCCTCTTCTAGGATCTTTAGTGGCATTAATGGTATATCCAGTTCAAAAGATAATAGTGATAATATTGCTAATATCTCTAAATATGCTTATACTCTTCCTTACTGGATTAAAAAGTCTGGTAGGTCTTTGTGGTTTAACGAATGGGAAGGAAACAAGATTGCCAGATTTGATCCTTCGCATGGAACGCTAGTAGAGTATTGGATTCCATCACAAAACATATTATGGGGCATATGTTCTTCGTTTGATAATACAGTAAGTTCTAGCGCCATTAATAGTAACAATAATACTCGACGAACATGCGGCATTGCTAATGTTTTGCAGTTTTCTACGGACAATAGTTATAGTAATAGCAACGGCAACAATAATAATAATGAAAAAGCTATGCAGGTCTGGTTTACAGAGTGGTCAGAAAATAAGATTGGTAAAATAGATGTTTCTGATAGACATCTGCCATTTTCTGTAGGAGTTTCTTCTTCAAAGTCAGATATGAAAGAGTTAACCGTTAAAAGAGGAGAAAGTGAGAAGATCAATATTAAAATTAAAACAACAGGATCGCAGTCTTCATTTTATCCTAAAAATGAAATTGATAATAATCTTATTCATATGATCGTATCTGGAACTTTCACACCAACTGGAGATCTTGGGAATTCACAAGCATATTTTAGCAAGAACTCATTTACAATTGATACCTCCAAGAAGAATGTAGAGAAAATCAGATTAATTTTTACTCCTTCAGCAGATTTAAAACCAGGAAAATATACATTGATGATAGGTGCAGAGAATAATGCTGTATCTTTGTTAAAAGCAATCCAGCTAAATATTACATAAAAGGAAAATGCCTATTGTTTATGATTTTTATTCTTTGTGACTTTGAAAACATTATCCAGGACATTACCAAGATTCCTAAATGATTTGAATCGAAGGTGATCTGATCGTTGGAGTCAGTTCTTGTCATATTCATCTCATTTCTTGTTGTATCTCCAACTGCTTTGACCTATTCTTTATTACAAGCTGAAAAATTAAAATAAAATAAATATATTTTAGAGATTTATCTAGGGAATCCCTTCATCCCTATTTATTATATAGGCGTGACAATTAGTTGATAGATAGTCTAGCATATAATGGGCCTTCACTCATATTACCGGTATATAGAAATTATAATATTAAATCGCGCATATTTGCAATTAATTGCATTCACAAAATTTTGCTGTTTATTCTCTTCCTATGAAGAAGTGGCCCTGTTAACTTAGAGATATTTCCACCCCCTTAGCTTGTCAAATTTCGTACTAATTCCATAACGCTATTGTGTATAATATGAACAGAATGAGCCATTTGTGTACATGTCTAAGGTTGCATAATCCAGCTCTCATACACGGATAATAATCATCAAATGCTTGGGTTCTACCCTTTAGATATTCTACAGTTCTTTCAACTATACTCTTCTCATATGGCGAATGTAATCTATGCTCTAGTCTCAATGATATACATGATTCCGGATACCATATTCCACCATCTGAATATACAGTATGGTTTGCCATAAATCTTGATCAACGTTCGCAAGGATGCTTCAGATACAATCATATTCCTATGTCTTGAGATGTACATAAACTCCAAGAATTTGTCTGTGCACTGGTTCTACAACAGCAACTCATAACCAAGCCTAGTCAGAACTGATCTGCATCATGGTTCCATCTATTAGAAAAGCTGCTACTCTTTTACAACACTATAGACGTCTGGGATTGGAATCTCTGAACCTATTTCCATATAGCAACATGACTCCTTCCTCCTCTCTCTTTTCCAAGTAGTTGGATTGCCTTAGATGTGTTTCTGAAACTTACTTAGGCCTAGAAGATATAAGTATAATAACGCAAGCGATATTGTCTCTACGGATGTTCTCTCACGTTCAAATAAACTCATTGAATATGAGATACTGTTTACAGCTATAGCTTTATCGCTAAGTTAACAGGGCCAAATAAGTCATCAATAAGTTTATATTTTACTCTCTAGATCAAGTTATTCATTGCTTTGGTGTAACACCGGTGTAACACCGGTGCAATTCAGGATATAAAAGTAATTGGGTGTAGTCTTTGAAAACAAAATGGGTCTGCCCTAATTGCATGGAATTGTCGCCTACAAGGCATTGGAGCGTAGAAAGGCACATCAGAAGAAAACATATCGGAATAGGAGAACCTGTTAACATAAACACACATCAGACCAGAACTCAAATGAATACAGGCTCAGGATGGTCCAATTTCAGTACTATTGCCAATCCCACACAATTTAATCGTAAGACGAACAGTATACAACGAGATAGCGAGCCACCATTATTACAATAATTACCTTAATAATGACAATAATACTAGCGAACCTACTCAAACTTATCCAAAAAATAACAATACTTTTTCTACCGCTGCAAATAATTTTAACAACGAAGAAACAAGAAGAGGATTCCTTTCTCCACATATTAAAAAAGGTGGTATAATAGACGATGAAATCCTTGAAATGTTACGTCAGGCTGCTGAGATAAAAAAAATTTTTAGGTCAAATCAATTGAGCTATGGTCTATCTACTACTCCTATAGAAGATATATCAAAACAGTTTATTGGTACACAATTACCAAGTGAATCAAATGCTATATATCTTATACATAAAAATATTGCTGAAAATAGTAGAAACATTGGACTTAGAGGTCGTCTATGTTACAATTGTTGCTCTCATTGGATCGACCTAGTACATAACAACAAAGAAGAGGGTATGAAGTCGCTATTATTACAAAAACTTCCTAGGCACGAATGCGACCCAAAAAAAGTGCTAGAAATCAGCAAGTACAATTCTCAAGACCTTACAGGTAGGAAAATTAAAACGTATGAGGGATTGAGTGATTTTCTTACATTAGTGGCATCCAGCCTTATCTTATTTGGCCAAAAGCCCATTCATCTGAATATCGAAGAATTAAACTCTACACCGCCACCACAAAAACAAACATCTTCATTAAATCATCCTGCATTTAGAGAATCATTTACTGAATCACAAAATCAAAGTTTAGGAAACAACAAGGAAATAGGAGAAAAAGCGGAACAAAACGAACCCCAGCCGTCTCCGTGGATTAAGGAAGAAGGTTGTATTAATCTAGGCAAGATAAAGGAAATAAAGGAGAGCCATTGGGCTTATCGAGCAATTAAAGAGGAAAAAGTAGGAGACAAAAAAAGGATAACAATAGAGGGCAGCGAATTGGTTAATTTCTTTAGGACTGCACTAGCAACTTTTGGTACTTTTAGAGTGCAAATGGAAGATAATTTACTACACTATTTTTTCATATATTTTAGTATTGTTTAAAAATTGTTCTTCCATAAATATTTTTAACACATTCGAATCTTGAAAATGTTATTCTTCTATGTCGTTTAATATTACTGCTAAATGTCACTTACAAATTTAACATAACCTGAACTGATCAAAAAGATGAAATTTAAGTAATTTGGCTGTTAACCATCCGGAAATAATCTGGAATATAATTGGAAATAAGTATTAATATTAATAAGGCCAACTTTTCCTGATGGATAATGACAGCCTTTATTCTTTCTGTTTAGGATCATTATATCAGGAGCTGATTAATAGTAGAAATGATAAATGAAGCAAACATAATCGTATCAGCAGCTGCTGGTTTAGCCTCATTTCTCTCTCCATGCATACTTCCAATATTACCTGGATTTATATCATATCTCTCAGGTTCAGCTGCTAACGAAGCTAAAGGTTTAGAAAAGAACGATGACAATAATCGTACTTCTACAATAACCAATATTGATGAAAACAGAGCTGGGGGAACTGCAAGAATTACAACAACGACAACCAATAATAGCACAATAAAATCATCATCACCAACGCTAACGCTTGGAAGGCGAACAAGACTTAACATATTTCTTAATACGGTTTATTTCGTCCTTGGTTTTTCTTTGATATTTGCAGTACTGGGAGTAATACTAAATAGTGTACTTGTATCAACTGTTGGAGCTAATGGTTTTCAGCACTCATTAACATTCATTGGAGGAGTTGTGATCATAGGATTTGGAGCATATTTAATACTTTCAACAAAACTAAGAAACCTAAATTTTGAAAAGAAGATGACTAAGCTACCTAGATTTAAGACAAGCTATATCACATCATTCGTATTTGGAGCCGCATTTGCAGCAGGATGGACTCCATGTGTAGGTCCTATATTAGGGAGTACTTTTGCATTAGCTGCTACGCAACCAGGAGCAGCATATAACTCATTATTGGCATACTCCCTGGGTTTGGGAATACCATTTTTAATTACCGGAGCATTTTTCTCTCAGGCTACAGGAATAATTAGAAAAATGGTAAAACATCTGAAATACTTTAATTTAGTTATGGGTAGTATATTGATAATAGTAGGTATACTCCTGTTCACAAATCAATTGACTTTGCTATCCAATATACCACTTGCTGATCAGTTAATTAAATTGGAGGGATCACCATGATGATGCTTCAATCTATCACAGTCAAAGATAGGATACAGCTATTGTAGTAGGAGATGTTCTGAGGATAATGACTAAGCAGACTTTTTTCAAAAATAAGGATAATATAAGCGCGGCAATAATGGCAATTGCTGTTGTAACCTTAATTGTAGGTTTTGCCATCTATTTTAATAATCCATCATTTAATAAATCGTCCTCTATAATACAACAACAAAAAATAGATAAAGCCATTTCTGTGGCAACCTCAAAGAATGGAAATATCATAACAATAAACCTTGATAAGAATAAATTCACGAATATTGATAAATCACAGTTTCAAAAAGCACCCGATCTGACACAGATCTCTGGTTATCTCAACATCCCAAACAACAATCAACCAATACATCTTGCAAATTATAAGGGTAAAGTAGTACTAATAGATTTTTGGACATATAGTTGTATCAATTGCATTAGAACAATACCTTACCTGAATGATTGGTACTCAAAATATGCTGACAAAGGATTTGTAATAATTGGAGTGCATTCTCCAGAGTTTGAATTTGAAAAGAATTATGACAACGTGAAAACTGCAGTTCAAAAATTTGGAATTATGTATCCTGTCGTGTTAGATAATAATCTTGGTACATGGAATGCGTACGGAAATCAATATTGGCCAAGACATTACCTCATAGATGCACAAGGATATATAAGAGAAGACCATATAGGTGAGGGCGGATATGCTGAAACTGAGAAGACAATTCAATCCCTGCTTGCAGAAAGAGGCAGCTCTTGACGGCCTTAAACAAATAAGCTTTAGCACTAAAACAGCATCAACAATCAATTCAAAGAGTCTTCAATATATTGATTTATCGAAGCAAACTACGCCTGAACTATACCTTGGATATAGTTATGCAAGATCTCCTTTAGGTAATAGTCAAAACTTTGAGCCAGAACAAACCGTAACATACACTATTCCTTCAAATACTAATTTACAGCCTAATATTGTATATTTAGATGGTCAATGGAAAAACAATCGTGACAATATAGAACTTCAGGGTAATAGTGGGAGCATAATCCTAACATATTATGCCAAGGCTGTCAATATAGTAGCGTCAGGAAAAGGGCAAACTGGAACAGTTACTGAGGATGGTAATTCAAAGATCCCAATAAAATCGATTGGTACAGATTTAAACAAAGATGGCAAATTCATATTAAATGGTCAAAGATTGTATAATTTGGCTTTGCATGATAGCTATGGGGTACATTCAATAATTATTAATGTGAAAGGAAAAGGACTTCAGCTATACACTTTTACATTCGGATGAGACTACATCTCTTTGCTATTTTGTACTATTCTATCTAACTCGATAGATTTAGGTAATGTGTTAGAAATTTTGTAAGTGTACCGTATAATATAAGACTCACTTTTTTGGCCAGATTGAAAAGTGATTAGGTAGACTAGATATAGAAATGACTATAGATATTATATTTACTGCAGGCAGAGGATTTGCAAGAACTACAAATATAATGAAATATCTATCGTCTGTCTTGATCTCAAATTTAGACTAAATCAACTCAATATACTGATCTGTCTATCAGATAAGCTGTTCCTATATACATTATTAATTCGACTAATATTTGGACAATCAATCTACTAATGATATGATAATATGATCAATATCAACTAAGATATCACTATATTATCCAAGTTTAGTATGTTGAATTTTGCGTATTGTATTATAATAATTAATTAATCGTATTGTTCTAATAATTGTCTACCATGTTAAAAATTGCATAGTCAAGTAGATAATTTTATAGCGATCTTAATCAATTATCCTAATTTGAATCGTCTGTGCTATTCCTTTTACCTAGTATAAAATGACTGTTGTAGGGATTAATCAAATCAACTACAGGAAAGCATGCAATGTACTTTTAAACTCCCTCGACTCAGCTAGAATATGAGCAATCCAATTAATTCAAGTTTTGAATGTAAAAAATGTAAGAAAGGGGAAGTAGTTATCTTTCAGGATAATGGAGAGTTTTGCCTAGACTGCTGGGACAGTCTTACACATCCTAACATTTCTGCACCTAAGCCTAGACGGATATAACAGCGAGCTATCTGGTATCGTTGTCGACGTATGTTTTACAAACATCGAGTTCACTGCGTCGTAGTTGTCCTTGTCTGATATTTTGAACATTAGATAGGTGTTACCATCTGATGCGCTAGGGTCTGCATATTCTACCCATAGCACATAGGAATGTTACGAAAGTTTGTATAACCAAAAGGTCCCTTAATAGATATATGTATAGTCGCGTCTCCGAAAGGTACATTTACTGGTCTAACAGTTAGCGTCCAATCCGAAGAAGGTGATTGTGATTGTGATTGTGGAAATGGTGGAGGGCTATTTCGTTGTTGTCCATACCAAGTATAGTCCCAATTCACAATCCCAGTCAGCTAGCCTTAATATGCCGGGAGATCAATTTCCAACTGGATATAGTCACCAAGTGTACATGAGCTTTAGCGTTATCGGCTTCATTTTACCAAACTGTGAATACTTTAGACATGGAGAAAGAGATGAGATCGTCCGCATGAGTCACTCGTAATAGTAGATGGGTACATTGTCCCACACTATCGAACACTGTTTCACCTATAATTACAGGCCTTGACAACGAAATGGCACTTCGTTTCTACTCAACTGCAATTAGAATCTTCTTCTATATGGAAGATGCAGTAAATTCAACTACAAGCGTTAATGCTATGTATATAGATGTGGTAACCAGATTTGCCATTTCAACAGTAGTAATGTTACCGGCAGCTATAACAGGCCAATTGAGATGAAGACCATAATTGCAGCAGTGATCAGTATTGTGCTCTTGATGGGCGCGCCAAGTGTCTTTGCGTTAAGTGAATATCAGTCAGGATTTGAACATGGAGTAATCGATTGGAAGGATAAATGTTCTGGTCCAAACGGATGTCATTGGTATATCCTAGAGCCTGGACATGGTTTTAAATTTCTTTCATGGGAGTTCATAAAAGGCTATGTCAACGGCTGGTGTAGTATACCTGCGAATAATCAGAGTGGAAGTGATGCAGACGAGGGTAGCTTTGATTGTATAGAAGGTCCAAACTCTGCTAGTTGGTATGAGTCTGGTGGGCTATATCCACGCGTTTATGATCAATGGGGTAGGTTAATTCCTACGATACACCCCGCCGATTAGCCCACGATCACAAGGCTGTCCTAACCAAGCCAGGCATTAAATTGTTCATAGAATAAAGTGAAACGACATGCTTACTGTGGAAAAAACCTATGTCAGACTATGCGATGAACACTTCCATCAAGCTAAAAGCCAGTATGCTAAGGACAAGGAGTATTGGAGTGACCCAAACCATCATAGTGGACTAGCTGATTCTATTGATAGGTAAAACCATTAAGACTGGAGATGAACTTTATTTCTGTCAACTTCTTGGTGATATCTATAAATAGTATCAAAATAGTCAAACAAAACATTGGTTCATGGTCAAATCCCACAGGCGTAGAAATCAGAGCTTATGCCGACGGCACTCTAGTAGGCCATTGGAGGGACATGGCCTCGAGTCCATTAGCAGGCGTTACGCCATACTATGCCGTTCCTGGCTCTAGGTATGGATACAGACATGACGGGTTAGCACATACCACGAAAAAGTGCCCGAAAGGAACCACAGGACCGTCCGTCTATTGCGGCCATGGGACGTCTATGCAGATTAGAACAACACCTAATCTGTCAAGCTAGTCGCATTCGCTCTTGACGTTGGCTGCGGACAATCACGATAATCCCAACCATGATTTGATGGCCAACCTCCGCATATATACCAGTCAGTTAACTCTGGATCTTTAAGGGTTTTATCACAATCAAATGATGCTTCATTCTCGTCCATTCCTCCTACATCTGGTCCACCCGCTGAACAAAATCCTCTCATATACCCCTGAATGAATTCTTTTGTATGGAAGTAAAAAGTCTTACCTGGTTGAAAGATATACACATTACGACAGTCTGGCTTGCAAGGATCTTTTACATCAGGGACACCCCATTTGAAACCTGATTGATAGGGAGCTTGTGGATTCTTAGAGTGTGGAGCTCCCAGTTGTGCAAACGCACTTGGCGCGCCTACCATTACTAGAATGGCAATTGCGGCGCAGAATTGACAGAGCGCTTGAAACATTCTCAACTTCTAACGAACTCCATCCAACAGCCTTCATGAAAACCAATACAATAAGTATCTCTACGTACCGGACTGATTAGCAAGGTTAGAACAATGCCGACATACTGATGAGTGTTAGTGAGATGACATCTCCGCTGCTCACTACTTACTGAACTCCTGTGCAGAAGGCTTTGCATTGAGGTAGTTGACCCTGTTATCACCATTGCCGCCATTGCCACTATTTCCATTGCCAGATTGTTCTTGTTGTAATTGTAGTTGATTGATTGTATTGTTATTTCCGTTGATGTTATTGCCGCCATTGGCTGCGCCTTGACCCTGATTTGGTGCTTGTGAGAACGGAGGTGGTGGAGAGTTCATAGGTGGTTGTTGTCCATTATTATTAGCATTCGTTGAAGCATCCCATCCTGCGGCATACCCATCTCTATAATTATTACAGTATTCACTACTATGATCACCTGGACAGCTTGGTTCGTATCCATGTCCATTACATGATACCGCGTCACATAATGCGTCTTTGTATCCTTTGGTATATGCGCTGCCTTGTGCCCACACACCCGTTGGATTGGATCCGAACATATGCTGGACATGATACGTTCAGTGTCAACGTTTGAGTTCTTGCTTTGCCGGCATTATACAGCAAAGTAGATCAAACTAGACTAGCCGTTTATTGTACTAACATCTTGCAGCTAACAAATCCCATCCGTCATTCTCTTATGGACCAGGACGAGTTCCGGCAGTAATTTCTCTCAGTTCTTCGTCCGTGATCAAACTCAAAGCATGTAACGCCAAACCAATGGAAGGAGAATATTTTCAATGAAAAAACAGTTAAGAACTTATGATACCAAATGCCTAAAACAGAAGAGCCTTCCCAGAGTCTATCATACGGTCGTTTATAGGCTAGGCTATCAACAAAATAGGAATTGTAGATGTTGTAAAACTATTTGCCAATTGCTTCACTTCTTAACCTAGCAATTACTACTTTCATCTGTTCCTTACTCTCCTTGTATCCATCTTGAATTAGATGTCGGATTGTAGTTTTTGAAAAGTCAAATGTCTTATTTGAAATAGTATGACTGTCATTCTTTCGTTCCAAACGAACAACAAAATCAACATCTACATTAGCCTTTAGCAAGTCCTCGGTACTTCCAATGCTTGCCAGTTGCAAGATAAACAGCCTTGGTTTCTTCCTTCAATATCTCTCGTACTGCCTCTTTACTTACACCCTTCTCTTCGGCTAATTTAATTAGAGACTTGGCCAACCTTATGAAATCAGACATAAGGACTGCAACATTTTCATCAAATTCTGTTCTGTCATGAAATATAATGTCATTCTTTCTGTCAACGACACCGTCATAGTCAGAAGGAAGATAATCTTGTTTAGCAGGATGAAGATTTATTATACCGTATCTCAGTCTAGGTATATTCTCTTCCTCTTTCCTCACTCTGTGCCAATAATCTCTGTGAGCAAGTATGGTCTGCCTTAGCGGTGTATTAGCTAATAGTCCACCGTCCCAAAAACTGCGCAAACTGATATTGCCATTCGAAAGAGGAGAAGAAGAAGGACTATTACTATCTCCAGTATCTGCATTGTCACCTTGTCCTCTCCCGGCCAAGCCACGAGTTTCAACTTTTAGTCGAGTATAATCATAATTTACCGGAACTGAACAGCTTGCTAAGACAAAGTCTGCTATGATGCCATCGTCATATCTTATAACGTGTTCAAATTGTTCAGCATTCTGATCCTTTGCCGAAGCTACATATTTCAACCTACCGTATCTACCGTATTCTGATTTTCTTCTTCCATCCTCTTTTTCGTAGCTATCGAAAACTACAGGAGTAAGATCCTGTACATCCACAGCAACTAGCAAGAGTCTTGGTTCATTATTCTCGAAGCTTGTAGAAATAGGAAACTTGGCAAACTTTTCCAAGCTTTCTTTTAATGGTCTATTGTCATAGACATACCACGTATTTGAAGGATCAAAAAATCTATTGTCTGACAGAGGTATCTTTGGTATAAACACGTTGGGCACTCCTTTAAAAATAAATTCCTTAGTGCTAAAATATCTTCTGGCAGATTCTCCTGAAGCAATTCGTCTATCTAATCCACGCCAAGAATCCCAATAATTTGTAAAGTATGGTATGTTTTCAACAGATGGTTGTGTAGAAACATATTCCCAAAATTCGACAAGTCTTTCACCAGATCCCTCCCATGTTTTATTTTCCTTTACATAGCTAACTAATAAAGCGAGCATTTATCGCGCCTATTGATGTTCCGGATACGATATGAAATATTGGCTCGCTTTCCCTGCCTACTGTTCTAAAGTATGCTGAAAGATCCTCATAGATAGCTTTGTAAGTGCCGGCTTCATATGCGCCAAGCGAACCTCCTCCTTGAAATATTAAGGCTCTGTTGATACTGGAATTCATAGAATCTTATTCACATCATCTCGTATATTTATTATTGTCAGGAAGTCGGCACTGCATTGTTAATAGCTTGAATATAACTGATATCAATCGTCTTATCAAGATTTAGGAATACCTGCGGACATAGTTCTCTATATCTCAGTACCTTTATACTTCCGACATTTAATCAACTATTTAGTACAATCGTAATTTACTAATGACTACAAGGACATTCTCAAACATACTTCTACCATTAGCTACAAGAGCATCCATTTCACCGAGCATTTTAAGGGTTCACACAATCATGTTTTGAGGTATCTGCGCTTTTAACTATCATTATTGGACTGTCATGTCAGTTTGTCACATCCCTCAGATGGCTAAAATGTTCCGACTCACGAAGTGTCATGTTGCAAAGTCGACACTTGTATAATGGCGCCGGCTTATCTATATTCATAGCACATAGAGTCTCGAACGGTCTAATATTAAAAATTTGATCAATGAACAACTATATCTCTTCCCGTACTAGGAATATGATTATTCCATCAATAATATGTAAGTATACTTATCTTAATTGGTATAGGTTTAGTTTAAAACGTACAACTGTTTACTATACATCCTGTCGACATCTACGGTTTTTTATCCTACTCAAAAATAGGTTTGCTATTGGCCGCTGGATCAAATACTAAATATCTGGTTGAAATTGTTGGCACATTCATCCTCGTTTACGCTATTTGTTCAGCGAGCTACTGTATATTCTGGGGTCAACAAACTGCTTGGAATAGCTGGCCTCGGGCAGCTCGGAATGATTGGAATAGGTTTGGTTCATGCTTTGGCTTTAACTGCAATAATATATGCTATAGCATATCGCTCTGGAGCTCAGGTTAATCCAGCTGTTACAATAGGATTGCTAGTAACAAGAAGAATTCATGGAAAAGAAGCGAGCACTGTTTATTGCGTGCCAAACATTAGGAGCTGTTATCGCTGCCGCTGTAGTATATTCAATGTTTGGAAGCGCAATGGCTGCTAGTGTCACACTTCCTGCAGATGATAATGTTACTAGAGCATTTATATTGGAAACTGTTATGACATTTACTCTCGTATATGTTGTATTAGCAACAACTACATCTAAAAATTATAAGATAGCGCCATTAGCCGGAGTGGCAATAGGGTTTACCCTTGGATTCAATGTCATATTGGGAGGTTCTATAAGTGGCGGATCTTTAAACCCCGCACGTTCTTTTGGCCCTGCGCTAATTCTTTGGAACTTTGACTTCCAATGGATTTACTGGGTAGCTCCCATCCTTGGAGGACTAATAGCAGCCGACGTGTATAAGGGATTGCATAAAGACTTAGACTTACCATCGCCTGAAGTGGAGCAAGTAAAAAAAGGTTAGTAGTCTTATGTATTACATTTGAGGTTCGTATATAGTTTAGATAGCGGTATACTGTGTCTCTACTACTAATGGTAGTAGATTAGTTAATCCGTAACTCTACATCGACCTATTTTGTTTGTAATTGGTAGACCGAATGCAATTGTAGCTCCAATTCCATCATCATTATTTTGGGGCCCATAGATCCAAATTATGTTTGACCAAGAATATTAATATGAATACTGTTATTTTGAACTAATTTTTGTTATTGCCATGTTTGCAGTAGCAATAAAAAAAAGTCAGGGAATTGTTTTACTTGCCGCCTATCGCGTTTTTGAGTGCGCCAAGTTTAGCAAGAGGATGTCCCGTTTGGTTACCTGTCTGATTACCTGTATTATTGCCAGTAGTCTGGGCCATTGCTGTCTCTAGAATCTGACTTATTGCTAAAGTTCCTGCCATTACTGCTATAATTGCAAGCAAAGACATTGTCAAATATTTACGATTTTCTTGATTCTTGAACATTATTGTAGAGTGTTCCGAGGTGTATTTAAACTTGATTTGGTTAGGCTCTGTAGAAACCATGTTCTGAATACCGTTAGAGCTTTCTAGACGTATGATCCAATATGGATGTTGAAAGAATCAAGATATGTCCAGGACTAGCTAATGCTATATTAGTGTTTTGAGAAATTCAAGGATACCATTGTTTCTTCACAGAAAAACAATCATGCATTTACGATATGGCACATTTAGTATTACTTACAATAAGACAGTACGAAGGTAAGAGTTATAGGATGTTTGTCCGAGTGGGTTAGTCGAAGAGCATTATATCCCTTTAGATCGTACTTTACGATTGTCACGTATTCCTCATTTTACAACATTGCAAAAGTTTACAGACAGAGGAATTAGCAATTCACTGCTTGAGAAGATAATTTCGTCATTCATTGTAATTAGCTGCTAGCGAAGCATATCTTTGTAGGAATAGATTCAACAGGATTCAAGATAACTCATGCTTCACAGTATTATGATTGAACGAATAGAAGCAAGAAGAAAATATGCGAAATTATCTATTGGAGCCGATGTATTACAACAGATTATCTGCAACATAAGGATAAGACAAGTACCTACGAGACACATGATAATGATTCAGACCAATGGTCCAAATCACTGAAATTCTACCATTATCAACATCACTGATAAGGGATATGATAATGAAGATAATAATAGTTGGTAAGAGAAACCTTGCATGCATTCAGTGTTATTCCAGCTCGATATGAACATGTACCGATATGGAGAACACATGGCAGATATAGAAAGCAGATGAAACGTGGATATAACGAACTATTGTAAGATCAACGAAACAAGGATGAGACCATAATGTCTGTCATAAAACGACTATTTGGAGAATATATTTCTTCAAGGCTAGTAAAAACACAGAACAGGGAACTATCATTCAGATGCATAGCCTATAACATGCACAGGCTAACGAATATTGTCATTTTTGTGATGATTTCTACATGGCCTTTGGTTACAATTGTTTAAATATTACCAGCGATTTCATGTTTGCACTATAGTAATATTTTTTAGGAGGTCTAAGTCAATAGCGTCATTATTCGTAGTCTTCTATGAGATCAAAGTAAAATTGTAATATGTTTTATTGGGGATGGTATAGCCCTTAGTGTAGACAACTGCAAAAATAGGAGTCATTAGCATTGCAGAAGCAGCAATTTAAACTCCAATTATTACTTGCGTAGAGGATACATAATTTGGATTTGACCGACTACTCTTACCTTTCTAGACTTCCGGTATTATGATCATCAATTTACATTTATTATTGTGGCACCGCAGAGGGTGTTATCGACGATGGAGTTGTCGCAGTAGAGGTATCCAAAGCCCTTTGGTTTTTCACTGATTCTGCAGTACCGCATCTTCTAATTCAGTTGAATTAACAAAGTTGAGTTTTGGATTATTAGGATCGCACATTTAAGTTCTCTATTCTGTAGTGATTTGTTGAGCTTGACTGAGATCAAAATTGGCAAGATCTACCACTGTTGTTATCATCATTATGCTAATGATGTGGACACTAATCTTTTCGTTTTTGAGACATTTATTACCATTCTATTCAATTTATAAGTGTATATAAAATGCAAAACATTTAAGCAGATAGTTAGCGATAAAATGGAAAATAAATGCGTCTCATGAATACATCAATCGAATTCTTGTTCTACCAATTTAATGTCATCAATCTGTAATTAACATGGCTTGACAACAAATGG
>CAVXZB010000011.1:0-29391 GCA_963765895.1 uncultured Nitrososphaeraceae archaeon | reverse complement strand
AAATTATTATTATCTTTCACAGTAAATATATTCATAAGATGTTGTTAGGCTACATTCTTAAAAGTCAATATTTGCATTCATATTAGAAGATTGTTTATATCAAACAAATAATGACGTCGTCATATATGTTATATTGATGACGTGTCCAACATATAGATCGCGTCATGTTATTAACATATTTTGAAAAACCATTTTATTCCTATAATCATAGATAAGTCAATTTTCTGTCACTCGATATACTATGAAGAATACTTGAATTTACAATAGAAACTATTTTTGCCAGAGTTATTCCATTCCATTCCATGGTCACTATAATTGTATTTGCTTGAACGTGCAATAGTCAAATCAGCACCTGGAACTACCGAAAATGGTGGATTAATTACTACTGATTCTCTATTTTTGTCGCCTCCTGCAATTGCCTCTATATCTAGTTCAACTGCATCTTTTACCTTGAGCCATCTGCGTTTTCCATCTACGCCAAATTCTATAGGAAGAGATTTTATTCCAAGCATTTCGCCAATGAAATTAGATGCCGGAGCAAAAAATCCTCCTGCTTGTCCAGAATATATTTTTGTGATTAGATCTTTTTGTTGTTGCGTTGCTCTTTCATCTATATATAATGCTGCTTTCCACTTGGGCCCTGTATACATGTTGCCTGGAGTATTAAACAGAGCAACGACATTGAGGTTATTTAGATTTGTATCTCCAAAATTTCCTTTCTGTATATGCCACGCGCATGTGACATGACAGTTGCCTTCAGTGGGATCTGAAAGGAAGATGCAAGGGCATACTATATCACAATTGCATCCTTCAAAATAATCTCCTTCAAGCATCCATGCTGTATTTGAGATCTGCGACGCAGCCATAAGAAAGTCTACAATAATGAATATTTAAGGATTTTTAGTTAATCGGCCATGTAGAAATCATCATCAATATTACAATATTCGTTAGTCTATGCATATTATAGGTTATGCATCTGAATGATAGTTCCCTGTTTTGTGTTTTTACTAGCCTTAATCTAGAAATTATATTCTCCAAATAGTCGTTTTATGACAGACACTATGGTTTCATCCTTGTTTCGGTGATTGTACAATAATTCGTTATAACCATGCTTCATCTGCTTTCTATATCTGCCATGTGTTCTCCATATAGGTACATGTTCATATCGAGCTGGAATAACGCTTAATGCATGCAAGGTTTCTCTTACCAAGTGATGATTGTCTTCATTATCATATCCCTTATCAGCTGTAACTACAGATAATGGAAGAGATATTTGACATTCTTGTTATGATTGGCCTGAAATCCACATTATCATGTCTTGTTGGAGCTCGTCTTATCCTTATGTTGAACATAATTTGTTGTAATACATCTGCTCCAATAGATAATTTCGCATATTTTCTTCTTGATTCTATTCGTTCATTATAATATTGTGAAGCATGAGTTATCTTAAATCCAGTTGAATCTATTCCTGCAAAGATATGCTTCGTACCGCTAATTACAATGAATGACGAAATTATCTTTTCAAGCAAGTGAATTGCTAATTCTGTCTGTCTGTAAACTTTTGCAATGTTGTAAAATGAGGAATATGTGACAATCGTAAATATAATCTAAGGTAATGCGCCTCGACCAACCACTCGATAAACATCCTATAACTCTTACCTTCGTACTGTCTTATTGTAAGTAATACTAAATGCTGCCATATCGTAAATGACATGATTGCTCTTTCTGTGAAGAAACAATGGTATCCTTGAATTTCTCAAGACACGGTACATAGTGATTAGCCAGTCTAACATATCTTGATTCTTTCAACATCCATATTCGATCATACGTCTAGAAAGCTCTAACGGTATTCAGAACATGGTTTCTACAGAGCCAGTTAATCATATATTACTAATATGTTATTTTTGATTCGGTCTTATTCTTTAAACTTTGAACTAATAATTATAGTATAAAAACCATCATAGGATCAGCAAGATCTGGGAACTTCAGTATGAGTGAGTGGCATCTGAAAAGTAATCCTAGTTTTACTTATATGATTCCATTTTATAAAACTCTCAAAAAGGACATTTAATGTCAATAACTGTAATACCTCTTCTAATTATGATTATAATGATACGTGCTACATCAGATCAGATAAATAAACTGGCATTGGGACAAGCTTAGTGCTATTATGCTACTACCACCTTTAATATGAATTGGTCTATAAGTTCTTTTGGTATTTGGAATAACAGCAAATACGAGAATTATTGATATGACAACTGTACAAAAGTATCCTATCCGGCGATTAGGATATGGATGTAAATCACGGAAAATTGGCAGACTTTTAAAGCAAACTTTTACATACTGGTCTTGTTAGTGGTGAAACAAGTAATCATATACATAAAGTGAGTAACTTTGGAGCTGGTAATGATGACGATATTATCCAGCGTAAGAGGGATAAGAGCACATTTATCTCAGATATAATAGACGTTGGAACAAATGGTAAGAAATATTGGATGATGTGAATGCGACAGTAGTTGTCTCAAAAGGTAGAACAATCCATATTAATCTTGCTGATAAAGATACTCAACACCATTTTATGGGACAGCAAATCTATGGAATAGTTAAGAAAATAGTGTATTGATAAAGAAAAATTTGATAGCAACTCTAGTAGTCTTGTCTTGCGTTTATACTATCCTTTAATGATATCATACTGAAATCATTAGGAGTGGAGAAAGTCTAATTACTTACAATTCCGATAACAATCAAAATGACCGAATCTACTTGGAAGTATTTTGTACTCAAATTCTTGAAAAAGATTACTTTATACGATCTGCTGCAATAACCGATAATCTGGGAAATATATTGGCCTCTTCGTCTCTATTTCGAGACGAGGACTGGTTGATTTGATGTCACCACAAGAAGATGCAAGAGCCGCAGTACAAGCGGTCATTCGTTCTGCAACTCGTGACAAATTTAAATCAAAAATTGGCAATCTACTATTTTCGATCAGTAGATATTCTCTGGAGATTAGATTAGAGCTACAATACCGATTCAATCAAATAGCGATGTAAAGAAGAGACTATTGTTGTTACTAATATTTGATGTTGACGCCGAAGCAGATTTTATAATATTAAAGAAAATCCTACCATATATATTTGACAACAGGGAATATTTCCTTCAGAATCTAGGGCATTAGATCAAGTGCCATTTTTAATTCTACCATTTCGGATTCGATAGCCAGTCGATCTGATCCGTCTGTGGTACTCATCAATAGACTCTCGCATGCTTCCAATTCGGATGATATGATGTCCTTTTTATCGATGCAAAGGCTATGATATGCATCAATAAAAGAGTATGTTATCTTAGTTCCCTTATCCTTGCAGCCACATGTTTTTGCAATGATCTTGACTGGTTGTTCAGACTCGGTGATATTCATTCTATCTCCCTCAATAAAGAGTTGGTCTGGCATTGACTGAAGTACTTGTGTATAAACTTGTTATCATTTGTATGGATGATGATTTGTTATTGTAGTATGGATAGGTGAACTGGAATATTAAGACACATCTCAGAACATACATGATTTTATATTTACTATTTGATAAATAAATGTGTTCTATTTTACCATCTTAAAATCAGGATTTTATGATAATATCAAAAACTATTAATTCGAAATCGGAGTTTCTATATTCGTCAATTAACTTCGATAGTTATATCAAAATCATGTATTCTGAATATCAGGATGAACTGTCTGAATTAACCTGGTGGACAAATCAGCCTCTTTCCAGATCTATATTAACGGGAATCCTGCAAAAGGCCTCATTTCTACGATTGCTTTGAGAAGAAGAAGATATATCATTAATTGTATGATTCATTTAATAATGATTTACGACTGACTTTTCTGCCAATCAATTATGTTTATCATAAGTATTGTTTATCGCAAAAACTCTAATACAACTCCTGTTTTTGGATTGTAATTAATCCTAAACGATTCATCTTTACATATCGGTATTGACTCTAAACCATTATTATCGTAACACAGAGGGCATCTGGTATTTGAAATACTACTTGTATTTGAATAGATAGGCGAATAAATTGATGCACACCAGAAACACGTGTTACACATTAGAAAATTTATTCCTTTATCGACTTTATTACCGTTGATATACCTATCGTCATTGTTATTATCACTGATGTTAGCCTTATTAGCATCTTTAGTCTTCAGAACCTTCACAATGACATCTAAACTATAGTGAGTTCTTATTGAATTATTATAATGAGTTGACATTGACATTCGGGTAGCTAAAAACTTCGATAATATTAGTAATAAGAGTTATGCTCTTGATTGCGCCATTCTCTTATGAGTTAAGTGATCATAACATCAGGAAACCGACCTGAACGATGCTACAATAGGTTAAGTGACCAGGCAATGCAATGTATTAATATAGAATAACTGTATCAACTTACCGGATATTCTTTATCGTGTGCAATGATACTTATTACTTAATTAGTTATTAGATCAACTAAATCAAAGACAGGATATCTCTTTTATATTCTCTAATTTTAGAAGTCAATAATGATTTACAAATGAGTCAGATTTGTAACTATTATTTCATAGTAATATTTGAATCTCCTATTAATCAAATATTTAATCTTATGAATATGAAAAATGAAATACCTTTTTTGATTTATTTTTACTATAATTCTTTTTTTCATCTGATGATCTCATTGGATATTTATCTACACCTAGATATTTTTTAGCGAGTTTATCAATATGCTCATCGGCACCTTCATCGGTTTGTTCTATAGCTATTCCTCTAATGCTTATCATATTATATGGATTATTGTAATCAGTAACTGAGACCTCTACTCTCGAATCTCTTGATATATTCTTATGTTTTATTCTGCCTTCTGCAGTGTTTATAAGAATAATATCATCTTCAAGCTCTACCCATGTGGGGGGTGACCTGGGGAGATCCATCAGACATTAATGTAGATATGAATGCAAAATTTTTATCTAGTAAAAGTTGAGCTACAGGTTCTGTGATTTGATTGGTTTAACCCTTTATCATATTCTAATATATCTAGAAAGCATGTGTTATAATCATTTTTGGCTGATTGGTGAAGTACATAGTAAGCAACATCGGCGTGACATCAATAATAATGGGTCAAGATATTTAGGATTTGGCTTATATCCTTTTGTTCTTGACAAGCATCAATATTCTGTCTTACAAACTATGTACAGTTAAGGCTAGGATGATGAGACTGGTTCGATTAAAATAACTCCCCAGAAACGATTGCCCACTTGGATCGGTTGATAAACCACAAATTTCTTCGTACCATCAACTGTCTCAAATGATGATCCTGCACTTCCATGCACTACGGCTTTTGTACTCTTAAGATAACTAAAATTGATCAATTTACTTGAGGGTGAAGATGCGTTATCACTTGTAGCATAAGATGGAGAAGAGTCCACTATTGTTGTACCATTATGATCAACCACAAGAATCCTTCCATCATTAGTAAGATTCAGGTTTCTCATACTGTGTAATATACTACGTAGATCCAATATTCCCACCCAGTATCCTGAAATGGCTTTAGTTTTATTACTGTTATCATAAGTGTAAACATCAGTTTTTTGAATGCTAGATACCGGAACAGCAATTGCCGTTGCTGGACTGTGGATCGAGGCCGAGATAAATACTTCACTTATGTAGGTATTATTGGATGCCTTTGCTCCCTTATACCAATCTCTGTCAGCATAATTTAGCTTTGGAAGTTGTTTTTGGTAAGAGAATGGCTCCCCAATGTATACGTTAGCATCTGGAGTTAGAAAGTAAATATTTCTGATATCCTTATCTCTTTCCAAGATATCTTGTGCCACTTTTCTTTTTGTTAAATCCATATTAGCTGGAATTCCCATGGACTTTTTGTCAATGAAATTTGCAAAAGATATATTTTGTACAGCAGGCTCTTTGCTTGTCATTTCCAAAAGACTAACTGCATGATACAAAGTATTGCCAACCATGTTAGCTAATAGTTTTGCGATATTGATTTGGCCAGTCCTGACTGTTGAATTTTGTCTCTCTACTATTGAGCTTTTATTCTGTGTATGATAGACATTTGTTGCATTTTTCACTGTTAAATTATAGATTGTTTCAAAATCCCATCCTGAAGGAAACGCAAAAGAATTAGTAATAGAGTTTCTTTCTGTTTGTGGCTGTACTTCACCTTTAAATATTATTTTATGAGTGCCAATAGAAAGTGGTTTTAAAAAAATCCAGTTACCATCTGCTATCGCCTGTGTACTAGTGTTATCAGCAAGTCCTAGAATATTTCCATGAGGTAGAGTAAAATTAAATGGGGGCGATTGGATACGATATTTTTCTAAGTGTGGTAAAGGCATTCCGTCAACACTTGCATTAACTTTAGTCACTTGGTCCTGAATAGTTTTGGCACATATACGTAATTCGGATAATGTCTTAAGCTTGGGAAATTCAGCAAAAGAGCATTCGGAGTTTAATATGGGTAGTAAGATTGTTTTTCCTGAAGGAATATCACAATGACGAACAACAGAATGACCGTAGGTGCCAGCTAAGAACCACACCGGGCCGTTTTGTTTTTCAGCGCAATGTCTACCATTATCATCATAAGCAGGGTTGATATTTTTTGGTATAGAATAACCCCACTGCCACCATCGAGAAGTCCATTCTCCTAATGTCAGATTGTATAGTCTAGAATAAGATGGAATCAATTCCCCAGATTTGGAAGTGCCGCCTTTGAGTATATGAAAAATCATGCTAGTGCTAGACGTATTGCCAATCTGAGCATGCAATGGATGTAATAAGCCAATCAAAAGTACTGACGTTAAAATAAATAATACAGTAATTTGTACGGCTAATAAAACACTAAGAGTAGTTATATTCCTAAATTTCATTATAGTTCCTATTACTAGTGCATTCAACATTCATCTTACATGGCGGTAGTAGTTATGAGTTTTCTTGTCTTGCGGTTATCATTTTGACGTACCACTAGTCTATGCATAAACGGCGTGGTTGTTTATGTATATTAAGATAACAATACAAAATCTATTTAAGTATCATTATCAAATAAAGAATGATCTTAACATATTTGACGATTGGATCAACAAAAAAGATACTTAAAACAACTGCTACACAGACGGCAGAGTTACTCTTATTCTCAAAGCTCAGACAAGGTAATGGACAAATACATTAGAAATATACGTGCAATGAATAAAGCAACTGCATATGAATATCATTTCAGATTAACGACTTTTCAAATTTTCATTACGAATGATTACAAGACTACACCAGATAATTTAATAATGAAAATTAGAGAAGGTCGTGAAGATCCTTATGATATTTTAAGCAATTATGTTATCTATCTACAGACAATTTGAATATCTCACCGGCTACACTAAAGGCTCGTATAATCACTGCAAAAATTTCCTTGAGTATCATGATGTAGATGAGTCCAAGGAAATTTAAACTGAAAGTAAAGATACCCAAAGTTATAAGGAAGAGCAAAGAGGCATTATCAAAAGAAGATATAACTGATATTCTGAATGTGTGCTCGGATATAAGATTAAAAACATATATTATGCTATTAGCTGCAACTGGTTTCAGAGCTGTAGAAGCATTATCAATACGAATTAAAGATCTACATTTAGAAGCTCGGCCAGCAAAAATATTTGTCAGAGGAGAGTTTACAAAGACCAAGACTGACAGACATATTTTCCTAACTGAAGAAATTGTAGCTCAATTAAAACAATGGCTGGAATACAAGTATCGTGGCAGAAGAGTATGCTACAAGGATAATCGAACAGAAAAAACGATCACTGAATACAGAACACCAGAAAGAAATGATAACGATCTGATTTTTGCTGTATACCAGGATCGAGAAAAACCAGTTCCAAGTATGATATACTACGATCTTGCTAGATCCTTTGGAAAGACGCTGGATAGAATGGGCAGAGGCACTAGAGAAGACGGTAACGAACGACGTAGACAGATAACGCTGCATTCCTTTAGAAGATTTGTAAAGACTACTATTTCTGATCTTGGTTATGCTGACTACTCGAATATTTTATAGGACACTCTAATTCAACATGCTGGCGCAAAAAAGATTCAGAAAAAGCAGAGTTATTCCGTAAAATTGAACCTTATTTGACATTCCTAAACATTCATCAGTTAGAAAGACAGGGCGCAGATATTCAAACCAAGGTAGAAGAATTAGAGCAATTAAATCAATCTATGAGAGATCATGATAATATGAAAGATGATGCAATAGCACACTTATCAGACCAACTTATAGCTATAACGGGAAGATTACAAGAACTTGAGAGAAGACAACCAACAGCGTAGATATTTTGCCAAAGGAAGTATGGAAAATAATCAATAATAACAATGATGAAGGATAATGGAATGAGGACTGACATATATTACTATGAGCACATATCACTGCAGTATAAATTGGGTCCTCACTGTATGAATTGGCCATATTGTTTCCACGTATTTTCAATAAGATTGGGCAAAGTCTAATGACTAATGGCAATCCACTTAACAAGTCTTTTTTGGAATGAGAGTCAATATAGAGTTTAGAATCAACTGAATTCGGTATCTAAAATGAAATCTTGTATAATAATAAAAAATATGTCAGATACTTAATTACCTAACCTTGCGAAGGACTCCTAAAACAAAAATAGGATAATTGTGTTAGAAATCTGCTTTTATTGTGGTTGGGTTGAATTCACAAATACTGTATTATCTCTTCCATGATTTTTCGAATTATTATTTTGACATATGATATTCGTTGTAAGATCATCATTTCCACAACTATTTTGTTGATTGCTAGTTCCCCTATTCTTACTTGATGCATATGCACTGTTGATTGTCATAATTGCCATTATTCCAATAAACAAAGCTGCTAATGCTAGACTGGCTATCATTGTGTTCTTGTTATTCATAATTCTGAATTTATCTGGACTTGACTATATATTTCATTTAGGAATATTAATGCACTTTATTTAATCTGATTTATTTTCAATAAAATGAGTAAAATATATCATTATAGAATAAGATTTCATTCTAGTGGTTCATTTAACAGTGATGCCTTGCTTTTTATCATATTATTGTATTCATATATTTTTCTCAATCCTTGGGTTAAGTCAGTTTTAATTATAGCGAAGTTTTTTGTGATTCATATAATAGAATACTTTTCAAGGAAGGATATCTAATCTAATCTAATCCTGCTGCTTTTGGATGCTAGCACTATCCTTTTTTTATTTTGAATTTTTCTTATTTACTTTGTAAATTGAAATGAATCTATGATTTTCTGTGCTAGAGGAAGATATTTTTGATAGTCACTTAATGAACCTCTATACTCTACGAAAATGGGCCAGGAATTGCTTATTGTGATGATTTCCATACTCTTTCCTTGCTTGACCTCTGATCCATTTTTGACTATATCGTAAACGTAGACAATTCTATTCGCAGGATTTCCTCCCAACGACATGGGAGTCGATTCAACTTGTTTAAATCCCATGTATCTACTCAAGAAATTGATTTCTGCTGCTACATAATCTTTTAATAGAAAATTTCCTGGTTCTTTACCAAAGGATATAGTTAAAAAAGTTCCGCTGCTTTTAGGTAATCCAAACGCGACTTCCCCAAGGCTTTCGTGTCCTATATTTGTAGTTTTATGTATGTTTAGATTTAGCACACCGTATTTTGTAAGATTTGACGGATAAGATAATTTGAATTTGAATGTAGGATCGATATATGATAATAGCGAGGGATTATTGGTAGGCGCAGGAGGTAAAGCAAGCTAGTTTGATTATTGGTAGGCGCAGGAGCAGGACCGGCAGGTAAAGCAAGCCTAGTTTGATTATTGGTAGGCGCAGGAGCAGGACCGGCAGGTAAAGCAAGCCTAGTTTGATTATTGGTAGGCGCAGGAGCAGGACCGGCAGGTATAGTTCGATTCGTAACATTTTCTCCTTCCTGATTAATGAGAGTATTGTTAAGTGGTAAGAAATACAGGGCAAAGGTTACGTGTTGAGACATTATCGTAATTACGCTTACAGTTAAACTGACCAAAATAAGGATTGGGATTATCTTTTTCACGAAATTGACTGGACAGACCATCTAATATCTTTATTGCATAATTAGTTTTGCATAATTAGGCAGCTAAAATAGTCAAGGATTCTTATTTTCTGTTAACACTCATTTGTTCTAACTGCAATTCTTTCTCTCATGACAATGTATGGATGATTAGAAATAAACTAAAGTATGGAAGAGGGTAAATGATAACACTAGGTTCCATAACCTGTGACTGTCACACGGCCGTTATAAGAATTCAACTCTAATCCCAGGGAATTAGCAGGCTGAATTCACACACAACGACCGATGTTATCTTCGGTTTCGAATGCCAATTTATAGATGGACTTTATCTCTATTATAAGTTAAAAATGGCAGACAAGTATACATAATGCCAACAGTAAGAGTGATCTTTAAAAGACTACCGACACGAGTTCAATAGCACAATTTGAGTGGAGATCTATTAGACTAAACCTAACTGTAGAATGATCATCAAACACTAAATCTTTGAGATTAATAAAAGCTAAATAATGATTTATTAAGATATGAACTTCGCAATCCTCATCATACAAACCTTGGATTAAAGCTGAAGCATTCTGTCTCTATAACAAACCAGACTATAATCGACTTGTAGTAAAACAAAAGAAAATGATATCAAGAAATCATATGAAAGAGATATGGATTGCTGAATAACAATCGTTATTTTTATCAGACCAGGACAATATAAGAGAATAGAACCAGTGCTTCTTATATTATGATCTGAATTCCTTTTGCAGTATATAGTATAGAAAATAGAATGATTTTATTGATCTTATTTTAAAGATAGCATTTCTTTATATTCAGTGTCACTCTCAAGAGATATCATTTGTTCTTCCTTTTTTGTTTTTAGCACTGTCATTAACTCTGATTCAAGAATATGGGGGATTTTACAAATCTTATTCTCTACTATCTCTCTTATCTGATTTAGATCCTTAGCACAAATCTTTAACAATAAATCAAATTTACCATGCAGTTCATGAATTTCCAAGACCTCATCAATTCTCAATAGATCGGATACAATTTGATCTGCAGAGCCTGGAGAAATATTTATTCCCATAAACGCCATATGATCATATCCTAGAAGATCATTATCTACAGAGATTGTGAATTTGTTGATGATACCCGCTTCAATCATTCTTCTAACTCTTATATGCACGGTTGCATCTGATACACATATTCGTTTTGCTACATCAACAAATGGTGTTGAGGAGTCTCTGTTTAAAATATCGATAATTTTAAGATCGGTATCATCAATTTGTTTAGAGATACCAGCATCATTGTCTATCATAGTGTTGTTAAGCATGAGGTTAATCAATTAGCTTGATTCAAGCGAACAATAAAAGTATTTGTAATTATAGTGGAATTTGTAAGAAATTTAATGTTCGCATGAAAACTCCCCCTAATTTGTATAATTTCCAATTAGTATTAGGCCGACAATAGTATTTAACAAACTATTTGATTTTTCTAAACATAGAAAAATATTGGATTTGTCAGAAGTAATATGAAATGATTCTAGAGTGTCGCAACCAAAAGAAGAAATATTTTCTAATAATATAAAACAAACTACTCTATCAGATTTTTAAATCAAAGAAAAATCACTAGCTGTAGACTTGTGGAGGTGAAAATCTTGGTATATCATTGAATGATAATAAAAATCATCGGAGCAGTATCAGAGGAAAACGATTGAAACATATCTAAAGACTAGAAGAGAGTTAGAGAGTAAAATGCAAGGTGGCTCCAAGGGAGTAAGCAAGATATGAAAGTAATAGAACAGTCTTATCGTCAAACCTCTAGCTATCCCTATTTGTAATCAGTAGTAATAAAGAGATGAAATAATAAGAATTGACTAAGGATAGGGTTGTGTCCGTAATGTTTGCAGTAATGCTAGGACTAGTGATGGTAGCCTCACCTGTTTCTACGATGGGGAGCTTCTATCTTTTACCATCGCCAGTGCTTGCGGCCGAAGAAGGTGGAAGTAGTGGAGGTGGAGGAGGCAATGATAACAGAGGCAGCGACAGTGGCAGCAGTGATAATAGTAATGCAGGCTCGAATGACAATGAGGGCAGTGTAAAGGATGAGGGCAAAACCGGAAATGAAAATACCCCTCCTTCTCCTCCTACTGATAATAAGAATACTCCCCCTGCTGATACTACGGGTAAAGACACTGGTGGGGCTATTGGTCCTTGTGTTGTAGGAGTAAAATCAGGTTGTAACGGTTCAGAATCTGATCATCCTATTACTCCACCGCTAACATCATCACAAACAACAGCGGGCGGTCCAGACAGAGACTGTCTGTTTCATCCATCACTACCCAAGTGTAACGCAGATAATGGGAAATGTCCAGATGGATTCTTCCAAAATGAAGACGGTAACTGCTTCCCTAAGCATGATAAATGCCCTAAGGGTTATCATGGTCATGAAAACGATGAAACAGGTAGATGTATTCCAGATAAAACACCATGTGAACCTGGGTATATCATAAATCCATCATTTCCAGAGTGTGGACAGAAGGATAGGATATGCAAAGAACATCCTGATGCAAAGGGATGCAAGAACGATGACGGTAAACCAATACCATGTTATCGACATGGGATACTTGATTCTGGTGGTCATGATTACAGATGTCATTATCCCGGACCACCATTCCATCCGTGTGGCTTCCATGGATTCCAGTTCATACATGGGAAATGTATAAAAAATATTTTCATAAATGTTCATACTCATACCAGTGGTGGCGGGAGCGGTTCAAATAACCTTAGCGACGAATGCTATGATGCTATCAAAATAGCATGGTTAGGCAAGGTTCAAAGAGGTGACCGTCATGAAGTGGACTACTTTATAGATAACTGTCTGGATATAAAGTAAGCAGATGAGGAGATTGTTCATTCACTTTATATTTTGGTGTCCCCTATAATACTTGCAACGTCACAATGGCTGCCGTTTGTTCCTCATATCACTATAACAGCTGCCTGAGCTCATCCGTTAATGCCTGAGCTTCCTCTGGTCTTCCAATAAACTGAGCCCGTGAGTTTTGAAATGCGGTGAAACGCCAATTGGCATTCTGTTTGATAGCAACTAGCATATGAACAGAGTTCCTCTCCGGATCAATATCCGATTGCCCAACCATCACAGTTCCACCAACTGCAACTATAATAGCAATATCAGAAGTCGGAAATCGTATACTTCTAATCTTACCTACAAGATGGCTACCTTTGAGAAATTTATCAAAGAGTATCTGATGAAAAGAAGCTATTTCCTGACGGCCTTTAAGATATGTGCCATCGAATCCAATATAGTCACTATCCTCAGTGTAAGGTGCAGCAAATGCATTCCCATTACCAGCGTTCCAGCCATCGATCTTTTGTTGATAAAGTGCCTGGATTGCAGCTTCGCAATATGATGAATCCATATTTTCAAAGTCACTTCTCCTTATTTTTATTGTTATGTTGTCATTATTTATCCATGTCTTCTACAATTAGATGCCATACTTTTAAGTTCAAAATAAGACAAGGAAAAAATTTTGTAAACGGTCCCAGACCATAGCTATAATAGATAACAAGATATATCAAATTTTATATTCAGTTCTTCAATCCATTATGGTATCACTTTATGAAACAAATGTATTAAATCAATTGGAAGAATGGAAAAGTATGCTACTATATTCACATTTGCCATCTGCTTTATACACAATCGATTCTGATAAGGGAAGAGTAGTCTTCGTTGGAATTGGCAGCAATTATTGGGCCGCAAAAATTAGTGAATTCCTCTGGAGGGAATATATTAACTCCAATTGCATATCACTACAAAGTTATGATTTTGTTAAATCGCCACATTATATTTCTCATAATGATATATTCGTAGTTTTTTCTCATCGTGGAACGAAAATTTATAGTATTCAAGCATTAGAAGTTGCAAAGAAAGTTGGAGCTAGAACTATTCTCATTACTGGAATTGGAAGTCCTGACAATACTGCTGCAGATATAAGAATTGAGACATGTCCTCAAGAGAATTGTGGGGCATTTACAATATCACTAACATCTGCAATTGCAAGGATCATACAGTGGATAGGACTATTTGATAATGAAATAATTGAAAGATTCAGGATGATGATAGATAATATTAGACTTCCAATTAAAATCCAGAGAATACCTACTTATGTTACAAACTTTGTGATCATAGGAGATTTAATAAGGGAAGCTATATCTCATGAAGTTGCCCTTAAAATCTCTGAAACTTGCTATCTACCGGTTACAAGTTTTGGCCTAGAACAGTTTTTACATGGTCCTAAAGTAACAATAGACAAACAAACCAGCATACTAGTTTTCACATCTGTAATACGACCACGAAGGGAAAGTCTACTAACTTATGCAAAAGTTATAGGAACTGAAGTTATTGAAATAAATGAAGACACATCAGGCTTTAATCACATCCCCAAAGAATTTGTTTGGTTGGCACAACTTCTGTATGGTCCGTATCTAGCATTAGAACTATCTAGACAACTTGGAACAAATCCAGACTCAGTTAGGACGGATCAAACTCCGTATCGTGAAGCTAAAAATCTAGTAAGGTTATAGCATCAAACATCGACCTCTCTTGCAGATATGACGAAAATCATTATAGACAAATCTAAGGCATCAATTGTAAGTGTTCTGATCCAAACGTGGTCGCAAAAATGGATCTTAAAATAGCCAAGACCGAAAACCAGATGGAGATATTGTGCAGGAGATGATGCCGAAAATATGTTTGAAGCTAAAAGAAAGATGAGTGAAATGGAATTTAAAAGATTTTTTGAAAGTTCATTTGGCTCGAGATAAAAGAAGAGGAGGAAAAACCAAAAACTGCACTTATCATTTCATGAACAGGGTTTGTATGTCATAAAAAGGCTCTTAGCTCATAAATAGACTTTCCTGCAGATAGATATATTACATTTTTGAAGATTATCTTTTTTTACTTTTTATCCTATACTAACTCGTTTCAGGAAAATTTTTGAAGATTATTATCCATTATGACATACGTTAGTTAACCCTTGCCTGAGAAACTATAAAAAATAATAGTGATCTTTATTACTATCCTTAAGAGTGGTTTTACCTGATTACCATTGATGCCATGGTGCACTCATTCCAGGTCCAGCCTTCATCATACCATGAGGACCACCGCCATCCATCATCATACCGCCAGGTCCACGTTGCATCATCATACCATCATCCATCATCATACCGTGCCTCATCATTGGTCCTCCTTTTGATACAGGCTGACTCAATAGCACTTTTCCATTTCCCGCATCCACTATTACCATATGAAAGGTATAACTACCATCAATAACCCAGACAGTATATGTCAAATATCCGTTTACAATTCCAAAGTGTGCTGCTGCGGCATGAGAATTGTTCCCTACTGTATTTTCTGCAGTCGTCGCAGCTTGACTCAGACTAACTTTTATCTGTGATGCCAATGCATTTCCCATAACCGTAGATAATTTAATAGAACCTGTAATGTTTGATTGGTTACCCATCATACCCATCATACCTCCACTTGCGCCTCCTCCGCCTGTCATATTACCTCCTCCCACCTGTGCACTTGCTTTCTGCATGTTAGCGAAAACAAATGTTCCACCAAGTAAACTAGCTCGCCAATACTAAGGTGCCAGTTGTGCTTAAGATTATAGATCTCATGCTAACTATAGCGTTAAATCATATATTAGACTTGTCAAAAATCAACAGTTCGAAATTGGATTAGTGGTGGGAAGTCTAGTTACATCTATGGTGGGCATCTAGGATGAATGATGATGCATTATTCTATCCTTTAGAAATATTAGCATGCATAATTAAACCTGATTTTACTTTTCAAAAAGCAAGCAGAATATAAATTATATTTTATATCTTGTGGGCGCAACAGGCTATCAGTCTGGCCACCTTGAAACCTACCAAGACTAGACACACAATGCTACGCTGCAATATCTGTGGTATATTAGTCTTTGTCAACGAAATACTATTGCGCAAAATTAAACGTTAGGGGATTTACATGTAGATCTTCACGCTGATTGTATAAGTAAAACCAATAATGCAGCTAGGCATATAATCAATTGAGTTTTTATAACTACTCTATCATATTGTTATAATCATTATGCTGGGTTTGGTTGTGTCACCACAGAGTAAAAGATAAACATCATACGTAATAGTATCTGTCTGTCTAAGCTATGCTAAATAGTAAGTTGTATATCGTTTTAACGATGGGAAGTTAATATTTACGGAAAATGAGATAGTATTCTCTAATAAATCACAAAACTGTTGTGTAAGTTTTGTTAGTATGGTAGACCCTCTTGATGCTATATCTGAAATTATAGATCCAGATAAAATTAGAATATACTACTCTGTTTTCATAAATACACTGGCTGCAATAGCAAGAAACTTTAATGCCAAGATAATTAAGAATACTGCCAGTAGTCTGATATTCTATTTTCCGAAAACGTCTACGGTGTTACCATTGGTTTCTTCATTGATTAGTGATAAGTGGACTAGTCCCTATGAGTCTGCTTTCAGAGATGTCATAGAATGCGGTATTACCATGATAGGCAGCTAGAGATTTTATAAATTCAACATTAAAAGAGGAAGGTGAATTACCATCTATGTGCTACAAGATTAGTGCTGACTATGGTAGAGTTGAGGTGGCTAGATCACTAGGCTCCCCAAATACGGAGGACTTGTTTGGTTCTACCATGAATGTTTGTGCAAAGATAAACTCGATGGCATCAGCAAATGGAATGGTGATAGGTAGTGAATTGTATTATATTGTAAGAGGCTTACTAACTACTACTACTTCTGCTAATGATTCTGATCATAATTTCAATTTCAGGAGAATAGGGGAATATCCAATTACATCTAGCTTTGAAAACCATCTGTATCCTGTCTACTCTGTAATAAGCACAAGAAATAACAACAAGAATACATTAAACCTATATGAACAAATCCCAAAGCTAAAAGAACAAGTCCAAATACAAATACAACAGGAATATGCTGTCGCTAACCAGCAACAGCAGCTAAAGAAAGATTCGGATATACCCACCATCAGTTATAAGGACAATCAACAACTACAACAAAAAGAAGCTCACAATATTTTACTAGTAGATGATGAACCAGATACACTCATAACTTATAAGGCATTCTTGTTGACTGCCGGTCAGGGCTATAATATCGATACATTTACAGACTCACAAATGGCATTACAACAATTTGCACAAATAAGTCCTTCTTACTATGATTTGGTAGTTATGGATATAAGAATGCCTGGCCTTAACGGTCTTCAACTATATAACAGATTTAAGGTGATAAATCCTGACACCAAAGTGCTTTTTGTATCTGATTTTGATGCAGCATAGGATATAGTAAGTATGCTGCCCTACGCGAATACAAGTTATGATATTGTCGAAAAACCTGTAGAGAGAGAGCAATTCCTCTATATAGTAAAAAGGATACTTAGCACATCATCATCATCTTCAACAACTACTACTACAACAACATCATCATAATGATTTAATAAATGATCCTCTGTGAGACATGTTTTATATTCAGGATAAATGTCTAGGTAGATGAGTAGAGAGACAGGTAGACAAATAAATAGTTAATGAATTAATTAATTAAACTGTACAAGCGTCTATTTTAATTTTAGTTCTGCCTTTGCTCTTGCTAAATCATTTATTAAAATTGGTTCTTGAACGATACACTTGCCGTTATCATTATTATTGTTATGTATAGGCCATCCATTTCTAAAATGTGGAATAATATATCTTGCAAATAAATTCAAGACTTTAGTATCTGGAATATCCGCAAAGTGTGTGTGGCAAGGTAATTACACCAAAGTTTCATATATCTACTTGTTTCTTTTATTATATTACTAGCTGTTCCAGCGATAACTAGGAAATCATGGTGCAAAGACACTCCACCTATCTAAGTTTTTCTTGTCATATGGCTCAAGATTTATTTGATATCCTGCTTTCAGAATCGTACAGGCTATCAGGCTGCATTATTAGCCGATAACATGATTTAATCCTTGTTCAGGTGATACTATATCGTATTTCGCGGGCTTGCAAAATTTCACGGTTTTGCTCGACGGCTTGAACGTTTCTGCTCCTATGCATTATCTTTGACGTACTTGTGGATTAGTAATGTAAACAGGTGTCTTGTTAGCCAAGACATTTAGTATGTTTTTAGCTGCAATTTCTGCCATTTTTGTTCTAGTTGAAAATGTAGCACTTCCCATATGAGGTAACAATACCACATTTTTCATTTTTAATAATTTGTTATTCAGCGAAGGTGGTTCTTTTTCAAATACGTCTAAACCGGCACCAGCTATCCATTTTTTCCCTAGCGCCTCAATCAAGTGAGTCTCATTAACCAGAGATCCTCGAGCTGTATTAATTAGGTACGCATCACTTTTCATTAGTTTGAAAATTGACCTGTTTATTACATGATAATTCTCATTATTCAAAGGACAGTGTAGAGATAGAAAATCGCTTCTCTGTACAAGTTCCTCCAGAGAGACATATTTGGCCCCTACCTGCTTTTCATTCTGAATTTTTCTACCGTGTCTATTATGATAAATTATGTCCATGTCAAATCCTTTGGCTCTACGTGCAACAGCTGAACCAATTTTTCCCAATCCTAGAATTCCGATGACTTTTCCATGAACATCTGAACCCAACATAAAACATGGATCCCATCCATATTTCCAACGTTTATGTATGATTGCCTCATACCCCTGTGTGATTCGTCTCGCTATTGCAAGTATTAGTGCGAAGGTAAGGTCAGCAGTTGTCTCCGTAAGTATGTCTCCAGTAGATGTAACGCTAATTCCTCTTTTTGTTGCTTCTTCTATATCTATGTGATCAACCCCAGTACTATAGGAACTGATAACCTTAAGGTTAACCCCCGCACTATCAATAACTTTGGCATCAATATTGTCCAGTAGTGTACACAGAATAGCATCTTTTCCACGTACTCCATTCAAAAGTTCTTTCCTGGTAGAAGGCCTTTCTTTTTCATTCAAAATAACATTACATTCTTTTGAAAGCATTTGTATGGCATGATCTGGTAGCTTTCTACTAATGTAGACACTAAATTTCTTCAATTTCATTATTTTATGTTATTAATATTCTTAGATATATTCAGTTTATCGAATCTATACGTGATTATCAATTCATTGACATATCTGCAATAATCCCGAAATCCTTCTAGATCAAATTCCAAATAAGGAATTGTTGCTAGCCGCGCTTTAACTTTTGTCATATATTTGATGACGAACTTCTGACAAATTAAATCTTGGAATATTCAAATCAATTTGCCTTAAATTAATGACTATTTTGTTAAAGTTTGTATTAAAAGGGAAGAAACTTGCTAAACCGGTTTATTAATCTGATCTATATTAACATTCAATATTAAGAATGAATAGATGTAATCCTTTAACGGTATAATTATGTAAATGAGATCCTTCTTTTACCCTGATCATGACAATTAAGAAGGTAAATAAGTTAAAGGAATATTGTAGACTTGCGATACTTTGTGACCACTATCCTTAAGAATATACTGGATCCTTTAATTAGTTTTAAGATCCAGATGTAATAATCCCTACAATACAAGGATCACAGAAGAGATTATTAATTGACAGGAATATGTAGCGGACTCAAATCTAGTCTGTTTCAGATAATGTGAACCTCTTGACATAGGATTAGAATAGCTGTAATCTAATCCTATAAATAACAATGTCAATTTACAGTGTTAATCAGTGCTTATAACTTTGCTCAATGATAGTAATAATACAAGGAAACAAAGGTGAAAAAGATTGGTTCAAGTTCAATCATTAATACCAAGAGATGTCGAGGTGCAGAGACTCAAGAAATTGTATATCCTGATCATACTAATGTTATCATTGACCATTGTAGCTGTAATACCTACAGTATGGATACCTCATTAAATCAGTCGATGATTCGTGACTCCGCATTTACTCCTACAAATTGGTTACTATACAGCGTATTTATAGTGTTGCCTTTAGGATGGGGCTTGATAGGACTATACAGTAGACGAGTCCCAATTATGAAAGGTCCTAACAACAGTATCAACACTGGTCTAAAGGTGGCAATTATTGGTTTCGTAGCTGCAATGTTTGCTGTCGCATTAAACGAGCTATGGCAATTCTGGTTTGTTGAAGAAATCACTGCAGTACCGCCGCATTGGATATTTACCATGGGAGTATTTGTGGGAGTGATCGGATCGTTAGCGTATCTTATTAGGACATATGCAAGACTTATTGAGTTAGGAGCGGAAATCCCGGTAAAGAACCCACACATGGCAGAGATGTACAAATTAGCACTCGAAGGCAAATTGTATAGCAGGACAATACCTTGAATAGAATAGAATAGAATAGAATAGAATAGAATAGAATGAAAAGCTAATGCAGATGAATATAAAATTTAATCCCTCTTCTTTTTTGTATTCAATTTTCGAACTAAATTATTTTTCATTTTGATGTTTTGTCATATTTCCTTTGATTATATTTGAAAAAACTTATTGTATGGTATCAAGACGATATATTTTTCTTTAAAGCCTAACACTAATTATAGTAAATTTGATAATCTATTTGTTATGACCAGTTGTACCGCATCTAATTAAGATATTTGTTTCGTAATTATCTTCAGCAGCTTCTACGCCTATGGAGTTAGTAATTTCGCTGTCTGTCGTTTGCTCGAATTACCATCATCTTTCCTTATTCCTCTATTGCATATGCACAGAACAAACTGTAATTACAGTCATCACAAGACAACTCGCTTGTACCTTTTGATAGTAGAATTGGAAATAACAGTAATAGACTCATTAATAGAATTAGCTTTCTGAATATTTCAGAAATATTTAATGCTTGCTCGTTTATAATCACAGTAGGAATAAGTAAAGTAAATGAGAGACTTTCATCAATTCACTTCATTAGAGGTTCAACAAGGATCCAGTAGTGCCTCGTCCGCTGGCCATATAATTTCTCCTGAACAGAAGGATGCTTTAGATTTCAATCCATTGAATTTTCTAAGGATATGCAAATACGAAGCACAAGCTTAGTCAACACCAATTGGAAAATCCTACATATTGTGGGAATGTTATTCTTCTGAAATAGATCTTTTATTACACCGATTGCAGATTTAGTGTTAATAGAAGTCAATCCAAATACATGTGAACCAGGAGCACCAGCGGGACCAACAATGTCTTAATCTAATTAACCTAATTTAATTTAATTTATTTTATTTTCTAATATCTAAAATTTCTCGAATCTTCCCTTACTTCATATCTAGTTTTTAACTAATCTGCAAACTTGAATCTAATCATTGATTTATTAACTAATTGATCAATAGTTACGATTTAAATGTGCTAGACAATCCTAATTGATATGAGATCAGCTCAAATTAAAGTCTGGGCTGCATCTGTGGTAAGCTAAAAATAAATGTAGCGCCTTTACCATCGATATTATTTTTAGCCCATATTCTACCACCATGAGCTTCAATAATACTTTTTGAAATATACAAACCTAACCCTATCCCGTGTTCTGATTTCGTCGCAAATTTGGTAAATAATCTGGGTATTATCTCTGAATCTATTCCTTCGCCTTCGTCCTTTATAGCTATGTTCCATTCCTTTGCATTTGCATTTTTTGTCTTTTCTAACAGAGATAACGTAATAGAGCCATGTTTTGTAAAGTTTAATGCATTATTTAATAAATTGTGGATAACTTGAAGAATTCTTTGTCTGTCTCCGATAACTAAAGCATTCTTGAATTTACAGTCAAATAATATTTCATATCTCTTTGAAAGACTTTCACGATCATTTCTATAATCATCTAATAAATCGTTAATTGCGGCAACCAAATCGAACACATTATTTCTTAGATCTAATGATTTAGATTCGATTTTTGATACATCTAAAATATCTTCAGTAAGAGATTTTAATCGACGTGCGTTTCTACTAATAATAGATATGAATTCTTGATACTGTTCAATGTTGCCTTTCTTACTACCCAAGACATCGGCCAAGCCCAATATCGGTTGAATAGGCGTTCGTAACTCGTGTGCAGCCATATTGATAAACTCACTTTTCATTCTGTCATGTAATTTTAGTTGTTCTGCCACTTCAAGCTGTTTCCATAAGAACTCAAGGATTGAAACATAAGATAATGCCATGTGTTTGCTATTTGAATAAATTGCAAGTCCGGCCGCGTCGTAGGAATTATCCTTTGTATCATCTTTAGTCTCGATGATAAATGACCCTTTTCGATCAATTATCAAAATACCTAAACTCCTTTGTGAACCTATATCGATACACTTAATCTCAAATTTGTGATCGAAATTACTTATGTAGTTACTCCTGCTCTTACTTTGATCTGTTCTTGTCTTCTGGAACGGATTTTCTATCATCAGTTTCGCATATTCTTGTTCGAGAATATTATCTACTATATCCTGATCTCCAGGAATTAATATTCTGATATTTAATCCCTTTCTGGCCAACTTATCTAATATTTGTAAACTTCCCAATCGGATTTGGCGACGAAAAGAATTAAGTGTCGGAAGTATTCCAAAGATTTCAAAATCAGCATTTTTACATTCTTCTGTAATCCGTTTGAGTGCATTGCCAGGATTCCTTATTATTTCGATATCAGGAGGCACTACAGTGCCTTGACTGATCTCCTCAAGTCTATTCTGAGCATCAATCCCATCTGCCCATAGATCTTCAAATACCTTTGAGAAATATTTTACATATATTGGTTCATCACTGATTAACAATATCTGAACTTGTTTTCCTCTTTCTATTCTTTCGAATGTTACTGCTAGCTCTTTGTCGGTTATGCCAAAACTCAGTGGTGGAAGATTACTTCTGTGTCTTATCTTTACTCCATCCTGTAGAATCTTTCGAGCAAGATTCGCATTATGCTTGTTTTCTATGTTACAAATATATCTAATTCCTTTATGTTTTCCTTTCATTTGTTTTGCTATCAATTTCTTGTTAATTTCAACAAAATAATCCTGTATATATTGCAGACCTCCAGGTGCAGAGATACAAGATAAAACCTCCTTTGATTCATCTGAGAAACGTCTGAGTTCGCTAATAATTTCATCCGCATTGTCTATAATTCTTGTTTTATGTATAATGATACCATCCTCTAGTTCTCGAATTTTTTGCTCAGCTGGAATCGCTGTCTTCCATAGTGTATCAAAAATATATCGACCTTGTTCTACTACCTCCTTCACATTACTATAAATGACCTGTGTTAGGGGAGAGCTTTCTTGTAATACGGTAGTAGCCATATACTCGTGTTCACTGACTGCAACACCCCCTTTCACCCCATCCAGATGCTTAAGTTCATCAACTAATTCTATTAATCGCTTACAATAATGAAGATTATCCTGTGTAATTTCTGTAAACGCTCTTATCTTTCCTCCTCTTTTTCTTATATCTTTATAACCATCTTTATATTCTGAAATATCTACTACGATCGAGGGAGCATTCTTATCAAAAAAGATATCCATCCTTTCTCTCACATTTGACATGAAATAGACTCCACGGCCCACGGCTTTTTCTATGCCATACAATATTTCTGAACTCTTATCTTTGGTTGGAGGATATGACGCAGTAGGCGTAGCAGTCAAGTAGAACTATTAAGAGAGAATTCATCATATAAGGGTAAGGACATTACTATTGGAAGTCAACCTTATATTGTTCTATTTTAGATAAAATAGTGCTTGATATTCATTATGTATAATAATATTCTTTAATTACATGATTTTAGCCTTGTTTAATAAATTCCCTATTTCTTATCGTGTTGATATGATAAATTGTAATAATAGGAATTTAGTCTTAAGAGGTATTCTGGCATTGGTAAATCTCTTGTAATTAAATTTCAAAATCTAAGTATTATTGACATCATTTGACTAGAACATTGATTTTCGACAATTGCCAATTTGTATCAATGCGTTTGCGAGGATTATTGGTTATCCATTCAATTAACATTCCATAATAGCACAGACATCTCATTAATATGATAGTTTTTAAATTTTCACCTCATATTTTATCGAAGCTCGAATTTATTATTATATAGCAATAGAATAATTTGCTTTCTACAATTCTCTCTTTCTTTTTGTAGTATTTGTTCGATAATTTATATCACGTTCAATAGAATCCTCTTTCTATTTCTCAATAATCGTTTATAATGATAATTGTATTTAAATAACGATAAATCCAAACATGCGTATCTTTATCCACATCTTCTGAGTAGCTGATCATTGTATCTGTATAGTATGGAATACTGAATTTCTATTACAGTGTGAGTTATAAAACATGTCATGTATTGTCGTGTCATAATGTTATCTTGTCAGGTTGGAGAAGCATTAGTTGATTATCATAAATATTTTGGAATGGTCTAATTGTATTTCTTTCTTTTTAATACAATCATGAATCTTAAGTATAAATAAATATTTCAGTGCGAATGGCGCTCAAGGATCTGTTCCATATTATACGAACGTACTATCCTAGCTACATATTCTTCTTGATAGGAATCCGTCCCATCTCTTTTGCCAATACTTCCCCCACTTTTTCATCAATATTTGAGATCGATGCAAATTCAATAGGATCTACTTTATTATCAATCATTATCTTAATTAGATAAGGTAGATAATCTGCACCAAATGTACTCCTTGACAAATGGGCCTTTTGAGCTGAAACTAGAAAGTACGATTTTCATAGATTGACTTCTCGCGAGAATAGGTCCCATTACAGGCCATATCATACCATATTGACTATACTTTATCCCCTTATTGTGTGAATATTCGTATAAGCCGTAAGATATCATATCGTTAAGATACTTAAGTAGACTCCATTGTCTATGTCGTCCAGCCCTACCAACTATCATATCAGCCTGAGAAAGTACATCGAGTAGGACAGCCATGCTCTTCTTATCAACTTGTCTAGACGACGAAACTATGCTTGAAAAAAATGCATATATTAAATCCTTTCTTCTTTCCTCTGTTGACATACCGAATCTAGGATCAGCATACGTGCCATTAGTACGTGATAAGAACGATTTACCATTTTCAGCTGAACCCGAGGAAAAATAGCCGTTAATTGTATTTCCGATATCAATCTCAGTAGTGTCTCCCATGGTGGCATTATATCCAGAAAGCCTTGATTGTGCGATATTTAATAATGATCTAATGTCCCCATGACAATCTGATGCAATTGAAATTTTTTCTTCTAAACTCAATTTCTTATTTTCAATTCTTAAAACATATTCCAAAAACAACAAAAGCAGTCTAGGGGGAATAGCCTTGTATTCTATTGATCTGCATACTTTAGCTAGCTCTCTGATCTTGGCATTCTTAGAATTAGCTGCAATGATTACAGGTATAGTTGGCTCTTTCAGTATTTTTGTTAGGTATTCTAATCCCCCTGTGTCGTGTCTACTTGATATCCCATCAATCTCATCTAAAAAAAGTAATATGGGTTTTCTGAATATGCTAGTGTTGTTAAGTATAGGGATAATTCTTTTCTCTAAATCCTCCCTCGCTCTTGTATCGCTTGCATTCATTTCTATCAAATCATAGTTGAATTGCTGAGCTAATGCATGGACTAGTGAAGTTTTTCCAGTTCCAGGAGGACCAATCAGTAGCAAAGGCTTGCTTCCGTTAATCCAATGTGTAAGCCATTTTACTACAGTTAACCTTGCATTCTCATTACCTATCATGTCTTCTACTCTCTTTGGTCTATATTCCCTAGCCCACATCTTTCTTCTTATATCACTAGTAATTATTTCATTATTAAATAGAACGTCTAGAAAAATTTCTCTGGATGCCTACAATTCTCCAATTAAGAATTGGAATTGATATTTTGAAGAATCGTACAAACAATGCTATTCAGGATCTCATGAATTAAAAAGGTGCTGATTGAATTATGTATTGATGAATGAAGATCCAGTTATAATAGCCAGTAAATTAAGATAAATTGTAAATTGTAAATGTTAAATTCACACAATAACTTCCTACAACAATTGCAAGTCAATTAGTATATTAATGACAGAGATTGCCAACTATGCCATTTTATATCTTAAATGCAGAGCAAAAAGAAACAAATATTTCTCTGTTCTTCTTAATTTTAAACATTGTATTGACAACAATATGAAAAATATGATTTATGACTATTTTAAATATATACTAACTACTTCGATAATTACAATATTTTGCATTAATATAGCGTTACATAGCTATCAATTTAACCCTGTCTTAGAGTCCATATATGCGCAAACATCAAGTTCGAATGCAATAACAAATCGTGGTGTTCTGAACACACAAGATCAAGGTTTAACACCCTCCCACATCCTAGTTAAAGCAAAACTGCCTAGCGTAAAGATTACTTCTCTCAGTAAGGGACAACAGGTTTCAGAGGGAAAACTTGAGATTTACGGTACTTCATCGGATAGCCCTACCATCCAATGCGATGTTTCGGTAATGCTAAATGGGATTAAACCATATCAAAATGTGATCCCTATTGGACAAAGTAAAACTGGCGATTTTTCAAAATGGAAGTACTCATTTACACCCCAATATGGTATTATTAATAAAGGGATGAACAAAATAACTTCTAAAATATCTTGTCCAGATGAACCTGGAACAGATCTTACAAAATTTAACAGTGTCAATGTGATTGGCACATCAAATAATTCTCTTTCTGTTAGCCAGCCCTCCCTGAAATTAGAATCGACAGCTGCAGGAAATAGAACAACACAATCATCAATGACTGACATAACCGGATCAAATGAATCCAAACCATCCGTTCAGGAATTAAAAACCGAAGACCGTAGTCCAAATTCAAAGTCATTCTCTCTTTCCTTTAATATTGATAGGGATCCAGTTATACGTGGACATGTACAAACTATTACTGTAGCATTATATGATTCTAATACAAATGTAAGAATAGTCGGCGCTAAGGTCATAGGTCAGATCACTGATTCTTTTGACTCAATCAAGAAGGAATTTGCAGGAACTACTGATACTAAGGGAGAGTTTTCGTATTCTTGGGAGATACCAAAGACAGGTAGATTAAATGATGATTATAAAGTAAAGGTAGATGCATCTGCAAGTGGATATCCACGCGAACTATATACCACTATTTTCAAAGTAAGAGGTAGCCATAACTCAGATACTCCTTTTATTCTAGCACAGGCCAACAGCAAATTCAATGATGGATTAGTTGATAGCATAAATGATTTTACACAAGGTATGTTGGATAGTATCGAGCAAAAGCTCAATACTTCACGTAGCAGGTAAGTTGGTATATCCAAACAGGTATCATTGTTGATGTTTTCTCTGATTCTCAGTCGTAAATAAATTATGTAATTCATTTGTCAAATCTAAAAATACACAATTAGCAAACAATTTTTTTATATTATCTTGAGTACAATGGTTAGAGACTTACTTTATTTGCTCGAATTGGGACAATAAGATATTATAGGGATTCAATTATGGTATTTTTTTGAATATTCAATCGATTATTATATTTGATAAATTCGTTTTCGGCTTAGGAAATCTTAGATTCATACTCTGAAGTATACTGACAATAATATTTGCTACAGCGAAATTTCGGAACCATTTCGAATTTGCTGGAATAATATACCAAGGTGCACATTTCGTACTGCATTTACTTAGCACATTTTCGTGTGCCTGTATATACCGATCCCAATGTCTGCGTTCAAGTATATCATTATCCGAGAATTTCCACTGTTTTGTTGGATCATTGAGTCGTTTCTGAAGTCTCTTCTTTTGCTCATCTTTACTTATATGCAAGAATAACTTAACGATCTGAATGTCATTTTCAACTAGATATCTCTCAAAATCATTTATTTGTTTATATCTTTTGTGACAGGTACTCTTTGATATCATTTTATGAACTGATACTTCTATTACATCTTCATAATAGGAACGATTAAATATTGCTATTTCGCCCTTAGCGGGAATATTTTTATGTGCACGCCATAAATAGTCATGTGATGACTCTTCATTATCTGGTGTCTTGAAGGAAAGAGCTCTGCAACTTTGGGGATTAAACGCACCCATGACATGTATTATTGTACTGTCTTTGCCAGAAGTATCAATCCCTTGAAGAACTATTAATAGAGCTTTACCTTTGTCCGCATAAAGTTTGTATTGCAAATCAGACATCTGATTCATTAAATCAGTTAATACATTCTGCGCATGTTCTTGATCATGTTCTACTATGCAATCAGGATCCCAATTTTTGAGCCTTAGTCTTGTATTATGTCCAACCATTAGCCTTTTAATCATGGTTATTTTTGTAACTGCTTTCATAGATAATAGAAAATAACAAGTTAAAATATCTAACGTTAACATCACTCTGTTTAATGTTTTATTTCTATATCATTATTATATGACATATCTTATATTATAAGTACATAATTTTATTCTTCATATTAGTTCGAATTAATCTAAGTATTTGGTATCAAACTATAACTTGAATAAATAGTTGAAAAGTAGATTATTAAGACGCTTTGATTTCCGTTCATCAATAAAGCGATTACCATATTATGTGGGATAACAAAAAGAATATTAATTCTCGAGAAATGTCTTAGATATACGAATAGAACCAGTAGAATCGAATTATGATGACGCAAAAGTAAATCATCTAATAATCATACGGTAGTCTATTTCAAGCTTATTATAATTAAATTCTAATTAATTTGATGTGTCATTAAGATCTTGGTTAATTAAGTTTTTCTCAAAATATAATAACCTGATAATATTGTGGCTGTATGAACATCAAAAAGATATATTATTATCAAAATATCTGATAATGTGAATACCCCTTATGCTTTTTTATAGATGACGTCTACATACCGTACTAGGAATGCTGAGTGCTCAAAATAATAAAAAAAGGTTGCAATTATAACTGGTTCCAGTGAAGGAATTGGAAGAGCTATAGCAATTGAATTTGCAAAATCAAAAGAATATTCGGGCATAGTTACAAATTCTAGAAAAATAGAACGAGCACAGCGTATATCTGATGAGATAAATCTTTTGGATTGTAATTCAATTGCGATTCAGGCAGATGTTTCAAAAGAAAGCGATTGTATAAGGCTTATCGAAGAAACTATTAAAAAATATGATCGAATAGATGTTTTAGTAAACAATGCAGGAATTCAGCAGGACGTACCTTTTGAAGAAACA
>CAVXZB010000010.1:0-41693 GCA_963765895.1 uncultured Nitrososphaeraceae archaeon | reverse complement strand
GTCTTATTATGAATCAGTATCTCTTTTTTGCCTCATGTTTGATATATTATAGATTTCTACTTACATAAGTGCAGCCATATGTATACAGGAGTACAAGTTGTCGAAATGGATATATCTATCTGTGCACATTTTCTATACTCTGAAATAGATCAGAAATTAATAGTGAATGTAGGCCGCGTAACCACAATGTGGAACCATGCCTGATAATGTCTCATAACGCGATACCCTCTTCAATAATTAGACATATCTTTTATCACGCAAATTGAATACATTACCTTTAATCAATTGATCGTTGCTCTCCTACCCTCTTTTTGAACAGAGAATCTAGGACGGAGACTTCAAGGTGGTGTACACAATACTACATTGCACTACTATGATCAACATTCTATCATCACTGTCCAGAAAATAGACATGATCTTAAATACATCATAATCATTAATTTACCACAGCATACATGCCCTTTGGATTTGGTAGCAGCAAGAAAAAGAATGCCAGCCTATTTACTACAAAGATAAAGGATAGAGATGAGTTAGCTGAGATAACCAAGATTGCTGAAATGTTAAATCCTGATGAGCAGATCTTACTTGTTGCAAAGCAATCCAGAATAAAACCAGGAGGATCCTATATGACACCAAATATAGTATATGCTACAGACAGAAGGATAATCATAAGAGATCCATACATGCTAGGGCTTAAGGAAAATATTGTCGATATCCCATACGATATTATTACAAGTGTCAAGCTTGAGAAGAATATCTTGTCATCTACAATTAAGTTTAAAGCTCCGGGGTTAGTCAGTTCTACTAGATTAGGTATGATGGAAGAGATCATTGATGGACACGAGGATGAAGAAGGTGGGAAAATTGAATCAATATCAAAGAAAAAAGCAGAGGATTTAGTTGAAATAATAAGATCCGGAATGCAAGGTAGTAAAAAAACACCTTACACTCTATCAAACAAACAAGATGGAGCATCAGTTCAAGTACAATCAGAACCTCTAGAAAATGAAGGAACGACGATAAATACTCGAAATCAATCAGATAACCATCCATTAACATCGATAGCTGATGAATTAGCTAAACTTGCAAGGCTAAAGGACCAAGGGGTAATTACGGAGGCAGAATTTGTACTGATGAAAGGTAATCTGATAAAGAAAACGTAGTACGAGGTAGGCCCAAGCCATCATTATGTCTTAATATCATCAGGATATCAGAGTCAATATTATTATATTCAATAATCGTCCTTAGACTCTTCTATAGAGTGATAGAATTCTTAGGTGAAGTCGCGCGAATCCAGTCCTATATATAGGAACGTGTAATGGTATCTAATGTTTAGAAAGTCAACCCTGACGGATAAATATCGCTGATGGTGAACACGATATTACATGAAAATTATGTATAGATTTGATCCGTCAGAATATCAAAAGCGTCCAATAATATCCTCGTTGTGCAATTTTTCATACAGACTCTGATAAACGAGTGTCCATAGGTTAGGCAGCAGAGCCTTGATTATATTTAGTTCATTTAATCCTACAATTATGAAGATATTACAATTAGTAAGTTTTATAAAAAGATAACAGACATTCATGAACTAGTAAAAATAATTTTCATTATTGGGTTTAATAGAAACGCTCACAAATAATTATTGATATGGGATGACTGTATACTATTATAATGGTGGGCAAGATGACGGGATCTTACGATAGCAGGCAACAATACTACTAGTTCTAATAATATCACTGTAGAAACAAGTAAGGAAAAGGAAAAAGACCGCTTTCTCAAAAAGATCCTTATCATAGATGATGACCCTGATATTACTTTAACCTTCACAGTGGGGTTAGATGGGTACTATTATAAGAAAAGAAGGTTTGATGTATATACTTACAATAATCCAATAACAGCATTATCAGAATTCAAACCAAACTTTTACGATGTAATGCTAACTGATATTAACATGCCATATATGAATGGATTTGAAATATGTAAGAAGATACTGGAATTAGATGTCAACGTTAGAGTATGTTTTATATCTTCAGCAGATGTGGATATCGAGCTCTAAGGGAAGTATATCCAAAAGTAAGAAGTACTGGATATTTTATCAAAAACCAGTTACGATAAATTATTAGCTAAAAGACTAAATGCGGATTTAGATTAGTAGTAATAGCATCATCGTCATCAACAGTTCTTATAAATCATGAATCTGTTTTACTTGGACCATCGTCTGGTGCCTCCAACTTCCATCGCTGGCGGTTCAAACTGGAAAGAGAGATAGATTGAGTGGAAGGATTATCAACACTTATTGTTGACTTTCTCAGAAAAAATCTATCGACAATATAAATGACATATGAGTCCACGGCAAACCTTAAACTAATATAATATGATAAGGGTTACAGATCTTTTGCAGCTCTTACCGAAATGCCTACTCTAAATGAATATTCATAGCTAATTTATCTTATAGTTACCTATCAATCTCGGATGTAGCTGCATATGAATAAGATGCATCACGGTCCTGAACGAACCTTTATTATCTATAGTCATTTTTAATTGCGAAAGGATCTTGTTAAGCTGCGATTGTATATCTGGAGCTGCATTTTTATTATTAGAGGCTGGCGACTTAAGATACTTTGAAACAATTTCTTGAGCTTGCTTGACATATGCCTTTGCATTCTGATATTGTGATTCATTAGCTATATTCATTTTATTAGCCATGGCGGGTATCTTGTTGTTGCTATTGACATTCAATTTCATAGTTGCGACCATGTTAGCCAACTTTGGATATGGAAATCCAAGTGCCTGACCGTAGCTATAAAATATTTCATTTCCAATATTAGCCAGCACAAGCGCCTGATTTGTAGAATTATTTACAGCGTCTTTGTTTACTCTTGCAGATATAGCCTCATCTAGTAGTCCACCAAGTGTATCTATTTTGTCCTTAATGACAGAGCTGTTATTGGATAGCGAAGGTTTATTATTAATGGCCGTTGTAAGTGTATCTTGGCTTAAGGAAATCTTCAAATCATTTAATTCCCTAGTAAGATCCTTTGCAACTCGTTGATTTTTTTCTGCAATTTCTTGACTCCATGTAAAATTGTTTATGGGATCTTTTTCGTTTAATAGTGCTATTGCCTGCATCACATGGGCTTGAACTGATTTGGCATCACTATTATTATTATTATTATTATTATTATTATTATTATTATTATTATTATTATTATTATATTATTATTATTATATTATATTATTATTATTATTATATTATATTACTAGTGCCATTTAAAACCAGATTCTCAATTAGATTTAACTGAGAATGCGCTTGAGCTACTCGAGTAAGAAACAATGAATTTTCATTCTGGGAAAAAGTGTGTCCGTATATAGAGGGAGATGCCGCTATCATCATCAAAGTCATAAGTATAGACATTGTGCTGATAACCAAGATTTCAAATAAATGATGGTTGGCCCTCATACTAATATCCTACTCTAAAAGTTTTCTTTAACGAACCTATTTAGTTTCATCCCATCTATCTTGTTAAGTATTATTTCATCATTGAATACATTTTTCTTTCCCTTGTACGCTCTAACCCTTGCAACAAAGGCTTCTAGGTCTTCTGAGTCATTTAATTTAGCTGAAGTCTCCATGTGTAACTCTGGACCTTTTGCAAGCATCCCTTTTTCACCTTCAGCTGTAAGTATATAATTCTCTTGGCTACTAGCACTTGCGTTACCATTTGTAATTTCTTTATGTGGTCGAACAAATCTTAGATCGTATCTATTGATCTTATCCTCAATGGTGAGTTTCATTTTATCCTCTTTGTGATCTTTTTCAATTCTCATGACATACTTTTGTAATGCTTCTAGTTCCAGCATATTGTTAGATTCTTCTGGACTATTAGATGATGACTGTTCAGTTTGGCTCTTGCCAGGATTTGATTTTTCTTGTCCAGTTGTATTTGGTATTGACATTGACATTCGGATATTATCCTTATCAGTCCAGAGCATTCCCTCTCTTGCTACAGTAATTTTGAATTTACCATCATTTCCCGTAATCTTAAGGTATGAATCTATTGTTTTTTGCAATTCGTCTGACGTCATAGGTTTGGCAGGCCCTCTAAACCATTGATTTTTTGCATTTTCAAAATCTGATAAACCCCTGTAATGAACTAAGTAACATTGTTTAGCATTCCACTCTCTAACTATATTAAACGATTCTGTAACAGATATTAACCCAGTTTCAGGATGCTGATTAAAACTCTGGGTCCCTAAAATCAATAGATCAGGATTCCATAATAAACTCTCATCTACAGATTTTAAGGATAGAAGGTCCCAACCAATGACTATCTTCTTGTTGTCAGGCAGTCTGACGACATAAATTACTGAACCTGCCGAGTTTTCGCCATGATAAGCTTCTATCGGTATAATTGACAGTGAACCTACCTCAAAGGCCTTGTTTGGTTCTATAACCTTACAAGATATTTTAGAATTTACATTGCTAGCATCAGCCATTTCAGTAATGGCCGGGAATTTGGCAAGAATCTGATCCCGACATTGTGCTGTACAAAATATTTCAAAGGTAGCATCGTTGGATAATCGCCTTATATTTTCCAATAGTAATGGTAAATCCTGTATATGATCATCATGTGCATGGGTTATGAGAAGAGCATTTGGTAGATAGAACGCATCCTGAGATATATCTGACGCGTCTTTTGTAATTCCCATCATTCCTGAGCTTCTAGAATTAGCAACTGGTGTCCTAATGTAAGCATTGGCAGAAGTGAGATCCGATATATTCCTGATAGACTGCAAACTGTCCAAAACTCCATTACCAATATCAACAAGTAGATGAAAAGTCAACTGATTTTCAGATTCTGCTTGACTTCCATAATTTTGCATAGATCCAGTTGGCAAAGGACTTTTTGATGCTTTCTTTTTCATTAAGAACAATGAACACGAAGTGTTTGCACTAATACCATACTCTTTCACTTCTGCTGCGCGTTCTGATTCCTGCTCGTCTCCTATTGTACTTATGTCTGGCAAGACCCCATTGATTCTAACTATATAATCAAGATCTGATTGCTGCATCATACGAATCAATAATATTAATGATAGCATATTAGATAAATGTAACGGTTCGATGTATCGAATCCATAATAACTATAGAATAATACAGCCTAAGTTTTTTCGATTCTTTAAACTATTGTAGATATTGTTGCATTATTTAAATCCACATCTGCCAGAATTTTGATCAAACTGACTCTTACAGTCGCATAACACAGATAACTTTTTATCCACTTACTTCTAACACATGCTACGACTTTCTTTCATCAATCATCATAACACATACAGGATCTTGTTGAATATGTAACATCATTACCTTTTGATGAAATATATTTTCTATGTTTACAATTGTGGAATTGTATACTAAAAAGAAGTAATATATTTTTCCATTTTCTATGTTTGTAGAAACCATATATTCATTATATATCTTATCAACCATCTAGTATATAATGTCTAGGGAAACATTACAAAATTCAAATATGAGACGTATTTAGACTTCTGCGATGTAAGTTGAATTTTGTGAACTGTGTATACATCATGGAGTGTGGAACAAGACACAAAGACGCTAGAAAGATGTATTCAACTTAATAGAGATTGTGCTATAATATGAAGAGATTATGTGCTACTGCAATCAAGAAGACTAGAAGCTTAATATCATGATTCCAGTATGGTTACAATCATATCGATCATATATCGATCAGGGGTTTGGCGACGCTTTTGCAATAATATGCGATATTTGGATTGGAAAACAGAAAAAAATGCGTATAATGATATTGTATGGCCTGTTAATGCTGGTTTCTTGGTTTTTTGGATATTGGGCCTATAGGAAGATTGGCCTACAGTCGTCAAAAAATCCGTAAAACAACAAGAGGTGCAGTCAGGAGGCAACATAAACAGCTACAGTGCAGTCATCAGCAGAAAATGCAAGAAGAACATGAAAAAAAGCCATTTCACAAAAAGCGTTCACAGGATCAACCCGTTGTAACAGTTTTACTAGGCGATGTAGTAGGGAATGGTTGATATTTTTGGTTCCTTGTCTATGTTTGGTCTTTACTTGCTTCTTATATCGTTGATTTTATTTTTGCATATTCGCTGGGTATTGTATTTCAGTATTTAGTATTATTCCCATGCGCAAATGAGAGGAAAACAATTATCTAAAAAAGAAGGCGTTAAGGAAGCTATAAAGCTGACACTCTTCATTAATAACATATGAAATAGGTTTATTTATTTGGATGGGATTGACCAACTAGTATTCTTTAGCCCTAAACTAGAGCCAACGCAGACCACTTATTGGTTCATGATGCAAGTGGGTATGGCATTAGGATTACTAACTGCATATCCTGCTAATTGGTGGCTTGTAAAGAAGAGCATCAAATACTGGATGTAGCAACAGAATAGGATTAACTATATCTCTTTTCTCTAGTCTATAGTGTTATTAAATTTTTGAGCACGACTTGTCCTCTATCATTTTTGCAGTTTTCGCAGATCCTATTTTATCTATTACATCTGAGTGTTTCATTGTGGCTTCAAGTTGATCCTCGTAGGAATGCTATGATACTGAGATAGCTTCCCGAATATATCAGTTAACATAAAATATGATGTTAACGGCAAACGAAATTGTGATAGTCCAAAAGGAGAACAGAGCTTAAGAAGAACTAATGGCTGATTAGCTGTAAACAGAATTATCATCCATATAAACAAATTAGTATATATATTATCAATATCTGTTCGCTAGGCTCCGCCATGGTATTTGAATTTAAATTAGCGTGTATATGTATCATTATTGCTCGGATTAAATGCGATACCATTTGAGTATTTCCAACATTCATAGTCTTTATCACTGTGTTTAATCTTTGTCAGTAAAGACAGTGCAAGAACCACAATTGGTTAGATACCCCTTTTTACTTGAGATGTAATGCATTCTTGATTTCTTTCTCGAACTCAGAAAGTAATCGTTTATCTGAGCGATGTCAAACTGTCGTAACACAGAGTCTTTAGACTCTCTATTAAGTAGGAAATCAAATGATTTTTTGATAAATTCTTCAGGTATTATGCGCCCTTTTTCTGTCAGGTTCATGTAATAATCCCTATCCATCGTAACTAGGTGAATTGTCTTAGAACCACTTCCATCACTCTCAGTTATTTCCACATTATATCTCCAACTCTTATCTCTTAATGGAGGAATAGTAATAACACTAATTCTTACCATACACAATACTAGATAAAAGCCATCTTTTATTGCTTTTTGCATATCGAATGGCAATTACATATTGTCATATTTTTCATTTCTTAGTATTACTTCTATTGCGATTAGATTTTATAGCATGTCCAAGACATATTACTCTGACAATAGTATATTACAAAGGCATGCAAGTTCGCGATACCTGGCAGGCGATAGGGTTCGCTTGCTTCATATTCTTCAGTAGGATCACTTATTCTTCCAGACTTTGAGCCCATCCCAAAAAAAGATTGACATATAGATTTTAATTTCTTATTCATAAGTGTGGCTTACAATAAAGTCAAGTGCCTTCCACTGTAATGAAAAATCTAGATGAATTGTGTGATGAAATAAGGTTGATACTTCCACCTGAAAAGCCAATTAATACTATAGGACGTCCAGCAGTATCATTTATTTAGGAAGGTATTCCTTGTTGGCATTCTATATGTCCTAACTGGATGTCAATGAAAGATGTTGCCAAAAGAATTTGGCTCTGAACTAACCTGCCATAGACGCTTCCAACAATGGCCAACACAATATTGCTGTTAAAACGACCCATAATATGGATAGTTGTCTTCAACATAGCCATCGCAAACGGTTCGATTCTTCTATCAAATTTTAGATAATTATTTTGATACAAATACTATAGTACACAACTTGAAGGATTAACCAGGAAGAGCGATAATTTCGTTTCGAAGGTTCGTAAGGGTTTAAATTAGTTATATAGATATCAGTACTTGGCTAGTATTTGAGTTACTATGACAATGGCAACATTATGGCCGTGATGATGATTCCTCATCATCAATAGTTGCTAGAATATCTGGTGCGAAGCTAGCAATACTAACTAGTCTTAAAATGGTTGCTGACTCCTTTGCAAATCAATACATTTGATGTCCGAAAAAGAAATTTGATTAGCAATTAACTTACAAGATACTAATATAAGTTGTATTACCGATCATTTTACAAAAACTTTGTATGGTATTTTCATTGGCAAAAGTGCGCTGAAAATTCAGAACTGTCCATATAATAAAGGAAACATCTGAGCAATTAATAAGCAAGGTAACGTACCTTAATAATACGCATTAAAAAAGAGTTAGAAATGATCAAAGTAGTAATGACAAGTTCACTAGTGAATTTGAGATAAATCATACTAATGGTGAATAGTTTTCATGGGCTTGAGGCTATAAGTGTTAGGCTATTTAGAATTCTTGGAGAATTTTACTTACACTAACTCTTTCTACACCCTATTTTATATATTTATTATATCTAACAGTTAGATTTATCTAATATGTTTTCATAATAAATAATATAAACATTATGATGAAAATGCAAAACGGAGGCCAATTCAATTATGCCGAAAAGATAAACGGTGTCCTCCCAGATATTCATACACTAGGAGACAAAGAAAGATCTCAACGTGCAGTTGAAATAAAAAAACTTGGAATTAATACAAATACTTGCTGCCTCACTATCTATGCTTAAGGACGGAAATCAAAAATTATATAAACAAGTGACAGTTGGAAATACATCCTCTGTCATCTCTACCAAAGTTAATGAAAACAAATCGCAAACTCAATCATTTCATCTACCTAGTGATGTGGGTTATGTAGTGGTGAATAGTCTACAAGCAGTTACTGGTCTCTCAATCTCTCGATTTCCAATATTAAACCCTACACCCCTAAACTTAGTTCAGGTGCTATTACCACGACCGCTACTACGGCTACAGCAACATCCGAAATGGCTGAGAAGCCATCCTATCTACCAAATGCTCTTCTCATAACCCATGCACATGATGATCATATACACGATTATCATTACTATTGGAAAACATAAGGCGATTGTCCAACGATGCTACCTTTGAAATATGAAGAATCCTGCATAAATAGAGGATACTGTGTATGACTGATAGAAAGAATATCCTGTCAGATAAATGTACAAGTTATCCTTTTGTTTTGTTAATAATTCTAGCCACATCGTGTTCAATTTCAATTTTAATATTTACTCCGTTTGTGGTTCATAAATCATATGGGCACGCAGTTCTAATATATAGCGACAAGCCCTTCATTAAAACACACCTCCAAACTTCAACTTTCGCTAAGCGAACCGGTGGATGCACGCTATAGCAAAGTTTCAGTTGTTGATGCAAATGGAAAGGAAGTAGATAAAAAAGACATACATTCTGTCAATGGTGATCATACTTTACTGAGCGTAAGCTTGCCATCAGGCATCGAGGATGGTGTCTACACAGTATCTACAAAAATGCTGTCAGAAGTGGATGGCCATGTTACTGATAACGCATTTGTATTTGGCGTTGGTAAAGCGACAGTTCCTAGTAATGTGGGCAAGTCTGGATCCAGTCATACACAACCATCTTTACAAGATATTCTATTCCTGATTCGACTGCTAGATTTCCTTCATTAGTAGGTCAAGTTATTATTGTTGGCGGCTCTTTTGCAACTCTTTGGATTTGGAAGCCTATATCTAAAATTGAATGGTTAAGTATCTCTATTGAAAAGACGAAGAGAAAGATTAGATCGGAGTTTTATAATTTTGATGTTAATTGGCTCTATTATTTAATTCATCATATTTTGCCAGGATTTATGATCAAGCTTATTCGATTAATGCAACTGTTCTTGATGCAATCGCTACCAATTTTGGTGGTATCTGGGTTATCAGAATAGTCCTATCGGTCATACTTTTCTGTATATCCTTGGTATTGTGTTTCAAAAAAGGAATTATAAGAAACAGATATTTTAGAAAAGTCAGAATCAAAAAGTTACAGCTTGAAAAGACGACGACGCTATCTTCATCCTCATCTGCTTCACCAAATTTAACCAAGAAAACTATAGTAAGTTTTTTGGTAATTGGTGTGCTAACTCTATTAACCACAAGTCTAATTAGTCATGGGGCAGCAGGTCTCAAAGAATACTATTCCAATGACTATTGATTATATTCATAATTTAGCAGCATCTTTTTGGATTGGTGGATTAATTTATATTGCTTTTGTTGTAATTCCCAAGCTAAAAACTGCATCAGTCGAGGAGTACATAAAAGGTTGCATACTCTCTATATTACTTCCTAGGTTTTCAATCATTCCAGTGACGGTACCTGGCATCATTGTAGTTACTGGACCATTTCTCCTATACATATTAGAAAGCAACTTGGCTTTGACTATAGCTTCATTTTATGGAAAGGCCTTGATTGTGAAGCTTGTACTTGCCGCGATTATGATTGGTATAGGTGGCTATAACCAGGCAGTTATTCATACTAAGGCACTAAGGGAGGCGTCAGTTCTCACAATTAAACCAACCATCGGTGAAGAAACAGATTACTCTATAAAGAATGGTAGACGATTTCTTCAATTTGGAAGGATTAATCTAGGCTTAAGAAGGCCATCAAATGGCAGTCCAGATAGTGATGAATATAGTCCATCTATGAATAGAAAAGCAAGAGGTAATGGAACAAAAGATAAGAAAAGTACAACCATCTCCATCGAAGATAGCGATATGTACTGCAGTTTCTGAATTTAATAAGACCACTAAAGCTGAAGCAATACTTGGAATTGCGTTATTGGCTGCTGTAGCCGTTATGGTAAACAGTGGACTACCTGCAAGTGAATTTCAAAATCTTATCCAACAACAGAAGCAGCAACAACAGATACAACTCTTGCCTTCCCAGATAGGAGGTCAACCTTTTACTTCTACAAGTTTTACAGAAGATGGGAATAATATGGTAGTTCTCTCAATAGATCCATTTACACTAGGTAGCAATAATTTTCAAGTAAAATTTTTGGATTTACACAGAAATCCTGTAGACATTAACTCTGCAAAAATGCGACTAACACAGACAGAGAAAGGAATAGGACCTATTGAGGTGGATACAAATCCAGTCCCGGATACTAAGGGAGTATATTCCAGTAAGGCGTCTTTTGGCCTACCTGGAAAATGGGAGATCCAAGTAGAAGGCATACCTAATAAGAAGAATGAGCCTAGCGTAGTAGGTATTTTTGATCTGCTAGTCAGGCCCTCTCTTGATCAAATGAAATTTAGTGTTAAAGAATTTCGAATTCCTTCAGGCAGGAATAACAGTGGTACTGTAAGCCAGCCACTCTATCCTATATACGACAAGAGTAGAAACGCAATCTGGGTTGGCGATACAGCTATAGGTAGCGGAAGAATATTAGAATTCAGCCTCAATACCGGCAAATATGTTTTACATAAGATCAATGGATCTAGTATTATCACAGGAATGGCTCTTGATCCAAACAATAACAATCGCATATGGTATATTGATCCATTGAATAAATTTTTAGGAACATTTGATATCAATACTGAAGCCAACCAAAATTACAAAATTCAAAGTCAGGGGCCACCTTCCGGTATTGCGGTCGGATCTAGTAGTGGCGATAATGGAGGAGATAATACTAATAAAAGTAATGTATGGATTACATTATCTTCCGATAATTCTGTACTAAAGTTTGATAGTCAGAACAAAGGCTTTACCAAGTATTCTTTACCCACACCGAATGCTGGCCCTCTTGGTATAGCAATAGATAGAGATGATGGATTGGTATGGATTACAGAAGGTGGATCTGGCAAGATAGCTAGCATAGATCCTAACAAGAGCTATAAAATTACTGAATATGAACCAAAGAATAATAGTTCAGGCAGCAATCTTAACAGCTATAAAAATAGCTCTCCATTAAAGAGTCCCACTGCATTATTAATTGATCAGGATACTGACAATATTTACATAACAGAACACGATGGTCATGCAATAACTATGTTTAACCCAGTACTGAAAATATTCAAAAGATATTCTGGTCTTGATCCCAAGGGTCTACCATTTGGTATGGAATTTGATAATTATCATAATATGTGGGTTGCAGAACATGTAGTAAATAAAATATCAGTCATTGATCCGAGAACAGGAACACACAAAGAAGTAAATGTTCCTGCAAGGAACCCCTTTGTTCAGTGGTTAACTAGTGATTCAAGCGGTAACATATGGTTTGCAGAACAACGAGGTGACTCTCTTGGCGTAATCAAGCCAAGTTTAAATCCATTGCAATCGAGTACAAATTCAGCTGGTTCTCTTTCTTCTTCATCATCACAGAGTAACAATAAAAATAATAGTAATAGTGCCATTCCACAACTAGGTTTCAGCTATGCTGACGTCGCTGGTCCTACTGTTGCACTAGGAATAATATTTAGTGCAGTAATATATGCAGGGAGCATCATCAGTTTAAAGCAAAGCGAGAATGTCGTATCATCTATAAAAAGTAAACATGATAATAACAGTTTTAACAATAATAGGATAATTTAATGAGATCTACGCGATTTAGGTCTCATCATCACGTCAATGGACGAGAAAAATGTTCTTGTAATCTATTTACTTATACTTTAATCGATATAATATTTTGAATATATCTATAGTAGCATCAGCGCAACAAATATCTACCTTCGCCATATTAACACGAATACCTAATAGATATCAAAGTAGCACATATCAAAATATTCGATTGGGATTTAAAATGGATTATTCTAATAACTGGATGAAAATTTCTGAAATCAATCTAAACAACAATTATTCAAACGTACTATTTGTAACACCAGAAAATCAATTTCCTAATCTGAAATCCCTGTTTTCCATAACTGTTGAAAAATTCGCTCTATGCAAACAGAATGCCAGTAATATTGCAAGCAAATCTTGTACTCAAACAGCGATGAAGATGCAAAATACACGAAATATACAAGAGGTAAAGGACCTGAAACGAAATCCGTATGTTATTGACTATAGTACAATGAACACGACCTTATCTGGCTTCCCATCTAAGCAAATTACTTTCAAAACGTCTGCATTGGGAGGGCTTCAAAAATTAGAAATATCTGCTGCTCATAATGAGAGACTTTACACCTTGACATACATTGCTAAACCAGAAATATATCAAAAGAACATCAAAGATATAGAGACGACAATTTCTTCGTTTCAGATACACAGATAAATGTGTATAAAGGAAGTATAGTATGTTGTTAGCGTTAGCATTACCAATATAATTATTTCTGTAACTTTGATACAATTACTTAGGTATGAATAAAAAATAGAATATATGCGCTATATGTTGTAATTACATTCCTAAAAAATTGTTATTTTATTAATTGACATTTTGTGACAATCTATTTCGAATTGTATGCTCAATTTTCGGGTATACTTATCTACTAATCTCAATAATTCAATAATCGAATAAAGGATGCAATCTATTTCAGATATAAATAATCAGCCATATCATTTTAGATTATCCTATATAAGGCTAATGGTTATATTTATCTATTCAATAAAATTAAATGAGATAGCATAACATGAATTCATCTGATTTACGTTTCTTAATTACAGTCGTTCTTATGAGCAATCTGATAATATCCCTCTCTATGATTGACGAATATTTCCTTAACCAGAAAGCGTATGCTGATGGTTTGACTCAGGAAAATCTTCCTCCTGCTACTGTTGGTAATAGAAAAGCAAGTCTCTTTGTGAAGGTAAGTCCTCCTATACTAACAACTGATACCAAAGGTAATACATATCTGCAAATGCGGCTATTTGATGCAAATACTAACGAAACTATCCAACACGTTACTTATGATATTACTGTTACTAAAGGCACTGCTCAAGCGGCACCAGGAACCAAACCAATTTTGAGGGACTTTTTTCATGCTCACAATGGTTTATTAACTCTAAAAATAGAGCCTATCAACACTACCGGAGGACAAGTTACAATTAATGGCGAAAGAGATCCATTTCAAAATGCCTGGGTGGCCGATCCAGGTGGTTCGATAAGCCTAAGAGGTCCAGTTCTAAATGCCGGAGGACTATATCATATTCACATAGAAATCTTTGGAATTGATAACGATAGAAACCTCTTCATACCTGATCAAGCACCAAAATTTGATTCTTATCTTAGCGTAGGAGATGTTTTTCGTAACAACATAGCAGATCCTAGCAATGGTCAAAAATATAATACTACACTTATCTCTTACTACGACAGAGTTCACAACTTCAAATTCGATCCTAATACAAAGAATATAACCTGGCAGATGCCCTTTGACTGGAATTTGTCGAGAATTCAGAAACAGAACATATTTGTACATGAAGAGCTCAGGTTGCCAAAATCCTGGAAGAACTTTGTGGGCAGTGGTTTTGCAGGTTCTTTCAATGCTACAGTTAATGGTATTCCTATAACAGGAAGATCATTGGCCATAGATCCATTCTCTTATCCAAATGCACTGGTCCTGCATTATTTGATAAATAAGGATGATATCATAAAGATAGCAGAGGCAAGACAAAAGCAATTACAACATCCAGAACAACAACATGCTGAACAACAACAAGGAAACATTAGTGGAGCTGCTGCTACAAATAGCTCCTCTTCTTCCTCTTCCTCTTCCTCTTCCACTGTCAATACTAGTAATGCTAATAGTCTTAGTAATAATAATAGTAATAGTAATAATAATAGTAATAGTAATAATAATAAGACATCAACAACACCGACAATAGAGAAGACAAGGATAGTAGGAGGATCTTCATTTGCAACTGTAAGCAAGACAGCTTATAATGACAACGATATTCTAGGTATTTTTAAGAATAAGGATACCAATCTTTACGATCAGAATGTAGCCAGGCCAAAACTTATTCTGGTTGCCGCTAATGCTAGCAGCATTACTAATACTAATACTAATAACTCTAACAATACTAACAATAATAATTCTAACAATACTACAATAATAATAATAAGAATACCCCTACTAGTTCTATTATCTCTCACAATAGACAAAAAGCATCAGACCTAGGTGTAATGACATTTGCCCTAATGAGCAACGCTGAATCCAATAAAAAAACCCCAACATCATCAGCTGCTTCTGCTCAAACATCTTCAGATCTTGCCACGGATACAGGAGCAATTCACGTAATAGTTACTTGGTCACCTAATCCGCTTGCACCAGCAAAGGAATCAAATGTAAAAGCCCAGTTCAGTGATGCCATGACCTCAGGTCCGCTAAATGCAGATGTAAAGTATGATCTAATGATACTTGATAAAAATGGCACAACTGCAGTAAAGAAAGAAAATCTTGTAGCCAAAAATGGACTGGGTACACAGACTGTTACATTTCCTGCAAAGGATGTGTATCAATTAGAGATAAAGATCAAGGCCTTACAGAGAACAGGACAAGCTGTACCAGATTTATCTAGAAATGGAATTGCTAGAGGGTATGTGGTAGTTCCAGAATTTCCATCAGCAATTGCAGAAACACTTGCTATGCTGGGAGCTTTGTCTGTATCCATGATAATGATTCGAAAAATAGACACCAAGAAAGAAAAGAAAGAAAAGATAGATGCACATAGAGTATATGAGGTTAAAAACACCTATTGATACAAGGTTTGACAGTCAGTTCTGAATTAACGAACTGTAAAGTGAGATAGGATAAAATTTTGTTGGCTCGACTATTACCTCCTACCTTGTCTCTGTATCATAGAAGGCTAAATTTGGTCAGTAGATCCCCAATGTGTACAATTCCAATTAATGGATATTTGTAAGCAATAGTTCGCTGACTGACTTCGCATATATTTCAAAAGCTATTCTTTCATATGAGGATTCAATACTCTTACGTTCATATCTTCTTGCCGTCTTTACAATTAACTCAGATAACCGCTCAGCCAAGTTATTGGTAATTTCTGGATTCTGATCAATTTTAAATGACCTCTCCTTTAACATCAGTACAGCAATAAGGACTCTCGCTCTTTCCAAGCTCACCGGGTAAAAATACCGGGAAATGTTTTTAGGTAATGAATTAAGATCGTACACAAACAGATATGCTACACTCGAGAAGAATATTTGCATAATCCTATGTCTTTCAATCTCCCTTTTGACTACCAGAACTAATTTCTTTGACCTCAATATCTTCATATGATGATTAAGCGAGGCACCAGACAAACCCAGCTCATTGGCTAGCTGAGCTTGAGTCATGGGCTTCTGTCTTAGTAGATTCAAGATTGCTCTTCGCATGGGATCAATTAGGACACTTGCAATTTTTGCATCATCTACAATATAAACTGCTTGCATCGATAAAACAGTATCACATACAACCTAATAATATAATAACTTGTCGAGTTGTTATTTCATAGATTTATATAATTATTAATTTGATCTAATTGTAGTAGTGACATCTAAAGATATTTCGAAGTAGGTGAGCATGAATATTTATATTTCGTTTGAATTATAAAATGATGGTGAAGTTTGTGTTCATAATTATTTATGACATTTTAAACAAATTTGGTATTTGTCTACTTACATTTCTTATCAGTATTCTAATAATATCTGCTTTTGGTGCGCGTTATGTTTCTAACATGCTGATTCTACCGGTATATGCCCATATAACGAAACAGATTGGAAACATCAAAGTCGAAGTTGGCTGGTTTGACGAGCCACCACTAACTGCACAAGTTAATAACATTATTGTCGCTGTCAATAAAACTTCTGCCGGCGGACAGGAATCACCTGTAATAGACGCACTTGCTGATCTAGATGTAAAGGAGAAATACGGCAGTATTACAAAATCAGTCGATTTTATCCCCTCTGAACAGGCTGAGGGTCAATACGAATCTAAAACAGTGCCTACTAGGGTTGGTTCGTATAGTCTTATTATGAATGGCACCATTCAAGGAGAGAAGATATCAAACGTAGAAATTCCACTAGATATCGTAGAAGCCACACAAAAGATCTCATTTCCAGATGCATCGACCTCTAATGTGATTACTTCAGGTACACAATCGACGAGCAACAATATGGGGCCAAAATTGCAGACAATAATTAGTGGTATGTCAAACGATGTAGAGTCATCTAAAGCTGATATCCAATCATTGGCTAAGAATATGGGAAATATCCAGAAATCAATTTCGGATATTAAAAGCTCTGTAGATCGTTCATATATGATTGCGATGGTGGGCATTGGTGCAGGAGTTGCAGGTATAATAATAGCAGCTATATCGTTATCTCGCAAACAAGTGCTTGGTCTTCACTAGATTTAGTGCAACTCTAGACGTTGTAGGAAAATAGAAAAGATTAGTCCACTTAATCACATCAAGAATACGGTTTCAAATTGTATTCTAGAGTTAAGATCTACACGATCTCCTAAATATAATATATAACATCAATTTCATGGAGTTTGATATATCCTATTACTATTAGAATTCGTGAAAAAATTACTATTTAAGTTAGCGACAGAGTGCAATAACAGTTGTTATTGCCAATTACAATCGTTATTCTAGATATATTATTGTTATTTAGATAAATTTCCTTAGATTATAATATTGTATAGAACCGATCGTTACCTGAACATAATATAGAACATTCGTGTATATAGACTATAAATACTAATGTAGTTGCTTAGAAAAGAACTGCATTGATACTCCAGAATCATAAGTCTGGTCAGAGATTGATAACATCAATTGGTTCAAATAAACTATTACAGTATGATTAATGATTAAACCAAATACATTATCATAATTAAGGAAGCTAATTTAGATAGAGTTAATTCTTAACTTTGATATATCAGATTTAATGAAGCATACTGATCACCCTAATTGTAATAAACCATCAGATCTATCTGTTCACAGAATTATATGAACAACAAGACGATCGCAATTATGGCAGTAGCAGCAATAGGTGTTATGCTGATTGCTACAGCTTCTCTGACCACAATAGATCATGCTAGCGTTTGCAAAAAAGCATAGACATCATCACCATGGAAATAACAATAAACAATCACAGGCAGCGGCTCAGGCTAATGTCTGCGGTGATGGAACTTTACCAATGAAAGTTTTCTGTCAAGCATTAAGCAGCCAAATTCAAGGCGACGGTAACGCAGTAAACGTAATCGGTGTACAACCATCCTAAAAAGATAGAGAAAAAGATTCTTGCCTGAATTTATCCACACTTCTTTTTTCTTTTTTTAGTTTGTAAATGGCTGCGAGTTCTAACTTAGTCTATTGAACATATAATTTATTTTTATTGTTTGATTCTATCTTTCATAACCATACCTTTCATAACGCGTGATGGCATAGATACTTCCAATCATTTTGTAGATAGATTCGAGTGGGATTCACTCTACTAAAATCAATATTCGACCATTGTTTGGGACACGAAGTATAGAAAAATTGGGTTCAGATTGCGAGTACACCATGGAATATTTCGAATCATGACAATCTATGTCAATAAAAGCCTTATCGAATAAGCGTCCCTGCAGCCGATCCCACTTTCATACATTACACTACGATTGGCTCTCAAAAGCAGTCATGCCAACTTTTCACGTACACCCTACACCATATGCCTTTCTGGCTGCAAGAGTCTGCTTGACTTAGCCAACTGTAATAGTGACAATCTCATCTATTGAGGTAACTTGGCCGCTAGGACTGTGACATTTTCTATGCTAGGCGATCCTACCAAGAGTTCAGAGGCCTTTTCCTTTAAGGCCGTTGCTACTCGTCCTGCGAGGTGAGCTTGCCTGCCGGACTCATCCGGAAAGGCATCGAAAATACCAAAAGTGGATGGTCCTAATCGAATTGCAAACCACGCAATAGTTGATGGTTCCTCTTGAACAATTGATAGACCCCCTTTGAGAAAATCTTCGACTTCAGATTCTTTTCCAGGCTTTGCCTGTAGCTTAACAAACAGCGCGACGCTAACATTAGTCATGATCTGTGGCTCCTTTGTAATTGATATCAACTGTAAAACACTTAGGCATCATGAAATTTAGCAATACAAATTATTTAAGAATTTATTTAGGCCACGCTAGGGCATTCCACCAGTAAATTGTAATGTCTGGGCAATTTAACAGTCTGTTATATACATAATGCATATTTCCTTGTAGACTGGCCAGTAATCCCAGCTATTAAGTGAAGCTACTCAGGAAGAGTAAAACATGATGCTATTCTGGAGTAATATACTGCTTGTTTAAACATAGTGGATATGATATAGTAGATATGGTTCTACCTTATGTATTCAAACATTGTTCAGTAATAATTTTGATGTAACCATGAGCGCTACAATCCCAATTTTGGGATACCAGCCATCAAAATATCTCTTGAAAATTGTGTTAGAATATAGATAGACTATCTTATCAACTGGTTTGAGACCTCAGGTTATGCAATTTGTCTTCTGAAATAGTAATTGATTTAGAATAATTATCTTCTGGATCTTCTGTTATTCTTCCCAAGCGTCTGCACAACATTCTAAAAGAATCTAAGACATCCGTTTCAATTACTCCTGGCAGGTGTTGTATAGTAGGCAGGTAATTATTTATTGTATATAGGTTTTGCATTCTAACTTCTATTTTAATGTCGGAGCTTTTCAAATCTTCAGAATCAGATCTATTTAGGACCTCAACCGAATTTGCTAATGTCTTTTGTTGCAGATCTTCCAACGGATATTTTCCAGATCTGATCGAGCTTTCAATCATTTTACATAATTCTGAAATCTTCAAATTCTTCCTTATTGATTTATAGTTGCTTTTATTTATAGCAATCATTTAGACTAGTATCTGACTAATAATTCTTTTCACTAATGCTAGTAGAACGCCCTAAATACACAAAAACCGAAAAGTTATTCTACGTCATTTTTCATCCACCCTCTGGCATCCAAATAATCTATTAATTTCATCATCTGTTCAACCCTTACTTTCCCACCAGCTTGGTCTCTACAAACTGCATAATACCTCATCAACATTTCATCTTCTTTAGTTGAGATGCGGCCTCTATCCTCAATTAAATCAAAGAATTTGTCTTCCTTTCCAGTGTGATCGGTTATAAAAACTGCATATGACTTTAAAAATCTCGCAACTGGTTCTCTAGAATCTATCCCTCTTCTCCATGCTTTTATTTCTCTTGAAAGCATTCGCGCGATTCTCCTCCCCAACTCATGTTCAATTAGAAATTTTCGAATATCCTCATTGAATCCATTTTTATCTCTGGTCTGCGGAAAGTATGCCTTTTCCTCTTTTCCGTGATGAAATGCGTCTATAAATTCTTCAATTATTACAGATATAATTTCAACGTCCTCAAGTGGGATATTCTCATTTGCATATAGCTTATCTGAACACCTCACGGCAATATTGCGAATCCTGCGGATGATTAAATGATCCAGCTTGAGATCGTGAGTTGCATTCAAGGTATCCAGTAATGTGCTAAATTCGTACTTTATTAACTCTTATTGATTTTGCACTACATTCTTTTATCCTAGCTGATTGAATTATTCCTATATCAATGCCCTTTAAATGTAAAGAATGTGGTACACAATTCGAAGAGAAAAGGCGTTTAGAAATCCATAAAAAAGTACATGGAAGAAAGTCAAAAATAAGTGAATATGGTAGTCCAGAATTTAATCAAGATAGATTAAGAGGTTGATCAAGTCCATCATCTAAAATCAGAGAGATATAATAGTTTAGGAGTATTAGTAGATATCAGTTCGTAATCCGAATTGTGATCAAATCTTGTTCCAACTCAATTGTCTTATCCGGTTTGGAGCTAGATGAAAAGATAGTACCAACTCTTGTTATCTTTATTCAACTCCTATTCTTCATTTGCCAAACAGTTCATGACTTGGACGTCTATCTTCGTGTTTTATTAACTTAAAGTCAAGTACTCCTTGTAAAAACATGAGATCTATAGAATTTAAAATAGTAACAAAAGTTAATGCTGTTAAAAATGATACAATGATTACTTTTAGCTTATGGGTGCTTTTGGTAACTTGCTTAAGTATCAATAAAGTAAATTTCTTTTCCACTGTCCTGAAGGAGTTATTTATCAGACACAACTTCATGTTTTGCTACATCCATTGAATCACTTTGCTTAACAAGTTACTGATCGTTCACGATCCTTCGATATCATCACTTACCGGCTTTGCCTTTCGTTACCTAGTATAGTTGGTTAGGGAAGATAATGGATGAAAAAATCAAAACTAAACGATAAGTGAGAAGAGAATTTGAATCACAAATTACTATGACTACTATAGTATAACAAGTTACAGGATGAAGGCCAATACCATTTGTACAATTTGCCCGAGATTGTGTTAGTTCTTTCAACTGACTAAAATTTACTTATGCTACTATGGTTAATGTTGTTATCAGATTTGTAGTTCAAAAATCTTTTAATGCAAAACGTAGTAAAAACTAAAGACATTCACGAGGACGACAAAATAAAATCTACGAAAGTATAAGAAACATGACCTTCTGAATTTCTGCTATATTCTTAATACTTTTAGGTGATGCTAAAAAGAGTAGTCTGTATCTTAATTCAGAAATAACCCAGCTAGAGCATTAGTCAAAAAAAGTAAAATAGGATAAAAATTTTGATTCATTGCCAACTTCCTATATTCCATCGCTGCCCACATCTCTGCAAGTTTTCCCTCTGAAATCCTAAAGAGGTCAAAGCCAGTGACTGTTATTGGCTTGTCGCTAGCAGGTACACCTATAAAGTCTCTTTTAGGCGTGCCAGTAACTGTCCATCGAATCAAAACCTTGTCTCCTTTGGATATTGTTTCATGATGTGTGAATTGACGATCAGGAAGACAATCTACTACTCCTGATGCAAATCTCTTTATGCTTTCTGGACCTTTGGCGAACTCCGAAGGAATGACATTATTATGCAGGACGAAATCTGGAGTCAGAATTTCATCTGCTAGAGCTAATTTTCCTTCTTGAAATATTTCCATATGAAATCGGTGGGATATGACCTCATTTTCTTGTTCAGTGTTTGCCATCGCTGTTGTTGAAGATGTGCTTAACATTCTTGCACTCACTTGCTCCACTCCACCATAACTTAAGAAAACAGCTCAGTATTAGACTATATTAATAAGAGAACCTATGAAATTATAAGCTATCTTGTGAACAGTAATTCGAGTCTAAATCGAGCAAGGAACAATCACCTATAAAATTGACAGACTTTACATAATAGTCTCAGCTTGGGTAATCCCTTGCAACAGTGGATAAATAGTGACTGATAGACAAGGGAAAATCGTATCCCCACTAGAGATAATGACCAAAAATGAGGTGATGAATAGCTTGCTTAAACTACTAGATTTAGTCCAGAAACATGCCGATAAGGAAGGATGTCAACATTTGTCTTGACCTACTAGAATCTGTCTTTGAGCACGATACCCAAAGAAAATAAAAGGTTGTCTACGATTAAAGAAAATGCATCTCATCTTACAAGAAAGGCGTTATGCAGGTGGATTACAAGATTGGGAGGAAAGCAAGCTATGCCGTAGTAGGAAATCAAGTGGACTAGTTCAAGAAATGCTTTAGGTTATATCATTGGAATATATATTCTTAATATTCATAATTGCTCATAAAAAGCATGTACTAGTTTATTAATAGACAATAGGCGCCATACAGCTTTGAATCAGAATTCATATTTCCTCTAAGATTTGGGTTTTTGCTATTCCTGTGGCTTTATCCATGACCAGTACCTTTCTTTGAGCCCATCTTTGTAAATAATTGGCAGACGAACCTGAAAACGAGTCTCTCCTGGTTTAGAATATACCCGTATGTCTCCTTGGTGCGTCTCAGTGATGATCCGATGAGTTATACTCAATCCAAGGCCAGTACCTTTTCCTGGGTCTTTTGTTGTAAAGAATGGTTCAAAAATCCGTGATTTTGTATTTTCTGGAATGCCTTGACTTCCGTTGTCTGTTATTTCTACAAGTATATGATCGTTAGCCTCGTTTCTGGTACGAATTGAAATAGTTCCATGTTTTCCTACTCCATCAATAGCATTATCTATAAGATTGGTCCATACTTGATTCAGCTCATTTCCATAAGCATTAATATGCGGCAATTTAGAATCATATTCTCGAATTATAGTTATCTCTGTTTCCTTTAGTTTATGCTGAAGGATGGTCAAGGCGCTCTCTATCCCTTTATGGATATCGACATCCTGAAGAGGGGTCTGATCCACATAAGAATATGATTTTACCGCAGAGACTAGGTCGCTAATACGCGTAGTGCTGCTTTTAATCACATAAAGCAAACGATCTACCATTATTGTTGTAGCGAACCAACCTAAGACATCTTTAAGATTCTGCTCTACTCTGCTGTTATGGGTATCAGCTTCCGGCGACATTAAGGTACTATCGATATTCTTTATAGTATCGATAGTGATTCCTATATTGACTAATTCAGATGCCAGCCTCCATCCATCATTAATACCATGGGATTCAAGCCATCCTATGATCTGCTCCTCCTTTTCGCTTTGTGCTATAATATCATTTGTACCACGATCGCCTGTAACATAAGTCGCGGAGTTCGAATCAAATTTTATAATATCATTCCTTAATTTAGTAATGTACGACCATTGTGCAGAAGTTATCCCTTCAGGACTATTTAACCTTTGCATCAGAGACCTCCATTCTAAAATAGAATCAGATAGCTGTGAGATAGATCTGTTAGCAGCTGCGGCAGGATTATTTAACTCATGAGCGAGACCTGCAGCCAAGCTACCGAGTGCTATCAGCTTTTGATTCTGCTCTAGTACTGTCTCCAATGATTTAAGAAGGCGCGCCATTGAATGTAGAATCTGTCTAGTCAGAGAAGGTGAACTGTACACCATTCGCCAGAATGCGTCACTATCCCATCTTAGTAAATGGCTTTTTTCAGCAGCAAAAGCAGCACATTTATGATCTGAGAGATGCTCACCAAGAATTATTAAAAGCTCTCCAAAATGGTCACCTGAATCATATGTAGAAAGGAGTGCTTCTCTTGGCCCATCCTTTAATATGATCTGCACCTTTCCGTTTAGTACAACATAGAATGCATCATTTTCACCTTCGGCAATTATTTTGTCTCCCTTTTCGTACCATTCCTCCTTTCCTTTTTCTAATGAGTTTAGCTCTTCATGTGAGAGCCCAGAAAATAGCCGTATTTGATGAAAAAGACCCTCTTCATCACGAGTGAGATTGCTACCCTTTGAACTAATCGTCATACTCTTCCGTTCTTAGTTTCTGCTATGAGTATTTTATTTGTACTGCCAGTGAAGATACTGTTATTTATTTGACACTCTTTAAATATTGGTGTATTAATTGAACAGCTAGAGATCCCTCTCCAACACCTGTGGCCACTCTCTTTGTAGAGCCATGGCGTACATCTCCAGCAGCGAATATCCCAGGCACATTTGTTTCAAGTAAAAATGGGGGCCGATCGAGGTTCCAGCCTCTAGGATGTTTACGTCCATCTTGTATCAAATCCTGGCCTGTCAAGATAAAGCCATTTGCATCTCGTTCTATTATTCCAGCAAATACTTCCGTATGGGGTACTGCACCTATAAATATATAGAGTATAGAACATGGTACAGTATGCTGTTCTCCTGTTTGAGTATTGTACACGGTAACGAGTTCAAGTCTATTTTCACCCTGTACTTCCGTAACCTTTGAGTTTAATAATATATGTATGTTAGATGTGCCATTTATTTGATTAATAAGATAGTATGACATACTTTTGGTTAAAGAATCACCACGAACTACAAGTGTTACTGTTTTGGAATATTTGGAAAAATGAATTGCGGCTTGACCTGCAGAGTTTGCTCCACCAACCATATATACATCTTCACCTTGTGATGATAGCGCCTCCACCATGGAAGCACCATAATATACACCAGCTCCAGTCAGTTTGTCTATTCCCTTTATATCTTCCAATTTACGGTATGATACTCCACTAGCAATTAGAAGGGCATGGCAACTTATCTCTGTCCCGTCTGTCAAATGAACTATTCTATATGGACCATTGATTTGTATACCCATAACCTCCTGGGGAGTTAGAATCTCGACGCCGAATCGGACCGCCTGTGCAACAGCTCGTCTAGCAAGATTACTGCCAGTTAGACCAGAAGGAAAGCCAAGATAGTTTTCAATATTAGAGCTCATAGCCGCCTGCCCACCCGGTGCTTGTCTTTCAATTAGTAATGTACTAAGACCCTCGGATGCACCGTATACTGCTGCCGCCAATCCGGCGGGTCCTGCTCCAATTATGATTAAATCATAGAAAGACATCTGTGCCTGAGTCTTTAGACCAATTTTTTCTACAAGCTCGGAATCAGACGGTTCATCCAAGTAAGAGCCGTCGGGAAAAATCACAAGTGGTAGATTTAAGAATGAAGGATACAGTGAAGACGAAGACGATGGTGATGATGACGATGATGATCTAATTAAGGATGCGGTAGTATCATCGTTGTTTTTAGGCTGATTGGAATTAAAATCCGAAACGATACTGGTGGTGGAAATATGACCAGATCCTTCACCCTTGCTTGTAGAGGCGACATAAGAAACTAAACGGTGACCTTCATCAGATTCTATATCTAACCATTGATAGGGTATGCCATTTCTGGCTAGAAAGCGTTTTACCTCATATGATTTGGGTGACCATCTCAATCCTATAACCCTAATTCCTTCATATGGAGGTTTAAATGAAGCCCACCAATCATCTAATAAATCATCAAGGATGGGGAACAAATGTTCTTCAGGAGGATCCCATGGTTTCATTAGGTAATAATCGATTCTGGCTTTATTGATGGATCTTATTGCGGCCTCTGTATCTGCAAAAGCTGTAAGTAATACACGCTTAGCTTCTGGAAATATATCGATAGACTGTTCTAGGAATTCCACTCCAGACATCTGTGGCATTCGCTGGTCTGCTAAGAGCAATGCCACGATCTCATTTCGTAATTTTAATTGCTTCACTAATCCAAGAGCTTTTTGACCTGATTCAGCTCTAAGAATACGAAAGCGTTTTCCGTATTGCCGCCGTAGATCACGCTCGATAGCCCAAACTACATTTGGATCATCGTCCACAGTAAGCAAAACGGGTCTCACGCTTATATCGATATTATATATGCCTAATTTTATATTTACTTTTAAACCATGATTATGTCATTTTCACTGGTGAGACTCTCATAATAGTAATTGGTGTATAATTATTGTTGTTTAGGATTAATGGAAGTATTTTATATGGCCATAATATAGATTTTGTTAGAGAATGAATTTCTTTATGCGCAGCGAAAGTTTGTAGATTGCACTAAGGTTTTGGAGATCCGATTGATCTTCAGATCTATATTCGGCATGGCCTTCATTGAGAATTTTACGTTAGCTGTTTCTTTACATTTCTTATCAAATCTTCGATGGTTAAGGGCTTTGGGATAAAGCATTTCACTTCATTGGGAATCTCTTTTGTTGGGTTTCTTAGGCTCTCGTTATGTAATTTAGATGCAGTCAAAAAACCGAGGTCATAAAATAAGCAGTATTTTCTCTTAAAATATGACTTTGCCTTTTTCTGCTTGATATCCTGCGGCTCACATATCTTATGGAATACAGTTCAATATAGGTATTCTATTTCTTACGTCCATGCATGTCTTCGAATTCCTTTTTCAGTTCCTTCAGGGTTCCCATCTTGCTTGTTTTATTGTGCTATCATTATGGTATACATTAATCTAATACAATGACCTTCTGCTATTATCTTGACGAATAATTAAAGTAGATTCCCATCCTGACCTATCTTATTTAGTCAATAAGGTCAGTCATGGAACCTTGAATATGTATAAAGTATAACATAAGGCTGTGAACCTATGTAAAATTAAAAGACATTACAAAGTATCGGGTAATTGAAAGGTACTTACCTCATTGGTCTAAACAGCCTAGAAAATTAATTCTTCTTTTAGTACCACTGATTCTAAAAATGAATTGGATTATTATCATTTTGATGTTACCAAGCCTCCAGAGATCTCTGACTATATAAAAAATAGATTCCTTCCAATATTAAGACAATATAAGAATAATGCTAGACCAAAAACTCGCAGATTACGTATTTGGAGGGTTTCAATCATCGTTCTGACAATGTTTATAATAATATTTAATGTAATAGTTATATCAAGTAATAATAGCACAAATAATAGATCCTCTTCAATTATTGCCATTGGAATTGTCTCTTCTATTGCTGCCGCTCTCATACTCGGGTTTACTGCATTTTTGCAATTGACTAAATCTCAGGAAAACTGGCTTTTATATAGCACGATATCTGAAAACAAGAGCGAGAATATAATCTGTATAAGTTCAAAGGCGGCCATATTCCTTATCTGCAAATAAAGAACCAAATGATGTAAACAAAATAAATAGGTTATTTGTAGAAATCGTTGAAAACATAATTTTAACACAGGAGTCAGATTCTAGACCTAGGTCTTCAATTATTACTACGGATACTATAACCAATGCCAATCACCCTGAGCCAACGTCATCTCCGGCAACAACTGCACAAGAGAAATAGAAAAGAGACACTTGGTTTTTAGATGTATGTAGTATAATAATCCATGATTGAGCTAGATAGATATCAACATGTCCATATAAATTCAGGTCATATCAATAGTCTTATCTATATAATACACATTACCTATTCCCTATCAGGAATGTATATTCCAAATTGATTGAAAGTGCTCATGTTAACTATTCCATCATGTTTTGTCTGAGCTTGCAAGCATACCTAATCGCATAATAATGATAGACAAATGCACGTAGGTGAGATGATTTATCTTACTGTAGCGACAGGAACAATACTTATAGCAGCTACTACTAAACATATTATACTAGTATGTTAGTTAACGTAGAGATTATAGAAAATTCAAAGGAATCAATAGATCGCGCTTATGATATTTTGATCTCTGCAAAAGAAGAGTTATTGATAGCATATCCTACAGTCAATTCTTTTCGACGCAATGTACGCACTGGCATATCTATGCAGCTCCTAAAAGAAGTGTATTCAAAAAATAATGTTAGATTTAGAATACTTACACCTGTGGACAATCAAATTATGCAGATAGTAGAGGAATTAAAAAAGACTTTATCCGGACTTAATATTAGAGCTCTAAATGAGAATACAGAAAGCAATAGAGTCGCCATTGTCGTAGCTGACAGAAAAGAATCTATTATAGTAGAGATAAAGGACGATACCAAAGACAATATGTATGGTGCAGCAGGCCTATCGATCTACTCAAATAATAAATCAATCGTTTCGTCATATCTTGCAATATTTGATTTTCTTTGGAAACAAAGCCTGGCACTTACGTGACTTACAACACCGTTACCGCATTTTTTCGAATTGGTCCTCATCGTCATCTTCTTCCCTACAAATTGTAGATAACCAAATACTGAAGTGGACACGTGGTCTTTCTGCTTTGGTTGTTGAAATCGAAGGATACTTGACTGTTTCGTGTGTTGAAGGTACGGATATTTGGAAATGATCTGTACCAATCGACGATACAATATTCGCTTGAGAGACCACGTAGCCATGTGCAAACAAACAGACTATACACTTACTGCTTTGGTAGTTGGGAAATCCAGGGTCTAATCTGCCATGGATTGAATGTACAGAGTACTCGACATTGGCCTATGCTAATTTTGCCTATGAGTACCTAAATGTGAGCACGCCAGATTAGTTATCATATTGATGAGTAATTTAATAACTTAACTTTCCTATCAATATCAGATATAGAGTCGGCTGGAAAAGGAGTAGACGATTATTATTTGCTAGGCAAGATCTTCAATATTCTATAGCTGATGCATTGATTAGTAAGTTAAATTATTTCTGGTCTGCTCATGACTCCTTCCATGCTAAATAATAATGTTAGGTACGTCCTAATTTTAATTGCATAGTAACATCAAAGATGGCTTCTGTCGGTCTCCAAGGTTCATCGCCAAAGATGATAAACTAATGGATTAAGAAATACTTTTGCTTAGGCATGTTAGAATGATAAAGAGGCCGTTAAGCATAATGACACTCCTACCAAGATCTGTGAATTTACTTGATACTTATGACTGCTTACTATAATCCCAAGTAGAATAATACTTTGGGCTAATTTCTATGACAACGGATTGACCTTTCTTTTGAAAATCTAAAAGTGTCTTAGCCATTGGATGTTCTAGATTTCCCAAGTACTTGACCATAATCTTCTCTGCTATTGGAATATTAAAGTTCACATCTTCATGTATCTTCACGGTTCCCTTGCCACGCGCCCCCTTATACGGGGGATTCGGTTCATCAATACAAAAGTAAACATCCTCTTTTTTTCTAAGATTATACGTTTTCTTCGCCTGCTTTGATGTTTCAATGTATATCTTGTTAGTCAGAACATCATAATAGTACCATGCAGGATGAATATTTGCATCGCCCTTCTCATCCACTGTTCCAAGGTGTAAGTTTAATTTAGCAGCCGCCAAAAAATCCTTTGTCTCTTGTTCATTCAAAGGCCCACCAAATCCAGGACTTGCTTCTAAAATCTTCAACATAATTCAAAGTCTATAGCTTGCTTGCATATTTAAATTCTTTCTGGCACATACAAGTCTTTAACTTAAAGTACAAGTCAAAGAATTGAAAAGTATATTTTGAGTATTGGAATACCGGTGTTTTCCATACTCGCATTACTGATCCTAACATAGAGGATTTATGTAAAAAAATGCGATACTAGTGGAAGCAGCTCACAGAGGTTTTGTAGGTAAATAATTAAGCCATATCATAAAATAGATTATAGTCTGGATCTATTTTGGAAATATTTCGAAATTTTCATACATGGATATGAACAGTTTTATGCCAATACCGAATATGTTTCAAACTCCACATTTCTCAATAGACAATAGTTTAACCAATTATTATCAATTGACTATGAAAATAGGACACATCATGATTTTAAATGATACTCATTCTGTAAATAATTTGCAGAAGTTATTTGAGAAACAACAAAGCACTACACAAATCTCGTCTTCTTCAGAACTATAGATATGAATTTGGTACTTTGTATGTCCAGATGTGATTGCGAATCAAAAAGTGTCTTAATACGGTGAGTAAGATTCATTCTGTTATTTCCGATTGGGTTACTAATCTAGTTTTAACTAAATTGTGATCAATAATTTAATACTTGTGGCTACTGTTACAGATCATAACTGTGTTGCCAGTTGATTATATGTGCATCGCAGGTTTCAGCCATAAAAAATTGGATTTATTTCAAAACTTGGAATAATGTGATAGCTCAGATTAATCGCATGTATGGGGACGTCCAACCCCCATCTAATAATTAAAATGCGTAGAAACTTTTAAAATATGTATGTAGATATTTCTATCTTTGTATTTTTTCAGCTACACTCAAATTTTATACAGAATATATAACGCGCAATTCCTGAATGTTGGTGGATCTAGATTCAGATCTGCTAAAAGGAACATGTAATTGTATCTAATGACAGATAATAGCTCTGGACTAATTATTTACGTTATATTGTCATAGACTACTATTTAGGTTACAAATGCAATTTCACCTGTCATAGTGACCATAATATCTTCAGGATTACATCGGATTCCATATCATGAATTTATCATATTATATCTATATTCAATTTGCATTACACAGAACTGGGTATGTACTATAGCTAGTTTTGATACCCTAGTGTATTTGGCGATTTACTATATTACAAGAAATAGAACAAAACTAGATATAATCTAATGGTTTTATGCAGATATGGACTAATGGATCGAATACAAGATTCAGGCTCCAATAAAATGAGAAAGATTAAAAAACAAAACAAATAAATCAGATTTCCTGAATTCATTTATCAGACTAGTATTATAACCTCAGTCTTTCGGCCTTGTGATAACAAGTTTATCTTTATCTATTTTGACGAGTAAATTTTCACCAGCTTTAAAAGGGAATAGGCTATCCTCTACAAAAGCCTTTTCCAGAAATATTGAATGCCTATAAGTTTTTACTCCAGTTTTTGGAGATTTGGACCCAACTTTATATAATTTTGTTTTAGTCTGCGAAGCCATATTAGAATTCGATAGATATTTGGCGGTGGATACATATAAGTATATACATAAGATGTCTCTATAGATATACATAGGCATACAATTGTTTTATATCATATTGAATACACATAAGTATGAACCTGAGATTATCTAATTCTGAGAGTAGCCAAAGTAGGAAGGATGGGGTTATTTCATATCTTCATCAATGCAAACAGTGCGGCGTACTTTTTGAATGGATTGGAAAGACTGGTGACTCCGAGCTTGGAGAATTTTGGCGGGTTAGTAAGTTCATGATAGATAAATGCGACATGTGTAAAAATTTCAGAATATCTAGTGTCTACAACTAGGTAAACAGGAGTAGATAATAAAAATGACTACAGGTAACTCAGTAATGCAACCTTATGGCATAATTACAAAGCTGGTTGAAGATTGCTATATGGAAGAGAATGTTGATAAGAAGATTCGTATTCTGAACAAAATAAATTCAATACTTCCTAAATCATGTTGCATTAATATACCTCCATTAATTACCAATGACTATATAGACACAGCATTGTATAAAATTGAAGAAAATGTACGAAGGATAATGACAAATCATCAAATGGCTAATTAAATAGTCCCTTATCTTATCAATTGAGCAAATAACGTTTTAATTCTAAAATGTATGATCATCTTACACATAATGTCTTCGTAGATGATCTATGCTAGAATCCTTTATTGTTTCTAGTTTAAATAAAACGTCTTACATCTGTCTTGGGTTATACAGATTGGCGAATTTTTCTTCCTTTTTTTCTTCCTGCATTCCTTTTTAGCAGAACTTATTTACTGACGTTAGCAGTTAGCAACTAATAGGTAAGAGATATTTAAGTAAATAATGATAACTTTTAATATGCCTTGTATAGAGAAGGCTAGAGAGCTAATGTATTCTATGGCTGTTTGGTGAGTAGCGTGTCCTCCAGGTTCCCCCGTTACACGACTGTTCAACCATGGAAATAGCGATATACTAGAAGTCAGATCCATAACCTAATTTTTTTACGGCGATCTAGGTCTTATCCTGAGTATTCAGTAACATTTCTATAATATTGGATTTATTCAGTTAGCTACTACCTTCAAAATCTCATTAATAAGGAAATGCCGCTATGTGATGATAGATGTTTTTCAGAAATAGAGGCAAACTACAATTTTTGTTACTATAAATCGAATTTGTGCCAAGTCAAAATGTCTACCAGTAACTGTGTTGAGAATTCTGAAATATATTACTAAGCAAGAAGGTTTAGCTGATCATATATTACCACATCTTATAATGAGTGCAGATGAACTCTTAATTAGTGTAAGATTCTAAATATATCAATGGGATTTGATGTATACAACCCCCATGAGTATTGGTATAAACATGGAAAGACGTACAAAGAACAATTTCAATATAACAAAAATTTTGAGCTACAGGAAAGTCTAGTAATTGATTATTTGAAAAAAAGTCTTGGTTCATTAACACCCTTTTCGACTGTACTTGAGGTAGGCTGTGGGTTCGGACGTATAACCAGATTGCTGCTATCAAATTTTCCAAATATCCACGAATATCTAGCTATAGACCTGTCTCCAGATCAAATAGAAAATGCTAAAGAATTCACCAGACCTGTGATAGAGACAAGAAAAGACAATCCGCTTAATTTTATTGTTTCAGATATACAATCTTTTCAAAACCAAAGAAAATACGATTTGGTTATAGCCTCAGAAGTCCTCATGCACATATTACCATCGGAAATTGAAAAAGCCATGATCAAGCTTGTCAGTATGTCAAACCGCCACGTAGTAAATATTGATTGGTATGAAAAGGAGAAGCCAAGAAAGAGAGCACCACATAATTTCATACATGAGTATGAGGAAATATATAGAAATATACCATCAGTAACTGAAGTATATCAAATTCCTATAGTCAATAAAGGATCTTGGCTTAGGTCAGTAAACACAAAACAGTATATTTTCCATGCCTTGACAAAAAATGCCCAATAGATGAGTCCTACGCAAAAAAAATTTTGATTTTGTAACGTAGGATCCAATTGCACTTTTGATGCCCTAACCTCTATATCGGCAGACATATTAAGACCAATAGAGAGCCAGTCGCAAAATTCATATCGGCATTCGCAAGAGGAATGGATCGCGACTATGTTGCCAAGGTCTAAAATTAAGAAGAATTATTAAAAGATATTGGTTAAAATGCTGTATAAGTATCGATCTATTATAAGAGTAATTACAACAAGTTGTAGTAATGGGAAAATTCTTTTTCTAGAAAGGAGCGAAACAGAATCGAACGCTTGTTATTTGACTCTAGCATTAATTGTAGAAAAAATATTTATCTATGCACCAGGCCGTTTCGCCGAGCCTGAAACCCATGAAATAAAGACCGCGTGATTGAACCGTCGATATTACGATTACATGGACTTTGCAGATATTGTAGATTAAATAGGAACACATTAACATCTTATATGTCTTTGACAGGAATTGTTCAGACCTTTAAGCCAATGTAGTTTATAGATTCGCTGTCATATGTGCAGCCTGGATCACATCTTTAGACAAATTAATTCGTAATCAAGTCTTGTAAGTTCACGTCAGAAATATTTCGAGAATAGATTAAGCAACTCCCCACTCGGGTAAACCTTAAGGCAAACAATCAAGTATGTCTATCCATACGAATTTTGCTAGTACAAACAGGGTATTACGTATGGATAGATGGATTGGAATGTATTATCAGATGAAATTATAGTGTTCAACAAGAAATGATATTATCTATAGAACATGAATCCAACAAAAGATTACCGATGCCTCCTTCTGAAACGAGCCCTATCTATAGTCTATCAATAAAGTTAATCGTTATTAGGAATTGAGATTAGCTGGCTCGTTTTTGCGGGGAATCACCAAGCCTTATCCTTTCGTCGCTTCTCTTGTATCAACATAATCACTAGAATAATAAATGCAATGGGTCCAATTATCATACCTAGACTACTACCCAATAAAGCTAATACAAAACTAAGGGCTGTAACAAAGGCAAGCATTCCAAGAGAAGCTATTTTAAGAATATTCATTTTGAAACTTGAGGCCTTTCCGTAGATCTCTGTATAAGCAACTAAACTATCTTCATATTACTGGCTTTGTCTAGCATATAAAGTAAATCTTGTTGATTAATTTTAGACCAAGATCCTTCACACCATTTTTGCGATAACATAGCAAACGCTAAGCGTTTGCTCGCGAACAACCAGAACAAAGAGGGAATGCTAAAATATCATCGCATCTACTGATTAGTGATATGGCAGCAGCGACAGCGACAGCGACAGCGACAGCAACTACTGCCCCAACTCAAGAGAAAATTCCTAACTGGAGAGTCTCAGAAGATTGGTTTGATGTTTGTAAGTGTAATATACCATGCCCTTGTGAATTTGCCCAAACTCCAACCTATGAAGAGTGCGATGGTGTCTTAGCATATAATATCAAAAAAGGTAGTTATGGTCAAACGGTCCTAGACGGTTTGAATATATTAGCTCTTGGTAGCTTCAAAGGTAATATTTGGTCAGGCGATGGAACAACGAAAGTAAACTTGGCTCTCTTTTTTGATGAGAAAGCAAGTGCTCAACAACGAGAAGCTCTAAACATGATTTTCAGTGGAAAAGCTGGTGGCTTCATGGCTGAATTTGCAAAGATCATAGGTGAAATTCGTGGAATAGAATATGCACCTATCAAGTTTGAGATAGCAGATGATCTATCTTATTGGGGTGTACAGATACCAGGTAAGATTCTAGCAAAAGCCGAGGCGTTAACTGGACGTACGACACCTCCTGGTAAAAGAGAGCAAACAATTAACCCATCTGGGAGTGAAGTAGGGCAAGGGGAAGTCGCGACTTGGGGAAGATCACTTGCTGACGAGGCCGGATGCAAATGGGCTTCAAATGGAAAAGAAAAGGAAAGTCAAGCAAGCATATCCCATTTGATTGGAATGGTCGATAAAGGCTGTTCAATATCTAGGCCCGATTACATAACATCAGACCAAGATTAACTAATATGAAAACTGCGACCATCATATCATTGCAACTGCAATATCAATATCTGCGGCCACATGGCTTGTATCGATGTGGCAATACAATGCAATGATGTCATCGATGATGATGTTCCATACCGATCTAGCGAGCATTATCATTATTTGTAGTAATATGGACTGCTGGTATGGCTGCAATGATGTTCCCAGCCATAATACCAATGATTCTTGTTTACAATCGGCTAACTGGTTCTAATAACACTAGTCATAATTCTGGTAATAGTAACCATAATAGCCAAATGATATATCACAAGAGCAATGATGATGATAATGAGAATGCCAATAATGAAATTCTGAATCCAATGAAAGAAGCAAGAGATAAGAGCACTATTCGCAGTTTAAGACACACAATTCAGACAAGGTCATATAATATTATGGCCTTTGTATCATCATATCTTGCGATTTGGGCATTAACTGGAATTATTCTACTGGTTGGATGGTCTTTCTTATTTGATACGCTGCTTTTGCAATTAGGGATAAATGATAGTCTTCAGATGAGACAACAACAACAACAACAACAACAACTATCAATCAATACTATATACGCGATTGTACTTGTTATATCAGGAGTATATCAGTTTAGTCCATTGAAAACCAGATGCCTGGGCTACTGTGAATCTCCGCTTAGTTTCTTTATGAGAAGATGGAGAAAGGGTATGGTAGGGGCTGTGAAAATGGGTGCATATCATGGTCTTTATTGTCTTGGCTGTTGTTGGCCATATTTCCTACTTATGGTAGCATTAGGATGGATGAATTTGCTCTGGATGGGACTATTTGCTGCGATCATATTTGCTGAGAAGATATGGTCCAAAGGTGGGCTTTGGATTGCCAGAATTACTGGTGTATGTTTCATAACAATCGGCATATTATCCTGGGCTGGGATAATATCGTTACCATTTAATGCTACGAATAATGTTAGTGGCAATAGAATGTCAATGGATATGCCCTCATCACAAACACACGATATATCGACATCTCACAATTTGATAACTAAAAATAGTACAAATAGTGAGCAAGGTATTGATAAGAGTTATAATGCCAATAGTAAGAATAATACAATGAACGGTATGGTAATGAAAATGATAATGGTTGTCATTACCATATATCGTGCCTTTTAGGAGTCAATTTGGTGATCAGAATGTGCTTTACAAATTTACCGTTCTGACTTTGTGCTATAGCCCTGATGAGCCAAGATTTATGCCTTGTTTAACATCACTCCGGTATCCCTCTAGCTATGATCCGTTAGGTAAAATTTCACGATGTCAGCCAGAAATATAAAATACTAAATAGTGGGATAGTCATCATAATTATAGAAGGTTACAGAAGAGGTCAGAAAATTGTCTGAAGGAGATCAGACTAACAGAATAAAGGAAACTGCAATCCATTCAGTCAGTTCGATCGAACAGGTTGAAGCAATTAATGCGCTTGCACAATATGGAAATAAAGCAATGTCAATATAACAGAAGTGATAGACTCAGGCGAACACGAGAAGGTTAAGATACTTGGATACAAAGCTATTCAAAAGATTAAGACGCATCATTTAGGTTGAAATGAATTAATTGATATATTCCAGTTTTGTAGTTTAAACAGCTACAGTGATGACCTCCTCCATACATATAGAGATTGGCTGTTTCACCTAATAACGATAGAGGTTTGAGTATATTTTAAATGACTAGCAACCAACCAATGATAAGGTGCTAGCTGCACCCCATGGAATGATTTTAGAAGACGAATATGGACGAATGAACACTATAAGCGTTGGAATGCTTGATTACCTAGATTGTCAAATTAAGAAAGTGAAAATAATCTAACATCATGCAATTTTACTGCAGCGTCATTCAATGCCTGCAAGTATAGGATCATTAATAAGTGTCATTCCTTTCCTAAAGTCACATTGGGGCGCAGTGTTGAATACAAAACCGAGGTAATAAACGAAAGGTCACCAAAAGTATATTGTAATTGGCAGGAAGTAGAGACACTCGTAGAGAACCTAGCTAGTAAAATAAAAAGATCATCTAAAAAATATGATGTTATCCTAGCGATTACGAATGGCGGGATTATTCCAGCTAGATTGATTGCACGAGAGCTGAATATTAATGATATAAGGTTTATATTAATTAGAAACAAACAATTATTTATGAAAGAAGTATATCCATTAAGTAAAGATAAAAAATATCTTGTGGTTGATGAGATATACGATACTGGTAATACATTTTTCAAAGTATCTGATGCATTGATCGAGTTTAGTTGCGACTTTGTCTTTCTTATAAGTAGATACAAAAATAGCAATGCTAAGACGGTCGCGAAAGTTTTGAATCACGATAAATGGGTTGTATTTCCATGGGAAAATTAAAAATATAATCCTTGATCTATTTTGAGGAAATCTAAATGAGATGGTTTATATGCACATAAGATTTTTCAGCTATTACACGGTGGGATATTGGAATATTTATAACATTGAATTCTGAATTTGATAAAGCTGTAATTACTCAATGAAGTGCTGTTAATGATCGTGTTTGTTTATTCGATTTGGCAAAGGCCATGCACGAAGGTATCAAGGGATCTCAACTTGTACGGGTTAATAATGCGGGACATGGATTTTAGGATGAGGTAAGAGAAAAGGTGAATTTGGGGCTCGCTAGATTTATAGACTGGGCCAGCATGCAATCAAATCTAGCTAACGATATTCTTTATCAAATATGTGAATAAGAATTATAATAAAGATAACTAATATAATAATACGGACTGTGATTGAGTGAGTAGGTTGACCATAACATCTATGTATATTATTCAGTATAATATTATGAGCATTTATCATGTCAACTTCATATGTCTTAATTGGTTGTGAATTAGGGTGCGAGTTAGCTATTATGGACGAGATCAGAACAATACGTGGTGTGGAAGATGTTTGCGGAGTATATGGTTGCTCGTACGATATTATTGTCAAAGTAACAGATAATTCTCAGTATCTGCTTGAAACTATAATCAGAAATATAAGAAGGATTACGAAGGTGAAATCTACACAAACAATGATAGTAATTGAAGGAAAAAGGATTATTCATTAGTTAGTTGTTTGAGAATACCAACTTACATGGTAGAGTATTGACTTGGCCAAGATGGCAAGATATACAGGCGTTACCAATTAAGTATCAGAATATGTTTAAAACCATGCAGTCATAGTCTTTCAATAAATACTTGCACTACAACATTGGCTGCTCTGTGTGTGGTTACTCAACCTGGCAAGGACCATTTTATCCCCTCAATCTAGATAATTCCATATGGCTAAGGTATTATTGTCAAGTGTTCGTCTCAAATAAAATCAGATTGAGTCATCCGATATTACCCTATAACCGACATATCAAAAAGATAGGATTTGCTAGACAATACGCAAAGGTGTTATACACAGCATTGGAGAAATCACAAAACACCGAGCTTGAATACAATCGAACCGGTTCAGGTGTAGATAATACTGCATATATATTCAGGGAGATCAGGAAGTAACGGAGTATGTGTATATGTCAGAATCTACGGCACTCCTTTATTTTTTAGTTATAATAGTGGATATAATAATTGCAGGATGGCTATTACTATAATAGGAAACCAGAAAGTGACTGACGTAAAACAGTAATGACATCAATCTACGTAATAATCATAAGAAAATATGAAAGTATTCCTCCTTTCACCGACTGAAAAATAACAGAGACAAGGCTACTTTAAGGAGGTTATCGAAATGTTTGAAGATCGGCAATCTGTTTTGGTATCACAAAATACAACATCTTATTGCATTGCTCATATCATCAGAAAAATAAATATTTTATCTGCTTTATCATTCTAGATTTTATTTCCTCTACTGCTTTCCAACTAGTATTGGCTTTGTCAGCTGATATTCTTTATCGCTTAAGAGGTTCGAATGGCAATTAGATGTATGTCCAAGATTATGGAAATATCCTTGTGACTCTACACTTGACAAAGGTACCAATCCATCATTAGGTTTTGGAAGCTGAGAATATCCAATTCCTCCCAAAAGCTGTGGGCAATTCAGCAACAGGGAAGGATTCCAGTCACCAGCAATAGTATAGTATTTTGTTTTTGGATTCATCCTGACTTTGGTATCTGCTGCTCCAGGTTTCAAGTCTTCGACAGCTGGTTTACAAATATTGCTTGATTGTGCAATAGGTGAACCTCTGTTAGGAGTTCCAATCATTATTAGATTTGCAACAGCTTTATTAGCAGAATAACTGTTATTTCCCAAAAATACTCTTGCATCTAGCCCTCCCTTGCTATGACCAACAATATTTACTTGTTTAGGAGAAGATTCAGTGGTCGTCATATTCTTGAGAATTTGTTGGACCTGTAAATTTAGCTCCTTCGCATGATCTGCAGCTGAGCCACATTTATCATCTGATTTATAAAATGTAATTGGATAAAATGTAATACCATCTTTTTTTAGTAAACCTTCCCATTTTGACCATAATGATTTATCTGAAGCATAGCCATGTATCAAAAGCACTGGAAGCAGTTTCTTTGTAGCAGAACCATTCACAGCAGCATTAGTTATTTGAGATTGACCATTTGCTATAAATACAAACGATCCAATAACAATCAATATGATCATTATAGGTATAGTAACCATTGCAATTATTTCCTTATTCATATCTGTCAACTCATATGAGCTACAATAACTTATATTGATTTCATATACAAAACCTAAAATTCAATACTTTGAGCCGATTCGACAGGTCTTCGTAAGTAAGTGTCCTATCTTCTGCCCCGATCCTTATGGTAAGTTATGGTTTAGATATTTTTTCCTATATCCTAGAAAAACCTAAATTTATTACCGCCTTTTGCTTGTGGATATGGCGGAGGACAATCCATTTCTTCAAAATTATAAGAATAAACATGGCCATGTATAGATTCACGTGCTCGGACTCTCTTTCCATTTTCTTCGGCTAATTCCTCCCAAGCATTGAAACCTTCTTCAAAGTTGTACAAGTTAATGGGAGTATTATTGTTATTGTATGTAGAAGAAGGTAGATAAGAGGAAAAAGAATTCGTACTATCAGTCTTCAGGTGCTCACGCCACAGCTTTACTCTAAGGTGCGGCGAAAGAGTTGCAGAAACAATATCCAAATCAAATTCTGTCGAGGCTTCGAATCCATCTCTGTCTGTATTTGCAGATCCAACTGTAATCCATTTGTCGTCAACTATCATGAGCTTTGAATGAATATAGATCTGTCTTCTTCTCTCTTTGAATATATTATGCTGAGATATCAAGGAATATGTCCTAACCCTGTTCTTTCCTGCTTTTCGTAAAGCTGCTAAATTATTATTGATATCGTTAATACTTTCTTTTGAAATAACACTTAAAACAAATCCTGGTAAATTTGGCTCCATAGGACCAAGTGTAATGACCTTTAGATTTCTTTCTTTTCTGAGCTGATTAACAAGAACCTGGGTTATTGCTCTATCCTGAAAAATGAACTGATCTTCTATGTATAAGCTATCTTTCGCTTTTCTGAACATACTTTCATACATGCGCGTATACTGGTATTGTCTCGAACGATATAGTCAAGATCATAACCACTATTATTGCTATTCTTACTTCTTTTTTCATTTAGCTGTTTCCATGTCCGTAGGGCAGTGATCTCAGTGTCTCCTCTGTCTCTAGATGACAATGCTGCAAATAAAGAGGGAATAGAAGACGCGGATGACAGATAAGCACCTATTGAACTGGGTTTGACAATTTTTTTTTACTTGCTTAATATCTTCCAAATAGAATAGACCCATTTTTGATTAAAATTGTAAATCAGATCCCATAGTATAGGACCTTTGACCATTACCTGAATGTCATGCCAGGGTTCTCCACTCTTGTCTCGTAATATATTATCAAAATCATGATCACTTGTGTCCCACTTACCTTGTGATAGATCTTGTCCCCCGCAAAATGCGGTTTGATTGTCTATTATGATCTTTTTTCGTGAAAGCCCGAAGTAAGAGTAGGTGCTTTGCTATCAAGACTTATTGTTAAGTAATCTTCGATCCCAAAATGCTTTGCAGCTTCTCTTATGACATCAACCTTTTTCCGTCTTTCTTCCAAACCTCGCCTTTTTGCCCCAGGCAATCTTCTGATTATCCATTTGGGTTCCCATACAATGATTTTGATATCGACTTTTTATTTTGCCTTTCGTATCAAAAGATTTTGTAGTGTATGACTTTGTTGATGATGTTTCCTGTTATCAGCATTGGCACTGCTAATGTACAAATTATCGTAACTGCTACTATTTCTGCTACTTTTAGCGCTATCTAGGTTAGATGTGATTACTGATGACGATAACGAATCTGATGTGCAAGGAGAAGCAACCAAATCAGTTATTTGAAATGATCGTGAGGACACATCTCCTCTAACAAGCTGTAAGCCTGGATCCAAATCATAATTTGCATATATAAAGAGTTTTTTGCTTCGG
>CAVXZB010000009.1:0-18257 GCA_963765895.1 uncultured Nitrososphaeraceae archaeon | reverse complement strand
ACATGGAGAGAAAAAATCCGGCGAGCAGCATAAAGATATAGAAAAACTAATGGAAAGGAAAATGAGACATGAAGTTAATGCTGACATCATCAGGATCAAAGTCATATTGTCAATATGTACCATGATTTTGGCTGGCTAGGACTCCTCATCCGATTGTGTTATCATAAGCGCGCCGTAGTAGTCGGTCGGTCTGATATCTCACTTACTAGTTTCCTAACCGACAAACTAATCTTTAGTCGATTACAGTTATCGAGACAGTAACAGGATTTATGATATCCAAGGGCTTCTACTATACGTCTCCAAACGCATATAATCAGAATACTTATTAGATAAGTGATTGCTTGAATATGCTGTATTGATACCTATTCAATAAGATGCAATACTATAATAGCACATATTACTATTCATGTTATGGGACGTAAGGATTGGTATTATGTGCACCTTCGAAAACTTCTGATCCAAAGACTGGATTATTTCCTGAGAAACACTTAGGGCCAAAAGTATGGGTATGTCAGTAATGAGAGCTGGTAAGACATATGATAAATCAATTTCTCGATGAGCAAGAAGCCTTATACAACAAGATGGATTATGTAAGTGATATTATCTTAGAAATGAAGGATTGTGACCATGTCGTCTTTACATATAATAATGAATCACAATTTAAGGAGATTGTTAATGCCTATGTAAGGCGAGGCATTGATTGCAATCAGATTAATGTCTTCCATATCTACACAAAAGAACAACAGAAATTCATAGAATCAATTGACAAAGTCGAAAATGTAAATTTTCTATTCAACTCACAAGATATAATAGTAATTCCAGCCGATGAAGGTTTTTATGATGACGGCAGTTTTCTGTTATGCCAAGTCTTAATAGTATACGCGATATCGGGGAACTGGCAAAGCAGAGATCAAAAAATGGACTAAATATCTTGGCCACTTCGCCAACTAAATTAATCGAACAGGGAAGATATGAGGACGCTCTCCAACTTGAAAATATGTCTAATGAAGCAATCAAAGGGTCTGAAACGCCTATAACTGGACCATGTCTTTACAAAGCTGTTCCAGAAAATCTTGAAGATCGTTTTTCAGAGTATCATGATCTTATAATCAAACGTACTGCAACTATTGCGTCGACTGGCTTACAGGAAGGTACTGGTAAACCCCAATTGTTAAGTATATAGATAGAGAGTTTCGTTTAACATGAACAAACAAGTTTCAAATCAAAAATTGCTTAGCACACGTACACTTCACAGAACAGTAACAATTGATGGGCTGTCTATTTTTTACAGAGAATCAGGGGAACCAACTAATCCGAAGCTACTCTTGCTTCATGGCTGGCCTGCTTCTTCTCATCAATACCGTAATCTTATTCCAGCTCTGGCGGACCATTTTCATGTCGTCTCACCCGACTACCCTGGGTTTGGGAACTCTGATATGCCTAGTCCGGATGAATTCAATTACACCTTCGATCGACTCTCTGAGATAATGGAAGATTTTTTGAAGACCATAGGTTTTACACATTTTGGACTTTACATGCAAGACTATGGTGGGCCTGTAGGCTTCCGAATCATGACTCGGCATCCTGAATGGCTTGAGTGGCTAATAATACAGAACTCAAATACATATGAAATTGGCTTTACCAGTGCATGGGATGGCTTGCGTAACGCGCTTTGGAGGAATGGTCCTCCTGAAGCGGAAGCTCCTCTATATGGGTTTCTACAACTCGAGACGATAAAGCAAGTCTACCTACACGGCCACAAGCAAACAGAAATCATCAGTCCAGATAATTGGAACATAGACTTTAGGTTTATGGAGCGGCCAAATGCGAGACGCGTACAGATGGATTTGTTCTATGACTATCGCATTAACGTAGCACTATACCCAAAATGGCAAAAATTCTTACAGGAGAATCAACCGAAGTCATTGATTTTCTGGGGACAAAATGATATATTCTTTACTAGAGAAGGCGGCGAGGCTTACCTAAAGGATCTATCTAACGCTGAGATACATAGGCTTGATTCAGGACACTTTGCTACGGAAGATTGCCTTGACGAGATAGCTAGTAACATCCACAGATTCTATCTTGAGAGAGTAAAAAGCCTACATGATGGGAATCAAGCATAAACCCATTTGCTGCCATAATAATAGCATTGATTTCATTACATACAGTATCGCCCAAACAATTGAATACTATGAACCATGGACTTGCTGATTATCTCAAGAAAGCAAATACAGAGTCTGTCAATTCATGATTAGACTTATTGATGTTCCGGATACGATATGAAATATTGGCTCGCTTTCCCTGCCTACCGTTCTAAAGTATGCTGAAAGATCCTCATTGATAGCTTTGTAAGTGCCGGCTTCATATACACCAAGCGAACCTCCTCCTAGAAATATCAAAGCTCTATTGATACTGGAATTCATAAGATTGTATTCACATCATCTCGTATATTTATTATTGTCATCAGACATACTAGATATAGATCGTCTTATCAAAGATCTAAGGATACCTGCGGAAATGGTGTCCTCTATATCGGTAGTTGGTACTTCCGAGCATTTACTCATCTATTTTAGTACAATTGTAATTTAGTAGTGTCTGGAGAACCTGTAGATCTAGGGCAGTAAATCTGCCACGCTGAAAAGCGAGGCGATCGAAGAGATTGTCCCGGCCAAACCAACAACCAAAAGAACGCCGCCAGCTAGTAATACTGCTATTCCTTGTCTAATCGAGAAACCCCCAAGAATATTTGTCTTCTTTACACTTAGAGATTACAAACGCTGGTGTGCCAGTTCTTATTTAATGTGTCACTATTACCGGTTGACATTGTTGTTTTATCACTTCCGATGTCGGACATTGTCTTTTTTTATAAAATCCCAGAAATTTTTCTTAAATGAATGTGCTCTATAATTTGATACTGCGGCAGCAGGAATTGCGAGCCACTCCAGCAGTCAGAGCACCTGGTATAACTGTTGAACCACTATATCCTTGTCCCATGCGCCAGTACGCAAAGATTAAATCATAATTACCTTCTTTACCGCTTATCATTATTTCAACGTCCAGCACATTCCCAATTATAACGCTGCTCAAAGTACCTTTATTTGCCTTTAAATCCCAATAGTTTTCTTCTTTCTCTTCATGAATTATATCCAATTTGAGAATTTTTGAGATATTTCTTATTTCATCGTATAATTGTGAAATATCTACGTCTTGTAAAGTAACGTGTTCCTGTCTAATTGTCTGATTGCTGAGCGATGGATTTATTCAGAGCTGGTCATAGAGGCTTTCTTAAATGTGTCTGAGTGGTTCTGCTCTTAGATGCACTTCTCGTTAGCCAGAGGGCATAGAAAATAATAGCGGCATGTTTATCAACGCCGATTAGCAAGGAGTGATTCGTATAATGCAGTCACAAGCCCCTTACTCAAATGAAACTACAGATCAGGCTAATTCTGTTCGTAGAAGTATAGACTTTGATGTTAGAGACACAGCGGATGGAAATGTCGATGAGTAGTGACGCAGAAGAATCGAGATTGAAAGGCGGATATTATAGGCTAATGCTCTACGCCGGGTTATTCGGTGGCCTTTCCTCTCTTATAACTACTGGATACATCACACTCTACAATCAGGGTATCAAGTTCTTTGGGCAGCATAGCGTATACCTGTATAACATTAACTTTTGGCCTCTTATCCTGTTGGGCATAGCCGGTGTTTTCATTGGCCTTGTGATCAAGTTCTTTGGACAGCGTGGAGGTCTGGGCGTTGCTCAAACCGAATACGCACAGACCGGTGGCCTCAACTACCGTAACCTACCAAGTATCCTTCTTCAAGGATTTATAGCATTATGGAGTGGTGCTGCAATTGGTCCTGAGGGGACACTTGTTTTTCTTACTGGTGGATTAGGAACCTTTGTGTCTGAACGGCTGAAGCTCCAGAAAGACGATGTCCAAGTACTAGTTTACAGTGCCATCGCAGGAGCATTTGGCGGTTTCTTTGGGTCTCCCATAGTTGGGGCAGTGGGTGCAGTCGAGTACATGTTCATCAAGGAGCTAAATTTGTATCGTCACCTGATCCCTGGACTCATTGCAGGAGCAGTGGGTTATGGTGTCTACTTTGCGATCCTGCATACATCATATCTAGGTGTGTACAGCTTCCCTAACTTTGCCGCTCTTCGTGTAGTTGACCTTGTTTGGGCATTGCTAGTGGGGATCATCGCGGCGCTAATTGGGACCTTGTTCAAAGTAGTATTCGGACTTGTCCATCGTGTTTTTGGCCGACTTAATAATAAGAAACCGGTTGCTCGTTCTATCATAGGCGGCTTGATTATCGGCTTGATTGGTTCATTTCTTCCATTGACACTTTTCTCTGGCCAGAACCAGTTACTACAAATTGTTCATAACCCTGCTGCATACGGTATAGGGATACTACTTTTGATGATGCTATTCAAGATGTTGCTTACAAGTACTTCATTTGCTACAGGCTTTGGAGGCGGTCCAATCTTTCCATTACTATTTATAGGTGGTACGCTAGGACAGGCCATATCAGAAATTCTAACATTCATTCCACAAGGTGTGGGTGTACTTGCAGGTATGGCAGGTGCTGCATGTGCATTTTTTCCAATTCCATTAACACTTGCCCTGCTACTGGGGCTATTCGGAGGACAAACGGACCTTATACCAGTCATTGTCATAGGCGCAGTAATAGGTTTCATAGTTTCCAAGGCAGTCGCTCCACTGCTACCTAAACCTCGCCCAGAGCCAGCTAGTAATAAACAATGATATTGAGTGACGACGTGGCATGAACCTTTAAAGCTGTGAGTATCTGACTACAGTAACACACATCTATCTAGATAAACTGTCATCACACGATTACGATATCTAAGAACATAATAACTAACCATCCCGATAGAAAACAAACCTCACAGTAGTGCGATAAACAAAATTATGGCTATATCTATAACCGCATTTCCAGTTCATATTTACTATGTATTACACTTTCTGGTTATACAGCTATGGAATTAATTTTAGTATTTTTAACAAAAAAAATCAATCCTGTATTATGGAATTAAGATAATAACATAACACGGATAGAGAAATCACGACATATGTGGCTAATGCAGTTCAACTCTACAATAAATGATAAATGATATAAGGATGAAACCATGATGAACCATAGAGGTTATTGCCAGACCTTTAATGCCTACATATAGTAGAGAAATCTAGTTAACTTAACTTGGTAGCAAACAAGTAAACCAACTCCGAGTGAAGATAGACCATTCGATTTTGTATTTCGACTGACTACCACTACAAACCTATTCTAAAGGTTAATTTGTTCAGCAGGAAATTTCCTGGGGTCTAGTAAATTAAATTCCTCCAAAAAGGCTTCGGCTTCTTCTTCTGACTCCAAAAAAGCTTTAGCTTCACCTTTTCGCATCTTGTCTAGTTTTCTGACCGCTTCTTTAAACTTCTCAGTATCCATTACTAGTCCATAGTAATCTCTTACTCTTTCCAGGGTTGTTTCATAATGTCTCTTATCACCTGATGCTGTAGCATCAGATATTATCATCACATCGTAACCTATGTTAAATCCTTCCCTTAATGAAGTCTCTACACAAATAGAAGTATCAATTCCAGTAAATACCAAGAAATTAATACCCTGGCTCTGAAGCATAATTCGGAATTCTGTATCTAGGAAAGCAGAATCTCTTCGTTTTAGAACTACGGGATCTTTCTCTTTAGGTTTTAGTTCATCGATAGTTACACCATCCCAAGTACCTCTAATACATATGGGTACTTTCAATCTCTCCTGTCTTGATTTGGGTAAGATGTTATGGACGTTCGTAAGAATATCGATGCCACTATCCTCCTTTACTGCTTCGGTGTAAAAGACAGGAATACCCATACTCCTGCAGAATTCAATTAAATCTTTAATCTTTGGAATAATCTCTCTATACAGTGAGGTGTTCATACCAATTTTATCATACGATCCTCCCTTTGACACGAAACCATTCTGCATATCTATAACTATCAATGCCGGTGCCACGGTGCGGCCTGAAGGCAAAGTGACTTTAAACAATTTCCATACTGAATACTATTCCGCTTAAAGATAAACTTTTAGTTACAGACATGCTGTGGTAAGGCTGATTCTTGTTCTTGTTCAGCATGTGTATAGTGTACATGAAATGTTCATATGTTGTCAGCACCTTCTGTCTAGATTATAATCAATGAGACAATATTTTCCATACTGCGTAACGCTTTATTCACTATTTATTGTATTCAAGTTAGACAGTTACTAATGGGTATATACAATACCTAGTTATAAGTTGCCCACACAGCCAAATCTGAAGACTGAATTGAATCAGATCCGGACCAGTAGATGAGAGTTACAAGTAATTAACAAAGGAGAGATGATTAGATGCAGCGGAGTAGTAGTATAAATCAAGTCAGTTTGCTATAGCTCAATTAAAATCAACTACTTTTCGGATAGGTTCTAAGTTGTCCGAGTTTACAGAACTACCCAAAAAATTTGCAAGAAACTTGTAAATCTTGATTTATCTATAAAAAAGGATGACTAGATCTCTGGCCTTTCTATCTCCCGTGTTCTAGCGTAGTAGCAGTAGCAGTAGTTGAATTATATGTTCTTCTCTGATGACCCGATACAGCATATGCAACGCTTTGTATCCCTATTATTAGTAGGCTAATACCTAATATTAGCGTCAAAAGAAATACACCAAATGCTGGGTATGCAAATACGGTAAAAGATACTGCCAAAGACAAAATACCTACACCTACGAGAAAGCCCTTTGACCATTTTGAAATATTTTTATCCGAGATGCCATGAACAATTCTAGCAATTCCTATGAAAAGCAGACCAAGAGCTAGCAAAGTAACTAACACGCCTGTTGTAAACAGAGGAAATGCTAAAACTGCAATTCCTAATAAAGCAGCTAAAGCACCTAGACCGATATTTCCATATCTAGATGACTTAGGTTGTTGTTCTGATTGTGCAAAGCCTGTAACTAACCTCTCAATTCCTACAACTAGTAATGTAATAGAAAGAAGGATAGTTATAGTTGCAATACCAACTCTAGGACTTGAGATAACTGCAAGCGATAGCGCTATGGCAATAGCTCCAGGTACAATTTGTGAGATTCGAATACCTTTAGTAGATTTCATCGTGGCTTCAGTTTTCAAAGTTATTCATATGCAAAAATTAATGCAACTCCTTGATTATTAACATCATAGACGTATACGTGACTGTTGTAGTTAAACGTTCCTAATTATTGGTATCATGACTCCTCGGTTTAACCTCCAGATTCTAACATAGAGCTGCATAGTTTTAGTTTCAGACTATTTGATCCATGCAGTAACTAGAAATAATTTTGACATGAATTAATATGGTTTACTAAAGATTTAATACAGCTGCAACTACTATCAGTTCATATGCTAAATAAAGAAAAAACTTCCGACTATACAAAAAACAAAAGAACTAGTTTGATAACATTGTTAACTCTCTCGTCGTTCTTTGCAATTCTGATCGCTACTCTGCCCCTACAGGCAGTAAACGCTCAGCTAAATCCTACGACTTTACAAACTCTCTTAAAAACTGGATACACTAACCAATATCAGTTAAAGACGGCAAATGCGGGAATCCTTACAGTCAAATATAGCATTGCTGGTGGAACGCTGGTTGGAATACTTGGAAACCCGGAGCTGAAAGCTGGAGACATAGTCATTAATCCTGGAAGTACTGGCGGAACGTTAACTGTTCAAATTCCCAGATTTGCCCTCGATGCTAAAAACGCACAAGGTCAGGATGTCCCATTTAAGGTTACAATAGACGGCCACGGCGCTAGCTGGAAGCAAATCCAAAGCACAAATACAGACCGAGTATTAGCAATTGGTTTTGGCAACAATAACAGATTCATAGAAATTACTGGCACTCAGGTCGGATAAAAGCTCGCTCAACCAGACAAAAGAGAATCTCCTTTTTTATTTATTTTAATCAGAACAGAAATTGCATCAATTATTAGTCTTATGATAAGTACTATGTATTGATAACTCAGTTACTGATGGTTATATGTTACTGATGGTCAACGCCTGCTCTATATCTCCTGTAATCTATCTGATAAAGACACAAGTTGATCTGACAGTTGCGCTATTGAGTCAACTTTCATTTTATCATGATCTCCTATCTATTAGTTCAGTTATTTCAAATCTTCTGGTTCATTTTGAATGTCCTTTCCACATTTTTCTAGATAATAACTTGAATCTAATAATATAGATACGCTTGTTGAACTATTAATATCGTCCTATACTCAGGAGTTAATCTGAAGTTCTATGTAGTGGGATTAAATACATACCAAGTTGGTGTTTATATATCATTAATCTTCATAATCACTTTTACTTTTACTTTTACTTTTACTTTTACTTTTACTTTTACTTTTACTTTTACTTTTACTTTTACTTTTACTTTTACTTTTACTTGTATTACCGGTTAAAGTAATATTATAAAAATATCGTGAGTTTCATTATGTTAATTCGATATCATTCCCAAAATCGATAATAGTTACAGCTAGCGTACTGATTTACAATCATCACAAACAATCCATAGCACTAATTCCTATGAAGATATTCCTTCAGCCCACATCCTCATACAGCATTTCGAAATATTCACAAATATGTTCATTGCTAAGGTAACATGGCGAAATTCCCTTCTGAAAGTATATTAACTACATATACTCTATTGAAGGTATGAGAGGAAGATGGGCCGCAGCAGCAGTAGGAGCAGGTGTAGCCAAAAGTCGTGCTGGTGCTAAGGCGAACCAACAGGCACAAGCAGGACAAGCTCAACAACAAGCGTCACAACAACAAATAGAAGCACAGCAAAGGCAAATAGAATCTCTACAACAACAAAAACAACCCCAATCTCAATCGCCGCAGGAAGATGTCACTCAGAAGTTGCAAAAATATGCTGATCTCCATCAGAAAGGAATATTATCTGACGAGGAGTTTCAGAAACTCAAGGCGGATTTGTTATCAAAGATGTGATGTGTAAGTTGCAAAAAGACGAGCCTTTAGTCTTTTGACAACAATCTTGTGATGTTTCTAAAGTTATAGAACAGAATAATTTTACCAAGGGCCTGGACTCATAGTAAGCAATTTTGAGAGCCTAGGCAGTATATTTTATCATAATCATTGTATTCTTTATAATCAGGTGCGCATAATCGCAATTCAATATGTTTCTGGTTAAAGCATGACCTAGCGCGCGCCAACATCCTGTCTCCTTTCTATCTCTTGCAACCTATCTGATAAAGACACAAGTTGATCTGATAGTTGAATTATAGCATCATCCTTTGCTTTATCGCGCTGTCTACGTGACTGATTTAAATCCTCCAACTCCTCTACCTTTGTTCCTATGTCCGGGCTTTGGCTTTCTAGTTGATGGATATTTGTCAAATAAGATTCAACTTTGCTGAATTTTGGCCGAATCTCCTAATCTAATAACTGAATATTCATATAGAACTTGTGTGACTATTGCGATAATAGGGACTTTTATGACTTGCAATCTCCGCTAAAACATGCTATGCTCCTAATCAACATTGTTATGATAGTCATTTCCTAAACTGTAGGGGAGTAGAAAACGAGGATGCATCGGGTTTGTACTATAGTAATGTATTATTGTAACCTTCTATAAGTATAATTAATGAACAAAAATGTACCTATAATACTGCTAGCCGTAGGAACTATTACAGGAATTCTAATAGGAAGCCTATCATATACCAATGTCTCATATGCAAGTACCTTCCAACAGCGGCAGGCATGTGCCAATAAATACCTTCCTGAGAATACTACAAAATATGATACTTGCATTGGAGGAATGGGGTCAAATGATACTGGGTCAAGAATACACCTTAGATCATAGGTTAGAGACCCCTATTTTTCCACGTATACTATGCCAAAGGAATCTTGTTCTTGTTCAGCATGTGCATAGTGTACATGAAATGTTCATATGTTGTCAGCACCTTCTGTCTAGATTATAATCAATGAGACCTGATAATGTTTTGTGATAGCAAACCATTAGCGAATGCCAGTGCCCCCGCAGGTATTACATCTTAGTATTCTTCGTCGCGTCTTTGTGGGCTTAAGCGTCGCCATTGAATTGCAGAATAAACAATAGACAATATATGATTCGTTCCCATGGGTCAATAAGAGACAATTTCCTATTATATGATATGTCACACCCGAGCTATATATAGCGCCAAGTTGGAGTACAGCATTCAATATAACATGCGAATAGTTGAAGACAATCTGACTGAATTGGAGACATTTGGATATAGACTAGGCAAGATCAAGACCGCAGTTGCTGCAAAATTTAGGCTTACTATGATAAGAGTTACCACATCTTGAACACTTGTATGAGGCCCTAGACTCTTCAAGTAAACTACTACGCAGACCTTTGATCATGACAATGAGTCTGTCAAAATCGTCTTCGGTCAGATTCTCAATCCCATCGATTTCATCTTTTATCGCTGTTTTTGTCTCATCACCTAATAACTTGGGTCGATCTTCAGTTTTTAATTTTACATTTAACATTGACTCTGTATGCTGCAATCTTCTTTGCGAAAATAAAGTTAACAGAGTTACAACTATGCCAATGCCTGAAAACATTATGGCTACGGCTATTAGCCGTCCGATTGTTGTGACCGGAGTATAGTCACCATATCCTACAGTTGTTATTGTTATTACAGCCCACCAAAATGCGTTACCTAGGTTAGTTATATTCGCTCCAGGTTGATTGTGCTCCACTAGATACACACTAATACCGCCAAAAATTACAATTGCGAAAACAAGACCTATCGGAATAACAAAATTAACGTTTGTCTTTAGATATGTGTAGAGGTGATTAATTCCCATTGAGTGGATATTTCTTGGGTATATATGTATAAATTAATAGCTGCCACTTGGAATAGCATAGCACGAGAATCAATATAATTATTGATATTGATCTAGAAAGCCCTTCAACTTACGAAGCTATTCAGGCTGCTACTTGTGACTTGTCATTCTATGCCTCTGGCTGCATATACGCCATGTTTTGGAAGTATGGATGATACACGAAATGCATTACTGGATCTTGGAATTAAGATGGCAGAGATAGCATCTATATTGCCGCGGCTATTGTTGTAATTTCTTTGATTAGGCGTCCTTGGCTAGGTCTAGATAAGATGCATCCCCAGTTTGGTAAGAAGGTTGAACTGGCAGCTTACGATATCGATGACACTCGTATTCCTTTCAACCTGCAGACCAGTTCGTCAAGACCTCAATTCGAGGAGAGGGGCGCTCTCGAACAGATATAAATCTGCAGAAGAAATCCCTAGAATAATTATACAAGATGCAAACGAAGGCTGGAGGATTCCTGGTGATGGAGGATTCCTGGTGAGTATTATTCGTTTCCAATAAACGAAGCTGATACATGGCGGTCAATAATGGTTGATGGTAACATTCCTGTCGAAAGAATCAAAGAGAGCACCAAAGTGACAGTAACTTCAGAAAATGCTAGAAAATTACAAGAACCTATAACTATTCTTGACAGGCCTTTTGATGTCCGAGGAACGACGATAAGATTCTAATTTATATCCTATGAGCAGGTATCAAAAGTTCATCTACAAACGCATAAAAAATGTGGGTATATTCATTGCGATCAAAGCATTTTCTGTCCCCCGTGTCCCTAGTTCGCCACTACTATCTATCCTACTTTCTATACCACCTATACTATTCTATTAATATCTACATAGTACACAATGTAAGTTAGTCATTTCAGGGATAGATAGTGACCGGGAGCTAGGGACACTAGGGACACTTCAGATAGAAACTGATGCATTTACCCGAATTCACAACATGATCTTCGCCGGCAGAACTGGTCGTATTCATCATATATTTTCTACGAGTGAACTCAATGTAAAAAGTGCTCAGGGATTCTGAGCTGATATTCCTGCTGCCTTCTACTGCTTCTGCTTGTACCATGAATTCTTTCGCCTCTTGTGGTGTCAAGTTATCTATTATTTGATCGTTTTCATGCTTCAAATAAACGACAGGTTTCTATATCGTCTTGGAAATTTATCAGACTAAGCCATGATGAGTTTCGCTCAAGATTGACTAACGAATCCATCATCTCCTTTCTCTTCTTTTCTAGCTTTTTTCTTTCTCTTGCTTGCGTGACTCTTTTCAGCCAATTCAGCATAGTTGAGATCCTTTCCTTCTTCTGGCATAGATCTGAATCTCTGACACTCCGGATAATGCCCGGGGGACAATATGACCCATACTCGGACATTTTGGCCATCTTCCTAGGCGGTTTCTGGTGGTGGAGAAGACGAAAATGTGTTGTAGTTATACCTCGAGTCAGGTAGTCGCTGTTGATGATGATAATTAATACGATGATTATAATATATTTCTGAATTTCAGTCGGTGAATGTTTATTACATCTGTAATTAGTATGATATCTGTAAGGTAACGAAAATGTTTAGCGACTAGGCCAGCAGTATCCGACATATTAACAGCCTCCGAATATGTCCGCGAGACTTTCTTTATCTTGTTATAGCTATCAATAATCGCCCGCGATTCTATCAGATATCTAAACTTTCTTGCTTGCCTGGCAATACTATCAGTAATACTTACTGTTGACTCTAAGATATCTATATTTGCTAGCTCGTTTCGAACATCTATCTGTAATATTGACAATTCCTTCGTTATGTATCTACACCTAATGGCTCACATGAGTGTCTAGCTACAATACACTGATTATATAGAATAGTGAATAAGGAATTCTACAGATAAGACATTTTGCCAGCCAGACGCAAGGCTAACATCTATTGCTCATTCTGGCTCACATCATAATAGGGTAGATATCATCATTAAGGAATCAATAAGGACGTGGGTTTCAGAAAGTAGTAAGTAGTATTAAAGTGATGATTTGTCCGATGTAAACCTATCTCCTCATTATCTAGTTCTCTATCTGCAGGGATTTATCGGCATCATGAGCCGGAGTAAAATCATGCTCATCAATTTCTAATTCTTGATATATTCCCATACCTGATCTGTAATTATACACATCTATTATCCTTTGGGCCTTCTTTAATGCACTCCCCTTCCGCATGCCAAGGGTACCGTCATCAAGACGATACGCCATGACCCGGTTAATATTATATGGTGATGGTACATCGAGTTCGACCCATATCAGTGCCATTAATGTTACAACTAATTAGTAATATACAGACGTATAATAAAAGCATAGTCTAATTACTAACTGGCATCGAAATTTATGAATGCTTTGGAAGTTTCTTCGAACACCAAGGACAGTACTTGAATGGGTCCAAACTAGCAATAGGACGTCATAACCCATGACTTTGCATCTCAATGGCGTTAAATCGGGTTGCCTTTCGGTCTATAATACCGAATATCATTCTAATCAACTGCCTTTTCAAAGTCGTTACAGTTCCACTAATCTGGATTCACTTGTCTAGTCGCCTGGTTGTGGTTTATCGTTCTCGCTGTCGTCCTCGTCTTCCTTGTCTTCGACTATATTAACAACTTTCTTGATATGTTTATTAGTATAGATAATCGCTGCAATGACTGCTACAAAGTAAGGTAGGAATATCAGAATTAATATTTCAAATGGAAGCTGAGGGGGTTGTAATATAGTAGCCATTCATTCATTACTTCTCCTACACGTACGCAAGTGATATAGTTAGTATGTTACGAAGCTGGAATAATACCTTTTACAACTGGATTCACTTGCCGGCGTTCTTACCATGGCTTATTGCCGGCAAGCTCTACATCTCACATATTGCAGTGCGGTACATTACGGTTGCTAGTTACTAATGAGTAATCCAGTTACAATATGTAACCAATAATAATGCCTAATAGGAGCGAGATTTGCTGCACAACTTATCTGTGAACTACATCCAGAAATTTCTTGTTGAATTCATGATATCGCTAAAGACTACGATTCCCTTTTGTCGAAGTTTCTTACCTAAAGCATATGTAATAACATATAGAGTATAGAGACAGTCATCAATTAATTTCATGATCGTTTTTCTAACGTGCATCAAATTAGACTACTCTAGTTACCTGGCTTGACTCGTATAATCAAATTGTCCTATGCTATAGATCACAAGGATATCACGAGATCTCTTGATTGCCGGCAAAAGGCTTGATACCCCATTTGTCACTTGTCACACAAGACGAATATCATATCATATATGGAGTTACACGATGGCAAAGAAATTACTAGCTATGATCGGGGGCTCTCATTGCCGGCGGATTAGGAATAGTAGTTTGCAACAGGGATAGATGCAGCACATGCTGGAATAGTATTGAATTAACCCGATGATTGCAATTGCGATTTCCCCATCGTATATTTTTAATGCGGATATAATGTAAGATGACCCCCAACATATCATAATAAAGATCTGAAGACTTCGTAATATATGGAAGAGTAAAGATTGTAGAAAACTATATTTGAAAGAGAAATATGAAGGTGGATATGAACAGATCACACTTGATAATATTTCCTCTGGCTCTCATAATATTGCTTAGCCCATCAATGGTTGCATGGCATTTCCTCTACACCACAACTTTATCTCAAGGACTCTTCACCTTATGGTACACCTTACGCAGATTGGATAAAGAAGTGGTGGCAGTGGAGTGTCTCTATACCTAAAGCAGAACATCCACAAACTAATCCAAAAGTAGTCTGTGCTACGAAGGTATCTGGGCAAGTGTCCTTTCTAGTTCAAAACTTACAAGGCCTTTCACACTACTCGTGTACTATTCCTGCCAAGACTGCTATTATGCTTCCAATATAGACTGGATCTTGCACTTCAATAGAAGCGCACTCCACGAAACCAGCGGACTTAATCAATTGTGCTACAATAGGGGACCCGCATCTCACATTCAAAGCAACACTGGATGGAGTACCGCTCAGTAATCTAGAGAGTAACTATGCCATAACCAAAATCTTTAACATGATAGTACCTAATGACAATTACGAACTTCTTAAAGGTGGCACGTACCCGACCGGCGCGGGTGGTTACTTCATCTTTTTAAAACCTCTTCCATCTGGTGAACACAACTTGCATGTAAATGCAAGAGTAGTCAATCCTACTGATCCATCATTTAACTTCGACTATAATACATCTATTGATTTGAAAGTCAAGTAACTTGTTGTGTTATGCTCGATAACTGATATGGATTAAAGACAGATAAGTGGGATCACCTCGGCTCAATAGTTATACCATCTAGCAACGGACATGTCTCAATCTTATTCAATTACATTTTAAACGACAGGAGGTTCAGTGTTTCCTGTTTTTGGTCTCACTTATCACTTCAGCAACGTAATCTCTGATTTCTCTATCTGTGAGAGAAGTGGCGATTTCAGTATCTTGTGGAATCATCTCTGAAACAGCTTTCACTTTTCTTAGAACACTCTCCATTATTGTATGAGTCATTTCTGCGCTAGCAATGTTTCCAATGAAATTGGACATCAGTACACGGCTAGTTTCTCCTCTGACTGCGTCGGAAGTATAAATGATGGAGAATTCAAGACATGCATTGTAACCAACATTAAGACCAGAAATTGATGTCTATATAAATTCATCACCATATGTCAACGATTATGCTAAACTTGGACGCACTCAATGCCGATCACTGAAGCTCTAATCAACGCAGCGGTCGAAATGTGAAATCTTTCAATGTCTGAATTCTTTGTTGCGATAATATTCCATTTGCAAATACCAATACTCCACATGTATTGCAGCGTAGCATTATACGCCTAATCTAGGTAGGCTTGAGCGTAGCCATAGCGTTACAAAAGAGACAATAGACATATCGTTCCCATGAGTCGATAACAGACAATTTACTTTGATATAATATATCATATCCAAGCTATATATGGCGCCAAGAGAATATTGCGGGACACTTTGGTTTTGTTCGCCAGTTTTTATGATCATGTGAGATCTTCGCCGGTCTGCCGGCTAACTACAAGATGGCACAAATGCCCGGCGAGAATATGCTAATGCAAGATGGACAGAAAAAATATGTGTGAATATATTGACAGAACAGGTAGGTTTTCGCCTAAAGAGACGAACAAGAGGAAAAAATCCGGCGAACAGTATAAGATAGAAAAACTAAATGTAAGACGAGACATGAAGTTAACGCCCACCATCATCAGGATCCATGTTCAAAGTCATATTCATATTCCAAACGTCACTTTTGGCCGGCCGATTAATCATCCGTTAACATGATTCCATTCGGTTATAAGAAATAAATCTCGTATGAGACACGCAAAAGATATGGTACAAACATGTTTGCCATTTTATTGCGACGACTCCCCACGAACTATATATGTAACAAGTAATGCCGGCGACAAATTATCTTTCTACGTACTGCTACTATATCTACTGCCCGCCAGCCAAATAATGTCTTTCCTTGGAATACTAAAAAATAAGGTTCTGTTCCTGGGAATCGATCAGTAAATCACTACGAAGATAGTGGTGTTAAAAATAGTATTTTTCGATATTTCTATCCTATTCTGGTAATATTTCCTGAGCAGACCATCCTGAGAAAAACTGTGTAAGACGATCGGCATCAAATATCTCTTTAATTACACCATGTGGTCTTCTGAATGTTCTACCATAACAATCAATCAACTCTGCCAACAATCTTTTAATTTCAAATATTCTTGTTGCAACTGGCTTTTTGATAAATACATCCTCATGCTTGTGCTGGATACGTTTTCTTATGGCCTGAACTATATTTATTGTAAATCTGCTGCAGACATTAAACATATTCTAAGGTTTAAATCTAGCTCTAATATTTTTTGACATAATTCAAAACCATTCATGTGTGGCATGTAAATATCAGTTAGAAGTAAATCATAAAAATTAGGCTTGAATTGTGATAATGTTACTAAAGGGTCGTTGTATGGGTATACTTCAAATCTCATTTTGTAACTGCTATCATGATAATGATTACCTTCTAAAGCCACTTTGAAAGTTAATGTGATGTGATGTCTGGATCATCATCTACAACAAGAATCCTTTTTAGAAATGGGTCTTTTTCCTTAATCCTTTCTATGAGAAAGTTATCATTGTGGACCACTGTATGATCTTCCCATCTTACCCACCATTATAATGATATACAATCCAGCCCACGATCAATAGCTTTTGTGAGCGTTTCTATTAAACTTAATTATAGAAATTATCTTTATTGTTTTATAAAAATCTCTTACCCTTTGTAAGTCTTAAACTAATTTGAATAATATCATCAATTATATATTAAATGTATTAATTCTAACTTCTTTGGGCGTGCCTTTAGTCTATCTAATGGAATGCTAAAGTTACCGGAATTTTTGTGCCAAGCTGGTATAGAGTGAATTTTGTATAATGTTATTATCTCAAGTCCTATTCCAAGCTCATATTTTCAACCTTTCCATAGTTATCGTTTCATTTTATCTCGAATTGAATTTTGAAGTTGAATTCATATACCAAGGCACTCCCAAATGATGCTTTAAAAATCTGATGAGATCTCGCTGGTTTTGGCCAAGATTCCTTATGCTCCAGCTGCGGGTTGTAAATCGAATATGGCCCAAGGTCGTCTTTGCCGGCGAACAGATCAAGAAATACTAACCCAAGCCTGCGAACTACGATACAGTGTTACTTCAGTGAGTATTGACCATACTATGGACATTACTTTATACGATGTCACGCACAGGTGTAAATCTGAAATCCCGCAATGTCTTAATTCTCTGTTGTGATAGTAAGCCATTAGCAAACATCAAAGCACCGCATGTATTGCAGCGCAACATTATTCGTCCTGTCTTGGTAGGTTTCAATGTAGCCATTGAATTGCAGAATAGACAATGCACAATACGTTCCCAGGAGTCAATAATTGGCAATTTGCGATAATATAATAATATAATATTACTAAGCTATATATATAGCGCGAAGTGAGACAGCAGGCGGTCCTTCAGTATGAAAGTCTCGTAGCATGTCACAGGTATTCGTAAAAATCCTTGGGCTAATGCTCATTGGATTGTGGTTGAACAACATACACTACATAAGGAGACAGACTATATGCATCCCGAACTCATGGTCCACCGGCAGAAAGGGTAATAAGCACATGGTTCCAATGAATCTAAAGCAGTCAATTTAACTTGAGCCGGTTAATAGATGGATCTAGCGAAACTGCTTAGTTATATTGTAA
>CAVXZB010000008.1:0-22920 GCA_963765895.1 uncultured Nitrososphaeraceae archaeon | reverse complement strand
GTGCTTAATGCATTCCCAATCTAGTGATTTACTGTATCTGGTTTACAGCTTGTAAAGTTGCATTCAGATTCATGTAGTTTCCATCTCTATAAACAATAAAAGAAATTATTTCGCCTACTCTTTTATGTTCTTGAATGTATGAAAGAAAACTTTCAATATCAGGAATTTTATGTCCATCTAAAGAAGTTATTATATCACCTAGCTGTCTTTGACCATATTTGTCCGTAGTTGCAGCATTTATACCCGCTTTATCCGCCGTTCCTCCTCGCAATATTGAATTTATTACCACCCCTTTCAAGTTATCTGGAATATTTTGAAAATGTTTTGCTAAATCCACAGTAAGAGTAGATCCTATAATTCCGACGTCTGGGTGAATGTATGTTCCATTGTGAATAAGTGATGGCACAATTTTCTTTATTGCATTAGATGGTATAGCTACACTCAGCCCAGAAAACTGCCCTAAAGGAGCCGTGGTGGGATTTAGTCTACCATAAATTAATCCCACTACTTCACCATTTATATCAATCAAAGGACTTCCGGAATTACCAGGATTAACTGCAACATCAGTTTCAATCGTATCTGGAACTAAGTATCCTAGCGAAGAAAAAGATAAAAGGAAATCGGTTTGACTCACTATTCCTGATGTCATAGCTACTTTCGATGCAAAGGGATAACCAATGGTTGTAACGTAGTCTCCTATCTTTACTCTGGATGAATTTGCCAAGATTACTGGCACAAGTAACTCATTAGCTCTTTCAGTACCATAACTCCCAAATAGATCAGCAACACGGAGTACAGCAATGTCTGTATAAGTATCCCTTCCTATAACAGTGGCATTATGCGTATCGCCATTCTCAAAAATAACAGTTACCTCGTTTGCTCCACCTAAAACATGATTGGCGGTAACTATATGACCCAAAGTATCATAGGCAAATCCTGCGGCTACTTCAGTTGTTGTGTTTTGAGATGGAAGATTAGTAGTGGATGGGTTTATACTTACAACCTGAACAACAGATCTGCTCAGTTGGCTAAACAGAGGATACAGAGAAATATCATTTCTATTCGCAATGATATTAAATATTGAACTCCCGGAACCATCAGCAAATATTGGTAAATATGCAGAGCAAAATGTTGGCATAATAACGCTAATTTCAATCATAAAAATCATAATTATTACAAATTTCATATTTTATATTATATATTATTTATTACACATATTAATAAAAATTATATCGATGGAACCTTGTCAACACAAGCCAATAGGAGTCCGATCAGTTCTAGATCAAGTTTATGTCGAACTGCCTAGTTGATTCATTGATTCATTGATTCATTCCTACTACAACTACTACTGTATCAAGTCGTCATGCTATACAGGCTATTAATTGTGCTAGAGTAAAAAACAAATAATTCACTATGTAGATTAAAAATTAAATCGAATCAAACTTTTCTTATTAGCTTAACTGCTTAGCTTTCCATATTGCCGGTTGGTTTAAAATATTTTTCTTAAAAGCAACAGAATGGACAGGAGATTGATTGTGACCAGTCCTATATTTACCAAAAAATTACTGTGGATAAGGTGTAGGTTTTATCTCTTTAATAACAGGATATTAATAAGGATTCGAAAAAGATGAAAAAAGATTAAAAATGCCTGATATGCTAATACATAATAAATAACTTCGTCATCCTTTATGCTTGAAAATATTCAAAATAACAACAACTAATAATAAAAACAGATTTTGGGTTTGATATATAATCAGGAATGTCTCTCCAGATTTTGACTTTATTTTTCTTGACAAAGAATTAGAGATACATGGTAAAATTACTACAAAATCTTTTACAAATGTATGCATATAATAACTATTCTAAAACATATTGTAGTATATCTAGGTCTAACCTGTAGGTCCAGATTAGTAATAGATGTATTATATCAATATGATTCAGGGGTCAACAACTACAAACACAATTTAATTTAAATATCATAAAAATAAAACAAGTTGTTATGAAATTGATAGCAACTACGATAGCTGTAACTACATTTTCGTTAGCTATTTTGTTAGTTATAGTAGGAATAGACGGAAAGTCAGGATCGCATACTTTCCAATCAGCTAATGCACAGGTTTCAGTATTCCCTGGGACGCAGCCAGAAAAACCATCTACCGGAACGACTGGTGGAACGACTGGTGGAACTGGATCTCCTGGATTTAATGCCAAGACCATTTCTGACTCAAATAACATACAGACTGATGCCGACGTTAAGAATTTAGTTATTTTGGTTCCGAACAAGAAACTTGTAGATCAGACTTTTCTTCCTCTGGGTGCAAGTATAGTTCAAGGTACAAATGTTATCTGGGTTAATGGCGATCCAGCAGGAAATCATGGTGTGACAGTTAAGAATAGTAATGGCCAATCTGCGTTTTCTAATCAGACAATTCCGTACAAAAAATGGGACACAGTTTACATTTGATACGATAGGAAAATATACATTTTCAGATCCAATGTCTCCATCTTCGACTCCAGGAACGATTGATGTCGTAAGCCCACAAAATGCTCCCGATAATGGATCTACCAATTCAACAATGCCAACCGCAGGATTGTTCGTAGTTCCAGCAGGAGACAAGGCATATTTTGATAAACATTTCAGCACACTTGGATATCATGCTGCTGATAGCAACATAATAAAACAAACTGGTACAAGTAGTGGAAATGATATTGATCTATACGTCTATGTACAAAAATCAGGTAAATTTGATACAATATTACATAGAACTGCCGTAAAATTAGGTTTCTTACAATCAAAGACAAGTTAAGTTTGTAGGGCCTTTTATCTTTTTATTATTTTTTATTCATTTATCTATATTCTTATTATAATTTGACAAATTCAAGACGATTTAAGCTATAAGGAGGTTTTACAGAGTTCTAAATATTTACTACAAATATAATCTACCATGACATGTCTTTCCAATATCGAGGTAAGTAATTAGTCACGATAGGCTCACTTTTCATTAATCAAATTTATGATCAGGGGTAAAAGTGAGCAATATTACATCCTCATATTTTCGATTTGGACTTGATTATGTAACCAAGAGGAAATGGACCGACGTATTAATGTAACAACTTGTAGAAATCTTTTATATACTAAATCTTGATAAATCCACATAAATGTCTTCTGCATCTACCAGTAGTGGCGATAGAACTTCCGAACTCCAAGAAATGAGATTGGTTTTTAGGGGACTTCAAACCCTTTATGAAACTTACCTCCCTAAAGTCGATCCGATACTGATTCATGATTTGCTTGTGCGAGAACACGAGAAATCCGAACGTGCACCGTTTTATATGGTTGAGATATTTACAAGACCTGAAACAGATTCTGAGGTCATGAAGGACAGGATATTTGAAAGAACAGGAATGGTTCCCGCTATCTATGATAAAGGCACTCATTATGTAACAAATCAGAGACTAACTTTGGAGGCCCTTAAGGAAATATGTAATTCTGACGATGTAATGGAAGTCACTGGAGATTACACAGGTACTCTCACAGGTAGAGGAGCTTCACACGAACACAAACACAAAGAGGAGGAATAAATTTCCCATATTTCATCTAAAAGTAGAATTTAACTTCGTTTATTTACTCTCAAATTGATCTCTAGAAAACGTTTATGAGGCCTTAATAAATATGGTTTTTATGTCTTAATAAAAAAGGACACAGCATTTAGAAAAGAAATACAGAAAAGCATTTTCATACATTAAGACATAAAAATACGTCTACGCAAAATGAATATAACATGAAAGAAATACAATTAGTACTGATAGGATTAATAGCAATGACCTTATCGATGATATTTTTCTATCTCACAGACCTGGTACCTCTGCAAATAGAGACCAGAGAGATGAATATTATTATCTCATTAGGAATTGGTTTATTGATACTAGTGGTAGACAAAAGGCAAGATCGCAATCTTCACGAAATAATTCATACACAACACAAAATGATTAATGAAATGCACAAAATGATAAAGGAAGAGATGAGCTTTATGAGGGAGATGCAGAAAAAGAAGGATCTGTAAGTATTACTATCCTTTAAGAGCACTACATTTGGGAAAGAAGATTCTTAAGATATCATGCATACAATCAAACATTGAAAAATAAGGTAGCAGTAGTGACCGGTGCGAGCAGCGGTATAGGATATGCAACATCTTTAGCGCTATCAGAAGCCGGTTTAAGAGTGGCACTTGGAGCTAGACGTACAGATCGGCTAAAAGAATTAGAACGTCTGATCATAAACAGAAACAGCCACAGAGAAGTTTTTATTCAAAAGCTAGACGTTTCAAATAATTCAGCTTGTAATTCATTTGTTAATGCCGTCGCCGAAAAATGGGGGAAGATTGATATTCTAATTAATAACGCTGGGTTAATGCCTTTAAGTTATTTCAAAAATGGTAAAGTGATTGAATGGGATCGTATGATAGATGTGAATATTAAAGGAGTCCTTTACTGTACCTCTGCGGTAATCCCTTATATGTTAGATGAAAAATCAGGACACATAATCAACATATCTTCGGTAGCAGGTAGAGTAGTATTTGCTGGAGGAAGTGTCTACTGCGCAACTAAACATGCAATAACTGCATTTAGCGAAGGATTGAGAAAAGAATTAAGTCCGAAGTACAACATACGAGTTACATGTATTGAACCAGGAGCTGTCTCAACCGAATTATTAGAATCAATAACGGATAAATCAATGACAGGATTCATACAAGCTACAAAGAAGATGGAAACATTACAGTCAGAAGACATCGTAAATGCGATATTATATGCCATACAAACACCAAGTCATGTTAATGTAAATGAGATACTGATAAGACCAACTGCTCAAGAAAGGTAATGAGCTATAACTATTTGTATTTAACTAGGCCTACAATTATAACCTTGAACTGTTTAACTTTTTTCAAATAAGATATCATCGGCGATTGAAATAAGCAATAAACAATACTAAATGAGTTCCGCGAGAATCAGCCTTCAACCGTTATTTGTTTATATGTTACACACACGTCATTCAGTAGTCTTTGATCCGAAACTTATGAATTATATTTAATAACAATAGTAATGTTAACATTGTAGCCAGCATGACTGATGATAGCATTTATAGAGCATAAAAACACACTAGATAATAAGCATGGAAAAGAAAGGAGTATCATATCTAACAACTCTCATAATAACCGTTCTCATTACAAGTATTGCCGTTACTCTTGGATTTATTTTTGGTTATTCCGCTACGATTCAGTATGTGTCAGCACAACCAACGATTGTAAACGATCCTACCCTAAAAGTAGAATCAGTAGTCAGTGGTTTGTCTTCTCCTACTAGTATGGCATTTTTAAATGACAATAATATTCTGGTCTTGGAGAAAGATGGAAATGTCAGGCTAGTATCTGATGGTCAACTACAACAGCAACCTATCTTACACGCGCCAGTTGATGTAAGGAGCGAACGTGGTTTACTTGGAATTGCGATTATGAATACAACTGGTAGCACTAATAATAAAGAGGTATTCCTGTACTATACGGAGTCACAAGGGGAAGACATTAGAAATAGGATTTATCGTTATGACTGGAATGGTCAAACACTTGTTAATCCAAAATTATTCCTAGATCTTCCTGGATTGCCGGGACCCAATCACGATGGCGGAAAACTAATCATAGGTAATGATGGTTATCTATATGCCATAATTGGTGAATTAAGACACAATGGCAAGCTTCAAAATATCAGAGATGGGTCCGATCCTGATGATACAGGTGTCATTTTTAGAGTGAGTCCTATGGATGGTTCTGCAGCAAAAGGTAATCCTTTTGCAAATAATGAGATTGCTGCAATGCATAAATATTACGCATACGGCATTCGAAACAGCTTTGGGATCGCTATTGATCCTGTGACAGGTAATCTTTGGGAAACGGAGAATGGAGAAAACACTTATGACGAAATTAATTTGGTCAAACCAGGATTTAATGGCGGCTGGAAAGTAATTATGGGTCCTCTTTCTAGAAGTGACGGTATAACTGAAAACGATTTAGTTAATTTTCCTGGATCTCATTATGCTGATCCCGTTTTTAGTTGGCTTAATCCTGTCGCAGTCACCGCAATAGAATTTTTGAAATCTTCAAAACTAGGTCCTAATTATGATAGTAACATTTTTGTGGGTGACTACAATAATGGCAATCTATATTTCTTTAAAGTTAATAAAGATAGAACTGGAATAGAATTTAATATAAATCAAAAATCTGCAGGGTTATCGGACTTAGTAGCAGATAACAAGAGTGAATTAGACGCAGTAAGGTTTGGAATGGGATTTAATAGTATAACCGATATTAAGACAGGGCCAGATGGAATGCTGTATGTTTTATCATTCGACGATGGAACTATTTATAGAATAAGTCGGGCTTCACAATAGCAACGAATTTTTCGAGCAGCGTCAGATAGGTTTTAAGCATAAAATAAAATAAGTAAGGAATTACGAAATAGAAAGAATTAATGAGAAAACTGCATTATTAACTTTGCAAAAACGATCTGCTCAATGTGTTATGTGTATATTTACCAACTAGCTTAATTCTAGATATCTTGCCTTCGAAATATGTTAGAACATACAAGTTGTTGTCATTTGAGTCAGTTGTGATATCGGTCATCCTGCTCTCGAAATTGGTTGTAGATATCATCTCTTGAGTTTAGTACTTATTATTAAATATTCGATCCATTGATCCGGACGGCGATCATTATTTCAAGTTTAAATCAATTCCGTCATTACTTGATTACATCCATTATCAAAGTATATATCGACAATACGGGTGTTATTTTATGCTTTATTCTAAAGGCCACGCTGATGCTAATTTATTTGGTATATATTATTATAACTATTTTTACAATTCAATTCATTATTGCATTTCTTATATATCAATAAAAAAGATATTGTAACTATTTGGAAAGTGCTAACTAAAGACAAATATATGCTTGAATACATAGACCAGATTTTTTCTAACAAAGGAGTATGGGAGTAATATCTCTTTCATTATACATATCTCTAGTGATAGCTATATATTCTTTAATGTATAACTTATAACATGCGAAAATTAATGTCACTTAACAAATACGATAATAGCGAATATCATCATACAACATTTAAATTGAGAGCGGCAAGTGCATTAACAATATCTTTAATTGGCGATCTTTTAGACTATATTGCAGCTCCAATTTTTGATGTACCTCTTGTCGGAGATATCTTTGACGTTATACTGACCAGTCTTCTCTTTAGGATCACGAGAAGTAAAGTGTCCACCGCCATAAATACACTTGAATTTATTCCGTTCGTAGGAGATTTGATCCCAACATATACTTTATCTACTGTGGTCTGGATAATGAGAGAGTGGAGAGAAGTGGAGAGAAGAAGACAAGATACAGTAATTTTCAAATGAGATGCTATACCAGTACTTAAACTTTTTAAATTATATACAAGAGTTAGTATTTCTAGAAGGTAAAAGTGATTTTGGAAATACCCATCAGAATAATTTTGATATACTAAGAGGGCAAGGCACCTTTAGGCAAAAATGACTGATTGGACCTAATCCTACAGACAGAGGTAAGTTTAGTTAGAAACAAAACGTCATCATGTATTGACTGAGGGCAAGGTATTCCATTATCTGTTGTTGTTATAACTGCGGCCAATACGCATAATGATATTAAAGGCAGCTATAAACACGCTGGATAATAATACCGTAGTTAAAAGATCGTCTAGGACATATAAAGAAAAACAGAATCTTTATCTATCTTGATAAAGGATATGACTTTCAAACGATCGAGGTCCAAGAACCAATAAAGGACGTCTACCACATATTTGACATAGAGGAGAACAATCGGTTATAAAGATTAAATGTGGTAATAATCATTGTCATCATGCTAGAAAAAGATTGGTTGTAGAAAAACCAACTCTTGGCATAGCAGGTTCAGAAAACTTTTAGTTAGGTATGAGAAGAAGTTAGGAAGCTATTTTGCGTTAGTAGTATGTTTATGCTGTTGTATAGTTATCTATAGGAGGATAACTTTGGGATATGCTCTAAGTCAAAACTGTTGCTATGTTAATAAATTAAAAATAATGAGTATATATTTATCAAGGCTTACAATAACAATATCAAACTACGTTCGAACGCTTGTCACTTTTAGCAAACGAGTCCATTGCTGTCATCTTCATAGATGGTACATCTCCATTAAGTTGCCCAAATCCCAAATTATATAAAAGCTGTCTAGACTCTTTGTTATCTGGAACATTTTTTATTCTAAAGTAATTATCACCGTCATGAAAGATTGCGAAAAGACCAGAAATAGCAGCTCCTACAAATATTGGTTTTATTTTGCTGTTGTTACTACCATTGCCATTGTCTGCAGATAGACTTTTCAGTCCTTCTAGACCTTCCTTTTGCTTCTTTCTGTTAAGTTGTATTCTTCCTATATCAAGGAAACCATCATCATCATCTCCTCCTAATTGTTCTTCCTCTTCTTTTATTTTATTGATATTCAATTCGTTGGCCAATGATTTTCCTGGCAGCTTTATATTACGTGTACAATCACAAAACTCACACTCCATTGTGCATTGTTCTCTTAAACGTGCATCTTTAACTTCAATAACATCATCAAAATACTTATTCAATACTGGAATCTCCATAGCCATTGGATATAATCCACCCTCTAGGCAATAGCATATCTCAACGAAATGTACTATGTCATTTTCATCTATTGTTCCTTCTCTTAATGCAGTCTGCATACCTTCATAGAATACATTACCATGTGCTAAAGAACCAGACTTTATAGAATCAGCTAATCTATCCTTTGCCTCGGGATTTAGCTTACATTTAATGTAATATCGCATATTAGTTCGATAATGGATTTAATTATACACATTCGACATTTAAGCATTGAGAGACATGATGGATATTTAGATGACTTTAATATAATGATATGAATGTTGGCTAATAATTAATTTAATTCCTCACCAAACATACAGATTAGCCTGCGGGAGTTCTATCTTGGCAGACTGAAATATGTACCAATTTAGTATATATGGTGCGAAATTAGCACCATACATAGTTACATGACCATAAACCAAGATTACATCGAATCTAGTGAATCAAGTACAGAAAATGTAAATGGAGATTCGATGATAGAGAAAAAGACATCATCTAGAGACAAAACGTGAAGAGAGGAATGCCATAAAATCTAAGATAAGTATATTTCACAAGAACCGGATCTAAATGATAATGCCATAAAATCTAAGATAAGTATATTTCACAAGAACCGGATCTAAATGATAATGCCATAAAATCTAAGATAAGTATATTTCACAAGAACCGGATCTAAATGATAAGAATAGTCTTGATAAACCACCATCAGTATCCGTATTAGCATCATCATCTTCCCGACCACAAGATTTCTCTGCAAAAGATGATAGTCACACTAGCAACGTACAAAATGAAATAGTGTCAGACGCATCAGTTACAGAATCAGTCGCAGAAGCTGTGGAGAAAATCGTGGAAGAAGTAGTAGAGAATGTAACTGATTTAAGTGAGTCCAAATATATGATAATTATGAAAAATACATACCTAATCCTTTTCTATCGGCCGTGGCTCTTTGGCAGACGAGTGTTCTGAATTATTGGAAATATATAGAGAATTGTTCATAAACACCATAAAGCTTGCGGAGAATTGGTTTAGTTGTTTTTTCAGAAGTTGAATCATTGGTCGAGTTTAAAACGATAGTTCGTTATGTTTCTAGATAACGCTAAAAGCTGGATGTAGAACATATCTATTATGGCTGTGTAGAAACCATCTCATACAGTCAAAGCTTTGTAAGAGTATAATACCAATAGTCTATTGAAAGAATCAATGTACGTCAGACTTGCAGGTACTATGTTCCGTGTTTTGAAGCATGCAAGGATTCCTCTATTTTCTAACAGGAAAAGTAATCACATATTTACAATATGGCAGCACATAGTTCTAATTGCTATACGACAGTATGAAGGTAAGAGTTATAGAATGTTTGTCGAGTGGTTAATTGAAGCCTATTACCTAAGGTCATTTCTACGGTTGTCACGTATTCCTCATTTTACAACATTGCAAAAGTTTACAGATAGAATCAATAATTCATTGCTTGAAAAGATAATTTCGTCATTCATTGTAATTAGCTGGTACCAAGCATATCTTTGCAGGAATAGATTCAACAGGATTTAAGATAACTCATGCATCACAATATTATACTGATCGAACAGAATTGAGAAGAAAATATGCGAAATTATCTATTGGAGTAGATGTATTACAACAAATCATATGTACAATTAAGATAAGACGAGCTCCAACAAGGCATGATAATGTAGATTTCAGGCCAATTATAACAAGGACATCAAATATTCTTCCATTATCTGTAGTTACAGCTGATAAGGGTTACGATAGTGAAGATAATCACCTTCTCGTAAGAGAGGACTTACATGCATTCAGTATTATTCCTGCTCGATATGAACATGTACCGATGTGGAGAACACATGGTAAGTACAGAAAGCAGATGAAGCGTGGTTACTCCAAATTGCTGTACAATCAACGAAACAAAGATGAAACCATAATATCAGTCATAAAACGACTATTTGGAGAGCATCTTATGTCTAGATTGACTAGAATGCAGAACAGAGAGTTATCATTTAGATGTATCACCTACAATATGCATAGACTGACTAATCTTGTAATATTGATGATGTTTTCTACATAGCCATCTATTATATTAATATTAAATATGACAAATTCTAATACTAGATGGATAAGCTAATCTACTCCAGCTGTGATAGTACATTCCAGAAATTACATAGTTATAATAATTAGTATTCTTCATATCATTAGAATTTAAAATCTGCTCTTTTCATCTTTGAACCACATTTGGGACAAGCAAATTCATTATGCTCTGTTCCACAATTAATGCAAGAATAGCTTAAGGATGAGGATGGATAACGGCTAGCATTACCAAACCTAGTATTTACTCTTTTAATAACTTTTTTTCTAAAATAAAAGTTCAGCAAAATGAAAGACGCTATCGCCAAGATTATAGATAAAGGATATGGGATATAGAATAAAATAGCAAAAATAATACCAAGCGAGATGCCAATCCATAACAATGGCCCATAAAGATATTGCTCATTACTACTCATCGCCGTGAAATCACTACAACTATCTTTTTTTCTCTTATTATACATATTCATTTAATCTATTATATGAACATGCAATTAAACCCAAATTACAGCAAATGCGTGTCTTGCATCCAGAGACAAGATTCTGTTACATTGGAGTCTTTCCATCATCTAATCTGAACAAATATAGACTAACTATTCTTGACTACTATCTAATATCTACAGGTATTCAAAAATCTAGTTCTCATCAACAAGGGGTTTTATAATAAAAGGTGTGAAAAAGAGTTCATGGTATTATGGCATGACAATACAAATATCAATAAAAAATGCACTGAGTGATCACTTTCACTTATTTTTAAGGTTCAAATTTTACTTTACCTATACTGAATGAGACCCCCTGTTCATAGAGACCTTTGGAAATGCTTCTTACTAAACCAGTTTCTACAACCTTAAATCGTTCTCTGTCTTCAATTATGTCAAGCGGCATGTCTACTTCAATTTCTATGTCAAGTTTTACCTTCTTTGTTATTGCCATTCAAACATGAAGATTAATACAATTGATAATATATTTGATTTTGATTCGTTCACAATAATTCATTAACTATAATAGTCAGTAATTACAATAAAATGTACAATATTCAAATTTGAATCGATTGAAAGCCTATTAATTTGAAAATAGCCCAAATGAAAAGCTGGTAACCATCGCTTGAATTGTTATTACTAGTACCACCAGTCATGCATAGCTATAGATTTTGACGCTCATTCGTTGTATGAGCGGCAGTGAGAAGCTATTGCAAAAAATACTAAAATTAGGATAATTAGATATCATAAAAATGGTATAAAACTATTTCTCGCGGTATGCTTCAGTTGCCGCAATAAATGCGACCTAGATAATTTGTCATGGATATAATGTAATTGTACTTTTCAGTCAACCAACCAACTAATAAGAGTATCTAAATCTTCACAATTTAGAGTTACCCGTATAGGTCCTAATGGAGATTCTTGTTCATTTTCGATAATTGCCACAACACCTACACTGGCTGCCTGCTTATTTGAAAAAAACCAAGTGGTATTTTTGTTACGGTTCCAGATTAGTACTCTTCGGAAAACGTTCTGAGCAGATCTAGAACGTATTTGCTCATAAATTATCTCTAGTGAGTTAGCGTTAACTGATTTGCCAATAACTTGATTACCATATTTTAGTTCAGGGGAACAATGTAATATAATACTGGTAACTGCATTAATTACCTTAGTTGAAGACTCGGATACATTTACATATGCATTAACTTCTAATTCGAAAGTGGATCTTAGAAATGGTCTTTTCATTATAGAATCTTGTATTATTACTTCTTAATATTCATATTATAAATGCTTAATGCATTAGTATTATTTTTCTAACATGACTATCAGAAGCCACTTGAATACTTAGAACCCATTCCAAAAATAGATAGAGTATAGCTTGTGAGGGGTTTTGTTCTTAGTGTGGCTTATGATAAAGTCAGAGTATCTTCTAACTGTCACAAAAGAATCCCTGATGCGTTATGGAATGAGGCCAGGTTGTTGATACTCCCATCAGAAAAAATCAAATAATTCCATAAAACGTCCAGCTGCAGTTGTATCATTTAGGAAGGTATTGGATGGCATCTTGTATGTCTTAAGAACTGGATGTCAATAGAAGATAGATGTTGCCAAAGGAATATGGCTCTGGATCAACCTGTCATAGACGATTCCAACAATGATCCTCATCTAAGGTATTTCGAAAATTATGGGCTAGACTGCTAAAAGTGTATGATGATGTAGTAGGAATTCAATGGAGATGGCAGTCACTTGATAGTAGTAGTATATCGATAAAGGCATCTCTAGGCAAAAAATGACCTGATTGGACCTAATCCTACAGACAGAGGTAAGTTAGTTAGGAACAAAACGTCATCATGTATTGACTGATAGACAAGGTATTCCATTATCTGTTGTTGTTATCACTGCGGCCAATACGCATGATATGAAAGGCTGCTATAAACACGCTGGATAATACCGTAGTTAAAAGACCGTCCTCCAAGGTTAATAAAGAGAGACAGAATCTTCATCTTGATAAAGGATATGACTTTCAAGAGATTGAGACTGAAGTTATCAAGAAGGAATACTTGCCACATATTCGACATAGAGAGAAACGAGTACTAACAAATCATTTTCATCATCATCGTTCTAGAAGATGGGTCGTTGAAAGAACCAACTCCTGGCACAACAGGTTCAGAAAACTTTTGGTTAGGTATGAGAAGAAGTTAGAAAGCTATTTTGCGTTAGTATGTTTATGCTGTTGTATAGTTATCTATAGGAGAATAATTTTGGGACAGGCTCTTAGATTTTGTGAGACAAAATTAGTTAAAGAGGAATTTGATAAAACTGGGATATTTTGTAAAATCAGGCCTTATCTTAAGTTTTAAATGTTACATGAGTGAGAAAGACAAGGTTCAGATATACAGAGCAAGGTAAAAGAACTAGAAGATCTAAATAGGTCGCTAAGAGAAACAGACAAGGTAAAAGATGATGCTATAGCATAGTTATCCGATCAGCTTGTGGCAATATTTACAAGGCTACAGGAGCTTGAGCAAAAATAGTCCATTTAATCAATCAATCCATTAAAATAACCTTCACACTTTTATCAAGCCGTTCCTTAGGAACAAAAACATGAAAATATTGCTTTTGTTATTTTCATACATCATACAGGATGAAGGAACTTCAACGCATTTAATCCATCTTCTGTTAGAACTAAATCATGACGTCTACCAATTTTCTCGACTCTTACAAATTTCCATTTTAGTAATGGCTCAATCAGATTTGTCTTCAACGCCATATATGCAGACTGATCGTAGTTTTTGTCACGCTCTACATGAATAAGATCCCGTGCAAGGGCTTGATCTCTCAAGTCTTTATTTGCAATTCTGTTATCAGATCTTTCATGAATTATTTTTAGGCAGTGGATCAGATGATTAGGGGGCGTTTCTATCTTGTATTCTGGAAGCTTCAATACTTTCTTTAAACCAGTGGTCTCTTGTTCTCTTGGGATGTTGACGTATTTTTCAGGGTACTGCATAATAAGGCAAAATATCTACTTCATCTTTGAACATCATGCATGCCATCATTGAGGCAATTGCTTGAATCTTGCTTCCTACAGAAACATTAACAAGTATAGCATTATTCTTTTCTTTCAAAATTATCCTTCTCAAAACTCGAAGTGTATCAAATAAATCTGTACGATCTGCATACTCCATCTTAAATTCGATTTGATCCTTCTCTAACCTTTCGGATATTAACTTACTAAATGGTTGTCCGGCATCATCGATAGAGTCACTGTGAATTATTAACCAAACCCTATCAGCTCTCATATTACTTGCTGGTAGGACTATTCGGTCGACCTCAAATCCAACTGGCGCAATGTGAACGCGTAGCATTTCTAAGGATTTATCGATCGTAAGTTTAGTATACTTAGTCTGTTTGGTCAGTGTAGTAAGTATGGTTAGATGTTAATCCTTATATTTATTGCTAATGTAAAATTCCTATCGAATGTTACAGAATAAAATGGTGTATATTGATGGATTTTGCTCTTGGTAATACAAATTCAGGATTAAGTTCAAATGATATAATAAGACACCTCGAGCCCACGATTATTCCTAGAGTCAGTGCCTTTGCGCAAATGGCTTTTTGCGAACGCGCGGCATATAATATCTCTTTTTTTGGGATGGAATCAAACGAATATACCGCTAGTGGTGAGATAGGAAATGCTGTTCATAGAATCACTGTGAAATCAATATTGGAAATAATAGACCTTTCAAAAAAAGGGCACCATATAGAAAAAGAATATGGTATTGGAATATTTGAACAAAATGCTAAGGCTGATATCGATACAAACTGGAAAAGATTTCTGCTCGCGGGAATTGATAAACCATTTGATCCTATTATGGATGATCTATATACCAGAGGAGATAGACTAGTAGATAATCTTATTGTGGAAGAGGAAGAAAATAAGCAAGCACTACTCAGACCAGAATTCACAATACGCAATATTCATATTCCACTTGAAGGAAGACTTGATTTAATAAAAATTAAGATTCCGTCTATTGAAAAAAACTCATACATCAGCTCTGAATGTCTCCAGAATTTGGAAAAAAGTCATGTACTAATAATACAGATCAAGACTGGCAGGTTTAAGACTCCACCGCCTACGTGGAAACTCCAAGCCGATGCTGAAATACTCTTACTGATGAAGGCACTAAATTTACAGTCTCCCCCTGAATACATCTGGCAATTTGCAGACAGAGATTGTCATAGAAAGAAATTTAATTTTACAAAGGTTTACGAATCCATTGACAAATATGTACGGTTCTGGAAGTCTGAATTATCTCCTTCTATTACTGGCTATTGTCCGAATTGTTCATTAAAAGAAGGCTGCTTAGGATGGGCTTTTGCACCTAGCAGCAATCTTAATGAAAGTGAAATAATGAGACGGAAAACAGAATTCAATCTTTCAAAAAGGATTAGAGAAGAAATATCTTATGAGGATAGATGGAAGGTATACGTCGACTCGAGGAATGCAAAACAACGGCAGGCTGAGGGATCTGCGATAACTAATCTCTATTTAGATTGGAATACTCTTGATTTCCCTAATCAGACAGTTACATTAATTGGAGATAAATCGTTTGGTCAATTCATAGATTTTAGTGTAGGCGACCACGTAACTGTATCTGACGGCAATCCAAATCTGGGCAGCAACCCTACTGCAATGATTATAGATATAAACCTCATCGAAAAATCAGTTAGGCTCAGGTTTCACAGAGGTGATATGTACTACCTGACACATGAAAACAGAGGGCAATCGACCAAACTTACCATAGATAGATTTAACTTTAGTGGAGGACTCACTAGCATGCGATTTCTGGATAATTTCTTCAGGCGATCACCTCATGCCGATATTATACTTCAATATCGGAATTCAGTTCTGATACAAAGAACAGATAGCAGAACTGATGAACAAGGAAATGACATCATTGATCCAATATCTAATAATCGAATAGACAGACGGAGAAACAAAGAGCATAGTGGCGAGACAATTGAAGAGGAATATGATATTTAGATAGATATGACCAACAACAACAACAACAAACAACAACAACCATAATGATAATATCTATTCTTTAGATAAGTTTCTAAAATATGAAAATGCCGATCAGAAAGCCGCCAGATATAGAATAAATATGGAAAATACTGTTCCGGTTACCGGGCCTCCCGGAACAGGTAAATCAACGGTTATTTCTCATTGCTGCTTTGATCTATTGGCCGAAAATTCTCCAGTTCTGGTCACAGCCCCCACTAATGTTATGGTCAATAGCATACTGGCAAAGATAGATTCTCTTTGTAAGAGAGCAAGGTTGCCATTTCTAAAAGGGCCAATAATTAGATACGGCAATACTGTAGATCTAGAATTCTCATATCCACATCTTCGAAATTATACCCTGGATAATATCTTCATAGATAGTAATGAAATGAATTCGTTTAATAAAGCTGAAATAGCGAGAAAATATTTTCAAAATGCACAAATTATTCTTACTACTACCTATAGCGCAAAAGACTTGGTAAAAATCATGAAAGTTGGAGCGGTCATAGTGGATGAAACAGGTCTGGTCGGGCTTGATACAATGGCGATGCTATTCTCATCACTACGACATGATAGTGGAAAAATTCTTGTTATAGGAGATGACAAGCAGTTGCCTCCTGCATCCCATGATTTTATTGGATATAGTCTGTTTAGTTCCATCCTGAAGCAATATGAAACTACATTATTGAAAACAGAATACAGATTTAATAAGGATATTTTAGATCTAATAAATCCAAATTATCAATATCAGCTAAAGGCACACGATTCGGTTAAAGAAATTTCAACAGCAGATATAGCAAAAAAGGACTACGACGGAACAAGTAACAACCTAATCAAAATACTAAATCATGAAAAGAAAATAGTATTTGTAGATACAAACAGTAATAGCCAAGAGCAAAAGCATTTTATAAATATTGGCGAGATTTCTGTAATCAAAGAACTCATTGATGGACTTCTCAGCATGGGTATTGATGATATTATAATTACTACTCCTTACAAACAACAGGAGAGAATGTTGCAGTTCCATATTAGTAATAGGAATAATACAAAAATACGTGTAGGAACTATAGATGAATTCCAAGGACAGGAATCAGAGGTTGCAATAGTATCTATGGTGAGGTCAAATAATGAAGCCGATATCGAAAAGGCTATAGGTTTTGTAAATATTCCTCGATCATGTGTTGCTTTTTCTAGGAGTAAAAGGAAGACAATAATTGTAGGCGATCAAAACACGCTGATAAAGAGTAAGTTTTTGTCAAAATCAATAGATACCGTGACTAGAAAAGATGGATTTTTTATATGGCGAAATTAGAAGCGCTTTCCAGCATATTTAAGAGGGTAGAAGGTGAACACAAAAAGAATGTCAATAGATAAACCATCAGAAGAACTTCCTAGATTATTGAAGGTCATGTACAGTCCAAGTAGAGAACTGGACAAAGCGATTACTGCTATTTGTAAAGCCATCACAAAAGAGGCCGGAAAATACATTAAGGTTAAGGACACGGATGAATTCATTGCAAACGTCAATCGAATATCGTTACAAGTTATACGACAAATTACTGGCCACATGCGCGAATATGAGAAATTTGCAATAAAGTCAAATAGGAAAACTACCATACGCTTCAGTAACTATGACTAAGGGCATACACCCTAGCTATCTGGCGAATCAAATATTGCTCCACTAAACAGTATTTCTTTATGATACTGGTCGAATATTAGGATCCATTTAGATTTGTCCCTGGGCTGGTAGCGTATCTTGAAATTAGTTTGTACCTACGAAGTGGATCCTTCTAAATTCTATTTTCTATCATCCTAGGGATACATGATAATGGTTTAACATATCTTTGCCGACAGATGACATTTCTTATGTCATTATGTATTTAATGTTTTATTAGTAGGTCATCAAGAATGTAAATTCTATTTTTCTCTTGAAATCTTTCGATTGAAAATATGTGTGGATTTCTGAAACTTACGATATTTCATGTAACATTAAATGCAGCATCCTAAGCGTACAGTCGCATAAGAATTATAACAACAATTTTCGTATTGATACCTGACTTATCATACGAATAACTTTTGAATGATCGGCTTCTACTTCTGTAGTAATATACAGGAGATGATGATCAGCATCATCAGGGTACTGGCATAGTTATACGTTTAATCTTTTCATATTCTGCCAAGACATATTTCCCCTTTCCAATTTTTGGTTCAAGGTCACTACGTAGCTTCCATGAATTTACGGCGAGTTCAAGAGATTGTTTACTTTCTTCCGCGGTCAATAAATTTGTTACACCCTGATTATGTTCAGAATACATTATTCTACCATTCGAATCGCATACAGTAACGAGTCGGATCTTTGGATCAATATTAATAATATCTTCATATAGTTTTTTATAATCTATTTTTTTATAGTCCATAACATAGTTAATATACGCTTAGATTTAAAAAGTGTTATAACTACTGAGTTATCTTTGACCAAAAAGACACATCAGTAAAGCTTGTTGATGAAATAAAATGCGGCAGTCATTCTGGGATTATTATTGTATATATAACAACTTTAATATAGATGAGATAATTAGCGCCGACAAGTTAAACCTCAACATCTCATCTCGACTGTACTAAAGACGTTGTAGACAGAACATCTGATTTCAGAGTCTAGATATGAATGAGAAGGATCGAATTTCATTAATCGCAAAGAATTCTAGTTCTTGCATTAGTACACAACTTTCTGGATAGTATATGTTAAGCTTGTAAACAAATTTTCTTAATGTACTATGAGATTAACAATTCTGAATCATTTTAGTATGGGTATTACCTTGCCAACATTCTACACAAATTGGTCAGACAAAAAGAGTAAGAGCACATTTCGTAGAGAAGGAGAAGGGATGAAGGAGAAGATATTGGATAACATCAAACCTTCTGAACCTCTGAGATCTCGCCTCGAAAGAACGCAGAAAAAATTAGAGATTCAGATATCAAAAATGGAAAAAACATCAAGCAATCTCAAAGATAAGGATCATCGGGTATTTAATAATGTTACCGAAGCACTACAAAATCACAACATGCAACAAGCCAGATCGCTATCTAATGAGCTATCTCAAATTCGAAGAATAAATAAAGTAGTTGATTCTACGAGGATGACAACTGAGCAAGTAAAAATAAGACTAGAGACTGTAACTGAATTGGGAGATGTAATGTTCACATTAGGTCCTGCAACATCTACAATTAAAGAACTAAAAGGGGGTTTATCAGAGGTAATCCCGAACGCAGATCACTCCCTCAGTGAAATCTCCGATACATTGGGGGAATTGTTGAATGGTACTATAGCAGAGCCTACCAATGTGCTAGAAGGTGTGGCGTCTTATTCTGATAGCGGCGAAGAAATAAATAAGATACTAGAAGAGGCTTCGGCAATAGTTGGAGAAAATAGTACAAATAAAATTCCAGACTTACCATCATCTCTATCAATCACTAAGCCGTATTTCAATAATGGTAACAAGATTAATAGTAATAATAGCAGGGGTAATGACACCTTCTCCTCCTACTAGCAAGTAATATGTGAAGAAAATCTTTTTTTTTTACACGTATCCTAGTAAAACAAACCCGACAAATATAGGAGTAGTTCAGAATCATCTGGATTTAGTGTAGTAGAGTATGCCTTCGTTACAATGCTAAATCGATTCTACTCGATCAGCGGGGAACAAATAGGTGGACCAGTTATTTTAAGGTCAATAACTTCTAGAATTCACAATTTGGATTCTTGTCATACATTATTTATTTAGAGATTTAATGGTAAAGGATCACTATACTAAATAAAAATTAAATTGGGATCTTCCAGTCACATTCTAACTTAGTTATGCGAGAAACAAATATCGCTGCAAATATTGAAATTCCCGGAAAAGTGCGTGGCTGGTCATGATTAAAATGTAATTGTTCATATTCTTGATAATGAGATTGTTAAAATTATCTTGGAACATAATGAAAAAGCCTCAATAGGATTCTAGGATATAGGATAACGCCAGCATTTCATATAAGCAAGACAGATATCAGTTTGTGTACAAGCATAGGAAATGGTGGACGTGCCTCACTACATAAGATTATAAACATGCAAATACAAGATCTTAAACAATAGCAGATATGCAGATGCGACAAGATGGACCAGAATATATAGAGAAAATTGTATTAGATATATTAGATAAAGCTAATGAGATTTGTGCCAGAAAGAGGACAATAGAGGGAGGATCACATAATGAAATAAAGATGAGAATAAAGAAAAGCCCGGGGTTATCTCATGATGGTTAAAAATAGAATAACACGCAAGAGCAGTCGTGTCAAGAGGATCTCAAAATCACATAGAAAGTCAAGTAGATCACGAAGATCATCTGTAATAAGAAACAATAGGAAAAGTATTAATAATTCAGCATCATCTTTTCGGGATACCAAATTACGAAATCACGATCAGATGATCGTAAGAGTAATGGGAAAGGGTCAGTTTAGGATTAACCGAAGAACAGCGACAAAAATAAATGCTCTTGATAATTCCATGGTCGATATCGTAAAGAGGATTATAAAAGATGAGAAAGAATTTAAGAAGAAACTTAAAGAAATACACTCGCTAGTTTCGAAGGATGGTCAAGAATTAGAAGATAGTGAAATAGTTAAATCGGATATAATACTTCCAAATAACGATTTATCTATCCATGACGCAAAGGATCTATTTAAAGGGGAAGGTATTATACCTAATTAAATCAGAATCTGAAAAATATCTAAGAATAATGCATTTTTATTAACTCATCGCGGCCTCCATTTCTAGTAGTTTTTGGATTCTCTTGTTTACCGGTGGATGAGTGGAAAAAAGATTTATGACAGAACTGCCAGAGATAGCTGGAACAATAAAAAAAGCATTTAGTCCTTCTACTTGCCTTAAATCTTTTTTGGGTGCACGAGACATCTCACCGCTAATTTTAACTAACGCATTTGCCAATTTTGAAGGTTTTCCTGTCATCTGTGCTGAGCCTCTATCTGCGGAATATTCTCTGTATCGCGAAATCGCTCTAATAATAAGAAAGCTGATTATCCAAGTCAAAGCTGCCACTAACAACATAATTATAAATGCGCTACCATTATTTCGATCATCTCTACCACCATAACTGCCTCCCATACCTCCTCCGTATAATCCGCCATAGAAACCAAATTGCATCAAATAAGCCGCGACTGTCGAAAATATGCTTGCAAGCGTTAGAATAAGGACATCTCTATTTCTAATATGAGTGAGTTCATGGGCCAATACTCCCTCTAGCTCTTCGGTGTCCAATAGATCTAAAAGACCAGTAGTTACTGCTACCACTGAGCTCTTTTGTCCTTTGCCAGTTGCAAAAGCGTTAGGTATCTTAGTATTAATTACGGCTATCTTTGGTTTTGGCAAATTGGTTCTAGCAACTATTCTCTCGACTAGTTCGTGAAGTTTTGGAAATTGATCACTACTGACTACCTTTGCCCCGGAGCTCCACAGTACTATCTTATCTGAGAAATACCATTGGGCTACAATCATAGCTGATGCCGCTATAACAATTGGAATAAAGCCCACTCCAACATAGGCTAAAACACCTATGAAAACAGCATAAAGCAATGCTAATATAAAAAAACAGAAAATCATTCTAGCAGTTAGACCTTTGTCTCGTTTCTGCCATTCCCTCGTCATTGTATTCATATATTATTTAATACTCACAACGAACATATAAGGACAGAGTTTACGCTGTAATACAACAAAAGATAAGGACCGGTTTTGCCTACGGAAATTTGCTATAATGATACACAAAAGAGAAATAATAATTTGATTCATTATTCTTCTTTTATGAAGATATTATTCCTATTTGTAATAACTTTATGAAAGGATTGCAAGTTTAAGGTTAAATGGTTGAATTTATCTCCCTGTAGATCTGGCTAACGAAATGGCATTATTATAGCATAGTAAGAAGAGTTAGGAAAATAGTAGATGTCTTATGTGACAAGTAGTACAATAGACTATTTTGATGGTATATCACCCCCCTCTCGGCACGATGTTGCAGTCTATAATACTGAATGCAAGACAGTGTTCTCTCACTATGTAGTTCTCTTGTCGATATGTTGCAGCCAGTAGAATTAAAGAATAAGATCCGATGTGTCCATAATCTCCGACGGTCCTTTTCATCTATATCTACGGCATGTTGCGAGCTATGGTACTAGAAGACAAGACCCGGACTAGCACACGGCCTCACCATGGCTGCGATTCTCCAAAAGGGGTCGCCTTGCAGGTATAACCAGCATACTTTGAGCCATGATACTGAAAACAAGACCTGTGTGTTATAACTTCATGTAGCTCCTTCGTCGACATGTTATTACATTCGCTAGCCTACTAGTGCATCATCTGGTACTAGGACTGGAGTCAGAACAGGTATGCGTCATGTCTTGCCATAATTTCTACAGTACCGAAGGTTTGACTGACTGTCAGTATTGTATTATAGTATTGTATTATATCTAGTCTCATTTATTTGGTCTGGTTTTGTTGTTGTTGTTGTAAGAGAGATGA
>CAVXZB010000007.1:0-12443 GCA_963765895.1 uncultured Nitrososphaeraceae archaeon | reverse complement strand
AGTCTCAGGGTTTATCTTCGGTTTTCTATTCAACACAACGATAAATACACCCGCATCATTTACACCAGCGGATAGTATTATTTTGACAATTGCATTGTTTACATCAACATGCTCAATTTGCCTCTTTGTAATGCCTGTGGTATATCACAACATCCAGTATCCTTACTCAAATCTTGAAAAGTTCAAGAAAAGAAGTCATAATTTTGTTGCATTTGGATTAGTCCCAGCTGGTATAACTCTGTACTTAGGACTCTTATTAGGTTTGAAGTTAGGAATAAACTAGGTATGTTATTTGCGAGTTATATTGACTATTTGTCAGTATTTCTTGCGTTTATTCCGTTTGCCATAGCTTATATCGCTTTTAAGGAGAGGAAACGACAATGGTTGAATTAGCAAAATACAGATGTTACATGACTCTTTCTGGTAAAAACACAGTATTATAATTGTATAATAATAGGCCATAGACAATATTACTGATTAGAAAAATTACTTTTAAATAATGAGTTAATACAAAAATTCTTTGTATATTTGATTATATACAGTTACTTCTGATATTAACTAATATATAAATTCCTTCAGTCAGAACAAGTGCGTTTACTATACACAGCAGTAATAATATTCCAGTCATCATTATTAACCCATCTTCATCTGACCATACAAGTTGGCAATAGGCTGACAGAATTCTACTCACTTAGAAGGTTTGTAAAGACCACGATATCAGACATTGGTTACGCCAATTACTCGAAATATTTTATAGGATATGCCGGTTCTACATACTGGCGCAAAAAGGATTCAGAAAAAGCTGAAATATTCCGAAAAATCGAGCCTCATCTAACATTTCTTAATGTCCATCAATTAGTAAATGAGTAGATAGATAATGCCGCCAATACACAATATACAAACCAAAGAGTATGAATGCACATGGTGCGGGTACAAGTGGATCAACCGCTTTAACGGCAAGGACGGACCAATCCTCAACTATTGTGCCAAATGCAAGCGATCCAACTGGAACGGAGGATGGGCAGAAGCTGCGGCAAAGGCCATATCGCCTAAAGAGAGGGGCCTGCGAAGACGAATAAAAGACCTTCCCAATTTCTACTACACTACGAGTCGCAGCTATGGCGATAGAATCCTCTGGGTAGGCTGGCCTCTTGACATAGGCAAGCAATTTCTTAGCATCGAGCCAAGGCCAACCATCGAGGAAATGTATCAAGTGCTGACTGTCATGGATACAGATTTAAAAGAAAAAGGGCGTGAAGGCTGGATGCCAGCTCCAGACAGGCCGAGCTGGCTCAAGCGAGATCCTAAAGGAGACTGCGATCTGCTAAAGCAGCAAGCACAAAGGCGCATCGAGATCATGATCCAGATAATTAGGTCGAGGGGCGTAGACTATGACCGAGCTCCCATTCTCAAGGAGGCAATGGATCACTACCTGCAGGAGGAACAAGGAAAACCCCAGCAAAAAATAGAAGTGATTGCATTTAGGAGAATGCCAGAGTGGCAGGAACGGCGAGCAGCAAACTGAAGCCGAAGCTGAGCGTTGGTGGAAGTCACGCCGCGAGGAGACCCACAAGAAAAGAAGCGAGCGGGTCAAACAATGGTGGGATAGTAGACGGTAGAATAGATAGGGCTCAGGTTAGAGATTCCAAAATTTTTTCTACCTAGCCTCTACGGCCTTAGCAGCCTGTTGAAATTTTTTCAACGAGTCTCTAGGACGGGTTGACTAGCTGACTGGCTATCTATAAACGGACGTGTTCTCTCCTGTCGGGATAAATTGAAAACCGTCTGAATATTCAATTTTTCAAGCGTGAAATTAACTCATATACATTAGACGTAGCGTTTTTTCCATAATATTTATAATCTGGCGCGCCGCACATCTGTATTATAAGACACATTTTCCGATATAATTATGCCGGATCTGATATCTTGTCTGGTTTAGTCTGATTCGAATTACTAATACAGTAGTTCGCTTTCTATCTAAAGTTTAGCCAGCAGATTGTACAAGTATGTATTTTCTGTCTTTAATTTCTCCATACTTCTTGGTAGATAACCATTCCTCTTTGCAGAATCAACATTATATTTGATCACGCGATAAGCATTAAAGTCTAATCGCCTTAATTGGCTACATCTATCGAGCCAATCCTTTATTATTTTAGAAGCGTCATCGGTAGAACATTTTCTAATATTAATAAGGTAGGGTGCTAGGATGCACCACACTGCAAATTTCCTATAGTCACTTAGTGGAGTTTGTAGTAACTTTTCAATCCACCAGATTGTATTTGAATATGCGGTCTTAGTGCGCGCCTTCCTACTACTTGCTAGCCTCTGCTCCATCTTTTCATCTATGAGCCACATTCTGAAATCGCGCAATAGATAGTTTATCGCAGGTCTTTGACCATCCCATCGCTGCATGATTCTTAACCATCTGCACACATTTTGAATTTATTGTACCCGGAATTCTAATTAAACATGAATTTATAGTCTGGTTATGTTGCCGATCTCCTTTTTTATTCGTAAGAAAATCCTCTGCAAACTGCATAAATTTACTGGTGAGATCTCTTCCATTTGGGTCTATAAATTTCGCATATACCTCTTCCTCTTCTAGGATAAAACCTGCCATAGGTTGATAAATATGATAGCCGTTGCCAGTCCATAATACTGTAGGATGGCAGTGTATACTCCTTTCAATTTTCTAAGATTCTGATCAACGCCCTATCAAGTTTATCTTTCGAAACAAAGTCCTTTAGATCTGTATCTATCATTAGAAAAGTTGGTGGAGTTCTATTAATGCCATCGTATTTAGTAAATGAAGGATAGGCATTGATCCTACAATCTTCATAGTTTGATGCCTTAAAGTACGCAAGGACTTCCTTTATGTTGAACACTTCCTTCTGATATTCAAGAGATCCTGTCATCATATTCCTTGGGAAAATGGGCTCCTGAAAATGTGATAGCATGAAATTTAGGTTCTGCTCTAATTCCTGACTACTAAGGGTCAAAATTTTCTTCTCGATTTAGTAGGACAAAATCTTTAAGTCTCGCTAGCATTTGCAAAATTCTTTGGGTCTAATACTACGTTTTATGCCTGTTCTTCACACACAATAGATTTAACCGACTACCAATTTCTAGTGCATGGTAATTGTAACAGGCCTTTACATACTAACTAATTCTTCCTTAGTGCAAAGAATATGAAAGTGTAATCAAGGCACGTAGCATTCCAATGAACAACTTTTTCCCCATGCGTGAAATCTATTGGTTCGGTAAGAAGGAAACCGTTCTGTTCTGCAATGCTAATTACGTCTTCCTCTATTTCTCTTCTGCTGAATATATTATCAGGCGAATTCTTAGGATTTACATCCGTATTTATTAGATTAGGTATCTTCTCAGGCCAGTAGTCTGTCGATGTCAAAAGTAATCCATCTTTTTTTAATATTCTATTCATTTCTTTAAAATAGTTTTGAATATTAATACCGTGCTCGATGACTGATAGTGATGTAACGAAATCAAATGTATTGTTTTGAAATTCGGTTTTTTCTAGATCTTGAATTGAAATATCAAATGTCTTGTACATTTCGACTGTGGATGGTATTCCTTCTTCTAGGAGCAAATCACATCCATATAGGTTTATGAAACCAAGTCTACTTAGCAGGGTCAAAATCGGAGAACCATTACATCCAACATCTAGTACAAAAGCGCTTGTGTCTGATTGCTTAATTATATCAACCATCTTATGTGTATCCCATGACTTTACTCTATCATGATGTGGAAATAGACCTAGAGAACGAAGACAATAGATTGCATGATATATTTCAAAGGAGTTTTTGAGAACTGAATTATATCCCATAATTTCAAAGCACTTTGCGAAGTAATTTAAGTTTACGAACCGGTAGCAGGACTTGCAAAACTTTGATGATCGTTTGGAGGTGCGCCATCCACAAAAACAGAAAATTGTGATTCATGCCAAGCACGATCCGTTTACGTAAAGTGTTTCCTACAGGTATCATAATACTTGGTTATATCTGGGATAAATTCTGCAGGTATACGCTCAGAATAATTTATTAAGTTAGACAGTGCAACATCCGACGCTCTAATATCCATGAATACATAAGGTCGCATTAAATCTGGTTGAGCTATCATTTTCACACGTCGCATTTGTGCTCGCCTGGTCCTATCAATTCTTGATAATCCTAGACATGCTTTTGGACAAAACACTAGATTAAACTCCCTCATAGTATCGGTCATGTCATCATTTTCAATATACGACATAAGAAATATATGGTCAAGTGTCGCGCTTATCTGACTCCGGTAATGATAATGGTTATCACCATCTTTGATACCACCAATCCAAACCCCCGAATATGGAAAGCAACTCTCAGGAATTACCAACATTGCGGATACTCTTTCTGTATTTGCAATTTTTGAGTCCTCAGTTATAGTGAATGGTACCGCCTTATCTGTCTCAGGATATGGATTCCATCTGCATATTATTTATTATATATATATCTTCAATTAACAGTGATATTTTTCATCTGTATCTATAGTTGAGTGGCAAACTCAGACTGAAGAGGTTACTATGGCAATGTATCAGAGAAATTATTTTAATTGGTATAGTATTGAGGCTTTAATAAGCAAACTAAACATATCACAGAACATAAACTTGGTCTTCTTCAAGATCTCGTCAATATTTATGCAACTTTTTTATTCCGTGTTGTATGATGGAAAGATTACATAGCGTTACGTATCTTTGTAATTATCTCTTGATTTGACGAGGCAGACTCTAAATATATACAAAGATATCTATCGTTCCTAGCCGTTAGCGAAGCTATAGCTATTTTTAGTAACCCATGGAATTGTACAAGTCCGACTTGATGAGCCGAATCTTGCTCTTTACTATCTGAATGTTGCATGTCATCTTTTTATTCTCTTCAATGTACTTGCTAAGTAATTTGTATAGAAAAGATAATTCGTATTGTAATGACAAAAATGTAGCTGAAGCCTTTAGACTATGTTGCCGATACTCTTTTGCTTCTGCAGAAGATAATTGGAAAAGTCTAGTTTTGATTAGACTGTTATTGATATTACCATCCTTACACTGTTTTCCAGCGAGTAGTTTCCCGTTAGTATCTGTAACAGCCACAAACCTTTACATCTTTGCTTATGTCAAGAGCAACCAGACACATTTCATCAAAGTCATATTCTTCCAATTTTTATCGTAGATAGAGTACATTACGATATATTAACTATTTGGAAGAAATATTACATGCAGTACTCATATGTATTCATTTTATACTAAAAGAAAGAATAACAAATAATATTTTGATAAATATAGAAAATAAATTATGAGATATGTTTCCATCAACTAGCCTTTTCCTGCCAAGTACAATACGTAAACAGTAAAACGTCAATTAATCGTCAGTAGGATTGCAAAATGACTTGTAAAGGCATATGTATACGTCACAAGGCACAAAAACCAGCTGGCTATGGCCGTTACGCTTTAGGACAGAGGCGATGCCAAATTTGTGAAATATTCATCAACTGGGTTGGATTGTGGTGTCCTTGCTGTGGCTATAGACTAAGAACAAGGCCACGAAATTTGAAGTATAAGGATAAGCTTAGAGAAAGAAAGAAAAGAGAGGAGGCAGATATGCTCATTCAACAACAGCCAGCGCCTCAGATACAAAAACCAGGTAAGAGTATTATGCATAAATCAGGTACAGTTAAAAAATTAAGGTAATACTTCGCGAGGTATGATTGCTACTAGTTTAGCATACGTGCCATTCTTGTAATCTCATCTTTATTGAGAGTAGTAGACCTAGTCCCTGAACATGACGGGAAAATAATGAAGGTTTTTCATAGAATGGATTATTTGGCGCGCCTCATCATATACGGCATATATAAATTCTATCACCATCTTGGGACGTTAGTCTACATCTAGTAGGCAGCATTTTTGATAATGGTTAAAACCTAGCATCCCACCTATCGGGTTATAACGCTTTTTCCGAGATAATTATATCGGATATGTTAAAAAGTCAAATGCGTTAAACTTGTTGCATATTAACGGAATTAATATGTTGATTCGCATCGACTAGCACTACTATCTATAGATATCATCAATAAGGAGTCAACAGATGTTAAGTTCACCACGAGTATCGGATTAAGGTATCATAATTGATAAGTATAACCATCCTTTTTGCAGAATTGATATTATACTTGATCGTATAATTGGGATTAAAACTTTTGATTTCTGGGAAGAACTTCAGTAACCGCCTAATTTCATGGGGAGGTGAGGGAGAAGTTTTCCTTGATGAATCTCATTAGTCTTTGTGCGTCAGCATTACTTACAAGTATATCATCTTTGAATACATTCTTCTTTCCTCTAAATGCCCTAATTTCGATGGTAGAAGCTGCTTCTACTGACTGTGATGAGACTAGCTCCATCTATAACTCGGATCCCTTCGCCATCATACCTTTCACTCCCTGAGCATTTACAATATCTTCATTATTTCTATCTTTAGTCGGTACAACAAATTCAAGTCAATCAAGTCAAGAGCTGGGACAGCTATGAAATTTGAAACTTGCTGAAATTGGTTAATAAAGTGGCTCATGTTTAGAGCTGGAAAAAATCATCAAGTCTCAATCCTTATCTATAGAACACACTATTTGGCGTGCGCCCATGACTGAGATATACATGAGGTATTATAGATTAGTCTATGTATATCCGGAATGCATGTGAACTAACTATAACTATACTCACTTCATGTAGTAATTCGAGCTTCGTCTTATCCAGCTTGATATAACTGCAATCGTTCGATACATCCTAATTATCGATATGCACATACTACTATCAACGACAAAAGTGATAAAATAGACATGCAAAATAAATGTGATAAATGTAACATTACGTTTCATCCAAACTTTATAGGACATCATAAATGTGGTTATGCCAATTGTCCTGTATGCAAAACTGCGATCACAAATTCAGACTACTGGAATCATATTAGAACACATTCAGGGCATGAGAATGATAGTCCTCCTCCGCCACGGAATGTTGCTTCTTTTGATAAGAGGAGAACTAGCGACAACCATCATCATTATCGCTCACACTAGATGCTTCTTGATTATCTATATACTATATTAGGTTCTAATTAATTTAATGGAATAGGATAGGCAACCAATGGAACATCATCAATCATGGGATCAATCATAGAGAAGCACAGATAAGAGATGACAAGTGAAATGATAAAGGAACCTAAAATAACAGATCGTTATGCATCATCTGTCTGGAAACGCAAGTATCCAAAGATCCAAATCTTGACAATCGATCAGTTACTGAACTGCAAAAGACCTAATCCACCTACAACAAGTGTTTACCAAGAAGCACCATTAGCAAAAAGAACGTCCAATCATCAAAAAAAGGACTTTATTCATATAATTACTTGTTATCCAAATCATCTAGCCTCTTATTGCTATATCTTCTGGGGCCCAAGGGTGTATGAATCAAATTTGACCTAATTAAGGGGCTCTACTTTAATGAGTAAAGGCGCAAGGTCGTATAAAAACGCCGACTCACGGTCTAAACAACACATTAGGAATCTTAAGGTATCCATTTATGCTAGTGATATGAGGTAAAGAGAGAAATGACATCGTTATTCTGGCGACTATCCTTGTAGTTACAATCGTACTGGCAGGATCTGCCTCACTTGCCTCGCTTTGTAAATGTGAAGGCACTTGGAAATGATACATTTACGACACACCCCCCCAACTAGTAACGGCAGCAGTAGTAGTAGTAATACATCAATGGCTAAAATCTTTCAGCACGCCACGGATGAGATAAAAAAGGATAAATGATTAGTTACTTGAGACGTGGAATTCAATGACAGAAAGAAAGCGTTATAGTTTCAAGATATCTGGAACTTTCGAGTGCGAGAATAGGGATCAAGGCATGGACCACTTATACAATATCATAGTAAGACATGTCGATGGTTCAGAGATAACAAACCTCATTGTTGAAGAAGGAGAAGTTACTGAAGAGAGATAATTAAATCATGGTCGTAGTCGTTCCAACTGAAGTTACACCCGTAGCGGCAATACTGATAATGTTGCCGTAGTTTGTAACAACTATCTGGACTATTGTCTATACGCATAACAAAACTAAAAAAATGAAAAGCAATAACAGCGAGAGCGATGGCAGTGGCAGCAAAAACGTCATAGATAATTCGTAATGACTATATTGGCTGGAGGATATTGTTGTCGCAAAATTAAAAAAAGCGTGGAATATGATATATCTGTTACTACAAGGCTAAGGAGGATTCCTATAACGCTATAACAAAAGACGGTTGGTATATGCAATGATGCACAATTTGATAGGCCTATAGTGTCGTTGGCGCCCTTTCTGTTCTGTCCGCGGTGTACTAAGAAACTAAAAAGGAGTTCATAAATTCCCTCGTGAAATCACCAGAGATTTTTTTTACTATATAAATGAAAAATATGCGATTTTGTTTAGTTTATAAATAAAAATAAAAAAAAGTTAGTTGCCTGCGTGTTCGCTGCCTGGGTTATCAATTAAGCCCGGGGGACAACCTTGGTCTCCTTGGCCTGGAAATGGTCCCCGTTCGGCAAGCTACATTTATGGTGCTGTGCCTGCGCTGGCTGAATTGTCAAGATTGTAGTCGCTGCGGCAGTTCCTACAATTAGCAAAGCCAAGCCTACTGCATAAAATATTTTATTCATTGGTAACATACCCTAAGGAAAATATATAATTAACTGGACACAAATTATGGCTTGTTCCATTATTTGGTTATCTTAGTGACGAGAACTTGCCAGATGCGGATTACAATCCAGCAATAACGTAATAACGCCTACTTACTGGAGGTAAAGCCTCTTTAACATAAAAAATATAGAAAAGGAATAATAGTGTCAGTTAGTTCGTTGTAAACACCGCATGTGCCATCTGCGACACTGAACCTAGTTCTACGCTACAGTTCGCTAAGAAACTGCTCTCTTGAAATATCAGCCTGGTCAAGAATAGCCCTTAACGTACCCTGTTTTAGTGTGTCGTGTTTTGGTACCGTTATCCTTCTTCCGTCTACGTATTTTAGTAGGATATGGCTACCACTCTGCCTTTCCATATCAAAACCATGACGACTTTGAACCCTAACTACCTCACGCCAGTTATGATTTCGTAGACTCAATTAGTCAGTCAATAATTACTTTGTTAGACAATTACTTCGGTTATCTGCTCATGCCTTAGTTCTGCCTCTTCCTTGATAGACTCTTGGACTAACAAGATTGCTTCTATCATGTTCGCTCTAAGTTCTTCCATGGTTTCTCCCTCAGAAATGGCTCCAGGTAACTCTAAGCACTTTCCTGTAAAGCCTCCCTCTTCGGCCTTCTTAAATAGCATATGGTATGGCTGCATTATTCGTGTATAATTTTAAGGGCTATGGTCGATATAAGTGGTATGGATAATTATTCACTCTTTAGTTGTTTTAGTTTCTTTGTACACCATGGACTATACTTGAAAGGCTCCAGACTAGCAGTGGGACGCTGATGTCTCAAAGAATGTAGGTACCAACCTGCTTTTTTACTGCGTTAAACCTATCGTCCTCAGGTCGATAATATCGAATATCATTATAGTCAACTGCCTTTTCAAATTCGTTACAATTGCAATAGTCTTTCTATCCACCAATTTTTAGATATATTTGTGGTATGGACGTGTGCACTACAGTGATTTAGACTTAAAGACATTGGTTAAGATATGCAAGGAAGACCTGAGTCTGTATTTAACCAATTAGTGCAGGCTTTAAATGCCATACCCCCTGTCGCGAAGGCGCTCAATAAACCTATTAAGGACGTGGCCCCTACTACTGCTAGCGAGGGAGACGCAACAACCTGCCTCGTGGAGAAATCAGACAAAAACGCCAAAGACTATAAAGACGATATTAAGAATTATTACCTTAATAAACCCAGTGTATCAGGTGCTACGAGCAGCGACCCTGTAGTAAAAGCCGTCGCTGATGTAGAAGCTCAGACAGTAGCGAGCTAGTGCTACTTATTTACCGACCTCTAGAATTGCCCACTCAGCGGCGTACCCACTTTTAAAACCCGGACACCATCCAGGATATTGAGTCACATCATATCCGTGATCTGCGCGCCCCCCTTCTACCATTAGTCAATCTCTGCATTACTTTTTATTTATGAGCCATCTTCTAAAATCGCGCAATAGATAGTTTATTGCAGGCCTTTGACTGTCCCATCTTTGTATTATTTTAACATCGTGCCGCTTATATATTATGGATATCTTGAAGCTATGCAGTTATTAGCTAATCTAGCCAGCGTTAGAATAGGAGACCTAAGACGCATTCAGATATCGCATTATGACCTTTATGATAAACTACCAATCAGAAGATATCATCCTTCGTTATCTTCACAAAAAGATCATGAACCTGTAAAACATCATACTGTCCCGCGGAATCGATAACCAAAATCGCCATAACGAGAACTTTAAAACCTGACTCGTTTAAGACTGAATCAGTAATTTGAATATCTTCATAAATATAATACTTTTTATAATAATTATTCAGATATCCAATTAGAACAAACAAATAAACAATAGATTAAATTATAAACATGTAATCCTCATATGGTAATTAATGGAATGTAATAAACAGCCTTTACAAGACGATAATATCAGCTTCAAGTTAGCAGCTATAACCATGATTGCAAAACAAAGATATATTTCTAATCCTTTCAGGTAGGAGCTAATTTGTATGCTAGACTATTTTGAAATGGATCGTGTAATTGAAGAACTCGCGAAAGCGTATCCTGCTCAATGTGCAACCACATGGTTCAAGATAACAAAAAATCACAAGCCTACCAAGGAAGAATATCGTGATAAAGTAATAGAATACATGAAACAATTTGAATACTTGCTAGCTACTTATCCGCAATGCCTTGAAACAGACAAGCTCGAAGAACGAATTAAGAAATCTCTGGATAATGCAATAGAAAAGGTGCTTCAGGGGAATAATTACGAGGTCGAAAGGCGTTACAAACACTACGTTGACAATTCTCCGTCAGAACCAAAAAATATTTTGGAAAAAGAAGAAACTGAAAAACGTCTCAATAAAGATGCTACTTTTATAGAAAAAAGTCAAAAACATGAAGAGTATACAGGCCAAAAGCGGGAACGACAGCAGATTCAATATGAAAAGAGTGTAGAGGAGCGTCGACGTAAAAAGAAGATGGTGGTATCAGCTTAGGCAGAGAATAAGAAATACCAAAGGAAATTGCTCCCAACTATTTTCTATTAAGAATTATTAGAGGTTATGGACTTCAGTTCATTTATACGAGTGGACAGAGTGGACGTTTGAGTGGACCAGGTTTGTCACAAGTGTAGTGTAACAATGGTAATTATTATGGTGGCAGCAATTACTAATGGAATGTCCGCCTCCTACAAGAAAGAAAATGAGAGAAGAGGAAACGGCTAGCTAAGCTTCGTGTCGGGAACCCTACTTCCATTCCCAAACCTTCAAATGGAAGTTACCTCCTTCGTCAATGTCCAACTCCCACACTCCTGGCACGCTATTCAACCTTGCAAATTGCGGCGAGGAAGCCTGCCAGATAACTCCACCTCGCCAGCTCGCCTTTAGGCCACTTCCGGTAGGTCGCCCCCTTCCATGAGCCCACACACCAACAGTGTCCCCATCTTTGGTTGTGCAGATTCCATTGAACTCTGCAATCAAGGTTCCTCCATGCGGGCTTGCGACGCCGGTATAGATAGATGAATAGTCTACACCGAACAATTTGCCAGTTCCCTGATATGTCGCTTCCACCTTTCCGTCGGGGAGTGCCCTTATTCCTGCAAACTTTCCAGTTTCTTCGAATGCTAAATCTCCTAGAGCCATGTGACCGTGGAATCTAGGACTGCCATTTATGCGTTCTCAGTTCCCGAAAGGCTCTGTAGTTAAAAAGAATGTACGTTCAAGATAATAGAGTGTCCCAAAATGAACAAAATGAGAATGGCAACGTTGGTATCCTAGCTAAAGAGATCAAATCACAGAAAGACTTTGAATATGCTCTGAGAAGAAAATGCACTTCTATTTGGTAAGATGCTTTCTGAATGTGGACAAAATAAAGACTACATCAGAGCTGTTAACTCCAAAGGCGAAAACTATCCCGGTGAATCATTATCTATGCTCTTAGTATTGCAGCATGAAAAGATGATTAATGAATTGATTACTAAAGTATCCGAGTGTAATTGCACTTAATATAATTCAAACTAGAGGTATAATGTGCGCGCCTCATGATAGACATACATACATACTGTATATCCGTCTACGAAAACTCCCGTCTATACCTGATGCACCATTTTTGATAGTGTTTATAATCTGGCATGCCGCATATCCAATCATAACACTATTTCCGGGATAATTATACTAGAT
>CAVXZB010000006.1:0-97165 GCA_963765895.1 uncultured Nitrososphaeraceae archaeon | reverse complement strand
CTTAAAGCAATTTCTCATCCACTGCAACCATCCTGTCCATTCATCGTTAGTAAGCACTTTTCTTTGATGCATAGCATATGCATGAGAACAAATAAACAAGATATAATACGCAAATGCTAACTCATCTGATGGCGTTTCAAGTTTATAGATGACTTTTTGCATTGATGGTTTTTCAACTATGATTTCTGCCATCTTGTGAACCTTTTCATCCAAGTCATTGAGAACCTTTGTTTGGATATCTACTGAGAGGCTCTACGATTGTTTTCTTGAGAAATATAGAATCACAAACAATGTAGCAATTATTCCAAGTGCTTCTGCCATGCCGAATATTTCGGCTATTCCAACTTCAGCCATATTTATGTATTATAAGAAATGAGGGATGTTCATAACAGTATCGTATACTGATACCTCGTCAGAAATCTACCGTTAATGAAGATTGTCTGTGCAGTTACAGTAAACTCATTTAGATCGATATTTGATATTCTCTGGAATGAACGAATATTAAATGAAAAACTGAAAGCTAATGATAAGGCCCAAAAGGACTTTATTAATATTGCTGCTCACGAGCTAAGGACTCCGATTCAACCGATCATCGGCTTATCGAAGATTCTTCGTCACAGAAAGCTGGAAGGGCAATTACAACAAGATAAGATCTTAGACGTCGCAAGAAGAAATGCTAAGAAAATACAAAATCTTTCAGAAGATCTCCTAGACGTCGCAAGAATTGGGAGTCATTCATTATCACTTAAAAAGGAGAAATTCAATTTAAATCAGATGATACTGAATGCAGTTACAGATTCCAGAAATTATATTGCGAGTGAAAATATGAGCAGTAACAATAACAATATAAATATAGAGCTCATATTTAAGGAAAAAGTAGATATCTATTTAGAAGCAGATAAGAACAGAATTAATCAGGTGATTTTAAATCTCTTAGTCAATACGATCAGGTTTACTAAGAAAGGAACTATTACTATTACAACTGAAACTAAAGAAAGAGAGTACGATGATATTGGTGATAAGGTCGTGGTTATTGCCATAAAGGATAGTGGAACTGGTATAGATGCTAAGGTATTTCCCAAGCTTTTCACAAAGTTTGCTTCAGTCTCGCAAGGTGGAACCTGACTGGTTATTTTATATCAAAGAATATTATTGAGGCCCATGGCGGCAGAATGTGGGCTGAAAATAACCAAGATGATAATGGTGCTACTTTTAGCTTTAGTCTACCAACTGCGGCACACGCCAACAATGATATCAGTCATGAACCATACCGACAACGGCAATGGTGATTGACATGGTAGATATAACCTAATGTTTTTTTGCTATCTTTCGGCGAGTCATACCTTATCAATAAATTAGTCTACATAAATTATAAAACATTAGTGATATTTCAAATCAAAAAGAATATCTATTCTTAAAATTAATCCAATATCTTTGCCTATTTCTAGGGTGGACCGGTCATTTAGAAATGTCAGCTAATATTCTGAATTTGACCGGAAGACGTCATACTTCATAGCTATAATTGTATGATAAACGAATTCTGAAAATGTAGGATGATGTAATGCCGCAATACTTTGCTTGTACTGGAATAGTACTAGTTTTTCAATTGACCGTTAAAGTAGATCAACCAGCTATTGATGACATAGAGCTTGAAATAAATTCTATATTCTTCTAATTCTCAATCTGACAACATTTAAAAATATATTTTTTGTATGCTAGTTAATATTGCGATTTAGAAGAAATATTAATCATCCCGTTGATGTGATAATTCTCGAGAGGTTAGTGATTTTAGCCTCCGGTTCATATCTTCTAACTACTTCAGATAACGGTATGCTTTTTTCTCCCACCACTTTCATTTCAATATTAATTTTATTATTTTTATTGATATCTATAATATTGTATGTATCTTTGAATATGCCTCGATATCTCCAGGAACAGGCTGTTCCAGCATATACAATCCTCATATTACCTAAATTCCAGATCCATGGTCTATGTTTATGGCCACAAATAACTAAATCAACTTCGTTTTCAAGACAGGTTCTCAAAACATCTCCAGCATCAGAAATTCCTACAACATTTGTATAACCAGTATCTGGTATAGAAATTAGATGATGATGCATAGCTACTATTTTGGTTATCCTTTGGCCGTTATTTTGAAATCTGTTATTATATCTAGCCAAATTATCGTTTAGCCATAAATTCTGTCTGTATCCTACTTCACCTTCATCCTTATCTGGTACCGCGGTACCGACTGTGGTTAATATAACTTTGGTGTCTTTATTTTTCCTGTCGTCAAATTCATGGACTTGATTAGAAGAGATTGCTTTAGGAAAATATTTCTCAAAAAGCAGATAGCCAGTGTGTCTATAATCATGATTGCCTGGAAATACTATAAGATTAGAACACTTGAATTTTTGAATTTCTCTTCTTGCTTGTTCAAACTGAAAGATCAGACCATCATCAGTTAAATCTCCAGATACAATAATTACATCAGGCTGAAGCTCGTTATTTATTTCGTCAACTAGAATATCAAAGATGTCCTGTTTGAATAAACCTCCAATATGAAGATCGGATATTTGAACAATTCTCATAAGTTATTAATATATCACACAATTTAAGTAAGTATCTATGTGATCAGAATTATAGGTATATGAAATCTTTTAGACTTCCATTATAATCTGTTCATTTTATATTGCTATTAGCGTAATAAATATTGAATTATTGAAATAACTGACCCAAATGACTGAATGTATGTACTTAAAGTGACATAACAGTCTACCTATATTCGCCACCCACATATATTCCGGCTTGTACTGTCACCATACAAGATTTATGAAGAATGATGTACATGCTACTAAATAATGAGTTTTATATGAATAATCAAGCAGATAAAGATCATCAAGATAATTGTAACAATACCAATAGTGGTATTGATATTGCTACCAATTATGGTACTACCAAGAATCGTTTTATTAATACAAGTAGTCTAAATTCTTCGAAATCAAATAATGACGATGATATAAAAGAAATTGGGATAACGTTTGCTTCTGATAGACATCTCAATACTATTGATTCATTCTGGTTTGCCCTCAAACCTGGCGTATTCGTAAGGCCATTTGACTTTGTTACAATAGACTATTTGAGACAGGATACTAAAACCATTGGAATAATTCAAGATATACAAACAATTGCAAGCGATCAAGGTCGTATTGCCTCATTTGATAAAACTGACAAATCAAGAGATTTCCTAAATCGTGTAACCAATGAGGCACCTGGCAATAAGTCAACTACCAGCGATTATGATTTTCAATATGGGATAAATGTTGTAAAGGTTGTGGTTATTGCTAATTCCGAGTACAAGGACGAAGGGCTTGTAAGTCGTATGTCTACAACAGGAATGCCGGTAGGATTAGGAAGGTCGGTTAGATTTTCTACAACAGAAGAGGTTACTTTTGCCCTTGGAGTACCAGAAATGATTTTTCCTATCCCTGCTGGAATAATAGAAATGAGCAATGGGCAGCAGGTTCCAGTTTCTTTGGACGTTACATATTTGGTAGGTCCTGATACTGCCCATGCAAATGCAGCAGGGATCTCAGGAAATGCAAAAACTTCTTATCTGCTTTTTTTACTGCAATCGATACATCAAAAATTTAAAGAATATGAGCAAGAATTTGCAATAATAATTTTCAACACTAAAGAAAAAGATCTACTGCAAATAGATGAAATACAAGATGAAGAAAAAAGACAGACAAAAGAAAAGTACTTTCATATGCTTAATCTGGATTTAACCCCGTTTGACAATGTGACCTATTTTCTTCCACGAGGAAAAGATGGAAGACCTAATTCAATGCATATTCCATCGAATTCCAAGACTTATTCTTATGAATTAAACGATGTATATGATAGATTAGAATTACTCTTTTCAGAAATATATGATCCCCGATATAATCTGTCTTCGATCATAAACTATATTTATGAATTCTGGCCAATTAAGAAATCGTCTAGCATAGAGAAGGATAATCATGGATACATCAAAACATGGACCGACCTTTTTAACTTTAGGGACTATCCTGGGGAAATAATTACACACAAATCCTCGTTATTACATTTCCAAGGACACATACAACGTTTTAGAAGATCTTCTTTATTCATTGACAAAAAGGTAACTAGTAAATATTTAGGAAAAGAAATTAGACAAATAAATTCACATGATATTTTCGTTGTAGATATAGCCATGCTTTCTACGGTAGAGGAACAATCATTTGTCATAGGAGATGTTATGAAAAGTATTGATGAAATGTATTCGTCAAATGAAATTATCATTACAAGCAAAGGTGATAGGAGTACAGCCAAGGAAGTAAATCAGAAAAAGAAGCCAAGGTATGTATTGGTTTTCATAGACGAAATAAATAGATTTTTGCCTATTTCTAAACCAACAGGTAAAATGAAACCGGTTGGAGAACAGATTGTGAAGACCGTGATTGCTGGTAGATCAAGAGGTACAATTTTATTTTCTGCTCAGCAGTTCAAAAGTACAGTAGATCCTAGTTTACACGAAAGTACAGGAATGCACATAATTGCAAAGATGGGTTTATCTGAACTATCTACTGCTTTCTATAGCATGATAGACGAAAGTACAAAAAATGAATATTGTAAGATTAAATAAAGGTGAATTAGTCATAATCCACTCTGCATTTAGATATCCAATAAAAATTACTTTTCCTAGACCCTCATTTAAAGACAGATAATACGAGATTGATTTCAGAAATATTCTGGCAGGAAGTACGAAATAATATCGTCTTAATATCAGTCTTTTGGGTTATGTAAGATAAATATTGTTTTGATCATTGGTATCATTCTGTTCGCTCGCAACTAGAATCTTTTTGACCATTGCACAAATAGGAATGCAATCCTTAAAAAATACTCTAGTTTTGAATACTAGCAAAAATTAGCAGACAACCCTTGGCCAGGCGAACATATTTCTTATCTTACAGACTTCTAATAAATTTATATTGTACCACAAGTTGCATCTCCGTTGCTAACTGAATAGCAAACTTGTAATTTCTGCATTTCCTAGTATCGTATCCTCTGTCACTTATGCTAGTTCCTATACTGCACGATTCATAGGAGAAGTATGTACAAAATTGATTCAAGGTTAGTTAGGACATGAAATATTGGTGCAATTAGTATAAGTAAGTACCATTCTACCTAGTTCGCTTAAGGAGATAGGCTTTTCAATAAACCCCTCTATTTATGAATGTGAAAAGGCCTTTAAAATACAATCGCTATAATCAAACGCATTAATAAGCAAATCTTCAAATAAAGTTTTATCTTTTTCAGTTCCTGAACAAACTTATAGCCATTCATATTAAGCATTCTAATATCAGATATCACAAGATTGTAATCACGATAGTGTAAACTAACTCCTTCAAGGCTTCTAATGGATCGGTAAAAGAAATTACAGAAAGGCCAAGTTTCTCAATACTTGTCCTAATTAGTAGTACGATATCAAAATCATCATCGATTATTAGGATCAGTTATCCATCAATATGAGCCGAATTATTAATATTATCATTGGTAATTATACTAAACAGATAAACATTACATGAAATAAGACTAAAAGTCCTTATTTTGATTATTTTAATCATTTGTTTGACTTCGATGGTCAAATACTTCGAATAATGCATAGATCATCTTCAAAACAATAAATATTGATTACTTATTTTAGATTACTTTTTTAAATAATTGCATTATTCGTTTCTAGTTTCTCATAAAACCATTATTATGTGGACTGTAAGTTATCAACTTTCTTGCTAGATACATGTAAATCTTGGCTGTTTTATTATAGAATTGAATATTCTCGAGATAACCCTTCATAATATTTTTAGCAGAATAGTAGTATTGTAGAAATTCTTACTTTACGACATTCACCCAAAAGTATTTTATTCTCATGTGATCACTTTGATTACAATATCATCATCTTCGTGAAATTAGATGATATTGAAAAAATTAAATTAAATTAAATTAAATCAGTTTACAAATAATTAATCCTAAATCTCTTGTGAACGTATATGCAATTGTTATAAATGATATGCTACAGAAAAATTCTATGTTGAAACACTATACAAGTGAGAAATTCATGTTAAATCAGAATAATTCATTATTCTATAAAAAAGAGATCGTACTGCATGTTGAAATTAATATTACGAATTTCCAGGAAGTCAACCAGCAGCATTTGAATACCTTAAATACATATAGCTAAAATCATGAATAATGGAGATACAGTCATTATTAACTACAATATTCCATCGTACCAGAACAAGGAATAGGATAGTATATTTTTAATGTCATCAAAAAAAGAATCATCAATAGGTCTCACGCAAGCTAAGGACAGGTTACCTGTAGAGGAAGCACTAGGCGAATTGGAGCCAATTTTTCTTTTTAATGATGCGATGCCTACTGGTGTGGCTGTTTCACACTCTGGACGTATTTTTGTGAACTTTCCAAAATGGGGTGATGATGTCGCTTTTACAGTTTGTGAAATCCGTGACAATAAGGCAATTGCATATCCAGACCAAGCTATGAATCAAACCAATCCTAATGATCAGGCGTCTGCCTTTGTATCTGTTCAGTCCGTCGTAGTTGATTCTGCGGATCGCCTATGGATTCTTGATACCGGTAGTCCAATGTTCCAGCCAACCAAATGTGGAGGGCCTAAATTAGTCTGCGTTGATCTCAGTACCGAATAAGGTCGTTAAAAAGATTCTCTTCCCAGAATACATTGCTCTCCCCACTACTTATCTTAATGATGTACGCTTTGATTTACGACGTGGCGAAGAAGGCACCGCATATATCACCGATTCTGCCGAAAATGGGCCTAATGGAATTATTGTTGTCGACCTGGCCACAAGCACTAGCTGGCGCCGGCTTCATGACCACCCTTCAACCAAGCCAGAAGATTTGAAAACCTTCCTTCCAATGATTGAGGGCAGGCCATTATTAGAGCATCAACCAGACGGATCTGTAAAACTAGGTGCAAGTATGGGTTCAGATGGTATTGCTATAAGTTCTGATGGATCCCGTTTGTATTACTGTCCACTAAGTAGCAGAAGGCTCTACAGCGTTGACACGAATGCCTTAGTGGACCGCTCACTTGATGATAAAGCGGTCGCTACAACTATAATTGATGAGGGGGACAAAGGAGGCGCTTCTGATGGGCTGGAATCAGATGCGTCAGGAAACATCTACTCGACCAATTACGAGCATAATGCTATTATGCGTAGAACTCGAGCTGGCATATGGGAGACAGTAATACACGATTCACGACTATTATGGCCTGATACATTATCGCTTGCTACTGACGGTTACCTTTATGTGACTGCTAACCAATTGCATCGACAGGCCAAGTTCAATATGGGACGAGATCTACGTAACAAACCGTACACTTTATTTCGTGTGCGTATTGATGCACAGCCTGTCCTGCTTAAGTAGCCAGCAAATAAAGGTAGTATATTTCGTAAATCACTAGTGGTGCCTTTATAGGCGGTTTATTTATTATGCATGCTTCTGTTATCTTTAATTACCCAGTGAAAAACTACACTTAATAAATATTATTTATTGAGAAATCAATTCATTTCTGGTTAAAGTAAATTAATACATTAGATATATTGCTATTTCATATGTTGATTTTTGTATCCATCTCGTAAATGCTAGATATATACAAAATCTATTAAAAAAAATTAATATCTCACAAAGATCGATATTAGCAACGGAGAAAATACCTTGTAACTTAAAAGTATAATGTAGTGTAATACAAAGTTATGGCTGATAAAGTTAATAAAGGCAATTTTATAGGTGGTATCTTGCATTCACAGAAAAGATGGAGAATAGCTGTTGCCATAGGCGTAGTCATTCTAGTCATCGGGATATCTGGTACTCTTTACTTTGGTTCCATTAATGTAACCCAGGTTGTCAAAAATAATGTGAATCCACAAACAGGTCTACCGAATACAGTTAATGGTGTCCCGCCCGCTCAAGCTCAGCTAATATTTGAAATTCTCATATTCGTAGGCTTATTCATATTGGCATATGGCATTGCTACTCGGTATACACGCCTTAGTAGCAAAATGAGGCAGTAATATTTGTCTGCCAAACAGAAAGAAGGAATGAAGAACAAATCCTCAACACCAAGATCACTATGGAAAGGAAGTATAAGTTTTGGACTAGTAAGTATCCCAGTAAGATTATATAATGCAACATACGATAAAGAATTTTCTTTCAATCAATTATGTCCAAATGGTCACAAAATTCAATACAAGAGATGGTGTCCTATAGACGAAAAGGAGTTCTCTTACGCAGAAATAAAGAAGGGTTATGAAATAATAAAGGATAAATATATTATAATAGAAAAGGAAAATTTAGACAAGATAAAGCTAAAAACAACAAGAACGATTGATGTAAAAGAATTCATAAATCTAGACGAATTTGATCCGATATTTGTAGAAAAAAGCTATTACGTAGCACCTGATGTCAAGAAAGGTACTAGTACGACATTAGACAAGGCATATAGCTTGCTAGTAAGAGTATTAAAGGAAAATAACAAGATATGTATAGGTAAAGTTACTCTAAGAGAAAACAAAGAACATCTTGTAGCCTTAAGAGCCTATCAAAGAGGTATTGTTATGCACATACTTCGTTATATGGACGAGATAAGACCTGTAGAAGATATCAAAGAGATCTCCGAAGCAACTCCAGCCAAAATCGATAATAAAGAACTGGAGCTAGGACAACTTCTAGTACAAAATCTTAGGTACAGAACAGTTTGATATTTCTCTATATTCCGATTCCTATGCAACAGAACTGAAAAAGTTAATTGAGGCCGAGTCAAAGGGCAAAACCTTTACTATGAAAGAAATAGAACCGATAGCTGAAACCAAAGATTTAGTTGCAGCTTTGAAAGCTAGTTTGCAACAATCCGCGAGACACGATAAAAGAGAATCCAATAAAATGTGCTAGCAGGTACAAATATAGTAGGAGATTGGGTCAGTTACAGTCTAGTCTTAGGGAATACTTGTTGACTGCATTTGAAATAGAAAGGATGGTAAGTTAGAACCAGTATGATATGGTGAATTACAGCAACAAGACGTTAACTTAACCCAAGTCTAGGTCTTGCAATATTTTAATTATATCTTGTCTATTATTCAATATATCTTCCCAAGTATCTATATTTGTAGACTTGTTTATAATTTCAGGAGCATTGAGTATAGTATAATCAGTAGGGTAAATGTCATTTAGCTTATCCCATCTTACAGGCATAGATATGGTTGCTAAAGTAGTAGGCCTAGCAGAAAACACTGAGGCTATCGTTTTTCCTTTTGAATTCTGATTATAATCAAAGAAAACTTTTCCTTTTCTCTGTGCAGTATCCCACTGCATTGTAATTTTGTCAGGATATCTTTTGAGGAGTAATGTTCCGATGATCTTAGCAAACCCTTTGGTCTGGCTATAAGTATAAGTAGATGGTTCAATTGGCACATAGATGTGTAGGCCAGTTTTACCGGACGTTTTAACGTAGCTTCTGATCTTTAACTGATCAAAAAGATCTTTCATATGAAATGCTATATTCACAGCTGCTTTGAAGCCTTTAATACTGTATTCTGGTTCTATTGCAGCAGCTCCATTTCCTTCTTGTTCAAATCCTGAATATATGTATGGATCTAGATCAAAGACGATAAAGTCTGGGAATCCTAATCCACACTTTTCTTCGTCAACTACGGGCATTTCCTTTCGATTTATTCCTTTGATGCAAGCATCCAAATCGTTCACTCTACTATACCATGGGTGTATTTCAATACATCCTAAATTAACTATCCATAGTAACGTATCTTTATTATTACAAATTAGATAATTTACGGTATTATTGGCTGACTTTGAATATATTTTTATTGTCTGCACATAGGTGGGTTTTTCCTTATCCCAATTTTTATGGTAAAAGTGTTTGCCTTCAACGCCATCAGGATATCTGCTTAATGAAAGAGGCCTATTCTTAAGGTGTGGAAGAATATATCTGCTGACCTTATCATAGTATTCAATTAAATTTCCCTTTGTTAATTCCGAATGCTCTTTAGTTTTTGGCCAGAATACTTTTCCAAGATTTGAAAACCCACTGTATGATGATGAGGATGTTGAGGATAAAGAATGTGATGACATGTTCATGTCTTTTTTTTGTTCATCATTATCAGTTGGTCTTACTGTCATTTTTTGCTTGAATGTCTCTCTCGACTGAACATCGGCATTAGTAACAACAACTTCTTCTACATGCCTTTCATCTTCTATTATGCATTCTTCAGGTTTTTTATCTTCTCTAAATCTAATGAAAATAGGTGCTCTCATAATCCTATCGTTTGTCCATCCGGTATACTTTATTTCCGCTACAAGCTCAGGTCTTATCCAGATTGGGTCTCGATTTGTATATGGTACATATTTGATTGGACATTTATCTGTGATCATTTCTTTTATCTTGGTATAAATATTATCAAGTTGTTCGAAATTAAATCCACTTCCAGTATGACCTACAAATCTTTGTTGATGTGTTAGAGCATTATATGCAGAGAGCAGCAGTGATCCAAAATAATTCTTTCTATTTCCCTCTCCTTTAGTATACCCTATTACTACACTATCTTGAGTTTTTACATCTTTTATTTTTAGCCAATCTCTTGATCTTGTGCCTTGAGAATATTTACCATTCTTCTTCTTTGCAATAATACCCTCAAGACCTATACTTTTAATTTTATTATATAACGAGATTCCGTTTTCTTCAAAGAATTCTGAGAGTTTTATTGTATAGTTTGTCTGAATAATGCTTGATAGAACTTTTCTTCTTTCTATAAAATCTAGGTTCTGTAGGGATTTACCATCAAGATACAGTATATCAAATAAATAATATGTTGCGGGTATTTGATGAGATAGAGTATGTATATCACCGTAATTTTCAACATTCATTCTTCTTTGATGGCTTTGAAAATCTGGATAGCCTTGTCTATTTAATACTACAATTTCACCATCTAAAACGACTGACCTATTACATGTTATAGTGCCGATTGATTCCAAGATCTCTGGATATCTGTGCGCGATAGAATTTCCAGCTCTAGACGACAATTCTAGAAATGGCATTTTCATGTTACTCTTATTATGAAATAGAACTGCGCGAACTCCATCCCACTTGATTTCGAAGACCCATTCCTTACTATCGAACGCTTTGTCGACTGGTGTAGCTAACATCGGCTTTATACTGGTTGGGAATTCAGAATCTTTCGCAGTCGATAATTTTCGTCGTGTTACAGCTGTTTCTTTACTTCTACTTATACTTTTATTATTATTATCTTGATTGATTGTTTGCTTTCCAGGATTTTGGAATGTTTGAAAAGCGATGTGCGTTGACCTTGTACTTCCTTTATTATATGCCTTCAAATCTTCATTTGTCCTATTGGTCAGAACCGACTCTGGTCTACTAATAGCCAAATCTTCAGTGGCAGATACAAATTCGTCAGCACCTTTTATCAGCAACCATTGATTTTCTCTTGTAGTCTTTACTAAGAAGTATTTACCGGTTAATTTTTTTCCGAATAAACTAAATGCGATCTTACCGCTAATAAATTGTTGAGAAAGTGTTTGTTTTGGATCTTCTGCAGCATAGTAGCCGGTATCCCATACTATTACTGAACCAGCGCCATAATTTCCTTCAGGTATTACTCCTTCAAAGTTTAAGTAATCTAAAGGATGATCCTCTGTTAACACTGCAAGTCTTTTCACTTTAGGATCTAATGAAATTCCCTTTGGCACAGCCCATGACTTTAATACACCATCCTCTGTTTCTAGTCTAAAGTCATAATGTAGTCTTGTAGCTTGATGCTTTTGTACGACAAACTTTAAACGACTAGAATCATCTTTAGCAAATTTATTAGCTCTACCATGTGGTTCGGGTGTTTTTCCAAAATTTCTCTTGTTGTTATATTCCTGTAGTCGCATGTCCTAATTACCGACATCCTTTACATATTAGATATAATTAGCATAGGTAGTAGAGTATGCTAAACTTTGAAAATTAAGACCTTTAGTCATATTAAAGAATAATAACTATATTATTAAAGACAGTTGTAAAAATAATATAGTCATATGTAATAGTACAAATACCTAATTTTAAAAGTTTATTTTGAGACAGACCTGGCTCTGTTGATGAATTTGATGAATTACATACAAAATGTAGTAGATAGGTCAAGTTCTAAATAATAAAAAGGTTGGAAGATAAATTTATGTATAAAATTATGCTATTATACCCTGTCTCTGTCCAAGTGAGCATGTAACATCCCTGCCATCTTTTCATGTTTTTCCATAACACCAATCAAAAAGTCGTTTGTGCCTATATCATGATACTCTTCGCACCTATTAGCATCTGTACGTAAACTTCTAATTATCTGTTCATGGTCTGCAAACAGATTTGAAATCATTGTCAATTCATCGGGATATTTTCCTGGACTTTCTTGAATTGAACCATGTTCTACGAATTCGGCAAGAGTACCAAGTGATCTGCCATTAAGAGTATGTGCACGTTCAGCAACTTCATCTATAATCTCATCTATTTGTTCATACTGTTCTTGGAAAAATTTATGTCTTTCACAGAAATTAGGCCTAACAACGTTCCAGTGATAATTTCTTGTTTTTGTAAATGAAATATATTCATCATAATCTCTTATTCAAAATTTGTATTACACCATGATGAGAGTCCCTTGGACAAATCAATATTAATATCTTTATTACTCCATTACTAGTCGAGTAGTCGTAAAAATCATGTCAATGTGTGCAGCATAGGATAAAAAAGATTTCAGTTACTAGGAAGGATGAGGACAGTTCATAATTACTCTGCCAAGCCATCAAGTAAAATATTGAAAGCTCTATATGCTATTCAAGCCAATTATTACTATGGTTATTTACAATACTGATACGAATAGAAAGTCGGAAGATGAAATGTTTAATAAAATGTTTAGTTTTATCAGACCATTACGTCAATTAAAGTCGATACGGCTTTTAATTATTATAACATCGCTATTTTCACTTACTTCCGCCATAATACTAGCACAGTCAAATAATAACTATACATTTGCATTAAGTAACAATAACACTAACAGCAGCAAGACCTCCGGACTTGTACAATCAGCAAATAACTCTAATTCAACCATTCCAATTATGACGAAGATATCAAACAATGGCATCTATAGGGTTCAACTAAAATGGAGTAATCCCACCTCAATGCAGTCCCCAAATATACCTGCTAATAGGGGCTTTGATATGGAAGTGCTATTTTTGAATGCAAGTGCGCCACCGGCTAGTGCGAAAACTGTTCCACAAACGGAAACAAATGTATCAGGAGAAGGTCGTGAAGTTGGCTTTAATCAGCCAGAAATATTACAACGACTGATGCCTGTTGACAGCTATGATATATCTATTTATGATAACAAAGGTCATGTTCTCTGGAATAAAACTCATGAAATGCCACGAGCCGGTAGTGGATTTGAAAGAATAACCTTTTCTAAACCATATAAAGGAGATATAACAATCCAGATAAATAATATCAAAAGTGCAGCTGCAGCTGCTACAAGAGGCTCAACCACAGACTCAGTAAAATTTGCTACAAAAGTGTCATAGTCAGGCTGCCAAATATATCCTTTGTACAGATTGATAAATTGGAATAGTTAGCTGCACAGAACGAAAATATGAGAGTAAAAGAGATCCTGATTATTTGAATATTATTTTTATTTTTATTAAATTCTGTAAATTCCGATTTCACTGATATCTCGCTTTTTCAAACAAGGCTTTGAAGGATAGTAAAGTTTATGTCGCTAATAAATAGTGGTATGAATAACAAGAGCATTTTATCAGATAGCCAATCAAACAGGATCCTATCCGAAGACAGATTTTTATAATTTATAGTTTGCTTAATTATTTTATAATTACGAATTACGAACTATACATCCATTCATTAAGATTTAGGATTTAAAGCTATTCATTACAATTTAAAATTGGTTGGTTGGTAGGTAGGTAGGTCGTAACTGACAAGTTCATATCTATATATCGATACAATACGAAGGAAATACTGTACTGCTTCTTTTATCGATCAAAGTAGTTTGTACATGACTTGGTAAAAACTTGGTTACCTTTATGATATTCGTCTAGTAGACCTTTTATAGGCAAAGTAATAAAAGATACCAGCAATCATGATAACAATAATGTACCAATATGGTATAACAAAGCTTCCAAATGGATCTACATGAGGTAGGTGTAACCCACCAAAATTCTTTGTTGTCCAATCTGATGCCTGAATGAGTAGTCCCCTCTTAGGATCATTATCAAGTGGTAGCCATCATCTATAAAAAACCATGTAAAATCCTCTACTAGGATAGCTGATAATACATTTGCAATTCCCAAAGACGCAGCTTTTCTCCTTTCATGTCTACCAAGTATATTAAAGCTAATACTGTCAAAGAAGGGGCCAAAACCAACTAGAATGAATATCACTATCATAGGAAATATGTGGTAGGAGTAGAGACCGGCTATTACAGGAGTAGCCACACGATGAGTGCCAGATTTTACTGTAAGATTGGCAGTCTTGCCTTGTACGGGATCGTTTATATAATAATACTCTAGGTAGCCATAGCTAACCGCAAATATTATAACTAAACTGGAAGTTATCAGAAAAGATATGCGTGTTCTCATCAGCAAGTCAGCATTACTTGCTGATGAATCCTTTTCTGTCTCGCTCTTATCCTTCCGGTATTTTCTCATTATAGTTTTCTAATACGCGTGTATTATGGTCTAATTGTCTATTCAATGGATTCTTACATCACTTGTACATTCTCATAGATCTAATCTCGTAGTATGATGCTATCCAAATCCTACCATCATATTATTTTTTCTGGTATTAACTATTATAGCTCGTCGTAAACAGAAACATGGGGGATATACTTGATTATTTGACTAGGATGCCATCTGAGTACCTGCTATTTCCATCATTCTATCATCTTTGCTAAAGTCGATCTGTAATATTCTAGCATTAAGGTTAGTTCCAACTTCTTTATAATCCACATCCTTGTTATCAATCTTGACATGATATTTGGTGTCAGTATTTCCCTGACTTTTTGCATCAAGTACATTTCGTGGGAGTTCAACTGTTAATTTACCATTATCCGAGGTGCCACCTAATAGGAAAATCATGGTCGTCTTATCTTTGTCACCAACAATTCCTAAAAGTTTTCCCTTCGTTATGTTATATTTTATTGGGAACGTCTTATCTTTTACAACAAAGTTAGAAACAGAAGTAAAGCCAGTCCGATTATTACCCTGTGTATTCTTAGTCTGACCAGCGGTTGTAGGATTTGCTATGATTGTCGCTTTATTACCTTGTGGAATTACCACAGTCTTACCAGATGTATTAAGATTTGTTTTATTGTCATTATTACTTGTGTTCGCAGACGATTGATTCTGAGCCGATACCCCCTGAAAAGATGTTGCAAATATAAGCATTGCTGTAACCAACAACGGCAACAACATCGTAACCTGCGTCGATCTAGATTTACTTTTATTTCTAACACTCAATTTGTTAAATATCATACAATACTACATAATCTATAGGATATAAAGGTAATAAACGATACTTCTTTACTTTATAGGCATCCCACTCATATTCTACCAAATTCGATGTATATCTTTCGCTTTTCATCATTTCAACTTTTACCACTGTAGAGATTGCCATGTTCCCTCTCTGCAAATGACTTCCATCTGTTTATCTCATAAATCCTATCGTATTGTTAAATATTGTCACTTGCCCCATGTAATAAACATAATAATTACTGAAATACCCATTACAATAAAGGTTATCCACCCGATAGTATTTGATAATTTTCCATTCGTTTCGGTCTTGAGAAAATTCTTATCATTTGATATTTTCAATACAGCGAAAAGAATAGGAATAGAAGTAATGGCGTTTATAACTGCGGCATATACTAATGCTCTTATAGGATCGATATTTACAAAGTTAATTAGCAAGCCTATTGAAGTGGCGGCGGCTATAACTATGTAAAATGCTTTGGCCTGTTTAAATTTTTTGTTCAGGCCTTGTTTCCATCCAAAAGTATCTGCCAATATATAACCTGAAGAACCGGCCAACACAGGTATTGCTAGTAATCCAGTACCAATTATACCAAATGCAAATATTGCCTTTGCAATTTCACCTGCGTGAGGAAAAGTCTTTACAAGTGGTTCCAACGCTTTTGCAGCTTGTTCTGATGACTGTATATCCGTTACTCCATGAGTATGAAGACTTCCAGCTGTAGTTATCACAATTGCCCAAACAATTAACTCTGCAAAAGCAATTCCTACTGCGATATCTATTCGCATTAATTTTATTTCTTTTTTTGTTACCTCTGGATTGCCCTTACCGATTTCCTTAATTTTTTGCTTAGCAACATCCTCTTCAGCTTCTTCTGATGCCTGCCAGAAGAATAAATATGGTGATATAGAAGTACCAATTATGGCAACAAACATTGTTGCGAATTCTGGTTTAATCTCGATATGTGGAATTACACTGAAAGTCAATATTTGACTCCAGCTCGCCTCCAACAATTATTGCAGTAATAATATATGATAACAGAGAGAGAGCAGTATACTTCAGAATTTTCATATATTTTTGATATGGGACGACGATCTCCAATCCAACGATAAATATTACAAAAAGAATTGTAGTAATAAAAATCGGTACCTGAGGAATCAAGAGTCTGACAGCTGCCACCCATGGCAGCAATATCAGCTGCGATGTTTATTGTATTTGCAATAAGCACAAGGCCAGAAAGTGGAATAAGAATTTTTTTTGAATATTTCTTTTTTAATATTCCTCCCAATCCACTACCTGTCACAAGACCTATCCTTGCACATATTTCCTGAATGACCGTCATCATGGGATATTGAAATAACGCCATCCATAACATTCCAAAGCCAAACTGTGCTCCGGCCTGAGAAAATGTTGCTATGCCGGAAGGGTCATCATCGGATGCTCCCGTTATCAGTCCCGGACCCAAAGACTTGAGTTTTTCTTTGGTAGACGAGAACTTTGATTGTTTGTTATTTAACAAAATGCCTTTGTCATTGTTACTGTCTTTATCTGCATTTATTTTTTTCACTTTCATATCACAAGTTCCCCATTCTGTTTCCGTTTCTCATGATATATGCAAATATAAAGTAGGTTTTTTCTTTTATCCATTTATTCTAATAATTCTATATCTTATTTACGTTAAAGTGAATGTAGGAAAAGAATAGAGTGCCACGACGCGTATTTTCTCCAGAATCCTTTTGACATTCTCACTATCAGAGTTGATTCTGAATATGTTAAGATAATAGACAGTAGGGTTTTCTAGTAATCATTTATTTATATGCAAATATTCTTTGTATTGCGTCTCGCTACAATTTAGACTTGGATATTACTCTGTTACAGTACTTCCAGCAGTAGATTTACCAGGCTTTTCTTGTCCTAATCTTTCCAACTCTTCTGGTGTAGGGTCAGTATCTCTTGCAAACTTGGCAGCAACTAATCCACTTGGTACCGCTACGTACCAAGCAACTCCCATCGTAGTTGTCAATATAGGATTTAGGGATATAGTATAGAGTTGACTTTGCTACTCCCTGTCTTACTACAATGAATCCATTTCCAACTTGGTCAACATCACCTATATCAATAGTATCACTTGTCATGACACGCTTGTGTACCACCTGTTCCCAGGCTATGTGTAGCGGCTCATGTGTAACAGGTGTCTGTAATGCCACTCCGGGTTCTTTGGCCATCCATGGGATACCATGTAAGAATTGAGGATATTGGGTATCCATCTGTCGTTTATGTTCTAGATATTCTGATGTTTCAAACTCTGATTCTAGTGGAGGATTTTCTCTTTCATACTTGTGTTTAATTTCATCTTTTGTTAGTGAAACCCATAACTTGTGTCCATCGTATCCTTGGATATAGTATTTTGGAATAAAGTAATGTTTTTTTGATATTGTTCCCTCTTTTATTTCAACATAGTGTTTAGCTATACTTTCGACTTTGCCTAAATCTTGTTTATCTGCAGATTTGACTTCTTTATCAATGACATTATCCCAACTCATGCCTACCATATTTTCTTGTTGTTGTTGTTGTTGTTGTTTTCCTTGTGAACTTGGAGCAGCGCTACTACTACCTGTCGTTGTATAGCTGGGAATATTAGTGGCAAAATCTGGATACTGTTTTTGTACCGTGGTTCGTCTTTCATTATATTCTGGTGTTTCAAATTCTACTGAAGAAGGAGCATTTTCTTTTTCAAATCTAGTCTTTACTTCATCCTTTGTAAGAGATACCCATAGATGATCTCCATCATATCCTTCCATATAGTATTTGGGAATATAATAATAATTCTTACTTATTGTTCCATCCTTTGTCTGAATATATTCATTGGTTATAGATTGAATTTTACCCAGATCCTTATCGTCTTTAGACTTGACTTTTTTGTCAATAGCTTTATCCCATGAAATTATATCGGACAATATTTTTTCTTACCAATCCATTACTTCACCATATAGGATTTATCAGTTACAGACAAACATACAAACAGATTATTGATTGATCGATTATCGACTATTATTGATAATGTCAATAGTCCACGCATATCAGAATTAGCATTTAGAGAATATATAACATTCATTAGGCATAGTTACAATAAAGATCATGTATATTAATGTCTTCAGATGCTGATGTTGGTGATGAAAGTGGCAGTAGAATAGGTCCTACTATTTTATGGAGCATGCTTAAAGGTAAAAAAGTGATAACAAATGACGGAAAAGATATTGGAGAAATTAAAGATATATCTGATAACTATATTCGTTTAGAGAAGGGTTCAATAAAGAAAGACAAGTTCTGGATTCCAAAGTATACTGCTGATGCATATGATGGAAAGCATCTGTGGCTTTTGATAAATGAGGAAGAAGTTCATTCAAAGCATGTATATGGAGATGAATCACCTAGAGGAGATGAATATACAAAGGGATTAGAGTCCTTTAAGAGCTCGCCTTCAGGCCAGAAAGGTGAATATAGCCCCGGCTTTGAGGAAAGAATAAGGATTATAGAAAATTACAAGAATATCAGAGATCTAAAATAATAATGTTTAAAATAATGAGTACTTAATAGGCTAGTTAATTCTTGATCGAATTCTGAATCTAAATTAAATATTTAATCCTCTCTCTATGGTATCCATCTTGTTTCTCTGCATATTAGGCAAATTCATAATTCGTTAATATAATAAATATTAATAACTGTAACAGTAATTCCACATATATCATGAAAGTAGTAAATTTTTTGTTCCCGAATCCTAATTAGGAACGTTATAAGTATCGGGTTTATACTAAAGTGAGTTAACCAAATAACGGCTAAAAATGACAAAAAGTTAGCTAATTAATTAGACCAATTAAGATAAGCTTTGTTAATTGATCTGCTTCCTGAATGAGTCTTGACTCTTAGTAGAGGAGAATTAGAAACTGGGTACAGGAAGGAATCACGAGCAAGACTAAAGGAGAGACTATTACTTGTTCTCAAAGTCGAAGGTAAACGAAGGAAGGATTCCAGCTCATGTTACAAAGGATCTGCATAGAAGTAGAACATGGACTTCTGACTGGCTTGCAAGATATCGTAAGGAAGGTGTCGATAGACTAGAGAATAGGTCTAAGAGTGGAAGACCATCCAAACTACCTGGACGTTGCTGTTAAAGTAAGGAAGAAACGAAAGGAAAGAAAACATGGGTGGACAGCACAGCAGATAAATGAAATGATATTAAAAGAAGGAAATGTACACTACCATCAAATCTATATCTATACACTGTTTCATAAATGGGGATTCAAACAGAAAGTACCTAGAAAAGTGGACGTTAATACTGCATCACAAAAGGAGAAAAAGCAGTTTAAAAAAAGAGCACAGAAGATACTAGACTGTTTACCTAAGGATTTTACCACAGTATCACTGGATGAATCATTTTTCTTGTTTGATTCTCTTGTTAGAAGAGTATGGATTTATAAAGACTCCTGACCTATAGTTACAATTACAGGTTCACACAGGAGTTTCTATATGTTTGGAGCTATTAGCATGGAAAGCAGTTATTCAGACAATATGAAAAGTTTAACGAGAATACGTTCTATGAATTCCTAAAGCAGGCATGTACATTATAAATTCCCGAAGTGTTACCTATTCCTAGATAAAGCACCTCAACATTATAGATCTCATAAAGTAAGAAAGTACTTGAAAGAACACAGAGATAAGCTAAAATCAGTCTGTCTATCTTCCAGCGGCATCACCAGAATACATGGTACTATAAGAGTGCTTGAATATATCCAAGGATGATCTGCTAGTAGTAAGATATTATCCAGTCAGATGTAGAATTTAGAGCTAGGATAGGACAGTACTTTAGAACTAACCATTTCAATCTGAATATGAGAAATTATCTCACTTGTAATGTGTCAGAGAACCTATCTTAATTGGTATAATAACTTCCTAGAAATAGACTATTGCGTTATGTGGTAATCATCTTTATCTTTAATTTTTAATTTTAATTTTAGTTTAATAGCGTTACAGGCTTCTACCAATGGCAAGGCCTGGATGGATAGGGGGCCATACCCTGCCAAAACCTGCATCCGGCTTAGCAAGAGAACTTGTCAGGCTGTTACTAATAATAAAGATTTGTAAATGACAATAAATGATAGTAAACATGACATTTTTGTCAGGTGGCGTTACTCTAGTAGAGCAACAATCTGATCATGGCACCACTAGTCATATATACACTCTTTCCTCCTTGCTCAAGACCTCATAGGAATGAAAGTGTCTGAGTAGCCATCGACTCTACACGTATGTTGTATTTTACCCTATTATAGTACACCTTAAACTGACTAATTCCGGCATCGAAGTGTACCAACCTCATGCGTTTCTACCCTATAGTTCATCTTAAACATAGCTACCGTGTAAATGTCCATGCGTACCCTGTAGGTTCTACCCTATTATAGTACGCCTTAAACTGACTAATTCCGGCATCGAAGTGTACGAACCTCATGCGTTTCTACCCTATTATAGTACGTCTTAAACAAAGCACTTAATCAACGAGAGTGAGGCTGATGACAACAGATTTGCGAATATAAAGGGCGGCATGACTTGCTTATCAAGCCGTTAAGTCTATCACAATTATCTGACGCTATGACAAAGTGGATAGATAGGAATCGTCAAGCTAGGCAATTTCAGTACTAGAATAGAGTCTATTTTTCACTCCTACGCGGCCTTATGATGTCAGCGGATCATATTGCTTCGGCTACTAAGGGCAAAGTATTTACCCGCTTTTATTCCATGACTAAAGGACTTTATACTAACATCCTAGGCCCTTCGTGGCTTTCAAATAGCGACAGCAAAACATGAGGGTAATCTAATACTACGAGCTCCTACAGACTCAGGTAAGACCGAGGCGAGCGCTATTATGGGCACAGCTAAACCAAGAACATAACTGAAGGCTATTCTAGGCACTACCTACGGCTGCCTCAATTAATGCCAAGTACCTACGGATAAAAGGCTCGTGTAATGATAACAGTAACAGTTTGGTTGGACTCCTACATTCCAGAAGAGCAAGCGCGTTATACTCTATGTTCGAATTAGATAATGCTATAGAAAACCAAGCAAACGCTAGAAATTTAGCCTCACTAGTGCGAGAAATGTACTTTCCTATCAAGGTATGTATGCCTCACCAGATCCTTCGTTATTCACTACAAGGTAAAGGCTGGGAGTCTGTGTTATCGGAGTTTCCTAACTCTGTGTTTATCTTTGACGAGATACACGCGTATAATCCCAAGCTAACTGGCTTAATGATGGCAACGTTCGATACTTGATAGGGCATAGGGCTAGATGTATGTTTATTACTGCAATACTACCGACGTTCTTGCCTAAATTAGTAGAAAGGGAATACCAGGTATCGAGTTCATAGAACCTTCCTATGATAATGAGAGCAATAGGAAAATACTGGAACAGCAGTGGCATGCTATCGAACCTATAGAGGGTAACATCATGGATAACATAGACCTGATAAAGAGTCCAACAAAACGGAGTATACCCTAGTAGCCTGTAACCATGTCGATACAGCCCAACCAGCGTACAGAGTACTCAAGGATAAGGTAAAAGGCACGGTCCTATTACATTCTAGGTTTACAAGGCAAGACAGGAATGAACTCGAACAGTCATTACTCAAGCAGTTACCTAAAGTATTAGTCGCTACTCAGGTCGTAGAGATATCATTAGACCAAGATTTCGAGCAAGGCTTTACCGAACCCGCACCCATAGACCTATAGCCCAACGTATGGGAAGAACAAACAGGCGTGGCAGGCAGGAAAAACCGGCAACAGTACGAATATTCATTGATCAGTACAGCGAGGATAACCATGTATACAGTAAAGCGCTATGGAATAAATCATTAGTAGTATTATCCTCACCGCCTTCCCCACTATCAGAGTAAGACCTAAACAAAGCCGCCGATTCTGTGTATGGTAACGGCTACGAGGGGAAAGATAGGAAGGACTACGAGGCTGGATTAGAATACGAGAAACTAAAATACTTTAGCAAATACCTTACAGCGGGGACAAATCAAGGCTGGATTGACCAAGTTCTAGACGATAAGGAAGTGACAACCGAACTATTACCCAAACAGCTACAAGAGAAATACAACCGACTAAAGCATGAGAAACTAACGACAGAGGCTAATGATCTATGCGTACCTGTTCCAAGCTATAAACTGTCTGAGCTATTCGAAAATAACATGATAATCAAAACAGAGAATAACGACAGAGATCCTATGGTCTTAGTTGGTTGTAGGTATGACAAGGAGGTAGGACTAGACCTTAACGATAGGTTTACCTCTTTGATTGGACATATATAAAGAACAGACATGATCGAGGTTGACTTATTATTTTATAGACTAATATAAGAGATTAAGCGTGATTTGATAGGGTTTAAGACGAACTAGAGTAGGGTAAAAACTGGAAGTTGAACTGTGTTTCCAGAATGCCTCTGTCAATTTAAGACGAACTATAGTAGGGTAGAAATGGCTGAGGCACTGGATCGCCGAACGTCCCACCAGGATAGTTAAGACATACTATGATATGGTAGGATAGGTTAGAAACTCTAACTATTTTTTAAATGGATAAATATATCGATGTCTTTTGGCCAGAGAAGACAAAGAGGTATGTAAACCAGAAATACTGGTTTTTCTTTATATACTCCGACCGATCACCGCTTTATAAGTTCGTGCTCATTTCGTGACTGTCGAAGGAGATCATTCAGGCCGTTCAAAAATGGGACCATTGTAGATAGCATCTTAGTCGTAATACATTGTATACCTACTATTTAAAAAATATCTAGTGATAGTATAATTGCCATATGTTTGTGGTGGAACGGTGGTAGAATGGCGGATAGGTAAGATAAGACCTGTTCTCCTGGTTCGGCTTAGTCTGGTGCAAAAGTAAAATAACATGTATACTTGAATTTGGCTCGCTCATTCGATCGTTCATGTGCCAGACGAAACCCAACCTTCTTGTTTAATGTGCTCATTGTCAATATCTTATGAATAATTGAGTGAATCGATTTTGAGTTGAATACTTAACATTTTAGATGAGGCATTAATCCCATGGCGATGCCACTCTCAATAAATGATATAAAGAAGGACGTGGAGGAGTTGTTGCTATCATCAATGAAGAATATATAGCAAGATCGAAAAGCATGCAGATATCTGATTATTGCAGTATGAATATAGACAAAAATATGCGATTGGGTAAAATTAGAGATTTTGTGAAAAGGGAAACAGATATAGCATAAGCATATATCACTAACCTTGAAAGTCAAAAGATTTCAGACAGATTTATCGATAAAATTATTGATATAGTATCCAGGTATGAGACAGAAGAACTGAAAACGTTATTCCACTGCACCTTTCTAGTCCTAAATGACATGGAACGTAAAAATCAAAAACTAAGGCTAGAAAATTGGCGTAGGACTAAAAGGAAAGTAGTCTAATTGTAGTATCTAAATAAAGTAGTGTCACTCCAATTTATAGACGCTTCATTTCTTTCAATAGATAAAGTTATGGTCGCCAACTCTGTATATCACTATTTTTTTCTCCTTAAAACTTTGGACAGTATAAGATAGGCGATATGTGTTATCTAACTTTAGGGCATAAAACTCACCATATTTTGTAGTTTTCTTTCTACCGTAAACAAGAGGATTAGGAGATTCGCTCAATAAAGTCATAACCGAAGTGAGGTTTCTTCTAACTGATGGAGGTAATCTTAATACTTGCTCTCTAAAATCTTTAGGTTTTACAAAGATCCATTCCCAATCTGTCATTAACTATTAGTTTATAGTGTATTTGATATTTGATCCTTCATTCATTCGTTTTCGAGTTCTCTAAGTTCTGCTAGAAATTCCTCACTGCTCTGGCTAACCATTTTAGTCTTACCTTCCTTTATACTCTTGACTGCTTCAATCTCAATATCCCAAGCCTGCTCTTCATCTGCTCGTACAGTAAACGACTTTGGGTTAGTTTTTTGCATACCTAGACAAAGTCTATATCTACTTCGTCCTATATTAGAGATACGGAATTATTTATGTGTACCATATGGCTATATATAAACAAAAACTCATTTCTTTAACTTCTAAGCACACCAAGAGCAATATTGGAAGGGTTCCAACGACGCTATTAGTCTATCAAATTGTGCGTTACGTATATACGGATAGTCTTTGTTATTGAGCGATGTGAATCCTCTATGGCCCTATAATAGCAGAGGTCGTCGTATTGGACACTCTTTTCGAATTCGCGGCAACAATATTCAGTCATTATTACTATAGCTGATTATTTCATTGCTTTTATTGTCAGCATAATTGCTCTTTCTGGTTTCTTTATTTGTATAAATGATCGTTGCGACAACTGCTATAAAGTAAGGTAGCATTATCAATATTGCTATTACTGGCGAAACTTCGGATGGAATAATTATGGCCGTAACTCAGTCACCTAGTTTCCTACTTAATCATCCAGTTTCCTACCTGTAATTGATTATCAATAGGTACAAAGTCCCTCTCATCAATCTCAATTTCTCCATAGACTCCTGAAAAGTTTGTACCGCTATAATCGTATAAATCGATTGTCCGTTCGGCTTTGTTCAGAGCGCTATCCTTTAGTATACCAACTACACCATCGTCAAGTCTGTATGCTATAATCCTGTAGTCGTAGGTTACATTTAAGTCAACCCAGATCTTGGGCACTGTTACTGTCTATAGGCATCGTATCTATTGTAGTTTTCTATTTGACTGCGGTACCGCTATTTAGTTAGTTGGGTGATTTGTGTCTCTAATATTGTCCTACTTTATGACACAATCAATCAAAATATACTATGTGGCAGCTCCTTTATGCAAAGCGCACTATACACTCATCAAATGGAACGAAACATTATGCAAAGACGTACTTAAATGATGTTAGAAGTTCAGTCTAACTCTCAGTCTGGGCCAGAATTGAAACCAGAGGAACGAACATGGTTATACAGTAAAATGGAACATACAACCACAATCATAGGAGCGCAGGCAGATGGTCTCATTAAAGCCATTAGAAGTGGTGCACAGTTTTATAAGGATAGAGTTGTTGACGGCGTAACAGTCATGGACATATATGGAGAGGTATTTACTTAATTCCACGGCTCTTAAGGTAGACCGAAATTAATCACAGGTATAAAGGAAGGAGAAACTAGGACTATTCCCAACCGATTACCAGGGCTATTAAAGCATAATCCATTACTGAAAACTCCTACATTCAAACAATTCACTAATCACTCATCCTTTACTTATGTTGTCGATGGCGTTTTGGAAGATTTTAGACATTGATGTATTATTACTGCTGCTACCGTTACTTGTTGGGGGTGTGTCGTAAACGTGTCATTTCGAAGTGCCTTTACACTGGGCGAAGTAAGAAGCGACACAGACACAAATCCTGCAAATATTATTGTAACTAATAGAATACATAGTAACAACAAACCACTTTTCTTAGTTAACATTGTTAATTAACTGGCATCGGCTCATATAGGTTTAGCGATATAGAATACGAATAAACTTATAATTTTGTCATTATTTGTCACTAGAGACAACTATAACAATAACAAAGGAATTCATACATATCACTATCTAATTTCAACCTCCATTTTTAAATAGTTCATAGTTATGTAGGATTTTCAACAACAACGTCGGATTAAGATTAAGCGCCTGTTGCTCAAGGATTCCAATTTCTGCTGGGAAATTCGGTTACTAAACTAAATGGCTAGCAACGATAAAGAACGGCAGTTCCGCTGCAAGTTATGCCACCAACTTAGAAAAAGAAGCGAGTGGATTAGCCATTTAGACAACAGCAATACAATATTACCAGAGTAGGACATAGCGATTATCACGGCAAAGAAACATGCCCATTCACGTCGACAAATTCCGCGCCGACATTGATCATGCGGCCCTGCTGCTGAACGAAGTGAGTAGGATGCAGATGGGTGCAGCGCGTCAATAATATCGATTGGAATATTAGTCTGCTGGCCTGTTCGCGCATACCAGATAGCGGCGCCCGCTATGCCTATCAGTAATTGAGCCATCCCGGACGTCTCTGCGAGGTGGGTGCGGCGAACGGATCACTGGGTCAGCGCCGTTCAGCATCACGTCGCCGGGGAAATGTGGCGCAAGGACAAGATGATCGGAGAATGGTAAGTGGTTTAAGATCTTCTGCAGAGAGTTGTTGTACCTCTATCACTCGTTTCGCGTCAGTCGTCATTTTCAAATCTCCTTATACTGCATTCATACTTGGAACTCGAAAATCCGGTCGTTCTGCCATAAAGATATAGAAAAGATAAGTGGTTAATTAAGAAGAATGTCTTTCCCTAATACCTAATCGATCCGCAGCTAGACTAGCGATAAATAATTCGTGGCAAAATTGGAGATAGAGTTAATCCATCATGTATCGTTATTGATCACCATATTCCAAAGTTGGATTACTCAGTTAAGCCGGCTTCAAATTCATGTTTGATAGAATTCTACGAACAATTAATTCAAGTGTGGACAGGTAGTCAAGATTATACAAATGTGGAATCGTCAAAGGCCACGATACAATATCTATTGCGCCGATTCCGGAGATGGCTTATAGATGAAAAGGTAGAATAACGCAGACAGTTGGATAGTAAGATGGCTCGCGCCCGTTCACAAATAACCCGATTAGATGAAGATCTGATGGATTGAGAAGCTATTATAAACTCCATTAGATGATTGCAGGAAATTTACAGTTTGGCGTATCGTGGTTCCATATCTTATTAATATAAGAAGACTCGCCGGCGAAGAGGCCAATGAAACAATAAGTAGTTGGCTTAAGTACAACTCTTTGCGACATTTGGACTTTCCAAATTACGTCGTCAGACGCAATATTAGTAATGTAAAGAAAGATGGTTATCTACCAATAGGCATGGAAAAGCTAAAGGTAGAATGTATATATTTACACAGAATAGTAACGTTAAGTTAATGCTTGAAGTCGCAGCAGCGGATTCCTATCAGCATATTCTCTAATGTGAATGTGTGTTAGCATAAGTCGTAACGCTACCAGAAGGAATCTCATTCTAATTTGCGATAACATCGATAACAAAAATAACACTGGGTCACGAAGGTTGTATTAGATGCTCGCCAGATTTTGAGCTATTCATGATACTGTGTCCAAAGATTTATTGAATCGAATCCTAGCCCAAGACCAGTAAGCCGGCGAGTAAACCCCCAGAAACGCTGCTCAGACAGGCTCACTAACTGTGATCACAGCCTTCGTAAATGAGTGAGATGCTCAAATGCCAGCAAATGCATAATTGAAGCACAGCCAGAATTACTCTAACCGGGCGATCACTACTCACACGTACAAGAGGTAATAAATAAGATAAAATGAAGAACTCTACATAGGGATGAATTCGATTCCAATGAAGATATCGTCAATATAGAAAATGGATTATTAAATATCCATACTAGAGAGCTAAAGGAAGTTTCTGGATCAAGTGCTTCATCCGCAAGACGTCTTTACTACAATGCAGATTTTTTGCTATATTCTATTAAAGAGTAGTGAATTCGAAAAGGCATTTATCCTGTTCAGTTCAGGCAACAATGGGAAGAGCCGTATTTATTAAATTAATAGAGTCATTTGTAGGTAGGCAGAATACAAGTCATGTAGCATTACAAGACATAGATGGCGATGGCTTTGCTTCTGCAGATCTCTTTAGAAAACTTGTCAACGTATTTGCAGACCTGAGTAGAAATAGTACTGCGCCGGGTTCTGGGTTTATTTAGGATAAGAAAGGACATATCGTAACTAATGATCATGTAGTACCAGATACTTCTAATACTGCTAATAAGTTGGTGGATGTGGCTGATAAGCTGTAGGATTATCTAAGATTATATTATCATTACACAGATTACCAATCATCATGTTTACAAGTAAATGTAATTTTTTTTGTATTTATCACTGCGAAACATTCAAAATTATGTCACTGCTACGTTTAGCAGTAACATTAGTTTGCTCATTGTCAATTAGTTCGAATATGTCTTACTCTACAACATCTGTATCAGCTATTTTTGGTGCATCCTCTTCAATAACTACTACTAACAATAATTTCTTGACATATCAGGACAACATCTTAGGAATAAAAATAGATTATCCTACTGGGTGGATACACGAATTACATGCCGGTGGTCTTGTTACCTTTCTCCCAAGTCTAGAAGGTAATACAAGTACATATCCTGCAGGTCTTGGCATAACAGTTGAACATTTAAAACCCAAAAACATGGCACTTTCCGAAATAACAAAAATACAGATCAAAAACTTGACACAGAACCATCCAGATTTTAAACTTCTAGAATCAACCGAGTTTAAGTTAGCAGGCAATATGGCCTATAAGATAGTATTTACTGCAACAGACAGTATTAAGCATGAACGAAAGGCGATGCGGATTTGGACCGTAAAGGGAGATAATGCATATCTTATTACATACAAAGCAGAGCCTGGGCAGTATTCTAAATATTTACCAACAATACAAAAAATGGTTGATTCATTTCAATTTACTAAATGAAATAATACTTTTTCCGATATGTATGCTGCTTCAGTTACCAACGACAATCACTTTATAAGATGTTATCTTTTTGTGCACTCTTTATCAACGAGGATAAAAATCATAGTGAGGCAATGGCTCAAATGGCTAGATATATACTTTCAGGTCTAGACAAAGTACTAAAAAATATTTGATTAAGCTGGATCCAATTACCAGACAAGTTGTGTATGATATCTTTCAGATCTGTATTCACAGATTTGCCAAAGATTTTTTCAGTCATGAGATCAGGTTTGGTCGATTTGTTTCTGTTTCTTTTCAATTTGCTTGTAAATCATTTTCTTGACTTCGTCTACCGTTAGTTCTTTTTCTTTTTTGCTGTTGCTTTGGCAATCATGACATTCTATTGGTATTGATTTCTATAGGCTGTAAAACTGTAGGTAGAGAACTCTGGCTTTACTACAATTCTGTAGTAAATCTATCGAATTTCAAATAGTAATAGGCAAGTCAGTCCTCTTCTAAAGATCCTCAGTAAATCAGTAAGTCCGGTAGATAGGAGGTTCATCGGTAAACCATCAAATACATGCCAAGTTTCTACCATTTTGCCATTTTGAATTCTGTATATACTTATGCCTCTATAGCTAATTGTTTTATTGGTTTCCGAAGTGTCAGAGTAAGTTGTTTTTGTTGTCAATGATCCCTTCCAATATGCACCCACAAGATCCGGGTAAGCTTCTGATGCAACTATTGCCTCTACCACGTAATTAAGTGCATCTAATTTATCCAAAGAATACCTAAGGTCATTTTTTGCTCCATCAATTCCTCTTCCAGGCGAGCCCATATAGGCAGATTGGCCATGGTCGATGTAATCAGGAGATATTATTTCATCAAATACTGCTTCATCTTTGTTATTGTATGCTTTGAAATAGCGTTTAACAACGGCCTTATTCTTTTCAATTTGAGACATTATCTAATTAGTACTTATACCACTTTATATAATAGACGGGACCAATTATGAGGTCTTTTGAGCCAGGTGAGACATAAGAAATGGTGTCATGTTGATAATATATGATTGATTGAGCAATAATTATTCAAGAATCAGTATAACTAGAATTATGAGATACAAAGGTGTCAGTATTGTTGACGTTGTTTTCATTATCAAATAAAATAGTGATAGATTATCAGTCCTTCTTTATCCCACCTTGATATCTTTTAATCCTCCCGTTGTCTGTCCGACCTCGATGATATATCCATCCGGATCACGCATATAGCACCGAATCTCAACACCATGGTCTTTTGGTTCCGTAATGAATTCAGCTCCTCTGCTTTGCCATTCATTGTAACAGGCCCATATGTCCGCTACACGAATGATCATAAAGCTGCTTGCTTCGTTTTCGTTCTGAGGCGTACGGAGAGTTATAGTTGGTTTGTCGTCAGTTGGGCCCCCACCTACATTTAAAACTAGCCAGCTATTGGCAATTTGGATGATGGTGGGTTCACCACTACGGATAACCTTGCCTCCGAAAACTCGGATATAAAACTCTGCTGATCGTTTTACATCCTGCACTGTCTTGAAATGTGTGAGGACAAATCCTTGTTTGGGTGTGTATTTATATTCTTCTCTTTTGATCATGTCCATATGCTGTTCTTTCTTGTTGTTAGTAATTTGCATTTTTGCATTTGAATTAGGTTAATGCTTAGTGACTCACACTGTTATCTTATCAAGTTGAGACTCAGGACTGCAAGAGAGGCAAGTGCCAGATTTGTTTAGGACATATTTAACAGATGTGTTAATTAATAGAGTGATCATTAGTTAATACATTAACTTCCGTATTCATACTTCAAGAAAAGATAAATAAGCTATTCGCAAAATATTATTATAATGAATCTGCCGTGGATGACTGGCTGGTTTCTTTCGATAGCCACGTGCAAATCACTATCAACAGTAATAGTAATAGTATGTTATAGAAATGATTAAGGTTAAAGTGGTACGAAGATATGGAGTTGTTAATCAATATTTGAGAGCTTGATCTCTATCATGGCAGGATGTATTTCTACATTAGCCTCGAATCCTTGAGGTATGGGTTCTGCAACTTCAGTTATCATATCTGAACTTGATAGATCTAGAACAAAGACTAAAGTTCTGTTTCCACTTACCTCAGTAAAATATGCTGCTTGACAATTGAATTTCTTGATATATTCTTATTTTCAGAAATTAGGATCACTGGCCATTTTGTTGCCTGCTATTGTTGGAACCATTGCTCTGACTAACACTCTCATATTGGTTTTCAATTTGTATTGAATACCGCCATAAATAATCTTTCTGTTTCAAGTATGGAAGTTTGAACAAAATAGATAGATGGACTATTTGCCAATTATTGAGCATAATAATTTTCAGTTTTCAATATATTGACAGTACTAATCCAGTACCCGATATACTCGTAATACTTACAAAACTCTTATGAGTACAGTAAAATTTGTGTGTCAATTTGCATGGAATAGCGATGTTACTAGTAGTAAGGATTTTGGTCTGCACTTTGCATTACTAGTTTATTAAACATTACAATTTCTCGTATTTGGATATTCAGGATGTACTCCAAATTTTATTCATCAATCTTATCAAATCCTTTCATGACATCAGGTAAATTTTCCAATAAATCAGTTGCCAACATGTGGAGGCCGACCTGATCGTTCACCTTACTTGCGGATAATCCATTAAAGTATATACCCAATACAGAAGCATCAAAAGAACTCAATTTTGTTAGAAAACCTGAGATCAAACCCGACAATACATCTCCACAACCTCCAACAGTCATGGCAGGAGTGGCTCTGTTGACCAAAGCTACATGAACATCTTTATTAAAAAATGACGAAATGAAATTCGTAAATCCTTTAAGAACTATAGTAATACCGTACTTTTCCGATAACCTACTAATATTTGAAATTTGTTCGTTATGACTCTTTCCTACATCTTCTTCAAAAATTCTTTTATATTCTCCTGGATGTGGAGTAACAATTGTATTAGTACCCTGATATTACTTCCAAGACCTCAGGAACAAGAGCCGAAGCATCTAGTAATAGCTTTGTGTCAATAGATTGTAAGCCCCTAATTAGCCTGACCAAAGCCGCAGGTTTGTCAATTGTCATCCCCATTCCGATGGCGGCTGCATCAGGTTTTTTTGGAAGATTAGATAAAAGCCAATTAGCTGAGCCTATAGTCAATTCGTCCTTAGATAATGGTAAAGCGATAATATTTGGTGATTGTGACCTAACTGTTACTATACTAGACCTTGGAACAGCAGTATATACTAGGGCTGTCCCAGATCTCAATGCAGATAGCGATGCAAGGATTGGTGCGCCATGGTAGATTTTGTTTCCTCCAACGACAAGAACTGTACCGTTATCACCTTTTTTGGAAGACGCCAATCGTGCAGGCAAAAGATCTTTTATAAAGTCAGAGGATACGTCTATTCTTATCATTTCTTAATTTATGAATATGTATAGACGTAGTACTTGCCTATAACGGTACTGGACTCGTCATTACAACATCGAATGATATACTGGTAGCTGAGTTCAGAATTTTTAGTCAATATCAATCTCGCAAGAGAACGATTTTGGTAATATGTAAAAATACATGTATTGGGGCTGTGTAGAAATCATATCATATAGTCAAAGCTTTGTAAGAGTATAATACCAATAGTCTATTGAAAGAATCAAGGTACATTAGACTTGCAGATACTATGTTCAGTGTTTTGAAGCAGGCAAGGATTCCTCTATTTTCTAACAGGAAAAGTAATCATATATTTACAATAAGGCAGCACATAGTTCTAGTTGCAATTCGACAGTAGGCCTTGCGCTGCGGCCGTAATGATAGAGATTGTTTATGGAGATGATCGAAGACTGTAATAAATATGCTGATGTAATAAATGCCAAAGGCGAACGATATACGATCGAATTACTATTTTTCACATTAATAATGGAACAGTTGAAGATGATTAAAGAATTGATCGCTCAAATTTCTGCTAAACAGTAAATCATTAGGCAATTCTAGTCTATACTTTAAGACAATTCATTACATCCTGATTTTAAGCACAATCATTTATTGGTTAGATACTAAGCATTGCTTTTGTTATTACTGCTACTTTAATTATTTATTTTTACTTATACCAATCAACTATTATTTCATTGAGTGGAGGTGGTGGACCAGAAAAATCTATACCAAATGCTCTCTTTGCATATTCACGAAACTTTATAGCCCATGGATGATTTGATGTAGCAAATTCTTTCATTGTATTTGTTGGATCCTCTGTCTCTATACTAATTACTCCAAGATCAGGAGCACCACTTCCTGGTGGACTACGCTGAATCCAAACTTGTTCACGAGAAATACCTGAAAGTTTATAAAATTCGTCATAATATTTGGTGTGAAGAGTTTGAGAAAGTTAAAACTGCAAGTGCGAATGTCCATAGATGGCTACATCGCAGGGCCTAATGGTGAGATGGACTGGATGATTTGGGACTTTGATGATAAGCTCAAAAATTATATATTTGAATCAACTGAATCTGTTGACACAATTATTTTAGGTCGAAAAATGACAGATGGTTTCATTTCATATTGGTCAGATATAATGACAAAACCTGGTGACCCATCGTATGCGTTTGCAAAAAAGTTGATAGAAACACCAAAAGTTGTTTTTACAAAAACGCTAAAAATATCAAAATGGGTGAATACGGTTCTTGCAACAGGCGACCTTACGGACGAAATCATGAAGCTAAAGAGTGAAAGTGGTAAGGACATCATCGTGTATGGTGGGGCCACATTTGATTCTTCCTTAATTAAAGCAGGACTAATTGACGAATTTCATTTGTTAATCGATCCTGCCGTTATTGGAAGCGGCATGGCAATATTCAAAGATTTGAAAGCGGTCCAAAAGTTCACCATGATAAAATCTACGCCATTTGACTCTGGAATAGTTGAGCTTCACTTTGAGCCTAAAAGAAACTAAAAGATACGCAATGGAAAGAAAGATTGATGTAAAAAGAAAAAGACTGGAATCTTATCCAAGTAACTCTTGACTGACTTTTGTTGGACTTACGATGGGATGGAATCGATTGGTTCGAAGTAATTAAAAAGGATATAGAATGGGAAAAGCACTCAAATAAATCTGTGCAAACTATAAAGATAAGAAAGAAAGAATAAAGTAATGTTACCACTTTATTTACACAATCGATGAATGAGGCTGAAATAACAAAAAATAGGGTTTTCTAAACTGCTCGCTGTTCTGATAGTTCAGAAAGCCAAGGGGTTATGGACCACTCCAATCAAAAGGAATATGCTTACTTGATCTTTCTTTTCTTGCCCATTTGAAGCCCATTGCATCAGCCTCATCAGCAAGGGATCTTCCCCATGTTGCAACTCCTCCTGGTCCTACTTCGCTTCCAGGTGGATTAATAGTTTGAACTCGTTTGCCTGGAGGCGTAGTAGGTCCAGTTAATGCTTCAGCTCTTGCTAGGATTTTACCCGGTATCTCTGCACTCCAATGGGAGAGATCATCCGCTAGCTCAAATTTGATAGGCGCATACTCTATTACACGGATTTCACCTATGAGTTTTGCAAATTCAGCCATAAAACCACCAGCTCTTCCACTAAAAATCTCATTGAGTGCGTCTCTCTGCTTGTCATCAGCTTTATCATCAAAAAAGATAGCCATATTTACTCTTTTGTCAATCCATCTCCAGTCCAAATGTTACCTTTGAAGGCTCCTATGGCTAATACGTTTAAACTGTTAAGTGAAATATTACCGTAGTTACCTTCTTTGATATGATACGCCAAAATACCATCGCATTCCTCGTAGGTTGGTGCTTGAGCAAATTCACAAGGACACGGTATATTACATTTACAGACATCAAACCAGTCTCCAGAAGCCTTCCATTTTGGAATAGTGTTAGTCTTGGTAGTAGTTGTTGTGGATGAAGCTGTTGCAGACATATCACCTTATAATTTGTCTGATATTTTAGCTTTGTATCTGCTTCTCTTGCTATTGATTTTTCTTTGTTCTTCATTCGACTAACACATTATGCCCTAGTAAAGCGTCAGCATTAAAAAATTTTTTACATCGAGTAGATTTTGTGCGTAGGCTACTTTCCAAACATAAACCATGCTCAGGCAGTAATTGGATTATGGATGGAGATTTTCAGAAAGCATTGGGCAAGAATGTAAATATCCAAACAACTGTATTTAACGTAGGTCCATCTGCTATTGAGGCATTACTCGCAAAAAGGATTGATGTAACATATGTTGGTCCTAATCCAACCATTAATGGATATGTGGTATCAGATAATAATGATCTGAAGATAATTGCGCGGCTCACATTATTCTTATTATCGATATTGATTTTACTCTTATCAAATGATATATGCTAAGAAGAAAATTCAAAATCAGCATCTTTGACACCTGACAGAATCGTGGGAGATCTCTAGAGCTTCGATGGCTTGCAATCTCTTCTAAAGATGGTAGCTCAAATGGGTCATTCATCAATACTTTAGTTCTTATTTAGCTGCATAATAGCTATAATCTTATATCTCATATCCATTCTTTATGAGTAGATAAAGCTAAAGCTCTCTTTACTATGTCAATAATGCTTATTATCAATACGTATATGATTTTGGCTAATGGTTGAAGGGATCGTAATAGGATTTTCTGACATGCTGAGTGTAGCACAAACAATTTGAATAGTGGGAACTATGGTGTTGACACTTTTTTTCTCAAAGAAGCTATGACAGAGTCTGTCAATTGATACGCAAACCAGAGGTCTTAATGACTTGGGTGAAAAGTATCTCAAGATGGTAGAGCGTGCTATCGAAGATCCGTCGATACGAAGAGTGATAGATAACGAAGCAGAAGTATCACAAGAGGGAGCATACTCATTTTATATATTGTGGATATGTTCCCATGCATATGCTATGCATAAAAGAAATATACTTGATGATAATGAATGGGCAGGTTGGATACAATGGATGAGACACATCTTTCGAAGAGGAACTATCAAAGAAACATGGAAGCAAATAGAGACAGACAAATGGTTTAATCCTGATTTCCAGAACTTCATAGATACAGAGATAGTTGGAGCAAAATTTACCTGATAAATTTCATTTAAGAAACAAAGTATTAGATAAAAAGCTAAAGATTAGCTGTCATTATACTACAAGTGACATTAAGATTTCAGTAAAAGAGTTACCTTAGACAACTCATACCTATAATCCAGCCTATTTGAAATATTGCGAAACAAGTCATTCGGGATTGGGACATCAAACAACACAAACAAGAAGATTCAATAACGAAGGTAGATTGCTGCTTTAATCATTTCATTGGATTATCACATTAATCGACAATTGAAAATCACATTAATCGACAATTGAAAAATCAATATCGATTATCAAATTGTGTATGATAGCCTACTTGTTCTAAATACAAATAATTCATTACATCATGACAAGCACAATCACCTATGAGTTAAAAGGCTATTGGTTTAAATATTATTGAATTCTTTCTTAGGTTAACGGCTTGGTCATTTGGCGTTTGTCTACACCAAGTGGATAGTGCATAGCCTTCGCACATACAATTAAAATATAATTCGTTCAGCCAAAAATCGTTTTATCAGGCTGACACTAACATCTAAATTCTCTTCTAATGGGAAATGTCCAGTGTTTAATAAGTGAACTTCGACATCTTTAATATCCCTCTGGAATGCTAATGCACCTTGCGGCCCAAAGAAAATATCATTTTTCCCCCATGCCACTAACGTTGGAGGCTGATGTGCTCTAAAGTATTGCTGCCATATAGTATATTGCTTCAAATTATTTTGGTAGTTATAAAATAATGCAAGTTGTATTTCTTTATTACCTGGACGATCCAATACAAACTGATCAATATTCCATGAATCTGGACTGATTACTGCGGGATTGCGAGTCCCGTTCACATACTGATATTTTGTAAAGTCAGCAGTAAAAAGGCTTCTTAATTTTTTCTTATTTTCTTCCGTAGGATGTTCCCAATACGCACGTATTGGATCCCAAGCAGGTAGCAGTCCTTCCTCATAGGCATTACCATTCTGAGTAATAATCGTTTGTATTCGTTCAGGATGTTTGACTGCTAGTCCGAATCCAACTGGAGCACCATAGTCATGAACATAAATACTATATTTGTCTAGTTTTATTTCCTTAACAAAATTGTTTATTACATTGGCCAAGTTGTCAAATGTATATTCAAACTCATCGATTGGAGGTTGGTCACTGTTTCCAAATCCTGGATAGTCCGGAGCAATAATATTATATTCGTCTGCAAGTTCTTTGATTAGATTTCGAAACATGTGTTATGAAGATGGGAAACCATGAAGGAGTAAAATAGTTGGCTTTTTGATATTTTCAGCTTGTCTGTAAAATATATTAACGCCATTTACTTTGACAGTTTTATATTGTATAATCACTATAACATGTGTATATAATGACAGTATATAAACTACCTATACTATACGCTCAGAACCCAATACTAGTCACACTCTATTTTAACCATCATGGAGTTTTTGTGCTGATCAAATCTCTGCAATGCAAACCATCTAACAAAAAATGTTAGTTCTTAATAGTAGAGATTTGTCAACTATACTTGTTACTTGACCTACACGTTTTAAAACTTATCACCATATTTCAAGCTATTAGATCAAACATTGATTGATGCATGAGTATTTGAAAATGCATAAAGCTAAACTTTAAGAGGAGATTAATGCATTACTTGAGATAAGAGTTGCATAAATACGAGATCGAAGAAAGAAGACGGAAAGTTGCAACATTGTTAGCACAGTCAATGACAGAAACTGAAATAGCATAGGAACCGAGAGTAGACCAATCAACCATTAGTAGAGATATCAAAGCGCTAAAACTATTATCGCAGCGATTCGTATTTGATTTAGCAAAGTCGGATTTAGCATATTATTACAAACAATGTATTGATGGAATAGAAGAGGTAAGAAGAAAAGGCTGGGAGATATTCAAAGGACAGGATAATAACAACAGCAACCTAACACCGAAAGACAAACTTTTAGCTTTGAAAGTAATAAGGGAATGTAATGAAGCCAAGTTTGCATTGTTTAAGGAAGGTCAATCAATTATGCATATCAAGTCATTAGAGGAGAGACTACAAACCATTGAATCTAGAGAGATCAATCAATAATCTGTCTAAAAAGATTGAAAGATTTGATTATCTAAATGGTGATGGTGATGGTAATGGTGATGGTAATGGCTCAAATGACTGGAGAGGTAAAGAAATAATTCCATTAAATGATTGGATTCAACTCAGAGGAACACCTTATGCACTAGAATATTTTCCTGATGATTTCGATAAGTTTTGGACATTTCTGACAGAACGTAAGCTGCTATTCCGTAGCTTGTTGCAATGATAGAAATGCTGATTGCTGTATCGTAGTAGTTGTTAACGAACTGCTCGAATATCAGAATACCCATAAGAACTGCTAGTAGAGAAAGTGAAGATAATGAAATTATGTAGAAAACCTTAGTCTTTCTCTTATCTAGTCGGCATTCTCTAAAGGAACTCTTTACATACTTTATAATTAAGAATTGTAAAAGCTTGCCGGTTGGAGATGACACAATAAGTGCAGAAGTGATACGAGAACCTCTTCAGGCAAATCAGTCAGTAGAACATGACACGGTAATAAGGAATATCAAGGTAACACAATCAAACAAGAATTTCAATACATTCTAATTCGTAGAAACTTATGCCTTAATCAGTATGTTTTAATCCAAAAACCCCTTCAATATTTTTCATCTATCTAACCGTCTAGTGGGTGGAACCAGCCGCCTCTGCGAAGAGCCATCCCAGCTTGAGAGTCATTTAGATTCCAGCTGATCAAGCGTTCCATATGCACCTTTACAGTTACGTCATCCCCTTTCGAAAGATATGATGCGACAGTTGGATCATCCAATGTCTCCTGTGTCACATATTTCAAATGAATCAAGTGATTAATCTTCCGGGTCTCATCTTCAACAACAAGTTCTACTTGACCTGTGATCAATACTCCTTTGAGATTCAAGCCGGCTCTTGATATATCAATTATTACTGATGCACATGGCCTACTTACAAGGTTTCGATACTTGTGTGTATAGCGAGAAGCAGAGATGCAAATGTCGTTATGGATTCGCAGAAACTATATAGGCATGAGATGAATACTGCCGTCTTCATCAGGTGTAGCGAGGTTAGCTATTAGTCTCATCGAAAGAAGTTTGTCGATTTCAACTGAATTGAGGACAAGAGGTTTGTCTGCTGCGGTGTTGGTGTCAGTAGGGTTATTTGTCATATTCTCGCCTCTAAAGTAAAAGTTTTTGCCAATGCGATGATAGACATTATTATTATCTACAACGCAATAAAGGATTACATATGCCTCGAGGTCCAAAAATTTGGAACAGTCGGATAGAGGATCTTTTAACGATAGAAACATAGAAAGTTATATAGAGATGGGGTCGAAAGTTGAAATATACGAGAATATTGCTTACCCGAACTAAAACCATAATTCTTATCCAATTTTAGATAATGGGATTGGTTCATTTCGTCATTCCTATAGTAACAGTGAGGATGATTGTCTTCATCAACATTATCTTTCCAGGTCTTCTCCCTCACTTACTGATCCTAATTACCTACAAAGCCAGGGATCACGTTTAGATACCATCATAGGAACGGAAACAAAAGAACAACCACAACCAAAATCACCATTTATCAAAAGGATACTTGTCATAGATGATGATCCCGACATTACATTAACTTTCAAAGTGGGTTTAGACGGTCATTATTATGGCGATGGTGACAACAAGAAAAGATTTGAAGTATACGCATATAACAATCCTTTATTGGTATTGACACAATTCAAACCACATTATTATGATCTTCTTCTAACCGATATTTATATGCCAAACATGAATGGCTTTCAGTTATGTGAAAAGTTATTAGAATTAGATGTTAACATGAGAGTATGTTTTATGTCTGCATTAGCAGTAAATATCCAGGCTCTAAGAGAAGTATACCGTAATGTAGGTTTTGGATGTTTTATCGAAAAGCTAGTGTCGATAAAATATTTAATTGAAAGATTAGCCTCAGAATTAGATTAATACTAGGATAACCATTTGCATAATATTTTGGCTCATCAAAGTGATATTAAGGATTTTCAAGAATCTAATTTATATGCTATGTCAAACTTCTGTAGAACACCACGTTATAAAGAATGCTTTGTCTATCTAGGTTTTAGAATTTTTATTGAGCGACACCTGGCTAGCTCCAATAAATATACAATATTTATTACTAATCAAGATAACTGTCTACCAGAATAAAAATATGTCCCATTAATAATTCATCTATATGTTTGAACATTCAATCCCTGCTTTAGAGTTTGTTATAACTCCATTTCGACCTGAGACAGCTTGGCATTATATATCATATATGACAGCCGACAAGACCATAAAAGATTGCAGGTATAGTCAAGCGATTCAATGAATTCAGTATGTAGGATCAAATCTGAAAAAAGAAATGAAAAAATCAATGGTAAAATAAAATGTCAAAGAGAATCATTATAGTCGATGATGAGGCTCACATCAATACTGCATTACGTGAGATATTCAAATCAAATGGTTTTACTGTTGATTCATTTGATAATCCACTCGATGCTTTAGAGAACTTTAAACCTCATTTTTACTATCTATTACTTCTTGACATAAAGATGCCAAAGATGAATGGTTTTTCCTTTTATAGAGAGATTAAAAAACTTGATGACAAGATGAAAGTGTGTATTCTTACAGCTGCAGAAATTAACTATGGAGAATATTCAGATATTCTTTCTTCACTACCAGACAACTGTATAATTCAAAAGCCTGTGACAAATGAAGATCTATTAAAAATTATAAACGAAGTAATGGATTGTAGTCTCAAATAGGCCATGTAGAAATCATCACAAAAATGACAATATTCGTTAGCCTGTGCATGTTATAGGCTATGCATCTGAATGATAGTTCCCTGTTCTGTGTTTTTACTAGCCTTGAAGAAATATATTCTCCAAATAGTCGTTTTATGACAGACATTATGGTCTCATCCTTGTTTCGTTGATTGTACAATAGTTCGTTATATCCACGTTTCATCTGCTTTCTATATCTGCCATGTGTTCTCCATATCGGTACATGTTCATATCGAGCTGGAATAACACTGAATGCATGCAAGGTTTCTCTTACCAACTGATGATTATCTTCATTATCATATCCATTATCAGCTGTAACTACGGATAGTGGTAGAATTTCAGCTATTCTTGTTATGATTGGCTTGAAATCTACATTATCATGTCTTGTAGGAGCTCGTCTTATCCTTATGTTTCAGATAATCTGTTGTAGTACGTCAGCTCCAATAGATAATTTCGCATATTTTCTTCTTGCTTCTATTCGTTCATCATAATACTGTGAAGCATGAGTTATTTTAAATCCTGTTGAATCTATTCCTACAAAGATATGCTTCGTACAGCTAATTACAATGAATGACGAAATTATCTTCTCAAGCAGTGAATTGCTAATTCTGTCTGTCTGTAAACTTTTGCAATGTTGTAAAATGAGGAATACGTGACAATCGTAGGTACGATCTAAGGTAATGTGCCTCGACTAACCACTCGACAAACATCCTATAACTCTTACCTTTGTACTGTCTTATTGTAAGTAATACTAAATGCTGCCATATCATAAATACATGATTGCTCTTTCTGTGAAGAAACAATGGTATCCTTGAATTTCTCAAGACACGGTACATAGTATTAGCCAGCCTAACATATCTTGATTCTTTCAACATCCATATTGGATCATACGTCTAGAAAGCTCTAACGGTATTCAGAACATGGTTTCTACAGAGCCTCTCAAATAATATTACCTAAATACTAATTCAAGAGATGTCGCTCATTTGAAATTGACTTTGCAAGAGATTTTTTAGAAAAATTTGTGTTTGTAGATTGCGATCGTATAATTGTCGCAACAATTCTTAACCGTAAATGCATTGAGAAGCCGATAAAAGGAAGAATCAATTTCTACAAAAGTAAAATGTAGGAATAGTGACTCATCCATCTAGGATTTTCCAGATTAGGAATATAAAATGGTCCTTGCCAAGCTGTATAACTCCATCCGTAGCAACCAGTATGATTATTGCGATTATGGTAACACATCCCTAAAACAGCATAATTTTGGAAAGATTGTGAAGTCTATCTACTAGATAATCAGTAACCCTTGTATATTTTGTTTATAACAAACAGAAAAGAAGCAAGTGCTATGTCATCAAAAGGAATATTCGGTATTGGATTAAGTATTTTCTTTTTAGGACTAATTCTGTGGGGAGGGTGGAATGTATATCAGGGATTACGAAAATCATTTAATGAAGCAAATGCAGCCAGTAATAATTTGGTGAGTCAATGCATGAAACAACTGCCAGCAGGCTCAAGTGTTTGCGACCATGAGTTAAGACCTACATTACAACACTCTTGTAACAATGGTATTAGCAACTTTCTTATGATGAAGAAGCAGGACATTTGCGATGACGGTAAAGTGAATCATTATTATGAACTAAGATCGGCTTAGTAAAGCTACAAGAAGATATGAGAAAAGAAAGAAAGAATTCAAAGACTTGATTATATGTTGCATAATAGAGATACATTTGAAGACACATCTATAGTTTCGCAAGCTATATTGGAAGAATAACATGGACAAAATCGTGAATTATTTTATGAATGTTAAAGACGAAGTTAAATTAAAAGAATTAAGATTTTATTAACATGTTTACGTCTCGCGCTTAGTTTACACTTCTGGTTATTCTTCACAAGTGGATGAACTATGAATACATGGAATATGAAACCTAATAATATAATCTGGAGTATAAAACACGGGTATGACTGGCACGATTGCTAAGCCGTATCGAAACGAAATATTATCTATCTTGAAGGAATTCCTATTATTCTGTCCACAGCACTTTATAATCACCTTGAAAGGCGTGTTGCCAGACGAGGTATGGGTGAAACTGTTTCTGAATATGTTAGTTTGCTATACCAATGGTCTGTTTGTTGAAGGCAACAGGTAAACAAATAATCACTTTTTGTTAGTATAATAAATAAGCCTGATGCATTATGTCAACTAATGTCTGTTGCAGGTTTGTATAACAAAATATAAGCAAAGTTTTAGTCCTAGAATCATTTAATAAAAATAACTTTACTTATTATGGCTATAGCATGAGTGAATATTCAACCATTCGATCGTGCATTTAGCCGCGTATAGCCTAGTCATAGGGCTGGCTGATTCCCCCCAAAGATATAGTTTGGCTGAATTCTATCACGATCGCATGAAAGTAGCTAACTCAAGTATTCTAACCACATGAATCGTCTGAAATGATTAATGGATCCATAATAAGTATTTTAGTAAATCATACAGGTCATATAACATCTATTTTTTAATATCTTGCTTTAAGATGATGTTAAATAATATAAAGGTTATAGGCAAATATGAGTATCGCAATTAAAACCGACAATGCGATTATTCAATCTGAGTCTTTTAATTCATTACTCAATTTAATGCGACAACAACAACCACAGCTTATAAGCTATATAGATGCAGTTGATCAACTCGACATAGCCGATGGCTTGAAGGAATTACTTCTAGCCTACAGCTTTAGAATAGAACTATTGAAAAGCATGTCATCAAATGACCTAGCGGAAATACTTGGTATTGATAAATACATAGCAAGGATTATTATCAATTCCGTAAATCCTATCCTGGACTTAGCCATTGACAAAAATTGAGTGGCAGTCAAATCAAACAAGTGAGGCTGCAATTTGCAAATGCAAACATCCCAAACTATATCACCTGTATTCAACAATTGCAAATATAGAAACCGGAAAAATCAGACCAGTTGAATTTTGTTTAGAATGTGAATGCTCTAAATTCATAGATGAAGAACAGGAATAACATAAGGGATGAATGAGCATACACAAATACCGCATACATAAAATATTAAATGCTTACTGCCCTACCTTTAGACGGCATAAGTGATAGTTACCAACACTAAATACTCTGTTCTAGGGCTAGTGAGTGTGTGAGGCGGCATTAGCTGTTAATGACAGTATGATATTTTAAGTAGTATACTATCATTTATCCTTAACACAATAATAGGATACGGCTATTGAGATCAGTCCACGAAAACTGATATGCCAAAGTCAAGGTTTGAAACCATTTCTATCCATCCATCTCACAATACCATTAATGCGGTCTAGTTGTAATCATTTGAAGCCCCTATCTTCACATTCTGCGTATTTAGGATTTCCATTTGATAGCATGTTCATTAAGAGATATAGCCTTTCTATTTATCTCATATTCTCATACACTATTTTGAAAGGACATAAGTTATAGCGCTTGGAAATAGATGGGGCCGGAAGGATATATCTCTACTATAGTAATATAGTTTTTGAAAAATAATTGCTGATGAATAATTATATAATTTAGTAGGTTGACATACGAAGCATCTCCCAAATATTTGAAAAGGAGACATGGGAGATGAATTATTTTGATCTATTGATATTGAATTAACCAAATCCTGTAAGCTATGGCTTTACTATTAAATGATACAACAAATCAGCAGAATAATTATATGACGGATTGATCGGATTAATTACATTTGTTTTAAGATGAAGATCATGTTTGCCAGGTGGCAATGGCTCTAAAAATACAAAGAACCCATCATTAACTGATTTCCATGTGCCCGGCCGATTCTTGAAAACATTATCTTTCGGCACAATTAGATTGAAAAATCCAGTCAGTGTTCTATATTGCTCTAATTTCTGTAGGTTTCTTTCATCTAGGCTGGCACTTATAGCCCCATACTCGTCGCCTGCCTTAGCACACTGAATTAGGTTAGGATTGCTTTCACTAGCAGGAGCATTTGGAGTAGTAAAGTCAGCATCACAGTTTCCAGTGAGCAGAGGCACAAGAATAGCTTTATCAGCAGGGATAGCACAAGTGCGTTCTTCCTTCCCGCTTAAGAGATCGGCCAAGAACCATACTGGCCCATTTTGATTGATAGTGCATCTTGAGGGGGTGAAATGATCTCTTGGATGTTCTGCAGATGGAATCCCCATATTCCACTGCCACCATTTATTAATCCAATTTTGATATGAAATACCAAATGGCTTGGAATCCTTGGCATATACACCAACATTCATGCTATCCGCCTTTACACTTGTAATTAATGACATAGTGCTAAGCGTAAGGATTACTCCGAAAAGAATGACCAATACGGTTAGTTTCGGCATGAAACTGCAGTCAGTTCCAACCACCATTTATCATTTCGTAATAGAATATGGAACTATATAACTTGAACCTCTATGATAAATTCAAGATAGTCGCTTTTATTAATGACTCGATATCTTAAGACTAATCAATCAATAGTTGTTTATGAACACGAGATATACAAGATTCATCGTTTGTCCTAGTAATACCAGTGTCATGGTGGTGATCTGCTTCGTTATTACTGCAATGATAATGGATAATGGAAGCCTCAATACCAGATATTTCTGCTTTCGTTGGTGAGGTAATTCCCTCAAGCTCGGATATTACAATCTTTACGATTATGACTCTCATCTATGCTTTTGGCCAATTCATTATACTACGCTTTGTCAAACAAACTGGCCAATCGGTTAAATCTTCAATGCTGAGAGTGGTCATTAAATCTGTATCCGTAATCCAGCTCTTCCTAATTGTAATTCTATTGCTCATAATCGTCCAGATGGTAATATTTATGAGATATGACATTTTCTTCATGAAGCTAATTATTTGGATCAGCTGCATTACTTCGATTTTTCTATTAGGGATTTTAGCTGAGAAGTTCTTCTCCTGGTTTAGATCGAATAGAAATCTAACTGTTTTTTTGTATACTCTGGCGATCGTGCTGCCTTTCAATAAATGCAGTTTTCATTATTTTGTATGTAACAAGCTCATTGACAAGATTTGGGCAAAATGACTACATACAGCCTTCCATTGGTAAAGTGGCCAATACTGCATTATTTAGCTTCGACAATATGTTTCATAATGGATATGTTATTACATCAATTCTTTCTTTTATACTAATGTGGCTTGCCACAGTTGTTCTATTATACCATCATTCTAGCAAACTTGGGAGGATAAAATATTGGATCATTGTTACAATCCCTTTGGTCTATTTTCTGAGTGAATTTCAATCGTATTTTTTAGATTTGTTTGCTCAGTTTCGTCTTTCAGATCCGATATTATTTGGTATAGTTTATACTTTATTTTTTAGTGCAACAAGACCTATAGGAGGTCTATTATTTGGTATTGCATTTTGGAGTATAGCAAGACTGATTAGAGGTCACGCAGTAAAAGACTATATGACTCTCTCAGCATACGGCGTTATACTAATATTTTCTTCAAATCAAATCACTAGTTTAATTCTTGCGCACTATCCGCCATTCGGACTTGCTAGCATATCCTTTTTAGGGCTTGGATCTTACCTTCTCCTCGTAGGAATTTATTCTTCAGCAATTTCTGTTGCTAATGATAATAACTTGCGTAAATCTATGAGACAAACTATGGAGCGGGAATCATTAATGCTAGATAACATTGCAACATCGCAATTGGAAACAGAAATTCAAAATAGGATTACAAGTATTGCAAAGCATTTTTCTGCTGAATCAAAGTATGTCTACGAAAAAACTGGTGTTGAATCATCCATACAAGAAGAAGAAATTAAAGAATATTTGAAATTGACTTTACAAGAGATTGAAAATTCCAAAAGAAGAAATAATAATTAATCTATAGAAAAATTCATTGGGAACTCCTGCTAAGACTTATCGATTTACTTTAATCCAAATAAGATTCATGGTAATATGAGATTTCTATTAATTATAGACCCGAGTATTGGAACGCCTTTTGTTTTTGGACTCGATATGGAGGCTTTCTCACAAATTAGAGATGCAGTTATTAGTTGAAGAAATATATTGCATAGTGATAACATATAGGTATGGCTCAAACACTTTGTATAAAATGTGGTTCAGAGCTCAAAGCGTCTTCCTATTGTCAACTTTGCCAACAGCCTTTAATTTTTGCATGCACCTCTTGTGAATATATTACAGAAGAAAAAGTTCATACCGATTGTATTAACGCAGAAGTATTATCAAAGCCAACAGTGGCAATACAAGAAGCTGAAATTACAACAACAACACCAACATCTAAGTCTATAAGTAATAAAAATCAAAATGAGGCTAATGTTATTAGACACCAAGAAGAAGAAATAGTTGAAGCACCATCTTATATGAAAAAGAATCAAGATAATATCATCCATCCGTTTGTGGCAAGTTCAGCAACTTGGCAAAGCTTAATGAGCTATTGGTTTAATGCTTATGGAGAGTTTCTTAAATCTGTATCAAAAATGAATGAAGACTGGTATAACAGATTTTGGAAACCCTGGTTTAATTCGAGAAGCATTAAATGACTTTATAACTTTTGTAACTATTGTCGTGTTTACTACCTTCGATAGCTCGTGATTTCCACTTGGCTTTCAAAAATAGTATATTAATATTATTGCTTTGTTCTTGATTATACTGCCTTGTAAGTCTTCGTGGTATACTTCAGCCGCTTTAGTCAAAAATGCTTGCATATATAAACAAGGTAATAGAAATGTCAAAAAGGATTCTAGTTACCGATGATGAACCTGATGTTAACATAACATTACGCAAGGTGCTACAGAAAAACGGTTTTATCGTCGATTCACATGAGAATCCGTTTCTTGCTTTAGAAAACTTCAAACCTCATTACTACGATCTATTAATTCTTGATATTAAGATGCCAGAAATGAGTGGTTTTTCTTTTTATAGAGAGATTAAGAAACGTGATGATAAGATGAAAGTATGCTTTCTTACAGCTGGAGAAATGTATTATGGGTCATATTCTGATATATTTTCTTCTCTTCCTGCTAACTGTTTTATTCGGAAGCCTATAACAAATGAAGAGCTCTTAGAACATATAGACCGAATAATGTATGGTGGGCGCGAATAATTATTGTTAATATGGATACTGGACGGCATTAAATCGCCTTATCTTTAGATTATTTATTCATTCATTCATCATTAATCTATCTTTCTTCGGATTGATTGAATAAATGAGATTATATACTACGTTACCGTATATCATACTTACATATAGACCATGACGTCCCCAACATCGTCATCCATGGTAAAGAAAACAGCATCCAGTAATAAGAGGAAAAATGTGAGAAGAACATATAAGAAATTTGACTCCATTCTTGAAGAATTACAGACGATAAGGGATCATGAGGATATAAAGATGGACTTCTCTAGGTATAATACCCTAGAAGAGCATATGCAATTGTTGGATGAAAGCAGCTCTTGGAGAGGCCATTCAAAAAATAATCATAAACTTGCAGCGAATTTATGAATTACTAGAAAATTAATATATTTCATTTGGTCATAATTCGAAGTTCTTTAGTCGAAATAATACACTTTTATCATATCACAGATAGATGACATAAATATAATATATCTGCTATACAATTCTAAAAATAGCTAGTAGTCACCTGTTATTGTAAGTGGGATAGATTGGAATTTTGTCAAACGTGAGAGAAGAGATCGTAAGGGTAAAACTATTGATTCATTTCTGTTTACAAAATAAGAAAAATCCGACACAGAGAATGGTAAGATCAAGTCCATAAACAGGATTATTAGATTGTAAATATTCTCTCGCTGCGAAGTATCTAGTCTGTCTATAATAATTACAAAAAGCTTCGTAAATAAGACCATTAACGTATTTAACTCAAATGACATAGAGGTAACAAGAATAATCTACAAATAAATTATTTGGCAAAAAAGCATGACACTACTATTAAATGAGGCCATTAGGATGAAATCTTTTCTATAACGTTATATTCTACTCACTTTATTGGAGATAAGTCAGATTTAATTAACTGCATTAATGTTCCAAAATGAAATATACAACGAAATCTAACAAATTTCTAGAATTATGAACAATAAAAACACAGTGATAGGCAGTCTAGTATTAACGGCCTTGTTTATTGGAATAATAGCAATTATGACAATCCACGATGCATATGCATCAAGCAAAAGCTCCAGAACAAGCACGCAACAAAACAGTTGTGGAAATGATGATCTAACAACGAATATCATCTGTCAAAATAATGATTCGAAAAATCATGGAAGAGATAATACCGTATTTATGAATTCAACCCACCCAGGATAATAATCAATTTTCTCATATAGCTTCACTTTTATTTTAGCAAGTCAGATTTAATTAACTGCATAATGTTCCACATCGAAATAAATCATCAAATCCGGCTAACCTCAGAATAATAAATTACAAACTCGATGTAGGCATTTTTGTTACTTCCAGCAAATAAACAACAATTATTATTTATCAAAATTATTGTCTACTAGAGTAGAATAAGCACCATATGTAATCCACACTTGTGTTTGAACATTTGATATATCCAGCAATAGGATTTGTAGTAACTCTACTTGGACTTGAATTAGCTTGGCACTTCTCAACTTGCAAAATACCCAACAAGGCGATAAAAGCTTACATTTATGAGTAACTAAGTAGCTTTAGCGGCATATAGCAGATAAAAAAGCCATCATGTAATTCAATTATCTCGGAATGACTAAGCGAATATAGAAGAGAAAGGAAAATAACCCTGCAAACAAAATGTCAAAAAAGAATACTAGTAATAGACGATGAAATGGATATTACAACTGTTTATACCCTGGGTCTTCAGGATAATGGTTTTAAAGTTGATGCATTTAATGATCCCTTACAAGCATTATCTGATTTCAAGAGCGGCACCTATGACTTTGTGCTCATAGACTATAAAATGCCAAAGATGGATGGATCTAAACTATATCATGAGATAAGAAAGATAGATGACAGAGTTAAGATATGCTTTATCACAGCATTTGATGTATATCACGAAGAGCTCAAACAGAACTCTCACAGTAGTTCAAGTGCAAAGTATCAAAATAAAGAAGGAAAAGAAGACTCTGAAGTAGAATGCTTTATTCAAAAACCCATCGATATAGACGAGTTAGCAAAACGAATAAAGGAAGAATTGAATTCTTAGTTGATACCTATAACAAATGTATTGTTTAGTAGCAATAATAACGATATTATTACTATTGGAGTAAATGATAGTAGTGAGCCATAACAATAGTGCTACTACTACGACGACGAGACTATTACTAGTCGACAACGAGTCTAATAACACTTCAGTTTTAAGTATGGGTCTGGAAGATGAGGGTTTTAAGGTTGATGCATTTAATGATCCTATTAGCACTCTCTAATTTTAAGTCTAACTACTATTCTTTGGTAATACTTGATATTAATATGCCTAAAATGAATGGATATGACTTGTATAAAGAGATACGGAAATTAGATAATAAAGTAAAGATATGTTTTCTTACTGCTTCTGAATTGTATAATGAGAGCTTAAGAAGCCAAACAAAAGAGATTCTAGATGAAGTAAAACGTTTTATTTCAAAGCCATTAACCATAGAAGACTTGATAAAAGTAAAGAAAGAGCTAGCCGAAGATTCACAATAAGGGCGTATCCGTCTTTACAATGCTAGAGAAACTGGATCAGATGGTCAGTTAATCAAAATATAGCATTATAAGGCTATTAATCACCTGCTTTCCTTTCTTTATACCATTAACAAGTGAAGTCTTTATGTGGAGCGAAATTCATAATGTCATAATCTCTAGATCTTACTTTAGTAACTCTCCGGTATTTGCCTTGATCCGTTAAACTAGAATACCAATATAGAACTGTATTCCTAGAAATTTGCTTAAGTTTGGTTTGACCATCTATTTTCATACTTTGTAGTTTGAGAATTAAATTAGGCTCACATTTATTATTGTGGCACCGCAGAGGGTGTTATCGATGAGGGAGCTGTCGCAGTAGAATTCAGAAACAAGCGTACGAGCCAAAGAGCGAGCAGGATTCATTGAAGCACATGATATAAATGCTAAGAACATATCAAGTCCAACCATACCACCTGTAACAATACCGCCAAATCGCTTTAGTCCTTTAGTGTAGACAACTACATAGATTACAGACATTAGCAGTGCAGAACCAATAATTTCAACTCCAATTATTGTTTGGATTGGATATGCATTATTCGGAGCATTTGCCAAGTTCGCTTGATTTCCTATCATAAATTTTACAAAAAGACTTCTAAGCAATGCACCAGATATCTCTGCTGTAAAGTAATAGGGTTATTGGATTTTATTCGCTATTTGCAGCATCACTTTCTGAAGTAGCAGGAGCATTTACTAGATTATACTTATTATTTCAAAATGGGGCCTTGACAAATATCATTTAGTTTTATCAATGATACAAAATAACCTTCAACTATACCCATCGAAGGTGGTAACTGTATCAATAATGCTAAAACCTTGTCTTCAAGGTAAATCATGGAAGAAAAGAATAATTCTAGCTCTTTTCCTACATCCTTCAGTCGTTTATCATGAGTTATAACTTTTGGAAATTTAGCGGTAAATCTAAAATGTGCTGGAGTCTTTTTGCACCAGTTCTTTACCATAAATGCATTAGGCGTCCTGTAAAAAGAAGAATCTATCTCAACAAAATCAAACACTTGGGAATAGTAACTTAACCATCTGGAATTCCCTAGATTAGGAGGACAAAATGGTCTTTGCTAGTCTGAGTAACCCCCTCCAGAGCAGCCAATGTGGTAGTGCAAGTATGTTGACGTATACTACACTATTTTGGTAAAGATTGTGAAGCTTTTATACTTGTTAATTAATATCTTTGTCCCGATTCTAGTTACCAGATTCTTTCGATTCGATATACGACGTTAAAAGATGACTAAATTCAAAGGGGAATATCGTATGAACCAATCTTCCATAACATTCCCATACCGTGACCTTCGGAATATTATTTCTCTTGGAATCCCTGATTGCAATTTCAAGTGCAACTGCTCTATGAAAACCATCCACAATGATTCGTTTACCAATCGAGGGATGGTATGCAGTCACTACCTTGATGCTGTCCTCAGTATCAAGATGATTGAATTTTGGATCGCTCGTAGTGGATAACAACAGTGAGAACTCTTTTAATTTGTAAAGTCCACTGGGCCAAGCAGCAATGTTGTAGTTAGGGGCAAAACAGGAATATCAGAATTGCTTCCACACTAATACGTCATCGACGATTCCTTTTCTTGTGTTTGTATTGCTAGCATTGAATATTGTGAGTAATATATCCGCAGATTGAAAAAGCTTTCCTAGCCAAATCGTCCCAACATTGCCTTGAGCAAATTGAATGAAATCTTTGATATTAAGATAACTAAAGTGAAACCGATCATTATTATTAATACTCATATTCATTTACTATGTCACCCGTATGGTATTGAATTTCAGCATTTTAATATTTGTATAACACGAGCTTATCCTACAACACTTTTGATGATCCTGTTGAAGATCTAGATCCTTTTTTTATATTCAGAAATCTCAGTGGTCTAGTCATAACAAAATAAATCATAATTGTTCGTGTACTGAACCTCGAGGGTTCAACCATATTCATGATCTGCATACTAATAACAATACCTCTCTATAATAAGTAGAAAATGCCGTCAGACTCAGTCCCGCCAGCAATGGACCTGGTCTAAGTTTACTCTGTTGAGCTACTTGTCAAGCAACTGATCAACATGAAGAATTTACTATGCGGCCTTCACTTTTCGACGATTGACGATTGCCTAGAAGACAGTAGCAAACAAGTCAAGTTTTAATGTTTGTATATTAGTGTTCTTATCATTGGGACTATTCGGTAAGCTCGCCTTTTATTACCTTGGCTAGAGTATCTATTGATACTGGTTTGTGTACAAAGCATTCTACTTTTAGCTTAGGAAACATATTCTGAAATTCATCAAAATATAATTCGAATGCAGTAATGAAGCAGATCTTGACATTATGATCTATTTGTTGCAATCTACTGTACAATTCAAAGCCGTTCATCTCTGGCATCTTTATATCAAGCAGTAACAAGTCGTACGAATTTGCCCTAAAGTCTGATAGTGCTTTTAATGGATCGTTATACGTCTCGACTACAAATCCGTTGACTTCCAATCCCAATTTTAAAGTAAGAGCAACATCGAGCTCATCATCTACAATTAGGATTCTATTACGTAGGGCCGTTGCTGACTTCAAACGTATGTCTTTCACTTCACTTCGCTAACTCTGACGTGACTATAGGTCATGCTAAAAAACAATTTCATGAGTAATTTCCCACAAAACTATATATGACTAAGTATTACTAATAAGTGTTCAAAAGTTTAATGGCCAATATTACTTTCTGTTATCACACGGTCAGGACCACTTTACCTCTTGGATGGACATCCTTTTGGTAGTCTAGTGCCTTACTAGCCTCATCTAGTAAAAATGTCCTGTCTACATTTACTCTTATATTATTTTGATCCACCCATTCTGCCAATTTAGTCAACCGTTCTCTATCTGCTTGTGTGAACAGAAATATTGCCCTGATGTCGTATTGACTCATCAGCTCTAAGTTTGGCTGCTCTAGCATAGAAATTATTATGCCACCTTTCTTTAAGACTTTGAAAGATCTTTTGTATGTTTCACCACCTACAGTATCAAAGACTGAATCATAGTCATGCAGCAGATCTTCAAAGTTCTGGCTCTTGTAGTCTATGACTTGATCGGCTCCCAGTTCTTGAACAAACATCTTGTCATTTGCACTTGCTGTTGTCGCAACGAATGCTCCCAAGTTCTTGGCAAGCTGTATAGCAATTGATCCTCTACCTCCAGCTCCACCATGAATTAGAATCCGCTGACCATTTGATAATCCAATGTTTTCAATAAGTGCTCGCCAGGCGCTAACTCCTACAAGCGGTAAGCCAGCAGCTTCGACATGGCTTAGCCTCTTTGGTTTATGGGTGATATTTTCCGCATTTGCCATTGCCATCTCTGCAAATGCTCCTGACCCACCAGTAGCTACTCCAGCTTGTCCATATACTTCATCTCCTTGTTTGAAATCTAACACACCTTCCCCAATTTCTTTGACGATACCTGAAAAAATCCATACCCAATGTAAAGGGGAATTGGAGTCGCATCATCTGTTGGAAGTAACCTTCACGAATTTTCCAGTCTACAGGATTTACGCCAGCGGCTTTTATATTGACTAGAATTTTTCCAGCTGCAGGCATGTTTGGTATAGTGGCATTCTGAGTGATTTCGATAACTTCGCTGCTTCCATACTTACTAATTTGAACAGATTTCATTATTGCTATTACTACTAATCTTAAAACAAAATAACGTATTAAAGTATGGTGATTCAGTTTCATTCTGCATACCGAAAGTGAGTTTGCCTTAGAAGGTATGTCTGAATCTATATACAAAATGAATTAGATCTTGGACTCTACGGAGTTTTCTGCCTCTCCCTATAAATGAAAATCACTCATCTCTGGTCATTTAATGTCAAAATTAACAGATCATAGAAATAGTGAAGTCCTCTAATGCAAGGCGAGAATTCTCATATGAATCAATAATGAACCATTTTGTTAAAGTATCTCATATAAAGTCGTATTTGATGTCCGACTCATCGTCAACTACTAAAATCCTTTTGGCATTTTTTTACAATAGATTACTTTTCGTTTTATTTCTAGACTTGTTACTCCATTTGATACCATTGAATTAGCTGCCTATACAAGCAAGCTTTTATCGACTTGTCGGATATCTTGCAAGATGTAGTGTCAATAAGTCCGAGTTATTACAAACTCTATTGCAGGTCCGACTTTGTCGGAAAAATACAAGATTAAATGACAGTGGTGACTAGCCATGATTAGCAAAATAAACGCTGATTCTGCAATGCTAATGTCTGTTTATTAACTTTATAGTTGTCGAGTGGCCAGGCCAGCATCAATCACTAGCTTTCCCTAATAGGGCTTCATTATGGTTTCACTATACCAACATGCGCCTAAGATAGAAACTACTATAGAATTTAACTCATTTTTTCTTGATGTCTTCGATAGGGTTCAGTATATTTCATAATCTGATTGCTTGTGTTGGACAGGCTAATGACGTCAATTGTTTGTCCTCCATGCTACGAGGTATCGATTGCCTCAGCTGAACAACCGGTTCGCTAGAGCAATATGTTAGATGTTTTACCCTTATGATTTCATGTTGATAAAATTTCCCATCTATACTATTATCTGTAATCTAAATAATTTTGCGCAGCATTGTATAAACATAATATGATATAACTGAGTAACTGTGATATTCTCAACCAATAGTAGACTGTGTTTCATGAATTTCATTATTATTATTATTATTATTATTATTATTATTATTATTATTATTATTATTATTATATAATACATCCTCCTTCATGCTACCATCATATATTCCGTAGATAACTGTATCAAATTTTTCTTAAAATGTTCAATATCAAAGCCTAAGGATCTTATTTCAGGCATTGTATTGGAACTCTTTGTTGAGTTGAACACATAATTTACTGGTTCAAGTAATTCTATTTTATATATATTAACAAATTTATATCATGTTTATTCTTGGATGATCTTGATATTGTTTTTCAAATAATTAATCAATTTGCTATAATGGTGTTTGTTCTCTTTTGGAATATTTCTAGCGATGAATAATCTACTGTCATTTAAGACTATTAAAATAATACTTTATTGTTAATTCAATCCTCCTCATCTTTACTACCATCGGAAGACAGGCTCATCTTCTATTACTTTATCGAAGATCTGAAGATAATTTTTAGTCATTATTTCATTTGTAAATGCCTTTCAACTCTCTCTATAAGATTCTGCGGTACATTTGACCTTTTTGAAAGATGAATGTTATCTTAACCTTCCTGGCAATTTCGTCTATAGAATATTATATATTTTACAATACTTTATATTAGTCTTGCCAAATTGTGATATAGTTGCGGAACGCGATTGTTATCTTGGATTAAGACTAAATTAGGTATAAAGTTATTGCAGAATCAATTGATTAAATACATTTTCTATTCCATCTGTCAGTGACTGAAAGAATCTGCTTGATCGTTCGATCTATCCTCCAGGATTAGTCATAGGTAGCGAAAATATAATAATCTAATTAAATGAGTGGATATAGTGTCACAAGCTGAATGGTTCACTACTTATTTAGAATATGAGAATCTAAAGGATATGCTAAAGGTTATTCTTTATACATCACAATCCTTTATGTCTATTACACCATTACTTTACTATATTACTTATCACGATAAAGCGATACTCTTCATACATACGGGAATTGTAGGTGGAGTTATTGCTCATTATCATATTCTCAATGAAATCCCAAACAAGAAATTCGTAGAATTAAATAAAATGACTGGTGATTTTAGTTTTGCAGATAACGTTGGAATTAATCCTCAATCGATTTACATTCCCATTGCAAGACTGATAAAATCTACTCTTAGATTTCCAATAGATGAATTAACTTAATTTAGAATTAGACCATTATAATATAGAATGTAATACCTTATTTTACATTGCATGATCGTAATGATTAAAAATATAGTAGACTAGAAGATGTGGCTAGGATTGTAAGTCATTTTGTTGTCGGCTAGGTATAATATTGTTTACCTCTTCAGTATATCTGAACAAAATCTATCTAAAGGAGGTTTGGATGAAAGAGTATTTTTAGCTAATAAAAGTATTAGCGACGTTGCAAATTTAATAATGTTTGGTACACCTAATGCTGGTGCACCTTTGGCAAGTCCAAATGATTCTTGTTCTTCAACTGCAAAAGATTTTGTTTGGTTATGCACCTAATGATAAATGATTCATTGTTTTGTGAAAATCAAAACACTATATTTAATTTCTATCATTCTTATCTATCATGTAAAAAATAATTAGACTATCTGACATAGAATTTTCTGATATAATAGTGATAAATGATATTCACAAGAAATATCGAATATAGATAAAATTCTATATCTGTATTTTTTTGCTTCCTGGAACTCTAAATCGACTATTTGTTTGTTCCAGCCGCTCCCTGTTCATATTCATTACCTGTTTCTGTAGAATCAGCAGTTCCCTCAGTCATACCACTTTTTCTTAGTTTTTCTTTAGCTTCTTGTTCTGAAGTGGAACCAGAACTTGAGGTGTTCTCTCTTTTCACTGCAGTAGGTTCATGTTCACTTATCTTGGCTGGCGACATCGGTTCATTTGCTTCATATTCTTTAGTAGGATCACCTTTTCTCTGTGTTTTTGTTCCAGCCGCTCCTTCTTCAAATGTCTTATCTGTAGTCATTGAGTATGAAAACTCATAATACTATTTAGTAGTTATAAGGGAATATCTGGTCTTCACAAGTTCAGTCATTGGGGGACAATGACAAGCTAAAAGATCACCGTTTTATGTATATACTAATAAATATCTATGTTTTACATTCTATTCTATTTTGCAATACGTAACTTTCGACAAAAAATAATATCGTTCCTGAGGGTATGAAGAGAGCAAAAAGGTAGTAAATAATGGTCTGGCAGATACAAATTGCTCTCAACTAGAAGTAAGCCATATGCATTTATCCCTACTGAAGGATAAACCAGGGCTAAAATCAGTAACTCAAAATATTTGTGCATTGTTAATGACGGTAATGTTGCTAATGTTGAGGATGGCTGCTGAGATGGTGTCACTCCTGTAGTATTTGTTCTTGCTGCGCTTTGGATTCTTAATCCTAAAAATAAATAATGATGTTCCTATCAAGAAAGAAACTATAGCGAGAATATTTCCTGTAATAGCAGGTATGATAACTATTGGCTACTCTTGACTCATTTGTAGTAGTGGTGGTGGTTGCTGTGACTGTGACTATTTGATGTCATAAGTGGGACTATATGTTGCTGTCATACCGCTACGTATCGTCGGAGTCATCAGATGGTTCTTCTATTCCAAGATAGTCCACAAAATCTTCAATATTTTTGGTTGGAAATAGACCGATCCTGGGCCTGTAATTTCGGTAACTAACGCATGATAGTAATTATATCGGATTTGATGGCATCTACCTCAAAGTACATCATGATATAGCTTCTTTTCGTCAGATGCTTTTTGATAGTTTATCAAAGGTAGCCGTCTTGTAGTAAGATTAGAAGTATACGATTTCTGACTCCAGATATTGCTACGTAGTTATAGTTGGTAGAACAGTGATGGCTGGGCAACCAGACATTGATCGAGTGAAATTCTTCCTGCGCTGTTGCTATTAAACAGAATATCAAATGGCGTTTCGCCACGTTCAAAATTCACGATTGCCACTTATTGGAAGACCAGAGGAACCTTATGCATTAACGGATGATCTTAGACTACTGTTATAACTATACGATAATCAAAATAGAAGTCTATGAATATCTTCTTTATTTCAATCAGATTTGTACGTTGTAGGCCGAACATGTAGTATTGGAGTGTAAACAGATTGCAGCTCCAAGGTCGTGAGGTTTAGGTTAAAACAATAACATTATACAAAAAATTACAACAGATTCACTTAACTACAGGAATAAATATTTGCAAATCCTGACGTGATCCCTGAACTAGATTTTTTGTGTAGAGAACATGTTTCAAGACATTAAGGCAATTACTGCAAAATTTAGAGCATGATTAAATCTGACTTGATACCATCTATTTCTTATATTTAGCAGCTTTCGAAATGTAAGTAGATGTCAAAGCGAAAAATGGAATTGATGCGTTCATGAGTGTGTTAACCGAGTTATTACTCTATCCACTTTGTTCTATTAATCTGATCAATTAATAAAAAGAAGAATTTAATTATTATCTATGTCTTGTTTTCGTACTTTGTCCAGTCCTTTGCCAGCCAAGGTTTCCAAAAAGCATTTAGCCATTCCAGATTTATCCCTTGTATCTCTCTATACAATTCATTCATTTTTTCGTTCGTTTTGATAAGTTCTTTATACAATTCATTCATTTTATCAACATTTTTAATTGATTCAGTGTATAATTGATTAGTTTTCTCTATGCCTTTAATATATCCGTTATACAATTCATTCATCTTATCAAAATATCTAAAGTACTCATTATACATGTTTTCGTTTGAAGCCATATTATAACATTAATAAAAGCTACTACCTTAATAAATTTATCAGTTATGTGATAATACTCTTTATTTATCATATTATTCTATACGTTATTGAATAATTCAGATGCTGTTCTTATCTGGCAAGGCAATCGTATAGAGAATTAGATGAATAACGATACTAATACTCCAATACCAAAGAATTTGCAATTTTAGTAGTTACTACGATTGGTACTACGATGATATAGCCCGTAGGATAATATTTTAATCAAAAAATTAATGGATTATATTAGAATCATGATATCGATAAATCCAGCATTGATAATGTGTCATCATTTTCTTGAATTAAAAGATCTGTATATTACAATTTGTTAGCAGAAATATAGTTTGCACATCCCATGCTTCCCTCTTAGTTTCATTTGGAAAAGGTAACAATTACATGATAAATGAATTGCATTATATTGAAACAGGCGGTAGAGTTTTGAACATTAGAATTTCTAGGTAAATTTCTGCCCACCTAATACGGTATTTCATACTAACTAAGTTACTAACTAAGTTTGCAACTACTACTGTACTTAAATAATTATTTACCTAATAGTATTGGATGCAAGTAGGAATTGATAGCTTTGCATCAGCACTTGACGACGTCAATCTATCGGTCAGCGCGTCGGAGCGTTTGACTAAATTAATTGAACAAATTGAATATGCGGATAAAATTGGGTTAGATGTTTTTTGAATAGGCGAACATCACCGTAGGGAGTTTCTTGATTCAGCTCCTACTATCATTTTAGCTGCTTGCAGCTGCAAGAACAAAACGCATACGTCTTACCAGTGCTGTGACGGTACTAAGTGTCTGCCGACCCAGTAAGGGTGTTTCAAGAACTTGCAACATTTGATCTTTTGTCTCAAGGTCGGGCTGAGATGGTCGTTGGCCGTGGCTCCTTCGTCGAAGCATTTCCTCTCTTTGGATTACATTTGGAGGACTATGACTCACTTTTTGCAGAGAAGCTAGAGTTGCTGCTAAAGATTCGTGACAATGAGCATGTATTTTGGTCTGGCAAATATCGGCCTTCTCTGAATGGTCATGGAATATATCCAAGACCATTACAGAATCCTTTTCCAATATGGATAGGTGTTGGTGGAACCCCAGAATCATTCGTGCGTGCTGGTTTGCTTGGACTCCCATTGATCGTTGCTATCATAGGTGGCAAAACACACAGATTCAGACCACTTGTAGATCTCTATAGGCAGGCTGGAAAGCGGGCCGGCTATTCAGCTGAGCAATTAAAAGTGGGGGTACACTCGCTAGGCTATGTCGCAGAGAGTACGCAAGAGGCTGTAGATGACTTCTTTCCAGGCTATGCATACACCATGACGGAGATTGGGAAGGAGCGGGGGATGGCCAAAGATGACACGTGCCAGTTTTGATGCGCAGAAAGGTCCTCAAGGCGCACTTCTAGTAGGCAATCCAGACGAGGTAGCTGAGAAGATAATTAGGCACGGTAAAGTGCTAGGTGACATATCCCGCATCACTTTTATGATGAATCCAGCCTCATTACCTCATGAGAAGCTGATGCGAGCTACTAAATTAATAGGTACTCGTGTAGCACCTGCACTTCGTGAAGCGAGAGAAAACGAAGTGAAGGCATTGTAACGCAATATAATTATATATTAATTATCTTCTAATAGCAGAATAATAGTAGCTGGTATGAAAAAGTGACTAAGTATTATGAAGCAACCTAAAGGTTACAAATTCAGGAATATGAGATTCCCAGCGCTTGGGAAGTACTAGTAAAACGATGGTCATTATTAATTCTAAAGAATCTTTGTAAAAAAGAAGTCATCCGTTTCAACGAATTAAAAAGGGTCTACCAGGAATAAGTAGTACTGTTTTATCAGATAGACTATTAGAGCTAGAACGCGAAGGTCTTATCTCTAAAAAAACTTTTCTGAAATACCTCCGAAAGTAGAATATCGTATGACACCTCAAGCAAGGGATCTAGAAACTATTATGAATGAATTGGGAAAATGGGCTAACCGCTGGAAGTCACCACAATTACAAAAGACTAAATTCTAATAATAATATCAACATACGGACATATCCTCACAACTATTGCAAAGCTGCTTCCGTACCAGCAATGTTCATGTTAATTTCTACTGCTCCGTAATACAGTTACTTTGCTATCTTGACTAAACAGATTCTTGTAACAGAGTTATGTTGTAAATTGGAATCAGTTTTAAAGTATATTTATTGCAGATCACGCATTTAGAACCTTTGTCGTCATTTAATAAATCATATAGTGGTGAGAAACTATAATGAGGAAGCACATCAGAAACATAATTCACATAAGACGAATTTTTGTGTATGTCAAAGATATGATTACCATGTTATCACATGTTCTCTTACGTTACAGATATTATTACATATACTATTTTAGGATCTTTTGTTATACCTATATGACAGTGATTAGATTGCTCGATGGTAGGATTGCGGTTATCACGGGTTCTACCAGGGGCAATGGAAGAGCGATGGCAAATATCTTTTCTGAACATGGCGCAAATGTAATTGTAACAGGAAGAGATGAAAATGAGGCACAAAGTATAGCTGAGCAGATTGCTAGAGAATATCAAACTAATACCCTTGGTTTGAAGCTTGATGTATCGCTAGCAGATAAAGTAAATGAGATGGTTACGAAAGTGCATAAAAAATATGGCCAGATTGATATACTGGTAAATAATGCCGGCTACCCAATTAAAGATCAATTATGGGACGCAAGCTTTGAACAAATACAGGACCAAGACTTGGAAAATGTTGTTGATGTTGATACCATTGGAACTTATAGATGCTGCCGTGCAGTGCTGCCTATCATGGTCGAAAAACGTCGTGGAGTAATAATTAATATTTCTTCTACCCCTGCAATAAGTGGGTATGTTAAGGGTGCACCATATACCGTGGCAAAGGCTGCTAACCTTGGGATCACGAAGCATATAGCAGTCTGAATTTGGCAAATATGGAATACGATGTAATGCTATTGCACCTGGGACTATTGCTACGCAGCGAAATTGGGATAGACTTACAACTCAACAAAGGGTGGATATTGTCAGATCAATTCCACTAGGAAGAGCAGGCAAGCCTGAGGAGATTGCTACCATAGCATTGGTCCTTGCTAGTGACTACGCATCATTTGTAAGTGGACAGACAATCGTAGTTGATGGTGGAGAGACAATACGGTAGTAGCCATTCACAATAATTACAACAAATCATCAGATTTACACCAAAATATAATACTTCATAGCCATTGGAATTTCCGGCAGGTATGTTAAATTCATTGATGTTTCTCATAACATGCGGAAGGACTTTCATTCTCACATAAAGAATCAGGTTAATGGTTAATTTGATTGTCTTGGTAGCTCAGGATAGGACGTCGAGAAAATAGAAAAAATTCCATAATAGCTGAAAAGAAGATGTGCCAACACCACGATATGAGGTCTGAAAATGATAATAGTGAGTCCTGTATTATTAAGACAAAGCTACGCTGGCTTGACATTATATGAAGCCGCTAAACAGACAGGAAACAGAAGATCTTATAATGGACTTATACTACGACCAAAAGAAAACCTTCAGAGACGTAAAAGTAAAATCGTCAAATCAATCAAGCGATCTGCTGTTTAAATGCTTTTGCAGTTACACGAAATTATGTTAGGCAGAGTAGTTTCTGCAACAACCGTTACTAGAAGTCATCATTATCGTCCATAGACAAAATAGAACAAGTTCTTGTATAATTAATATCATTACTACACATCAATTGTATGTCTTTATTATATCATCTACTAGGCTGCAAGAGCTACACTCTAGAGCTATTTTGGCTGTGACTCGTAGAAAATTTTACCTCCAATTATAGTTAAACATATTTTTATCTCACTAATTCGTTCTGGTTTCACCTCAAAAGGATTTTCTGATAGTACTATAAAGTCTGCTAGCTTACCTGGCTCCAACGTCCCCTTTATCTGTTCCTCAAATGCTGCAGAGGCAGCCCCTAGGGTATACCACCTTATAGCCTCTCCTATTGTTATTTTCTCCTCTGGAACTAATAAAGCCCCGCTTTGGGTCTGCCTACGGACAGCTGCTTGAATTCCTATAAGGGGAGCGCCCTCAACTACAGGTCTGTCTGAGCTAAATGCAATGATATTTAAATCTCGTAAACTTGCGAATGGGTAAGTTAACTTCAAACGCTCCTCTCCTAATGCATCACGAAATCCGTCACCTAGTTCCCATATAAAATGCGGTTGAGTAACAACTACTGCGCCTAAACTCTTGATCCTCTGAATTAAATCATCTCTTAAAACACCACAATGTTCTAATCTGGGTCTATATTGTTCTGCCTTTTTTCCCATAACCTTTTCTATGGCCTCTAAAGCGACCTCGATAGCCTGATCGCCAATAACATGCATTGCTACCTGCCATCCATCTTCATGTGCAATACGAAACTGCTCCATTATGTGTTCTTTACTCTTAACCAATAAGCCTTTGTTATTTGAATCAGAGGCATATGGTTGACTTAAAGCGGCAGTGCGGCCAATAAGAGAACCATCTATGAAGATCTTTATGGGTCCCAGCTTCAATTGTTCATTTCCAAATCCACTATGAATCCCAAATCCGAAATCAAAATGTCCGTCTTTGACTTTGATTGATTCAACATCAGGCATAAGAATAACACGTACTTGTAATAGTCCTTCCTTAACTGCATCCTGATATCCCTTAAATTCATTAGGTGCAATCCAACCAGCCCACGCATCTTGTACACTTGTAATGCCTTCTTGTAAAAGCCGACCGTTAGCCGCTGCAAGAGCTTCCTTTACTTCATCAATAGTAAATGGCGGGAGCACCCTTTTTATAAGATCTTGAGCTGACTCTTTGAATACTCCTGTGGGTTGACCGGATCCATCTCGGTCTATTATGCCACCGTTCGGATTAGGAGTATCTTTGTCAACTCCTGCTAGCTGTAGAGCCTTTGTGTTAACCATACTCATGTGACCAGAGATATGTGTCAAATAAACTGGATGATCATGTGAAACAGAATCAATATCATATCGTGTAGGATGACGCCTCTCAGAGAGCTTGTTTTCATTATAGCCCCAACCACGCACCCACTTGTCACTTGGTATTAATTTTGCTTCTCTATCCACAGCATTTATTATTTCAGATATACTGGTAGCACTTCTTAGGTTTATCTGTAATAATCCTAAGCCAAACAAAAGAACATGACAGTGTGCATCGTTGAATCCAGGCAGACACTGCTTTGCCATCCAGATCAACTATTTTTGTTCCTGGTCCTATTAGCGTTTTAATCTTATCATTGCTCGCCAAGAGCCAAAACTCTACCTTCATATGTTGCCATTGCCTGTGTTATGTTATTCTGTCTATCAAGAGTATAGATGTGTCCGTTTAAGAATATACTTTCAGCCTCAACCATAATTACAAGTCATAATGGTCTATATATTTAACCTTAGATCTCATATAAGAAAGATACAGAATTGGGAACATTGCAATATACCGAAGGCTGTACTCATATGGGAAGTCCTCTAAACCAAGGTACTCTCTTCAAAGATTAAGCTTTCATACAGCTGGCATATGCATGATTGATCCTATAAATGTAGGAACATTTAACCAATGTTGGTATAGAATAGGTTTTAAGCGTGCCACCTTCTACAAGTTTAAGATTGGTTTGTCTTGATGATGCCATTATTTGTGTTATGATATCTTTCGAATGGGGCACATGTTACCGCCACGACTATTACCAGTATGAAATTCATAAATCGATTTACCATCATCTTGCTAGCGAGCCTCGCGCTTTATCCTTTAGGCAGGACATATGACAACTTCAGACGTGTCTTGGTGTTCGCCTTTGTATTCCACATCATCTCTTTGCAGTTATGCTGCTGTTCTAATCGTTCTACTACCTACTCTCTGCTCTGATTTGGCAGTCTGATACCGTGATGTCAACAATGATGTAGTTTTTGTTATTGCTGTTTTTGGTGTTTCTGATGAAACTACTATAATAATTTTGTTTTTTTATCATCCTTATTATTCCTGGTCTTCTCCTCCTCCCCCCTTCTTGCGTAATATGATCAAATTTCTCTTTGTGTCAAGCATTAGCCACTAATTTTCAAGTTAGGCGCCGACTGTTCTGTCATCCTTTTTTCCTCTTGTCTCCCTAATCACCAATTCTAAATATTCTCTAACTTCGTTATCATCTAACATTGAAGATTCTACTGCTGTTTCTTTTTCCATAGCATACGCGTGTTTATGGATTAGTTTTACAACCTTTTCAATTCGTACAATCTCCGCGCCCCTTTGTGCATCACCCAAAGTACCTAGCAGAGCATTCTCCTTTGCATATTTTCTGACTAATTGACGCAATTCTGCATCTTGGGCCACTGACATCGCGACAGAGTATATTCCTATACTAAAGAGAAAAGAGGCAAGCACAAGAAAGGCACGTTGGATTGCTCCAAAGGGTGGATAAGAATTGTTGGTTATCCAGTTATTGGTCGTTGGAGAAATTAAAATGGTTGAAAATGCTCGCTATAATCAAATAGTTAATGATCTTACTGTGAGAAGTGGAAATTTGCCGTCCAAGAGTTTTTGCTACCAAAATATATGCAAAAGCTATTACAAAATCGGCTACAACCCATCCTGCGGTACCCATTACCCTAAAGAGAAGGAACCTGGGCTCCATGTATACCATTTGAGTTGCAGTAGTTAATAATTGAGGACCAAATATCCCAGTTAAAAAAAGTACAGGTGGTAAAATTATAATTGTCCAAAATTTTGCTCTTCCTATCTGATCCTTAAAATAACGAAGAAAATATGCAACAGCAACTGTTTCTGCAATAGCAATAGCAGTAACTTGAGGATAAAGAAACCCATAGAGATGAATCACAAGTTCTATATTAGATAAGTGTCTGCTTGCCATAGAATTGCTAGAGTGGAAATTTGAATCTATGGAGGGTGGTCTTGAATAGACTAATTCCTTTGTATCAAATACAGTACTAATTGTCACGCTGATGCAAAGGAGCATCGATGATACAGCAAATGCCAATATCATGATATTGTGTCGTTTGTTGACACTCGACTTGAACCATGACAAGAATTTGTAAGTGCGAAAACCAAAGAACAATATGGCTACTGAACTTATTAAGACAATTAGAATCAGCAGGTAACTGCTATATTGTGAAAATAATACCATTTCAACAATGATAGCTCCAAAGATAACCAAAAGTGCATAAAGAAAAATAGGTGTTGCCTTGTACAGCCTATTAAAAAACGAAGGAGCCTCAAGGTCTTTGCGCAATGCAACCATATAATCTCTAAGGGCATACAGACCTGCAAAAAATACAGTGATACTCATTGTTATAAACAATATTACACCAGAAGAAGAATTAAGAGGCTTTCCCAAAGCGTCAAGAAAGGTGCCAACGATTACATCGGTAATTATTATGGCCCAAGCAATAAACGTCATCAAATAAGTTTTTTTGTTAATGATATTTGTGGTGACTATCGATGGCATTTTGTTGGTTGTTGTGTAGTATAGTCGACACTTCATTATATACACTTCTATATAAGTTTCAGCAAGTGCTGAACTGCTTGCTTATACTTTTAAAAACCAGCTTTTGACGACAAGAAATGTTTCATCACCAGCAATCTAATCCAACGGTATCCTTATTTTTTGATGCTTATTCTTGCTGCTTTGGTCAAATTATATCTTGCCAAGATTCTGTCGCCTTTTCGTCGGATTCTTGTCATCGTCAGGCCTTAATAGGTTGTCGGATATTTTTCTCAATGGCGGTGCTGTCGTGACTACTCTTACTACTGGTGCGGTTTTTCAGATAATTGATCCTGTGGGAAACAACCTTCTTACGCGTCTGTAGACCCTCGGGTTAATTTTGGGTGTGTTATGACCAATAAGTTATCAGATTCAATTTCCATTTCTTATCCTGGATCGGGAGGAAAAGCTAAATAACCAACAACCTAGCCTTTCTACATGCGGGGACGGACAGAATCCCATCGAACCCAGGACCAACGACTTCCTGATAGTTCCAAGGTTAATGACTTTATTGCTATCAGCCAGGGACAGAGTCACGTCAAATTTGATTCACAACCCTTTCGACCCATACTAATCTTGTCGTTTTATTTGGACTCAAGTCTAATATTATATGTCGACAATTAATGATGTATAATATTGAAGTAATAGACCCTGTTATCATATTCAGATACGATAGGGTTTATACTAGAAGATGTATATTTATTTATGAGGTGTCTTATTGTTACTCGCAGATAATATTGGATCGTAGTTAACAAACTCACCTAATTGTTACCATAGGTGGTCGGCGTGTCAACAATTTGCTGAACCCTTTATAATGTCATTGTTCGCCAGTCTAGCAATTCTAATGTATTCTCTGATATTTGAGCTCAATTTATCAAATACAACTTCAGCTATAAATGTAGTAACATCTTTTTCAATACCTTCTTCTCAATCCAAGACTTAGCAATTTTCCACAAATCCCTCCTTAGTGTAAGGTTTAAAATGAATAACTTTAAATCTTGTTAATAATGGAACCAACAATTTATTTGCATTATTGGCACTAGTGATTGCACAGTTGTTCAACGGAGCAAATTCGAGCTTTTATTCGGAGCATGGTTCCCATCCTTAGTCTTTAATGCAGTATGAATTTGAAGGTTTAACGATATGTTAATCTATCTTGCAATCAATATAGTATTGCTGCTATCCTGATTATGCAATCTGATAAAAAGATCAAGGAGAAATACAAAATAAATACTACTCAAAAAACTAAAGATACGGAAATCGAGATACATCAGAAAATGCAATTATGGACTACTGAACAAGTAAATGAATATGCTCTTAAGTTAGCAATATCTCCTAGTGATAATAGTAATTGTAGCTTGGAAAATTCTTTTCTCGCAAGGACAAATCCCAATTCTAGATTTGTTCATCTTGTTGCTGAATCTGATTATCTTGAAAATCTAAAATATGGTTGGGATTTTGCACTAAGACATTTCATTGAAGAATACAAGAAGTCACTAAAACAACAACAAAATATCCAAAGGAATAGGCCACGAATAACCTCAATCGATCCGACATCATCGCAGAAAACAGTAGCAAAAGATCAGATTAGTAGCGATAGTATGAATATGAATATCCAAAGATATGATGGTGATGATTACTCTTATCCTATTAAAATAATACCACATATAAAATGCCATTACTGTGATCTACATTTTCATAATGAAAAAGAGCGAAAGGAGCATGAACTAGAACTACATGTTTAATTAAATTCACAATACATACATTGGCCTGCTGCAACTTCTCTAGTCTATAATTAGGTTATTTATTTATAAAAATAGGGGGCTGTGGATTAGGATGAATCATCCGCTGCTAATAGCGGATCTAAATCTTAGATGATGATAATCTTCGTGACCTATCATTGCGACTAGGGTAAATCTGATGAAACCACTATTGTACCACAGCATGGATTAGGGTTTAGTTGTTTTGCCAGACAAAGAAGGAGTCACCAGACTTCAATCAGAATGGGAAATGATTGATTGCTGAGTACATAGACATATCTTAGTAGTGAGTTTTATTATGGAATACTGTTCATCTTTTACGCCACCTTAAAAGTTATAATACACTTCAGAGATTCTAGCTATTCGTAATTGTCTAAAGACTTTCCCGACTGGGAAACATTATACAAAATTCAAAAGGTAGAGACTATGCCATGGTATAATGAGATCCTTGATTCTGATTTAGAAGATGAATTATCTCTCAGAAAAATTACTAATGGTAAATTTCTTGACCTTGGTACAGGTCCAGCGACACAAGCCGTATGGCTTGCTAAAAGAGGTTTTAATGTTATAGGTTCTGACTTGTCTGAAACTGCAATTAAAAGAGCAAATAGCGTTTATGCCAATGAGAAAAACATTGATTTCGTAGTAGATGATATTCTAAATTCCAAACTTAAAGCCAATGAGTTTGACTATATCTTTGATCGAGGCTGTTTTCATGTTCTTTTGCCAGTAGATAGACAAGGATACATCACGAAAATAAAACAAATATTGAGAAATAATGGGATATTGTTCTTGAAATGCTTTAGTGACAAAGAACCTAGGCAGGAAGGCCCATACAAATTTTCACAAGATGAGATAATGGATTTATTTAATAAGCACTTTGAAATGGTCGGTATAAAAGAAACAGTTTATCAAGGAACTTTAGATCCGTACCCAAAGGCATTATTTGTTGTGATGAAGTTCAAAAAATAACAACAAAGAAAAATAGAAGTACAAGGCAAATGCTCGCAGTTAAAGAGTTTTATTCTAAGAATGATGTTATATGGCGCAGATGTATTAACTACTCTGAACATACCTCAATGCACATTCTTTCGATATATGGATAAAATTTTTCAGATGACTTTTCTATCTTCTTTAACTTGTAAAGTAAAAAAACATAATTATCAGGACTACTAGTACATCATATTAGATGGATTCTGTTTCTTTGAATCAGAAAGTAGGAACTATGGTCGAAAAAGAGTTTGCTACAATGGACGAAGATACGATCATTATAGATGCCGCAAAAGTAATGAGAGATAAGGGTATATCTTCTGTATTCGTTACAAAATCAAAGAAGTACAAGAAAAAGCCTTTTTATTCTTATATATGAATTTAGTAGAACAAAAGAACATTTTTTACGACTTTATCAATGTGGAGAACTCGTTAAAAGAGCTTTACGTTTTATTTATATGAGTAGGCGCAAAAACCTTGCGGCCTCTGGCTAAAATGCAGAGGCTAAGCAAGGCGTATGTGCAGTTAACCCTGATTGGCTCTTTCAAGCATGAATATATAATGACTGATATAGAAAACTAGAAAATCATACCACCATTAAAATAAATGACCAGAAATGAGGTTATGAATGACTTGTTTAAACTACTAAATATTGTCCAGAAACATGCTGATAAGCAAGGATGTCAACATTGCCTTGATCTACTAGAATCTGTCTTTGTACTAAAATAAGACTTTTGGCCCGTGGGCGTACGCTAGTTGGTACGAGTGCAATATAAAGCACATTAAATGGTACTCAAATTGATATCTATAGATAGTAGGAAGTAGTGGATGTAAACAAACAACTTGCATATAATAATAACACTATAAAACAAAGATCAGTCCATTTGAATCGATACCTTAAATCATGGTATTATATGAATTTATCTACTATCTACAACACATTTCTTTGTTATCACAATTGCAATTATATGGTTCTTGTAAACAAATCGGACAGATTATCGTACTACACCCAATACATGTATTATCTGCTTTATTGCAACCCCAATGCCTACAATCACTCATAGAATGCATATCTAGTACGATGAACACTATATTTATGACATTTGGTTTTGGATAGTCCTACAACAGGATCGTGTAACGGCGGTATAAGTCAGGGGCGCCCATGCCCAGACAATCAATTCAACTATCAGGTGGATTAAAACTATTGGAAACACCAGTGGATAATTGTAGGAAATTGCAGTGCGCGAATACTGATCATTATCTAATTAATATTAGAAAAATAAAGGTAAATGAGATTATTTTTTAAGCGAGTTTGTTAATAGACTATATTAATGATAGAATCAATCAAAATAGGTTACATTCATTTATTTTCAACATTTAAAGTATTAAAAAATACAATATGGTATAAATACAATTATAAAGATGTTCTAAAGCGTGATATAAGTATTATATAGATATAAATAATATGTGGATTACTCACAATAAGGAATTATTCTGTTTGACACTAGATGATCCTTTGCATGTAAAAAGCATTCTATGTAACAAAACAACAACAACAACAACAACAACAACAACAACAACAACAACAAAAAAAAAAAAAAAAAAAAAAAAAAAACAACAACAACAACAACATCATCATCATCATCATCATCATCAAAACATCATCGTGAATCTGCACTAATGACTGCAGTCCACATTTTGATTTGTCTGACTAAAGGTAAAAGTCGTGAAGAAATCGCTAGGGACTTTGATGATAATTTGGAATTGGTACGTGTTTGGATAGATTATATGATTGCAATAAATTGGGTATATAAGAATTGGGTATATAAGAACGCAGCCGACGGCACTTGGGTGGTTTCAGATAATGGAAAAATGTGGATAGAAAAATATTATACGATGTGAAGCTAGTCGTTACTCAACTAGTAAATATAGTAGTATGTACAAGTACATTGAATCATGTTGGCCTTATGGATTGTTTTATATATCATCATTATAACCTATTTTAACACTTAATGTCAAGCGGAGGTATATTCGTAGTTAACTATGATTCTAAAATTAACAGATATTAGGCATAATTGCTCTTTATCACAGCCATTATTCATAGTATGTGATAAATGCTACTGGTGTGCAACGTACTTTGATAAGACAAGGATACCAATTGACAACATCTGTCCATACTGCAAGACTTATAATATTGAATTAACAAGCCTTCCAATTATGTTAAATGATTCACGTACTATTGATTATAATGAAAAATCATGAGTAGATTCAGAATTTGATTCTAGGTAGGTAATACCAGTATAGATTGACACTGATGTACATAGACATTGAGCAGAAAAGATTTTACGACATGTGTCAATTATAGTGGGATGCCCCCCGGTGTCGCATTGTATTGGCAAGACTAAAAAGTGTGATAATGCAATCCGTCCAGAAAAAAGGGCGTTAATTGATGGCCAAGACTATTTATAAGTTATAGGATAAAATGACATGAGTAGTAACAATAATAGTTACTACTAATTTATACTAAAACATTTCACAAGCTGTTGTCTTATAGCAAAATCTGCTGAAAGTCAGTAATCGTGTCTGTACCTGCACCGCAACTAAACTGATCACTTCCTGCACCCTCGGCAAGTATGTCCTCTTCATCGTCTCCAGATAACTTTTTGGTCGTTGTCGGAATCTCCTTGAATCACATTATTTCCTGCGTTGCCCTGCAGCTGATCATTTCCTGAGCTTTCTGCTATACTGTTATTTCTATTACCACTGTTTATATTATCGTTTCCGTTGCATCCATTATCCTGTCATTTCCGCCCCGACCCATAATAATATCTGAACATGATGCTTCTATCCGAGCATATCTCTATTTGTACCTGTAATCACTTTATTACTACTTCCGCTACTAACACACACATACCATTAAATGAGGGATATGGTGATTGAGTTGTTACTTGCCATGTAAACGGGGCAGAAGATCCTTGAAGTACTAAATTATCTATTGCTCTAAACTGCGCAGTAAGCTGTACTACAGCTAAATTACCGTAAGTTATAGGACTAGAACAGTTTGAGTATGGGAAGTTATCTTGATTACATTGTAATATAATAAGTGCACCAGTTTATAACCTCACGCAGGTAGAAAACTAGGTTTATGTTGTTGGTCACTGCCATAATCGTGCCCACCATACCAAAAAGGAAATAGGAAAGTTAGGATAATAATGAATCTGGTGGCCACATTATGTCCATAACTGTTCCCATTGAAGCACTAATAGTGATAACGCTGCCCTACTTTATAGCAGTCGCCGCAACGATCATTTATACGAATAAAGAAACCAGAAAAAGCAAAAGCAATTACGATGTCAATAACAGCAAAGGCATAATCTGCTATAACAATAATGACTAAATATTGCTGCACAGATTTGGAAAGGCCGTCGATTGTGACCTACAGATCGATATAACACCAGTATAAAAATAGACGCGGTCGGTTGACTCTTTAGATCAAGCTTGCTTCTACGAACGTCATGAATACGAGATTTGCTAAATAATATTCAAAGATGAGTTTAATAAAATAATAGTATATGATGTTTGGTTATGATTTGGCTAGATATCGAAAAAAGGGAATGAGTAGTAGGGAGTTCCATTTAGACAGACTGATATATACCAACCGGTACTATTCTAGAATGAGTATAGTGTTCAACATGTCAGAGAAGCTGTAAAGAGTAGGGAATAGTACAATTGATATTACGTCTATATTGGAATATATAGTCTGTCAGGACAAACTTATTTTGTTAATTCAAACGAATCAATCATTTTTTGTACTGTTGGAAGGTAATGCAAATAATTTGATGTGTCGGCATGATAGCTAATGATGTACGCTCTGTCATCTTTTATCATTAGAACTTCCATTGCTTTAGCCATGGTGGCATCTTCCTGTCCTTCTCTATATGTATATACAATTTTCTGTGCAAAACTATTCCCTGCCAGAGTAATTTCATGTGATTCTGGTTTAATAAATTTAAAATCTGATAATTTGGTAGATAGAGAGGTTAGACGTGAAAGAACAAAACCATGTAGCGAAATTGAATCAGAAGTTGGTTTATCAAAAAGTCTGAAAAAATCTTTAATATTATTGTGGTGCATGTTATGAAGTGATATTATAAAACTTGGGTATTTAGCAAAATGATTTTTCATCGATGGGATGAATTTAACAACTTGTCTCTCTGAAGAATCCTGATCTTCATCTTCTTCCATCTTTTCCCAATTAAATGGATATTGTATAATAATTCCAAAAGCAGAATTCTTGTATGTCGCGAAATTTTCAGAATTATTTTCACCTGTCCTATCTCTGGGGGTTGTATCTGTATTGTCTGTTCTTTTCTTTGTCTGTGCAAGAGCCTGTTGTTGTAGAATAGTGTACTGTATAATATGACTTAGCGAAATAGACAATACCAGCAAGGAAAGTAGAACTAAACTAACTTTTGGGGATAAAAAGTTAGAATGCAAAGCGACTTTTTCTTTACTACGTGTAGGAATAATAATGTATCTTCTAAATATCGTTAATATAATACATTGCTGAACAAAGTTAACTCGACCATATAGCGATATATACAGCTAAAATAATTGATAGGAATGGATGATTTTCTTGTTTACATGGTAGATTGTTGAATGGCAAATCCCGAAATAAGTTAAGGTGATGAAATATTTAGTATTATTGTGGAGTTTTATAGATAAATTAAAAATTTATAAACTTGCATGATTTAGATGTGTAAATCATGAATAAACTAATATAACAAAAAAGAGATTTATAAATCGTCTATAACAAATTGAGCATATTTGTAAATGTACACCTATTTAATGATGAGATGGAACCAGTATAAAGTAAATTTGCTATATAATTTTAGTAATGACCAATATATCTGAAATATTATGTATAGGCAATGAATTGCTTTCAGGGACAGTTGTAAACACCAATGCTCAGTGGATTTCAAAAAGAATTACAAATATTGGAGGATTGATAAAAAGAGTGACCGTCGTTAGAGACGACATTAATGAAATAGCTTCAATAGTGAAGGAAATATTAGCGAGAAAACCCAATTGGTTAATCATTTCCGGAGGACTCGGTCCCACGTATGATGATAAAACACTAGAAGGTGTTGCCAAGGCCCTTGGTACTGATCTCGTATTAGATGATGATGCAATAGAAATGCTAAAGCGAAGTTATACACGATATTCATCTAGTCTCAAATTAAATGAGGTCAGACTAAAAATGGCAAGAATTCCCAGGGGATCAATTCCAATCCAAAATCCTGTTGGTAGTGCCCCATCAATATTAATAGATACTACTAAATTTGATAATAACATTAATTCCACAGATCAAGGTACACATACAAAGATCATCTGTCTTCCTGGAGTACCGAATGAATTAGAAGCAATCTTTCTAGATAACATTCTTCCACAAATGAAAATGATGATCGGGGATTTTCATATTATTGAAACAAATCACGAAATTGTGGGTATTAACGAGGCCATGATAGCACCCCTTCTACTAAAATTGGTGCAATCATTTTCTGATGATTCAATTTATCTGAAAACACATCCGCGTGGGTTTACTAAAGATAGTAGACCAAAGTTGAGAATTCAAATTGTTGCTAAAGGAAAGGATAAATCAGCAGTACAATTAACATATAATTACATTTATGATACCTTAATTAAGGAAATAGATATACTGAATGGAGAGGTGTTACTAACATAATTGTTCGCTCATTGAACTCTTTTTGGCTAAAAGCCATTATTGAGAGTCAATGTACGAATGTCAAGGAATGAGTGTATTCTACTATCCTCAATTGGCTAAAGCTATAGTTCAATCTAAAAAGTGATTGTTGTCGGCAATACCATCTATAGTTTTGATTCACAAATTGCAATTAGTGTAAATTTACATACTCGATTAATTGTACTGATACCAAGTGGATGACTGAATTGAATAGTAATATCAAATATCAAATATGTCTTCAAATTTTTCTTTTATATAATAAAAATTCCTCACATTGATTTATTCCTATATATTTCATAACTGAATGAACAAAAGGAACTTGTGGACTAAATATTTGTAATCTTTCGTGTTCTTTAATCTTTAGATAGTCCAAATTTATGGCATATATAACCAAATGCTTCAATACAGACAGCTGGTTAGCATTGGTATCCAAATAAAGTATTTGAAATTGTTCCCCATCATATTTGTTAACAACCACTACGCCAATAATAGTAGAATCTACATTTTCTGCTACAAGCACAATTTTGTTCGCGATGAGATGATGCAAGGTTGTAAGATCTAAAGGATACCACCTCCACATATCGACATAGCTTTCACCGGACAACTTGAAGATTTCAGATGATTTGAGATATTTGAATATACTATTACTATCTTCTAAACCTGCAATTCTAATTTTAGAACCGTTAGTACTTAGGTGATTATGAGTTTTATGTCCACTAAAATAATTCCATTTCGATACCTTAACAAAACCATTACTTTGCATCAGTAATTGTGACCGGACATTATTTGCTGACACTATTGCAGCCGACTCTTTAGCGCCCTGCTCTATACCATACTCTAACATTTTTTTGATTAATTCTGTTGCCACATGTCTGCGTCTATAATCTGATCTTATTCTGATACCTTCTAACCATATCATATTTCCAATTTGACATAGGTAGACATGAGAGACTGCCACTGTTGTAGAGGATTTTCTTCCAGTGTTAAGTTGTTTAGTATATTCCTCAGATTCGTACTCTGCTATTACTAATTGCCCATTTGGATCAGAATACCAACTATCCCATACCTGGTATATATAATCACCCCAATCAAATGTATTAACACAAAATTTTAAAACTTCATCTCTATCATTTTGTTGGGCTCGCCGTATTCTTAACAATATATCATAATCCTTTTATCATGTATATAATGTAATATAACCATATACATAATAATTATAGTAATAATAATAATAATAAATACATAGTTAATTACGAAATATGATGATGAAATAGCTGCAATCACCATATAACTTAAGTTGGAAGTAAGGCATACGAACAGGCATTAGAATTCTATATTACTATGTGCCAGTAACTCTATAGTAACTCATAACCAATTCACATATCTTAGGTCCAACATAGCATCTAAATTCGTGTTACATTTATATTATTTGTTTTATTGTTCAAGTATATCCACAAATATAGTGCACATAATAATTACAACAAGTATTTTAAGTAGTTAAATTATCTTAATTAAATTTCATTTCTAACGTATAGCAATAGTAATTCGTACATAACCACCTTTAATTCTAATAAATTAAATACTTATCAAGACATAAAGCTTGTTAGTGTTCCAAGCCTCACTGGTAAGTCAGACATAATAACTTTATTTGCTAGATAATATTTAATTTCTCCATATGGATGAAACAGACATTAAAATACTACATCAAATATTATCTGATGGAAGATCGTCATATAGAAAAATCGCAGAGCAGATTGGTGTGTCGCCACCAACTGTTCTTAATAGAATACAAAAATTAGAAACCAATCATGTCATAAAATCATATTCAGCAATATTAGATCACGAAAAATTGGGCTATGATCTAACCGCAATAATTGAGGTTACTGCGGTAAAGGGTAAAATAACCGAAGTAGAAAAACATATATCAAAATTTCCAAATGTTTGTGCAGTTTATGATATTACTGGATTAACAGATATGTTAATAGTAGCTAAGTTTAGAAACCGTAGGGAGCTGAGCGATTTTGTGAAGAGGGATCTGGCATTACCATTTGTCGAAAGAACTAATAGTCATATGGTATTAGTAACCGTAAAAGAGGATTTTCGATTTTTTTAGTCCATATGGAAATCTTGGAAAATAGAGATCACATTTTTAGTGATAAAATGGATTTTCCAATCTTGTGAATAAGCTAGCATCAACGTGAAAAGACAAGTACTTTTATCTACACTGGGTTAACAGATATAAGGCTTTTTGATGGCTATCTAAACATTTAATTTTAAAAGGATGAGCTTTATATATTATGCTATTGCAGTATAGCTATGTTTGAAAACATTAGTCTAACAATGTATATGGCTGCGGGATTCATTGTCACATACTTCTCATTCGAATAGCCGGGCACTTTACGGCTTGTCGAATTCATGACAAAACAATAAAGCTGTGTATATTTAAGCAAGTCAAAATGGTACTCTTAAAAAGATCTAACCTCTAATAATGTATACAAATGACAACTGGAGCTTATTGGTATTAAATAAATGGTAGTTAGATATTAACTAAAATAGAAATCAAATCTCAATAAGAGTATTTGAAGTAAAGTGGAGATATATTGGGATGTGGTCCTTTCATCACTTCAGACTAGATAGTAGCTCTTTAAACGGCAGCGTATTTCGTATATCAGATTTTTTGGCCCAGCCACGCCTTGCTTGACCTATACCAAATTTTAAAAAGGCAAAATGAATTGGATGATGTGCATCTGAATCAATTACAAGATTGATCCCTTTTTGTACTGCCATTTTCACATATTCATCTTTTAGATCAAGACGATCATAGTGCGCATCAATCTCAAGTAATGTATTCGTATCCTTTGCTTTATCTAATAATTTCTCAATATTAACAGGATATCCTTCTCTTTTGTTAATGCGTCTACCAGTGGGATGAAATATAATATCAATACTAGGATTCTCTAGTGCTTTTAGCAGCCTATCTGTTTGCACTTCGATTGGAAGTAAAAAATTAGAATGAATTGCTGCCCCTACGATATCCAATTTATCCAATACATTATTTGGGATATCAAGGGATCCATCTTTCATTATATTTACTTCAGCTGCAGACAAAATTTTGAAATTCTTACCCACTGTCACTGTTGTTGTTTTTTTCTTTTCCATCATGAATATGTCGTGGTTCCAGTTTACGTTGAAGTGGAGGTCGTTTTGTGTCATATTGTCCCTGTTTTATTCTATCGTTTAGCTCTGCAATTTTGTTTGCCTGATCTAGTAATTGCGTTTCATCAAGCCCGTTTGTTAATTTCAAACTTTTCGTATGATCTGTTATTGCTATATATTCGAGTCCAAAGTTCTCCTTGGCTACTAATGCCATATCTTCTATTGACATTGTACCATCTGTACTGTCACTATGAACTTGCAGATCACCTCTCAGATCATTGTATTGAATTAAATGCGGAAGTCCTTTTCCACCATTTTTTGCCAGCTCAATTTCTCCAGTATTTTCTCTAATTTCTGGAGGAATCCATTCTAAATCTAAAGCGTGATAGACATCCTCTTCGGTTGAGCCTGAGACCTTATTCTGATTTTTGTCAAAAATTCCCCATTCATTTAAATGAAGGCCTTTTGCAAGTGCTACCTTTCGCATGGCTACACCATGTTCTTTGCTGCCAGTAAAATATTGTAAAGCTGAGCCAAAGCTTTCTTCAGGAATAACCAGAAGATCAGCATCCATTCCATTATTTAGCCGTACAAAACTTTTGCTTGCCCCCTTGCCAAGGATTTCGCCTATTTCTGGCAGTGAAATGAAATAATCCATTATCTTTTTAGCCTCGTTCGAAGCCACTACAAAGTCAATATCGCCTATTGTTTCTTTCATTCTTCTAAAAGAGCCTGCGACAACCACGCATTTTACTCCTTTAAAGTTTAGTAATTGTGTCTCGATTTGTTTTACCAGAGGATAAACTTCACCTAAAAGATATCGACCTCTTCCTTTCCTAAATTGTTGAATTTTCTTTAGAATAATTTCTTCCTTTCTTTCAGAAAACCCTCGAATATTACGGAGCTTTCCTTCTGATGCAGCTTTTTCTAAATCTGATAAATCCTTAACACATAAGTTGTCATAAATGATTTTAATTGTCTTAGGACCTATGCCTTCCAAACCATAAAATTCATCAACATTTATGGAGGTTTTGGATTTTAATTCTTCCAAGTATTGTATCTTACCTGTTTTCAAATATTCTTCAATTTTTGAAGCAATTGCTTTTCCTATGGATGGAATTTGCATTAAGCCCTTCAATCCATGGTTTTTGTATATCTCTTCAATATTTGATGATAAATTCGCAATTACATCTGATGCGGCTTTATAAGATCTTACTTTAAAGATTACGTTAGGACTTTCTTCCTCTTCCATTTCCAGCATAAAGCTAATTTCGCGCAAAACCTTTGTAATGTCAGCATTCTTGATCTTTATACTCCATTCACCACAATGTCCGTATTTCAATCAATCAAGTCTGATACTTTTCTGTTTTGAATTATTTTACTACTGAACTTGCCTTAATTTTGAATTTGGAAGAATTGATGCTCATATTGCAGTTTGTGCTTTGATAAACAAGTCCTGTTAATTGCCGCAGCCCCATCTCATTGGACTACAACAATCTTATTGTTAATGTATGAGTGCTTGAAAATACTAAAAGTCAATTTCTAAGAAGGATATACTACAGAAATTTATTTAGGCAATAGTTTTGTCTACTCACTGTCGCTCACTCTTTTGATATAACTTTATTACATTAAAAAGCTCTTGGTTTATTTGCCTATGAAGACAAAACACGCAGCCGGCGATTTAGCAGCCCTATCTTGTATTACTGTAGCCCCTGGCATTTTATGATGTTATCAAATGGTAGCAATGTCATGGCCCAGCGTCTCAGGTCACATATTGGACACGTATGATAGATATTAGTAAAAAATTCTAGAAATATTCTCTACTTATACGTTCAATGTGTCATATGTGCCAAAAGCATTAGGACCAGTCTCTTCTTTAAAAAGGAGGATTTTTCAATCTGAAGTCAAATCTGGATACGATTATACGTATTCTTTTATAAATCTAGTAACGCATCGTTACATATAACGTATTGAGAGTACTCACCAAGCACACTCATTATACAAGAATATTCAATAATAAAATCAAATCTTGTGTAACAAACAATAACCCAATTGTATTTATCCCACTTACTATTATCGTTACTCCTGCGACACCAAGCTTAACTGGAAGGGTGAAATCCTCATTTTCGAGTAGACTCTATTTAAGGTGAAAGCTGGATTAGACACAATCTTGAGAGGAATCTACAGATTGTGCCTAATCAGATAACGAATTTAAGAAGATACTATAGCAAATATTCATATTCCTCACTATCGACTATTCATATATGAGATACGACGGATCCTTATCATCCAAGTATCGAATAACATTGTTAATCAATAATTTATAGTATATCTCACGTTAATCTATTATGTGAATCAGAGATAGAGACTAAAAAGGTGACACATAGCTAGAAGATGAACAAGTCAAAAGCATTACCCTTGGTGACTATTATTTCCATGATCATAATGGGAGATTCAAATAGCTCCTAGATTTGTTAAGCGTAATAATAATGAGACCCCGCAGGAATTAGCAGGTACTCAAACCAGATATGCCCACTACTCTACTTCGCTAACTGGAAAAGCGGATAAGGAAACTAGTCTTAATCATTCATTAATAAATGACTCTATGCCGTTGTCTTCATCTTTACTCACAGTAATGAAGTTAACCTTCAATAGTGGTAATTATAATAATCATGACAACAATGTTAGTACGACCAGTAACACTTCATCCTCTTCCTCAGCTCAACCTTTCAACAGAATCTTTAGAAGAGAAATAACGTTACGAACACTCCGAGCTAACGACACCATTCAGAACCGAGAAGTGGTATCATCAGAAAAAGGCCCTCGTATTGCATTAATAAAACCTGCATTTACAGCAGCTGCATACGCAAATGGATTTTATAAATTCTATAAGTTGTACAATAGCACACCGGTTGGCAAAAATATTACCACAGATCTAAATCTATTATCCGTACCAGTCAATGCATCATGGTATTCGTCATTACCGCACGTGTTTTCAATGTTAAAGCTCGTTAAGGATATCAAGTACGTAAGTCCTAATTCTAATATCACAATATATGATGCTGCCGCAGATAATGGCTTTATGTTTACAAAGAATGGAAGTAATGCCTTTGACCTTATTATATTAGGACATCAAGAATATGTCACACAGAAAGAATACGATAACTTGAAAAGATTTGTTGCAAACGATGGAACTATGCTCATCTTGGATGGAAATGTATTTTATGCTGAAGTAAAATATGACTCTGTGAAAGATGTTGTTAGTCTAGTAAAGGGCCATTATTGGGCATTTAATGGTAGAACTGCATGGAAAAGTGTAGCCGAGAGATGGAAAAATGAAACCTCACAATGGGTAGGAAGTAATTATCTATGTTACCAGTGTGTAAAATCATTCCAAAATGATCCATTTGGGTACAAACCACATGAAGAACAATATCTAGACAATCCACATGATGTGGTACTGTTTAATTACAATGCGTCGATCCCTAGAACCTATTTTCCAGTATTATCCGCATCTGCGTCACCAGGCCAAGTTCCAACTAAGTCTATAATTGCTACATATGAACTTGATTACAAAAGGGGACGAGTAATTACACTTGGAATATATTCCGATGATGTAGTTAGTAATAACAACTTTGATAGCTATTTTGAAAAACTCTTATCAAAGCAGGGGATCACTGACATAGTAGACTAAAACTAATTAGCAAAAGTTCCATAACTTCTTCTACATCTGATTAAATAAAACATATTGAAGTTGAAGTACCTCCATTCTAAAACGTCATCTCACCATCATTCTGGATTCTCTAAATGACTTGAAATTTGTTAATGCTAGAAGGTCATCTTGGAGAAGCTTACAATTGAAAATACAGAAAACTGTACCTGATTTACAATTAACCAAAAGGGTCTGAATGTAATAGGATCAAGTTAGACCAAGAAAAGATGGAGCCTAGTTAAGTACTCGATCTATATACAAGATACTGAAGAGACATAGTCTTAATATCCTCATAAAGCCCGAATAAAGATGCTAAAAATGGTTGTCATTAAGCATCTAAATGATATGGTATAAATGAATAGCAGTTTGGCCCCAAATAAATCAATAATGTTGTGCTATATTATAAGGAACATATTCATAAAGATTTAAGTATATATGCATGGGTAACATCAGTAATACCGGTAGTCTAAACACTATATACTGTTACTGATCGGTAGCTTCGATTAACATCGTTAATCTAAATTTATTAACAGTAATTTTGATATTAAATCTGCAAAAGGTGAGGAGTATGCGCCTTGGTAAAGAAACATGGTAATATAACCAATGAATTAGCAGCAAAGGTAACAAAACAGGGTCACGCCAGTTCCTTCAAACCAAATTATAGAAATGCAAGAAAACATACTAGTAAAAATTTCAAGCAAATATTCTTTTTGTCATTTGATACGCTTAAGGATAGGAAGGCTAGATCTGCTCTTACAATTTTAATGGTTATTGTAGGAAGTGCATTGATGGTAGCACTGAATGGAATGAGTGCTGGTCAGGCTACCTTCCTAAATAGACAGCTCAACACGTTGGCACCCAATGTCATCTTCGTAAGCTCAGGCCAAAATGGTTTTCGTGCCGGATCCTCAAGTACTCCAACAATTGTATTGAATTCTGAAGTAGTGAACAGATTAAAATCTCTTCCATTCGTCCAAGACGTGGTTCAATCATACCAAGGACAACTTGAGTTAAATTCACAGGGAAATATCTTGAACTCGCAAGTCATAGCAATGGATCCTCAAAAAATATATCTAATTGATCCTTCATTGCAGTTAGTAACTGGCTCCTCAATACAATCCAATAATCCATCTGCAATGCTTGTAGGGGACACAATTGCTAATCCTCCTGGCAAGTCAACACCATTTGTCGCACTCGGTCAGACAATCAGGGCAACTTTTTCATATGTCGACTCGAAAACTGGCAAGACTGAACAACAATCTAAAAGTTTTGTGATAAGTGGTATAATTCAGCCTACAGGAAATAACCAGATAGATAACCGAGTTATAATTAATGAACCTACCGGTAATTCTCTCTTCCACAAAGCTGGAAGATATGATCAAATGGTTGTTGCTGCCTTGTCAGGCGATTACGTATCTGCTGTACAGCAGGAAATCACCGGTCTTTACGGTAACAATATTGGCGTTATCACACCAAAGGCCATACTTCAAACAAGGCAGCGATTTCAAAGTGGTAATAGCGCGTTCACTGTTGCTATCGCATTTATTGCATTATTAGTTGGAGCTGTTGGAATAATTACCACTCTTTATACTTCTGTCACAGAAAGGACTAAAGAAATTGGAACAATGAAGGCTATTGGTGCGAAAAGTAGGTTTATTCTTACCTTGTTCATTACTGAAGCTCTATTTATCGGTCTCATAGGTTCTACTTTCGGAATTCTGAGCGGTATCGGTGGAGCGTATGTATTAACTTCCGGGTTTGCCCCAAATTCGCCTGGACAGGGCGGGAGTGGAGGTGCTGCTGCATCTCATATTGATCCGGTGTTTGTTCCAACTGACCTATTTAATGTATGGATTCTTTCGACAATCCTTAGCTTGATGGCCGGTCTATTTCCTGCATGGAAAGCCTCACGTTTGTCGCCTTTGGAGGCACTCCGGAGATAACCCTTTCCATCTAGATAGCATTTCATAATATCATTTTTAAAAGTCGTAACAGAGGAACAAGTTTTACAGTAATATTATATCACGTAGGTTAACTAAGTTAGCACGAAAGTTAATCAGTCTTTATTATCATTATTTATCCCATGCGTTTATTTTATAATGTCAAAATAAAAGATGTAGTTCTACAACATAGTTTTGTAAAAGTTTTGGATTAGTGGATCTGTATCAGATAATAAGAACGAGACTCAAAGGCCATTAACGATTAATTTTGAAGTAGAACAACCACTATCAAAACCGATCCAGATTGGAACTCACACGTTATGACATATTTTAATGAAAAACTCTGCAAGATAATGTAAAATAAGATTAAATTGATCTGTCTGCAGGATTTGTAAATAACTTAATACTAGACTGGCCATGTAACGATGTATTACAAAAAAAGATTCATTTTACCCACCCACATAAAATAAAAGTTTGGTATTCTCAGGTGGATCTATGATCATTTTCGTGTTAGTCTATTAGTGTTGTTTTTCTAGCGATGGTGATGATGTAGTTTAGTCTGATTATTTCAACTCATTTGGTCAATGTCCTAGCGGATCGTCGACGACCGTCCAATAGTATTATCAAACCCTATTGAACAATTATTCTTCCAAATACTATCAAGAATTTAGTTATTACTATTCTGGGAGAGCCATTAGGAGATCCAGCATAGCTTGGCAGCAATATTAATAATATAAGAATATTTCACTATTTGGCTATGAACACATACTTAATGCACATAATTAGCGTTTCGAGCTAAGCAATATTAGTCCATTGATATATCCATCAAATTTATATTCTCATAAAAAGAGAATTGAGAATTCGAATAAATACTGGTGGAATCTCACTATATCAGGAAAATGGAACGAATCTCGCTATATTCAACCAGATCAAAACAAATGATCCCTGCCTTAGTTATCGTTACTTCACTCCTGATCTCTTCTATTAGCGTATTAACGCCACACACACTTGCTCAGACATCGCCGCCTGCAGTATCGACTAATATGACTTCTGGAAACACAACTAGTACTGATAGTAACAACATAAATGCAACAATGACAGCTACTGCAGAGCTAGGCAACAAAAAGACGTTTTATGTATTTTCAGAAGAAATGGAAGGTGTCAATGAAACAAAACTTTGTATTCCCGGAGATGTATATTCTTCTTCTGTTTTGGCAGTAAATGAAGGTGATGCTGTAACTATACACTTTTATAATCTTGATCCAAGTGATAGGCACACCTTCACGATGGCAGCACCATACAACATAAATAAGGATGTTGGATCATTAGAAAATGCGACTACCACATTTAAGGCAAGCGATCCTGGGTGTATAGATTCTATTGTACCTACCATCAACCTACAATGTCAGGACAAGTAATTGTTCTGCCGCCTCCTACTGTAGAGAAATCTACTCCAGCAAACAGTGTCATATTAAAATAATTAATCCCAAGAGGTAGTGATACCTCTCATTGCTTCCAACTAATTTTAAAAACCGTAGATTTCAATTGGTAGTACAATTCTTATGTATCATCACTCTTGCGCTTTGCACGAAAAGACTAGACCTATCAACTAATCACAAAAGGCTTCCACCGTATAGTTAGGACAGTATTTGGGATTATGCCAATATTACTATAATGTGAACAAGATGCCTTCACTAGATTCTCATCTGAGAATTCCAAATTTCACTATAACCCTCTTTAAACGTCTACTCCTTTTTATTTCCTCATTTACGATACATTTCAGATGTAATTAGTATATTGTGGGTATCAGTTGCTACTTGTCTTCTCTAGCCTCATTTTTATACCTGTTCCCTTTATCCGATTGAATATGTATTTTGTAATGATTGTCGCAAGATAACCAGCAACTGAGATAATAACGATTGTTCCTCCAGGGGCTAAGTTCATAATGTATGAAATAACTATTCCTGCGATCACAGACAAAACCGCTATAATAATAGATATCAATGCTGTTTTCTTGAATCCCTTTCCAAACATCACTGCAGTAATATTAGGAATCACTATTAGTGATGAAATAAGCAAAACTCCAACTAACCTTAATGAAGTTATTACTGTAATACTAGCAAGTACCTATGAAAAGGTAATTTAGCTTTGTTACATCTATACCACTAACATTAGCCTGCTCTTCATCAAAAGCAATGTACATAAGCTTTCGATAAATCTTATACATAATTACAAGTACTATTGCAGTTATGATCAAAATCATAGCTTGATCTTGCGAGCTAATTAATAAGATACTTCCAAATAAGAAGCTGTATAGATCAAGCGAAAAGCCACCAGCCAATCCTATCAATACTACACCTATTGCAAGACCAGATGACAGCAATACAGCAACAGCAGAATCTGCTGAAATTTTTGTGGACTGTCTTAGTTTAGTAATCCCCAGAGACGCTGAAATGGATACTATAAAGGCCATCCAGATTGGAGATATATTTGTAAATAGGCCGATGGCTATTCCTCCAAAGGCAACATGTGAAAGAGCATCACCATATAGCGATTGTCGTCGCAAAACAAGAAAAAGTCCTATCACAGAACAGCTTATGGCAACTGCAATTCCTGAAATTAATGCACGTTGCATAAAGCCATATTGAAATATTTCAAATAGCATATTGACAATTCCTGAGCATCATATTAACTAAAAATGCAGTGAACATGAGTCTTATTATAATCATTGACATTCATCTTATGTCTGAATAGGACATATGTACACATATTAAAACTTTGAATTCATGAGTGATAGTCCAGATTGCAAATAGAAATCATGAGGATCGTTATAAAAGAGACGATTGGATACTAATATGATAATCAGAGTATACAATTAATACTATACTAAACTTTTTGCACGTTATTAACTAGCTATTAATAACAATATACATCTTTGTTAATAGGAATAATGGTCATCATATAAAGCATTTAATAAGATCATTATTTTTGTACGTAGATCAAAAGATCGTAGACAACTACTATCCTATCCCATCTGTCAAACACTCTTTACCAATTAAGTTAATGCCTAATGAGTCAAATGAATATTAATAAAGGCTGTAGCTTATAATCGTTATTTGCAGCATAGTAATAATCAATAAATCAATAATATTAATCAATATTACATTGCAATTAATTTAACATTATCCATTTTCTTGTTAGACTGAAACAGCTTATTCATTCCTCTTATCTGATTGGCATTACCTTTCAGAACGAATATTTCAAGACATCTATCTCTGTCAATTTTATTATGTAAGTGTGTAGTTATCAATTTATCGTATGTATGCCTCATATTATTAATTTCGTCATCAGATTTTTCATCGTGAGTTACAAGAAAAAGGGCATGAATGTCCCCAATCAAATCTTCCTTTTTTTTCTCTTCCGAGAGCATGGTACGAACACTAGCCCTAATTATCTCTGATCTACCAGTGAAGCCAAGCCTTTTTTGCAATTTATTTAAATCATCAAGAAGGTCTTTACTCAGTGATATGCTGACAATTGTCACAGATAATTATTTTTATTAACTAATTTAAATATCTATCTTATTTGTTAATATAATATATAAAATATATGCTTGTAAGTCTAAGCTTGCAATATTTTGTCATATTATGAAATCAAAGGCCTTTACAAGGATGGCAGATAACTTAACACCTCTTCTCGAGGACTACAATAATATATTTTGAACAAAAATAGAAGATGTCATCCACGAATTAGTTCCTTATCTTAGTAAATTGCTTTACAAAATATCTAAGGAAAATGCAAAAAATATTACTCTCTTATTACACTATATTCACTTATATCAAAAACAAAAATTCAACAGACAAGGCAAATCTACAATCTGCGGCGGTCGGGGCAATGATATACTTGGTGGCGGATCTGGAGATGATATCATATACTACGATAATTTTTTGTTTTTCTAGTATATGTACCCTCATATTTTCAATCAGTCATATTAATTTATTCCGCTATCTTTTGTTTCTATTATATAGAATCAGTCATTGCTAATTGATCTTTTAAATATTATCTGTCCTCTCAATGACATAACATTTGATATCCTGCATCTTCGATAAACAATGAGAATTCAAATATAGATTAAATCTATCTTGATTGTTCACTTATGATATACATATCTTGGCATGCATATCTTTTAATTGCTTATTACGGGAATATTATATATGCTTTATACTTGTGCAAATACCATTTCATTTAATTTATATAATGATACAGGCTTTTCTATAAATCACAGTAATTTCAATTATGTATCTTCGTAAAATCTTTGCCCCATAATCTGATTTCTTGGATTTCTCATTATCTATAATCCTTTAAACAATTACAGCTTCTTCTAAGCGTCATTGGCTTTGGTATTTGCCAAGTAACATAGACAATGCTTTCAGCTTAGTTAATCCATTATCTTTCATCAGCCTTTCGAAACATTCTCTTTTACAAGAATAAGACTATCGGAGCAAATTTAGAAGGCAAAACGAAATTGGAAAGAGGATAACTATGGTAACAGTTGGAAGTCAACTAACTATATAATATATAAAATAATTTTCAGAAATAAGGTGTTCATCCCTTGCTATTAACTAACTATGATTATATCTCTAAGCAAGACTTGATAAAAGTCCATATTCAAACCAGTTGCAAGTAAATGAATCATTCGTAAGAGGATAACTTTCTGTTACATTCTGTTAAATACTTTAAACTCAATTTCTTTAGATTCTCATTCTTGCATAACCATTATTAAATATGTCTTGCATTTGTTATTAAAGTATGAGTCAAATAATATCAAGTCCTACTGCTAAATTGCTTGAGGAAAAAAATTTTGCTTTTGTAGCAACACTAATGAAAGATGGTTCACCACAGATCACTCCTGTATGGATTGATTTTGAAAAAGATACAAACACTGTTTTAATAAATACAGCTGAGGGTAGGATTAAACACAAGAATATTTCACGAGATCCCAGGATAGCTATCTCGGTTGTTAATCATAACAATCCATATGAAATGGTTACAATAAGAGGAAAAGTTATCGAACATATCACTAAAGGTGCAGCTGAACATGCTGACAAACTTGCAAAAAAGTATTTAGGTCTAGATAAATATCCCTATCATTCACCAAATGAAAAGAGGGTCGTATTAAAGATAGAGCCAGAAAGAGTATTCCATCAACAACCTCCAAGATAATGATCTAAGGAAAAAAATAGAAAATTTTATTTTTGAATAGCTCTTGAAATTTCGTTTTGAAATACTGAAAAGGAATAGTAGCGGTAAACTCCCATAGAAGTCCATCTATTACAGCTAAAATGGTTCCTCTTTGGACGTAATACCTCATGGGAGTCGAAGTATATCTGGTAAATTCACTCCGAGACAAGATTGCGGGCTCATCTATAGTTTGAAAGGCGATCCACAGAAAATCTAGATAAGATCATGAAGTAATTTTTTGCTGAATCCTTCCAATTTAGGTCTTATCTTTATCTTCCCTCGGAATGCTATGTCAATATCAGACCAACACACTATACCATCACATTGTCTACAACGATAAATGATACGTGAATGCGATACTCTTATTGGCTCCAATACTTTACTGGTCCATCTACTGCAAGTACATTCTGAGTAATCCAACTCATATTATTATATAAAGTATAGGCTAATAAGATTATAGTTATACGCAAAAACTGAGTCCCGGTAACATTATGTATCTATTTAAAATATTTGATTAATTTAGGTTCTCATTATATTAAAACAATTAAGATACTATCTAATAGAGATGACAATTACTTTGCATTGAGTGTTAGAATCAATTTCCCTGCATACTCATCTTTCTGGAATTTCAATTTTAGATTCCTTTGGTCTTTTCGCTAATGTTTTTGCAGTTAAAGCACCTAACCCAAGTGGTATTCATGAATTTCATATATCTAACAAGCTTAGTGGTCCCTAATAATAGATTTATGTGCGATACATTCGATGAATACACTGTGTTAGTTTTTACGGAATTTGAAAATTAGTGTACACTTTAGTGCATTGTGGCTGATAGATATTTAATGAATACAACACAAAACAAATACGATGATAATATTATTTGCATCTACACTCGCAATCTTTACAAGAGGTGCTGTTTCTAACATACCAAACCATTCAGTACTAGCAGTTTGAACAGATGGTCAACCATAAACCCTGATATAAAAGCGTCTACCATTCATTAAACCCGGACCATAATTCTTGGCGATAATATCAAGAATCTTGTAATTGTGATTCCTAATGAAGGACATAAAGACCCCAATGCGAAGCCGAAAGAATTGAGGTTGCCAATCAACCTTACATTCCTCAGAATGCAGTTGTGAATACAGGTGCCACAGTCACTTGGCTTAACGCAGACGCTGGGCATCATCACCAAGTAATTCTTGTAAACAATAGCTCAAGGAACGTAGTGTATCAAAGTGGTCTATTCAACAATTTTCTTGCTTCAAAATCAATCAATCAGGTTTAATTATACTGGTACTTTTTATCTATTCTGGACCAAGTTTGATAATGGCGCTCCAAACTATATGATGAATGGAACTGTAATAGTTGCCAATCAATCACATACTACTTCATTTAATACCACCACTTCAAACGCAATGAACAACAACAAAACAGCCCCGTAGCTATCATCGGATATTGACACTGTGAGTGCAATCATAACACTACGAAAGTTACTTGACAAAGTCGTTTTAGATCTAAAAGGACAAGCCTTGCAAACAATATCATAATGAATATAGTATGAGATTGAAGTGTTTACATATGTTTAAGATACATAACCAACACATAATCATACATAATGATTATTCCTAATAAAATTATTTAATCGCGGCATCCATGAATAATTCTAATGCTTTATTATCAAGTGGGTCATGAAATGCAAGCAAGAATTGATTCACACCTGCCCTAGTATACTGTATTAGTCTTTCTCTTACTTCTTCAGGTGTTCCAATGAGTCCTTGTTTGAATATCTGATTGGCCATAGATAAACCTCTCTCAGTAGCGAATATTCTTTTCTTGTATTTTAAATCCTAGTCAGATTCAGAGATAATGACGTCTAGTTCAATTGATTTAGTTATTCTTCGTCCTTCGTCTCGATTAGTCTTTTTACACATATTTTCGAATTTTTTATTGAGTGAGACAAATTGTTCAGGATTTAGATAAGAGCACTCCCATATGTGTGCGTATTTAGCAGCTATTTGCATAGTTTTTAGTTGTTTAGCTGCTATCGTTATTGGAATAACCTTTGTTCGAAGACAGTTTTTCAATAATGCTATATCTTTTACCTTAAAATGTTGACCATTAAATGTCGTTGTCGTTGAAGATCTACTCCATAGCATATCTAATAGCTCCATTCCTTCCTCAAATAATGATACTCTTTTAGCATTATTTGGATAATCTATAACATAAGGATGCCACCAATTTGAAGCCCATTGAGGTGTCGCACCTACACCTGTTCGAAATTCGAGTCTTCCATTGGAAATTTCCTGTACTGTCAAAGCCTGTTTTGCTAAAAGAGAAATGTTCCTATATTGAGGAAGAATATACGTTATAACAGGCCCTAGTTTAATCTTATGGGTCATTGCTGATAAATTAGAAACTATGGTCCAGCAATCCAAATCAATATCCGTTAAAGACTCACCATAGTAAAACCCGTGATATCCTAATTTTTCTGCTAGCAAACAGGTTTCTTTGATCTTGTTATAGTCAGTTCCCCATATCTCAAGGCAGAAAAGAGCACTTATCATTGGTTGACAATGTCAAAATAAGTTATATAATTGAAGATATTATGGATACAAGATATTATTAATTTATGTGTTTAATCTTAACTAGTCAACTTTGCATGTGGAATAGACAATACATTAATTCATTGTTCAATATCTCTGATTGTTAAGGACCTGGCACTTATCTATATCTGAAAGGCGAATTGTCGGCTAGCTAAATTATTCAATATACTATTATGGATGATTACATGTAATTCATACAAATGATATCTACAGTCGACAAGAATTCAGACATAACCTTTGAGGATATTATAAACGATATACTTCCTCATGATAATGTCATGTTCTCGGTAAGAAGCAATGGCGCAGTATGCGAAGTGAATGCAGAAAAGAATTTACTGCTCCGAGTTAGAGAACAATACGCTACAATAGGCGACGAATCCAGACCATGGCATATACACGTTAACCTTAACAATACCAAAGAGGCAAGATTTGTAATTGAGAATAAATCGGATGACAGAAAAAGCTATAGCATAAGATTCTTCGATTTAGAAGGAAATTTAGTTTTACGAGCAAATTTTATTAAAATGTATGATAGCTCAAATGCACTTATTCGAGAAAAACACTTAGCATATGAACAGATATTTTCAAAATACGGTAAGAAACAAAGCCTATTGTTAAAAACAAGGTAATTGAGTTTTGATAAGTATCTTCAATTTTTAATAATGATGTTTGTATAGACCTACGAAGCAAAGAAATAGAACTTCCATTCTACTGCCGGGCTGCGCCCGCAAGCTGTGTTAAGTTTTGTTAATAACACAGTATGAAAGATAGTCTAATCTTGATTAACCTTTCATAATTCCACTATGTACTAACATATACCAGTCTCATGTAACGCAGTGTCTATACATTGGTAACATGAATATGGTAGTGCTAACAAAGTAAGTTATATTACTGATCTTTTTTTACAGTTATATATGACTTTACTGTTTGTTATCTAGCTAAACTTATCTGGTTATAAGAAAATGCACACAAATTTAGATAACGCAGTAAATCTATCTTTAAGCAGACATCTAAAGACAAAACTCATTTAGGAGACGCACTAAAATATATGGGCCTGTAAACAGTTTACTTATTCTTTCGATAGATGTGAAATTAAATAATGCAAGCTAGAAATAATGAAGGCATCATGATATTCGATTTCTTGTAACATTAAATGAATTTATCATTATTTCTATTGGTGATAAATACTTTTTAAAAGCCTCATCATATGGTACTAAATGAAAGCTTGTAAACATGATCATTTTTAATTGTCCACACATGAATAACATGATATGATTTTCCTGAGTAACTTAACATGAATGTTGCCTGGTGAGCTGGCATTCCTGATAACGTTGTATTAGCAAATACTAGATTATGAATAGTTGGGTCATTACTATACATATTATATTGTTTGTCATAAGCATTAATAGACATATTTGAACTCGGTAAAGGATATACTGTGACAAAAAGTTGTGCATCTTTTTGTGGAGAGAAAAATTGAACTAAATTAGGATCACCTGAAGACACTGTATTGTCATCTTTATGGTTACCGATCCATTGTTGTGGTATTAGTATTTCTATTCCTAATACCGTATTGTTATAATATACAAAAGACCAAGTAACTGATGACAGTCTGTGCAAATATACTATGATCGTAATTTTGATAAATCCAAGAAATATTGAAATAATCATCGGTTTTCTGAGGAATCGATGCGAGAACACTTGCCGTGAAAAATACAATAATAATTATTGTGCATTTCCTAGAAAAAGAGTTGACTAGACCTCGCAATTTATAAACTGTAATGTGTACCAATATAGAAGATCTCCATGTACTTTTATCTATCTTTAGTCTTTCTATTATAGTTTGATTCAAACTCCTAATATTCATCAACTTCGATCTGAATCTACATATAGTCCTATAGAGAATTACTAAATCTTTATGTGCATATTGTCACTTACTAGAGTTGGCTTTAGATTTTGCTCACAGTCATATTATAGGACTAATAATTAAATTTAATGAGCTTTTGTATAAAATAACTGTTTTTGTCTCCAGCCATTTGGATCGGCATATATATTATATTTCAAAGTACCTCCACTAAATGATGTTTTTCGGTACTCTTAATCCCATTATTGAAGGAACATTAGTATCATTATGTAGTTGTCAGAACTTTTACGTTATTGTTTAAGATGCTGAGTACGCTGATAAATATAAAAAAACTATTACAACCAACCATATATCAATATGAATGGTAGCAAACTAATAAGTAGTATTGAATTAATATCATCATAATATGCCTCATTTTTTTTATACATTTCTTAAATTCTTTATGACTTTAATTAGTAGGATCTTTAATGCTAATTGGCCTAATTAAATTGGTTCTCTGTGTAGAAACATAAGACTTTCCTCGTCAGTCGATTCGTAGATCATCATCATAGTGATAGATGATATTAATTTACAGTATAGATGGTTAATCATTATACATTCGTTTAATATTCTAAAACATTTAAATCAAGACTTGCAAATTACCTGACAAATTAAATTTAATAAGAATATGTTGTTGTATATTTCCGGATGTACTGCTGCAACTTTAATTGTATCATCTATAAATGCGTAATCCATGTCGGCACATCAAAGAGAACTTTTCACAATAATGGGAAAAGACTTCCTACGTGTAGTGGGTTCATAGACTACCAACAATTGAACAAATTATCACCAGACAGGCAGATAACATTTGAATAGTTTGCAGAGACTATGCTAGTTTTTCTAATTGATTGAAGGTTTATTTGATCAAAGAAAATTATGTGATAAGCTAGATCTGCTTTATATAGACGCTGCGCTTTAGAAAATAAGTCATTTACCTATCCACCACACCTATTTATTTCTTATTTTTCCAAAAGATATTTGCCCAGAGATACAAATAAAGAAAAATAGATTGTCTATTGTACGAGTCTATAAATTATTAATGAACAATTGTGTGTTTATTTCTTAGCATATGTTCCCATACCTGTAAAATCTATCGCAACGCACGGCTCATCTCCAACTACCCATGCATTATGGCCAGAAGGAACGTAGCCAACGTCGCCAGGACCGTATTCCTCTTCGCTTCCGTCATCCATCTTGACTCTCATTCTACCTGATATTATATATTGCGTATGAGGAGCTTGACAGCTTTCAGTTTGAGCAATTGGTTTTACACATTTTTCCCAGCTCCAACCAGGCTCAAAAGATGCCTTACCAACTGTAGTGTTGCCAATATTTACAATTTCAACTTTTCCCTTATCAAAAAATCTTGTCTCGTCTGCAGAAGCCATACTCTTTTTTTGTATTTTCTCTACCATTAGTAGAGTATAATGCTACTACCTAGTATTTTTATCGGTCTGGTTTAATAATCTTTATTCCGACCTGGATTTTTTGCTGATGAGTTCTAGTATGAACCTGTATCAGTGACACATTGTATGGGATTATCTCAGACCATGTAAATTCATAGGCGAATCTTAATATCTGATAATTTAACAATCATGCTACTATTAATGTACGATGATACTTTTTCCCATCCAGGGCATTAGAAAATTGATCTATGCGATCTTAATTTTCATCTGGTGGTTTTATCGAATCCTTATCAATGCAATAAGAAATGAAATGATGATATGATGAATAATACGGGGTTTGAATAATACAATGTATGTCTTATCATATTTCTTTGTACTGCTTCATCCATAATCTTTCGACACTTTATGGCTTGGTTGATGTTTATGTACTCTATTGAAGGTTATTTGAAATGAAGATATCTGAATATCTATGATGTGTTTATACTGTCTCACATATTCTGTATAACTACAAAAGCGTTTAAACAGATAGTAAATAGGTTGTTAATTTTGATGAACTAAGTTGAATATAGCTAATTTGTTTCAGTGAATTAATTTAAGCAGTATTTTCTATAATTACAATTAAAAGTATTTAGATACAAAAGTGTTCTTGATAATAGAACAGGTAAGACATTAACAATTAGACTTGTTCCTGGAACTGTCCTAATGCAGTTTTTGCTTGGTTTAAAGCAACTATCGTAGTAGTGGTACGAGTAGGCAGTACTATTATCATTATCTCTATCCTGACTGTTACTAGACTTCAGTTTATCTAATCCAATTTGAATAGCATCAATTAACACATTCTTCAGTATCCTAAATTCAATATCATCGCCGTTTGCAGCATCTATAAATGGTAAGAATTTTTGATAATTATCTGATTGAATTGATATTTTGTCTACGTTTAATTCTTGTTCTTTGTTATACATTATAGGTAGTTCATGATATAGCAAATACAAATGCAAACAAAACATGTCCCTAAATTTGTACTCTTGTGCATTTGATAACATCAATCATGAAATTAAGATACTGAAAGACTCTAAAGGTCGATGACACTACTGATGCCGCAAGGCAATATCTTATTGACATAATAGATGCCATTTCTGCTATCAATTCATCCTTGGCTTTACTTAAATCCTCGATGTCGGTTTTAAGATTTCGATACTTTTTCAAATCTGATGGGATAGTTTCATTATTATTAATTGCTCTGTTATCATAATTAACATTATCTGTGGTCTCCTTGTCTAGAGCCTTTGCTAGATCTATAATGTCTTCAGACTTTACCCCCATTGCCCACAGTTTTCTCAATGAATCTGTGACTTGTCCAATTCTGAACCTGACTGGCGTAATATTATCAGGCGAGACTCTGCATCTTCTGTCTCATTTTTTAGCTCTTCAAGTCTAGACTCAAAACCGCTAACGTATTTGTAGTTGTGTAACATTATTTAGGAATTTGTTAACAGCCATTGATTCTGAAATACCATTTTCTTTAGCTAATTCTGTAATAGTATTAACCAAGATGGTCAGTTCTCCAAGCCCCAATCCCATATATCGAAGTTGTTCGTATACAGAGATTGCCTGGGTATGTGTAGAAGAGCTTTGTTTGAGCATTTCTA
>CAVXZB010000005.1:0-52575 GCA_963765895.1 uncultured Nitrososphaeraceae archaeon | reverse complement strand
ATTGATTTGACGTGTAAGCCATACACGTTTTATTTCTAGGAAGTAGTGTGTACCTAGGCTAGACTGATTGATTTGGGGAAAAAACATACTCTAGATTAACTTCAAAATATTGTAGTATTCATCGGGGAGTCTTAGCTATTATATCTTGCCTAGATAGCGTGTAGTACCGTCGTACAAGTTCATAACAGAACACAATTCAACTCATATACAATTAATTCACATTGCGTCATATTCTACTGACAATTGTTCAAGATACTTATTTCAACGTGGCGCATTTATTGACAAAATTCAATCCATCGTTCTTCGATATTGGCACTTGCACTTGTCATAGTTGGTAAGCCAATAGTGAATGTTCCTCCATTTACAACTAATTCATAACTAGCCAATCCCTGGATATATGCGGCCACACATTAGATCAAGTTTAGGAACAATCATGGGATAAAACTAATACTCAAAACAAAACAGTCACTTTTCGTAATATGTGTCATTATCCTGCTAATCTATCAAGACGTAAATTACGCCTTCTTCTATTTTTGTCTGATATATCTTTATAGGCTCCTCAGCCGGTAAATTCAATGGAACACCATCATTTAATCTAAAGCTGGACATGTGTAGGGGACAGGTAATAGCCATCTCTTTATCATTCAAAAATCCTGTTGATAAATCAGCGTAAGCATGAGTACAAATTCTATCCGTTGCAAAAATTTCATTATTTAATTTTGTTAGCATTATCTTACTCTCACCATGGTCATAGCTGTAGGGTTCAGAGTCATTAATTTCCTTTATTTGACAGATCTTTATCCATTCCGCCATAAATTTCAAGTCCTAGCGATACTTGTAATGTTTTTCAAAAATATCCTGAGTTTCATGGTATCGAGATTTTTCAACTTCTAATATTTGAGCCATTGCTTCATCGGTCCTAAGCATTAATGACTTACCTGTCCATTTGTTTTCAATCAAGTAGTTAATCCATGCTCTGATTCCTGAACCCATCTTCCTAGACAAAGGTTCCAAGAATCCACTTACAATTTCCCGTTTCGCGGACTCCAAGTTCAACCCTCTTGACATAAGATAAAAGATCTGGGACTCGTCCATCTGTGCTACGGAAGCAGAATGAGTGGCTTTGACCTCATTGGTTTCTATCTCTAATCCAGGGATAGCGTCTGATTTAGCACCCTTGTCCAGTAGAATAGAATGACCGGCAAGATATGACTCCGAACCTTTCGCTCCTTTACCGATTTTTATCATACCCTTAAATAGAGATTTTGACGCATCCTTCATTACGGATTTGACTAGGACTCTTCCCCTAGAATTATTGCCTTCATGTATCAAATTTGAGGTCACATCGAACGACTGGTCGCCTACACCAAATATGATCTCCACATCTTCTGCTATCGAGCCTGGCCCTTTCATTATACTATCAATTTTATACCTAGACAACTGGCTACCAAACATTCCTGAGTACCATGATATTCTTCCGTCTCTTTCAAGGAATGCCTTTCTATTTGAGAAGTTTGCAGACTTGCTGTCCATGGCTTGTAAGGTTACCATTTCTAGAGACGCATTTTGACCGACATGACATTCTAATAACTCAAAATATGCTTGTTGGGTTTCAGGTACCTGCTTATTGGTGTTGGTGAATACATCTCCTGAATTATGGTAGCTTTTGAACCTGAATCCGCATATACAATGTTCCTAGTAACCGAGGAAGTGCCCTTTTCACTTAGAGAATTAATTAATCTGATAGGTTGATCGACTGTTAGATTCTTTGGAATATAAATAAATAGACCACCTCTAAAAATGGAACCCTCCAATGCGAGAAATTTGTCCTCAACAAAATTGAGTCTATTTGATATAAGTATCGACTTGATTTTTTCTTCAAACTTTTTTAGTCCATCCCTCAGATCTGTGATAACTACGCCATTTTTTGAATGAGCATCTGAAAGTGATATTTCATTTATATTTGTTCCAATTCTCAGGACACTGCTTCCTTCTTCTACTTCCTTCAGACGGTCGCGTAATTCTTTATGTGGCTCATCTATAGTATTTATATCAGGTAACTGGATATTTTGTGGCTTTAATCGATTAATGTCTGAATATTTTGAATAAAGCGGAGAAACTTCCGCTGGAAGAGATGAATATTCAGCAAAAGCAGTTCTTCTCATTTGAAGAAGCCATTCAGGCTCCTCATTTTCTCTACCTATTGTCTCAACATCATTTATGCTAACTGAAGAAAGTGTTGCCAAACCTTATCATCGCCTCGTTCACACTTTACCGGCAGATGATAACGTTATCATTATCCTACTGAGCCTTCCATTTCCATTTTCACTAATCTATTGAGCTCGACAGCATATTCCATCGGCAGCTCTTTAGTGAAAGGTTCCATAAATCCACCGACAATTAGCGAGAGAGCATCCGATTCCGTAAATCCTCTACTCATCAAATAAAAGATCTGGTCATCGCCTATTTTCCCTACAGTTGCTTCATGCGATACTGTCGCATCGTCTGCGTTAACCTCTACATAAGGATATGTATCGGTTCTTGAGTTGTCATCTAGCAGTAGTGCGTCACATCTGACATTTGATTTTACCTCGGTTGCTCCTTTTGCCACATGCAACAGACCACGATATGTGGTCCTACCGGATTCCTTGCTTACAGATTTACTTGTTATCCTAGATGTAGTACGTGGAGCAAGATGAACTGCTTTTGCACCTGCATCTTGGTGCTGGCCAGAGCCTGCGAAAGCCACAGATATAACTTCTGCATGGGAATTCTTGCCTAGCATGTATACGCCTGGATACTTCATTGTTAATTTACTGCCAAGATTTCCATCTATCCATTCGACCGTCGCATTCTCATAGGCATATGCCCTCTTTGTTACTAAATTATAAACATCCTTACTCCAGTTCTGGATTGTCGTATACCGGATCTTCGCCCCGCGTTTTGCGATGAGTTCTACAACCGCAGAGTGCAATGATTCTGTGGTATAAACTGGCGCGGTACATCCTTCAATATAATGAACTTCAGAATTTTCGTCAGCAATTATCAAGGTTCTTTCGAATTGTCCTATATTTTCTGCATTGATTCTAAAGTAAGCTTGTAGCGGCAGTTCAACCTTTACATTAGGTGGAATATATATGAATGAACCACCAGACCACACCGCACTATTTAAAGCAGCGAATTTATTATCTTCTGGTGGAATAACCTTTCCGAAGTGTTTTTTCAATAGTTCTGGTTGTTCTCTTACTGCAGTATCTGTATCAATAAATATTACTCCTTGTTTCTGCAAATCTTCTCGCAAGTTATGATATACCACTTCAGACTCATACTGTGCTCCTACTCCAGCCAGGAACTTTCTTTCTGCTTCAGGTATTCCAAGCTTTTCAAAGGTATTTCTCACCGATTCTGGTACATCATTCCAATCCTTTCCTTGCTTCTCAGACGCTTTGGCGTAGTAATAGATGTTTTGAAAGTCAATCTTTGACAAGTCACCACCCCATTGCGGCATCGGCTTGCTGAGAAATGTATCATAAGCTCTGAGCCTAAAGTCCCTCATCCAATCTGGCTCCCCTTTCATCTTACTAATTTCTTCTACTGTGCCTCTTGACAGGCCCTTCTTACTTAGATAAACATATAACTCCGTAGAGTCCTTAAAATCGTATTTACTATAATCCATATTGAGTTGTTCTGTTGTCATACTAACTATATAACGCCGTTATGTTTTATATATATTTTGGGGTATCATTACTATATTTATATTATAGGCAACAATTCATATTTAATTGCAAACGAACAATCCTTATCAAAATCCATAAGTAGAAATCAGTCTAATATACTTCCTTTATCTTATCCTACTGTTCAAGAGAGATTTTGCTAGATCTAAGGTACCTCGTATCGTGTGTTCCGAAGCCTCAATACAATGAATATTTCTTTGATCTAGTTCTCGAGTTGTCAGCGGACCAATGGAAATAATAGCCATGCTAGGTCGCAGGAATTGATGATAATTGCAACATAGCCTGTGCAAAATTTCGAAAAATGAATTTACTGATGAGCCACTTGTAAAAACAATTGCATCTATTCTGCTCTTCTTGAAAAGATAAATGAATTCATTCCAGATTTTTCCTGGGATAGCTGTTCTTGTTGTGTACAAAAAAAGTTCAGTAATATCTAATCCCAGGTTTGTCAAAGACCGTGTGACAAAGTCATTTGACATCCCACTCCGAGGAACAATAATTTTCTTTCCTGGCTCAAGATTTAGTTTGCTAAAAAGGGACACTATTCCCTCAGATGAAAATCTATCTGGAATTTGACTAACATATATCCCGTACTTTTGTAAGCTTTTCTTAGTCATTGGTCCTTGCGCGACAACAGTTTTAGTATTTAAAACTGACACCAAATTTTCGATCTTGTCATACTCGGTTGCGTATTCACAAAGCACTCCCACCCCACTTGGACTCATAAAGATACAGATATCATAGTCTCCAAAGAGGATAAGCCTGACTGCATTCTTAATTGCACTCAGATTAGGAACGATATCGATTGTTGGTAACGCAATGCCCACACCACCTGCAGAAGTGACTAGATTTAAAAATTCTTTAGCATCTTCAGATTTTCTTGTTATCACAAGAGTCTTGTTCTCTAAAAGCTCTGTCTGTGTCAAGTTAGTGTCATCGAGAAAACCAGGCTAATCTCTTGCATAAGGCAGTGACTTCTCCTATAACAATAACTGCAGGGGGATGAATTTTGGCTTTTTTCACCTTTATCAAGATATCGTCCAGTCTTCCGTACACATATCTTTGCTTGTCCGTAGTTCCAGCTTCGATTACGATCACATTTATTTTATTGCTTAAACCACCGTCTCTCAATTTCCTAACGATTTGTGGTAATCGTTCTATGCCCATCAATACGACAATTGTATCTACGGCTTTGGCAAGTCCTTTCCAGTTTGCTCTAGCGAGCCCTTTTTCAGGATCTTCATGTCCAGTAGTGATCGCAACTGATGAAGAGTATTTCCTGTGTGTTAATGGAACACCAGCGTATGCAGGCGTGGCTATTGCAGAAGATATTCCTGGTATTATCTCAAATCTTATCTTTTTGCTTTGCAAGAATTCTGCCTCTTCTGCTCCTCTTCCGAAAATGAACGGGTCTCCTCCCTTTAGTCTTAATACTTTTTTTCCCTGTCTTGCATACTCTATCATTATTTTATTTATATTACTTTGTTGTCCTGAACATCCGACTGATTTTCCCACGTACACTTTTTTTATAGCTGCTGGAACCTGGCTAATGATTTCTTCACTAACTAATCTATCGTAAAGAACTATGTCGCAGCTCTTTAAAAGCTCCAAACATCTGACAGTAATCAGACCTGGATCCCCTGGCCCAGCTCCGCAAATATAGACTACGCCCTTACTGGGTAGCATACTCATAATCTCATATTCCATTGATTGATTGCGTTTCGCCATTCGGCGGCAAACTTACCAACTCCCATGCGATTTAGCCTATTCAGCTAATTTGATTCCTATCTCAGCCGCATGAGGGAGCAATCCTGTTTCCTTTATCTTGATATTCTTGGAACCGTCCGAAGAAAAAACACTCGCGTGTAAAGTTAATTCATCTGCTTTAAGTCTGGTAATGGCTATAGCTCCAACTGGGAATCGGCAACCGCCTTGTATGCTTCTAGTCAAAGATCGTTCTGCAACTGCTTGCTGTCTCGACTCGTAGTCCTCTATTTCTTGCAATTTTCTTATAAGCTCCGGGTTATCGCTTCTGCAGGTAACCGCGATAATCCCCTGCCCCGGTGCTGGAACAAATGATTTGATACTAAATCTCTGAGCAATATTAGCATGTAATGATAGTCTAGTCAATCCAGCTTCAGCAAGGACTATCGCATCATATTCACCGCTTATAGATTTATTGATTCTGGTCTCAACATTTCCCCTTATAGGCCGTACATCTAAGTCACGCCTAAGCCTCATTACCTGAATTGCTCTTCTCAGACTACTTGTACCGATTACTGATCTATCAGGGAGATCTTTAAGATACAAATTATGTCTGTTAATCAGCACGTCATTTGGCGTTGCTCGTTTGGGAATAGATGCAATAACTAGTCCATCAGATAGTTCACTAGGTATGTCTTTCAAGCTATGAACAGCAAAGTCGGTTTCACCATGAATTACCGACTGATCCACTTCTTTTTGGAATATACCCTTTTCATCCATAGTAAATAAAGGCCTCTTTTCCATATCACCCCTAGTGTTGATTTTTACAAGTTCAAATTCTATAGATGGATCTGACTTTAGAGAGCTTTGACCACGATTTCAGTCTGTTTGATTGCTAGGGTACTGCCTCTCGTGCCAACTCTTAATTTAGCCAGAATGATTTTTAACCTCCTTTAGGGCCTGTCCATAGACTTCCACGGTCCTATCAATATCATCCTCTGTGTGGGCATAAGATACAAAACATGTTTCAAATTGAGAGGGTGGAATAAATATATCCCTTTTTAGTAACTCATCGTAAAGCTGTCGAAAGATAATCGCATCACTTTTCTTTGCATTATTAAGGTCCTTCACGTGTTCACTAGTGAAGAACAATTGATACATTGACCCGATGGAATTGATTGTAAAATTTAATCCTAAATCCTCAGCCATTTCTGTTATACCAACAACCAAAATGTCGCATGCCCTTGATATCCTAGGGTAAATATCATTACCTATTTCCATGAGTATATCGATAGTCTTTAATGCGGCTGCAACTGAAATAGGATTGCCTGCGTAAGTACTTGCTTGATAGACGTTACCTTTGGGAGATAACAGCCCCATAATAGCCTTCTTGCCACAAACCGCAGCAACAGGAAACCCGTTTCCCATCGCCTTTGCCAACGTAACGATATCTGGCTTGATCCCAAAAAATTCACTAGCTCCACCCAGTGAGAGTCTGAATCCAGTAACGACTTCATCAAATATCAGTACAACGCCGTTTTGCTGCGTAATTCTCCTTACCTCGTTTAAATACTGCTTTTCGGGTACTACAAGACCCATGTTGGCTGCTACTGGCTCGATTATAACTCCAGCAATATCATCCCTACTACGTATTAAATCCTCAAATTTTGAGATATCATTATAGTCGACTACCAATGTTTTCGAAGATATCTCATTGATAATTCCCTCTGAGGTTGGTAGGCCTTCATAGCCTGCTCGACCTCTTCGAACTAGACCATAGTCATGAGCTCCATGATAGCAGCCATCTAATTTTACGATCTTGTTCTTTCCAGTATAGGCTCTTGCTAATCTGATCGCTGTCATTGTTGCTTCCATTCCAGTATTTAAAATTCTAGTCATTTCAGCACATGGAAAAATGCTTGAAAGCTTTTCTGCCAGCCTGACTTCGTTTTCAGTAGGAACGCAATAAAGTGTTCCTTTATCGAGATCAGCCTTAATTGAATCAATTAGCGGCTGATAAGCATGTCCCAGTAACAGTGCACCATAGCCCATGCAATAGTCAGTATACGTTTTATGATCAACCGTTACTATCTTGCTTCCAAATCCAGAACTAACGAAAAAAGGATATGGACTATAAAAACGAACAGGGCTATTTACACCACCTGGCATAACTTCGGCCGCTCTTTTAAAAATTAATTCTGATTTATCGGGCAATGTGAATATAAACAAATGTACAGAGTCAAAGTAAATAATAGTATCGTGGTGGTGATCCTATCCATGACTCTACTATGAACTTACTTCTGTCAATCGCTCAGTAATCCTGCCATTCTCTTTGCATGATAGGTAATTATTATGTCCGAGCCTGCCCGCTTTATTGAGGTAAGGAATTCTGTCATTAGGTTGTTTTCGTCAATCCAGCCCTCAGCGGCTGCGGCTTTTATTAGAGAATACTCGCCAGAAACACTATATGCACAAATAGGATGATTGGTAATCTTACGTGTTTGATAGATTAGATCTAGATACGGAATTGCTGGTTTAATCATGACTATATCAGCGCCTTCTCTAATATCTGATTCAATTTCTCTAATCGCCTCCCTTCTGTTATAGTATGGGAGTTGATATGATGTTCTATCACCGCTCCGTGGTGAAGAAGAGGAAGCATCCCTAAATGGCGTATAGAGAGCGGAAGCGTGTTTAGCAGAATAACCCAGAATAGCAACGTCAGAAAACCCATTTTCATCCAGATCGTTTCTGATATGACCTACCTGACCATCCATCATTGCAGATGGTGCTACTATATCTGCTCCTGCTTTGGCGTGACTTAGAGCAACTTTTCCCAGAATCTTAATGCTCTTATCATTGTCCACGCTACCTTTTGAGACAATACCACATTGGCCATGAGTGGTATACTGACAAAGACAAACATCCGTGATGACAGCTATTTTTTCTCCAAAATTCTTACGTATAAGCTCAACAGAACGTTGAACTACGCCTGTGCTTGAATAGGCAGTATTCGCGAGATCGTACTTGTGCGATGGAATTCCGAATAAAATTACGCCACGTATTCCTAAATCAATTATTTCTTGAATTTCACTAATCAGGCTTGTTACTGGTATTCTATTAATATCCGGCATTGATTCAATACTCGTCGGTGCATTAATACCATCTTGTATGAAGATTGGGCATACTAAATCTCTGACCGAGAGATGTGTTTCTTGAAACAGGTCGCGTATTGCAGCGCTCTTACGTAGCCGTCTCATTCGAACAATCGGAAATCCGGGGTCGCAATTTGAGTTATTTCTGTTCATATTTAAATAACTTGGCTAGCAATCTCAATAGCTTCTTCTTGATCCTTGCCATCTATATCGATTTCCTTTCGAATGTGATTCATAGGAGCCGCTAGCATTCCTTCAACAAGAGCATGAGAAAGCTGTTCTATTACCCTTCTTTCCGACGGGCCAATACCGTTACCAAGGATTGAAAGTGTTTTATAAAGTTCACGTTTTCTAATAGTATCTACGCTTTTGAATATAGAGACCACAAGTGGCTCTACTTTTTTTCTTTTAAGCAATATATCAACCGATTTCATCTCGGAGTCTATGATATTCTCTGCAGATGCAATCTCCTTTTTTCGAAATCGAATATTTTTCTCCACTATCTCTGAAATCTGATCCAAATTCACCAACTTGACTTTTCCAATACCTGCTACACTCTCCTCAACCGTTCTAGGATTGGATAGGTCCAAAATCATCATCCCCTTTTCTCTATTTTTCATTGCCGCTTCAATTCTACTGTGGGTAACAAGAAAGTAGGGAGCAGTAGTAGAAACGAATACCAAATCGATGTCGCATAATGATTCGAGAGCGTTATCAAAAGTTATCGGCTCGCCCGCTACAGTAGCTGCAAATGATTTGGCTCTTTCAAACGTCCTACTCGTAACTTGAAATTTAATTGATCTCTGTCTCAAGGCCTTCGCAACTAGGCTAGCACCTTCGCCTGAGCCTATTAACAGGATCTTCTTGTCATATAAATTATCCATATTCTCCTCGGCCAAATTGACAGCCATTGATCCTATGGACACACTGCCCTTGTTAACACCTGTGCTACTTCTGACTCGACTTCCAACCTTGAATGCTTTATCGAACACCATTGAGAGATCAGATCCAGCATAGTGATTCATGCGAGAAAAATCAAACGCTCTTTTCATTTGTCCCAAAATTTGATCCTCACCTATCACTAATGAATCCAACCCAGCAGCTAATCTAAGCAAATGGGAGATGACATCCTTACCCGTACTAATCTCCGCGGCCATTGCGAATTCTTCAACAGCCATGCCTACTTGCGACGCCCATGATTCTAACAATTTTTGTTCATCAGTAGTTGCACCAGCACCAAAGACCTCAACCCTGTTACAGGTTTGAAGGATGACGCATTCTTCTAGCGCAGCTTGCTGTTTAAACGATTCACACGCTTTGCTAATATTTTTAAACGTAAATCTTTCAAGGATGTGAACCGGCGCGTTCCTAAATGTAATTCTAACATTCAGGATCTGCAATTGATGGCTTATTGAAGCTGTACTCAATGAATGTGATCATTACTCCATCTATTCAATAAATTGAGAGTGGCAACCCTGGCCTCCTCAATTTTATTTTCTTTAAGCATCATCTGAATGTCATTATTGCCTTCCACAGAATATAGAAATTCCTTTCTTTCAGTAACGGTATCTATCTTCGATCGCGCCGCATTTCGAGCAAATTCTTGTAATTTTGCCATCTCAATATCTGTTTTCTTTATTAGTCTACGCAATACTCGCTCTGCCCTTATGCGAATCCTGCGAGCCATGATAGGACTTCGACCGGATGTTGACACTGCTATTTGCATAACGTCCTCAATATTTATAATGGAAGCATATGAAAAATCACTTACTGCAGGATCGTCTACTGCATATACAAACGCACCCATTGACCTCCCTTTCTTAACGAGCCTACGATTTAGTTCTTTATCATCAGTAGGCAGCTATAACCAGAAAGACACCCTCGTAGTTATCGAGGACATTAACATCTCGCACCTTTGATACTGTGGTTATTATCTCTCCTCTGGATTCTAAATCTTTCAGATAACGGTTTAACCTGGGACTTAGTACTATAATCTTGCTATTTTGCCCAACTAGTCCTCTAACTTTTCTTGTGCCTTCTGTACCGCCACCGATAACAATTACCTTTTTATTATATAGGTTCAGGTCGACTAACAAACATAGCACCAGAATTGAGGCAATAAAACTTATTTTTATCTTTATTTATTTGTTACATTATACCCAAGCAGGGAAGGGCCAATACAATGGTCTGAAGATGCCTCGCACTCCCTAGTTAAAAAAAGGCTTCTAATCCTTCATACTAATGACGAGTCATCTGGCCGTATTGGCATTTCTTGGGGCAATGTTTGAAATAAACAGTGTTAATTTAATAGTCTTGACGCCTGTATTTGATCGATGGTCTTTGAATGAAGAAATGGGGCATGGACCTTTCGATTTGGATAGCATAGAAGAGATTGGGACAACTACAAGAGATCGTCTTGAATTAGCCGGATTCAAATCCATTAAGGATCTGGTCGTAAGGGGACCAGTAGATGTTTCAGACGCCACTGGAATGGAAATGGAAAAGACTATCAATATATGTAATAAGGCAAGAGTAATTCTCGAAGATCTTGGAATACTTGACAAAAGCTTTATTACAGCAACCATACTTTACGAAAAGCGCAAGAATGCCGAAAGAATTTCTACGGGTTCTGGAAACCTCGATGAATTATTTGGTGGAGGTATAGAAACCAACGCGATTACCGAAATTTATGGAGAATATGGAACTGGTAAAACGCAAATTTGCCATGTGTTGAGCGCCATAATATCTAGATCCAAATCCGAGGGAGGCTTAAATGCAAAAGTACTATATATTGACACTGAAAATACTTTCCGCCCCGAAAGGATAGTATCGATAGCTGAGGCAAGAGCAATGGATCCGGAAAGCTGTCTTGAGCATATAATAGTTGCAAAGGCATACAATAGCGCTCATCAGGAATTAATTGTCGAGCAAACTGGGCCAGTCATTGAAGAAAATAACATAAAATTAGTCATAATTGACTCCGCAGTGGCACATTATAGAGCTGAATTTTTGGGGAGGGCATCGCTTTCGGAGAGACAACAGCGATTAAATAAGTTTATGCATACTCTCATAAGAATTGCTGAGACCTATAATGTCGCTCTTGTGGTCACTAACCAAATTCAGTCATCTCCAGACGCAATCTTCGGGGATCCTTATAGACCTACTGGGGGACATGTTGTAGCCCATACTAGCACTTACCGTGTTTATCTTAAGCGATCCGGAAAAAATAGAATTGCGAGGATGGTAGATAGTCCATGTCACCCTGAAAGAGAAGCCTTGTTTACATTATCAGAGAAAGGGGTAGAAGATCCTCAGCCAAATAGTAGATAATATTAAATTAAAGGCATTTGGTAGATAATCTGTCATGCCCAAGTCACACGGTCCTAAGAGAAAATCTCGTTCAATTCTAACTAAAAGTAAGATATCACGAGGAATATCATATCTCCTTATCAATTATAAAGTGGGTGACAAGGTTGTCATTGATATCGATCCGAGAGAACACCACACTATGCCTCATAGAAGATTTCAGGGCAAAGTAGGAGTGATAAATGAAGTCGGGAAGAGAATTTTGAAAATTATGGTTTATACTGGGTCGAAGGAAAAGACATTGCAAACAAGGCCTAATCACGTTAGACCATTATCAAGTGGTGAGAATATCGCCCAATGACTGATATTATAAACAAGGAAGTCGTTACCCTGCCTGAAGTGAAAGCATTACTGCAAGCAGTGAAACCGGAAGAAATGGATCAAATCCAACGATGGACATATGACTACGTAGTGAAATTTTCAAAATCTGATGACGAGCGTTCGCATCAAATGAAAAGTGATCTGATAGAACGGTGTGACCTGAAAGAAGAAGAAGCAGCTGAGGTTGTCAATATATTACCTCAATCTCTAGAAGAATTAAGAGCTTTCACGTTCGGTTGGAAGAAGCTTATTCTTACAGAAAATCTAGAAAAAATTTTGAATATAATCAAGCAATCTTCTGAAAGTTAAATAAAAAGTTATTCGTAAGTATTTGTCGAGAAGAGAGATTGCCAGCTACCCTGCCTACGCGTTCAGATGATGGTGACGAAAAAAGTCCGCAATCAAGCTCAGATGGCTATCAGCAACTGCCACAAAGGAAGTACGAAGAATACGCCTATATTTTAGACTTCGTTCCGAGGGGTAAGTCTACTACCGTTAGGGGGCGAGAAGGTGTAATTGTGCAGTCAATTGGGGAAGAGCATCTAACCTTGTTAGAATTATTAGGCGACCAAAATGCGAATTTTGAGGTTGGAGAACGGGTATATATAGGTCGGGATGGTCGAAATAAGGTAATTAGTGTTCTTGGAAGGTTAGACTATGTCAATATATCTCAGTCAGCCAAATCGGAACTACCAACTATAGTTGAGAAGGTAGTGACAACTAACGAAAAAAGATTCGTAGACTATATAAACATGGCACAAGCCCTCACTCCTAGAATTCATGCATTAGAACTCATCCCCGGCATAGGAAAAATCTACATGATGACTATCATAAAGAAACGCGAACTCAAAAAATTTGTTTCTTTTGCTGATATACAAGATAGAGTCGGCCTGCGAGATCCTGCAAAGTTGATTGCTAAAAGGATAATTGATGAAATAACTGGCACATCAAGGATGAATCTATTTGTAAGGAAATGATCAGATCTAGAAGGAGAGCCTATGGTCAGCACATGCTTATAGAAGCTCCCGTCATTGAACATATCGTAAATTCGGTAGCTTTGTTGGAACTGAGTCGGTTTGTGAATTAGGCACAGGATCAGGAATGTTAACAAAAGAACTTTGCAAAAGGGCCAAATATGTGACTTCATTTGAAATTGACAAAATTATCTTCGAAAAAGCAAAAGCGTGTCTCAGTCCCTTTTTCAACTTGGCACTTGTAAATGCAGATCCACTAAAGTCACGCAATCTCAAATTCGATGTCTTTGTATCTAATATTCCCTACTCCAGGAGCAAACCGATAATGGAATGGTTATCGTTGCAACAATTTGATCGGGCCATCGTTATGCTTCAAAAGGAGTTTGCAGAGAAGATACAATCAAATGTAGGAGAAAAGAGCTACCGCGCAATTTCAGTGGTATGCCAATATAGCTTCCACCTGCGAAATTTGTTTGCTGTGTCTAAAAAGTCATTCTATCCTATGCCATTGGTTGAATCTGTGGTTTTGCAGCTAGTTCCGAAGAATACTCCGAGACTGACCGAACCGATCATTAAGAATTTAAATATGATTTTTTCTCAGAGAAACCGTAAGGTTTCGGTACTGAACAAAAAATTTCGGTTAAACCGGATACCCCTTGACATTAAGATAGATCACCTTGATTTTGATCAGCTGGTAAGTATCGCGAAATCTTCATTGTCATAAAAAGAAGTTCATTAGTTCATTGGCTATCATTCTCAGATGATAGTTGCTACTTTAGTATCTACGTTGGTAAGCATTGTGGTGGTAAAAGGTATTTAATCTTGTTTGAATTCCAGCTTAACGTTTTTTTATATAATACTTCGCCTAATTTAATATATTTGTATATCCCTGCCGAAGATTCTTATCTTCTTGCAAAGACGGTAAAGCATTATACTGGTAAATGCGCTCTAGAAATTGGTGTAGGTTCAGGGATAATCTTAGATAAACTATGTGATAGTTTCAGATTTGTGATTGGAACAGATACCCATTTTAATTCACTTATTTACTGTCTTAACAATCTGTCTAAAAAAGTGACCCTAATTTGCTGTGACGCTGCTTCTGCAATAGCGGCAAAGTTTGACTTGATTGTAAGCAACCCTCCATATCTACCTCAAGACGATATTGGTATAACTGACAGTACAATATATGGAGGATTATATGGCTCCGAGTTGGCACTGCATTTTATACGATCGTCAGTATCTTTGTTAGATGTGGAAGGAAAGATCTTAGTTGTGTTATCAGATCTGTCAAACATAATGAAAATAAATTCATTCACCGAAAAAATGAACCTTGAGATAAGGATAGTAGGAAAGAAAAAAATTTTCTTCGAAACGCTGTATGTTTACGAAATCTCGAACAAATTATGAAATTGTTAATTTTTATTTTTTTAAGAGCGCGGACGCCTTTGTTGCGATCTCTTCTGCCATTCTAGAGAGAAGCAGATCCGCCCAAGTCATATGTTACATACTTGTTCTCATTTATGACTGATTCTGTGGCATTAAAAATGGCATCTGATATGAAAGATTCTCCCAAATACTTTACCAACCACGCCCCTGACAGGATAGTTGCTACAGGGTTCACCATATCCTTTCCCGCGTATTTAGGAGCGCTACCGTGAGCTGGTTCAAACATTGCATAAGAATCACCATAATTACCGGAATACACATTACCTATAGATCCAACATTTCCTGAAGCGCATTCTGAAACGATATCCATAAATAGATTTGTGCTTAGCAAAATGCTTTGGTTGAATCTGTCTGGATTCTTCACAAGTTGCTGCGTTATATTGTCGATATAATATTCCTCAACTTGAATACCCTGGAATTCCTGCAGGCAATTTTCTATTGATGACCAAAATATCCCGTCTGTTTCTTTCAGAATATTCCTCTTGGTTATTGCATAGATTCTCTTGAAGCCAAGATCATTGGCTAGTTGAAAGCCTTTCCTAGCTATCCTGTCACAACACTTCTTTGTTATCTTTCTAATGGCAATTGCTGACTCATCCGATGTCCTAAATTCAATTCCTGCGTACATTCCCTCTGTCGCCTCGCGGACGCACGTGAAGTCTAATTGTAGATTAGAGTTAGCATAGGTCTTAATTGGACGAACATTTGCATACAATTCAAACTTTTGTCTGATGCTTACTGCTACGCTACGTGGTGCATTGGGAACAGGAATCGTTGTTGTTGGGCCCTTAAAGCAAGCATCGCTAGACTTGAGCAGATTCCACACCTCTTCCGAAATATAGCTATCTGCATTATTCTTCTTCCACCATTCAGAACCAGCGTCACACAAAATCAGCTCAGAGTTGCTATTACATTCCTTGAGGACTTTTAACATTGCGTTTACTAGCTCTGGTCCAGTCCCGTCTCCTCGTATGACAGCAGCAGTCTTGTTTACCAATGAAACCAATCAAAAGCAAAATGCTTACTACTTATATCTATTTGGCAGATAGTTGTATCCTCGCAACCAATTCGTTAGTGAATGGAGGCATACGTGATGTCGAGCTGACATTGGTGAATGCTCCTTTTTCAGAATAATAAGAATACTTGACATTATAATCTTTTAGTGTTATGATACGATCCTGCGAAGTACCCGTATGATTGTCCACAACTGTAATCGTCTTGTTTGTTGGTGAATATATTTTCATAAAGTCGGCCATAGAGAGCCTAATAGGTCTTATATATTCGATATGTAGTTTGTTCCCGACCGCATCGGTATGTATAATATGGAGACATTCTTTTCCTGCAGTTTGGGTCTTTCCTACTCCATTTGGAAGCTGTTCTTGCGAACCATTGACTACAACTTGTACAGTTGGATTTAGGTTGAAACTATCAACGTTATGTGCCTTGAGACAGATCCTTGTTGGTATAGGTGGAGGAGCAAAATGAGGGATGATAACAAGAGCAACCAATAATGATGCACCCATCGCAATCGGGGCTATCAAGATTTCCTTTTTACCCAATCTCTTGGGAGGTTTCTCTTCTTTTACCTTTCGCTTAGGCATCTCCGTTTTTCATAGTCTAATCCCATCTCTTACAGGTATTATTTCTTTATGTATAATCCATATCTTATTAATATCTCCGTCAGTAAGGACAACTTGAAATATAGTGAAATTGGTTCAAATATCTGATATTCATATTGGAAGTCTCTTCCGGCAAGAGATATTTGACTTGGTTGTAGAAGAGACAAATGAGATAGATCCAGATGCCATTATCATTAGTGGAGATTTGACCGATGATGGATTACTTTTTCAGTTCGAGCAGGCCCGCAGGGAAATTGCGAGATTTAATTGTCAAAATAAAATAATAATAGCCGGAAACCATGATTATCGTCACACAGGATATCTGATCTTTAAGAAGCTGTTTCCATCAAGACTTGTCTACGAGTTTGATGATGCTGTAATCCTTACTCTAGGGACTGCAAGGCCAGATAGAGATGAGGGAGAGGTCGGGTACAGACAGAACCAATGGTTAGAAAAGAATACGAACGGATTCGCAGAGAAAAAAATAAAAATCGTGACAATGCATCATCATTTGATTGGGATACCAGATACAGGGTACTGATAAGATAATAATACTTGACGCTGGTGATACTCTTAGATCCTGTCTTCAGTCTAAAGTCAACCTGGTCCTCTGTGGTCACAAGCATAGGCCGTGGCTTTGGAAGTTGGGCCCACTGAGTATTGCATATGCTGGAACAGCGTCTTCATCTAGGTTTAGAGGATTTTTTGAAAATTCATACAACATCATAACAATAGAGGACGGAAGACAAACCGTTGAGATCAAGGTAGTAGGAGGTGACAAGATGCCACTTGTAGATCTGGTTGATAACTATAAACCGTTTCTAGACGGATCTTAGGCATCCTAATCTTGATGCATAAAAACAGTTTATCGATAATGATTCCAGATTTAACAATTAGGGCATTCAATTCGGTGCAACAGCCTTTGACCAAGGATAAGTTCTCAGAGAAACTGATAGCATGATTTCCATCTATATTGACGGCGCAAGTAGAGGTAATCCCGGGCTCTCTGGGATTGGTGTTGTGATAATGAAAAATGACTTGAAAATAAAAGAGATAGCACAATTTGTCGGGAAGCAAACTAACAATAGGGCCGAATATCTTGCCTTAAAAAAGGCACTTGAAGTCGCTATTGAAATTGATAATGAGATTATGGTTTTCTCAGATAGTAAATTAGTCGTACAACAAAGAAATAAGCAGTATAAGATAAGAAATAAGGACTTGAAAATCTTGTCCAGAGAAATATCAAATCTAGAACATAGGTATAAAGTCATTTATTACAAGTACATACCTAGACAAGAGAATAAATCAGCCGATTTCCTGGCGAATAGAGCAATAGAGGAAATGCTAAATATATGCAATAGCGGCCTACCATCAACTGGCAGTGATGACGACTCAGAGTTAACCTGAATAGGTACATGTAGAAAAGGCATTTATCCGAACTGCCGTCTATAGGCCTTTAAAAGTGTCAAACATCAAGTGTTAGATTTTCATATTGGCTCTTCGCCACTGCTAAGGACCCATGACTGGCTGCTTCTGCACCTTTGGATTGACTATTTTTTCATCATACTTGGTTTGGTTTCAACAAGAGATATATGTTCTGAATTAGAAATTGTTGTTTAGTTGGCAAAGCCACGGATTGTATCTAAGAGGGTTAAGTCGGTCCTGATTATCGGATCAATTGGGGTATTAGTTCTTATAGTTGCATATGTTTCCTTGCAAGGAAATAATAACGCCCCTACAACCATTTCGAGATATCCCTCAGCTAGTCTTGTGGCTAACTCTAAACAAGATGCTGTAAAGAAATACCAATTACAATTCTGTGGAACAGACTCTAAGACCAACGCTAACGAATATGTTCAAGAGTACAAACTTCCTCAACACTGTGAAATGCCCTTGGCCGTATATGCCGAAGGTAATGGGAACAATATATGGTATATATCTACAAAAAACGGTGCACTTGGAGCGTTTGATTCTAAATCCGGTAACTTTGAAAAAGAAAAGCTAATTCCAATATGGAAATCTCGCTCGGAACCGATTGACTCTTCTCAAGTTTGGGATATGAAGAGCGATAAAAATGGAGATCTTTGGTTTACCGATGAAAAACAAAACGCAATTTGGAGGTATTTTAAATCCTCGCAAAAGTTTGAGATGTATAAGGTTCCAGAAAATTCTAGTTCTTTTGGGACGGCATATCCAGTTTCAGTAGATTTCGATAACAATGGAAATGTTTATTTTGTCGGAATCCGTTCGCCTACTCTTTGGATTGGAAATTTAACAAAATTAAGAAATGGGACATCGGATGGACTTTCCAAGATTCCAATCCCGGTTTCTGGATTTAAAGGAATTGACCCTGATCTTATCAGGTCCTGGCTCACTAGCCCTGGATAAGAAAAATGGCGTGATCTGGATTTCAATGCTTGCTTTCAATACAAAGGGGCAAATTATAAGATATGATCTAAGAGATAAAAATTTCAAAACATATGATATGCCCCCTGAACTAAGTTCCCCAGTGGGTATTGCAATAGACAATGAAAGCAATCCATGGATGACGGATCACGGTACCAGCCTGTTTTTCAAGTTGGACCACAGCACAGGAAATATTACCAAGTACTCGACATCAAAGGCATCTGCTAGAATATTTGGTTCCAACAGTAGCAGCGCGCCTCAAGGCGCATACACCTTGCCTTATTGGATAAAAAGTGACTCTAATGGGATGCTGTGGTTCAATGAACATACTGGGAATAAAATTGCAAAGTTTGATCCTGCGACCCAAACTCTTACTGAATATTGGATACCCACTCAAGACAGTCGGTGGGGACAATGCATTGATCCAAAAGTGCCATGCGGAATTGCAAATGCCTTACAGTTTTCCGTTGGACAAGGTAACAACAATGTATGGTTTAGCGAGTGGTCCGAGAATAAAATAGGCATGATAAACGCTTCTAGGGCTTCTCCCATATCTGTATCTGCTTCCCCTGCTGAACTCACGTTGCGGCGAGGACAGAGTACTGATATCAAAGTCCAAGTCAAAGCAGTTTCAGATACAGAGGTCAATATGTTATCATCATCATCGCTTACACGCAATGGAGATCTCGGAAACTCTACTGGGAGCTTTAGCCAAGATAAACTCAATCTTACGAAGGCTGGTGATTCAAAAGAAGTCTCTTATATTTTTACCGCAGCATCAAATCTGAAGCCAGGGCAGTATGTCCTAATGGTAGGAGCTGACACCAGTCCACTGACTGTTCTAAAGGCAATACGAATAAACATAATTTAAAGAAATTTCGAAATACTCGTAAGAATGAGTGAGGAATTTGTGACTCCTATCTTCATTTACTTCTCATTTAGGACATACCTACATTCTGTCTATGGCACTTAGTCCTGGCATCTCGTCGCCTGCAAGAAATCGGAGAGTTGCACCTCCTCCAGTTGATACATGGCTAACCTCTCCCTCTGAGACACCTGATTTTTTCATGGCCTCCAGCGTATCTCCACCCCCTATAAGAGTCTTAGATCCTCTCCAGAACGCGAGGGCAACACTTTTTGCCATATTAATAGTGCCATTTGAAAATAATGCAATTTCAAACTGTCCCATAGGTCCGTTCCAGAAGACTGTGCCAGAGCCATCTCCGCCGACCTCCATAGAATACCGCTGGATCGTTTCATTTCCTATGTCAAAACCAGCAAATTCATCAGGAATATCCCTAGCTATACTTGCATAGCCTTCATTTGGAGAGGATGCTACTATATGATCTGAAGGGAGAAGGATCTTATCTCCATACATTGTCAATGCTTTCGTGACCCACGATAAATGTTCTTCGTCAATGGGAGAAATGCCAGTCTTTATTCCTTTTGCCTTGAGAAATGTGTATGCTACTGCCCCACCCAATAGCAATTTTTCGGCCTTGGGAAGTAAATTCTCCAAGGCCCCAATCTTATCTCGAATTTTTACTCCGCCGACCAGGATCTTCAGGGGTTTTATTGGGTTTTCTTTCATCGTTGAAAGATATTCAACCTCTCTACTAAGATTGAGCCCTGCTAGCCTTGTATCGAATAACTTTGCTGCGCCGTATGTCGATGCATGTTTCCTGTGAGAAGTACTAAAGGCGTCATTTACATATATCTCGGCAAGAGATGCAAGTTGACGAGCAAATTCTGGGTCATTGGCCTCTTCTTCTTTATAGAATCTGAGGTTCTCAAGTAAAAGAATGTCTCCATTCTCTAATCTATTAATCTTATCAACTACTTCATTGCCAATACAGTTATTGACAAACCTGACCTTTGCTGTTCGCACGATAGAAGAAAGTCTTTGGGCAACTAATTCTAACGAATAGCCCGATTGCCATCCCTTCGGTCTACCAAGATGCGATGCCAGAATTATTTTTGCTCCTCGCTTTGACAGATATTCGATTGTGGGTAGACTCATACGAATTCGATAATCTTCGCCTATCGTACCGTCGATTATACTGACGTTAAAGTCTACCCTGATCAAGACTATCTTACCAGAATACTTTGAATCTTCAATAGCAGAAATACTCCTTAGCATTATAATTTTCAGGCGATTAGACGATGTATCGTATAGTAGAATAAATCTCTTGCTAATTGGACTGCTTTCTATCCGTAGTGTAATCTAACAATATCTGCAATCGAAGATGACACGCAAATAATCTATAACTCCGAGAACTATCAATGATCCCGATTTTTATAATGAAACAAGCGTTGCGTCCTGTAGGCCAATTTTCTTATTCATATTTAATTATCAGAGCAAGCTACGAAAATGCAAGATGCATTCCCACAACAGAGATAGATGATGTCCAAACAAAGAGCATCGATCCTCTTACAACGATCCTAGCAAATCAAGAGATGCAAAAAAGAGGATTCAATTTCAAGTTGAAAAGACAAAAATCCTATTCATCAGTACTATTTTTTGGTTCTCGTAAAGGAACAATATGTACGCGAGTAGGGCAACCTAACTTACTAGATGCAACCTTGAAACCTTGCTTTGCAAGCTCTAGATTGCTGGTCTTTACATGAGCCTCTAAAATGACCTGCCCAGGAGATACCCTGCATGCTAACCCCATTGCCTTCCCGAACGCTCTCCTCATTCCTTCTTGTAGTCTATCAGCGCCTGCCGTGGCAATCATCTTATTTTCTCTGAGAATCACATGCGGATACACTCTTAACATCGAAAAAAAGCTTGTGTCGCCTGCCTTAGCCATAGTCTTATTAGCAGCTAATCTGGCAGCTTCTAATGCATTATGCCTTATCTGCAACTTTTCAGTCACTACAAGTTCAACCTTAAAGTCATATTCACCAGTCGCAAGGCCCGAAGAAAATCTAGCAATCTTTAGCTGTGGTTTACCCCGAATGTATTCCCTTCTTACATAAGGCATACCACGTATTTCACGATAATTAACCCCTTTCATAAACAATCAGATTCTTGAATACTTAAATGTGAATTGATAGCGTGATTTAATCGTTATGTCCTTGGCAAATTCTTCATCATCTAGAAATTCTCAACCGGAGCCGGATCTTTCTTATATTATCGAGGCGTCGCTCCTGGGTAATCGAACAAGAATTGCAATCAAGGATACCAAGGACCAGGACCATCTGAGAAACAAGGGATTTGGATCAAAAGAAGGCTCCGAATACATATTAGAGCCATATGAAGCATTATATCTTGTTCACTCTGGACGCATGAGCCTCAGTACAACATCTGAGAAAAATATCAGATTTAAAACCTTAATAGAAATCTTTTCAAAGCATGATAAGTTGATTCTGACGCGTTTTTTGATTTATCGAGATTTGAGAAGTAGAGGATATGTTGCTAAGGATGGATTCGGATTCGGTATAGATTTTAGATTGTATGAACGGGGTGAATTTGGGATAAAACCCGCAAAATATGTCATATTTGCGGTGAGCGAGGGTGTGGATTTGGAGGTCGATAGGTTGGCTTTAATAGTTCAGCAAATTGAGAAGATGGGAAAAGAATCTATACTTGCAGTGATTGAGCGACGAGGCGAGATTATTTATTATAAAGCAAATAGTACTCACTTTAAAAATAGAGCTATTAACAACTTTTCCACTGTTGCTGGATCAGTGAAGCCCGGAGCGGTCTCTGGCGAGCGATCCGAATAACTAGACCTAACATACTCAATAATAATATGAGGCCATGTGTCATTAAGGAAATATACTGTCGCGATTGTCGGTTAGTATTAGCCAAGTTTAACACAAAGTATTTTTCTGACAACACCATATCAGAAATAGTACCGAGTACAGTATCGATCTCACATCAAGGACGGGCACTCTCTATCAACACGGGAACCTGAATAAAGAACGCATCTTATCTCGGTTGATTACAAGACCCAGATAAACTAACAATTACAATTCAATCGCATCTTTTAGTACTCTCCTAAGCGAAAGTACTTTTATTATTATTACTTTTATTATTATTATTATTATTATTATCGTTGCAATAGGAGATAAATTATTGAAGAATAACGGCTAGAGTTATACATCAGTGGGCGTATGTTATATGTCGCAATATTAGAGTCCGGCTTGGGTAATGATCCAAATGCCAAATCGAACAAGACTTTTTACTCGGTATGCCTCTTGGAACATACAGGACAATGAAGAACGTGACAGTCCACCTAATATTCTGGTAAGTCCAGGATAGCATGAGGAAATTTACTGGACTTCTGAGTCTTTAAGAGTTAAAATTGCTCCGGCCGGGATTTGAACCCGGGATCGTCGCCTTGAGAGGGCGAAATGCTTAACCGGACTACACCACCGGAGCCTATGGAATTGCGTTATTTTCTTCATATAAATTTGTGTCTTGGACAAGAATGGATTATTTTTGTGCACCCCGAGCAAAGAAGATCCAACAAGTAGATTTCTAACTTTAACAGGAATGTCCTCTGTCCCTCCAACAGATTTTAAACTAGGTCATACTTGATAATGTGCTACGATCTAGTAGTAGATTGAGCTAAATATGATCCATAAACTCTATCCTTTCTTCCATGTTTCGCTGAGCAGCGTAACTAGATCATTTGCGTTAAGGATAGAACATTAGCCTTAAGGACATGTTCGCTGTCCTCAAATCTATTGTTGTTGTTTATTAGGTAACTAACTATTCCAAAGAATCTAATGCAAATACGTTTTTAGCCTAGTCCAAACCCTGGTCATATGAAAACAAAGGTATGAAATTTATCTTTCAAGCAATCAGGGCCGGTCTCATCGGCTCCAAACTTCTGGATCTTGACCTTAGCTTAGCCTTATATTTCAAGTTTCGTGGCTTTGTTCTTAACCTATAACCACAACAAGGACACCATAGTCCTTCCCAATTGATAAAGATTTCACAGATTTGGCAGCGTTTTTGACCGCTTGCATAGCGACCAAATCCTATTGGCTTTTGAGCCTTATGACGCACACAAATGCCTTTACAAGTCATTTTCCTAATTCTTGATACGTAATCTGTATACTATTTAAACATGCCCGAGAAAGTATTATGATTAATTGGATCTACTTAACGATTTAAGGTAAAGAAAAAAAAGGTAGCACGCTTTGACCAGCTAGCTTACGTTTATACTATTGGCTTGAAACGCCTCGTTCATCGTCAAATATTCTTGCAGCTTTGTTTTGATGTCTTCAGGTTCCGTGTCGTCCATGCCCGAAGATCCTGCCTTAAAAGAGATCTTATTTCCGGACACATTTACATCCTCGACTTCCATATCCGCATAGACGTTTACCAATTCGTTGACCCATTCCTGAGCTTCATTAGGGGCCACACCGGAAGTATCTATAGTTACATTTAGCATCTTGGTCACACAAAATCACCTAAAACCAAATTAGTGTAGGGATTAATAAAGTTGACGTGTGATAAATTTGCAATCCCGTATACCAATTTAAATGATTTCATTAACCAGCTCTATAAAGCAGGTCCATACCACTTTATTCAAATCCCCAAAGCTTTATCAGTTCTTTCTCAAATTTGGATGATTGGTCTTCGTTTAGGGAATCTCCACAATTCTTGTGTGTAGGCACAACATTCATACCTGCAAGCTTAAACTCAACTTCATAAAAATGAACCTTTGGACACTTGCACATTTTTAAAATAATAAACGTTTCTCTTACTTATTTGCGTATCTTATCATTAAGAGTTCATGAAAATCAGAATATAATATGACATAAGTCAGGTCCATTACGAAGTGCAAATAAAGAGTGTTATAAATGCCGATAAAATAAAGTCAATGTATTTATCATTTCTGAATATCTAACCCGCGCAGGTTTTAATCAATATCAGTCTTTAGATCCTGGTAATACACCATATCCATAAGCCAGTCTACAAAATATTTTACCGGTTGGTCTATTCTACACCATAGATGGACTGATCCCGGCAGAACTTCTAACCGCCCGCTTTTAATAATAACTCTAACCCCTTCCTTCCCCTCATACATGTAGGCGTCCTCTACCCGGATAGTATCAAGTACTTTAATCGCTTGTGATTTGACTTGCTCTCGCGGTATTGGAAATGTTTTCCGAAATTTATTTATAATTAATCCTAAATTTTCCGTGCCATACGATTTCGTATCAAATATCTTTTGATGCTGTGGGAACTGTAGTCTAAGATCGACTTGATACCTTGATCCAGTAAAATGGGCGAGTTCGTTTATCTTAGTGTAGGCCAAACTGGGGCTCCGAGTTAGCATAGACTTAATAGATTTTTCATTGAGTGTGAGATTTTTCATGAGATCTTCATATAAGCTGGAAAATAAAGCTGGCAAATTAAGTAGATGTCCATAAATTATTATCCTTATTAAATAATAACAATTTGGGTCCACATTTTTATTCAGCTGCCGTTTTGTCATCTATTGTGTTCTACTCTGATACGGATTCGGAACGCGCTTCTAGTATAGAAGATTACCAAATTACTTGTGCAGAATTTATTACTGATATTAGCAAGGATTATGCGGATTGGGTCGATAGATATAATCTCGATACTAAAGAGACTGCGAGCAGAAAAATGGCTATAGAAAATATCAGAATTACAACAAACAGTTGGATTCGATCCTGTGGCACAACTATCAAAAAAATAGACATTATCATGAATGACGGAATCAATAAAATGGCCGAGAGCACAGCAGGTTATCCTTTCAAGATTGATGTTCAGGTCAATGGCATGACAGGCTATACCCAACATCACGTAGGTGAAATAAAAGTAAAGGTACGTGCGATACCCCATCCTGGCCGAATCGCGAGAATTGGCGATTATCAGAAAAATCAGGTCTTTCTTATAAACTCAGTAGCTCCTATCGATTTCAAGGTCAGTCCTGAAACTAAAATTGGTGGCGACATTCTCAATGACTTTGTACTTCTCAACGCCAAGTCTTGCAGCGCTGGCGATGTAATCTCGATGACTGTAGTAATAGAAGAAGCTGACACCTCGCATGTGACTGAAAGGAGAGGATTGACAACGTTAATCCTACTATCGTAGAAGCCAGTAATAATCTGCAAGAATTCGTACTTGATAGAATTAGGCCTGCTGGAAAAATCACTCATCGAACAAGAATTAATGGATAACAATAGTATAAGATTGTCTTAAGAGTGTCTCAAATGAAATTTTTGTGCTTTTAGGGAAGAAAATCATTTTATATTGGTAGGCCTTGCTGTATAGTGATTAGATTAAGGTTCAGGATAAGGTATCTCTGAATCCGCTTGGAAAAATTATCCAGCTTAATCTTAGGGAAACTGTCTGCGACGGTCGTCCAGTTTGGTCTAGGACATCAGATTGCCAATCTGGTAACCCGGGTTCAAATCCCGGCCGTCGCATTTGTAAGGGTCGAGAATTAATGAAATCTTACCAAGAGTAAATACCATTCACTTAGTAATGTGTAATGTTTCTAAGATTGGGATAAGGCACGATTACATGATGTTCCGAGATCAATCGTTCAAAGTTTTCATTCATTTTGGAAGCTTGGATTTAATTATGGAAACAGCATTTTCTATAGCATTTATTTTCGGGAGTTGAACCATGAATATGTTCTGTCCTCCGAATTCAGAAGAAGGGTCTGGTGTAATCGCTATCATGGCTGAATTGGCCATTGCCTCAAAAAATTCTAAATTGTCGTTAGCCGGCAAAAGGAAATATTGTTCAAGGCCAGCATTTAAGAAATTCATATAAATATCAACGAATACGTCTGGTTTTTCCGGATTGTTTATTATATTAAGAATAGTATCTACTGCCATTTTCTTTCCAAAAGCACTATTAATTATTTCTTCATACCTCTTTAGAGTTACGTAAATACAAGGGACGTTGCTTCCTTCATAACTTAGAATTGTAATTCCTTCTTTATGTAAACTTTTTAGGAGTTCTTCCTCATTGTCAATGCGCCTCAAACATCTCACATATTTTGCTATTGGTTTTCCCTAATAGTCTCCGGGAAATAATCCTGGAGTTCAATGTTGCTACGCATTCTCTTGTAAAGAAATTCATGTGATTTGCACAGATAAAATGGCATTTGATTTAATGATTCTATTATGTTATAGTTGCTCCTCTCTTTAATCAATTCTAGCTGGACTATAAAGTCCGCCTCCCGACCACATATATTGCATCTTAACGCTTCATCATCCGAGCCAAGACCGAAGCGTTCCTCGTCGGTAGCGTTTTTATCCACAACGCAGCATTTGCAAATCCCTCTTAAAAGAGTTTGTGGGTTGTACTTCTCATACAGTCCGATCATACATGACAATCGTTTTGCATATTTCGATTTATCTTATGAGGCTAACATAGTTTTATTGATCTTGCAAGTAGCAATGCACGTTTCTTATCTTCTTCAAAAATGTCATCTTTCTCATATTTACCATTAAAATAGATCAGATCAATCATTTTAGAACGATCAATATTAACAACTGTGGCACCATTACCCACACCATTTGCATAAGAATTAGTTAGTATTAGCAATTTGTCGACTATACTTGAAGTTTTCACAGTATTAGCAATTTGTTCAAAATTCTTTACGTGATCCTTACTCATTATTACTGATACCGCCACTCTTGATCCTGAAGAGTCGCTATAAACTATGTCCCCTCCTTCTCTGAAGGTAAATTCAGAACTAAGTTCAGAAACAGATCCTACGTCATGCGCACAATTTACAAGATTGCGAACCGCATCACGAACATCGTCTTCTAACTCTTTTAGGTCGTTACAATCTTTCTTTATCCTAATGAATTCCGATAGAGGGATGGACATTATACTGCCTCTTATTTTTAGACCGGGATAGACATGCGTGATAGTATCGTCAATTGCTTTTTCATCAATAATAGTACAGTTTCTTTTCTGTGCCGACTCCATAGCATGGTAAAAAATGTTTATCATTGACCTAACGTTTCTAAAATCTTGAAATTCATCGTATATAACCTTAATTTTTGATGAAAGATCTTTTTCATCTTCCTTTGAAAACTGGCTTCCAACGTCATGGTATCTGATATATTCAAGAATAATATCATTGACTTCTTCAAAAGTATTAGATCCCGCTAAATCAATCTTGTAATTTGCTTTTTCTAATCTATCAAACACGGAAGCACTCGCTGATCGAATGTCCTCATAGGCAGATGGAGTTAAATTCAATGAAATAATACTACTCGGCAAATGCGCGTTAATAATTGCCTTTATAACATCTAATGATATTTTGTCAGAATCGAATTCATCTATCTGGAATACAGTCAGTTTCTTGAGGAACTTTAAGTTTAATATGGCTATAGCAGACAAGCTTGCAAGAGCATCCTCGAGTGTTTCCACATTGTATACGTCATCCCTTAAGCGATGATGTAAAACTGCTTTCGCAATATTATTTTCAATGGTAGATAGTTCTTGCTTGAGCAGGTTATCAGCAGCAGTATAATCTGGGCTCAATCTATTTTCTAAGATTTGTTGGGCCTTGTAATGTATGCTTCTACCACAAAAGGAATCGATTATGCCGTACCTAAATATTTTCTTAGCCCCTTTTACGTTATGTTCAGCTTCTTGCTTGAGAAAATATACAATAGCTTTCCGTAGTTCCAGAATATCTTCTTCATTAAAGCCTGCTAATATAGCATTATACAGACTTTGAACAGTACGGGGGGAAATTTGTGAAAGGTCGGTATATGAAATAACTGAGGTGTTAGACAGGTCAGCTAATCCCTTTATATGTAAAGTTAGGTGGGTTTTACCGGACCCCACGTCCTGAATTATAGTAACAAGTCTCGAGTCGTTGTCTTGGAAACCGCTACTAATTCTAGAATGCAAGTCATCTATACAAGACAACATGGCAAACTTTGCTTCTTTGTGCCTTTTGCCACCAAGTACTAACGAGTCTGTCATTCTGGGTGTCGGACTTCCATGATATGGATTTTGCTTCAAGCCGTATGGGTACAAAGTGCTTCAGATACACCTCACAAATCCGTGTAGCAAACCTCTAATCATAATTCCGTCTTTTCCACCAGTTGAAAGCTCATACCTATCGGTATTTTTCTCAACTAGTTGCTTGACCTGGTTGTAAAAGTCGTCCCGCTGATAGGCAAGTTTACTGGAGAGATCATTTTTGATTTTCTCTAATTCTACCCAGCCTATCGAATTCGAATTTTCTGCTATCGCATTGTCAAATTCCTGCATAAACTCCGCTAAATCTGTAGATTCAGTTTCGACGACAGTTGTGGCTATAGTATCAGGGTTATTGCCTAGCTGTTCAGGTCCGTTTGATTCATTTGGTTTTGAGCCTGACGGAGTAGTATTTAGTAATGACTTTTCTAATGACCTTAATGAATCGTAGATTAATCTAAACTTTGGGTCAGAATTAAGGAGGCTTTGCAAATAATGATCCTTATGCCAGCAATAGTATGAAGTCCCTTTCTTTTCGATAAGAACATCACCAGTCGTTACTAGTCTATGTAACAATCCTTCGACATCAAAGCCTATAAACGATTTACGTAATTCAGATTTTTTAATTCCAAGAGGCCCTGCAGTAAGGATTTTTGCTATTACCTGCTCCTCGGTTGACATATGAATAAGCTTCGATATCCCTATATAAGGCAGGACGTAAGGCATTGCTTAATCTTTGATTAATATGTTTAAACCAGTAAAGAAAAGGTATTAATATATTGAAAATGACTGTTTTTCGGATGATGAATATCCTATCTGAATTGTGATGAAAGAACTAGGGTATCTGACACAATAAATGAAACGACCTTGAATCCAGCACTTTTAGCTGGTAAAACGTTGGCATTTTGCCTTTTCTAGATTTCCTTAAATTCTATATCAACGCTTCTTGAACCATCCATCGTGTTTAGATAGTAGTAAACTCCCTCTGATTCTTATCACCAACTCTTTTAATAAGAATAAACATCCAAAAAATGGTCGCTATCCATCCAATTGTAACAAGTATATTCGATAAGCTTAGATACAAATAGGGTGTGATTTCTGATAAATTATCTTCTATAATCTTTATTGACATTCGCAAGTCCCCAAGCCCTGTGCTATAACCTGAAGTATCTATGCCTAGATTTGTAATTCTCTTTGCACGGAGGGCCATTTCGTCTAGTTCATCATGAATTAATGAGAAATCTGTGGAGGGATTTGGAAAAATCCAAACAGGATTACCTGAAGTGGGCAATAACATGGAAACCATTCTTAAATACTTCACCATAGACTGTGGACTTTGAGAAGCCTCAGCCCTTGACAAATAGCCTAAAGCCTTCTCCGAGGGATATATGGTATTTTGATATCCAGTATAGGCCAGGCCAACCCCGAGGGCTATCAATATTATGATTGTAAGTAGAATAATTTTACTACGATCAATTTTCATAATATCATTACGAAAGTCTCTCCAACTTAATTTCTTCGATATGAACCCGAACTTTGGAATAGCTTGATAGCTGCCTGGAAAGGGGTCGTAAAGTACGTGTCTTGAAGTTGTATGGGCCTCCGATTCTTCAACGGATGGTATGCGCTTACGTGGGATATCCTGTTGTATTTCTTTATTAAATGAATGAGTAATACCAAGATATACAACGTATGCAAAACCTAATGTCTGTATTACGATAAAGGGCATGAACACAGCATTTCGTGAAACAATTGATATGAAGATGGCTATACAGCCATAAATGCAGAAAAATGATTCTAACAGTGTAGTTTTTGTAAAGGGCAAGGCATATGATTTATGTCGCCACTCATCATTGCGATTGATCACTCCAAACTTTGGGGTCCGTAAAAATTCATTTCTCTTGTCAATAAGCGCATCGAAGATGGCGATAGTATTATTAATCGAAATTCCGCTAGCAAATAATACTAAAAAGAAATACTGCTTTGCCTTTTCCCTCCATCTATTTCCCCAAATTTTTCGTATTATGTAGATCTGTGCGGCTGGGCCCATAAGTACGTAAACGAGTATTCCAGGTACTGTGGTTAATGTAACAGTATGAAGATTGTCCATTGCAAGCAATATTGGAAATATCAGAAACTGGATTAGAAATAGCGGATGTACAAAATGCCGAGTTAATTGCATAAATGCCTGAATTTTCGCCTCAAAAGAAATTTTTCTTCCGAGCAATAAATCAACCATTAACTTGAGTGATACCTGCGTCGATCCCTTTGCCCACCTAAATTGCTGCCTTTTTGCTGCATTCATCTGGACTGGAAGTTCACCGTGCACGACTGTATCTTCTAATAACAGACACTTCCATCCCTTCAGTTGGGCCCGAAAACTCAAATCAAGATCCTCTACAAGTGTACTTGTTTGCCATCCACCTGCGTCTTGTATACAATCTGTTCTCCAAATTCCGGCTGTTCCATTAAAATTCATAAAGAGATTTGTCATGCTTTTTGCCTTTTGCTCAATCAAGAAGTGAAGGTCAAGAGACAATGCTTGTGCAGCGGTTAAACTGGAATAATTCTCGTTGAAGTGTGCCCATCTACATTGGACGAAGCCAACTCGTGGATCATAGAAATGTATCAAGGTATCTCTAAGAAATGAAGATGAAGGAACAAAATCAGCATCGAAAATGGCCACGAAGTCGCCCTTGAGAGACCTCATTCCCTCACTTAGGGCCCCAGCCTTATATCCTGTTCGATCCTTGTCTCGATGCAGGTAGACGATATCGAATCCTTTGGCTGTGTACTCGCCGATGGCAGTTCTTATTAATCTGCATGTATCATCATCTGAATCATCCAATACTTGAATCTGCATTCTATCCTTGGGGTAATCCAGATTGCAGACAGCTTGGAGTACACGCAATGCTACATATTTTTCGTTGTAGAATGGCAGCTGTATACTAACCACTGGCAGATTCATGGATTTAGGCTTGGCTTGATGAATGTCTATATCGTTTATCCCTCGAGTTGTGATGTGATCGATAAAAAAGATAGTAGAAGTTGAGTGTATATAAAGTCATTATCCAAGCGACAGAGACAAAAATAATATACAGAAAAATTTCTAGTCCGAACATTAAGAATCCTTTCTTAGCCAACCTGATATTGCAATGTTTTCAAGATCCGACAACAGGCTAATTATCTACAAATCTGTTGATCCTATTGACATTGTTTTCCTGCTCAGAACACCAATTCTCAAATTTCGCAATAAATTGAATTGAGGGCTTACAATGTCATCTGGATTTGGTCAAGTTCCCTTCTGGAATATCTTTACGCATTGGGGAGGACATACATTCTCACATGCCATACAGAATATACAATCCTTTTCTCTTATCATGAATGGCTTCTTTTCTGAGGCAGGATGTCCTGGAGTATCTAACCATTCATAAACATTTACTGGACATGCTTCTATGCAGGCACCGTCTGCTACGCATATATCGAAATCAACAGTAACCTCGTTACCCCAAATTCCTAACTGACCAGGCGAATCAACAGGCCCCCATACTTTGATTCCTTGGTATGTCCCTACTACCTGTCTTGAAGATTTGAAACCAGGATCGATTGGGCCATCCATCTTTGAATAACTGGTGCCAGATCCAGTAAGTGAAATCGTTGTGTCCCCTCCGGCCTGCTGCAATTGCCTGAGGAGCACTAGCAGGAACAGAAGCTGCTGCAGGCGAAATTTGTTGAGCTGGCTGTTGCTGCGTAATCTCAGATTTTGGGGCAGAAGATCCTAATGCCTGTGTTGTGGTAGTCCTTAGTTTTGGATTCTTAGCCAACGGAGTTAGTTCTTCAAGTTTCTTCAATGCAGATTCCACTGAAAGCTTCTCTGATTTCTGATAATGGGCTACCAGTTTATCTCCAATCTTAGTATTTCTTATGATTGTATCAATAACCATCTTTGCGTAGTCATCAGCTTTCTGACGATAATTCTGGACCCAATAGTGGTCACCGAAATATTCAAGTGGTCTAATCTGGTAAATAATGTCAATTACGTCTCCGGTGACTATTTCAACCGTAACGTCTAGGCTAATGGACAGGTGTTGACGCAAGAGTGGATCATTTCCTTCCTCAGTCCATTTGTAATTCACGTAAATTCGGTCTGCGTACCTATCAATTTTGAATCCAGAATTTTTCAAATCGTTCGCAATGCCGGCAATATCCGAATTTTCATTTAATTCAACAGGTATTCTGAAGACTCCTAGCCTCGATCCATGTAATGGATAAATCCCTCTTTTCGCAACCTCTGACAGCATCACCCATACTCGGTCTTTTAATAAGGCAGACATTGCTAATTATAATCGTGGAGTTAGAGGCTAAAAGTATTTCGATTGTTAATCATCAGGGCATGTCATTTCTCTTATCTCTCGATATTTGGTGTCGAGTCCCTCTGCAAGTGTGATTACGTCTCCTATCAGATATTTAGCTTTGGTAAAGTACCATCTTATAGCAACCCTATGCCCGATACCATCGATATCGTATATCATCCCTTTGTCTGCCTCAGCATTAAATTTGTCATCATAGCTCTTTTCAAGTACTTCCAGTCCCTTCTTAGTTCTATCTTCAGGTACGAAGGATTGACCCTCGTCGAAAATAGAATAAAACTGGCCTGTTTTTACAGGAGCATTTTGATTAGTCATTACCAATCCAGTTATTATTTTTCTATGGGATTTCCGATCATATTACCCCATTCCGTCCAAGACCCATCATAATTTCGTACTGAAGGATAACCTAAGAGATATTTTAATACAAACCAACTATGCGATGACCTTTCTCCTATTCTGCAATAGCAAATTACATGCTTATCAGGCGTGACATCCTTGCCTTCATACAACGTCTTTAGCTCACTAACATTCTTGAAAGTTCCATCTATGTCATTTACGGCTTGAGCCCATGGTATATTTTGAGCGCCTGGAATATGTCCGCCTCTCTGGGCATGTTCTGAAGGATATTCTGGAGGTGCGGTAATTTCGCCAGAAAATTCTTTGGGGGACCGAACATCAACAAGAACAGATTCAGCTTTCTTCATAACTCTGCTTACGTCCTGAAGATAGGCACGTATACCTTCGTCAATTGGTTTTGCAACATAGCTGGAAGACTCGCTCTCGGGTTGGTCCGTAGAATATGTTCGCTTTTCCAATTCCCACTTCTTTCTACCTCCGTTCATTATTTTTATATTCGAATGCCCATAATACTTAAATACCCAGAAAGCAAATGCAGCAAACCAATTATTAAAGTCACCATATAATACAAGAGTCGAATCGGAATTTGCCCCGACTCTGGACATTAATTTCTCGAACTCCTTCTTGTTTATTATATCTCGCCTTGTTCCATCATTTATATCCTTTTTCCACCAGACTAGATGGGCTCCTGGTATGTGTCCCTTTCGATATGCGTTTTCAGGATCGTAATCGACCTCAAGGATAATTGTATCCGGTTTGTTATCCAATTTAGTTGCGACCCAGTCAGTTTCGCAAAGAACCTCGGGATGAGAATAATTACTTGAACCTTGTGACATAAAGTTGATAACGTACGTACCGGTTAAAATAGTTATCAAACTAAATATTGTTTGAATTGAGAATAAGCAAGACTTTAATTATTGCATTGGTGCCGTCCACAAGCGTCGCATTTTTTCAGTCTATAATTGATTGCATATGCAGCACAGCCTAGCGCTCGTGAAATTATAGGATACGACCATCATCGGGACTATTAGTAAGAAATTCAGTCTCAGTTATCAAGTGCTGATTTTTAGATCATCGACCACTAATCACTGGCAATTCACAAGAAAAGAAAGATTAAATTAACAATTATTCTGGCTTATTCTATATAGGGCCGGTAGTTTAGTCTGGTAGAATACCTGCCTTGCATGCATGTACTTATATGCAGAGGATACGTAGGTGGTCGTGGGTTCAAATCCCACCCGGTCCATCAAAGAATTCAGGTTTAGACTTTTGGAAAGAAGGTCTTTAACATTGGCGTCCAACATGTGTCACAACACCGAATTACCCGATTTGATACTTCTACTCCAGTCTAATTATTGAATTGTATTAATCGTCACGACTCGTTGCGTACCCATTGGGATTATACGCTACTAAATTGTTGTCTAAATCAAGGATAGTATCGATAGATAAATGTCTATTTTTAGGAGCGACTTTTCAAGATAAGTTTGCCAGAATGTGTTACCTTTCCAAGAATAGCATTATATAGATACAAATTAGAGATTATGAAATTATTCCCAACCACAATGCAACAACAGACCTTCTCGCTAATCGTTAACTTCACGTCCATGGCCAAGTACAAACTATTGATTCCAATGACAATATCAGCCACACAACTAAATTCTCTTCCAGCATACGAGCAAGGAATAGAAGCAGATTTACCATCCAATTAATCAATTCTGAAATGGGTCAAACAAATATCTCATTCATAAAAATGGGTCACCTTTACACCTGGAATTGCGTCCAGTGTTAGGCAACAAGCATCCGATTCGAGATCCTGATTATTTGAAGTTGTTACAGTTAAACATCGGCTGATCTGAAAAGTAAAGTGTCTGATTCTAATGCTGCACGTTCTTAAAATTCGCATCTGTAGGAAAAGGGATGTGCCTGTACCAAACAATGTATAGAAACCTTAACAATAATGGAAATGCAGTATTTCATAACTATTCGTATGTGGTAAAGTCCTGTCAAAATTCTCGACTTTTGATTAACTTCCATTTTTATTCTCAGAAAAATATCATAGGAAGGCCAATTATCACCGAATAAATCACTTAAGATTATTCCCAAGAATGAAGAGTAACAATGATAATAAGTCGTACCACGTTGTGAATTGGTCCAGTTAGACATCGGAGATCTTTCTAAGGAATAAATAAGTAGAGTCCTAACGTGGAAGCCTCAGGTAGCACTTCGAGATGGTGATTACAAGAATTACAACTTATAGATGGCAGGAATTTGTGACATCCTAGTACCAGTATTAAGAATACCCATAGGAGATACATTTAGTTAAAGTCACGGCTTGGTAGATGTGAAGAAGTACAATTATGTGCATTTATTCGGCAGATGTTTTAGAGTTCCGCTGCTGTCGTCGAGACTAGATTAAAAATGCTGATTATATTCATAGTATTTTCTTACATTCGATTAACTTTTCATTGACTTACAGTAGGAAATGCTTGACTATTATTCGTGCTGAGTTCAGAGCATTTCTAATATATTATTAACCCGTTGAAAAATAGGATGCTACATAAATACTCTATACAGATAAGTATAGTGACATTTATCGCGTTATCGCTTGCTTTAATGTTATCAGTTTGTTCCTCTGAGTCTATAATGGCTTCTAGTCGAAACGATCATAACAATCAGGACAAAAAATCGCACGATAATAATCACAGTAGAGCAGATAGTCGAAACGATCATAACAATCAGGACAAAAAATCGCACGATAATAATCACAGTAGAGCAGATAGTCGAAACGATCATAACAATCAGAACGCCGAGTCTAAGGATAATACGGGTGATAGAGCAGATGTTGCAACGACTGGCAATCAGAATATAAGCTGCCATGGGAAGCTTTATGAGTTGTAGAAATGATATTACTAACATAGTATGTTCACATGTAACATACTGCTTTATAGGACCAACTACTCCTTTTATGATGGCGAATCCTACGCAACAGTAATCTTGCATCGGATATTGAAATTCGGACTCTGGTCGCCAATATTATCGACGGTCGAAAAAGCTATTGTATTTTAGTTAAGTATATTATTAGTATGATTTTTGCTATTACGATCAATTCCTTCATATTGGTATTTTGTGTTGATTAGCTGAGTTGATGTTACCAAGCTCAGTAATCTATTATGTAGTGCCACGACTACAACAATTGATCGCTGATAAAGTTGTTCAAAGTGGTAAATATACTTCATTAAAATATATTTGTGGAATAGACGTTTCGTATAAAGGTGATCGTGCTTTTGGTGCTGCAGTAGTAATGGACAGCACAAGTTTTGATACAGTAGAAGTTGCAGAATCTGTAACGCCGATTAAATTTCCTTATATTCCAGGTGCATTTATTTTGAGAGAAGGAGCACCGATCCTGCATACTATGAGATTATTGAGATGTGATTTTGATGTACTAATACTCGATGGTCATGGAGTGTCTGCATCCACGGAAATGCGGACTGGCTTCATTTATCGGAGTGCTAATTAATAAACCTACAATAGGAATTGCTAAGAAACTCCTATGTGGTGAAGTTAATAGCAAACATTTTGTTGAAATAGATGGAACAATTTGTGGTTTTATGCATACGAATCCTCTAAATAAACGTGTTTACGTTAGTGTTGGGAACAGGATTAGCCTAACTGACTCGATTAAATTAGTAAGGAAACTCATAAGGATAGGACAGAACATTCCTGAACCCCTAAGGCTTGCAGACCTTCATTCAAGATACCATTGTAAACTTTTCTTGCCTAACTAAAAGTTCGCATGCGGTCTAATTTTCAAAGCCGTAAGAAATAAGTTGGAGATTAGCAATACGATTTTGTATTGTCATTCTTCGGAGGGGGGGATCAGAATAATAAAGTCGACAAGAGCAAATATGAACATCTGACTATGGCTATCCGACAAACTGTTCTGGAAAGGGCACATAAGAGATGCCAAAAATGTTCAGTGAAATTTAGCGGAAGTATTTCACCTCATTTTGAACATATTAATGGTTCCCACAAGGACAATAGACCAGTTAACCTTAGAGCACTGTGTCCAAAGTGTTTCAAGTCTGTAGAAAAGAAGGAGAATAGAAAGGGACTTTTGGGAACTATTCGAAATAAGTTTTCATGATCTAGATGTCAGGAAATTGTACTTGTGTTCTTCAGAACAAAATTGCTCTATCTTTGTAACGCCCCTGTTAGAATCGCCCTCTACGTGAGGCCATCCTTCACCCAGGAAGGTTTTTCCGCAATATGCGCATGTCTTTTCCATTAAATCTTTGTGGAAGCGATGCGACTTATAGAGGTTTGACCAGTCGTTTATTACAGTAATATCAGTGATAAGAAAATTCGAATACTTTGCATTCCCAGGTGGGTTTGATCTTTTGATATTAGATGGCGATTTCATCCTGTTGGTTACATCACTAAAATCATAACCTCTATATTTTTCTGTCCGTGAATCATCAGCATCATGATCGTGCAGCAATTAATATGCGATGTATGTAAGAGGATATTACTGGAAAAACAAGGGCAGAACGTTCTAGATCAGGGAAAATTTCCGATAAGTGAACAAGAAGCCATGGTAATCGACAAGGAACATAGGGGACATCAATGTCATATTGACGTAGTAGAAAAAGAATAAAAAGGATATGAACTATAAAACTTAGCCAATACGTCTATCCCTTATAGATAAGATAGTATCAAATCCGATTTTATCTACGTTAATAGGTACATACAAGTATCAGTGTACGTTGACAAACAGTCATATCTAGCAGTACAAGGTAGATACTAACAACTTGACAGATCATGTAGAACCGATAACGTGGTATAGCACATTCATTGGTGTAGGATATCGCTATCAGGATGTTTATATGAATATTTTCCCGTTATTCGAAGACAAGAGAGATGCTTTAAAGTTGTGGAAGAAAGCTGTTGATTGGTGGCCCGATGATAAGATTATGCTGACTTTTGTCGAAACAGAGACTAGATATTGGTTTATTTTATATTGTAAGTCGTCTTTATTGGATCAGAATCTAGGTTTCGTAAAGAGTATACCCATGTCTGAGAATTACCAAAAATTTAAACACGGAGTCGAAAAGATTGCACTCTTGCGTTTCGGTATTTATAAGACCAAAGAGCCGAAAGCTCATAGTGAAGGTCCTGAGTATGACCTTGAATTGCTGAAAAAATCTAAGATGATTTATAATATTCTCTTTCAACGCTATCAGGATTTATCACCTTATAGTGTTGAGTATAATAGCATAAAGTATAGTGAGCTATATGTATAAGCAATTTCGATGTGTCGATGGGTGTTCAGATTGTTGTATATATAGACAATATTTTCCATCAATAGAGTACCGGTAAGACTGGTGTCTTGCTGTTACCACACGAAAAATCAAAGATTGAGGAAAGTGCCCGAAGGAATAATTTGGAAATTAAAATCCTGCCACGAGTAGGAATAGGTAGGAATAGCCTTGGTGATGGTCCTGAAGAAATTTTAATGTATCAGATCATGGGAAGGGACGCTACTGGAGATAACTGTCCTTTTCTTGATACCTATTCAGACCTGAGAGCCCCAAATGTGGGCTATCGATGTATAATTTATGAAGAACGTCCATTGGCATGCCGTGCATACCCAGTCACCGAAAATACGAATAATCGGGATCCAGTGCTAGATTCCAGATGTCAATTTTGTATGCGAATCTTGACAAACCCAAAAAAGGTAGCCTGATTAGGGAATTTGCTCCTTACGAACAATAAAGAGACAAGTAAGGATTGACAGGAATACTCCAGTTTGGAGATATGCTACCCATATTGGCGAGGAGGGAGACAGTGCAAAATTTTTTCCTGAGGGATGGCTCCTCCAGGATATATAATCCTTCCACATTCAAGTACGTATCTATAATTTGAAGATAAGATATCCAGATCAGATCATTTGAAGAAGGGTTATTTTCTTATAGAAGAAGAAATCGAACTTATTTGCAGATGCGAATAATGAAACAGTTAAATTTCAGACGGTGCCCTTTTTTAATAATGCATAAGAATGAACTGAAAAAATCGTATCTAATAGCAACGATTGCAATCTCTGGATTTCTGCTTTTGTCAGTAACAGCAGCTGGCACACAGTCCTCACATCAGGCATTTGCACAAGGCGGATCAGCCCGACAAACAGTGAACAATTCAACAATGCGGGGGCATCGAAAAACAATACAACATCACCCTCAGGCTCTGCGGGTGGAAACGCATCAAGCCCATCGACTACTGCAGTAACACCAAATGAATTACCGTCGTTCTCAAAGTAGTCAGATGGGCTTGATGCGTTTCCACCCGCAGAGCCTGAGGGTGATGTTGTATTGTTTTTCGATGCCCCCGCATTGTTGAATTGTTCAGCTGTTTGTTGGGAGCTGATACCGCCTTGTGCAAATGCCTGATGTGAGGACTGTGTGCCAGCTGCTGTTACTGACAAAAGCAGAAATCCAGAGATTGCAATCGTTTCTATACAGATGACGATTTTTTCAGTTCATTCTTATGCATTATTAAAAAAGGGCACCCGTGTGAAATTTAAATATTTTCATTATTCGCATCTCCAGCTGAGTTTCAATTTCTTCTTCTATAAGAAAATAACCCTTCTTCAAATAATATTGAATCTGGATATCTTATCTTCAAATTATAGATACGTACCTGAATGTGGAAGGATTATATATCCTGGATGGAGCCATCCCTCAGGAAAAAATCTTGCACTGTCTCCCTCCTCGGCCAATATGGGTAGCATATCTCCAAACTGGAGTATTCCTGTCAATCCTTACTTGTCTCTTTATTGTTAATTCACCCCAGCAAATTCCCTGATCAGGGTGGGTTGTTTTGGGTTTGTCAAGATTCGCAGTTCCAGGAATTTGACATCTGGAATCTAACAGCTGGATCCCAATTCTTCGAGTATTTCAGTAACTAGTAACACAGCATGCAATAAACATGCTTGATAAATTATACATCGATAGCCCACATTTGGGGCTTCTAGAGTCTGAATAGGTATCAAGAAAAAGGACAGTTATTCTATTTTATTGCCTTCCATGAGAATCTGATACATTAAAATTTCTTCAGGACCATCACCAAGGCTATTCCTACCTATTCCTACTCGTGGCAGGATTTTAATTTCCAAATTATTCCTTCGGGCACTTTTCCTCAATCTTTGATTTTAGGTGTGGTAACAGCAAGACACCAGTCTTACCGTGACTGTATTTGATGGAAAGTGCTTCTCTATATATACAACAATCTGAACACCCATCGACACATGGAGTATGCCTTATACATATAACTATCACTATACTTTATGCTATTATACTCAACACTATAAGGTGATAAATCCTGATAGCGTTGAAAGAGAATACTATAAATTCAGTTCTTATTTTTTTCAGCAATTCAAGGTCATTCTCAGGACCTTAGCTATACGACTTTCGGCTCTTTGGTCTTATAAATACCGAAACGCAAGAGTGCGATCTTTTCGACTCCGTGTTTAAATTTTTGGTAATTCTCAGACATCAGGGTCTTCTCTTTTTACGAAACCTAGATTCTAATCCATATAAAGACGACTTACAATATAAATAAACCAATATCTAGTCTCTGTTTCGACAAAAGTGAGGGCATAATCTTATCATCGGGCCACCAATCGACCACTTTCTTCCACAACTTTTAAAGCGTCTCTCTTGTCTTCAAATAACGGGAAAATATTCATATAAACATCCTGATAGCGATATCCTACACCAATGAATGTGCTTATACCACGTTATCGGTTCTAAGTAATCTCTCAAGTTTGAGTATCTACCTTGTACTGTTGAGATATGACTGTTTGTCAACGTACAGCTGATACTTCCTATGTACCTATTAACGTAGTAAAATCGGATTTGATACTATCTTATCTATAAGGGATAGACGTATTGGCTAAGTTTTATAGTTCATATCCTTTTTATTCTTTTTCTACTACGTCGATCAGACATTGATGTCCCCTATGTTCCTTGTCGATTACCATGGCTTCTTGTTCGCTTATCGGAAATTTTCCCTGATCTTGAACGTTCTTCCCTTGTTTTTCCAGTATTATCCTCTTACATACATCGCATATTAATTGCTCACGATCATGATGCTGATGATTTACGGACAGAAAAATATAGAGGTTATGATTTTAGTGATGTGATCAACAGGATGAAATCGCCAGCCAATATCAAAAGATAAGCCCACCTGGGAATGCAAGAGTATTCGAATTTTCTTATCACTGATATTACTGTAATAAACGACTGGTCAAACCTCTATAAGTCGCATCGCTTCCACAAAGATCTAATGGAAAAGACATGCGCATATTGCGGAAAAACCTTCCTGGGTGAAGGATGGCCTCACGTGGAGGGCGATTCTAACAGGGGCGTTACAAAGATAGAGCAATTTTGTTCGAAGAACACAAGTCCAAATTTCCTGACATCTAAATCATGAAAACTTATTTCGAATAGTTCCCAAAAGTCCCTTTCTATTCTCCTTCTTTTCTACAGACTTGAAACACTTTGGACACAGTGCTCGAAGATTAACTGGTCTATTGTCCTTGTGGGAACCATTAATATGTTCAAAATGGGGCGATATACTTCCGCTAAATTTCACTGAACATTTTTGGCATCTCTTATGTGCCCTTTCCAGAACAGTTTGTCGGATAGCCATAGTCAGATGTTCATATTTGCTCTTGTCGACTTTATTATTCTGATCCCCCCTCCGAAGAATGACAATACAAAATCGTATTGCTAATCTCCAACTTATTTCTTACGGCTTTGAAAATTAGACCGCATGTGAATTTTAGTTAGGCAAGAAAAGTTTACAATGGTATCTTGAATGAAGGTCTGCAAGCCTTAGGGGTTCAGGAATGTTCTGTCCTATCTTTATTAGTTTCCTTACTAAATTAATCGAGTCAGTTAGGCTAATCCTGTTCCCAACACTAACGTAAACACGTTTATTTAGAGGATTCGTATGCATAAAACCACAAATTGTTCCATCTATTTCAACAAAATGTTTGCTATTAACTTCACCGCATAGGAGTTTCTTAGCAATTCCTATTGTAGGTTTATTAATTAGCACTCCGATAAATGAAGCCAGTCCGCATTTCCGTGGATGCAGCACTCCATGACCGTCGAGTATTAGTACATCAAAATCACATCTCAATAATCTCATAGTATGCAGGATCGGTGCTCCTTCTCTCAAAATAAATGCACCTGGAATATAAGGAAATTTAATCGGCGTTACAGATTCTGCAACTTCTACTGTATCAAAACTTGTGCTGTCCATTACTACTGCAGCACCAAAAGCACGATCACCTTTATACGAAACGTCTATTCCACAAATATATTTTAATGAAGTACATTTACCACTTTGAACAACTTTATCAGCGATCAATTGTTGTAGTCGTGGCACTACATAATAGATTACTGAGCTTGGTAACATCAACTCAGCTAATCAACACAAAATACCAATATGAAGGAATTGATCGTAATAGCAAAAATCATACTAATAATATACTTAACTAAAATACAATAGCTTTTTCGACCGTCGATAATATTGGCGACCAGAGTGCGAATTTCAATATCCGATGCAAGATTACTGTTGCGTAGGATTCGCCATCATAAAAGGAGTAGTTGGTCCTATAAAGCAGTATGTTACATGTGAACATACTATGTTAGTAATATCATTTCTACAACTCATAAAGCTTCCCATGCAGCTTATATTCTGATTGCCAGTCGTTGCAACATCTGCTCTATCACCCGTATTATCCTTAGACTCGGCGTTCTGATTGTTATGATCGTTTCGACTATCTGCTCTACTGTGATTATTATCGTGCGATTTTTTGTCCTGATTGTTATGATCGTTTCGACTATCTGCTCTACTGTGATTATTATCGTGCGATTTTTTGTCCTGATTGTTATGATCGTTTCGACTAGAAGCCATTATAGACTCAGAGGAACAAACTGATAACATTAAAGCAAGCGATAACGCGATAAATGTCACTATACTTATCTGTATAGAGTATTTATGTAGCATCCTATTTTTCAACGGCTTAATAATATATTAGAAATGCTCTGAACTCAGCACGAATAATAGTCAAGCATTTCCTACCGTAAGTCAATGACAAGTTAATCGAATGTAAGAAAATACTATGAATATAATCAGCATTTTTAATCTAGTCTCGACGACAGCAGCGGAACTCTAAAACATCTACCGAATAAATGCACGTAATTGTACCTCGTCACATCTACCAAGCCCTGACTTTAACTAAATGTAACTCCTATAGGTATTCTTAATACTGGTACCTAGGATGTCACAAATTCCTGCCATCTATAAGTTGTAATTCTTGTAATCACCATCTCGAAGTGCTACCTGAGGCTTCCACGTTAGGACTCTACTTATTTATTCCTTAAAAAGATCTCCGATGTCTCACTGGACCAATTCACAACGTGGTACTACTTATTATCATTATTAATCTTCATTCTTGGGAATAATCTCAAGTGATTTGTTCAGTAATAATTGGCCTTCCTATGATATTTTTCTGAGACTAAAAATGGAAGTTAATCAAAGGTCGAGAATTTTGACAGGACTTGATACCACATATCAATAGTTATGAAATACTTCATTTCCATTATTGTTAAGGTGCTATACACTGTTTGGTACAGGCACATCCCTTTTCCTACAGATGCGAATTTTAAGAACGTGCAGCCTTAAAATCAGACACTTCACTTTTCAGATCAGCCAATGTTTAACTGTAACAACTTCAAATAATCAGGATCTCGAATCGGACGCTTGTTTCCTAACACTGGACGCAATTCCAGGTGTAAAGGTGACCCATTTTTATGAATGAGATATTTGTTTGACCCATTTCAGAATTGATAAATTGGATGGTAAATCTGCTTCTATTGCTTGCTCGTATGCTCGAAGAGAATTTAGTTGTGTGGCTGATACTGTCATTGGAATCAATAGTTTGTCCTTGGCCATGGACGTGAAGTTAACGATTAGCGAGAAGGTCTGTTGTTGTTGGATTGTGGTTGGGAATAATTTCATAATCTCTAATTTGTATCCATATAATGTTATTCTTGGAAAAGGTAACGCATTCTGGCAAACTTATCTTGAAAAGTCGCTCCTAAAAATAGACATTTATCTATACTATCCTTGATTTAGACAACAATTTAGTAGCGTATAATCCCAATCGGTACGCAACGAGTCGTGATGATTAATACAATTCAATAATTAGACTGGAGTAGAAGTATCAAATTGGGTAATTCGGTGTTGTGACACATGTTGGACGCCAATGTTAAAGACCTTCTTTCCAAAAGCCTAAAGCTGAATTCTTTGATGGACCGGGTGGGATTTGAACCCACGACCACCTACGTATCCTCTGCATATAAGTACATGCATGCAAGGCAGGTATTCTACCAGACTAAACTACCGGCCCTATATAGAATAAGCCAGAATAATTGTTAATTTAATCTTTCTTTTCTTGTGAATTACCAGTGATTAGTGATCGATAACCTAAAAATCAGCACTTGATAACTGAGACTAAATTTTTTACTAATAGTCCCGATGACAGTCGTATCCTATAATTTCACGAGCGCTAGGCTGTGCTCCATATGCAATCAATTATAGACTGAAAGAATGCGACGCTTGTGGACGGCATCAATGCAATAGTTAAAGTCTTGCTTATTCTCAATTCAAACAATATTTAGTTTGATAACTATTTTAACCGGTACGTACGTTATCAAATTTATGCCACAAGGTTCAAGTAATTATTCTCATCCCGAGGTTCTTTGCGAGACTGACTGGGTCGCAACTAAATTGGATAACAAACCGGATACAATTATCCTTGAGGTCGACTACGATCCTGAAAACGCATATCGAAAGGGACACATACCAGGAGCCCATCTAGTTTGGTGGAAAAAGGATATAAATGATGGAATAAGGCGAGATATAATAAGCAAGAAGGAGTTCGAGAAATTAATGTCCAGAGTCGGGGCAAATTCCGATTCGACTATTGTATTATATGGTGATTTTAATAATTGGTTTGCTGCATTTGCTTTCTGGGTATTTAAGTATTATGGGCATTCGAATATAAAAATAATGAACGGAGGTAGAAAGAAGTGGGAATTGGAAAAGCGAACATATTCTACGGACCAGCCCGAGAGCGAGTCTTCCAGCTATGTTGCAAAACCAATTGAGGAAGGTATTCGTGCCTATCTTCAGGACGTAAGCAGAGTTATGAAGAAAGCTGAATCTGTTCTTGTTGATGTTCGGTCCCCCAAAGAATTTTCTGGCGAAATTACCGCACCTCCAGAATATCCTTCAGAACATGCCCAGAGAGGCGGACATATTCCAGGAGCTCAAAATATACCATGGGCTCAAGCCGTAAATGACATAGATGGAACTTTCAAGAATGTTAGTGAGCTAAAGACATTGTATGAAGGCAAGGATGTCACGCCTGATAAGCATGTAATTTGTTATTGCAGAATAGGAGAAAGGTCATCGCATAGTTGGTTTGTATTAAAATATCTCTTAGGTTATCCCTCAGTACGAAATTATGATGGGTCTTGGACGGAATGGGGTAATATGATCGGAAATCCCATAGAAAAATAATAACTGGATTGGTAATGACTAATCAAAATGCTCCTGTAAAAACAGGCCAGTTTTATTCTATTTTCGACGAGGGTCAATCCTTCGTACTTGAAGATAGAACTAAGAAGGGACTGGAAGTACCTTGAAAAGAGCTATGATGACAAATTTAATGCTGAGGCAGACAAAGGGATGATATACGATATCGATGGTATCGGGCATAGGGTTGCTATAAGATGGTACTTTACCAAAGCTAAATATCTGATAGGAGACGTAATCACAATCGCAGAGGGACTCGACACCAAATATCGAGAGATAAGAGAAATGACATGCCCTGATGATTAACAATCGAAATACTTTTAGCCTCTAACTCCACGATTATAATTAGCAATGTCTGCCTTATTAAAAGACCGAGTATGGGTGATGCTGTCAGAGGTTGCGAAAAGAGGGATTTATCCATTACATGGATCGAGGCTAGGAGTCTTCAGAATACCTATTGAATTAAATGAAAATTCGGATATTGCCGGCATTGCGAACGATTTGAAAAATTCTGGATTCAAAATTGATAGGTACGCAGACCGAATTTACGTGAATTACAAATGGACTGAGGAAGGAAATGATCCACTCTTGCGTCAACACCTGTCCATTAGCCTAGACGTTACGGTTGAAATAGTCACCGGCGACGTAATTGACGTTATTTACCAGATTAGACCACTTGAATATTTCGGTGACCACTACTGGGTCCAGAATTATCGTCAGAAAGCTGATGACTACGCAAAGATGGTTATTGATACAATCATAAGAAATACTAAGATTGGAGATAAACTAGTAGCCCATTATCAGAAATCAGAGAAGCTTTCAATGGAATCTGCATTGAAGAAACTCGAAGAACTAACTCCGTTGGCTAAGAATCCAAAACTAAGGACTACCACAACACAGGCATTAGGATCTTCTGCCCCAAAACCTGAGATTACGCAGCAACAGCCAGCTCAACAAATTCCGCCTGCAGCAGCTTCTGTCCCTGCTAATGCTCCTCAGGCAATTGCAACGGCCGGAGGGGACACAACGATTTCACTTACTGGATCTGGCACCAGTTATTCAAAGATGGATGGCCCAATCGATCCTGGTTTCAAATCTTCAAGACAGGTAGTAGGGACATACCAAGGAATCAAAGTATGGGGGCCTGTTGATCCACCTGGTCAGTTAGGAATTTGGGGTAACGAGGTTACTGTTGATTTCGATATATGCGTAGCAGACGGTGCCTGCATAGAAGCATGTCCAGTGAATGTTTATGAATGGTTAGATACTCCAGGACATCCTGCCTCAGAAAAGAAGCCATTCATGATAAGAGAAAAGGATTGTATATTCTGTATGGCATGTGAGAATGTATGTCCTCCCCAATGTGTAAAGATATTCCAGAAGGGAACTTGACCAAATCCAGATGACATTGTAAGCCCTCAATTCAATTTATTGCGAAATTTGAGAATTGGTGTTCTGAGCAGGAAAACAATGTCAATAGGATCAACAGATTTGTAGATAATTAGCCTGTTGTCGGATCTTGAAAACATTGCAATATCAGGTTGGCTAAGAAAGGATTCTTAATGTTCGGACTAGAAATTTTTCTGTATATTATTTTTGTCTCTGTCGCTTGGATAATGACTTTATATACACTCAACTTCTACTATCTTTTTTATCGATCACATCACAACTCGAGGCATAAACGATATAGACATTCATCAAGCCAAGCTAAATCCATGAATCTGCCAGTGGTTAGTATACAGCTCCCATTCTACAACGAAAAATATGTAGCATTGCGTGTACTCCAAGCTGTCTGCAATCTGGATTACCCCAAGGATAGAATGCAGATTCAAGTATTGGATGATTCAGATGATGATACATGCAGATTAATAAGAACTGCCATCGGCGAGTACACGCCAAAGGATTCGATATCGTCTACCTGCATCGAGAGAAGGATCGAACAGGGTATAAGGCTGGGGCCCTAAGTGAGGGAATGAGGTCTCTCAAGGGCGACTTCGTGGCCATTTTCGATGCTGATTTTGTTCCTTCATCTTCATTTCTCAGAGATACCTTGATACATTTCTATGATCAACGAGTTGGCTTCGTCCAATGTAGATGGGCACACTTCAACGAGAATTATTCCAGTTTAACCGCTGCACAAGCATTGTCTCTTGACCTTCACTTCTTGATTGAGCAAAAGGCAAAAAGCATGACAAATCTCTTTATGAATTTTAACGGAACAGCCGGAATTTGGAGAACAGATTGTATACAAGACGCAGGTGGATGGCAAACAAGTACACTTGTAGAGGATCTTGATTTGAGTTTTCGGGCCCAACTGAAGGGATGGAAGTGTCTGTTATTAGAAGATACAGTCGTGCACGGTGAACTTCCAGTCCAGATGAATGCAGCAAAAAGGCAGCAATTTAGGTGGGCAAAGGGATCGACGCAGGTATCACTCAAGTTAATGGTTGATTTATTGCTCGGAAGAAAAATTTCTTTTGAGGCGAAAATTCAGGCATTTATGCAATTAACTCGGCATTTTGTACATCCGCTATTTCTAATCCAGTTTCTGATATTTCCAATATTACTTGCAATGGACAATCTTCATACTGTTACATTAACCACAGTACTTGGAATACTCGTTTACGTACTTATGGGCCCAGCCGCACAGATCTACATAATACGAAAAATTTGGGGAAATAGATGGAGGGAAAAGGCAAAGCAGTATTTCTTTTTAGTATTATTTGCTAGCGGAATTTCGATTAATAATACTATCGCCATCTTTGATGCGCTTATTGACAAGAGAAATGAATTTTTACGGACCCCAAAGTTTGGAGTGATTAATCGCAATGATGAGTGGCGACATAAATCATATGCCTTGCCATTTACAAAAACTACACTGTTAGAATCATTTTTCTGCATTTATGGCTGTATAGCCATCTACATATCAATTGTTTCACGAAATGCTGTGTTCATGCCATTTATCGTAATACAGACATTAGGTTTTGCATACGTTGTATATTTTGGTATTACTCATTCATTTAATAAAGAAATACAACAGGATATCCCACGTAAGCGCATACCATCCGTTGAAGAATCGGAGGCCCTTACAACTTCAAGACACGTACTTTACGACCCCTCTTCAGGGACTATCAAGCTATTCCAAAGGTCGGGTTCATATCGAAGAAATTAAGTTGGAGAGACTTTCGTAATGATATTATGAAAATTGATCGTAGTAAAATTATTCTACTTACAATGATAATATTGATAGCCCTCGGGGTTGGCCTGGCCTATACTGGATATCAAAATACCATATATCCCTCGGAGAAGGCTTTAGGCTATTTGTCAAGGGCTGAGGCTTCTCAGAGTCCCCAGTCTATGGTGAAGTATTTAAGAATGGTTTCCACATTATTGCCTACTTCGGGTAATCCTGTTTGGATTTTTCCAAATCCCTCCACAGATTTCTCGTTAATTCATGATGAACTAGACGAAATGGCCCTCCGTGCAAAGAGAATTACAAGTCTAGGCATAGATACTTCAGGTTATAACACAGGGCTTGGGGACTTGCGAATGTCAATAAAGATTATAGAAGATAATTTATCAGAAATCACACCCTATTTGTATCTAAGCTTATCGAATATACTTGTTACAATTGGATGGATAGCGACCATTTTTTGGATGTTTATTCTTGTTAAAAGAGTTGGTGATAAGAATCAGAGGGAGTTTACTACTATCTAAACACGATGGATGGTTCAAGAAGCGTTGATATAGAATTTAAGGAAATCTAGAAAAGGCAAAATGCCAACATTTTACCAGTTAAAAGTGCTAGATTCAAGGTCGTTTCATTTATTGTGTCAGATACCCTAGTGCTTTCATCACAATTCAGATAGGATATTCATCATCCGGAAAACAGTCATTTTCAATATATTAATACCTTTTCTTTACTGGTTTAAACATATTAATCAAAGATTAAGCAATGTCTTACGTCCTGCCTTATATAGGGATATCGAAGCTTGTCCATATGTCAACCGAGGAGCAGGTGATAGCAAAAATCCTTACTGCAGGGCCTCTTGGAATTAAAAAATCTGAATTACGTAAATCGTTTATAGGCTTTGATCTCGAAGGATTGTTACATAGACTAGTAACGACTGGTGACGTTCTTATCGAAAAGAAAGGGACTTCATACTATTGCTGGCATAAGGATCATTATTTGCAAAGCCTCCTTAATTCTGACCCAAAGTTTAGATTAATCTACGATTCATTAAGGTCATTAGAAAAGTCATTACTAAATACTACTCCGTCAGGCTCAAAACCAAATGAATCAAACGGACCTGAACACTTAGGCAATAACCCTGATACTATAGCCACAACTGTCGTCGAAACTGAATCTACAGATTTAGCGGAGTTTATGCAGGAATTTGACAATGCGATAGCAGAAAATTCGAATTCCATAGGCTGGGTAGAATTAGAGAAAATCAAAAATGATCTCTCCAGTAAACTTGCCTATCAGCGGGACAACTTTTACAACCAGGTCAAGCAACAGTTGAGAAAAATACTGACAGGTCGAGCTTTCAACTGGTGGAAAAGACGGAATTATGATTAGAGGTTTGCTACACGGATTTGTGAGGTGTATCTGAAGCACTTTGTACCCATACGGCTTGAAGCAAAATCCATATCATGGAAGTCCGACACCCAGAATGACAGACTCGTTAGTAATTGGTGGCAAAAGGCACAAAGATGCAAAGTTTGCCATGTTGTCTTGTATAGATGACTTGCATTCTAGAATTAGTAGCGGTTTCCAAGACAACGACTCGAGACTTGTTACTATAATTCAGGACGTGGGATCTGGTAAAACCCACCTAACTTTACATATAAAGGGATTAGCTGACCTGTCTGACACCTCAGTTATTTCATATACCGACCTTTCACAAATTTCCCCCCGTACTGTTCAAAGTCTGTATAATGCTATATTAGCAGGCTTTAATGAAGAAGATATTGTGGAACTACGGAAACTATTGTATATTTTCTCGAGCAAGAAGTGAACATAACGTAAAAGGGGCTAAGAAAATATTTAGGTATGGCATAATCGATTCCTTTTGTGGTAGGAGCATACATTACAAGGCCCAACAAATCTTAGAAAATAGATTAAGCCCAGATTATACTGCTGCTGATAACCTACTGAAGCAAGAACTATCTACCATTGAAAATAATATTGCGAAAGCAGTTTTACATCATCGCTTAAGGGATGACGTATACAATGTGGAAACACTCGAGGATGCTCTTGCAACTTGTCTGCTATAGCCATATTAAACGTAAAGTTCCTCAAGAAACTGACTGTATTCCAGATATATGAATTCGATTGTGACAAAATATCATTAGACGTTATAAAGGCAATTATTAACGCGCATTTGTCGAGTAGTATTATTTCATTGAATTTAACTCCATCTGCCTATGACGACATCGATCAGCGAGTGCTTCCGTGTTTGATAGATTAGAAAAAGCAAATTACAAGATCGATTTAGCGGGATCTAATACTTTTGAAGAAGTCAATGATATTATTCTTGAATATATCAGATACCATGACGTTGGAAGCCAGTTTTCAAAGGAAGATCAAAAAGATTTTTCATCAAAAATTAAGGTTATATATGATGAATTTCAGGATTTTAGAAACGTTAGGTCAATGATAAACATTTTTTACCATGCTATGGAGTCGGCACAGAAAAAGAAACTGCACTATTATTGATGAAAAAGCAATTGACGATACTATCACGCATGTCTATCCCGGTCTAAAAATAAGGGGCAGTATAATGTCCATCCCTTTATCGGAATTCATTAGGATAAAGAAAGATAGTAACGACCTAAAAGAGTTAGAAGAGATGTTCGTGATGCGGTTCGCAATCTTGTAAATTGTGCGCATGACGTAGGATCTGTTTCTGAACTTAGTTCTGAATTTACCTTCAGAGAAGGAGGGGACATAGTTTATAGCGACTCTTCAGGATCAAGAGTGGCGGTATCAGTAATAATGAGTAAGGATCACGTAAAGAATTTTGAACAAATTGCTAATACTGTGAAAACTTCAAGTATCGTCGACAAATTGCTAATCCTAACTAATTCTTATGCAAATGGCGTGGGTAATGGTGCCACAGTTGTTAATATTGATCGTTCTAAAATGATTGATCTGATCTATTTTAATGGTAAGTATGAGAAAGATGACATTTTTGAAGAAGATAAGAAACGTGCATTGCTACTTGCAAGATCAATAAAACTATGTTAGCCTCTTAAGATAAATCGAAATATGCAAAACGATTGTCATGTATGATCGGACTTATGAGAAGTTCAACCCACAAACTCTTTTAAGAGGGATTTGCAAATGCTGCGTTGTGGATAAAAACGCTACCGACGAGGAACGCTTCGGTCTTGGCTCGGATGATGAAGCGTTAAGATGCAATATATGTGGTCGGGAGGCGGACTTTATAGTCCAGTTAGAATTGATTAAAGAGAGGAGCAACTATAACATAAT
>CAVXZB010000004.1:0-19051 GCA_963765895.1 uncultured Nitrososphaeraceae archaeon | reverse complement strand
GTTCTCCTTCGGGTGTCTTATTATTTGATTTCTTGAAGGGGTTTCTCATAGCTTAATAATCTTCTTTAGTTAACCGCGTGATACTAAATGCAAGATGCATACCTTCTGAAACATACCATTCATTTCTAATTCTTATTACCGAATGTAACGAGGCCTCTAATGTCATCGACAATGATATTCTAGAATCGATAGCAGATGACCTAATCGTAGATCTTTCCTTCTCTTGTAACTATGTACGCATGCTTGAGATATAATCTTGTAGTAGGGCTGAAAAACGAAAGAAGAGTCGATGTCATATATAGTATTTTATAAATCATCATAATTAACTCTCGATTAACTTTGTTAATCCCAAAATAATATCTATTGTTCCTGTTATTCAATCTTAAAAGTCCTAGTATTCTAGTCAGCTATGGATTTTCTCATGCATAATTATTTGCCAAGAGGAATCAATTGCTAGATAATTTTTATTTCTTTGTTTTGTCTTTATCTTTACATAGAGCATGAACATGACCATTATCACTTTTGGTTGTGCCTACAAGATGAATATGTACTGTTGTAGAATGTACGCTCAATACTTATGTGAAAGTATTATGACCATCATTTGCTTTTAGTTCTGTATTGCTAAGACCACATTCTTTACATTTGTAAATTATTGTATTTTCCAATTCCTTATTTCTTAGCATATCTCCTCCGCAGCAAGCACATTTCATGTCGAATATAACCCCTTTAGATTGTTACAAGTTTCGTAATATAAAATGAACCATTCTCTATATTAAGAGTAATTAATAATGTGATCTATAGGACTATCGTCTACAGTGATGTCAGTACCGAGCTGCAATTAAAGTATTATAATATATTAATGAATACTAACCATAGCTGCAGCTGTAGTTGCAATATTGCGTTCAGAATCTTTTAGAGATTTTTTTGCAGCTTGAGCAATTATTCCTGCAACATAAGTGTCGATTTCTAACAAGACGGCGATCTCCTCTTGGCTGTGATTTGCAACGGATTTAACTGTAAATAATCCACAGCATTCTAGCAAATTCTTAAGACCGGGTGCAATACTTAAACATTGAATACTTGCGTTGTCTTTCATAATTCTATATTTAGCTTTAAAATACTTAAAGATATTATAAAGTTTTCATATAATCTATATAGTTATGTTATAACACTATCAGGTTACTGGACATCATGATAGAAAATAAAGCCGCTTATAAAGATATAACCCTTGTTTACTAAATTAAAACGAAAGCCTTCGCTAATATATTATCCCTGCCTCGGCTTCTCATTTTCATATTCATCAGCTACGCCGCCCTTCATTACTGACTTTTTTAACTTTCCTTCTCTTTCTAATTCTTTAACGACATCATTATCAGTTTTAATTTGTTGATTGTTAGTATTATCCAGATCTTGTTCATTATTCATGTTTTCCACTTCTAAATTGAGATATTCTCTATCATTTATATGACTTATTATTATAAAAGATTTGATATACTGCTCACATAATGCTCACGATTCATATTAATAAAGGGAAGAAAAAGATGGTTTGAGATTAAAGTTTAGGTTAAAGCATCTTTTACCTTTACCTTGGCTTTGTTAAGAGTCTCTGAACTAGGTTTTCCTTCAATATGATCTTCTTCAGTCTGAATTTTTGCTTCTGCATCTTGCTCGGTATTTTTTACTTTCTTTGCAATATCTGTCATACTAATTATTTATGGTATACATAGTTTAATACCGTTATCAATGCCTTATTCTGTCAATTTTTTTATTCCCATAATTTATAAGTATATTATACCCAGTTAGAGATCAGTTATAACAATTAAAGTTATGTCTGAAACAATTTAAATAATGATATAATTATTGACAGTAATAAATAAGCGTTTTACTTTTTAATTAATATGATTGAGTTTGATAGATCTTTACTCTATATTATTCTGGGCACAGTTATATTGGTACTAGTTTTTTATTTTAAAAAACGGAAAGATCTTAATAGGACGAGTTAATATAACCAAGTGATATCATAATCAAAATCACGGAATGTCTTGTATATCTAATTCCAAATGGGAGTGCAGTTACCTCGAATTTATAATATAATCACTGCATCAGATTAATAGCTTGGATAATGAATTGCATGTGCCCCGACGGCGATGACGAATAAATTAGTTGGATCTTTTGAAAAAAGAAAGAAACGTTATAAGTCAAAATATCGATATTATGATATCTTACATTCGTCCTTTACTTATCCGCCGCCAGCCCCCATTCCTCCACCTGTTGATTCGACTTCTTGCTCTTGCAGCTCCTTGTCGACTTTTGACTTTACTTTGGTAATTGGTTTAAGAGTCTCTTTCGTGATATCTTTTTCATCTTGTTGTTCTTCCATATTTGTATTAGGGTTACATTTTATATGAAGATCGTTTTTACTGAATCTTATTTTCCTATTCATATTGAGGGCTATATCATCAAGTGCTTTACTGTGCTTTGCATATCGTGTTGTTCGGCCTATGCGTAAATAGGTGATCTATAAGAACTTGAATTATATTTAAATTCCTATTAATTTGAACGGATTGGCAAAGCCAGTAGTACGGTAATATACCGCACTTTTGCCTCCCTCCCTCTCTTATAAGGACATGTCATATTATTAACATGTCAAGCTGAATATGATTTTGAAGGGATAATTCAGGGGGTTGAAACAAAGATGATTAGTGGTTTGTTGGAAAAAGGAAAAAGAATAATGATAGTAGATGATGATAGTGATTGTACCTTCACTATCAAGACAGTCTTAGAGAGATATGGATTTAAAGTACATTCCTTTAATAATGCATATTTAGCACTGGGCGCATATAGGTCTAACTTTTATGATCTAGTGATCCTTGACATAATCTTGCCAGAGATGAATGGCTTTCAACTATTTAGAGAAATTAAAAGGATTGATAAAAAAGTAAAGGTGTGTTTTCTTTCAGCTGGTCAACTGTGCTATGGCACATATTCCGATATCTTTTCTACGATAGATGCTAGCTATTTTATTCGGAAACCGATAGAAAATCAGAGTTTAGTACAAAAAATTGAAGAGATAATCGAGGTGAATTGTACCTGACTTGATACAACTAAGACATCTATAATCAAATTAATATTCAAAGTACAGTAGTCCATCTATTCATATATATTTTGATTTCGTAGAGCACGCCTACATACTGAGAAACCACTTGTGTATTACTTCTACTGATCATCTGTTGAATCGTTATGGAGGTTGTAAGAAAGCAAGACAGAAGTTAATAACGTTATATGAAGTTCAATTTTAGTATATGTTAGGTAGTAATGCCTTGTCCAACTATTCTTATTCCAGAAGTATCTAGCTTTAGTAATAGAAATATTTGATTCTGAACATAAACAACAGCCTTTTCGGGAACAATTTCAATGACCTTGATATTATGATCGTGACCATCATTAGTTATTCTTTTTATTTTTACTGGTTTAATCTGGAGTCCAATTGCCAACATATAGTTCTGGTCTTCTAAAACTTGTCCTTTAAAGAATGAATTTCTTTTAAATTTTGTAGTAAGTATATTTTCATTTGTGGCAACTTTTATCATACTGTCACCTGTATCTGTAAACGTGGAACATAGAACGTCACCTCTAGATATCCCATCAGCTGTAATTCCTTTAATTGCTAGTCCAACCCTTGCCGGAGTTATGGACTCCTCAACTGGCGTATCATGCATTTGAATTGATTTGACTGTGATATTAATATCCATAGGCATAATTCTCAGTTGATCATGAACTCTGACAATTCCTTGTCTTATAACACCCAATACAACCGTTCCAACACCCTTGACGTCAAAAGCATGATCAATTGATATAAATATGGTTCGTGTTTCGGTAGATTCAGATGGCTCCAACTCAGGGCCAGCTTTCTCATCGCTGTTAAATGATTTTTTTGGTTCTATTAAAGATAATTCTTGTTTTAGTTCCTCATAATTATTCATAAATTTAAAATCTTTTATACTTGTATTTTGTATTAGTAACCTTATTTTTTCTTCATCAATATCATAGGAATGAAGGATAAAGCCATTCTTAAAATTGACCGAATCTAACGCAACAATCTGCTCACCTAAATTCTTGTCAATTTTTGTAATATTTAAAATTGCATATTCTGACATATTTATGGCCTGAATTAATGACTGTATTTTCTCTGGATATGTTAAAGGTACGGTAAATGTATAAATCCTGTCTGACGTTTTTTTGTCATAAATTGAAATATCCGTAGTCGTTCCTTTTTTTCCCAATTCACCTGCTATTGCACTGTCCCCGAGTATTACAAAGTTTATGCTTTTCACTAATTGACCTTATTCATTTCATTTTTCTACAAATAAAATTGTTGTTATTCATATATTCTTGGTAATTGTCAAGATTCATTTTTATATCGGTATTTTGGTGGGTGCTTGGCTTGAAGTTATTATTTAAATATTACTATAATTGAAATAATTGGTAATGATCTGTGTAACACGATATATTACTTATCTACATGTTCTCAAATTTTGTAAAGATTCTTTCTAACAATGCAAATATATGTTGATTAAAGAAGTATATGATAGTGAAACCTTCAGATATCCGACCTCCATTCGATGAAGGAAAGGCAAAGCTAAAGGTAAAATCTGCAGAAAAGGCCTGGAATACATGCAATCCTGAGCTGGTAGCTCAAGCATATACTGAAGACTCAGTCTGGCGAAACCGAACAGAGTTTTTCTCCGGAAGAATTAATATTATAAAATTCTTAACACGCAAATGGGCTAAAGAACTAGATTATCGTCTAATGAAAGAATTATGGTGTTATACAGGGAATCGTATTTCAGTGCGTTTTGAATATGAGTGGAGAGATGCGGACAATCCCTCTCAATGGATGCGTACACATGGTAATGAACATTGGGAGTTTGATGAGAATGGTTTGATGCGTAGACGTGATATGAGTGCCAACGATTACCCAATCAAGGAATCAGAACGCCGTTATAAGTAGTCATAGAATAATGGGTAGAGGCATTGAAAATTTTCTATCCTGTTCAAGAATGTATTTTTTGGAAGGCTATTTTAAGCTGTTACAGCTAATTTATTTAATATGATGGAAAGGGAATTTTAGGATTCGGATAACATGTATAAAAACCAAAAAAGTTGAGACTATCCCCGGTATAATAAAGCCTTGGATAAACATTTAAGGAGAAAATTAGAGAGGCGACATATTAAATGAGGGACTTTGGATTTAGACACCGGACCGGCAACTTAAGTGTTTCAACTTGCCAATATGGGCTTGAGTCTAAGCTTCTGATATTCTGGAGCTGCAATTATTGCAGCAAGGAAAATAATGGGTAAAAACAAAAATGATGACACAAAAAACGTCGATTTTATAGTAGATGATATCTTAAACTCTAAGATAAATGATAATGAATTTGATTATATCTTTGACCGTGGATGTTTTCATGTTCTTCCAATTAATAAAAGGCTGACCTATATTCTAAAGTAAATGGAAAATTAAAATACGGTGGGGTATTACTTTAAAGGTTTTCAGTCATAATGAACTGAGGAAATACAGGCCATACAAGTTCTCAGAAAGTGAGATAAGGGACGTTTTTGAACGGTAGTTACTTCAAATCGAAAGTATCGACAAATGCGTTTTTCAGAAAAATTTACTCTATTGCCCAAGGCATCGTTTGTAACTATGATGATGAAGATCTGAAGGAAATACGTATAACAAGGAGTTAACTCCAATATCCTCACCCACTTAATACACTTACGATTATATTACTATCGACTATTACACGTATTATTTGTCTTGTTTCAGTATCCCACAGTCAATTTGTTCATAGCATATCTAGAAAGAGATCACCTAACTATATCCGAAAATTAACGTTCAGAGTACAAGTCATCTAAAATAACTCTAAATAAATCAAATTGATAATGTATGCCACATTTATTGATAAATCATAAATAAAGTTACTAAACGACTTATTATGACGGATCAGGAAGATTTAATCTATTTAATATCAGCTGAGCTATTATTTCTTTGATTAGTGCGATATTATTACTTGATTTGGATATCTTTATCTACCTTTTTGGCTAAGATGAGAGTAACATATGACGACTAGGAAAGAAGACACAAATACAAGTGACCATATTGATGAGAATAACAATGCTACGGTAAATCCTGATGACAATTATCGCAATAGTAAACGGTTGATTAATAAAACGTTTGAGAAAGCTAAGGATAACATTCGAGTTGCAACTGATGAAGCACATAGACAGCTTCCAAGATACATGCAGACAGTTACCGATAATCAGGAGCAAATAGTTCAGGCTGCAAGAGGGATAGCTGAGAATTATCTAGAATCTCAAAAAGAAATAACAAGTTCTTTTCAAACGGCATGGAGTTCATTCTTTGACAACTATTTCTGGAATTCGCCTAAACGAATGACAGAAACTTATGCTAGAGTAGTAAGCAGTTTTTCAGATGGTACCATAGCAACAATTAGAATGTACAATAATATGATCTTTACAAATACTGGTGCTATCGGCATGTCTATGCAATATGTCAAGGACAATACCCAAGAAATGTCTAGGGTATTAGTAAACAATGCAAAAATGATAGAAGAAGCAACAAATCCATATCCTATCAAGGTCTAAATTGAAGGTGATTACAATAGCAAGCATAGCAGGCTCGTTATCATATTATTTTATCAGAAGCAAAGTCCCATGAACGCCATTATACTACGATCGTAGGTCCATAGTAAATTAAGTAATAAAACGACCGACGAGGTTGATTCGTCGGCCTAAAGACAAATCGCACAGAACATAACATCCACTACTCAACAAAGCAATGGTGTTGTTATATCTAACCATTATAAAGTAAAATGTAAAAGTTAAATCTTTCATACTTGCTTGAGGTATATTTTTACTAGAAAATATATCACTCTTGCATAACCTACTACTTACCAGGGCCTTTATGTTCTATTCCATTATACAAAGTTCAGGTATCGTTATGAGACTATTTTCATGGCATAACACCTAAAGTTCGGATATTATATCCAGTATCAGGAATTGAGGAATACTGCAGTAGTCATAATCGAAAGGAGACAGCGTGTGTAATCACTTCTGATAAGAGGCGTAAGAGTAGGAGAAATAGCAAAAGAACTCCGAGTGAATAAATCTACTGTAACCAAAGACATTAAGCACTTGGCCAGTCAATCCCAAAATTATCTTACAGACTTGGCTCGTTCAACACTCTCCCTAATGTTTCAGCAAAGTATTGAAGGCATCCGTGAAGTTCTTTGTGAGAGCTGGAATATTATTGCCTATAGTCCTCAATGAACAAGTCTCAAAGTTATATTCATCATTCAACCAACCTTTTGTTGTTATTATAATTATTGGAATTGTTTACGCTATGGCAGGCAGCCTTTGGCGGTTTGGTATATTCTGCCTTATTTATCCGTATAGAAAAGTTACAGACATCTATAAACTAAAAAATAGAAATAGAAGTGTTTCGTTCTCTACAGCCGTTAAAAAAATTCGTTGTCGATGCCACTAGTATAGAAAAATTTTGATGACGTATGTTATATGCGATCGAGTAACGGTTCCATGAACTATTTCATTTCCAGATTTGCAATATGGATATTATTATCTGTGTTATCTGGATTATGTCAATCATGCCAATGACTTTAGGTTCCATAACTTCACTGGAGCATTATATGCTAGATCTTCAATAGCAAGTCTCTCTTTTGTCCGTATCTCGAGTTTTAAATCGTCGTGCATAATAACCGAAGCCGCAATACATATGTCCAAGTTAATCTAACATCAAAAGCCTGATAACCCTCGTTTCCATATCCTATTGTAATAATATACATGATGAATTTCGCAAAGGTAGATGAACCCTTCTACGAGCAAAGCTCAAATCCCTCTGGGCCCGGATTAATCTTGCCCATTTATTTAGGCCCACTAATATTTTTACAATTTAAATGCTAAAATTTGGGGATATCCCAACACCTATGCCGATACTTGTGCTATGAACCGAACAGTTAACCCGTATTGATTTCAAACACGCCGTTACGTATATTCATCATGTTTTATAAAGCATTACTGGTTTTAAATCTACTCTAGTCTTAGTGAAACTAATTCTATAAAAGATAATAACATTCATTCGACCGCATTAAACTACTATGGAGCCTCATCTTTCATCCTTGAATTTTCGGGAAAGTATAATATAGCAGTCCTTTGCATTGTCTAAAATTGTTTGCTAGAAGACACCGAAGAGCATGTTAGCAGGATAGAACAAGAGTTTAGCCCAATAGTCGAATCTTCTAAAACTCATCATATTCCTATTGATTTCCCAAGTTTTCAGAGAATACTAGTTGCGTATGATGGAATGAAAATGTCCAAGATAGCTTTGTGCTATGCAACATATATTTCAAAGATTTCTGATTCGGAGATCGTTCTTATTAACGTCATCAAGGCCCATAGAAATTTAATTAATGTATTACCAGTTACCATAGTAGCAAATTTACACAAAGAAGAAATAGATATTGCAGCAAGTCATCGAGAGGGAGTCATACAAGATAGATTTTTACAAGAAGTAATCGAAGAAATGACAACAGCATGTAAAGCCGCTGGCATAACAAAGAAAACTATATTTAAAATATATGGAGGAAATCCTGCAGATGAGATTATCAATTTAACTAATCTCATGCAATTCGATCTGATAGTCATGGGAAGTCGTCGGATTGCTTCGATGATAGAAGGTTTAGGAAGTACTACTAGAAAAGTTGCAGCAACATGCAAGGTACCACTACTAATAATACAAAAACAGCCAAGATACAAGGATGAACGGTAACCTGGCTGAACTTCTACAAGACCATATAATAAAGCTCGCTGGAACTAGCAGAAGAAAAGAAAAAATGAGTAAAAGTGCGGAAGAGACTATGGTGGGCTAATATAACAGTAATAATCGCGATAGCAGCTTCGCAATACCTGCCGAGGCAGGTAAAGAATTCGAGGTAAGGATTACTGAAACAGGTAGAAGATTCAGGACCGAATGCCACAGGGACATAACTCTCTATGTGTATTGTTGTCTTCTTTCGATCTCCCGCAACCTAGATGATAAGGACACAAGTTGATCTGATAACTGGGCTATAGCATCATCTTTCACTTTATCACCTTCTCCCGATGATTGGTTTATTTGTTGTAATTCCTCTACCTTAGTTTGTATAGACACCTTGTCTCTCTAATTGACGGATATTTAGAAATGTCGAGTCGGACCAATTTTGCGAAATATTTCTGCTTTTTTGAATCCTTCTTGCACCAGTATATAGAACCAGAATGTCCGATAAAATATTCTGAATAAGATCTGAAGTATTACCGAATTTATAATTGATGAAACTATCATTAAAGTTGGTTCCGAATATATCTGGTTATGGATAGCCATTGAAAAAGATAACCGAGAAATTCTTCAAATAAGCATATCAAAGGAGAGAAACATGTTTGTTGCACAACGTTTTATATTAAACCTTGTAAAAAGATATGGAGAACATCCTGTTTCAACTGATGGAGGTACATGGTATCCACAGGCTTGCAGGTTCTTGAGACTGCATCATCACATCCGTTCTCCATATGAGAAAAACATCATAGAAAGAACAATACAATATATCAAAGATAGGACAGAAGGTTTCGATGATTATTATTTTCCTTGCAGAAAAAGTAAATGCAAATTACAACACATACAAAAATGGTTTAAGCTATTTGTCAGTCATTATAACAATAATTTGTTTTCTTAACTTTACAGAGCCAGTTCACAACGTTATGGTTGTTTTGGGTTTATGATGCATCAACATTGAAGTGTTCGTCAAAGGTAGTTTTCTCCTCATTATTATGTACATAAAGTATCAATACTACAGTATATGCCATATTCATTCCCTGTAGAAGAGTTAATGTAATCCCATTCATCCTTACTTACATTTACTTTCTTAAATTTGCTCTTATTAGTAGAATCTAGAATCTCATAGACAGATTGACCAATCATGATTTGATTGGGTGTTGCAAATCCTGTCATTTTTGTTGCTATACTTGTTGTATATCCCAAAACATCAAGATGTGGTTTTCTAATGATACGATTAGTCTTGACTCTACCACTATTATTATCAGATGTTGAATCTTACAGCTTCCTTGTTATCAATACAGTATTGAGCATCTTTCCCATTAAGATAATTAGTTTCATTACTTTTTGCTTCAATAAGTGTATACGAATTAGATACTCCAACCATATTGAACTACCATATTTTCCCCTACATCTATTCCAACACGGACTCCCATTTCAGGATAATCATTGTCATTCAAAATAGGATTGATACCATCTTGCATTGCTCTGATCATAGATCTACCACAATTAACTGCATTACTACATGGCAAATACAATCTATTATCGCTTAGAAAGAAAAAAGCCAATAATGCATCTCCTACATATTTGAATACATATCCTCCATATGCAGAAATCAATAAGGACATTTCCTGGGTAAAGGCTTGAATTATAGTTGCAAGTTTTTCAGTAGGCAGAGTCATGGATAATTTTGTAGAACCGACTAGATCTATGTGTAAAATTGCCAGGACCAATCTTTGAGTCACAAAATTTTTCAAGTATTTCTTGCGTCTGCTCTAACGGAATTTCAAACTTTGGTTCTAACTTTAATGCCTTCCACATTCTTTTCTGAGCATCCTTGACTAATCTCTCAGTGTCTATAACAGAATCAAGGTAGAACATTCCAAGAGAAGATGAATCAGAAATCTGCTTGATTGATTCTTCTTTTCTTTTATTATCGTTTATTACCTTTCTTATGATACTAATAACTTCTTCATTGGTTAAATCTAATTGTAGTGCAATTATCTCTGGGGTTATCCCACAGTTGTAGAGATTTAGCACGGTCTGTTGTTGATATGACAAGTTTACTTCTCGTATTTTTATCTCTTCTCTTCTTATTTGATTGTCTGCTGATTTGTTCGTCTCTCCGGGTCCCATTGAGTAGTTATTTTTGGTATACAAATACCATATGGTCATCTTAGATTAAATGGTATTTAAAATGTACCTCACACATTGGTAGGTCAAGAATCTTGATGTCTAATTGCAAAGACAAGATTATTTGCTCCTTGTAAATGAATGTTTATGTTCTAATCATTATATGATTTCTGCTAAGTGGCAGTAGTTTTCTCAAGTTCAAATAATCTCATTAAATATGAGAAATATTCAAAGGTTTATCTTTATTGAAGTTAACAGAACAAAAAGACCAGAACAAACTCAATATAATAGATAAAAGTTGGTCAAGTATTAGTGGTATTCATGTAATCTATCTCTTCATCTGGTGACGATGAACTTTTCAGGGAGTATGTTTTATGTCAGCATTAGCAGTAAATATCCAATCTCTAAGAGAAGTATACCGTAACGTAGGTTTTGGATGTTTTATCGAAAAGCCAGTATCGATGAAATATTTAATTGAAAGATTAGCAGCAGAGTTGGATTAGTAGGATAGAATCTTAGTATCTTAATAAATCGAGTTTATAAGAAGACCTCTTTGATGCGCTATCAGACCCCATGATCCTAACTCATTTCAAATAATCTGATAGACTAGTTTGTTTTTGGCTGCTGGTGCATTTTCTGCGGTATTGGGAATCCTAACGTCATTCCACGTTACCTCTGACAAATCCAACATTTTTCTAATGGTGTTAGCAGTTCCAGGACCAAACCCAGCATAATGATTATTTGCTCCTACAATTGCTAGATTAATTTTCTTGTGCTCTTCTTCTCTGGCTCTTTTCAGAAATCTAGCCCATTTTTTCATCTCTAAAATCCTAGCTTGTGATGATTACACATTAGTTATCAATGTTAAGCAAGGTTCAATAGATAAAGAATTTTGATATTTCAGTTCATGAGGAGGGATTAGGTAATATTAGATTCATAACAAGATTGGGAAGAAAAAAAGGTCCATCAGAATCAAATGACAGGCAGCAATACTAACAATAGTCTAAACTTTAAAGGAAAATCCATTATTGTTTTAGGTATAGTTATGGCAGTAATCGGTTTTACTGGTGCTATATATTATGGATCACAATTTGTAAAAGAGGAAGTAAATGGAGGAGCAAGACTACCCTATACTACTCCACCCCAAATGAATAATCTATCACCTATGGACTTTGAAATAGTGTTTGTTGTTATTGCAATAGTAGGATTCGGATTATTAACTTATGAATTTGCTGGCAGAGTAGATAAGTCACATGATTTCTATCCAAAATGAATGAATGAATGAATGATCATTCTTTATTGTATGACTAAAAGTAAATAATCCATGATGATATCGAAATGAAGGAACAATTCTAAAATTAAAAATGGAAAGTGTAGAACAAAACGTCAAAAAGAATTCTAGTAGTCGACGATGAACCCGATGTTAATACCGCAATAGCGAAAACATTGGAACAATATGGATTCAAAGTCGATTCATATGAATATCCTCTCATTGCTCTAGACAATTTCAAGCCTCACTTCTACGATCTATTAATTCTTGATATTAAAATGCCAGATATGAATGGTTTTTCCTTTTATAGAGAGATTAAGAAACTTGATAGGAAGATGAAAGTATGCTTTCTTACAGCTGCAGAAATTAATGATGGGGAATATTCAGACATTCTTTCTTTATTACCAGACAACTGTATAATTCAAAAGCCTGTGACAAATGAAGATCTATTAAGAATTATAAACAAAGTAATGCATTGTAGTGTCTAATATTATCAAAAATTGATAAATGAATCTTAATTTTGCGTTTTTAGATTGTGATCGGATTATTGTCGGCACCAGTTCTTAACCATAAAATTCATTGAGTCTGTTTAAAAGAGAATCAATTTCTACGTAATCAAATACTTAGAACAGTAACTTAACTTTCTAGATTAAAAAGGATAAAATTTACTTTAAGAATATGCTGACACTAACTGAGGTATTATTGTTCATTATTATTATGTATCTTTTCTGCTCCTATTTCGCACTCATTCTAAGGACATCTACTTGGCCACTATGCAGCCGATCTCTCAGCTCTTCATGAGTTGGCTTTGCATCATGCTTGCCAGCCATATGGAGATTTAAAAGGACATAGTTAACCGGGTTTAACAATGGTTTGTTTGCTTCATCTTCCTTACGTGACTTATATCTAAGATCTTCTGGAACAGTCCTCCACCAATCGTTAAAGATCTTCATGGTATCATAGAAATTGCACACTATTTGATATATATCTTCCATAGACTTTAATTAACTTGTTTGTATATTTTATATGATGGAAATCAGTCTTGGATAAGCATTGTGAAGCTTTATACTCTTAATTGGCAGATTTTATTGTTTGATGATCAATTAGCGTCCCATTACGCACTTGTCTATGAAATTATCCACTTCCTGATTTTTGGTCTCTATGTATTTTTTCTAACCAGGCTATCTTTATCGCATCAAAGCAAGCACAGTTTAAACTATGGCTTGAATGATTGCCACCACTGCTTCTATGAATTATGTTGTTTACAATTATTTTGATGTTGATATCAACATCCTGGTTTATTATTTGAAGAGTATGGTTAGCTCTATTGTAAGCTCACGGCTGTTGACGTTGTTGTTCTTGATTATATTACACTATGGTGTAGAATCCTCCTCTAGGTCTTGACTGCCTTTATTACCATACTGGTAATTCTTCTGCCTTCAATATTATCGCCTGTCCATATAAAATTTCTCTTCCAATACTTCTATATCATAAAATCCTGCCTCTCTAATACTATCAAGATAGTGTTCTTTTGTTAATGCACCATCTATGCAACTACACCATTTATCTGAATTTGCTGATTCTGGGTCTACTTCCTTACTTGTTACAAGATCTGATATCACCATTCTGCCGCCATTGGTTTTTAGGATCCTGTAAATTTCCTTGAATGCGGCTATTTTGTCTATAGTTAGGTTAATAACACAATTGCTGATTACCACATCAGCAACATTTTCGCTAATTGGAATCCCCTTTTCTATATCTCCTTTCTTGAATTCCACATTTGTATATTCATTCTGTTTTGCGTGATCTGCAGCCTTTTCTAACATCTCATCTGTCATATCAATGCCAATCACTTTCCCAGACCGTTTGACTTTATTTGCTTACAAAAATACATCAATTCCTCCTCCAGAACCAATGTCAATGACTACTTCTCCTTCTCGGATATTTGCAAATTTTACTGGTGCGCCACAGCCTACACCAAGGATAGAAGTTTCAGGAATTGAATTTAAATCGTCAACATCATAACCAATATTTTCTGTAATTTGTTGCGATGACAACATCGTCATTGAATTATCACTATTACTGCAGCCATCCCCACAACACTCGGTAGGTGCACAACAACAGCCTTCTGAAGAATTTCCAACTAATGCAATATTTCCATATCTTTCCTTTATTTGCTGCTTAATTGTATCCTCTTTCACATGCTGTGTTTACAAGAGAAACTATTTAAGTTGTCAAGAGAAGCTAGGTAAAGTAAGTGTAGTTATGGAAACAAAAGGAAATGGAGGAGTAAGAGGGAAAACAAAATCGGTAAAAACAAGAACAGAATTACCAGTTGTTGACGATATTGAAAATTGTGATTTTCATGGATACGATGCTGACGCACTTATGAGAGAGACTGCCAAACTACGTAAAATAATTACAAAAAGAGGAACTCTTGAAATTCTAATTCCTTTGTGCTCCACTACAACACCTGTTAGATATTTAAAATTCAAGAATACATTGAAGGGTTTCAGTAGTAATACATTAGCGAAAAGGTTAAAGGAACTCGATAAAAGTGGAGTTCTAGAAAGACAAGCATACAATGAGATCCCGCCCAGAGTAGAATATAGATTAACAAATAAAGACCAGGATTTAGTTGAATCTATTATTTATCTATTAAACTGGATGAAGAAATCGGCAAAAGACTAGTATAAGATAGAGACCTATGTAAATAGATTCGAGTCGGAAAAATCATTGGATAATGGCTTTGCTTAGACCAGCAGAATGATAATAAGAGCGGTCTATAGACGAGAGATATGAACATATCCTTTTGAAATATGTAATAATGGGACATTCTCAATGTTATTAGTAACGAATAATGTACGTTGATCAGTACTGCACATTTCTCACAAAAGATGACGATTACAACCATAGCACTCGTATCAACACTACTCCTTGTTTCATTCGCGATGTCTGCAATACAAATTGCTAAAGCCCAATATGTTAGCTCAGGAGGCCCATCGGCGAGTCTAGAAGAACAACTCAAACTCGCTAGAGAAAAAGTTCAAAATGCCAAACAAGCTGGAGCATATGGTTCAGGAACTCCAATGCTTGGGGTTAATCTAAATGAAACTGAAATCTACATAATCGCAATTGTGATAATATTCGGTGCTATATCTGCTGGGTTTTTCTATATGGGGCAAAGAGGTACAAGAAGAGCAGAAGTGAAAAGATAGCAAGAAAGGACAATAATACCCACTTTTAATTCTAAAATGGTCATTTTTAACTAAGTATAGTCTTGATAACCTTATGTGACCTTGTGTAATCCAATCAATATTGGTCCCTAAAGTCATTATTACCATACAAATCCCTTGTCAGAGCAATCAAGCTCCGCTCCACAATTAGGACATAATAGATGACACGGCTGTATCTCTATCATTAGAAAACCGCATCTAAAGCACTCAACATTTTTCAATACTATTGTATTAACTATGATCAACACTTTATTTTTACTCTACGATCTTTGCCAAACAATATAGTGCGGATATCTGGTAAGTATTTTGTATTTGTTCTGGATGATATCATCTTATTACTTATCAGATTAAATTAATTTTAATATTTACAAATTCCGGTCACTATTAACATTTTTTAATCCTATCTTTATGGATTTAGATCTAGATTTAGCATCCTTTTATGCATTCTAAATCATACTTTAACTTTTAACAATTTAGAATATCGTAATTTACAAACGTATAAAACTAATGAAAGGAATCATTTTATCTACAATTAGATTGACAAATTAAGAACTATAACAGGTACAAAATTTGAAAGTTCAGGAAATAACTAATTATAAAGCTATGACAGTACAAGTCATTAAGGATAGAACATGGCTTATTAGTAACATGCTTAGGCAGAATTTTTATGGTTCTAATATTTTCGATTTATGTCTCATATCCTACAGGTATCGAGTAACTCTCTTGAAAGTATTTACCGCAGTGGAGATATATAGATTGATTGGTTAGATAAAGCCACCAAAATTGTTTGCTATCATTTTTTATACACGTCCGATATAGTTTTTCATATCGATTAATGTATTCAAATACAATGTTCTTGTCTAGATCTAGATTCATACATGAATCTAGTCAGCCAGCTCTCTTGATTATGTGATATCCAAATTCTGTCTTAATGGGTTCTTGGGTCATTTCACCCTTATTAAGCTTGAACGCTGCCTCTTCAAATGGCCTTACCATCATTCCCCTTCCAAAAAGTCCCAAATCCCCGCCTCGCTTTGCACTGCCCTTGTCAATTGATAATTGCCTAGCAAGGTTTGAGAAACTTTCACCATTTTTGAGACGTTCCAATATCATAACAGCTTCACTTTGTTTCTTCACCAGTATGTGGGAACATTTAATTTTGTCGGCCAAAGCTTTTGAATTCTTACCTCCCCTGATAGGTATTTGCTTATATCTCAATAAATATATTACTTTGCACAATTTCGCTGCTAACAAGGAGTACAAACGTTCCTTTAGTATTTCAATACTAGTTGTCCTTCTCTAACTAGCTAGTTTCAATCTAGTTTGTATTCTTGCTTTTCTCAGTTTTCTCCAAATACTGTGTAAATCTAGGAGGTATATAGAAAATCCTTTATGGTGCTATCTTGAGAATTATCCTTTCAACATCTGCTGAATGAGCAGGATATGTCTCAGTACTAAGATATCTCTTAGCAAGGTTATCGATATGTTTTTTTGCACCAGCTGTGGTTTGGTCTATAACTTTGCCTTTTATTGTTATCATGCTATAAGGGATTTGTTTCTGAATCAATCATAGAAATTGAGACTCTCGGATCTCGTGATACGTTCTTATGTTTCAGCAGACCCTTTGCAGTATTTACTAATATTACTCTACCACCTATAGTATTATCTTCGACTAAATCTATCCACACTGGAGTAACCTATGGTGACCCATCTTTATTTACAGTAGCTAAAAAAGCAAAATTTTTACTCTTAAAAAATTTAGAAACATGCTCATCTCCGATATCCGCTTGGTAACCCTTGCTCATCAGTTATAGAACAGAGGTATCAATTTGTGGTGTATATTCCATATGATCTGAAATGACAATGTTTGACCTGCCACCTTGATCGCCCGTGAGAGATGATATCATGATCGAGTCAATACCAGATAATTTCCTTGAAAAGGATATCCGTAACCTATTCTATATTTATTTATAAGGTTGGTTTGGTAGATTTGTCACATTAAATATTATTACAAAAGAATTTAGAAAGTCATGGCTTTAATTTTTCATCGAAAATTTATTCTGTAATAAATATTAAATAAATTTGCATTATCTTACAGCTATATATGTATAGCATCTTTGAACATTCTGGTAATTCAGTTAGCTAATGACGCCAGACAGATTAATCGGTACTGGAAAGATTTCACTATATACTAACTATAAAACTAACTAAATGTAACGAGCTAACTAAAAAATATTCCTGCTGGATCAATTATTCTTATTTTTGGTATTATGACCATAGTTATTATTATTATTACCATCCATAATCAAAATGGACCGGCCATGACAGTCAAGTAACTGTGCCTTTTGACGCGTGGACTTGAAATGTGATTCATAATCCTTTTGATGATACAAGCAGAATTTCTTTAATTCTAAATCTTTATAGCTTGATGGAATTGACCTTTCATATTCAAGGATTTTGTTTAGAGTATCATTATCAATATTGTGATCAACTTTATCCTCAGTATTGTTATTGTCATTATTGTTCTTGTAAGATGCAGAATTAAAATGAAAAAATGAACCCATATCTGAAAATATAGTAATACCGGTTTTATTGTTTTTTATACCATGATTTAATAATATTCTTATGAGTGATAAAAAGTTCAGCTTATTATTATTGTTATTATTATTATTGTTATTATCATCTTCTTTATCTATTTCATAATGAAGATGATGATTATTGTTATTATTATTATTATTATAACCTTGATTAAAATATGATGCTAGTGAATCAACAATTACTAGTGAACCATCTTGTATATATCCTTCCACATTCAAAGTCTTACTCTTGCCATTACTTCCGTTTAGCAATATCTGTCTCATTGTAGATGGATGCTCATAATATGACAATATTAAGACAATCTCATTATTCTCAAGTAGAGATTTGACATATTCTGGATATACTTTTCTTAGAACTCGTATATCAGAATAAACTATAAGGTTATGAGAGCCAGGTAGCGTCGTCGGTAATGCCTCTAAAACGTGATGAGCTCCTCGTGTTATATTATTCTCATCTGGTGCATTAGAATGGATGTTATATTTTACGTCTTCCCAGTCTTTAGCATATGCTTTATCCATAAGATATACCTAATTATGTTATACATTATATTAAATGCTTATATTGTTATTGGTTTGAGGCATTATACCATAGATATTTAATGAGTTTAACTGACATTTTATGATACTGACAGCTAGATTCATAGTCAGGTCTTGTTTTAATGTTAAGTCTCAATATCATTTATTTTCATTATCAAGTAAATATTAGTGGTAGTAAGTGAATTAGATGCATGAGTTTTTTTGGTCAATAATAGTAATACTCGTGATATTGTAATCCTACAATACTTAAATCTAATGGTGGTGATCCTTTGGCGAGTCCTAACGATATCTTTCTGCTGCAAAAGGTTTTATGATCAATGCCCTTGTTACCACTGCTCCCAAAAGTTCTCGCATCAGCCATTACGCTATT
>CAVXZB010000003.1:0-38243 GCA_963765895.1 uncultured Nitrososphaeraceae archaeon | reverse complement strand
TGTAGAAAACACATCAATATTACAAGATTAGTCAGTCTATGCATATTGTAGGTGATACATCTAAATGATTACTCTCTGTCTGCATTCTAGTCAATCTAGACATAAGATTCTCTCCAAATAGTCGTTTTATAACTGAATTATGTTCTCATCTTTGTTTAGTTGATTATACAGCAATTTGGAGTAACCACGCTTCATCTGCTTTCTTCCTTACCATGTGTTCTCCACATGGGAACATGTTCATATCGAGCAGGAATAATACTGAATGCATGTAAGTCCTCTCTTACGAGAAGGTGATTATCTTCACTATCGTAACCCTTATCAGCTGTAACTACAGATAATGGAAGAATATTTGATGTCCTTGTTATAATTGGCCTGAAATCTACATTATCATGCCTTGTTGGGAGCTCGTCTTATCTTAATTGTACATATGATTTGTTGTAATACATCTACTCCAATAGATAATTTCGCATATTTTCTTCTCAATTCTGTTCGATCAGTATAATATTGTGATGCATGAGTTATCTTAGATCCTTTTGAATATTCCTGCAAAGATATGCTTGTACCACTTATTCAATGAATGACGAAATTATCTTTTCAAGCAATGAATTATTGATTCTATCTGTAAACTTTTGCAATGTTGTAAAATGAGGAAAGTGACAACCGTAGAAATAGCCTTAGGTAATGGCATCAATTAACCACTCGACAAACATTCTATAATTCTTACCTTCATACTGTCGTATAGCAACTAGAACTATGGCTCGATATTGTAAATATGGATTATTTTCCTGTTACAAAATAGAGGAATCCTTGCATGTTCAAACACGGAACATATACCTGCAAGTCTGACGTACATTGATTCTTTCAATAGACTATTGGTATTATACTCTTACAAAGCTTTGACTGTATCAATGGTTTCTACACAGCCGATTCTGGCATGGTGTTTAAATAACATCATAGAAATCAGTTCAGGCTATAGATCAATTCTACATATAGTTACTTTGTTGTAATGGATTACACAAAGGCAATATATTCTCTACTTTACAAATACTAGGAGAAATTCAAAAACATGATCAACGCTGCCTTGTCAAAACGGTTTGCAATTCAAAAGATTGAAAAATCATGGCCATGTGATGATTTCTGTAAAGATTGATTATTAGTAAAAATGGACCTAGACAACTTACGTATAGTAAATTACATTTTTTATAGCTGATAACCGGCCAAAATGTTAATGGAAATTACGCTTGTGAATATTTATTTGTGACAAGTCTGGCACTCGTCGAGGGCCGGAGGAAAATCTCATACCTTTTAGGACTTGTAGAATACTCGTAGAAGGTAATTAATATTCTTGATTTAAAGAACTACAAAAGCAAAGGCAGGACCTGGGTTGCGCGTCCTAGTTTATTAATTCAACAAAAGTACAAATAGTTATGCGAGCTTGACAATTCTTTTGGCGCCGAAAAATTATTACACTAGGTAGTCACCCAATCCAGACCTCACGTCTCTTATAGGAAGATTCTCTAGATATTGTGAGAATGGCCATAAAGTACTGAGCCTATTCTGATACTAGACAAATGGTCATTGGTATAGATTGCCTGCCTTTCTTACTAGTGAACATCTATGTTTTTAGGGTGTAGAGAGGTTTATGACTCGGTACAATAATCTACTATCAGATTTTCTTTAACTCTCAAACTTATGTTTCTAATTTAGCTTTAACCAATCATATTGGTCCTTATTTCCTAAATCTCATCTCGGTTCTATTTTATGCATACTTCATAAATTACCTGGTTGTTTTGATTGTTTAGATATGAAGATATATTATACATGTTCAACTAAAATTTGAGGGATTTAAATCTGACAGAATAATAAAGAGAAGAAACCGAAGAACAGCAGAATAGTCATTACCGTATGTTATTCCTGTTAGTATATTCGAAGTCAGTAATTGTCTGTACCTCTTGATGCATTTTTCCCTCTATAAGAAGAGCGTAGATGTGATTTTACCTAATTGGATTCAGTCATCAGTAACCGTAATTACATGACGTCGGTCTACCTACATCGCCTAGAAGAGATAGACTTGTTCTAATTATGGACCATAGGTTATTTAGCAGTCCAAAAACCTAACCTTAAGCATTTTACGTCATTTAATCTAACTGCCCGTGATTTGAAACCTCATACTTAATACTGGTAAGACGCTAAAAAAGAGCTGAAGAAAAACCCGTCTATTTTACCTGCTGAATTTTTTTTCAAGGTTGTTAGTATGTTTCAAAAATGCGAAATGGTATTATATAGTCTTAATTAATGTGGATAAGTAGAACTATCTAAATTAGGCTATATTGGCCACATATTTAAATATATGAAGTATTAAAGTAGCACCTTAAGATGTACTTATGACAAAAACTATCGTAGATCATTGGACTTTCGGCAAGTAATATGACCAAAGTTTTCATATCTCACTCTTCTGCAGACAAAGAATTTGCAATGAAACTTTATTCTTGGTTGAGAGATTTTCAATACATAGATGTTATCTGGATTGATACCAAAGAGCTAAAACCTGGTGTGAAATTTAAAGCTTTTCTTAATGATTTATCCAAATCTGATATAGTAATAGTTAGTGAGCAAAGAATCAGTAAAGTCCAAATATGTACAAGAGGAGATTGAATATTCATTGCAGTGTCAAGAGAGAAAAGAAAAGATTGTTATTCCAATACTGTATAAAATAACACCCAAACAAATTCCTCTAAATGAAAAAATGAAAAAGTTATTAGAAAATATCTACGTTTCACTAGATGATACTCTTTTCAATATTCACAAGATAATTCCTTCACTAACACCTGATTACAATTATGTCGAGATTCCATTCGATAAGCAGTTTCATGTTGACCACTCTATATTAATTGATAATTTAAAACATGTTTCTGAAGAAAAACGAAAAATATGTATATTAATTAATCATGAGAGATTCGATAAACAAATCTGGACGATCTTTAAGGAGCTGGCTGATAAGGATAAGTTCTCAGAAGCCTTACACGAGTTGGACATCTTCGGCAAAAACTTTTTGCCACTTTTTTGGATAAATACTTCATATTTTTTATCTAGATATATTCAATATACTTTGTCTAAAGAAGTTGCATATACTATGATTGCGAAGTCAATATTTAATTTGTTCGAAGAGCTTCTGCATAGACTATTTTTACATATCTTTGATAAATTCATGTCTATTTCCATAGTAACTAGTAATAGGAGTAAGGAGATGAAAAATAGAATGAGGTCATCTGTAGAATTTGTTACGCCGAGAGGAAACTATGACGGTTATTTTTGGTTTATGTGCAAAATATACTACGACGATAGCATTACACCATACGAATTGCAAGAATTCCATCTTAGTGGGAATACAGTAAAAAGAATAAAAGCATATGTCAACAGGCATAATTATCAAAGCACAATTCAGTATTTACAGTCGTATCCAGCAAACGAGATACTGGAATCAGATTGGCAAACAAAAATACTCCCACAATTCATGTCTTACGAGATCTTTAGTCCGACCATCGACTTTCATAGTGTAAATGACAATGATCTAAAGAACACTGGATTTGACATATTTGACTACGATAAATTATATTAGATGATTTTTTAGAGACACTTGAACTGTAATAATATGTTTCAAGTTGGTCCTTTCTCTCAGATTCGGATTGTTTTTCTTTCCTTTTTGAATCAACGGCAGATATAGTGCCATTAGTCACGACCTCTCCTTTGATTAATAAATTACCCTCTCAATTCTATCCAACAGTTTACTCAAAGTCATAAATGTTGTGATTGCTTCTGGTCCTAGGCATAGGGTATAAACTTGCGAGCATCTGACAAATATTCGAGGTCATGTAATGTAAAATTGTCCAAGAACGAAACTATATTTTATATAGTCCTTGTTATCTCCAGAAGAGATATTTGAGATTTAAACATTCCTCAATTGGAAATTGGTAATACCTAGAAAATATGTTGGGATAAGATTCAGGCTCCATCCTACTGGACTCATAATACGTCCCATCTTAACCTTTCAAATATTCAATTTTAGTGTTGTATAGTCTCGTATAATGAGCGTAAATAATTCATCTAATTTCTAAATTAGGCTATTTAATAAGCTATTCATAAATTATAGAAAATATGAGTCTGTACCTGACTCCAATACGGTAGATAGAGCCATATGGATTTTTTATCCGTGTTTGTTCCAAGTGGGGGGCCAGATAATTAACAGTCAATACTTGACTAGTTGTCTTAGTACTCTTATCAGTATCTTATTCTTGTTGAGTCTGTTGCGAGTGACTTCCATTATGGTCTACTTTTTGCCGTTAGAACATGGATTCTAATCTGGTATTACTAGCTCACTAGAAATCCCTATATCATATTGTGTTTCCTCAAAATGTGATTTTACTATTGTATACTATTGTATAATGAGCGTGACTAGCTATGCCTGCTTTCTAAATTATTCTATTTGCGGTATATTCACGAGCGACGAGAAGTAATAAGAAAGGGTGATTCCTGACTCTAATATTGGATACTGGATGTTCAACCCTATGTGATGAATGTGATATATGTGATTCTGATTTACAGTTAAGTATTGCGTCGGTCTATGGTTATGCTTGGTTGGTTTCTTGTATCTGCGTTACTGCTTTCTATCTTACCTGTTTGTATATGCATGCTTGTCAATTTTTCAATCCTTTGCAAGTATGCTCTAACATGAACCATTTATCGCCCTTGATACTACAGTCTTCACATACCCATATGTCTGAATGTGGAGAAACGCGACTAATGTGTCCCGCATTACATGGACTTTCTTGTTGTAGTATATCTGATTCTTTTATACGATTGCTACTACTATGTGCGGTATGTGATGCATGTGATATAGGTTCGTTCTTGAAAATATCGTATTGAATATCGTTACTATTATTTTCTTTGCTTAGATTAGTATTGTTTACTTCATCACATATATCACATGCAGCACATGTACCACCGTTATTGCCAGCTAACTCATGTTCTTTATCCCATTTCAAGACAATAGGCTTCTCACTTACTATAATTACCCGACTGTGATTTCGTAATCTTTCAATAATTGGTCTTATCTTACTATTTTCTCGCAGCTTGTGCTTGTCTCCTATATAGGATTTGACTCTTATATTCTTATCACATGCTATTTTTACAAGCTCTTCAAACTGCATTGCATAATACGAATCCTTTAGGATTTCAATACAGGTGTTGTAAGCTTCATCGTTAGGATTTGTTTTGATGTTAACTACTTGTTGAAGCTCGCTGTAATATTACGTTGTAAAGCTGCTGAGACTCATACGCATCTTCGGCGTCTACTATTGTCTTTAATTTTAGTCTAGCAATCATTTTAGCTATAATTATAAGTGATTCTAGTATCCTAGGTGAGCCATAACTTGATGCTATGTTGACATAAAACCCCATTAGCATATGCTCTGCTTCTTTAGACAAGACAGGATTGAATCGCTTCGAATATTCTATATATTTTCTGAGATATTGTGTGTAGTCAGGAATTATTTTTCTGCCACATAAATCAAGCTTTTTGCTGGCGTAGCTTCTAAGTTCCAATTTGTCCCTCATATTTCTAACAACAAATATCAGATCGAATCTATCTATCAATGGCTTTATGGCAGGAATCTCATCAAGGTTAACTTTTTCCGGATCATCCCATTCTCCGTTTAATGGATTAGCTGATGCAATTATCGCAGTCGGAGAAGATATTCTAGCATTAATTCCATGTTTATTTATTGTAAATGACTGTTCTTGCATTATACTCAGTAAGTGCTTTTGATCTTCAAAGTACATTCTTCCCAATTCATTTAAAGCACACGTAGCACCCTTAGCTGCCGGGATAGGTCCAGTTATTAAGATATGAGTTTCATCCTCCTTCTCAACAATTGCTGTAAGACTCTTGCCAGAGGAGTTCTCTGCACTTTCATACCTGCTGTTTGGAACTAATTCGATAGACCTTCTGAGCATAGCTGATTTGGCAAGACCTGGATCGCCAATAATTAGAACATGAATTTTCTTCTGAGTTTCATCTTTGTTAGTAGAAGCTGCGCATAACAACATCCCTTGCTTTATCGTGTTATTACCAATGATGTCAGATGCAAACATGAAACCCAGTATATCAAGCACACTCATTTTTCGTCTTTTAGCAACTGTGACAAGTTTTTCAATTGCAGCTTTATCATGTGTAGTAATGATAATTTCGTGGCTGGATTCATATTCGATAGTTTCTACATACAGAAATGCGACTGTGTCTTTTCTCGGAAGTGAGATTACGTGAATCTTCCCATTTATTGTAGCTATTTCGCCCAAGTGTGCATGTACTTCTATAGTATCATTATCAAATACTACAGCTTTCAGAGGATCGATGTCGCTGAATGTCTCTATGTCTTTAAGCTCTAATACTATTGCATTAACATATTCCAGCCTAGGAATTGCATGCCATGGTTGTCGTGCAGCTGTGTAATCACTTTCTGCGTTAGAATTGCAATATTTGTTAGAACATTTGCTTGGTCCTTTCGTAATTGGTTGATATAGATTTGGTCTTTCGTCTGCAAAATTATGTTTCTGGCCTTCAAATATAATATTAGGAGTAACTTTCATTACATTGCCACAGATTGCACACTCATATTCCTGACTTTTGATTATCTTCTTTAGCTTGGAGATTCCAGATATAATCCCCCTGACTCTAACACTTCCTGAGTGAGCCTTGCAGCTTGTGATACTGACATCTCATAATTGTCTGACGTAATGGTAGGGCCGCTGATTACACCCTCTAATGTCATAGCTCTAACCTCCATGTAACTTTGTATGACAGGCCGGCTATGTGATAATACCTTTTGTTAATTCCTTCTAAGAGGACCTGTACCGTTTCGGTTACTACCTTATCAAATTGATGTGGTAAAGATACTTTTAGCTGCTCCAATTCTGTATACAATGATGGCGTAAAATCTGAAGTATTGATTATGAATACAGGCGGTGTAGTTGGATTCTATAAGTTGATACGATAAAGAACAAATTCGGCTCGCTTGAAGTACTTTTGCGTGATTTCAAGAGTCTTCCAATTGATTATGCACTTTGCTGAGAGTTGATATATTAGCTCATCCTTTATTGCTCCCGCGCTTAAACTATTTTTCCTAGTTTTGCTTATTGCTTTAGCTTTTATGTCTACTACAGATGGTAACTCAGGATATAGTAATGCTGCTACTCCAGTTGTACTTGTACCTCTATCCATGAAAATAATCAAGAAGGATATCATCTTCGACTTGGTTACATTAACAACAATTACTATCAAGGTTGTCATTTCTGTTCCTCTTTGAATTCCGATGCACAATGCTCACACAGGTATAGAGTTATTACGCCCTGATCACCGACTTTTACGTTAACAGCAGTGGCCACTACTGATTTGCAATCGTAAGCTTCGCAATATCCACCAAAATGTTTAACATGTATGCCATCAGTATAATAATTACCAGACATCATAGTGTATCAGGTATCACTCCTGGTATGCTGTATGCGACCGCTGCTTCAGCATGTGTAAGGCGACCAACCTGTTCATGCTGAAGTAGTATTTTCTTATCCATATTCGCGTTTCTGAGGATCCTGTTATTTCTTCTACAGCGTGGACAGCATGCAAAAAATATAGCATGTCCCTTATATCGCCATGTATACAGACAGTCTTTCCTTGAACAACTAATGATAACCCCGTTGCTATCATAGTTGGTGTCGCTGCTATTTCTATTCAGTAACATCTCTGTTAGTAGTATTTCATCTCTTACTTACTTAAATGAACATCGGAAAGTGATGAAATACAAACGATAGACAAACTTATCGGAAGTATCCCACTTTTTTGGTATTTGCTTATTGGTTTTGATATAGACAGCGTTATATCCAGAGAGATTAGAGCGTACAAAAAGAAATGACAGACCTATATTTTGCCACATTGCTAACTGTTATCTTTGTATTCGGTATTACGGTTATAGTTGCACTGAGGCTAACTGGAACTAGTATATAAACTAGAGGCGCTACGCGTAGCGCCTATGGCTAGGGTTGTTACCTTAGTCCATGTCGCATTACTGCTTACGTAGTGTAGATGCCATACCGTTCTTGTTTGTCCATAGCCTGCTGTCTTTACTGCGTTTAGGAAGTCTGTTCTAAATGCTATGTTGCTGACTGTTTATATCTTAATTAACGGTTAACCTATCAATGTAGCATAGAGGTAGTCAGGACGGCCGTCCTCGAGGTCATATGCTAGAAAAACCTCTGCTATAACCCACATTAGATTAAAGTCGCAGGACTAAGCATTTACTAATATTATACGAAACCAAAAGGCAAAACTGTTGAGAGCTTTGTTTGTCGGCTGATAACTGCAAACGGCGACGCAAAAGAAACGACATTTATTTAAAGCAGTCAGTTAATTCAAATTATATGGTGAATTACCAACATGAGTAACGTAAATACAGGCAGCAACATAAATACAGGTAAAGGTGACCGAACAGACATGACCTTAAGCGCACAAGTTAAAAACAGACTGGACGGAACAGGTCGCATAAATCAGTTATATAGCGAACTGATTGAGCAGTTAGTAGATTGCTACGTCCAGCAGGGCAGGAGAGGCGGTTAGTAAGAAATGCCTACCAAATGTAACAACCCGCACGATCTGCTAGTATGTCTTGATTGTATATGCGACAAAATGAAAGTTTCTATCCATATTGGTGCAATGGAATTCATATGTTCTCAGTGTAATAACGAAGTGCTTCATATGGGTTTACCCGAAGATATTACGGGAGAACTTTTAGATCCTCGTAACAGAATTGATATGGTTACTAGAGATAAGAAATGACCGAATCAGAGTCAGAGCCAGACATAGTTAATTACAAAGTCCACTCAGAGGAGTATACCCAGTTACTCTAGCAGTTAAAGGACTCTATAAGCAGCGCCTACGAGAGGTCAAAAGATTATACGAAAAAGGTAAAAGAGACGGCTTAGCTAACGGCATAATCCGGAATGATATAAAGATAGCACTTCATGATACTATAATGTCAAGACACCTTAGAAGACTTTAAAGAATCTTACCGTTCGAATTAAGACGCAAATACAATACCACCACAACTCAGGCAGATATTCAGTTGGCGCACGCCAACAGTAATTTGGACGTCATAATTGGGACTGCCAAAGTGAAACTTTCATACAGACTCAAGTCAGGACGATTTCACAAAACTAAATTTGCTCTTTGCTACTGATTTCTATTAGTAAATGAAAACAAAATTGTCTAGTTTAGTATGATATAGTCCAATATATTTTGGCCTAAAAGAAATTAGAAAACTATTTTGCGTTAGTATGTTTGGGATGTTGTATTCAGACGGATAATTTTGGGATAGCTCTAAGTAGATCACACATTCCGGTTAAGAGGAGGATGGATCTTTTTATTCAACAATGCATCTTGCTTAATTTTCGCTAATTTAGGATTCTGTCGTATCATTGCAAATATCTGGTTCATTTGGTTTTGAACACTTTCTAGTTCCTTTCTATGTTGCTTTTCCATCTCCATAATCTGATCGTTTTTCAACTGCAATTCATTAACTTTCTTGGCTAGTCGATATTCCTCGTTTATAGTTAGGTCATTAATTGCCGCCACATAACCAAGAGCTTTGTCATTCCCCTCCAGTAGTTCTTGGTCGGTCGGTTTGAAGTATGGCTTGGTTAGACCGGAGCGATGTCCCATAACATATTCGCTATACAGTGGATGCATTCCAGCGTTTATACAGGTAGTTTTGAAGAACTTACGGAAGCCATGCGATAACATTAATTCGGTACGCTGGTATATCTCCTGAGCCGGTCTTACTCCTGTTCTTTGTAGTAGTGCCCTGACTCTTGAGTTTACAACATATATCGATACCGGCTTGGGAACGTTTGGTTGGGTGACTGTATCAAAACTAATACGTAGTAATGGAGAATTGGGTTTGAGCTGTTCGCCTAGCCGCTGCCGCCAGTCTAGGTATCGGTCTATATATCGAGCACATTCTGGGGTACAGAAAGTTACGTAATATTCTTGCTCGTTTTTATAGACTGAAATTTTGTATAACTGGTATTTGTCTATCTTTTGCAAGTCTTTTAGCCGCAGGCCAGGAAGAGCGCCGCGACGTAATCCAGCTGAACACATTAGGAATACAAAGCACTTGTCTCGTAGGGTAGCGCCGTCCAACAATGTCTTTATCTGTTGTCTGGTGTATGGCTTGTCTTCCACTACCGAGCGCTCGCCTACCCTTGAACTTGGCTATCTTTTTCCAGTGTAGGTCGATATCGTTCATATCGTAGAAATGACGAATAGCAGAGATGTAAGCTGACACAGTACCCTGAGACCTTTTCTTGTCTTGTTTTAGATGAATTATATAATCTCTTATTACGCCTTCTAGTCTCTTGGGTTCCATTCCAACCATATCATCATAACTTGTTTCTTTACAAAACGCCATAAAATAGGAAAACATGTACCGGTAGTTACGCCTAGTTGCTTCACTATCTATAGAGTTGATAAAGTTACGGTATGCGTCTGACTCTTCTACTACCGTTGCTGCCGCTGTCGTTGTAGCCACAATCTACCAAACATAAGGCCGAAATAAAAAGATAGCATATTATGTCTTTTACGGCAATAGTAGTGATAAAATTGGTAGTACTCGCGATTCAACAGCAGAAGCGGAGGAGGAGGAGGAGGAGGAGTTAGTTGCATCAATTTCCATAAGGGATATTCTACCTATAATAACGAAAATGAATATTGATAGACCAATAAAAGATCTATCTTCCCAATTAATATCAGTAGATAAAAAAAGTAGTATTAGAAATGCAATAGATCTTATGATCAAATAGGGTATACGAAATATTGGTATCAGAGGGGGTAATCAGGATGGCAGTAAAACCAACAATCATAATAACGACAATAGAAAAACTAAACTACTTCGCATTATAAATGATAGAAAAATACTAGAATTTCTATTAAGTCATAATGGAAGAAATATCATGCATGCAAATGGTATTGATGGTTTAGCAGAGATTGACATAATTAATCACTTGGATATACTATCTATAAAGAGGGTAAAATGTGATACTACAACAAGTAAGGCGAGCAGAACTTTTAATGGATATACGCAACCCATGTTTGATTTTAGAAGGTAAAGAGTATGGTGGTGATTATTCTATAGTGACTCCTTGGGACATAGTTATGAAAACAGTAACATTAGATCACATTCTTTCTGGCTAGGTATTGAACCTAATAATATAATATATCAGTGAATTATACTTGGGTATATTTATATGGCACCAGGCATACGTCGAATTTTTGTAATCAATTAATAATTCTCGGACTTCACCGAACAGAAACTTCTGGAAATAAACTTGTCGTATCCTCGTAAATAACATCAGGAAGTGTATTACTGTTATTGTTGTTGTTTAGTATTAATGGAAGTGTTTCGTATAGTTGCAAAATAGATTTTGTAAGAGCATGAATTTCTTTATGGGCAGCAATCTAAACAAATGGTTGATTTTCATAATTTCTAACCACTTCCAATAAATCTCTACGTTGTTCGTTGAGTTCCATAATTCTCTATCTGTATTCATCAATGTAATCATCTTTACCTACCGAAAGATTTCCTAGCCATACTTGAGCATCATCTTTTGTTTTCTGTATAATATTAAGCAGATCTTTCTCTGATATCTATTAACCATCCTATTAAGTCTGCATGACCTATACAATAATCCTAGAATTGTTAGGATACCACAGGATGATGTTTTATTTTACTAACTCGATCCGCAACAGAGCTGAATTTGGATGACCCTGTTACCTATTATTAGCTCCCTAGATTATTTTTATCATTATTTTTGAGTAGAATTCATTGATGTGATATTTTTATGCTGCATTTGTTCAAATGATGGTGTTGCAGGTATATATGACTCATGAGTAGTTATTACAACAGAATGTGGTCCTAGCAGACTCATATTCTTATTTGATATGTTTTTCAGAGCAATGTCTGTGACAGGATCTCCGAATCCAAACTGACCATGATATACACACATATCTGGTGGATTAGATATTTGAGGGATATAACCAACTGGTAGGGTAGCTAATTCTGGAGCTCGACCAACAAGCACTTCAAATAGAGGAACACTAGGACTGGTAGTATCGCAAGGCATATTCAATGCTATGTGTCCTTTAGTTGCATAAGGCGTTGAGTCATATAATAAAATGAATTGATTCTTGCTAAGATTAACTCCATGAAGAGGAACAGTTAATGATGCCTGATTTAAGTTTGCTTTATGAACGTAATCTAGGTTTGCAGCTATTCGTTGACGCATTGCTGAATCAAGCTTAGTTTGTTCAGCTAAATTCTTGTTATCAGTAGTAGATGGTACGCTCTGTGTGGTATATATGCCCGTAGCAATTACCGCTATGTAGACAAGTAATGCTAAGGCAGCAGACTATCATAGTTGTCTGAGCAATAGCAGTCATGAGCCTTCCTATTGTTTATATGGTCTAACTATCTAAAAAGATTACCATTATATAAGAAATAAAAAATCAACCAAATACAAAATAATAGAAATCCTATATAGTGTAAACCTGCTTGTATTCTATTTACAGATTTAAGACAAGTATTAGGCTCTAAGGTTAGATATCAACTCCTCTATCAATATGCTTACTTGAAGGGGATTTCTCCGTGATTGATTTCAATAGCTATCCTTCACCAGATATATTCAGAGCCAACTTTACCTCGGCCACACAATCGTCATAGTGTAATAATTGTCATTGCCTTTTGTTCCTAAAACAGGTTTTAATAATACACTAATTTGCTTAGTTTATCAATCGTTACAAATCAAGACAACCTTACCTTCGACTGAGCCGCCGGCCAGTAATTCATGAGCCTTCGCAGCCTCATTCAGAGGCATTTTCGCTCGCAACGATAGGTTTGATCTTTCCTTGTTTTAGTAAATTTAACAATAAAGTCAAATCTTCATGGAACCAATCTTGCTTTAGTCTTTTTAGCGTTTGTATGCTATACAACATAAATATTCTCTTGTCGGGAACCAGATTCAAGGTAAACATCATCAGCCAATCTCCGAGGTCTGTAGTCGGTGTGCCTCCATAAGCGATTAATCTGCCGCCGCTACGAAGAATCTCATATGAGGACTTGAGCGATTTTCCTCCAATGCCGTCGAATACGGCGTCTACGCCGGATTCATACTCATCATTATCATCATCATAACCATGACTCGTAGCTTTGATTATCTCTTGAACTAGATCTACTGACTTGTAATCTATTGGAATACCACCTAAGTTAGATACAATGGCATGCTTCCTATATGATGCTGTTCCATACATTTTTTTCAGATTAGCAAGCTTACCCAATTGGAGTAGTGCTGTGCCAACACCGCCAGCTGCTCCACCATTAATTAATATGATTTCGTCAGGTTTTATGTGAGCACAACGGTGGAGCATCTGGTAAGCGGTGATATAATTCAATACTAAACTTACAGCCTCAGCAGGATCAAGTCCAGGGGGAACTGGTACAAGCTCATTTGATGACAGAAATATATATTCTGAATACCCTCCGACTATTGGTAAAGCAGCGACCATCTGACCTGTTTGCCATGTTGATACTTTGTCTCCTAATTTATCAACAACGCCAACAACATCCCATCCCGGAGTAAATGGCGTTCTTCCAAGATTCCTGGATTCCGGATGAGCACCTTCTCGCATAAGAATATCTGCAAAGGATACTCCTGCAGCAAGCACCTTTACACGCACTTCATTAGCTCGTGGTTCAAGAAGATCATCCTCATCTAGTAAGAGATTCTCAGGTCCACCGAACCTAGGTATCACAATATGCTTATATTTCATTATAATTCAGGGTAGAATGTTGCAAGGATTTATTGGATGGAGCTGATAAAGCTGCTACTGAAAATACTATAACAGTATATAAAACAAAGAGAACGATACTTGTACATGATATCATACTATTTTTGACCTCTAATATAGAAATCTTTGGCCCTTTTTAATATGATGAATATCCTGCAATGCAGTGCAAACTTAGATAATATATTCTCTAGTAGGCAAACGTCTGTTAGTGGCCTGTTATGATGCTTTCATATCACATTTTTTGTTCCATGTAAAAGAGTATATTCTAGTAACGTTATGAAACATATTGCATTAAAGGTCTTTCTGGATCGAGAGATTAATATAGAGACTGGTGTATAGTGAAGATGATAAAAACTATGCTATAACTAGCGAGAAATAGCCGAAGGCGGTCAAAATATTATGACGCTACCACCTTTGTAAGCCTGTTCAGCAATGTCAACGCAGTATTTTTACCAAAAATTCTCTATAAATATTGAAGTCTTTAACAGCTTTATTGTACACTTTATATCAGATTTTATTCCCTCCAGTTCGTACATCAGTTTGAGTCGAAGGAAATTGTTTAGTATTCCATTTACGGATTTTTAGATCCAGTCCATAGTACGACATTAATTTAGTACGATATTTTAAAGTTAGCTAAACAGGAACAAGAGATCGTAAATGGGGTAAATGTCACAAAACTTATTGGCACGATGGATGCCATAAGTAGCAGACCTATACTCTCAAAATTCAATTTCCGTGCAAAAGGAGATTGGATTGGGGGTGGCCATAACCAAATAACCATCAACGACTTTTATGGCGCCGGTCAGACTCATACCAGAAGCAGACCTTTTGTGTATGACGAAGACGAACCAGCAGTTCTCCTAGGAGAAGATCATGGAGCCAATGCAGGCGAGTACGCACTTGCAGCTCTGAGTAGTTGCTTGACTTCAACTCTTATTTACCATGCAGCAGCGCAAGGAGTAGCGATAGACGAGGTAGAAACCACGTTATCTGGTGACATAGACCTTCAAGGCAATCTTGGAATGTCTGAAAACGTTAGAAACGGATATGAGAAAGTAAAGGTTACATTCAAAGTCAAATCTGAAGCTCCAAAGAAAAAATAAGAGAACTTGTAGAACTTGCGCAAGGGAGATCCCCTGTATTTGATATATTCTCTAATCCCACACCAGTAGAAGTCGCTCTTCAAGAATGAATGGGATAACAAGAATTTGCTGCTACATATACAATCAACAACAATAGAAGATCTGGTCAACTAACAAATGGATCCTATTCCAATTCTTTTTTCTGATATTTCTAGACTACAGTTAGAACCTCAATTTAGAATGGACCTAGATGACATCATTTCCACTGAGTTCGTGAAGTATTGGCGCTAAGAGCTCACCTTAGCACTGTCTTCTTGCAACTGAGATTGATCAATCATTCACTTTCGTATGCATCTGTTAGTAACGGGCTTGCATGGCTATTGTTGTTACTGCACTCCAGCATTATCTAATCCTATAATATGGGAGGACTAAAGTTTTTTAATCCTGCTTTTATACTAATCTGAGGCCATGGATTTCAAGGATCTTAATGATAAAAGGAATGAACATTCTCTCGGAGGTGGAAAGGAAAAGCAAGAAGAGCGCAGAAGGAAAGGAAAGATGACATCTTTTGAAAGGATGACTACTTTATTTGATTCTCAAACCTTCGTAGAGCTTGACCAATTTGTGACTCATGAATGCTCAGATTTTGGAATGGAGAAGAAAAAATTTCTTGGAGATGGCGTGATAACAGGTCATGGATTGATTGATGGCAGGGTAGCGTTTGCCTTTTCACATGACTTTACAATATTAGGCGGATCTTTGGGCTGGGCATTTGCCTCTAAAGTTGCGAAGGTGATGGACCTTGCATTGAAGCAAGGGTCTCCAATGATTGGTATAAATGAATCTGGAGGAGCTCGTATTCAAGAAGGAGTAACTAGTCTAGCCGGCTATGCAGAGATTTTTCATAGAAATGTGAAAGCCTCAGGAGTGGTTCCTCAAATATCTCTTATAATGGGTCCGTGTGCAGGAGGAGCAGTATATTCTCCAGCTTTGACAGACTTTATAATAATGAACAAGTCAGCATACATGTTTATTACTGGCCCAGATGTGGTTAGGGAAGTCACCAACGAGGATGTAAGTTTCGAAGAGCTTGGCGGAGCTCAGGTCCATAACGAAAAGAGTGGAGTTGCTCATTTCCTTGCTGATGATGAATTTGAATGTTTTAGAATTCTACGGTCACTTCTTTCTTTTATTCCACCCAATAATTTAGAAAATCCCCCTCGCATAGCACCAACAGATGATCCCAAGAGACAAGACTATGAACTTAACTCGATTTTGCCTTCAAACCCAAATCTATCTTATGATATGGGATCAATTATCCGAAAAATTGTTGACAATGGAGATTTCCTTGAGGTGCAAAAATATTGGGCAAGAAATATAATAGTAGGTTTCGCAAGACTTGATGGCAATTCAGTAGGTATTGTGGCTAACAACCCTGAATCATTGGCAGGAGTTCTTGACATTAATTGCTGTGATAAGGCAACACGATTTACAAGGTTTTGTGATTGTTTTAACATACCTCTAGTTGCTCTAGTGGATGTGCCAGGCTTCCTCCCTGGAACAAGTCAGGAGTGGGGTGGGATTATTAGACACGGAGCGAAGCTCCTTTACGCCTTCTCAGAAGCTACAGTGCCTAGACTCACAGTCATAACAAGAAAAGCTTATGGTGGAGCATACGATGTTATGAATAGTAAGCACATAGGAGCAGACTTCAATTTTGCATGGCCCACGGCAGAGATTGCAGTCATGGGACCAGAAGGCGCTTCTAATATTATCTTTAGGAACGAAATATCGGATTCGAAAGACCCAGAAAAGAAGAGAATGGAATTAGTACAAGATTACAAGAACAAATTCTCCAATCCTTACATCGCAGTTTCAAAAGGCTATATAAATGAAGTCATAGAACCTAGAGAAACTAGAGAGAGGCTTATAACTGGACTTAGATGTATTTACAGAAAGAGAGAAGGAAAACCCATGAGAAAACACGGCAATATCCCAGTTTAGCCAATTTTCTCAATTTGTCACGATTATAAAATTAATTAGTCAACTGAAATGAATACAATACTCTAAAGATCAGATGCAGTTTGCCGTATGGAGTGTATTATAATATAATATACGAGGATTGGGAAGTGAAGTTTGATTAGATTTCCATAAACAATATTAGAAGTATATTCAAAACCAAAAGTTTTTGTGTTTTCATCTTGACCTGTCTTCATTGTCGAAAAACGTGCTAATAGCAAATAGAGGAGAAATTGCAATAAGAATAGCAAGGACCTGCAAGAAACTTGATATCAAACCATTTGGCATCTATTCCAATGCCGACAAGGACTCCCTTCACATAAGACAATGTGAGAAAGCAGTAGACATAGGAGGATTTACACCATCTGAGAGCTATCTTAATATGGACAAGATAATTGCGGCTGCTAAAGTACTTGGCTGCGAGCTAATACATCCCGGGTATGGATTTCTTTCCGAGAACTCCTACTTCGCAATGCTTTGCAAGAAAGAAAGGTTAACCTTCATAGGACCATCGTACGAAGCGATGAGTATTACAGGGGATAAAGCCAGTTCCAGAAAAGTTGCTTCACGAATCACATCAATAGTCGACGGAGGTGAAGTATCTAATGAAATGATGGCTATAGATCTGGCAGAAGAAATTGGCTATCCTGTAATCCTGAAGGCAGTGCAGGGGGGAGGAGGAAGAGGCCTTAGAATTATAAGATCATTTGAAGAGCTGAAGGAAGCGTTTGCAGATTCCAAGAGCGAGGCGATGATAAGTTTTGGTTCAGATAGAATATACATCGAAAAATACATAGAAAACCCAAGGCACATAGAAGTACAAGTACTTGCAGATGATTCTAAAATAATTCAGCTAGGCGAAAGAGAGTGCTCGGTTCAACGGCGCCATCAAAAACTTATTGAAGAGACACCTTCTCCAGCACTAACTGTAGAAATGAGGAATAGAATTACTAAAACAGCCATAGCAATAATAAAAGAAATGAGATATACAAATGCGGGTACTGTCGAATTCCTATTTAAAGATAATAAGTTTTATTTCATGGAAGTCAATGCAAGGATACAAGTTGAACATCCTATAACTGAGGCAGTTACAGGCGTAGATATAGTTGAAGAGCAGCTGAGAGTAGCATTGGGTGATGGGCTAACGATTAAGCAAGAAGATGTAAAATCAAAAGGACATGCAATAGAGTGTAGGATAAATTCAGAACATCCCTTGAGTTTTGTTCCTTCCTCTGGAACCATCACAAAATTCATAGTACCTGAAATTGAAGGCATTAGAGTCGATACAGCAATGTATTCTGGATATTCAATCCCTGTTTTCTATGATTCACTAATTGCGAAGATTATATCATTTGCAAATACCCGTTTAGAGGCAATAGAAAAAATGAAGAGCTCGCTTATGTCATTTAGGATTACCGGAATTCCCTCAACCATCCCTTTTCATATCTCGGCATTAAATGATGCAAGGTTCATTGTCGGAAACTATGACACATCATTTATAGAAAACTTGAGGCCATTTTCATCAAAAGATGGAGAAATAGGAGCGGCCTTAATATCACTACTACCAAAGAAGATTGAATTCTTGAACAAGGAAATACGAGAAATGGCTGTCGATCCATGGGCACTGAGTAGGTTTGATACTATCGATCTCTTCAATAGCCATTTTAATATCAATAAGTGGGTTAAATGAAAATTAAAGTTAACGATACTCAATATAACATAGAAATCGTGGGAGACAAAGTCAGAGTAAATAATGATAAAGAATTGATAGTAAAACAGCTGAATCCAGATGAATTAGAAATAAATGATAAGTCATTTCATTTAGATTTTGTAGGAGAAGGTGAGCCATCAATCATGATAATAAATGGTATGGTCTATACAGTCTCAAAGGAATCTCCGATCCATGCCTCATTTAAGGAAATAAAAGCTCCAATCGGCGGCAGGATAGCGAAAATCTTAGTAAACGTAGGGGCTGAAGTCAGAAAGGAACAAGTTCTATTTGTTTTAGAGGCAATGAAGATGGAGAATAGATTACTATGCCCAGTTAATGGAAAAAAGGTTAAAGAAATTAAAGTCGTAAAGGGCCAATCTGTAATGACTGGTGAAGTACTCTTAAGCCTTGAGTAACAATGAAAAAAGATAAAACTCATCAAAGTACAACAGCCCAAGGTAATGCAACTAAGTAATGATATTTATCTAATAATAGATCTAATCACATATATTGTCGTCATAAAATGCCAATTGGTAGAGTTCTAGGCGGATTCGTGAAGCAGACCGAATCCAGTACAGAGTTCTAAAATAGATCCTAAGATAGCAGATACTTAATTAAAGCTGGATAATATATTAACCTGTACTATGAAAGTCGCAGATATTATGAGGAAAAAACTTGAAACCATCGAGGAATTATCTTCTATTCAAGAAGCTGCTCAGAAGATGAAGGACAAGAATGTCAGCTCTTTGGTAGTAGTTGATGCCAGTGGCAAGCCGCAAGGCATAGTTACTGAACGGGACCTGGTGAGGAAGGTGTGTATTAATGACGTACGTATTAGCACTGTGACAAATAAGGAGATAATGTCTTCTCCTATAATTACCATCGAGTCTAACTCCTCTCCATCAGAGGCTGCCGATATGATGTTACAATACAACCTAAGACATTTGCTTGTTGTTCATAATGCTACTAATAATTCTGACAACAACCCAATTGGCATACTCACACCACTTGACTTTACAAGATATCAAGACTATGCAAACGATAATGAAAAAGATTCTATTGAAAAGATATTGGAATATTACATCTAAATGTAGATTCATTATCGCTCATAAGCCGCAGAAAAGATTCAACAAATTATCCTCTAATACATTTATGACGGCCAGGAAAATTATAGTGATTAAGACTGATAAGCCCGGACGCCTTGAAAATATAGATGCTATATTTGTAGATGGAAAAAAAGGCTACTAGTAATTTTGGAGATATTAATTTACACCATATTTTTGACTCTCGTTGAAATAGAAATAGACCAGGAGCAAAACTAAACGAACGATAATAGGAATATGCTTCGTTTTCTACTCTTTATTAGTTAGGAGAATGGGAGATGAGTGTTAAAACATGTGGCATTATAGCTTTTTATGCAAAAGATCTTCTGACCAATATTGACTGAATCTCTCATATAATTCACTTGGATGTGGAAGTGTTTGGCTACTCACAAAAGACGAAATTGTATCCTGATTCTTAATTATTATCTTGAATATATCCCTAGCTGTGATTATTCCTACTAGTTTACCATCTTGCTCAATTATCGGAAGCCGTCTTATATCTTTCAACTGCATTGTCTCTATCGCATCTTTAAGCGAACCACTGGGTGTTATGCTAATTACAGGCTTACTCATCAGCTGTTGTACCGGAGTATGATAGAGGGTCTGATCAAATGAGCCTATTATTCGAACAAGATCTCTTTCTGTTATAATACCAGTAACTTTATATTGGTTTCCATTGTTACCAGGTGTATTGTTTCTTATTATTAATACATTACCGATATTATTTTCAAACATAGTTCTAGAAATTGCCTGGATGGTCTGATCTTCCGTTTGGACTATTACATTCTTAGTCATAATGCTTGACACTGGAATAGATTCTAAGCTCATCAACCAGTAATACAACAAACAATATATTACATTTTTGGATTCTAGTGCATGACAGTGCATAATTACATTTTACATCGCTCTAATCTGCAATACGCATAAAAAACATTGATTATTAATATTACCACAAAATTAGAAGTAGAATATCGCATCATCATCGTAATAATAATAATAATAATATACTGACGGCGATACTAAATATTGTCCGGATTAAGGACATACAATAGATTTATCATGATATTCAGAATATTAAAGCGATATGGTAGTAGAAGATGTAATACCAACAGATAGCGATAGTAATTGCAAAATACAGATAAGAAAGATACTTATTCCAATAGATGGCTCAGAATGTTCCCTAAATGCGGCTAAGTATGCAGTAAAACTTGCAAAAGACGAGAATGCCCAACTATTTTCTATCCACGTTATTGGAAGCATATATGGATATAGTAGCTCTCTATATACGATAGATCAGTACTTCAAAGATCTACAAGAGAAAGCGCGATCTTGGTTCAAGGAAGTGAGGGATATGACAAGAAAGGAAAATATTGCAGATCCAAAAACTGAGATTTTCACTGATGTAAAATCCATTATAGAGTCTATTATTGACTGCGCCACAAGCAAGGATATAGATCTAATAGTTATAGGAACAAGAGGAAGAACTGGACTGAAAAGATTCTTGACTGGAGTGTGGCAAATGGCGTAGTCCTGCATGCTCGCTGTTCTGTCATGATTGTTAGATAAAAAGACATCACTACAGGACAGGCAATGGCTTTTTTCTCGTGGCATGTTCATACTATTTTGATAAGCTTAAGTCCATTTACTGGATAGGCCATAATAAATAATTATCATAAATAATGATGCAATATATCGCATTGAAAACAATTGGTTTATAGATTTCATAGTAGTAATAAAGATAGGTTAATACTAAAATGAAAGATGTAACAGCAAGTACGACCAATTGCAATGAGAGAATTCTTCTAGATATACTTAAAGCATCTAAGAGTGGAATTGCGAAGCGGGAATTAACAGATAGACTTCCCTCACTATCACATGCTCAGCTAAGAAGATGTTTTGCAGAGCTTGTAGATAAAGAACTATTACACTATGACGAATTACAACATATCTACATCACAACAGATAGGGGTATTATTCTTATAAGGAATATAGAAAAATCACATAACAATAGCTCCTAGGATAACCACAGACAAGACTTACCAGTCAAATACCTAACAAAAATTATATGATGCGTAACAATACATTAAGTTAGTATTGATAGCGGACACATTAATTTTAGGATCATATACATCTATATCTATAACAGACTTACGTTGTATAATGCATTTGTTAGGTTTTGAATTAAAAAACACACAAAGTATGTGAAAGCATTTACAGAAGAACACAAGTCTGACTTTGAATAAATGAGACGAATAATTTATAACGCAAAGATTACGGATATAAGAGTATATTATATTATCCTAATAGTTAGTAACTATTCTACGAGGAACCAAGGGGTTGTTATAAGACCAGATTTATTAGGACATCAAGGCCTCTCTCGGTAGGTATAACTATTTTTTCAGTTTCAGTTGGCTGCTTATAATAATTTAGTGTAGGAATTTGCAAGTACAAATAAGTCTTTTGCTTCATTAATATGACTAATTCTATTTTGTTCGACTGTTTCATTTTTTGCCTGGAACAGCGAAACCTTGGCTCTAACACATACTTTATAACACATCCAAAAGTAGAGTAGCTCTTCTAAGCTAAGATCATTGCTCTTTTTTTATGTACTGAGAAATAAAATATTTTTGAAAATTGGTTCTTTTATGATGATCAAGATCCATGGAGAGATGTGCAACTCTTCTGCAATATCAGCGTATCTTAAGGCATCATTAAACTCAATTCTGTCATATAGATAAAACCTATTTTGTACAATGAAAACATTTTTTAAATGCAAGTCGCCATGATGTATATCACGAATTTTGCCTTTATGAATCCTATCTAGAAACAACTTTTGTTGTTTTGGACAAAAAAAATTAGTACTTTCTGCAACTTCGAGTCGACCTTTGCAAGTTTTGCAATTGTATTAAAATTCTCGTTTAGTTCTCATTTATGAATTTTGGTTGGCCGAATCGTTGAATCTCTTTAGATGTTTTTGTACGAATATGAAACCTATTCAGAATTTCTACTAATCTCTCTAGTTTTAAAGTTAACTTTTCTTATAAACAAAAGATTATCAATACGATACCGTTCTGGAATCTCTCATTTTAACAGCATATTCTAAAGGCTTGCCCTTATAGTTCAGATCAGTGATTCTTAGAGTATTATCATTATTTTTTTCTGACAATTTTCACAATCCCTTTATACATATTACCGCAGAGAATTCTATTTAACTGGACCTCTTTTCGACAGGATTTCTTTCTAAGTTCTAGTGATGAAAGTCTAGAATCTTATTAAATTTAAGACTTTTTTTTACTTTATATGCATATAATCCTGTTAGAAATATCCATGAAATGTGTGTTTCTTCGACAAAAAATTTTCGATATTTTGTGAGGATACACATTTCTGTTCTAAGCCCTGCTATTATCTTCATCTGTGAAAAATACTCATTTGTCCTCATCTTAATAATACTTATTGAAATTCCTGTACGATATTCTTTGGTACTTGTGGACTTGATTTCTGTTTAATTTGATTATATATCATTAATATTTAGGTAATTTAATACCACTATCTTAACTAATATCTTGCAATACAGGATATTATCAACTTGACTGATAACTTGTCTTCTCTAAAAATTATAAATGCATTTAGATATTGTCATAATTAATAAGATAATATCGCGATCTGGGAATTGATTTGAATAATTGGTACACCGCACTACCGCGAAAACAAATTCTTCATATATATTTAAAACTGATGATCAAATGTACATATATAAGGGATGCTGAATCAAAACGCATTGAACTATACTCGATTAAAGATAACTGAGGTAAGCAACAAAGCAATTACGCTTGAACCAGAAAACACGCTCTTTGACGCCCGCAATACCTTGCTAAGATATAATATTAGTAGGATTGTAATTGCTAGGGATAATAAGGCTTTAGGGATAGTTACAGAAAAGGATATTTCGCGAATACTATACACTGAACCACAACACAGACAATTCAAGGAGATCAGATTAGACGAGGTAATGAACGAAAATCTTATAACAGTTAAAGAGGAGTGGGACTTGAAGTCTTGTGCCAAGTTAATGTTAGAACACCAGATTAGCTCGATACTTGTACTTGGTGAAGATGGCCTTATTTGCGGAATAGCGACTAAGAGTGATTTAGTAGATTCATATGCAATGCATTATGGGCATAGGAAATTAGTCGAAGATTTAGTTGAAAAATATATGACGAAAAAAGTATTGACAGTGACTCCGGATGAACCTATACATATGGCCATTATGCTAATGACTGACAATAAAATATCCAGAATAGTTGTGATAAGAAATCGAAAACCAGTTGGCATCATCACAGGACGCGATTTGTTACCTGTCAGTTTGTTATTTGGGACCGAGATATATGGACACCATTGGGACATACCAGAGACAGTCGGAGCACGCAGAAGAGAACAGATTCTTATCCCATCTGGCATTAAAGCGATATTTTTAGCAATGGATGTAATGAAGTATGATCCGATAACTATTACAAGTGATTCTGATTTAGCTGAATCTGCCCATATAATGATAAGAAATAGAATAAGCGGTATTCCAGTAGTGGATTCAGATAATATTCTTGTGGGTATAATAACAAAGACGGATATTGTAAAGAGATTGGCCTCGGATAATTAGTCATTGTATGGAGATAAAGAATCTGAAAATGAATCCCTGATCATTTTCGCAAGTTCACTCTTTCCTTGTTGATTATATCTATTCATCTGGAATAATAGATGATGCCTCATTTGTTTGAAAAGATCGATTTGTGCTTGTAATGATTCCATCTCTGTCTCAATAAACCGGGATGTCATTTTGTGATTTGCATCCAAATAGAGGATTTAATTACCCCCGCATATAAGTGATCATGGAATAATGATAGCTCTCCCAACTATTTTTCCCTCTTTTAGTAATGAGATGACTTCATTTATCCTATTCAAAGGGAATTTCTGTATGCTATGCTTTATTATTTTCTTTTTAGCCAAATCAATTACTTCGTAATTCATTATAGTTACCCCATAGCGAGCTAGTTATTGAATATTCATTAATAACTAAGGGGACAAGAGGAATAGTAACCTGATTCCCAAAAAGACCGACTAACACGAGTGTCCCACCTTTATTAAGTAATCTTATGGAATTATAGACGGTGTTTTCGGTCCCGACACAATCTATGACTATATCCACACCTCTTCCGTTAGTTACCTTTAAAACCTCCTCCTTTATCTTCTGTTTTTCACATTTTGATGTATTAATAGTGAAATCTGCGCCAGCGGTTTGGGCAAGCTGAAGTTTTTCATCTTGTCTGTCGAGAGCTATTATATTGGATGTTTGTCCCAATATTTTTGCATATTGTACTGCATAATATCCTAAACTTCCGATTCCCATTATAGCTATAGCTTTCCTGGGGCCTAGCATTTGCCTAATTTTCTTGATCGCTCTATATGATGAAAGTCCGGCGTTGACAATGTGTGCTAATTCTTCTATAGATAGTTTAATTTGCCTTCCTCAACTCAGATTTTAATTAAGAATCGATACGAATCTACTAAATGTACTCGGAAAAACCATATCCACTGTGATACCCGGCCATATCGCAGAATCGCATAATTGCTGATTTCCATTCTTACAATGAGTATATATCCCGCATCCCCTAGCCTCCGAATACAGCAACCATATCGTCTTTCTGCAACAATCCTTCTGGAACAAAACCATCATTTTTTCTATCCAACCAGCAATTTCATGTCCAGGTATTTTTGGCAGTTGAAGTGGAATGCTCATCCATCTTCCAATCTCCATTAATGAGATGAAGATCGCTAGGGCACAATCAGGTAGTCCTGACTTTAACCAATATCTATCCCATGAATTACCATTGGTTTTGGAGTTTGTTGTAGCACTAAAGGATTTTGATATTGGCGGATTGTAGCAGACAACATCGTGTCTATATTGTTTATGTTGCTAAAGTTATTCTCATTCTTTTCATACAAAATGTTGTTTTAATCGTATTCTATGGGAAAGTTGATGCTATCATCTATTTTGGCAGTTCATTTGCAAAGCAGTGTTTTGTACACCACTTTAATTCATATATAATGCATTTCCTAAAAATAGGTTACAAATGTTGTCAAAGATTTTAGTTGGAATTGATGGCTCTCAATACGCAGACAAGGCCTTCGAATATGCGATCTTCCTTGCTTCCAGATGCAAATCGAATTTGCTAATCGTTAATGTGCTTGAAGAATATGGTAATGTTGGATATTCAATTTCTAAAGAATTGGAACGTCAGGGTAAACAGCTTTTAGAAACGTACCGTCAAAGGGCTGAAAAGTCTGGTCTATCATCTGTATCTACAATAGAGCTTCGCGGAATTAGTGCTGCCGCCAACATCCTGCAGTTGGCCGATACTAAAGGAGTGGATACAATAGTGATTGGAAGTAGGGGGCCTCACGAGGTGAATGAATTTTTGTTAGGAAGTACATCTTATAAGATTGTTCACAACGCCAAGTGTACAGTAGTTATTGCAAAGTAAATAATTCTGACTACTGATAGTCTCGAAATTTACCTCGAAGGTACCCTGTCCTACCGTGTAAGTACTCTTAGCATGCATTGTGGATGTGTTGGGTATTGAGTGATTATCCATGCATCTTCCTATACCAAACATATAGACGATCTCATAAGGTATCTCATTTAGTCAAAACATATATCCCGCCAATTAATACCGATAATTAACAAAAATGTTTTCAATTTCTTAAAAAATGTATATTATAAATAAGTGCACTTATCTGTACGCATGTAAATAACGCAAATTAAAAGAAGCAAAAACCTCTTTAGGCAGCGAAGATCGTTGCTTTAAGTTATTGCATATATTACAGATTGCCGGAACACCATAATGGCTCAATTTACTGCCATTGTCGTGTATCTCCTTCAAGTAGACCAGCTCCAATATGAATTCTGTCTATATGTTTCGACAGATCTGTTTTATTATCAAATTTTGACCCACAATAAGGGCAAGTTATTACAATATTTTTCGATGCAATAATAGAATCTGGAATATCAATATCTGCCATACTTACACTTTGATTAGATGATTCCCCAATGATTGACATTAATGTTAATACACCAAGTATACTTTCTTTACCTTTGTCTTTGCCAAGAGAAGATAAGTCAGATTCAGTAGATTTATTTTTATTTGTTACTACAACTAATCTTCTTATTCCTTTATTTCTCATGATTGATACTGCATCTTTCACTAATACATCCTTCCCGATCGTATGGATTGGTGAACTCATTATCTCCTTTAATGTAATCTTTGATGGATCCTTGCTTTCAGCCACGACACGATACAGTATGTCTCTTTCAGTAACTATACCAATTGGTTCTTTAGAATCTTTGAGTCTGACAATTATAGAAGATGTATTCTTATTATTCATCAATCTGGTTGCATCCACAACATTGGCATCCTCGTATAGAGTCGCAAAATCTCCCTTAATCAAATCGCCAGCCTTCTGGAATAATGAATTTGAATACATTTACTGTCAAAAAAGGGTTAGTGTAATAATAATATATTGATAAAGTTTGCAATGCAATGCAATGCAGTCGTAGATTAGAAATATAAAAAACACAATAATATACTTGCATATGAATAATAATGCTACCCCGGGTGAACTGATTCCTGTATCTGACTTTATGACTACCAGTGTAGTAACGGCTAATGAAAATCAAAGCGTACGTGATGTCTGCAAATTAATGTATAATAGAAAAGTCGGTAGTATTGTTATTCTGATAAATGCGAAAGGGTCAGAAACTAATAGTGATAAGAATAATGGGGTAGTCATTGGTATAGTGACAGAAAGGGATTATGTGCGTCTAATAGGATTTTCTGAAATGTTCCTCGTAGACATTCCCATATCTGAAATAATGAGCAAGCCATTAATCACAATAAGGAAGTTCGCCTCAATCACTGAAGCAGTTTCGGTAATGCATACAAAAAACATACGCAGGCTGCCTGTATTAGATAATAGTGGTAAAATGATTGGGATAATAACAGACAAAGATATTCTAAAGGCAATTATGACAAATCAGTTATTGGCAACCAGCCTGTTAACCGACCCAACATTACTTGTCGACCAACACTCCTTCTTTGGTAGATATACTTCCAATTCATGGCTTAGAGACATTTGTCCTACTCAATTATAATAATTTGTTCTTAATCATGATATGAGTAAATTTACAGTCGAACAAGCAAAAAGAATATTGTAATTAGAATAACTAATCTGAGTATAGAACCTGGTGTTCAGAAAAGTGATGGCATTAAGAATACAAAAGTAACTCGTTAACGCCTTTAGATAAAAATGAAATGTATAGAAATATCTATGGAAGGCAAACGTGGACTTGGAATTCTCAAATGTAGAAACTAATTATTGAATCTAGTCAGCATATTTCATTACACTCATTATGGTTCCTGTAGCCAATGTGCATTTTAGATTTATTATTTCTATTCACATCGTAACCCCAACACGCGCCAACAACCTGCCTTCTCCCAATTTCCTGCAACCTATCAGATACAGACACAAGTTTATCTGATAATCGTGCATAGAATCATCTTTTATTTTATCATGATCTCTCAGTGATTGGTTCAGTTATTCTAGTTCTTCTACCTTTTTGTATATCTACGCCTTGTCTTTCTAATTGAATATTTAGAGATTCCAGATCATGTGGTTCTTTAACACATCTAATTTCTATTAGGATCTGGATTGTATTCTCCTCTCATAATCATATGCTTTGTTATTTTATTCTTAGCAGGTTGTTCTACATTTACTATAACTCTTAATATTTTGAAGAGTAGCACTCATTTCCTCATATTGCTATTTCAAAGATTGATCACTTTTCTCTTTTCTGATGATTCTATCTCTATTGATTTCATATTATAGATGTCAGTTTGCAATTTCTTTACCTCTATATTCACTCGTTTTTCGTCTGATATAGTTAGCTCTGATACTGCTTTTAGATATCTTCAAGTAACATCTTAGACCTATCAGCCCTATTATAATTTTCTTCTATTGCATGCATATTCATTAGAACATGACTAATCATTATTTTCTTTCTGAAAGTCAATTTGCCAGTCTTCCATCTTTGGTTCTGATATTGATTACTTGAAGTGATATTGAAAAGTTTCCTAACGCAATTATTATTATATAGTTAGTATCACAATATTACTTCTGCAGTAGTGGTATTTGGAGTAATTCTAAATTCAGCTCTAACCTGAGCAAGTGACTCAAATATTTGTGTTAATAATTCTTTTGTAAATAGTGACCAATTCTGTCCTAACTCATGTTTTATTACAAATACATGCTTTCTTCCACTTTCGATTCGATGATCCGAATTGATACCTGATACTTTCATATATTCCTGCAGTACAGATAATACTGTCCATAAGTTGTAATCTTTCCTCATAAACAATACAGCATCTTTCATTAGGTCATATGCGGTATTAGCAGCTTCTTTTATAACTTGATCTCGATATGGCTCTATATTGGTATCATTTAGTATTCCTGTCTCTTTTGCTATTTCTATCGCTCGATCTATTAAAGATGATAACATTAATTTTGGTACTGGCATCATGCCAATCTTGTTCTCATATCTACCCCACTCAGTATACTTCTTGAGGGTCTGATTTACCAAAACATTTAATGAAATCTCACTCTGGTCTGCCTCTCTCTGCATCTCATCAATAACTTTAGAATCTAGTCTAAATGTAATACTTCTAGTAGGCTTCTTGGACTGGTCAGAATTAATATTAATTGAGGAAGTATCAAAAATATCTACCATTTTGATAACGATAGTTATGAATACTAGTTTTTAACATTTTTCTATAGATTCTAGCAATCACACTGAACAAATTGAACTTACTCTGCAACACATAATATAATCATTTTAAAACTAACGTGTTAAGCAAACTACAATGCAATATAATACTATTTTAGACATTACTAATTCATAAGTAATACTTATTGTTAGATAGTGTCTTGTGACATCGTATGGTTTGATAATACTAGTGGGCATAAGCCGAGTCATTATTTGTAGACAGTAATTACTTGGGCAAAAATAAATCAAATATAATGTTAATTATTAGTTAATTATACGATTAATTTGTAAATTGAATGTGTAGACTCTTGATCTTTTTCTCATTCTGATTAATATTCGTATTATCATCACTATTGCCAATAATAGGTGAAATTAATTCAAAGGTGAATCGAGCAGTTATTTTATCCCCACGCTCAAAAGTTGCGATCGCGGAGATCTGAGTAGACTTATTTTTTGGACCGTCTGTTTTTTCATCGCTCTTATCAATTTTAATGATATCTTCTAGACCATCATTAGCCATAACTACTACTCCAAGAAACGGCTCTATCGCGTGTTTGCCGCGTAATCCAGCTGTTTTGCCATGTGTGCCATCTAGTTTGCTAAATGGTTCGTAGACTACAGCATCATCTGTAAAAAGATCTAATAATCCAGGGATATCTTTATTCTTAATGCGTCTAAAATATTCAAATACTATGTCTCTATCAGACTGCAGAAAAACCTTCTTGCGTCTAGACATCTGTTAGTAAATCCCATCTAGTGCAATGAATTTCATCATATACCCATCGACTAACTACTAAATAATTACTATGTATGCAATGCAATTAACTAAATGTATTTCTTACCATGATATGTTTAATAATGAGTTTATCTACTAAAGATCTGGTAGTGTTTATACCAATTATATCCGGGAATACAATTACATATTGAATAATTATACTAAAAATGGGGTTATTTGAACGATCAGCCATCGGATTAAGGATATAGACAATTTACATCCTAAAGTTGTGGTAATTTTCGCTGCAAAAAACGAAGAAAATACCATAGAAAATTCTATCTCAATAGCTAAGAAGAGCTATTATAAACCTGAAGTATTAGTCGTTGATGCCTATTCTTCTGACAAGACAACTGAATTGGCCATAACAGCTGGAGCCGTCGTAATACGACAATCTAAACATTTGTTTCCTGGGAAGGGTTTGGCTATGAAGAAAGGATTAAAAGAAGCAATTGAAAGAATGAATGCAGATATTATTGTTTTTTTGGATGCAGATATAAGAAATCTAACAACAGATTGGGTAAATGAATTGGTTGGAGCATTAATCGATGATAACTGTGATATGTCAAGGGGATTTTATACTAGACATGCTAGAGATGCGGCAGTAACAAAACTTATTGCAAGACCGATGTTACATATCTTCTTTCCAGAATTATCCCATTTTGAACAGCCACTTAGTGGTGAAGTCTGTGCTAGGGCACAAGTTTGGAAAGAGCTATTAGTTAAGGAATCAATCCCTGACGGATGGGGAATTGATGTATGGTTTTTGATTGAAGGGGCAATGTCAGGGTTTCACATAAAAGAACATTTCTTGGGTCAAAAGGAGCACACATCTTTTGAAGACTACAAAGAAGACGTCTCAAAGCTAAGCAAGATGGCCGAACAAGTTGAATTTACAATAATCAGAGAGGCAATTAAATATGGAAGAATAGAATATCAAAGGAAGATTTTCATTTGATAAAACTTTAATAACCTTTATCTTGTCATTTCTACTACTCCAGACAATCGATTCTTAAATTCGAGAAAATATTAGCAGTTGATAGACTGAAACTGAATAAATTGTAAAGTCACTCCTGCTCCAACAATTACTTCTTTACGAATCACTAGATCATAGCCCCTTTTGTAGTCTAGATATGCAGACTGGTAACAATATGGTTGACAATAATGTCTGACATATTTTGCTTGACAAGATAGCTGCAGCTCGTTCCATTTCTAAATATATATAATTACGCAATAAAAAAGTAGTTCTTAATTTGGTAAATCTATCTATTGCGAATCATATTTTTTCACAATAAGTTTAATTAAATCGACTAGTCTGCAAGAAAATCCCCATTCATTATCATACCAAGAAAGTACTTTTACTGTTTCGTTCTTGTTCTCTAATGTCATAGTACTGAGTCCATCCACGATTGAGGAGTGAGGATCGCCGATAATGTCGGTTGAAACTATGGGTTCATCTGTATAAGATAGAATACCCTTTAGATCCTTTTCCGATGCTTCTCGTAAAGCCTCATTTATCTCATCCCGTGTTACTTCTTTTCTTAAATTGAGTACTATATCAGTTATAGATCCACTAGGTACGGGAACCCGTAATGCAGTTCCGTCAATCTTGCCTTTCAGTTCTGGTATCACTACACCTATTGCCTTCGCTGCTCCAGTGGTAGTCGGAATTATAGACATAGTTGCAGCCCTAGCTCTTCTCAAATCTTTGTGCGGAAGATCTAATAAATTTTGGTCATTAGTTATTGCATGAGTTGTAGTTATGTACCCATTCTGTATTCCAAATTTATCATTTAGTACCTTGACGACTGGCGCCAAGCAATTTGTAGTACATGAGGCCATTGATACTATTTGATGATTTTTACTATCATACTTATCATCATTGACTCCCATTACAATGGTCGCATCAGGATCTTTAGCAGGAGCAGAGATTATTACTTTCTTAGCGCCAGCAGTTAGATGTTTTCTTGCTTCCTTTGCGTCATTAAACTTGCCTGAAGACTCCAATACAATATCTATTCCCATTTCCGTCCACGGAAGTAAAGCTGGATCTCTCTCAGATAAGATCTTAATTTCTATGGTTTCGTTTATCATTATTGAGACATTTTTGTTCTCATTGCGGCTACCATTTTGCACATTGGTTACAACCCTACCATCAAATCTTCCAAATACAGAGTCATATTTTAGAAGATGAGCCAATGTCTTTGCGTCGGCCAAATCATTTATAGCTACAATACTAACAGAATCCATAAACTCGGGGTCTTTTAAAGATGCCCTCAAAAAACATCTTCCAATTCTTCCAAAACCATTGATTGCCAGTCTCAGTTTCTTCATACTAACTAATCTAAAACAAAAGTAGAATGTATGATATTATAATAGTATGCATTGCAGTGCATATAGTAACTCGTATAAATCACATAGTTGATAACCACTTATCAAGTTGCATATATCCACAAGAAAGTATCATGCTTATATTTGAGACAGGTCAAATCTTTTTATTTTATTTAATGAATTTTGATATACTTCATATTTCGTAACATATTATTCCAGTTGTGATTCACTTTATAATTAAATCATCAACAAATTGTAATTAGATATCAAACCAGATGCTTAAATACGAATATAGGAGGCATCGAGTAATAAGTGAGATCTTGTCTGCGAGGGAATTCGAAGACTTAAGAGATGAAATACTTAGTTCAAGGGACAAGAAACACAGACAGGAGAAGATATATCAATTATACGCTCGTGGACCTCTAGCAATTAAGTATCTGAAAGAAGTCATGGATATTCTGATGGAAGATGATGTGCTTAATAGTTGTAACGATTTCATAAAGAAACTCGAATCTTCAAGCAAGAAATTTAACAAAATATTAGTTTCCATAGATGGTTCTAAAGAGTCATTAGATGCAGCTGATTATGGAATCTCTCTAGCAAAGCTATTCAATGCGGTCGTGACTGTCATTCATGTTTTACCACAGGAAATAAGATATGGATACGACAGTGTAGATGCAATCCAGCCAGATATCCCTTCAACTCCTGTAAAGGGAATTGTAGAGCTATCAAAACAAGAAGTGCAAGCAAAATTACTTAACAAAATTATGGAAAAGGCTAAAGAAATGGATGTAAATTTACAAACTGATATAATTGTTGCTACAAGATCTGTAGCAACAGAAATAGTAGACTATGCTAACAAACTTGATGCAGATCTAATCATTGCAGGAACAAGGGGCAGGAGTGGACTGAAACGAATATTGCTTGGAAGTGTTGCTTCAGAAATACTGAGATATGCAGATTGTCCTGTACTAATAGTAAAATAAGTAACAATCTCTTACAGATAACTTCCTAACATTTATTATTAAGACCGTATAAGAGTATGCACAAATTTATCAATATATTTAATTCTATAATCAGTTTCTGCCTTTAGTATCTAAGTACAGAATTTTAAATACACAGTTGCTAGGACAACTTCTGTTTCAACCATTTCAGCCTTATTTCAATTAGATGTTTTTATTTTATTGATATCGGTCTTGTATGCTTCAGTTTTATATCCACTATCTTTGGATTCTGGAAGTTCACACATTATTCTGAAAACCCAAGTTAATGGTACTATTTATGGTACAGCATCATCTGAATATATTATTTCCAGATAATGTCGTTGAGAATACTCACTTATATATACAATAGTTAGGTAAGTTCCGAGCTCCCCTATTATGTGCTTACCTTGGAAATGTGGCTCCTAAGAAAAATAGCAGTTGCTATTAATCCAACTGTAAACATTTTTTGATTGATAATATTGTTAATACATGTGTTAGGAAGCAAAGGTTTTAAACATTAAATCTGGAAAATAGGTTTTACTTGACGTCTATGAAGAATTTATCTCATACTCATAGACATATTCATACTTTTTCTGTTTTGCTGCTCCGGCGACTGTAACTTTGTTGGTGCTAGCGTCTTTTCAATCTTCTCCAATCCTGTACCGTTTATTAATGTACCAAACATTTCATGAGTACTTGCAAAATGATTTTCCGTTTTGACTGTATCTATGATAAGACCAAGTACATGCTGTCTTCCCATAAGATGCACAGTAATAGGAACCTGCTTGAACTTTATAGCGCCATCAGAATAAATATTTCCAATTCCAGTAATTACCAAATCGCCACCACCAATTATCACATCATTTGATACGAAATTATTAATTGAATGCATATGAGATTCGCCACCATCAGGTTTTACCATAGTAAAATTAGCTGAAAAAGCGGCTTTGGGAGATGGAGTAGGAGCACTTGTATTTTTAGAGATCTGGTTAGTCATATTAGTATCATTACGTACTACGAGATCCCATAAACCACCCCTGTATCCATGTTACTGAACCATTTTGTATTTGATTATTTGCAAAGTGGCCTGATGCGTTTATCGCGATACCTTGTTGTTCAGGCTTGGCTTTTTTGTAACTAGTTCGATTATTTTTACCTTTGAGTTCATGGCGTTATCAAGTAAGGCACTAGCAACTTTGAAATATGACGCAGATACTAATGAAATAGCTAATAGAGTAAAAAGTAATGATATAGTAAAAGCACTACTATTCCTGTACATATCCTTTTAGAATTGCAGTATACGTTCTTATAAATATACCATTCTTTCAGCCATATTCAGATGGAAAAATATTTTTTGCAAGGTATAATACTTCAAATGGATAGAGTAAAATAAAGTAATGACAACAGAACAAATTGATGCTGCAACATGGCATTATAGCATGCTAGTTTTATAAATCTACTACATAACATTTTTCATCTATTGGCCTGGCTTTCAATTTGTAGTTCACATATGATAAACCAGGCATGTTCATGTTCCATGCTTATATCAAAGGGTTCACCGACCTTGGTTGGATGGGAATGTTCAACGTTCTTTATAGTATGTGATTATGTTGGAAAAACCGAACATATGAATTGGACTCAGATAAACTCGCTACGAAATGAGGGTCATGATATAGAGTCGTATAACATGAGTCATAAGCATTTATCTAGACTATCGGATGTAAAATTACAATATGAGATAGGTCAGTCAAAGCAACGTCTAGCAGATCATCGAATTAACTCGACTGTTTTGCATACCCATTCTCTGATGGATCAGATAAACAAAATGTTGTGAATGTGGTTTCTAAATATTATATCTCAGCTCATGGCTGAGGTGTTCCGATTCAATCATTATAATCAGTTAACAGATACTCCGTACATCCATCGACTCAATCAGGTGCCAATGACTCTGATAAGCTCAAGACATTTATAGACAATGTTAATGGCGCAAATTCAACCGCAAATGCAAGTATTAAATTTCATACATTTGTAAATAATACGAACAAAAATGACAAGATTTTGACTAGCCCTCAACTGTCCGAACAGGAAATGAAATATTTACACGATAACGGCTTCAAGGTAATCAGGATGATGGACTCGGGATTCAGTTCTTCGAATAACGCGCTGTTTGTGAAATATGTGAAGATAGATGATGATGGTGATAATGTTAGCCGTATCAATTAACTATGTTAGTCTATATTAAAATAACATATCTCAATATGATAGAAAGACCATACCGGTATGTTAAGAAAGAAAGATACCTGTAATTATACTATTTATGGTATATATATATTATAGGCATCCTCATATCAGGATCTTTATTATCAATACCAACGTTTGGTCTTAATTGGCCAAACGATATGAGCCTCAAGAATGTTGATAACAATATGATAAATACTACTAATAATAGTAACAAAAATAATGATGCAAGAGCTGTGATAATCGCATTTGATGATGGCTGGAAAAGCCAGTTTACTGATGCTAAGCCAATATTGTATAGATTTGCCTTTAAAGGAAGTTTTTTTATTGTTTGTAACTACGTAGGAACGAACCCCGATAGAATGACGTGGACCGACATTCAAGCATTGTAAAGACAAGGTCATGATATAGAATCGCATAGCATGAATCATATCCCTCTTGATGATCTTTCGCAGCAACAGCTGAATTATGAAATTGGACAGTCAAAGCAATGTATTATTGATCATAGTGTAGGTCCGAATATAAATAATAACGATGTTCCAATTTTTGCATATCCCTTTGATATAGGGCGTAACAATATCACTGTAATAAATACTGTTGCTAAATATTACCAACCAGGAAGAACTAGCGACAGACCTCTTGCGTTCTTGAATTGTGATCTGTCATTAGAAGATAAGAATAATGGAAGTATTACTCAGACAAATTACTTAAATGGAAACTGCAGTCGTCATGTTTCTACGGAGATTCCAAATAATTACAACAACAATAATAACAATAATAGGGTGGTTAGCTCTACGTATTATGATAAGCTATTAAAAATAAACAAATATTCTATTAGCAGTTGGACTCAACATCCTCATCATTTAAATAGGCTATACAATGGCTCGCAAATGTTTCAATAATTTGTGCAGGAAGTAAATAGTCAGGATAAATACAATAATGATGGGATAATAAACACAATTCCATCATTACATATCATAACTTTACTAATATTGCCACTATGAACTATGTTAGAAACAAATACAACACTGACATAAATTTATTTGCGAGAGAAATGAAATTCCTGTACGACAATCATTTTATTGTATTACCCATATCTGATATAAGATATAATGAGAATACCAAATATTTGTATGTCAACTGTCCAAATGGTAAATAATTTTGCAGATTAATGGCTTCCTTCACCATTGTAGATAGCTTTGATACTTTGGCTAAGAAATCTAGGTGGTGCCAAACCGTTTAGCTAATACTAAATCTAGATACTTGCTACAGATTGATCCCAAATAAATGACAGCTGCAATGTACCACTTCACAGTCGTGTTGAGATGGAGATAGCCGGCTAATGCTTGTTTAAAAATCTGACTTAACAACGTTAGATTAGATTAATATTGTTAATAGGTTCGACTATTCCAGTGAAAAAAGAATTCATTATGTCTATGCCATTATGTTTGATGCTGCTCTTTGTTATGGATTCAAGCTACAGGATTCAAAAGCAGATTCTTACATGCTCAATTGATTCAAGACAATACTGATGTATCCAGACAACAGCGACTAGGTACCACTACTATTCTAGGCCCCCCAGATGGTGTAAGTCTCGTTTCTACTAATCATAAAAATTCAACTCTTGATGAAGAATTTGTACTCCTAGGAACAGCTGATCGACATAAGATTGCGATATCTAATCCTAATTACGGATTATCTGCACCCATTACGACGCTTATGCCGGGTGAGAATTTTAAAATAAATTCAAGTACTGACTCAGATATAGTCTATACTACAGCTACTGTAAAATTGGTTCCAACAACTTCTCCTTTTCCACCAAATAATATGCGTGTTGAAGATGTTGATCCTGAAAACGATATATCGCTTGGAACACCTATAGCGATAGGAAATTACACTGGCAATTCTGGAACCTTTGTTATACCACACACAGCAAGTTTAGGATCTTATCTTCTATATGTTTATTTTTATTACCCTGCTTATAATATCACTTTAGTATACAATACCGCAGTACAGCTGAAAGGCGGTGGTATAGGGACAGTGCAATAAAATTACGTTGAGGTTTGTATCGCAGACATACAAACATGTTAGACAAAACTAAATGCAGAACATAATTATTTCAACTCATCAATTTGTTACTGCAAATTCTTTTTCCAAGTGTCAAGGTTAATGATCCTCTCATGTCATC
>CAVXZB010000002.1:0-14171 GCA_963765895.1 uncultured Nitrososphaeraceae archaeon | reverse complement strand
CTAGTGAATATATCTTCAATATGTTTTAATGTATTTACAAGGTAAACTAGATCAAATCACATTATATAGTAATCATGAAAAATTGTTATCTATTTATGTCTAGCCTAGAGAGAGTTTTAATTATATGTAAACATTCTCCCATACTAATTCTCCAAGCTTGTTAAGAGCCTGCTTCAATGGCTGATTTGTACTATAAACTATAAGTGTATGATTCCCTGTTTTCTGGTCAGGCCAAAAACCTCCAGGACAATATTTACATGTAGCATAATGAAAATTAAAGGTATCCAGTATTTTAAATCCATTTTTTGGAAATTGTTCTTTGTAATATCCAAGCCATCCAGGGTGTATTCCACCATCATTATCTTTGTTATTTGCTACCTGATTAGTAGGAGTGTAAAAGCCACCCATTATTAGATTTCCAACTGATTTTTGAGGATTAGAAACAACAGATAGGTTTCCTTTCATCCAAGGATATTTTGGATTCTGTATTGTATATTGTCCTACTGACAAGACTTTCGCTGTCGAACTATTTGTGTAATCTAATTTACCTGTGGTATAGACAATATTGTTGGAGCTATCCATGATGTTTATTGTGTGAGGATGCGGTGTGTCCCATGGAGCATCAGCATCAAGAAAAGATATAGCTGTTCCTTGCTGTATTACCATGTTCATTGGGAGATAGATAGGATTATGATCACTAATGTATTTGTGCCTCTCATTAACGGCATCTTCATGTGCTTCGTCTACTATATACCAGATAAATGTTCCAACTGATTGTGGCACTGTCATTGATTGTGATTGATACACTGATTGGGCAGTAGTAGAAGTAGTAGGAATTTTATCTGTAGTATTTGCTACCAATTGTTATTTTTTTCATCACGGTATTCTTTTCTTGTTTTACAATTGCTATAATATTTGACTGTAATGTGTTTGTTATTGTTACGACAAGTATGGATGAGAAGATTACAAATAATATAACATACGAAGTTGACACCCTAAACAAGTTTTTCATGGATCATTTATTTTCTAGGTATTAAAATATTTTTGGGTATAAATATCAATTGTGTTAAGTTAATATTCCTTTTCACTTGTTATTAAGGACTTGATAATATTTATTTAAAGTCGTCGTTTTTGATAAATTATACAAAAAATTATGAAGAATATCAGCTGAGGGTGAACATCAGAGATTGCAACAACGACAATCAACTCCCTTCTTCCGATCCAATAATAATAGTCATGATGAGATTCAGTGTTTAAGCATATAATCAACCTATGTCAACTAGGACATCAAGAGACTTTGGCATCTCATTTCAGAGTTGTACTATGCATTTATTGATTTTTGATAGTACATAACACAATTATTAGAGTTAGGACTGTAATTTTATACCAATTCTTTTTTGTGGCCCGCACATTCAACACAAACAATAATTCTGTTAGTGCTCCTGTTGCCCTTTACTTGATAACCGATAACTCTATGACAACCATAAGATTGCAATGTAGTTACATATGATTTATGAAATGTCTTGCCATCAGCTTCCTCTGTAACTAATTAACTAAATCTCGTTGTCTTGCCTACGCAAGGATCCGATAGACACTCTAGCAAGGATTGCCTAAGATGGCAAGACAGAATACCAGATAGGATGGGATAATTTATCCTGATGTATGACATTGTCTTTATTGAACGAATTAAAGTATGCTGGTTCAAGTATATATCAAGCAATGAAAAATACAGTGCACAATCTAATGAGCGTAAAGAAATACAATAAATGAGCACAAGAACACAAGTCGAATGATGAAGAGCCAACGTGTAAGAGATGATAAGTAAAGGCAATTCCCAAACTAAAATAGCAGGAATTCTTCATGTGGATCTGTCTACAATTAGTAAGGATGTTTCCTACCTAAGGCAGCAAGCAAAACAAAATATCAAAAAATACATAGATGAACGATTACATGAGGAATAAGAAAAATGTCTTGTTGGATTACATGCAATAACAAAGGAAGCATGGAATATAGCTCAGAATAGAGAGGATAAAAGAAAAAAGATATAGGCATTATCATTGGCTAAAGACTGTTATTCAATGAAATTAGACTTGCTTACTAACGCAACAGTAGTTGATGATGCTATTAGGTTTGTGTCTGAGAAATCCAAGGAGAAACCAAGATCGTCTTCTATCAATATCAACAAAGAGGATGAGTCAAAGAAGAATCTATAATAACTAGTATATATAGGAAGAGCAGGACGGCTTATGCTGGTCCTTGTCTCTTTCTTACCACAAAAATTTATTGCAGACCTTTAATACTTTAATTATATGAATAGTAATAAGAAAAACGACGATGTATTTAACGGAGTAATACGCAGGTACTAAATACAGTATATAATGCCATGCAAAGTCATCCAGAAATGGCAAAAGCAACATTTTCTGTAAAATCAGAATGGAATGGCGGCTTTAGTGTTACATCTAGCTCCAAAGGCTTCCGTGTTGGCAGCCAAAATGTAGAAAGAGATACGGAATATAAAATGCAATATGACTTTCCAAATCAATTCTCAGGGGAAGGAAGAGGCCTTACTGTATGTGAGTATTGTATGGGTAGCTTAGCAGCATGTTTAACACAAACCATTGTAGCTCATGCTACATCAAGAAGCATCCAAATTGATAGCATTGATATTGATGTAGAAGGTGATATCGACTTGCGTGGTTTTACTGGTATATCCAGTGATGTAAGGCCTGGTGCTCAGCAATTTAGAGTAAATACGAATATCAAAAGTAGTAATGCCTCAAAAGAGCAAATAAATGAGCTGCATGAAACTGGAAAAAAATTTTCGTCTGCATTTGATACCTTGACTAATGGAACTGATGATTTTGCTGTCAAGACTAAATCTCTATCCGTCCATCCCTGAACAGATAAAGCTAAAAATCTGATCACCATAATTTACGAAGAAAAAATCTGACATTTGAGCACAAAATCTGATGTCGATCTCCATCCAAGAGCATGCGGGCTTACTTTTAAGACATACATTATCATTTAGTCATTGTTATCATTCTCGCTGTTTTGAAGACATCAATCCACATATTCCATGTTAGCTTTCCTGTACCTAGTATTTCGTCTACTTGGATGATAAGAAGCCAGCAAAATCTTTTGGCCTTTTACACTGTAGTATGCACCATGGCTAAATGTCAACCACTTAATTTTAAATAGTTTACAATATGCATCAAAGGCAAACTTTCCAAGGGTCAGAATAACTTTTGTAGTATCTTCTAATGCTCTCATTTCTGCCAAGAGGTATTGTGAACAGTTCAATTCTTCAAGTGAAGTGGTTTATTTTGCGGAGGAGCACATTTTACAGCGGCAGTCATATATGCCCCATTTAGTACAAGTGCATCATTCTTATGCAGACTAGTTGACTTGTTTGCAAAGCCTGTTTCGAACAAGGCTCTCGCTACCCAATCTCCAGAGCTGTCTCCTGTAAATATCCTACCAGTTCTGTTCCCACCGTGAGCGGCAGGTGCCAATCCAATTATAAACAACCGTGCTTTAGGATCTCCAAAACCAGGAAGAGGCTTGCCCAATAGTCTTGAGCTATAAATCTTCTTACTTTGGTCTTTCCTACTTGATTAATATATGAATGTAAACGTGGACGCAAACTACAACAAATTACTTTTTCGCTTATCTCCTTTAATTCGAGATCAACCATATCTATCACTCAAGTTTAGATCTTTGTTATTATGTCGTGTATTATTAATGAAATTGAAGTGATATAAATACATGCAAGTAGATAAAGGGGTTCCTAGAAAACAATTTTTTATTTGACTCGATATTGCTTAAACATGGGGATATGAAGAATGTCGTGTCAAAATACTTTTTATACATAATAGAACTATTTACCTCAGGCGTATTTACTATTGATAAGGGTTCAAAGAATATACAATAATCCTAAAGGAAATAATAACAATGGTTTTAGAATTTTAGTAGATAGGCTGTGGCCTCGTGGTTTAAGCAAAGATGGGATAAAAATAGACCTATGGCAAAAAGATATAGCGCCAAGTACTTCTTTAAGGAAATGGTTTAGCCATGATGAGAAGAAATGGAATGAATTTAAACATCGATATTTTAAAGAATTAGATAATAATAGCGATTCAATTAATATTATACTTGACAAAACAAAGGATGGATCAATAACGCTACTTTATAGTGCTAAGGACGAGAGATTTAACAATGCAATAGTATTGAAGGAATATCTTGAAATGAAAATTAAAGAATAAACAGAAAAAAGATCGTATTCTACATTCCTATGTTGTTATAGTTTCTAAATTTCTAGTTCCACATCTTGTTGTCATCTTGCAATTATTTATGTATGTTTATTCAGAATAATTAGTACAACTAAGGTCTGATACCAGTTTTTACAAATTTTTAAAAGGAGTCTTGTCAGCGGTAAAAGACCCCATAGTATGAAGAGCAAATTAAAAGGGCACAACTCAAGCGATACGACCTATACCAAAAAATTATAGAGGAATACATTTACAGAGGCAATCATTTAGTAGCTTTGAATCTGTTGGTGCGAATGGAAGGTTGGTGACATTTGGAGGACTAACGGGTGCAGATGTTAAGTTAAACGTTCAATCATTATATTCAAGACAAGTCAAGTTGATAGGATCTACTGGCGGAACTAGAAGTGATTTCAGGGAAATCATAGATATGTCTGAAGAACTGAAGATCAGAGTATGGAAAAAGTTCAGGCTAGATGAAACAAAAGAGGCATTGCAGGCATTGTTTGCTAAAGAAAGAGATGGTAGAATTATGTTAGAAATCTGAAACTAGTAAACTTTCGTATGTATAAACCGAAGTTGTTAGATGCATAGTGACATAGATTTCTACTGTTACTGCTTGACTACTTCATTCCTAAACTCTATTTTAGAAGTCTGATAGACTAGTTTGTTTTGTGTTACTGTGTTACTAGATACTCATTCTTCGGTTTGAGGCACTTTAATGTCATTCCATGTCACTTCGGACAAATCCAACATTTTCCTAAAAGTATTAGCAGTTCCAGGACCAAAGCCAGCATAATGATTGTTTGCTTAACAATTGCTAGGTTTAGTCTATCCCTTTGTTCCTCATCTTCTGGCCCTCTTCAGAAATCTAGCCCATTTTTTCATTTCCGAAATCCTATCTTCTTGTATCTTGCCAAAAATCTTTTTCTTGTATTGTCCTATCTCCAATGAATCTAATATACAGAAAATCTGTTGTAACTATTGGAGGTGTTCTTATATCTGCTAGTTGACTCCATACTATGCACATATTGTTACTTGCAAAAAAAACAATATGCCAAATCCTGAAACCATGAACTGTTTCTAACTACCTTTAGACACTATCGAGTTCAAAAATTTAGTTAGTCAATAAGAGCTACCCACTGTTCACTAGAGAGCCTCATTAAATTTTGCAACTTTGCCGGTGCTCGGATCCACGATTACGTCAAAGAATTGATTATTGTTTCTCACTATATCTCATACACTGATTTCCCGTATTCTAAGTTTCGTGTTACAGATTGAATATCTGTCGAGCCACCGTGCAGCAATAAGCCGAGTGCCACTAGGGCTGATGTCGACACTCCAATTATTAATAACATATATAATTTATTCATTTGATAGGATCCTCACTGGCAGAGGTATCAGATTTGCATATTTAATGATTATGAATAGCTTTTATCAACAATCTCCTCATCAAATAACATATATCTTCATATTTAGATAGACATACCACAAATAATAAAAATAATAACTGTTACTAACACTTTTCCTCGACTATAATTTGTGAGATGAGCAGTTATCTGAGGAGGATAGTAGCTTTTGCAATCTTGAAAAAATATTTAATATTTAGAGTTTGTGCAAAAAACAAAGATGACCAAAATATCATATATGAAGACATAGCGAATCCCAGATGCTGAGTTGCCTATAATACCGTATCAATTTCTGATAGGTCGGCAATTAATTAATAAATGGTTCGCAGTTACTCTTTCATGATCTTTATTATCTTATTATTAATATATTCTGTGGAATGATTCAAAATTTAAAATCAATTGAAAATTATAGTAAAAATCGCTACAGAATTAACAGCTATTGCATTCTTTGAGATTATAATCTTGGTTTGTTATACAATTACCGGTGCAGTATATTACGGCCCTGGTCCTACGCCTCTGCCTTTCAACTGTCCTACAGTATTATATATTGCAGTAATATTATGATTAGGGTAATAAAAGTAAACATATAGAAGATAATATCCTGGACTTGCTGTGTGTGGTATGACAAAGGTTCCGGAATTGCCTGTATAACTTCCTATCGTGATTGGTTTCCCAAGCGAGATATCATTTTTAGGATCAACCTCTTCAACACGCATATTACTTGGAGGAAAAGAAGAAGTTATTGGAATCAATTTCATAGTCGCTGACGTGTACATTATGTCTGAGTCAGCACTTAAATTTATGTTAAAATTCTCTCCGGGCATAAGTGTTAAAATGGGAGTAGATAGACCATAATCAGGATTAGATATCGCAAGATTCTGTTGATTAATTGTTCTTAGGAGTATAAATTCTTCATCCAGCGATGAATTCTTATGATTGGTAGATACTCGACTTACGCCATCTGGAAGGCCGAGAATGTTATTGGTACCGAGCCGCTGTTGCCTGGATACATTAGTATTGTCTTGAATCAGTTGAGCATGTAAGAACCTGTCTTTTAAAAGAAGTAAGCTTGATCCCACAACTAAGAGTAATATTATACAGAATGGCATAGATATGATGAATTCTCTTTTCATAGGAAATAGTCGAATCTACTAGTGATATTAATATGACCTAACAACGTTAGGTCGAACTTTTAACCAGGTACTAGTGGAGCCTTTTTTCAGCATCTTGACAATAAAACTATGACACTACAGTTAGATTTCTTAGCCAAAAATATTAGAGGTATATACAATAGGAACGAAAACCATGAATCTAAATTATTTGCCAGTAGAGCCGCTTACACATTGATATGTCTGATAAGATATCACACCAGCCGCGTATCGACCCAGTTGGAAGAGATCTGATTGGCAGGTTATTGATACTATTTTTGTCAGTGTAATTATTCTTGGAATATGGTACAGAATGTGTGAGTATTACCGCCAATAAAACCGAAGATATAGATATTGCCAACGCAGGCTGCTACTGACGGCCATATCGTCCGCATACTGATCTGGCGAATAATACCGATCTTCGTTTTCCTTAATCTCATCATAGTAGTCAGTTTATTGATATTCAAGGTTCAAACATGTTATCTGTGAAGGTCTGCAATTCAGTTCGTCGTCATTAATCCTCTCTTACCCTGTAATCTAAGTAGGTCTGCTGCGTAAGCCCACAACACGAGATCGTCATCATCAGGGTACCGCTTCCACATATGTGTACCGACATAGCTCATATCACAGACTCCTTTCTCTTCGAACGGACTCCAAATTCTTGCGCACATCTCACATGCCACTAGAACTGTAGGTCTGATCCTCCCCATGCTAGGCCTCATCCTCATCTCTTACGCATGAATAGTAGTATTCGTCATTTTGCCAATACATCTCTCGATATGTCACAGTTCGGAGCGTTACTATACAAATAGTGCACATAGCAATGCTTTCGCCTACCGGTTTGTCACACTCCGTACATCTCCATTATTTGCTATCATAATCCTCTCTACTTAGTCTCGTTTCCTCTAGCCTAACCTTCTGTATTCTCTCGTGTAGTAGCTGCAACAGTGCAGTGTCTCGTTCAAAAACCTTCGGTTGACGGTATGGGATGCCCCATTGTTTGCGCTTAAAAATCTCGTTCTCTAGTGCTATCAGTAACCAGTCTCGTTCTTCCTCAGAGAAAGTGAAAGTAAATCTGAGTCGTGGCAGTTCTGGTGACGATGATGGTGATGACATAGCAGTACCTACTGGCCCTCCTCTAACTGTTCTTCCAGACGTTGTTGCCCTTGCTCTTTTTTGCGATGAAATTTCTCGGAATGTACTAATAGCGCTTTTGCATTGTGCTCGACTGGTCTGCCACATTCAACACACCTTGTTTTTCTCATTATCACTTGGTGCCGCCCTCCTCTTTCTTTATCTTCATCTTATCATACAATATTTGCAGCTTTTTCGTTACTTGTTTGAAAAACCTACTCATGCTATAGACGGCAGACGGAGTATGCTTAAAAATCTCGTTCTCTAGTGCTATCAGTAACCAGTCTCGATCTCTCTCTGTAACGGTAAAAGAAGATGTACTGAACATCAGCAGCTATTGACCCTCCACCTTTTGTTCTTGCTCTTGCCGTTGCTGCTGCAGCTTTTCAAGCTCTTCAGAGTACAAGTTTGCGGTCATGTGGTGAACCCACTCGACCAGCTTATCTATTATCTTCTTGAAATCTGCGATCTCCTTTTTACTAGACATTATAACCGTCGATAACCTCCTCATATTTTCATCTGCTTCAGCAGATACGTAGTATGGACCGAATATTATACACTCGGCTTACAGTGTCATTCATTGTCATTCAGTGTAGATTATTGTTATCTGTCGGTCTTGCCTCCTTCCATCTACACTAGTCAGTGTCAAGTCAGTAGCTAAAGTACGCATGGCTAAACTATATGATTTCTAGCAAATAATCCAAAGTATTTGTCGATATCAATGCAGTCATTATAAAATAAGGCTCAGCTGGAACAGAATCTACTTCGTTAGAAGAAAAATAAAAATGGAATCTGGGATCTATCTCTAAACAAATTCAGGCTATTTCGACTCTAGTAGTTTCTTCAGATGGTTTAGTGGGCATAGTTTTTGGAAGATCCACTAATAACATGTCATTGTTCATTTTGGCAGTAACCTCTGAAGGAACTATTTCTTTTGGAATAGGAACTTTTCGGCTAAACGATCTATATGATCGCTCGTTATATATCTAATTCTTGCCTTTATCCTCAACTTTTCAGGCTGTACTCCAGTAATTTGAAGCGAATTCTTTGTTGCCTTGACATTTACTTTTTCCTTTTCACTTCCTGGCACTTCCAGATGAATCTCATATTTGTCCCCTTTATCTATCATATCACAGAGGCACACGCTCCCCTCCCACCACTTCTAGTCCAATAGGGACACGCCAATCATCTAATGAATATGGTAATAGTGGAGAAAATATGCTTTCCATTTCTCTTCTAAAGTTCTCGAATATATCATCCATACTTGGCCTCGTTAGAGCCCGAGTTCTTTCCTATTGATACTATCTAGTTTTTCAGACTTTGACATAATTTAATATAATTTATGAATCGTTACTATTTGAAAAGTTTGAGCGCACTGCGTTGCAATGACATACTACACAAGTGTAATATTATCTATTCTTTAAAGCATTTGGAGTCCACACGCCTAGGTATAGGTGAGAAATAGAGATCCAAATAATTTCAATTTCTCTTGAAATGGTTTGAACTATGGTCATAATGCTTGATATTCGGATCGATTAAGCTCATTAATCGGATGATACGATGACCAGTACATTAAATTTAGGATTGTAATGCATGACCAGTACATAATATCACATCCTATCATGGTCTAATCTGCAATATATTAAAATTTTTGACTATCAAAGTCAATAAAGAATTAGAATGGGAAATGTATTCAAATGCGCTCAAAATATGAAGATAGTAGATAGGATTCATCGCAAAGCTACAACAAGTTTAAGGGGCTTTTGCCATTTTCCTACCATGAAATAAAATCATCTGCAAAGGAGCCTGAGCTAGCTGATATAACCAGTGTTAGATGATTTACGAGGCATACTTGACTGTTGATATTCCAAACTCTCTCTAGACATTTATTGTTGTATAGTTTGGATTAACATCTCATTCTCTTTTGCTTTCTTCTCAAGGTAGTCATATCAACCGAAATTCAAAGTATTGAACTCAAGCATTCTAAAATGGTTTTGGAAGCTTTGGCATCAACAACATAGCCTGATGTTTCTACCAAAATGCAAGTACCATGCATTTCATGAAGCTTTGCAACACCAATAATTAGGTCATTCATCCCTGCCACAATGCTACCGTTATTCATTAGAATAATGTTTTTTTCGTTAAATATATTTAACATGTCTTTATCCATTGCTGCTTCAAATATACGTTGGCTATCCACGAACACCCCGATAACGATGCTGCCATAGTAAAAAATTTTTTGTATTAAACTTTGCAAGCATATTATTGCCGAACTTTGATAAACTTGTTATAATATAGACAGAATATCTAAAAACTAACTATTTATACATTTTCTGTGCCGTAATCGAGCTCGTTCTTTCCACATTTCTTCAGTACAAATATCAACTATATGATCATAATATGAACTTTCACTATGCTGAGGGCTAGAATCTGGAGCATAGAGTCCTGACTGCCTTCCTACTAGATAGTCGATATATTTAACCATGGTAGATTGGTCATTATGCAAGTTGTGTATATGACGTTTTACACTGCTTTTTTGAGAAGACCACATGCCACAAGCTGTACACACCCAATTAGGTTTCGATGCCTTCATTAACTCACTTGTGTAACGCGGTGCAACACTGTGCACACATCAGATTAATATAATGCGTCCATTTAAACTTTCTAAGATAATTCGATTCGATGGTTAACAAGCATTTTGTCTAAGCCCCCTTGTCATGTTACAATTTAGCAAGCCCTTTTTGGGGATATTCTTGTCTACAATTTAAGTGGTCTAAAATTCAATGACTTGTCTTTGCATTATTTGAGAGATCAATTTGTAGAACGACTCATCAAGCTACGTCGAGATGCTGTTACTTAGATTCGGGTATACTATAATAATACTCTAAATTACGTACAAAATCAAAGCCATCAAGTCCACTCCAAGCGTGTTTAATAAGAGGAATCAACTAAGCATATCGATAAATGTTTTCTAAAATTGCTGATGTAGTGACTACTCTATCCAAAATAAAAGATAACGCAATAATTGCAATTTCGGGATTTAATATGGCTACTACTCCAGAATACTTAATTCTTGAACTTTATAGACAATATATTGAAGGAGGACATCCAAAAAATATATTTATAATTTCAGACGCTCTCCCTGCCAGTCCTGGAAGAGCATTAGACCAAATAGCAGAAAAATTATTCAAAGAACCAAATCAGGAATTTCTTAGAGGTATTTTGATGCCGTTCTTGGGCTTTTCACCATGGCTACAGAAGCTTGTAGCAGATAACAGAATAGAATGTTATGGATGGCCAATAGGGATCACCGCATACTGGTTTAGAGAGATATCAGCTGGAAGACCCGGCCTATTGACGAAGATAGGTGTAGACACGTTCCTAGATCCTAGGAAAGAAGGTGCAGTATTAAATGAACATGCAAAAAAGAATCTTTCATGCAGAGTTAGTGTACTTGATATTGAGGGAATAGACTACCTTCTATACCAGGCTCCAAAGCCAGAATTTGCTTTGATTAGGGCTTCTATATCTGATGAGAATGGTAATCTGTCATTGCAGGATGAGGGAATAAGAGGGTACTGTTCTTAGTATCGCTCAAGCCGTTAAGGCAAGACCACGCCAGGGTGCAGTTGTAGCTCAGATCAGATGGATCACAAAAGCTGGTACGATGAATCCAAGGGATGTAGACGTGCCTGGTCCTTTGATAAATAACGTTGTAATTGCCCCAAAAGAATATCACTGGCAGAGTGCCACCATAGAGTATGATCCTAGGATCTCGTATAAGGTTATGCCTCCTATAACTGAAAACCTATTGAATGGCATCACTAAAACAACCTTGAAGGTCGATGAAAAAATAATATCCAGGAGGATCTTGTTGGAGTTGTTAAGATTATTCCAAGATAAACGAGATACAGTATTAGTCAATCTAGGAATAGGAATTCCAGCTTTGATCTCATTAGTTGCCACTCAGGAAGGTGTAACAGAAGTAATCGTACCAGTACTTGAATCAGGTCCTTGGGGCGGTGTTGCTTTATCTGGAGATGACTTCGGATTAGCAGTAAGTCCTTTTGCACTCTCATCCATACCTGATGTATTCTCTAACTTCGAGGGTGGAATAATTGATGCCGCATCTCTTGGCTTTCTACAAGTCGATAAAAAAGGAAGTGTAAATCCATTTTATGCTCCCAAGAAGGATCTTTGGACCAGGCGGATTTCCAGTGATAGCCGGAGGGGTGCCTAGAATTTATTTTGCTGGCACCTTCACTACAGGAGGAACCGAATTTAGCATCTCAAGGAATAAGGTGAAAATAGTGCGCGAGGGTAAAATATCAAAATTCATTGAGAGCGTATTTATGGTCGCATTTAGTGGACAGCAGGCTATAAAATATGGCCAAGAAATTCTCTATGTTACAGAGAGAGCGGTTTTTAGATTAACTAAAGACGGAATAGCTCTTGAAGAAGTTGCTCCTGGAATTGACATTGACAAAGATATAATACCTTATATGAGTTTTGAGCCGATTATACGAGGATCGGTAGGAGAAATGGATAATAGAATCTTTAGTGAATCAATAATGGGTATTAGAGATGAGATCGCGCAAATATGAGACATGGTCTTAAAATCTCTTTAAGTAGTACGTAAGATCTGAAGTATACTAAAAGTACTCATTTAATTAGAATTGACTGAAATATTTAGTGAACATTCACTTTAAGTTTTTATCTACCCGCTTAATTTGCTGAAGGGGCTCATGAATTGTTACATCACAAGAAAATAGATCAAGGCCTTCGATGTGTTTTTATTCTCTATAACCCTAAATATTCGAACACTGTGTACTTATAGTATAGTCATTTTTCTCTTGCGCCTTATGCGATTACTAACCGTCTTCAAATTTACTGCCGTATTGCAGGTCGTAATAACTAACCAGCAAAAATGCAGTGCATTACACTTTTTGTTTATTCAATGTTAAGTGCAAAGAAGAAATTTAACCGTATTAAGGTATATTTTGAACAATGCAGCAGAATACATCTACATTATAATTATTGATCATATTAATATGTTGTTAATGTCTGCACTGCTCTGCATTGGAGTCTTAGATTACAAATAGTAGCTTTTAGTTAAGAGTGTAACCGATGAGTAGAAACAATACTGGTTCAGAGTCAATATCTATATCTAGTATTATGGTTTCGGATTTGAAAACAGCTAAGGAAACTCAATGTATACAAGAAATTTATAGAACGATGATTGAAAATAAAGTTGTGAGTATCATTATTTTGGAAGATACGTACCTTTAATACTGAAGGCAACAGATCGCGAGATATTGTTACAGGTAGAGATATTGTACTAAATCAAAAAATACTAGATGCTCTTAGCATCTTAGTTATTCAAGTCCACCATAAGTACAGATTGATATAAGACGCGATAACCACATTATATATATTCTGTAAACAAGATACCCAGGATCATAAACTGATTCATATGAATGCATTTCCATTCCAGATGATTTATCAATATTGCACGGGGTTTCATGGTACTTCTTTTTCTTTATCTCCCTCTCCTTCTCAATTTGTAGAACTCGCAACAGAGTCTCAAGACTAGTTCTATCATCAATGATTTTTTTAGTTTCTAAATCAAAAATTATCCCTCTTTCCTTGAATATCTCAAGTAATAATCGTCTCTTGTGCTCACTATTATCTTGAATTTCTTTTGTAGATTGAATTACTGTGCCTTCTTGCATATATGAATTAATATACTGAGGGTATGTAAAATATTGGTCTGCAATGCAATTCACTGCATACCATCAAATACTAAGACACTAAAACATTCCCTGCCTTTTTGTCTGTAATAGTACATAGTATGGGGCAGATGATGAGTGTTATAATGTATAATAATGCACTACTGCTACGTGGTTTCGTGCAGACGTAGACAAAATACACAATTACACTAAATGATAAGAGTTCGGGTAACAGCATATTCAGAAGTCCACAGTTTCTATTCAATAATGCTACACAACCTTTGAAATTTAATGAGACTGGCATCTTTGAAATTTTTGAGAATCTAAATAAGGATGTACCAAATTTCGTCATGATTGAGACGCTAACAGTTGCAAATCAACCTCATTCCTTAATCTCTGTCAGTAAAGAGAATTCCACATCTGCCTTAATAGCCAAGCTTGGCGCCACTTATATTGATACTATTGATACTATTAGAACTTGTATGG
>CAVXZB010000001.1:0-43233 GCA_963765895.1 uncultured Nitrososphaeraceae archaeon | reverse complement strand
GCGGGTTGTTACATTTGGTAGGCATTTCTTACTAACCGCCTCTCCTGCCCTGCTGGACGTAGCAATCTACTAACTGCTGAATCAGTTCGCTATATAACTGATTTATGCGACCTGTTCCGTCCAGTCTGTTTTTAACTTGTGCGCTTAAGGTCATGTCTGTTCGGTCACCTTTACCTGTATTTACGTTGCTGCCTGTATTTACGTTACTCATGTTGGTAATTCACCATATAATTTGAATTAACTGACTGCTTTAAATAAATGTCGTTTCTTTTGCGTCGCCGTTTGCAGTTATCAGCCGACAAACAAAAAGCTCAATAGTTTTGCCTTTTGGTTTCGTATAATATTAGTAAATGCTTAGTCCTGCGACTTTAATCTAATGTGGGTTATAGCAGAGGTTTTTCCAGCATATGACCTCGAGGACGGCCGTCCTGACTACCTCTATGCTACATTGATAGGTTAACCGTTAATTAAGATATAAACAGTCAGCAACATAGCATTTAGAACAGACTTCCTAAACGCAGTAAAGACAGCAGGCTATGGACAAACAAGAACGGTATGGCATCTACACTACGTAAGCAGTAATGCGACATGGACTAAGGTAACAACCCTAGCCATAGGCGCTACGCGTAGCGCCTCTAGTTTATATACTAGTTCCAGTTAGCCTCAGTGCAACTATAACCGTAATACCGAATACAAAGATAACAGTTAGCAATGTGGCAAAATATAGGTCTGTCATTTCTTTTTGTAAGCTCTAATCTCTCTGGATATAACGCTGTCTATATCAAAACCAATAAGCAAATACCAAAAAAGTGGGATACTTCCGATAAGTTTGTCTATCGTTTGGATTTCATCACTTTCCGATGTTCATTTAAGTAAGTAAGAGATGACATATTACTAACAGAGATGTTACTGAATAGAAATAAGAGCGACACCAACTATGATAGCAACGGGGTTATCATTAGTTGTTCAAGGAAAGACTGTCTGTATACATGGCGATATAAGGGACATGCTATATTTTTTGCATGCTGTCCACGCTGTAGAAGAAATAACAGGATCCTCAGAAACGCGAATATGGATAAGAAAATACTACTTCAGCATGAACAGGTTGGTCGCCTTACACATGCTGAAGCAGCGGTCGCATACAGCATACCAGGAGTGATACCTGATACACTATGATGTCTGGTAATTATTATACTGATGGCATACATGTTAAACATTTTGGTGGATATTGCGAAGTCTACGATTGCAAATCAGTAGTGGCCACTGCTGTTAACGTAAAAGTCGGTGATCAGGGCGTAATAACTCTATACCTGTGTGAGCATTGTGCATCGGAATTAAAGAGGAACAGAAATGACAACCTTGATAGTAATTGTTGTTAATGTAACCAAGTCGAAGATTATATCCTTCTTGATTATTTTCATGGATACAGGTACAAGACAACTGGAGTAGGAGCATTACTATATCCTGAGTTACCATCTGTAGTAGACATAAAAGCCAAAGCAATAAGCAAAACTAGGAAAAATAGTTTAAGCGCGGGAGCAATAAAGGATGACGAATATATCAACTCTCAGCAAAGTGCATAATCAATTGGAAGACTCTTGAAATCACGCAAAAGTACTTCAAGCGAGCCGAATTTGTTCTTTATCGTATCAACTTATGGAATCCAACTACACCGCCTGTATTCATAATCAATACTTCAGATTTTACGCCATCATTGTATACAGAATTGGAGCACTAAAAGTATCTTTACCACATCAATTTGATAAGGTAGTAACCGAAACGGAACAGGTCCTCTTAGAAGGAATTAACAAAAGGTATTATCACATAGCCGGCCTGTCATACAAAGTTACATGGAGGTTAGCTATGACATTAGAGGGTGTAATCAGTGGCCCTACCATTACGTCAGACAATTATGAGATGTCAGTATCACAAGGTGTAAGGCTGCACTCAGGAAGTGTTAGAGTCAGGGGGATTATATCTGGAATCTCCAAGCTAAAGAAGATAATCAAAAGTCAGGAATATGAGTGTGCAATCTGTGGCAATGTAATGAAAGTTACTCCTAATATTATATTTGAAGGCCAGAAACATAATTTTGCAGACGAAAGACCAAATCTATATCAACCAATTACGAAAGGACCAAGCAAATGTTCTAACAAATATTGCAATTCTAACGCAGAAAGTGATTACACAGTGGCACGACAACCATGGCATGCAATTCCTAGGCTGGAATATGTTAATGCAATAGTATTAGAGATTAAAGACATAGAGACATTCAGCGACATCGATCCTCTGAAAGCTGTAGTATTTGATAATGATACTATAGAAGTACATGCACACTTGGGCGAAATAGCTACAATAAATGGGAAGATTCACGTAATCTCACTTCCGAGAAAAGACACAGTCGCATTTCTGTATGTAGAAACTATCGAATATGAATCCAGCCACGAAATTATCATTACTACACATGATAAAGCTGCAATTGAAAAACTTGTCACAGTTGCTAAAAGACGAAAAATGAGTGTGCTTGATATACTGGGTTTCATGTTTGCATCTGACATCATTGGTAATAACACGATAAAGCAAGGGATGTTGTTATGCGGAGCTTCTACTAACAAAGATGAAACTCAGAAGAAAATTCATGTTCTAATTATTGGCGATCCAGGTCTTGCCAAATCAGTGATGCTCAGAAGGTCTATCGAATTAGTTCCAAACAGCAGGTATGAAAGTGCAGAGAACTCCTCTGGCAAGAGTCTTACAGCAATTGTTGAGAAGGAGGATGAAACTCATATCTTAAGAACTGGACCTATCCCGGCAGCGAAGGGTGCTACGTGTGCTTTAAATGAATTGGGAAGAATGCACTTTGAAGATCAAAAGCACTTACTGAGTATAATGCAAGAACAGTCATTTACAATAAATAAACATGGAATTAATGCTAGAATATCTTCTCCGACTGCGATAATTGCATCAGCTAATCCATTAAACGGAGAATGGGATGATCCGGAAAAAGTTAACCTTGATGAGATTCCTGCCATAAAGCCATTGATAGATAGATTCGATCTGATATTTGTTGTTAGAAATATGAGGGACAAATTGGAACTTAGAAGCTACGCCAGCAAAAACTTGATTTATGTGGCAGAAAAATAATTCCTGACTACACACAATATCTCAGAAAATATATAGAATATTCGAAGCGATTCAATCCTGTCTTGTCTAAAGAAGCAGAGCATATGCTAATGGGGTTTTATGTCAACATAGCATCAAGTTATGGCTCACCTAGGATACTAGAATCACTTATAATTATAGCTAAAATGATTGCTAGACTAAAATTAAAGACAATAGTAGACGCCGAAGATGCGTATGAGTCTCAGGAGCTTTACAACGTAATATTACAGCAGCTTCAACAAGTAGTTAACATCAAAACAAATCCTAACGATGAAGCTTACAACACCTGTATTGAAATCCTAAAGGATTCGTATTATGCAATGCAGTTTGAAGAGCTTGTAAAAATAGCATGTGATAAGAATATAAGAGTCAAATCCTATATAGGAGACAAGCACAAGCTGCGAGAAAATAGTAAGATAAGACCAATTATTGAAAGATTACGAAATCACAGTCGGGTAATTATAGTAAGTGAGAAGCCTATTGTCTTGAAATGGGATAAAGAACATGAGTTAGCTGGCAATAACGGTGGTACATGTGCTGCATGTGATATATGTGATGAAGTAAACAATACTAATCTAAGCAAAGAAAATAATAGTAACGATATTCAATACGATATTTTCAAGAACGAACCTATATCACATGCATCACATACCGCACATAGTAGTAGCAATCGTATAAAAGAATCAGATATACTACAACAAGAAAGTCCATGTAATGCGGGACACATTAGTCGCGTTTCTCCACATTCAGACATATGGGTATGTGAAAACTGTAGTATCAAGGGCGATAAATGGTTCATGTTAGAGCATACTTGCAAAGGATTGAAAAATTGACAAGCATGCATATACAAACAGGTAAGATAGAAAGCAGTAACGCAGATACAAGAAACCAACCAAGCATAACCATAGACCGACGCAATACTTAACTGTAAATCAGAATCACATATATCACATTCATCACATAGGGTTGAACATCCAGTATCCAATATTAGAGTCAGGAATCACCCTTTCTTATTGCTTCTCGTCGCTCGTGAATATACCGCAAATAGAATAATTTAGAAAGCAGGCATAGCCAGTCACGCTCATTATACAATAGTATACAATAGTAAAATCACATTTTGAGGAAACACAATATGATATAGGGATTTCTAGTGAGCTAGTAATACCAGATTAGAATCCATGTTCTAACGGCAAAAAGTAGACCATAATGGAAGTCACTCGCAACAGACTCAACAAGAATAAGATACTGATAAGAGTACTAAGACAACTAGTCAAGTATTGACTGTTAATTATCTGGCCCCCCACTTGGAACAAACACGGATAAAAAATCCATATGGCTCTATCTACCGTATTGGAGTCAGGTACAGACTCATATTTTCTATAATTTATGAATAGCTTATTAAATAGCCTAATTTAGAAATTAGATGAATTATTTACGCTCATTATACGAGACTATACAACACTAAAATTGAATATTTGAAAGGTTAAGATGGGACGTATTATGAGTCCAGTAGGATGGAGCCTGAATCTTATCCCAACATATTTTCTAGGTATTACCAATTTCCAATTGAGGAATGTTTAAATCTCAAATATCTCTTCTGGAGATAACAAGGACTATATAAAATATAGTTTCGTTCTTGGACAATTTTACATTACATGACCTCGAATATTTGTCAGATGCTCGCAAGTTTATACCCTATGCCTAGGACCAGAAGCAATCACAACATTTATGACTTTGAGTAAACTGTTGGATAGAATTGAGAGGGTAATTTATTAATCAAAGGAGAGGTCGTGACTAATGGCACTATATCTGCCGTTGATTCAAAAAGGAAAGAAAAACAATCCGAATCTGAGAGAAAGGACCAACTTGAAACATATTATTACAGTTCAAGTGTCTCTAAAAAATCATCTAATATAATTTATCGTAGTCAAATATGTCAAATCCAGTGTTCTTTAGATCATTGTCATTTACACTATGAAAGTCGATGGTCGGACTAAAGATCTCGTAAGACATGAATTGTGGGAGTATTTTTGTTTGCCAATCTGATTCCAGTATCTCGTTTGCTGGATACGACTGTAAATACTGAATTGTGCTTTGATAATTATGCCTGTTGACATATGCTTTTATTCTTTTTACTGTATTCCCACTAAGATGGAATTCTTGCAATTCGTATGGTGTAATGCTATCGTCGTAGTATATTTTGCACATAAACCAAAAATAACCGTCATAGTTTCCTCTCGGCGTAACAAATTCTACAGATGACCTCATTCTATTTTTCATCTCCTTACTCCTATTACTAGTTACTATGGAAATAGACATGAATTTATCAAAGATATGTAAAAATAGTCTATGCAGAAGCTCTTCGAACAAATTAAATATTGACTTCGCAATCATAGTATATGCAACTTCTTTAGACAAAGTATATTGAATATATCTAGATAAAAAATATGAAGTATTTATCCAAAAAAGTGGCAAAAAGTTTTTGCCGAAGATGTCCAACTCGTGTAAGGCTTCTGAGAACTTATCCTTATCAGCCAGCTCCTTAAAGATCGTCCAGATTTGTTTATCGAATCTCTCATGATTAATTAATATACATATTTTTCGTTTTTCTTCAGAAACATGTTTTAAATTATCAATTAATATAGAGTGGTCAACATGAAACTGCTTATCGAATGGAATCTCGACATAATTGTAATCAGGTGTTAGTGAAGGAATTATCTTGTGAATATTGAAAAGAGTATCATCTAGTGAAACGTAGATATTTTCTAATAACTTTTTCATTTTTTCATTTAGAGGAATTTGTTTGGGTGTTATTTTATACAGTATTGGAATAACAATCTTTTCTTTTCTCTCTTGACACTGCAATGAATATTCAATCTCCTCTTGTACATATTTGGACTTTACTGATTCTTTGCTCACTAACTATTACTATATCAGATTTGGATAAATCATTAAGAAAAGCTTTAAATTTCACACCAGGTTTTAGCTCTTTGGTATCAATCCAGATAACATCTATGTATTGAAAATCTCTCAACCAAGAATAAAGTTTCATTGCAAATTCTTTGTCTGCAGAAGAGTGAGATATGAAAACTTTGGTCATATTACTTGCCGAAAGTCCAATGATCTACGATAGTTTTTGTCATAAGTACATCTTAAGGTGCTACTTTAATACTTCATATATTTAAATATGTGGCCAATATAGCCTAATTTAGATAGTTCTACTTATCCACATTAATTAAGACTATATAATACCATTTCGCATTTTTGAAACATACTAACAACCTTGAAAAAAAATTCAGCAGGTAAAATAGACGGGTTTTTCTTCAGCTCTTTTTTAGCGTCTTACCAGTATTAAGTATGAGGTTTCAAATCACGGGCAGTTAGATTAAATGACGTAAAATGCTTAAGGTTAGGTTTTGTACTGCTAAATAACCTATGGTCCATAATTAGAACAAGTCTATCTCTTCTAGGCGATGTAGGTAGACCGACGTCATGTAATTACGGTTACTGATGACTGAATCCAATTAGGTAAGATCACATCTACGCTCTTCTTATAGAGGGAAAAATGCATCAAGAGGTACAGACAATTACTGACTTCGAATATACTAACAGGAATAACATACGGTAATGACTATTCTGCTGTTCTTCGGTTTCTTCTCTTTATTATTCTGTCAGATTTAAATCCCTCAAATTTTAGTTGAACATGTATAATATATCTTCATATCTAAACAATCAAAACAACCAGGTAATTTATGAAGTATGCATAAAATAGAACCGAGATGAGATTTAGGAAATAAGGACCAATATGATTGGTTAAAGCTAAATTAGAAACATAAGTTTGAGAGTTAAAGAAAATCTGATAGTAGATTATTGTACCGAGTCATAAACCTCTCTACACCCTAAAAACATAGATGTTCACTAGTAAGAAAGGCAGGCAATCTATACCAATGACCATTTGTCTAGTATCAGAATAGGCTCAGTACTTTATGGCCATTCTCACAATATCTAGAGAATCTTCCTATAAGAGACGTGAGGTCTGGATTGGGTGACTACCTAGTGTAATAATTTTTCGGCGCCAAAAGAATTGTCAAGCTCGCATAACTATTTGTACTTTTGTTGAATTAATAAACTAGGACGCGCAACCCAGGTCCTGCCTTTGCTTTTGTAGTTCTTTAAATCAAGAATATTAATTACCTTCTACGAGTATTCTACAAGTCCTAAAAGGTATGAGATTTTCCTCCGGCCCTCGACGAGTGCCAGACTTGTCACAAATAAATATTCACAAGCGTAATTTCCATTAACATTTTGGCCGGTTATCAGCTATAAAAAATGTAATTTACTATACGTAAGTTGTCTAGGTCCATTTTTACTAATAATCAATCTTTACAGAAATCATCACATGGCCATGATTTTTCAATCTTTTGAATTGCAAACCGTTTTGACAAGGCAGCGTTGATCATGTTTTTGAATTTCTCCTAGTATTTGTAAAGTAGAGAATATATTGCCTTTGTGTAATCCATTACAACAAAGTAACTATATGTAGAATTGATCTATAGCCTGAACTGATTTCTATGATGTTATTTAAACACCATGCCAGAATCATATACTTAGTCTACATAATTTAGTTTGCTAATCCGTATCATATCATTTTAAAGGCGGCTAAAGAAAAACCTAATATCTAACTTACAAATAACAAAAACTTGTGACTAAATCTAGAAAAGCAATATTTCTCATTTCATTACTCCTATTTCAATTCACCATCATTTTTCTGAGCCAGGATCACATGTTAGTTTAATGCCTCTCTCTACCAAAGCATATCCTAATACATTACACAAAGGAATATCATTTAATACTATAAATCCACCAGCTAACAATCTTGCAGACTATACTCTACTAGTATACATGATAGGTTCAGATTTAGAAGCAAAATCTTATGCCGCAACAAAAAATATACAACAAATGGAAAATCCTGGATCTAGCTCCAAAATTAATGTAATAGTTGAAACTGGCGGCGGTACTAATCAAACTAAGCTGAATGATAAAAGATTTATTGATTTTACCGTGGTACAAAGACATAAAATTTTACATAATAAGGTTCAGACATTAGTTAATTTAGGAAAAAAAGATATGGGTAATCCAAAAACTCTTTCAGACTTTATTGTTTGGGCCATATCAAATTTTCCAGCTAAGAAGTATGCAGTCGTTTTATGGGATCATGGAAGTGGACTGAACGGTTTTGGTCAAGATCCTAATTTTCATAATGATATCCTAACTCCTGTAGAATTAAAACAATCCTTTCTGAGATCGGAATTTGTTACAAATACTAAATTTGAATTAATTGGCTTTGATGCCTGTGCAATGTCTTCCTTGGAAGTAGCAACTCGTCTGCAGAATGCGACTCATTATATGGTTGCATCAGAAGAGGTAGAACCTACATGGGGCTGGAATTACACAGCGATCATCCAGAATTTATCAGCAGATTCAAGTCAATCAGGCAGTTCACTAGGAAAGGTTATAGTGGACTCTTATTTGAGGAGTTCAAAACATTTATCCACAGTTGAAGATTTCGGAGCAGATAAAGAGATAACTTTAGCAGTAATTGACATGTCAAAAACTTCTGGATTAATTAGAGCTGTGAATACTTTATCTTCTGCAATTGTTTCTAATATATATGATCTTCCTTCAGCTATACGCCTTTCAAAATCTATTGAATCGACAGAACATTACGGTCAAAGCGCTCTTGGAAGCTCGGGTTTTGTTGATCTCTCTGATCTCCTTATAAATGTTAAAGAAAAATATCCTTTTCTATCGGCAGAGGCCAATAGTGTTCGAAATTTAATAAATGCGGCTATTATCTATAAATTTGCTGGCGAGGCACGACCAAGTGCAAATGGACTGTCCGTTTATATGCCGTTACTAAGAAATGAGTACAGTAATTCATCCGAACTATTTGTTATAAGTCCTGAATGGCTAAATCTGCTATATTCCCAAAGATCCATGATTACTACGGATAACAGTCCCCCAATAATCAAATCCACAAGAGAAGGCAATATTGTAAGGGCAAGCGTATATGGCTCAGATATAGCAAATGTATATTCTCAAATAGTAACTAATTCTTCCAAGGGTCATAATCTTATGTATATTCAAAGTATCGAGCCATCATCATCAATAGACTCCCACGGATATTTTCAATATAAACAACCCAGAATCTTGGTAGTATGCAACGAAACTAAATGTGTACCAGCATCAGTCAGATTTCAGAGCGATGGAGAAAGAAAATATGCATTCATTCCCGTAAGATTAGAATCAAGCAATGGCAGAATAAATCAAGATAATGACTTGTCTTTGATTTACGAAGTTGATAAAGATGGCAAGTTCGTATTTTTGGGGGCTAGACCTGAAGTCAATCCACAGAAGACTATTCCTAAGGAATGGTTTGGTCTCGCTAGCCATGATAAAATCTTTTTCAAAGGACTTCTTTCTATAGCGCGGCCAAGCGGAGTAGCAGATTTGAGTGAACAAGTATTATCTAATTCAACCGATGCTAAAGATTCAAAGGGGCCACTATTGGTAGACAATCCAGATAGAATCACACCACGATATATTAATTCCACAGTACCGTTTTCAATTAGCTTTTTAATGTGTGATTATTCTGATAATTGTGATAAGACACGATGGTATAGTTTTAATAGAGAAAAATCGCCAATATTCCCACAAAAATTAGAATCTGGCTATGACTATGTACCCAAAAAATTACCTACCTCTTCTGAGGCCAATGCTAATTTCTCTACGTATATAAATCCCACATTTGGCATTAAATTACAATACCCTTCTGATTGGATAGAGAATAGACAAGATATTTATGATAACAACAGTGTATCTGATGACAATTTGGCAGATCCTGCTGTAGTGTCATTCTCACCTTCTAAGCCATTCTCATCTGAAGGCAATCTTCCAACTTCTTTTTCGGTCACCGCAACTGATTGGCCGTTTAAAGATTCCCCTAGATATTACTTTGACTTCTTTAATAATACCGATAATCAAAAGAAAATGCTAGCAAATAACGTAGAAATAATTCACACAAATACTAGTACAATTGCAGGCTACCCTGCCTTCGAATTCACATTCAGGTATAAATCTCTCCCTGAACAGACTTTGGGAATTGCCAAAGGCGAACGAATGGAGCAAACAACAACTATATTAATGAATCACCGAATGTATAATCTAGATTTTGCGTCATACTTGTCTCAATTCAATCATTACCTGCCTATCATAGATACGATAAAAAACTCATTCAGGCCATATATAAATCAAAATATTGCCACTAATTCTAGCAGTTATAACCATAGTACTAACTCTTCAGTTATCCGTGCGGCTAACGAAAATACTTTACCTAAGACAAATAATATCAGAACCTCAGAAGTTAAAGGTAGTTCCACGATGACTAATACTGTTGCTAGTACCTAGTACTATTAGCTATGCAAATTATACTGATCCTATATATAGATACAATATAAGCTACCCATTCTATCCAGGCGTAGGTGGACCTATTTCTTTAAAAACTGTTAATCCTAACCTCAGAGGCCAGGTATTTACGCTAAACTCCAATGCATCCAGGTCTGCTCAAGCAAGTGATTCAGTCAATTTGATAATAACTGCATTTCAAAAGAATGAGACACAACAAATGAAGAATCCCCCTATAATATTAAGTTCCTCTGGTCTAAGAACATTTGATATCACAGGTATTATTTCGAATATAAACAGCAAAATATCTTCGTTAAAGTCATTTTTATTAAACTTTAGAGTATTAAATCATAGTGAAATTATGTTCAAAAATCGCCCCACATATAGTGTAGAATACAAATACTTTAATCCTGTCTACAAGAGTCCTATGCAAGAAAGAACACTAAGCACTATATTTGATAATCATTTGTTCACCTTTGAATATGTTGCAAAACCCTCAAATTATTACGCCTACTTACCAATCTTTCAAAAGGTAATTAATTCATTTGCAGTCAAAGGACACACATCATCATCAACGATCTACACGAAATAGTTGACCCAAGGAACGTACAATACAATGAAAGAAATCATATGAGGAAAAACATGAGGCGGAAATATTATCTACGATATATAATGTACTCGGCTAGCGAGCTATCGAACTCACATTATCATTTATCCATACCTTTGATTCTATTTTTTATAGTTACGTTTGTATTTTTTATATCTATAGCCGTTTCACAATGTTTTGCTATATCCCCTGCTTTTTCGTTACAACAAATCAGTGATGGGCAAAATGATTGGATCAGTATGGATACTAAGAAGGCTGCCATACCTAAAGGGGCTTTTGCACCTTTTGTTATGGGTGTAACAGATATAGAGGCTGTAAGTTATTTTAGCGATGGTAAGATTTTGAATGCAACACTCTGGACATATTTTCCATTTATAAATAAACCGATAATGTATGAGCAGGTAAATTATGGTATGCTAATTGATAGTGACTTTGATAAAAGCACGGGATATGGTGGAATTGACTATCTATTTCAAATAGGCTGGAATAACAATACCAAAAGATGGGATAAAAATTTATGGGAACTTTCTCCTACTGGTGTGCAACGTACACTTATCGATGAACATACATTTACTGGTTTTTATGAACAACAAAAAGCGTACGTTGTATTGCCTTTAAATCTAAGTTATCTTAATTATCCAAACAAATACAAGATAACATTTTATGCTGAAGTTAAAAAGAAAGATCAAAATGGTTTCCTAACAGATTTTACAAAAACTGTAGCAGTACCTCCACTAAAACTGAGTATTAGTACAATACCAACCTCTTTAACTATAAGACCAGGAGAGTCAAAGGATATTACATTGAGGATTAATTCCACAAATGGTTTTGAGCCTACCGTATATCTTTCTACTTCAAACAACAAGTCAGGAGATATAACATCGGCTCTAAAATTCGATAAAATAAGGATACCTTCATATGGCGTAGCATCAATACCTATGAGAATATCATCTAAGGAAGACACACCCAGTAGAACATATACTATATTCATATTTGCAAATTCCACATTTCCGCCTGAAAATCAAATCAAGGAATTTATCCCCTCATCGGCGAGCTCAGGCAATTCCAATTCAGGGATCCCCCAACAATCTGAGGAAAAAAGTCAGAATGTTATAGGTATCTCATCAATGCTTGTAACCGTATCAGATCCTTTGACACTACCAGATAAAATTAGTGAGCTTTGGAGTAAAGTTGGTAACCCATTACAGTTCTTCTATGGCGTTCTGGCTGGATTATCTCCTTGGGTATATAAAGAATTAAAAAATAAGATAAAAAAAGACAAAGACTAAGAGATGTGTAGCTGCGGTAGAGAAGTAGATGTATTGTCCCGCTTATATTCATAACTATATGGTGAATATCTTATTAATTCACTGCTGAGATTTGATCCGATTTTGAATGTCACTTTTCTCATTCGTAGAAAGTTTATTGAGAATCAAATTTGTGAGATCTGGGTTAAGTCTATGTAGTAATGTGGAAAGATCGTCTACTGAAATACTATTTAGTACTTTAAATAGATTTTTTACAGATAGTCCCTTCAATATACTCACAGTATTTTCTGTGGAAAGATCATTAATGGGGAAACTTGAAATTTCACTTGGAGATGAGTTGCTAAGTTGAATTATATATCTTTGGATATTAGTGGGTATCCCATTTATTGGGGTACCTAACTCGTCGGAGGACATTCTTTTCTCACTTTGTTTACTTTGATTAAGCGCAATAGCTCTTTTGTCAACTATCTTACTATTTGTGGAATTTATTGGAATTGATTGATTATTATGAATTTGTTTGGATATATTTGAAGTATTTTGTATTTGGTATCCGTTAGATAAACAAGTGTTAGCTGATATCATTACTACTATAATCAGTGAATTGAAGAAGAGTAATTCAATAGATAGTATACTCATTCTCATTGTTTAATTTTGGATTCTACTGTGATAAAAATTTTTCTGCTCATAGAAATGAGTCCTAGACGCAGTATCGTTGCTGGATACTGATGTTGCTGCTGATATGATGACAAAAGGATAAAAAACTTTTATATTTGTTTTCTGAAATAGCTTAAGATGGGAAACAAGCCTGGGTTTTGGCTAAAGTACGTTAGTGTACATTCTCATTGTCAGTTATTGTCATCCATTCTAGTAGTAGGGGTTTTACTATTTTTCTCAATCATCCAAATTCCTAGATATGCAGAGGGCCAACCCCCCATGGCAGCGTATTGTAACGCTAATAACCTAATAAGTATGAGGTATCCGTATGATTGGAATTTAGGTGAAAGTGCATCTAATCCAAGTTTTATACAATTTAGTGCACCTAATGCAAATGCGGCGGTTTATGTAAAGACAGTATTCACTAGTCCAAGTTTTATCTCTGCTCCTCCTGCTGATCAACTTGCTGGTAACGTGTTACAATATCAGAAACAACATCTTAACAATTTTCAGCTCTTAAATTCAGGCCCCATGTACATTGGTAATCACGTCCTAGCATACGGAATGTTGTTTACGTATACAACCCCCAATGGACAGATTGAGATGTTGCAAATCCTTACGGATGGAAACTACCCGCTTAATTACTATTTTATATTGTCATATGCCTCACCGCCTTCAATCTTCAATACATATCTACAAACAGCAATGAATATGATAAATACATTTGGCGTAGCGATAGGGGGCTGTTAAGTGCGAAAGTAGCCAGATAGATTCTTATCGGCCATGTTTCAGAAGACATTATTAGTGCATTAAGCATTTATAATGTCTGTATTACTGTTTGTCCTCTTCAGAACAGATAATTCAAACTCGATGATATCTATTATTTTATGGTTGAAAACGGCTCTATTCACTGCACTGTATTCTGCCGTCTGAAGTAATTAGTCATCATCTTGCAGCAATTAAGTTGTGCATTCTATTATCGCATACTAAAAGATTTGTTCATTTCGATCCGAGTGTTAAAGTATTTTTTATCTCAACTAGGATCATGATAATCCAAAACGTAAATCCCTCCTTTGAATCGTATTATATTGACTGCATGTATTGTCTAATAGCAATACTCTTGTGTTTTCTTTTAATATGCTCAATAGCATTTTTTCTTTAATAGGGCTATAAGTTCCAGTCTTATCCTTGAAAACAGTACACATCATATTTTGAGTAATTCATGCATATCCGTATCGCGCACTGGCCACAGATTTCTCACATTATTTTAAGAAGACTTTACGATACTAAATTAGACAATTTTACTTACAACTTATGATAAGTAATCAGTACTAAATAACCAATCTATTTTAGAGAAGACTTGCTTACCCTGAGGAGTAAAGTCCTAATTTTGATTACATCGGAGATAGTCGCCTCAAATGAAATAGTGAGTGTAAGTTATGGTTATGCGATTTGTTTTACGGTTTTACGGTTTTACTGTATTATAATATACAATAGGAGACGCAGCTGTATCATATAGACTATCTCCATTAAAGTATGCTCGAATATTCCATCCACTAAATATAGTGATTGAAGCTGTAAACGTTGCCTTATAGGTACCATCAGAAGCTGTGGTTACTGAAGCCGGATAAGGACCATTTGAAGATGTAAATGTTATAGTCTTTGAACCTACTCCTACGCTGTTAGCTGAAGTATCAATTAATTTACCTGATAATGTAATAGTAGTACCAGGTGGAATGTTCAGTGTACTCACACCATTGCTTGTCAGTGCCATTGAAAGTAAGGTATATTTCTTTACAGTAGTGTACGTTTGGATTGCAGAATTTGATCCTAGTATTTTGGAGTCCGGGTCGCCTGCATAGTGTGCTTGAATACGCCATCCAGAACCAATGCTACATGGTGTTTTAAATAATGCCCAATATGTACCGTCTGTGTTAGTAACTCTAGGTGGTGGAACACCTCCACCATTATCAGAACTAAATGTTATAGTCTCCCCGCCTACTGCCCTGCCAGTACTACTATAGGTAAGCTTTCCTGTTACTTCTGTATTACTACACATTGCTACCTTGGTATTTAGTGTACCACCAATAGGATATAGCATCAGGGTTGTTCCTTTTGGAGCTATGCATGGAGGATTAGGGCAAGCTGCTTGAGCATCAGAGATAAGATGGAAGCTAAGCAAAGATGCTGCCGCTGGTATCATAGCAGAAATGATAGCAAGTACCAAAATGATGACCATGGGTAATAGAAGACCTACAATTAAATTTCGTGGATTGGACATGAATGACATTTTGTGACAATAAATGGAACCAGTTTATAAAGTTCACGCTGTCTTGGTAGTACGCAATGTAGATATGATTGTTATATGATAGTATATAGTGAAATCGCGTTTTTGGTGAACGTTAAGACTAAATATATTATATAGAGCAAGCAATATGCGATCCAAACCTGTTCCCAATCCTATAAAATTGGGCATCTAGTGAATACATGTAATGATTATCATAAATTAGAGTATGGAAACAATGGAAGAGGACGGACCGTGATGGAAGTTACTCGTCTCGAGGGCCTCAACAAGAATACTAGGTATAAAGTCAAGGGAATAAGATAATCGGTCAAGTTGATTTAACTTGTATCATGTCTTCACCAGGAATATGCGTAGGTGGAAATCCATATTTTTATATCTCCTGTATTGGAGTCAGGAATGACTCCTACCTTATCCTCGGTCAATTATAGATAGCTTTATGCATAAATGGACTAATTTAGAGATCAGACAATTTATTCACGCTTATTATACAAAACTATAGACTACTAAAATTGAATATTTGAAAAATACTAAGCCGAATCGAGAATATCGTTTGAATTGGTAAATAGTATTTACGTTTAAGTCTTGAGACTTATTCCTTGTTACCTGGACACCAAACACATAATTTTCAATAGTACAAATCAAGTCTCCTAAAGAAGGCGAAATCTTATCGCACTTATGAAATCAAAAAATAATCAGATATGAAATCAAAAAATAATCAGATTTTAACATAAATAAAGAGTGTGACTTCAGCTAACTTTTAATACTTTATCTTTTCAGTAGGGTGATAGATTTGTTAGAATCTTCAAAAGAGTTCATAAAATATTGCTGGTCATTTTTTGAAAAGTATTTTAAAGACGGCAAATTTGATGTAGCACTTGAATATGCAATTCATATGTTAGATATTATTCGCAACGATGATGGCGAATACAGTGAGCCTTATGTCGATTATTCATTACTCTTGGTAGACGTTTATGAAGCAAAAAAAGACTATTATAAAGCTTTAGAGGAAACAATAAAAATAAAAGAGATACAAAAAAATCTTAGAAACTAACAACGAGAAGTATATTTCAACTCTTGAAAAGTTATCCATGCTATACAATGTGACTGAAGACTATGAAAAAGCTGAACAATACCTGATGGATGCACTCAAGATTCGTGGCAGTAAATTAGGAGAAAAGTTCTCCTTTTATGATCAGGCCCTAAACCATCTAGGAGACATTCATGAGAAAAGATCAGACTTTGTAAAAGCGATTTATTGTTATAATAAATTAAAGGATATTATGTTTAGTAATCTAGGCAACACAGATCGGAGGTATGCAGATGTTCTGCTCAAAATAGGCGAATTGTATAAGAATATTGGAGAGTGGTGGCTGGCTGTAAATTGTTATAAAGAAATAATAGAAATTAGTCGTAATGCAAATTTTGATCCCACCTTTATGTCTAAAATAAAAAATTCTCTGGCGAATCTATATTGTGATTTAGGAGATTATGATGCTGCAGAGCCTCTTTATAAAGAATCAATGGATATGAGGCTTACTAATTTCGGAGATAAGAGTGTAGAGTATGCACAAAGTCTTAATGGTTTAGGTCAATTGTATAGCATGAGACGAAACTATGACTTAGCTGAACAATATTATCTTAAGTCTTTAGAAATCATAAAAGGCGGGAAAACTGAGGGACGTGCATTTATTTTGAATAACTTAGGTATAATTTACTATAAATTAGGAAAATATGACTTGTCTGAATCTAAGTTTTTAGAGGCTAAAGACATACGAAAAGGACAAAATCCTCTAGATTATTCAGCAACTCTCCTTCCTCTGGCATCACTGTATATCTTGATCAAACGTTATGAGGATGCAATTGTATTATTGGAGGAAGGCATACATATTCATGATTTTATACTTTCCAAAGTATTTGCTACAGGTATTGATTCGACAATGATGAATTTTATGCGGATAGAGATGAATTTTGTATATGCATTTTTAAATCTTGTCATTCAGCATTTTTCTAATTCATCATTACTCATTGGTAAATCATTTGATTTAGTATTGAAACGAAAGGGAGGGGTAGGAGAAGCTCTTTCAACAATAAAAAAGACTCTGGTAAATGACAAAATGGATCCAGTTATTCAAGCAAAGTTAAGAGAAAGAGATGATCTTAACAGACACATCCGTGACATAGTAGTGTCTTCCTCAGCTAATTATGGATCCTCTTCTCAGAAGGAGGAGATCAATGAATTATCGAATAGACTCTTGATGGTGGAACAAGAGATAGCAAGGGTTATGCCAGAAATTAATTTTCTAAAAACAATGGAAGAGATCAATATGAAAGAAATAGCAAGTATGTTGCCACTAGAATCTACATTGGTTGAATTTTTTAAAACTCCTATATTTAATTTTGAGGTTCTGGATTCACATGGTTATCCTAAATTTACTACTTATCGTTATTTGGCATTTATCATAAAGGCAGGAAAACCAGAAGACGTACAGGTGCTTCAATTTGAAGCAGATGTTATAGATAAACACGTATCTGCATTTATAAAATCAATAACTGATCTTCGATATGAAGGAGAAGACATTGAAAAGGCAATTAGTGAAAGAAATAGCCTAATTACAAAAGAAGGCTATGAATTAAGATCTTTATTATTTGAACCGCTATTAAATCTCATTTGTTCTAGTAAACGACTGTTAATTTCACCAGATGGTAACATTAGGATGCTGCCCTTTTTGAAGTCTTACCTACTACTGAGAAAAATGATGAAAGATTGATTGATGATTATTATATAAGTTATCTCAATACTTCTCGTGATTTATTACATCAAAATATAAAACCCGCAACTATTCTCAATAATCCTGTTATTGCATCCAATCCCGATTTCAATTTAATAGACGAAAAAAGCCCAAAAAAATTGATCCCGACAACATATATTTTCGGCCATTACAGGGAATAGAAGAAGGGGCAAAAGATATTGCTACTATGTTAAGGGTAGAACCAGTATTAGGTAATTGTGTATTAAAGAATGACATTATGAAATATAATTCACCTTATATACTGCATCTAGCAACTCATGGTTTTTTTGTTGATTTAGACTTTTATGGAGAAAATAAAAGTGATGAACTTGAGCAGAATAAATTGTATCATAGGAAATTAATCAACAATCCGCTATTTAATTCCGGGCTTGCATTAGCAGGTGCAAATGGATATTTGCAAGATTGCCTTTTACCTGATAGAGCAGGAAATGGTGTTCTTTTTGCACACGATATTACAGATATGGATTTATCAAATACAGAAATGGTAGTTCTCTCAGCTTGTGATACGGCATTAGGCTATATAATAAATGGAGAAGGAGTATTTGGTTTACAACGTACGTTTGCATTAGCAGGGGTAAGGACATTAATTATGAGTCTTTGGAAAATACCTGCTAAACAAACAAATGAGCTGATGATAAACTTTTATAGAAGATTGATTTTGGGAGAGCCACGTGGAGAGGCTTTGCGGAAGGCCCAACTTTGTATAAAGGAAAAAAACCCTGATCCAATTTACTGGGGGGCTTTTATTTGCCAAGGAGATACTGATCCATTATCCATGGAATTTATAACAAATAAAACTTAAACCTATTAGAAGGAAGAAAATCATTTATTAATTTAACACAATACATCTTTGCCTGAATAAATTAGATCATAAAATCTTTGCAATTAGCGGCCTCTATAGCGATTACATTAAAACATCTATCTTAGCTTCGAAGTCTTCATAATCTACTGTTCCAAATTCAACTTCATTTTCAGGAGGGCCCATAAAGTCCTCATCTCCGAATAGGAGGAAGGGTTTTCGTACTGTAGAGGTTTTGAATAAAGGACTGAGATTTTTTGAAGCGATAATTTTCATTGCAATATCTGATTCTTGTAGTATTTGAAAACCTGCATCAAGACTAATTAAACCCAGTTCAGCTTGTCCTATATTACCTTGAACTTTTAAATCAATTTGTGCGTTATCTCCATGAGATGTAATAATGGTTGCCATTGCCGCGGTTACAGCTTCAATCACTACTACCCATTTTTTATCCCATTTATGCGATCTGTTTCTATCTAGAACCTGTTCCTTTAACCTGTTTTGGTTTTTTATAACAGTAGAACTACATCTAGATAAGCGAAATAGAACTGCATTATTTTTTGCAAATTTTACATTTATACCTGCATCTCCTTGAAGAAGCGCTGAACCAGGTGATGGGATTTGTCCTGCGGCCTTGATAGAAACTGAAACTGCGTTGCGTGAAGAGTAATCACACTCAGCTTGTACATTTCCTTTCTCTATTTCAAAAGGTATACCTAACGCTGACAAATTAGTAACAGGTCTATATTCGTAGTTTGTAATCATACCTACATCTCCAGGACGTACATTTATCGTGGGAAGCCACACTGCAGAGTAGCCCAGTTGGTCCTTAATTTCTTTAATATATTGCTTGCTAATACTCACAGTATGGTGATAATATAAATATTTCATGATAATAAACATTTGCTGATAGTATATGTTTATAACATTAAGTGTTTATTCATATAGTAAAATTGGATCGTAGTGGACATATTCCGGAGAATGCAATGCTATGGTATAACAAAGGAACAGCTCTTGGTCAATTACGCAAATATGATGAAGCTATAAAGTGTTTTGAGAAAGCTTTGGAAATATATCCAAATTACACAAGAGTATACAATAACATAGGATTGGCTCTTTTGTATCAAGCAAAATATGATGAAGTTATAGAGTTTTTTGATAAAGGCAAAGAGCTAAATCCATATTTTGCTGATGCATGGCTTAACAAAGGTACATCTCTTTTCAAGCTAGAAAGATATGAACAAGCGTTAGTGTGCTTTGATAAAGTCATAGAGCTAGATCCTAAGTATAAAGCAGTATGGTACAACAAAGGTGAGGTTCTTGGTCAAATAGGAAGATATGAACAAGCGTTAGTGTGCTTTGATAAAGTCATAGAGCTAGATCCTAAGTATAAAGCAGCATGGGAAAAGAAGGGTGTGACTCTTCGTATGTTAGGAAGACATGATGAACTTATGAAGGCTTTTCATGAGGCTGTAAAAAATGATCCAAATCGTGCTTTAGCATATAAAGAGACAGGTTTGGCTCTTAGTAATCAAGCAAAATATGATGAAGCTATAGAGTTTTTTGATGAGGCAGTAAAGATTGATAATAAATATGCAGAGGCATGGTATTACAAAGGTAACGCTCTTGGCGCTATAGGAAGGTATGAAGATGCGGTAAAATGTTTTGACCAAGTTTTGAAAATAGATCCTAACGACGCCTATGCATGGGAAAACAAAGGCTTATGCATAGATAAAGCAGGGAGAACTCTTGAGGCTTTACAATACTATGATAAATCTTTAGAAATAGATCCTAACAATGTCAATGCTTTGAATAATAAAGGAATAGACCTCGAAAAACTTGGTCGATATATGGAAGCAAAAATATGTTTTGACAAAATAGAAAAACTGAAAAACACAAGAAGTAATTCCTCGAAAAACACAAAACACAACTAATGATGTGACAAATGTTAAAATCATTATATGTGAAGTGACCCTATTTGGATATTCATGTTGAACCTGTCGGCCTCAATAGAAGAGAATTTGAGAGATAATTGATATTTAGATGTTGTACTAACTATGACATCTGGCTTTATTTCCAAGTTCTTCGTTTTCTAACACTTCGATACAGTCATATCCAAATAGTTCATTTGCTATACCCTCATATGTATAACCCTTCGTTGGCTATCTTTATTCTCAATAATACAGGCCAATCGTGTTGCTTGCTCTTTATCTTCGTTTGTAAATTTTGAAATTACATCTCTAAAATACTTAGACATTTTGTCATTTTCATAGAGTCTTTTTTGAAAAATGCCCATTTGTCTATTACCTCGTTATTCCCTCTAAATCTAATGAAGTCATTTCTATCTCCTTAGAATCTCCTCTGTTTCACTTTATTACCACATGATGGACGCGATACCATCAATAGATTGGAACTTGTCTCCCAGAAATAATCGCATTATTTCTGTCGGGTTTGTCTACGAATATTTGCAACATATCTCTTATACCACCTGTTATTCTACTACTACGTATTATGAGAACTGGTATTAATACGTTACTATTTCGGAGTAACTGATGACACCTTTTTCAGTTATTTTATACCTATGCAGTCTTTTCATTAGTGTCAGTAGTCCTCTTAAACAATAACGACTCGACAAAAGCAAAGTGGTTAACTAGAACGTCTGTAGATACCATATGTGCGCTTTCTAGATGACTCTCAAATTCGGATTGTTTTTCTTTCCTTTTTGAATAAACGACAGATATAGGGTATTTGAGATTTGAATATACCTCAATTGGAAATCAGTAATATCTAGACAATAGGTTAGAATAAAGAATTATGCTTCATCCTACACTCATAATACGTCTCACCTTGACATTTCAAATATTCAATTTTAGTATGGTATAGTATGGTATAGTCTGGTATAATCTGGTATAATGAGCGTGAATAAATCATCTTATTTCTAAATTAGGCTATTCATAAATAATATAAGGTATTGATCCTGATTCCAATACAGTAGACAAAGCCTTATGGATTTTTATTCAATTTTGTTCCCAGTAGGGAGCAGATAATTGCCAGCCAACACTTGACTAGCTATCTTAGAACCTATCCGAAAACTCTTGCTCTTCTGTAAGTGATCCAAGTACAAGCATAATGCAACAATACAATATGATTCTCTACCTTTTTCTCCCATCTAATTAACAACCGTCTAAACCTGTTCATCCAAGAGTGAGTTCTTTCAACAACCCAATGTCTAGCTCTGTATCCAGGTATCACTTTGCTGCCTTCTTCTTTTCTCTCCTCTTAATGGGATATGAATTGTATATCCATACTCTTCCAGCAATTCGTATACTTCTGGAAAGTCGTAACCCTTGTCAAGGCACATGTGCTGCTTTAATCTGATTGTTGGTTCAGGTCTATAGATGACTATGCTTTGCAGTGTTGCTTTGGTCATCTTCATGTCATGTCTGTTAGCTCCATCTACAGATACACCAAGTGGTATTCCTTTACCATCTACTAGAATACTACGTTTAGTACCTTATTTACTTCTGTCTGTGGGATTTGGTCCTGTGCTTTTTTCCCCCAAGAGGTGCCTTTGTAATAACGCCATCAATAGCCTGCCATTTCCAGTCTATTCTATTAGTTCTATCGTAGACTGACAATCCATCCATCCACATATGCCTGAATACACCTGCTTTCCTCCACTCCTGGAATCTATCATGTACAGGTACTAGAAGCACCAAGACTTCTCGGTAGAGCATTCCACTGACAGCCTGTACGTAGGATGTAGAATATAGCACTCATAGCCTTCCTATCATCCATTCTTGGACGACCAGTCTTCTTTTTCTTCCTCCTAAGTATTGACGGTGACGGAAGCAATGTGATGATCCTATCCCATATAACGTCAGGTACGGAGTAGGAGAAATCAACTCCTGTATTCTCTGATATCAATATATATCTCAAAAGAAAGTGCAGTACAGCTTAGCTTTATCGATTAAAGGCAGTTTGCATATAACTCAATTAAAATCAACTACTTTTCGGATAGGGTCTTAGTCCTCTGAACGGTATCTTGTTCATAATAAAAATATGGCTCATATTTTTAGCCACATTTCAAAATCTCCACGAATTATTGTCTAAACCTCATTGTTTATTCATATCCTCTTCCCCTAGTGGGATGTGCTACCCAGTTTGCTGTCTGCTGTTTCTTCTTCCTTTTAAAAAATGATAAGCTGTCACGGCTCTGGTCCCAAATTGAGGATTTAGTTTGATCAGTGTAACCATCAGGAGTGTCAGAGGAATCCAATATTTGCCTATCTTCAGTACTCTGTGGAATTTCTGAAGTATCATTTGTCGCAAGACTTTTAACATCTCTTACGGCTTTTTTCCTAAGTGACTTTCTCTTGCTCCGTAAAACCATTTCATTATCTATCTGTATCTTTAAAACTTTATCATAACACTCGACTGCTTCCTCATAATTGGCCAAGTAATCAAGAGCATTTCCTTTATTAGTCAATGCATTTACATTATCAGGGTCGATCGCTAGTACTATATTATAACATTCAATGGCTTCGGTATACAAGGACAACTTGAAAAGAGCATCACCTTTTCTATTGTATGACGTGTAATTCTCTGGATCAATTGCTATTACAGCGTCATATGCCTTGATGGCTTCTTCATATCTGGACAACCTGAAAAGGAGATCGCCCTTGCTATTATACGGACGAGAATCAGTCGGATTAAGAGCGATAGCCTTTTCAAACCACCCTATCGCGTTTTCATAGTCTTCGTTTTTAATGCACCATACTGCCTGATCCATAATTGAAGGAATATCTGGGACGTCGGAATCTTTACTACTGAACGAAGTATCTATCTCAATTGTTGGTTGAATTGCTAATTGGAGTTTTTTGCTACTAGAACTTTTTAATTCATATACATAGCCGATTTCCCGAAGTACATACATATTATTGGGATCAACCAATAGTGCCTTCGCAAGACTCTTGATGCCCTCATCAAATTTTTGCAGACCAATAAATGCAATACCCCTATCTGTTAGTACAGCAATGTTGTTCGGTTCTAATTCCAAAACCTTATCAAGAGCAGATAAGGCTTCTTCAAATCTGCTTAGCTTGTTGAGGGCAATACCTCTCTCAGTCAAAGCAGCAATGTTGTTCGGTTCTAATTCCAAAACCTTATCAAGAGCAGATAAGGCTTCTTCAAATCTGCTTAGCTTGTTGAGGGCAATACCTCTCTCAGTCAAAGCAGCAATGTTGTTCGGTTCTAATTCCAAAACCTTATCAAGAGCAGATAAGGCTTCTTCAAATCTGCTTAGCTTGTTGAGGGCAATACCTCTCTCAGTCAAAGTAGCAATGTTGTTCGGTTCTAATTCCAAAACCTTGTTGAATGAAGCAACCGCTTCTTGGTACCTTCCTAAGCTATTAAGTATCGATCCATTATCATATAATCCTGCACCATTATTCGGTCCAAGCTCCAATGATTTCTCGATGGCTAGTAATGCTACTTCGCTGTTACCAGTCTTAATCAATACATGCGCCTTGCTCTTCCATGCCTCTGCATTTTTCGGTTCTATTTCAATTACCTTGTCATAGCATCTAATAGCTTCATCATATTTGGCCAGGTTGTAAAGAGCATCCCCCTTATTATGTAATGCCTCTGCATTTTTCGGTTCTATCTCACTTACTTTATCATAACAGTCTATGGCTTTCTGATACTCTTTTAAATTAAAGAGATCTATACCTTTGTTAAATAACGCATCTACATTATCAGGTTCTAATTCTAGCGCATCATCATAACATTGAATAGCGTGATCGTAGTTTCGTTTTTTATCTAAAGATATACCCTTCAAAATAATAGCCCGAGTGGATTTCGGTTTAATCCCAATTGCTTTATCATAGCACTCGATAGCCTCATCATATTCGGCTAGATTATATTGAGCAACCCCTTTGTTGATCACTGCATCTACATTATCAGGTTCGAATTCAAGGACCTTATCAAAGTCTGCTCTGGCTTGTTCATATTTGCTCTGTCTTAAACGTGATAGACCTCTACTGTGTAATGCATATTTACTTTTTGGTTGTAATTTCAAAACCTTATCAAAGATCTTTTCTGCATCTGCATAATTCTCTAAATTGACAAGAGCTTCGCCATTCTTAAGAAGTGCTTCAACATTTTCAGGTTCAATCTTTAGGACTTTATTATAACATATGATAGCCTCTTTATAATCCTTGAGCGAAGATCTTGAATTACCAATTTCCATCCACACATTAATCTTTTTAGAATCTATTTTTAGGGCTTCATCATAGTACTTGATAGATTCTTCATACCTATCCAAGCTTTTAAGAGAATTACCCATCTCAATGAGTGCTTCAACATTCTTAGGTTCAATCTCTAATGCTTTATTATAACATTGCATAGCGTCTTCGTATTTTGATAATCGAGTAAATGCTAAGCCTTTATAATAACACACTTGTGAATCTTGCGGGTTATAACTTAATGAAATATCTAAACATTCTATAGCCTCCTTGTACCTTTGCAGATATTTGTAAAAGGAAATACCTTTATTTTTTTCAGATTTTACATACTTATCAATTGTCTTATCCTTATACCTTGGAGCCTCATCATCTTTTGGATTTATCTTCAGGGCTTTATCATAGTATTGTATGGCTTCTTCTGTACCTTTCTAATCTGTCGAGAGCCAAACCCTTGTCTCTTAGTACTTCAAAATAGTTGGGATAAATCTCCAAGGCTTTATCGTAGCTTTCAATAGCTTCTTTGTAAATTGATAGCTCGAACAGTGCATCTCCTTTACCATTATATGCAACTCTATGTTTAGAATTCGCAGCTATCGCTCCATCATATGCTTTGATAGCTTCTTCATATTTTCCCCGTGAGAAAAGGAGTTTGCCCTTATGATTATAAGTATGATGATCTCTTGGATTTAGAACTATTGCCCTATCATATAGTCTAATGGCATTTTCATAGTCAAAGTTTTCAGCGCACTGATTGCCTTCATCTACAATCGAAGAAATATCCACTTTGACTGAATCTGACTCAGATTGTAAAGACCTTGCTGTCAAGCCTCGATAGTCTGCAAGTATAATTTTCCCTGATGCCTCAGTCTTTATTACAGGTTTTTGTTTTACTGCTGCTGTGACTTTGTCATATACATATTCACCCAAAGAATGAGGTGTAACAGTCCCTTCTCTGTCGATAGATGCTCCTCTTAGACCTTCCATCAAATGGTAGGTAAATACACTGTGATCGTTTTCCTTTTTCCCATAGGCTACTTGAGTAGCAAGGCTTAAACCAAAACGCATTTGCCCTCTCCTTCGGCAAGAGTTTTTGACTTAATGTCCATAGCATTTCTGGCTAAATCTCCAGCCTGATTCTCATTGCCTTTGGTGATGCCAGCTGCTCCGCTACAACAACAGTCTAAGATTGTAACTATTCTTTTAGATTTACTTATATTCATCATCTTTGTAAGATCGTGGAAGGAATAACCACTATCATATACAGCATCTGGATCTATCTCAGATGTTGCAATATAGGTATCTCCATATGCATCTGGTATGCCATGGCCAGAATAATAAAAGAGTAAAGTGTCTTTAGATTTAACATTCTTACCTGTAAAGAACTCTATTATTGCTTTCTTTAGTTTCTGATATGTGACTTCACCTATCAGCCTATTATCTTCCCCGAATCTCATAACCTAATGCTTCTAAAAGTTGACACATTCCTTCGCCATCTTTTTGGCAAAAGTCCAAACGTTGGAGATGTTTATAAGAGCTAATACTTACTATCAATGCTTTTTTATTTCCCTCGCCTACGGCGGTGTCTCCGGTTGTTGCTAGTTCTACCCCTTTACTTGCCTCAATCTTAGGTTACATTGTCATCACCTTTGGGATCTGATGGAGTAGCCGAGCCCTCTGGCAGTGTCATAGCCCCCATTCACTGTCATTGAATTTTATTTCATTAAATAGACATAGCAAATTCAATCAATAATTTACCGTAAATCGAAGTAATTATTTAAATCTTCTTAATATGTGGTATTAATAAATAAGAATATACTCTGCTTTTCAGCAGCAATTTGAACATATGATACGGAAAAATTATTTTGCCAACATAATAGTTGTTAATAATCATAAGATTGACAAACAAATTTAATTATAAATAATTAGTCCGTGATTAAAAATTATGGAAGATCCTATAGACAATAAGGACGATAGCAATAGAAACAATGGTAAGATAGAACTAGCATTTCCAAAATATGAACAAGAGGAAGATGATGAGTACATTTCAAAAGGCGGTAGTGGCGAGATAATAAAACACCTGTCAACAAGTATGGAATCAATAGCTGATTGGTTCAAACAGTATCATGTAGAATCTATTGAATTATGGATTAGTGGTATGATGGAAACTGGAGGGGCACTGAAACTTGTAGTTAGTGCTAAAGGTGAGGGTGGAATGAGAGTTATGTTAAAGCCAAAACCTATGCAGTAGGACTACAATTATCGGGTAACGTTCCATGTTTATACCTGTATGCCCAAAAAATCCCTAGAAAATATCATTCTTTTTCAAACTATAACTAAGGATCTTTATGAAGGTTAGTGAGAAATCTTTGTACTCACATGGACTAACGATGATAACTGAAAAGCGCAATGTGATGTATGTGATGTATGTGATGAAACAGAAAATAATACTTCACATAACAAAAACAACTTCAACGATATCTATGACAATACTTTGAATAATGAATCTGGATCACATATATCACATTCATCACATAGGAGTAACAATCCTGTATCCAGTATTGGAGTCAGGAACAAACTCCTTCTTATTTCTTCTCATCGTTTGTTAAAATACGCAAATAGACTAATTTAGAAATTAGACATGTTAGTCATGCTCATTATACATAGTATACAATAGCACAATTACATTTTTGCGAAAGACTAAACAGCTACAGGCATTTCAAGGATAATAAATATACTAATTTAGAGATCAGACAATTTATTCACGCTTATTATACAAAACTATAGACTACTAAAATTGAATATTTGAAATATCAAGGTGATACGTATTATGAATTAGTAGGATGTACCTTCTATTTTCCTAAATCGATAAATATTTTCGATCTCGGTAACATAAAGTTCAAAATCGAAGACAGACGTAGAAGGTTGTTACTCTGTTAGCCCCAGAGCAAGATGCATCAAACAGCGATTTTCATTCTGGTATTGTAGAATATAAAGAACAAAAGATCATGAAATTGAACAGAAACGATTAGAAAATTAGTAGTCACTTGCTTAGGGTTATTCAGCACTCATATTCTTAGCAGTATGGCACCGAATATTGCCTCAGACAGAGCCAATGCGAAATCAAGATTGTTGGAATAGAAGAAATACATGTAGGACGATGCAGGTTTTTAATTACTATTGTGGCTGAGATTCAGGGAGCTATATTTTGACTATAAATTACGCTATTTTATATGATAGACTACACTACACCTGCTTCATTAGACTCATTGGAGTATGTCAAATTTGTCTTTTTGAAGAATGACCGAATTCAGTAAGCTCGATCCTATTCGACATCCTCTATTAAATACCCGCAATCCTTTATTTATTTCTGACCTGCATTTTTCTCCTACCCATTTTTAGATGGCAAGTTGATATGTCCCTAGAAATACCCGTCTAGTCAAGACTGAATTTCCATCTTAATAATATCCACATAAGGGAAAAGTATAAGAGTTTGTCACCGATATGCCTTTATAGCTTAAAACACTAATATGCAGACAAAAGTGGCGTCTTTATCCAAGAATAGATTTATTTTTGAGTTATCTTCTAATTATAGAAACCTATTATTAGCATTATCAGTGCCGTTATTGACCCTTATCATCTTTGCGCTAGTTCAAGTTATCACACGATATCAGCTGTTACTCCAGGTAGCAATTCTTCTCCACCTTCCGTGTCTAATTGGGGACCAGGCCATCTTAATGCTTTTGTATTAGGTTCTGATGGTTCAGTTTATAATAATCCCTATTTTAGAAATACCACGGATCCGCAGGCGATGTGGCATAATTGGACGTCTACCGGTAATCCAGGAGCTTCAGGTCATCCTCAGAACGTACTTATAACATCGTCGCCAGCAGCCATTTCAAGGGATATCAATAATAAGACATTAGATGTTTTTGCAACAGGATCTGATAAAGGCATTTGGCGACTTTGCAATCCAAATGGAGGTGCTACGGATTGGGAGCCATGGACTCATGTGGGTAATGCTGGAGAAGTAGGCCATCCGAAAAATATTAACATAACTTCGTCTCCGACTGTTACTTCATGGAATTCTAAAGATTTGCATGTTTTTGCTCGAGGCTCTGATAACAATATATGGTATAACTATTTTACTGCAACAGCTGGATGTAATGGTTCATGGTCAGGATGGAATAGTACTTCTTCTTCTCCTGTAGGTTCCAATCCCACATCACTTACACGCCTAGACTTCGAAACCGGAGATCTAAGTCAGTGGACTAAAGGCCCAAAAGTGCCGACTAGTCAAAATAATTGCGCAGAGTATAGCGATCCAACTAATCGTTTAGATGTAGTAAGTTCTAATACTTATCCTCCAGGTATTAGTAAATATTCTCTTCAGGTCACACTTACAAAGAATGCAATAACAATTCCTGGAACAAACGGCGTGCGAGCTGAGCTAAAATATTGTGATTCCCCGGGACATGTACATATGTTTAACGATGGAAGCAATCAGTGGTACCATTGGTATACAATGTTTTCACCCAGCTTCGAATTACCTGGTTCAAGCGTTACTTCGCCTTGGCACGTGTGGACACAATGGCATACTGGAAACCAGGGAACATTTACTTATGGGGTTCCTGTAGAATTCGATCTAAATAAAAATATACTAAGTCTTCGCGTTATGAGTCACTATTATGATAGCATTGGCTGCTTTAACACAACACCTCCTAACTGTGGATATCGATGGAGTGAACCACTAAAGCAAGGAATATGGTATGATGTTCTCGTGCATATAAAATGGTCCACAAAAAGCGATGGGTTAGTGGAAGGAAGGATAAAGCAAATCAATGGAAGTACCAGCGTGATTCAACCATATCATGGTAACACCTTAAATAATCTTACAACCGCACCTACTGATGATAAGATGGTATATCTAAAAGAAGGTCTGTATAGAAATAAAGATATTAAAAGTAATCAGGTAATATATCATGATGGCATGGTCATAGCTGAATGTCCTATAAACACAACATTTAACCCAGATACGGAAAAATGTGTGACTTGAATTCAACATGAATAACTACATCATACAAGAATTTGTTATAACTAGAGACATATAGCTGTCGTATCTAGAATAGGAAGAATTTGATGATTGATACAACTAACAAAATGTGTCCTAATAACCTGCTATGCTAAGTAGAAGAATTAATGAGGTTAAAACAGATCTTAGAGCAAAAGGCATAATTATAGAAGACGCGTTTGTTAACACTGCTAAAGGAGTACGTGGTATAAGGGTATGTAAAATAGCTACAGTATCTACAGTAACCACAGAAACTGTAGATGAGAATATTACTAAAGATATCGAAGAGACTGTAGACATTGTAGATAGTCTAACAAGCTCTTTTGACTTATACCATGTCCTGACCTAGAATAAGTATAGATAGAAATCCATATTTTTTCTATCTCCATATTGGAATCAGCAACAATTCCTTCTTTTTACTTCCTATCACTTGTGAAAATACCGCAAAATAGACCAATATAGAAATTAGGCATATAATCACGCTCATTATACAATATTATATCATACTATACCATACTAAAATTGAATATTTGAAATGTCAAGGTGAGATGTATTATGAGTCTGTAGGATGGAGCATGATTCTTTATCCCAACTCATTTTCTAAATGCTTGCATTTTCTAATTGAGCAAGTTTGAATCTTAAATTCAAACGACAGGACTTAATCCGGAATTTACCGTTTCTTATTGCAAGTATTAATTGTAAGCTTACCACATGGCTTTGAGTTTATCTGCAGATGATTCTAGCATCGTTACTATTTGTGAAAACTTCTAAAGTAATTGTTTTATCGTAACCAATATCCTTTAGTGTTTTGATTGTCATTTTATGGTCTATGAAACCTTCGCCTATAGGTAGGTGTTCATCTTTCTGACCATGGTTATCATGCCAGTGAATATGAATTATTTTGTCTCCAAATGTGTTTATATAGTCAATCACTGAGGCCATTCCCCCTGAAGTGAAAGCATGGGGAATATCTAGATGAACAAATAGCCCATTAACATTGTCAATAATATATTTGAATTCACCAACACTATGTATTCCATTTGATAAAGGTACATTTTCTAACATTACATCTACTTTATGCTTTTTAGCTTGGCTAACAATTTCTCTGAGACTTTTAATCGTGTTATCCAAAACTATTTTTCGTTTTACCTCATAAAACATACCATTTATGTTAGCATGAAAATTTATTAGATCTATGCCTAGTCTTCTTGCTGTTTTAATTTCTCTTAATGCCTCAAGAATCCATGCTTGTCTAACATAATCATAATCTGAAGCTAAATCAAACCAATAGGCTGTATGAGCAATAGGCTTTTGCTTGAATTTTTCAATCAGCTTTTTTATTACATCCTTATCATTCTTTTTATTAATTATGTCTGGATTACCCTCGGGGCTTTCTATACCTATTTCCACATAGTCAAAATTTAGATCATATATTTTAGTTATTTCGCTTATTAATTCAATTGAAGGGTTGGTAAGTAGTCCATATGACAGCATATAATTAGAGCCTAGATGTAAAAGGTACTTTCGTTTCTTTTATCATTTTAGATTTACGTTCAATGTGAAAAATGTAATACCGGCATGATAATAGATGTGTGGACTACTCGTAGCGTCAAACCAAGAAGAAAAAGGAAAGGTTTCCATGCAGATCATTACTCTATTGGGGTGAAACTGAAACCTTTGAGAGTTACAATATTAGAGACGAAGTAATGTCATCCGTCATTATGGTGGTTACAGCGTTCAAGGTTACTCCATGTCACTAACATGTAATAAGTGTGGTCATAAGTGAGTTATCTCTGAACCAATGCTTTTTTCCACCCAATGTATTTAGAAAAAGAGTAGCTCAGAGTATCTTTTCGGACCCGAAAACACATTCCCGTTCAAAATAAAAAAGGCATACTAGAACGTGTTTAATCTCCGTTATAGGAATAAATGCAAATTTTGTTTTGTCGAAAACCTCTAATACTTCACTTAAAGATGAATTCTTATCTAGACTTTCAGTAAAATCATCCATTATCTGTAATGCAGTTAATTCTAAACACTCTGGATATCCTATATCTACAATATTAGAGATAATATGTTTGCTACTAATTCTGCCGATAGGCTTCTTTTTATCGTCGATTACTATCAGTCCATCTGCATAGATCTGAGGACCTATAGCAAGAAATGTCGCTACTTGTAACATTTGAGCTGTTGGATTTACGAATAGACATGGTCGTCTAAAAATATGTGCTGCTGCATCTATGATTGGGATATCTGTCAAATCCAAGGGGTTCGTGGAAATTTATTCCTTTTATTATCTACGCGATACGTACCTATCATCAGAAATTCATCATGAGGATCTATGTATATATTATTTCTGGGCCAATAATCTGAAAGCTTGCCGTATATTGATTGGCCGTCTACCAATCTTATCGTGTACATAATATTGCCTAAACGACAAAAAGATGTACCTCACTGCATTCTTGCCAGCTAATTATCACAAGCTATAATATGGTAGTAGTTTTGAAGACTGCTAGAAATATCGTAAGGAAGGACAAAAAGATGCTATACGATAATGATGAAGACATGGTGTTTGAATACTTTGAACTCATCAGGAATAAATATATTGAACGCCTGATGAATCTGTTTTCTCCTGATGCAATAGTTTATGAACCATTCAGCAAATTAAGAGGAGGGGTAAGCGGCAAGCAGGTTATTGAGTCTTTTCTAAGAATCAAGATCATGGCCAATAATGAGCTGCAATATCACATTGTAATCGAAAAATATATTAGATATAAAAAATAGGTCTAATGTGGACGGTAATCATAATCATGAGAACAAAAAAAACTGCAGCAGTTGCTTCAGTATGAAAGTTGTTAATGCGCTGGTAACCTTTGAAAAAGGAGATTCGCTAAAGGCATCTACAAAATTCCTATGTGGCATTGTAGATGCTATCTTGTTCAGAGCGGATACTACTTCATTTAAGCCTTTACCAAAACTTATCAGTACCAGAAGCATTCGATGTTTGTCTTCCTTCACCTGTTGAATCCCTACCACACAAACTTATGAATGAATATTGGTTGTTAATTCCAAAAGATTGACTCTCTAATTCAGAAATATCTTTGCCAAGTTGGTTAGCTGGGAGGATTTATTAGAGAATAATTGTGAAAAAATACTCAATTCTAATATCACTTGCAAGAATGGAAATTCATCAGAAACTGCAATAATATGATTGCACTGTACCTCTCAAGAATCCTAGACTTTTTATAAATAATTCATCAAGGATAATCGATAGTTATTCGCCTTTGGAAACTGATCGACTATGCTTAAAATGAAGAAAATCTTGGTTGTAGATGATGAATCTGATATTTGTTTAACATTAGCAAATGTTTTGGAAGGCGAGAGATTTGTAGTTCATACGTTTGATGATCCTCTTTTGGCATTGGAGAATTTTAGAAAGGAAATGTACGATCTTTTGATTATTGATATCAAAATGGAAAAAATGAATGGCGTAGAATTATATAAAGAAATCAAAAAGATAGATAATAAAGTTAAGGTATGTTTTTAACAGCAAGTAAATTTAACTATAAAGCATTTAAAGATGTTTTAAGTGATCTAAAGGAAAATCAATTTATTCAAAAACCAATTGAAAATGAAGAGCTGATAAAGATAATAAATGAGTTAACAAGTTAAAACTACACTATACTACATAAATAATTTATTTAAAAATGCTCTAAATACTAAAATGTGCATCGGTATGTTATCTCATCAATAACTCTTGTAACATCCGAGTATGATGGAAGCCGGTCGTCTGTAAGAAGCCATAGATTAGCGATCTAGCGAGCAGCGTAAGGAGCCCAATTGCAAGCGGTGAAAGAACAGACAATACGATCTAACAGGAAACTAGAATAATGCTTTTTATGAACTAGGAAAAATTAGGTAGTCTCAGGCAGCAAGGTCTAATACAGATGAAGAATTTCACAGATGAAGAGTAAATCAATCTCAGATATTTAAAATACGTTGTTTCAATGAGTTTAGATAGTTTGGTAGCTAAACTGCATTTTAAAGGGTTGGTTTGTAGATTTTAACCTCTTAACGTGGTGGCGGTGGACAGTGAATTATTGTTCTCATGGATGGTCAAATGCTGGCCCATTGCAAGGTGATTTTACTCCTACTGAACATATTCCGATAGGTCCGCCTTTAATTGCTTCCCCATTATATTCTACTGGTTTTGTTGGTGTAGTCGTTGAGGTTGTGCCGCTGTTTGGGGATACTGTACTGTTAGATGTGGAACTATTCAAAGCCTTGTAGTTCATGTCTCTATCGTGATCAGGGTCTGGATTGCTAGACATGGCCTTATTCTTGTGTGAACTAGACTTATCATTATCATTATCGCTACTACTGGTAGTACTACCCCACTAATATTGCTCTTCTCGTCGTTGCTAGCATTTTTCTGATGCTTGGTTGCTAACACAGTTGGGGCCGTTGTTGTTATTGCAATAGAGGTAACTAGTAAAAACAGACAACAAAATTACAAGTGAATGGCTCACGACTCTATTTCTCTGACTTCAATAAAAGGTTGCTAATTGCAATGTACTCTTACGAAGCTGTTATTATAACAGCAATATTTATAGAAGATGTAAGTCCACATAAAAATTCTCTAAAGTGAGTTGGTATATGTGCAACAAAATTATCATTTGTAGCCTAATTCACCAGCTTCTAAGTTTTTCATAGTCGGATAGTGTTACTTGATTATCCACGTTGCATCCTTTAGTTGAAAATAATCTTGGGTTCTTGATGTTAAATTGAGTGCTTAGAATGCAAGGGAAAAACAGCAGGAATCTGACTTATCCATCGGCAGACAACACAAGTCCCAGAGAACAACAATAATAAATATCACGTGAAACGGAGTCTACTGGATTAGATAGTAGTTGTTCGCCTCTTAACAAACTAAGATGAAAAGCTTTTGGTTCTTGGGCGATATTTATACAGTAAAGATCAGCAGAGATGAAACGAAGGTGAGATATAGTGTGCGGGAAATTGAAGCAGCAGCTCCTAATAACTGACCCTCACTTCATAAGCATTCGATGGAAGATGAGGCATTTTATGTCTTGGAATGATCCGCCACTAGTAGCGGATGTCTACAAAACAGCTTACATTAGCATCTAGGTGAGGCTGGTCGACATAGAGACTTGTCACGAGTATCATATTGCAACTATATTTTTATTTTATATGGTCCCATTGTTGTATAGTAATATCTCAAGATTAACCTGTAGATGGACCAACTGGCGAGTATCGCAAAGAGACGACTAATGAATTGTAGCTTGACCGACTAGTGATTGAACTGACTGCGCTTTTTTTACCCTTGTGTAAGGCTAGCAGAAGTATTAGTGGTCATGCTGGCAAACACTCCTTACTGATTGTAGTGCTGCATATTACTGTCATTAGTCATTAGTCACTAATTGGTAATTGAGTTACTATATATAGGTCTAGTATTCGTGCTTAGTACAATACTCTTACTTGTGTTCAATAAATTGGGATGTTTATAACTCATCTTTAGATGGACCGATTTATGATAACTTCCTATTAATTATTCTCTTCAAGACTGAAGTCCTACTATCTTTTTTTCCAGCAAGCAGATAAACTTCTTCAGACCACAGAACCCTCTCTACCTCATCCATCTCTTTTACATACGATATCAGATCCACTAACTGTTCAGTATCTTCATGTACAAATTCTGCAACTATATCGGAGTTTCCGACATGAACTCCAACAGACATTATACCATCGCTAGAAAGTAGATCGTCAGCAATTTTTTTCATATTACCAGTACGCAAATATACATGAAGTAGGCCTTTCTTTAATCCCAATTTCTTGTAGTTGAGTTGAAATATGTGGCTAACGTATCCAGACCGTAGTAAAAGTCTTGTTCTTCTTTGCATTGTGCTCAATGGTATTTTTAACTCATTGGCAATTGCTTTATTCTCAAAACCTAATGTCATAAGATTAATTATCTGGTAATCTAGCTTGTCAAGAATACGGGAATTGTTGGATGATTGTATTCTCACTGGAGTGTCACCTTTTCATACTTCTCACACTACAATTGGTGCGAATTACTACAAATCTGTTTCGTGTACTTTGCCAGATAGTGCATTGCACCTATTATTTGTGCCATCCATAACCAAGATGGACCCGGCCATAGCAATCAAGTAACTGTGCTTTTTGACGGTTAGACTTGAAATGGAATTCATAATCCTTTTGATGGTACAAACAGTGAAACTTATCTGCTTAATTGACAACTCTATATTTGCCAACCATTGCTAAGCCAATACTTATCTGATGACTAAAGACCTTTAATCAGTGTGGGAATAGTAAGTGATCCTGTACTAACATAGCCATGTAAGAATATTGACCTTGCCCAACAAAGTGTTTTTGTGTTTATCCTCTAAACTATATTTAAGTAGTGACCATGTAATCCCATGATTTTAAGCATGATACATTTATCTATCTGTAGTAACATATAGATAATCTGAATTTAAAAGAGGACTACTATATGAATGACTGACTGCTTTGCACTGCTTTGCAGTCATTCAACTTAAATATTAGTTATATGGCATGATTATCCACCAACAAACCAAGTTGCAGCCTGCAGTCATGCTATATTTATCAGATGCATTCTGATACCAATGGAATTTGGTAAGATCAGGTGCTCTCCAAATCTGGTAAAACGAATCAGGCTGTAGCTTCTAATTTCTTATGCAGTTGCATTTTTAAACTTACTTGGACTAATTCATAGTACCAATGCCTACTCCGCGAGCGAGACATCCATCCGCCTATGACTCTAGGCCAAAATTGGAAATACAGAAGTCCGAAGTATCAAAATCAAAATAATAACATAATCCATTATAGTGAGATTACGCTAATCGAAGTTATCAAATAGTATGAAAGGAAGTTCCGGCAAATAGCGTTAAGATATAACCAGAATTTGTAGCTATATCAAAAGAGAGATTCATACTCACAAATTACTTTAATATCTATGGGAAAGGTAGAGTAAATGGGATGTCATTTTGTGAACCTCTGCCATTACCTCCAGAATTAGAACTTTTCGAGTTTGCATGTGTCGTTAATATATCTCCGGCGTTTGCTTTTATCTTTGCATAGTTGCCTGGGGAGGACAAAATAAACGTGATTGATTCTACTTGCGATCCACATGACGATGTCGTCGCTTGACCAATATTCTCGTTAGTACACGTTTTAGCGGTAGCTTCATTTATTTGAAATCCTTTTGGCAATAATACACCTGTTAACAAGAGTACGAAAAAAATGGTCACACCTGACCATAGAATAATTGCACTGTTATGACGGCTATGATGATATTTCGTAGGACTACATTTTTGACTACTGCTTATTATATTAGATTTAAGGAAATTAGTGCTGTAACTTTATACTAGGATATTCAATTACTTTAAGAATGAGATAATCAATTTTGATAACCAGGATATTCTATTAGAAGCAGCTACATGTGTTACAATGTATGCCATATTTTATTTTCGAAAAAGGTGGGCTAATTGAGTGTGAAAAAATTATGTGTCCCATTTAGCTATATGGGAGGATGGGAGTTATTCCTTTTAGCGGCCAATATTACTTTGTTTAGAGGCATGTGTGAACTTAGACCATACTATTAATATCTGCTCAGGCCAGTACCTCTCTGGCCTCTTCGTGCGTCTTTGTATGTAAATGTACTGTCAACATATAATCCTCTATTTGTCAATGCGGCAATATCTTTACTAAGGTCTTTTGCAGGAACCATACAAGTTCTAATAGTATCAATAGTATCAATATAAGTGGCGCCAAGCTTGGCTATTAAGGCAGATGTGGAATTCTCTTTACTGACAGAGATTAAGGAATGAGGTTGATTTGCAACTGTTAGCGTCTCAATCATGACGAAATTTGGTACATCCTTATTTAGATTCTCAAAAATTTCAAAGATGCCAGTCTCATTAAATTTCAAAGGTTGTGTAGCATTATTGAATAGAAACTGTGGACTTCTGAATATGCTGTTACCCGAACTCTTATCATTTAGTGTAATTGTGTATTTTGTCTACGTCTGCACGAAACCACGTAGCAGTAGTGCATTATTATACATTATAACACTCATCATCTGCCCCATACTATGTACTATTACAGACAAAAAGGCAGGGAATGTTTTAGTGTCTTAGTATTTGATGGTATGCAGTGAATTGCATTGCAGACCAATATTTTACATACCCTCAGTATATTAATTCATATATGCAAGAAGGCACAGTAATTCAATCTACAAAAGAAATTCAAGATAATAGTGAGCACAAGAGACGATTATTACTTGAGATATTCAAGGAAAGAGGGATAATTTTTGATTTAGAAACTAAAAAAATCATTGATGATAGAACTAGTCTTGAGACTCTGTTGCGAGTTCTACAAATTGAGAAGGAGAGGGAGATAAAGAAAAAGAAGTACCATGAAACCCCGTGCAATATTGATAAATCATCTGGAATGGAAATGCATTCATATGAATCAGTTTATGATCCTGGGTATCTTGTTTACAGAATATATATAATGTGGTTATCGCGTCTTATATCAATCTGTACTTATGGTGGACTTGAATAACTAAGATGCTAAGAGCATCTAGTATTTTTTGATTTAGTAACAATATCTCTACCTGTAACAATATCTCGCGATCTGTTGCCTTCAGTATTAAAGGTACTATCTTCCAAAATAATGATACTCACAACTTTATTTTCAATCATCGTTCTATAAATTTCTTGTATACATTGAGTTTCCTTAGCTGTTTTCAAATCCGAAACCATAATACTAGATATAGATATTGACTCTGAACCAGTATTGTTTCTACTCATCGGTTACACTCTTAACTAAAAGCTACTATTTGTAATCTAAGACTCCAATGCAGAGCAGTGCAGACATTAACAACATATTAATATGATCAATAATTATAATGTAGATGTATTCTGCTGCATTGTTCAAAATATACCTTAATACGGTTAAATTTCTTCTTTGCACTTAACATTGAATAAACAAAAAGTGTAATGCACTGCATTTTTGCTGGTTAGTTATTACGACCTGCAATACGGCAGTAAATTTGAAGACGGTTAGTAATCGCATAAGGCGCAAGAGAAAAATGACTATACTATAAGTACACAGTGTTCGAATATTTAGGGTTATAGAGAATAAAAACACATCGAAGGCCTTGATCTATTTTCTTGTGATGTAACAATTCATGAGCCCCTTCAGCAAATTAAGCGGGTAGATAAAAACTTAAAGTGAATGTTCACTAAATATTTCAGTCAATTCTAATTAAATGAGTACTTTTAGTATACTTGAGATCTACGTACTACTTAAAGAGATTTTAAGACCATGTCTCATATTTGCGCGATCTCATCTCTAATACCCATTATTGATTCACTAAAGATTCTATTATCCATTTCTCCTACCGATCCTCGTATAATCGGCTCAAAACTCATATAAGGTATTATATCTTTGTCAATGTCAATTCCAGGAGCAACTTCTTCAAGAGCTATTCCGTCTTTAGTTAATCTAAAAACCGCTCTCTCTGTAACATAGAGAATTTCTTGGCCATATTTTATAGCCTGCTGTCCACTAAATGCGACCATAAATACGCTCTCAATGAATTTTGATATTTTACCCTCGCGCACTATTTTCACCTTATTCCTTGAGATGCTAAATTCGGTTCCTCCTGTAGTGAAGGTGCCAGCAAAATAAATTCTAGGCACCCCTCCGGCTATCACTGGAAATCCGCCTGGTCCAAAGATCCTTCTTGGGAGCATAAAATGGATTTACACTTCCTTTTTTATCGACTTGTAGAAAGCCAAGAGATGCGGCATCAATTATTCCACCCTCGAAGTTAGAGAATACATCAGGTATGGATGAGAGTGCAAAAGGACTTACTGCTAATCCGAAGTCATCTCCAGATAAAGCAACACCGCCCCAAGGACCTGATTCAAGGACTGGTACGATTACTTCTGTTACACCTTCCTGAGTGGCAACTAATGAGATCAAAGCTGGAATTCCTATTCCTAGATTGACTAATACTGTATCTCGTTTATCTTGGAATAATCTTAACAACTCCAACAAGATCCTCCTGGATATTATTTTTTCATCGACCTTCAAGGTTGTTTTAGTGATGCCATTCAATAGGTTTTCAGTTATAGGAGGCATAACCTTATACGAGATCCTAGGATCATACTCTATGGTGGCACTCTGCCAGTGATATTCTTTTGGGGCAATTACAACGTTATTTATCAAAGGACCAGGCACGTCTACATCCCTTGGATTCATCGTACCAGCTTTTGTGATCCATCTGATCTGAGCTACAACTGCACCCTGGCGTGGTCTTGCCTTAACGGCTTGAGCGATACTAAGAACAGTACCTCTTATTCCCTCATCCTGCAATGACAGATTACCATTCTCATCAGATATAGAAGCCCTAATCAAAGCAAATTCTGGCTTTGGAGCCTGGTATAGAAGGTAGTCTATTCCCTCAATATCAAGTACACTAACTCTGCATGAAAGATTCTTTTTTGCATGTTCATTTAATACTGCACCTTCTTTCCTAGGATCTAGGAACGTGTCTACACCTATCTTCGTCAATAGGCCGGGTCTTCCAGCTGATATCTCTCTAAACCAGTATGCGGTGATCCCTATTGGCCATCCATAACATTCTATTCTGTTATCTGCTACAAGCTTCTGTAGCCATGGTGAAAAGCCCAAGAACGGCATCAAAATACCTCTAAGAAATTCCTGATTTGGTTCTTTGAATAATTTTTCTGCTATTTGGTCTAATGCTCTTCCAGGACTGGCAGGGAGAGCGTCTGAAATTATAAATATATTTTTTGGATGTCCTCCTTCAATATATTGTCTATAAAGTTCAAGAATTAAGTATTCTGGAGTAGTAGCCATATTAAATCCCGAAATTGCAATTATTGCGTTATCTTTTATTTTGGATAGAGTAGTCACTACATCAGCAATTTTAGAAAACATTTATCGATATGCTTAGTTGATTCCTCTTATTAAACACGCTTGGAGTGGACTTTATGGCTTTGATTTTGTAGGTAATTTAGAGTATTATTATAGTATACCCGAATCTAAGTAACAGCATCTCGACGTAGCTTGATGAGTCGTTCTACAAATTGATCTCTCAAATAATGCAAAGACAAGTCATTGAATTTTAGACCACTTAAATTGTAGACAAGAATATCCCCAAAAAGGGCTTGCTCAATTGTAACATGACAAGGGGGCTTAGACAAAATGCTTGTTAACCATCGAATCGAATTATCTTAGAAAGTTTAAATGGACGCACTTAGATTAATCTGATGTGTGCACAGTGTTGCACCGCGTTACACAGGTGAGTTAATGAAGGCATCGAAACCTAATTGGGTGTGTACAGCTTGTGGCATGTGGTCTTCTCAAAAAAGCAGTGTAAAACGTCATATACACAACTTGCATAATGACCAATCTACCATGGTTAAATATATCGACTATCTAGTAGGAAGGCAGTCAGGACTCTATGCTCCAGATTCTAGCCCTCAGCATAGTGAAAGTTCATATTATGATCATATAGTTGATATTTGTACTGAAGAAATGTGGAAAGAACGAGCTCGATTAGCCGGCACAGAAAATGTATAAATAGTTAATTTTTAGATATTCTGTCTATATTATAACAAGTTTATCAAAGTTCGGCAATAATATGCTGAAAGTTTAATACAAAAAATTTTTTGCTATGGCAGCATCGTTACCGGGGTGTTTGTGGATAGCCAACGTATATTTGGAGCAGCAACGGATATAGACATGTTAAATATATTTAACGAAAAAAACATTATTCTAATGAATAATGGTAGCATTGTGGCAGGGATGAATGACCTAATTATTGGTGTTGCAAAGCTTCATGAAATGCATGGTACCTGCATTTTGGTAGAAACATCAGGCTATGTTGTTGATGCCAAAGCTTCCAAAACCATTTTAGAATGCTTGAGTTCAATACTTTGAATTTCAGTTGATATGACTAACCTTAAGAAGAAAGCAAAAGAGAATGAGATGTTAATCCAAACTATACAACAATGAATGTCTGGAGGTTTGGATTATCAACAGTCAAGTCTGCCTCGTAATCATCTGACACTGGTCATATCAGCTACTCAGGCTCCTTTGCAGATGATTTTATTTCATGGTAGGAAAATGGCAAAAGCCCCTTAAACTATTTTATTAACTTTGCGATAAATCTTATCTACTATCTTCATATTTTGAGCGCATTTGAATACATTTTCCATTCTAATTCTTTATTGACTTTGATAGTCAAAAATTTTAATATATTGCAGATTAGACCATGATAGGATGTGATATTATGTATTGGTTATGCATTACAATCCTAAATTTAATGTACCTGGTCATGGTACATCCGATTAATGACTTAATCGATCCGGATATCAAGCATTATGACCATAGTTCAAACCCTTTCAAGAGAAATTAGAAATTATTTGAATCTGTATTTCTCACCTATACCTAGGCGTGTGGACTCCAAATGCTTTAAAGAATAGATAATATTACACTTGTGTAGTATGTCATTGCAACGCAGTGCGCTCAAACTTTTCAAATAGTAACGATTCATAAATTATATTAAATTATGTCAAAGTCTGAAAAACTAGATAGTATCAATAGGAAAGAACTCGGGCTCTAACGAGGCCAAGTATGGATGATATATTCGAGAACTTTAGAAGAGAAATGGAAAGCATATTTTCTCCACTATTACCATATTCATTAGATGATTGGCGTGTCCCTATTGGACTAGAAGTGGTGGGAGAGGA